>NZ_JAIXNE010000004.1:0-1300410 GCF_020328055.1 Fulvivirga sedimenti
AAAGCCCGGATGGCTATAGGTGGCTATGTGAAATTGGATTACATCCAGGATTTTGATGGCGGATACGACCGGTTTCAATATGAAATACAAAATGCACCTGTAGCAGGAGATGGCCGCCCCGCGCAAAGCGGCTACATGAATATGCATGCCCGCGAATCGAGGTTCAATTTTGATATTCGAAGCATAAATGAGGCCGGACGTCCCTATCAGATATTTATTGAATTAGACTTTTACAACCTCGATCGCGGGGCCTTTAACCAAGCACCAAGACTCCGCCATGCATACGGTGTAATGGGCCGATTACTTGTTGGTAGAACCTGGGGTACGCAATCAGATTTGTTTGCCGTACCAGCTACTATTGATTTTGCTGCAGGTGATGCATTAACCGGAACGCGAAGAGCTCAAGTACGTTGGGAAGACAAACTTGGAAGCAAGTTTATGTATGCGCTGGCCTTAGAAATGCTTGAGTATCCGGGTATTGACGCCAGGGATACTATTGGCCAAGCTAGCCAGCAACTCCCTCTTTTGACTGGCCGAATTACAAAAAAAACAGCTGCAGGTGGACGGTTGTTTTTAGGAGCATCGGTTTTTCAACTCCGATGGGATGGTTTGGGTGCAATGCCCAATTCCAGAGCACTAGGTTGGGGCTTTAGCTTTAGCGGGCGTGAATACTTTGGTGCAAAAAAGCATTGGTTCCGTTGGATGGCTAGCTATGGACACGGATGGGGTAGCCAAATAGTGGCTACAATTGGCACACAAGCTTCTGCCATTGTAACGCCGGAAGGCACATTAGAAACGATGCCTGCATGGAATTTAGGAGGTGGATTTGCGTTTCGTTTGTCAAACACCCTTGTTACCAATATCAATTCAAACTGGTATTCTATTGATCCTTCAGAATACAAAGAAGGGTATGATATGAAAGCCGGATTATCGGGCCACGCTAATTTGATTTGGTCTCCATTAAAGAGCTTGAACACCGGAGTAGAATTCATGATGGTACAGCGCACGAATGTAAATGATACGCAAGGTACTGGCAGACGATTGCAGTTTATGGTTAAGTACTTGTTTTAAATAAACAACATGCGGTTCTTAAGGCCCTTATCATTTTCAATTTCCACCCAAGCGCCAAACATGACCTTGCCTTCCTGGTGCGGATGGTATTCCACGACCTTAAAGTCATCGATGCATTTACGCAGATACAGAATTCGCCGGTCAATTTCACGGAGGCGTTTTTTATTGTAGTGGTAATCGGCATTTTCGGAACGGTCACCCAGGCTGGCTGCCCGGGAAACCTTTTTGGTGGTTTCAACGCGCTCTACTTTCCAGAGATGGTTTAATTCATCTTTCAGCTTTTGCATCCCTTCCGGGGTGATCATGGGTGTTCTCATATCTGTTTATCCGGCTAAAAAATCTTTGTATTACTTTAGCCACTCATTTGTTTAGTCATTAATCCCATTGATGGTATATTCTTTAATCTCTTCTCTCAAATGATCATTCAATTTCTTGTACATTTCAAGATTACTAAAGATAAAATTACTCTGTTTAAGAAAGTTAGTCAGAATATCAATTGCCCATTTTGATTGAATCAATTTCGCGTACTCCGACTTATACTGATCATTAGTCAACGTCCAATTTGGGATAGAATTATCCCTCTTCAGCCTGATTAGTCCGTCATTTGAATGGTACAATTCAGTCTGGCTATAATCAATTGATTCAGAAATATTTCCATATATCTCTGTGGACCAGGTCAGGTAGGGGCTTTCATAATATTTAATTATTTCATTGATAAGATCTTTGTCTTTGATTTTGTTAATATAACCTCCGCTTATCATCGAAAGGTAAGTACTCCTTTTGCTTGAAAATTTTTTGTATTCAAGGGTTGAATTGAATAGTTCTCCTAACGCATGATTTGATAGCTGGACAGACGTGTCATTATATTCAAGTAATCGTTGAATAGCATTGGTTTTATCGGCATAGAATGCATACAAGGTATCCATACGTTCCGAGTCCTGATTCAATTCGGCATAAAGGCCATTCAAATCGTTTAATACTTCAGCATTTTCATCAGTTTCTGTCTTCCAGCTGTTCAGCTGTATTGCAATTAATATCCCGATTACCACGAGAATTATTTCTCCGGAGGCATACAGTAGGTACTTGCCAATTTTGTTTTCAGAGGACAGGTTGTGCCTTATTTTCCTGAATATATTTATCATTGATTGAGGGTAGGATAAACTGTTATTAAATGAAGCCTAGAAATTGTTAGTCTAATTTTATCTTATTTTTAATTCTATCCAATAGACTATATTTCCTTTTTGAAAAATCTTCAGCACGGTCAAGCCACTTTTCGGCTTTTGCTCTTAATTCCCAATCTTCCTTAGTTGAGACCCATATCTCCACACCATTAAATTTCTCATTAAATGGGTCAAAAACTATTATTTCATATTTGCCAGTAGACCTTGGAAGAAGTTCGTATGTCTTGATAGGGACAGTATCAAAGTTGTCTTTTCCAAGCTTAGAGTTTTTTCTGTAAACAGTTAACAGCAGATCATTTAAGGTGGAATTACTTTTGTTTATCACCTCGATAATCATTCTATTACAACGAGGAATCAAACCAAATTTCTCATCAGAATTTGGAAGAGGAACTAATTTTTTATCATAGGAGATAAGTCGAACAGATACAAGCATGAGAAAGTTTGTCAGTTCATCAATTCTATCAGATTTGATTAGTTCTAGATTCATATTCTAATTAAGCCCAGCTAGTTCTATCTACCAAAAAAAATCCAAATATCCCGAAATGTGTGTCAGTCGCGATTCAAAAGCTCAGACCACCAATTTCTTTGTCTCACATAAAATCGGTAGTCATGTTAAGTTTGAAGGACTTTCTTGTAATGCCAGGATTGATATAGCCTGAAGTTTATTAAAGTTGTCGCAGGTTACGTTCCTTTAACTCTTTCTGCAGCGCCTCGTATTGCCCGGGTTTTTTCAGAAGTCTGTAAATCACAAACAACGGGATTAGGGTCACAAGACCCCAGGTGCTCGCAGCTACGCTATAAATAATGATTCCGATTAAAAACCCAATAAAGAAGGCATCAATTATGGGTGATGGTTTGTTCTTCTTCGCTACTTCCAGCAGTTCTGTGTCGGTCAACTGAGAGAGTTCTTTTTGGTTCATGCGCGTAAATTGATTTTAAATGTAACATGAATTACCTGTTGAAGGTTTTAAAGATCCACTCCATGGAATCAACATCTCATTCTTATCATGATTTTTGGATCAGCTTCCACTTAATATCCGATTTACATTTAATTTGAAAGATTTACCGATGGGCACTTCATAATTCCTGATCATTATTCTGTTGCCCTCAATAGAATTAATCTGACTTTTTGATACAATAAAGGATTTATGAACCTGGAAAAAATTGTCGGACGGAAGTGTCTTGATGACGTTCGAGATTTTATCCCGAATTACTATTTCACTATCCAGGGTAACCACCTTGCAATAGTTGCCTGTTGATTCAACAAACAAAATAGTCTTCAAATCAACCTGGATGTAGCTTTTATTGGATCGAAGAAATATCCGGTTCTCATCTTCTCTATCATTTGACAGTACCGAACGGCTCATTGCTTTGTTCGCATCAACACTATCTATTTTGTTTATGGCTTTAATAAAGCGTTCAAAAGAAACGGGCTTGAGTAAGTAGTCAACAATATCCAGCTCATAACCCTCGACGGCAAACTCTTTATAGGCAGTTGTAACTATAACCTTTGGTGGTTTGGACAACGTCTTTAAAAAATCAAACCCGGATATTTTGGGCATATTCAAGTCGAGAAAAATCAAATCAACTTGTTCACTTTTTAAGATATTTAAAGCTTCAATGGCATCATAACAGCTTTTTACGAATTGTAAATGCTCCATTTGCTCACAATATCCTTTAATGACGTCGTGAGCGTAGTGTTCATCATCCACTATAATGTATTTCATTTAACCGATATTTCGAGTTTAGAATAGTAGATATCATCTTTAATCTCAGTATCAAATTTACTCCTTTCTGCATAGAGTAATTCAAGTCTTCGTCTCAGATTCGTCAATCCTATTCCGGTCATGTTTTCTTGATTCTTTTCAAAATTGTTCTCAACCTCAAACGTTATTTTATGAGTGTCTGATGTCAACCTTAAATGTATAAATGCATTATGGGTAATGGTTTCTATTCCATGCTTGAAAGCATTCTCAACCAAAATAATGAATAAAAGGGGAGTGACTTTCGCCTGGTCATCTTCCACTTCTACAGTGAACTGCACATCAATTTCCCTGTGATACCGCACCTTATGCAGGTTAATGTAATTATTTATAAAATCAATTTCCTCCTTCAGCGTGACCAGCTCATTTTTACCCTCATAAATACTATACCGCATGATATCCGATAGCTTTAATATTACCTCTTTAGCCAGGAGAGGGTCCTTATCCACCATTGCATAGAGATTATTCAACATGTTAAAGAAGAAATGAGGATTTACTTCAGATTGAAGCAACATTATCTCCGCCTTTTTCTTTTCATGCCGCATGGCCAGTAGATCTTTCATTTGCCCGATGAACCAATAAATAACCAGCGATATCAATGTGAAAAACAGAATGATATAATACAGAATGAGTATTGTACCCACTGACGTATCGAAGGTAAATGTCACTGAATCTTCACCAGTATAGATCAGGTAAATAATGATGATACCTCCTGGAATTATCAATGAAACAAGCACTATGGAATAAAGCGCCCTTTGCAGGATTTTTGATGGCATGCTCATGGTTCAAAGGTAACCTTCATTTTATTCCAAGTAAAGAAACTTGATAAACAGCTTTCAGTAGGTGACAAACAGTCTGATTCGTGTGAAGAACGAACTTCATAACGGTTATGATGCCCTTTTTTAGGTGCAAAGGGTCGTTCATCCCAACTTTTTTATGAACAACGGATTGCTTGATACATTCGCCTGCAAATCAGGAAGAATAAAATTATCCGGTGACATGAAAGCTAAATTATTTACCTTTTTATCCAAACCCTACTCGGTTTTAATAGTCATACTTATTGCCATTTTGCTATCGCTTTCAGATAGAAATTTTGGGTACTTTTTTGGGTTGGGAGTGGTCTTATTCATTGCCTGGCAAAAGAAGTGGGATTGGTCCTATTTCGGAATAGGGCAAAAAATAACTCTTCAGACGATTATTACCAGTGTTTGGATATCCATCGTCTATTTTTTTGTGACGGGAGTCATTGATGGTGTCCTTCAGCATCACCTGGGTGACAACGATTTAAGTTCACTGGATGACTTACGGGGAGATTTTGGCAACTACTTACTTATGATGATTATCATGTGGGTGTTCGCAGCGATGGGAGAGGAGCTTCTGTTTCACGGATATTATATGAAGCGTTTAGCCAAATTAATGGGGGGTTCAAATAAAGCATGGGGGATATCAGGTGTAATTATTGCGGTCTATTTTGGCCTGTCCCATGGTTACCAGGGGTTATCCGGCATTATTGGAATAACTATAGGATCACTGTTTTTTGCTTTTTTGTTTTATAAAAACAGAACCAACTTACTGTTGCTTGTATTCATCCATGGGATCTACGACTCAATTTGGCTCACACTAATCTATTTGAATGAAGATATGCGGGTATCCGGTTGGTTCGAAGGGTTGATATATAAATAATCAACAACCAATTTTCATAGCTTTATTTCCGAATCAGATGTGTCGTAATGAACAACCTGTACTTCACCATCATCCCGATATTTATAAACTGAATAAGCATGACCATTATCTTTACGGTTGATCAACTTATCTGACGTTGAGAGATAGCTTATTTTTGAAATTCTTCCCTGATCATCATACTCATATCGAACACCGTGATAACCTCTCGTTTCATGCAGGCAGGGGTTGCCTGCTACATCAAAATACCTCAGGCTTTTCCTTTTGTTGCCTTGCTCATCCCATGTCAGAGATAGTTTGTGATAACCTGCATTACTGTGTATATCCGGATTTCCTTCCGCGTCATAAAAAGTACGCTCCTGGATATTCCCGAACTGATCAAATTTTGTTTTGCTCTTGATTATGCCATAATGGCTGGCAATAGATTGACTTTTTTCGTCCTGATGTTCAAGAGCTACTTCGTACCCGTATTCATTAAATTCCTGTTTACCTATCGCCACATTTGGACCGTTCCCTTTTTCCAGTTCATTCCTGTTGTTGAGGACGTTCCATTCCAGAAAATTACCCTGGGAATTGGTGGTTATTCTGTCTTGTGAGGCCCCGGAGCTATTTTCCACCAGATTTCCATTCTCATCTATATTTTGCATTAATGCAATGTGCCCGGATGGGTTGAAGTATAATCTCAGGCGGTGAAATTCAAAACCCGGGCGAATCGTAACGCGATTACCTTTCTCGTCGTATCGATCTTCGATAACGCTTCCATCATCAAGGTATTCCCATTGATACTCATAGATTCCCCAGCTATTTGTTAATCGCTGATGATCTTTATTAAGAAAATAAAGTCTGTTTCTGAAACCCAAATCATTATAGGTATACATAAAAAGAGTACAGTTGCCAAGTACTTCAACTGGTTCGCCTTGTGTATTAAAGAAAGAAATAGTCTCCGATTTCTCTCCATAATCGAATTTCATAAAATGCGCAAGCGTAAACAAACTGGCCGTATGATTGGGGTTTCTGGGTGTATTCCCGTTAAAGAATGAAACAGATACCAATTGGTGCTTTTCGTTATATAAAAAGCGGTAATGGTTTCGATTCATCGCCTCTTCTTTATTCAAAGGGACACTTCCTTTTATGGGGGATAATGGTGTTTCTACAAATTCAACGGTTGAATAGTAGAAGACATGCTGGTCATTACTCTTTTCCTGAGCAATACAGCCGGTATAAACTCCAGGGAAAAAGCTCATTAAAAGGAGCCATAATACACATCCTGATTTCATCTTTGTAATATCATTGTTCGATTACAAAAATGTTGTTTTCTCTTCTTTTTAGAGTTGTTTCAGCAGATAATGAAGTTTCAATTTATCCATCAGAACTTTTTTTACTGACTTGAATAAATTGTTTTGGGGTGAGGCCTGTTTCTTTTTTGAAAGCTCTGAAAAAAGTTGATTTTGACTTAAATCCGCATAGTTCTGAAATGGCTTCAATAGTTAAGTGCTTATTTTCAGGGGATCGGAGTTGGCGCTTTGCTTCCTCAACTCTGAATTGATTGATGTAATCATTAAATCGTATACCTAAGCCATGATTAATGGTTTGCGAGATATAGCCCGGGTTGGAGTTTAGTTCATTAGAAAGGAGTTTCAAATTAAAGTCAAATTGCTTGTATAATTGCTTCTCCCGGATGACTCTGGAAATTTCTGTAATCATTTCATCATAACTGTTCTTATTTAAAGAACTGGAAGCATATTTTGCTGGAGGCAAAAACGCAACACCACTATTAACAAGAAGGGCAATTAGAGAAAGCAGAGCAATTACCACCGAAAGAAAAGAGATATCCACGGGCCACTCAATCATGGACCAACCGGATGTAATTTCGAGCTTTTTGTAAAGAAGGTTTGATGACAGATTAAATAAGAAAAAAAACGAGATCACGGTAAGCAGGATGTACAATAGTATCTTTTTAGACGTACTGTGGTTAGCTCGTGTGAAACGAAAAAACTCAAAGGAGATCAAGCTGACAAACACTAGTGGAATAATTGTTCCCTTGAATAAGGTTTGCCAATTCTTCCAATAGTTAAAAGATCCTGGTCTGGTATCCTGGTAAAATAAATCCAGATTTACGAGTTTCTGGTCAGTACTTAAGCTTAGTGAATGAAAATAATTGATAAAGATGAAAGCGATTATTGTACCTATTAATATCCAATGTTTGACTCTTAGTCGAAAGTTGGATCTGGTAATAGAAAGTACGAAGAACAAAAAGACAGGATAAACCAGAAGATTAAAGAACCTGCCACTTATGTATAAGGCAGGGAAACTGTAGATCAACTTGCTATGGATAAGTGTTTTATAAAACAACTCATAGGAAAGTAAAAACAACAAAAAATAGAGAAATAAATACCCGCCATCATTAAAACCCTTTCTCAGAATAAAGAATAATGATAAAAAGCTTCCAATACCAAAAAGGCTAAACCCCAGTACAGTAAAATAATCCAATTTTAATGGCTTTTATATTTTGGTGTCGAGATATGTACGAGTGAAATGACGGGATCAAAATCCGACGGTAAATATATCGGTGCTCAGACAAATCGTTAAAATCTAAGATAGTACAAATTTTAAATTGTGATAGTTTTGGGTTTTAAACTGTGCGCTACCATATTGATTGTCCCGATTTAAAACAATCATTGTCTTTGATTTTCATGTAAAATGTATACTGGTTTCAAACAATATCTGGTCAAACACATTATTAAGGTTGATAAACTGCATAGAACTTCGATACTAAGTATGCGATTAACACGAGTTGCCCCTAATCAAATGAGAAAAATACTGCTTGTATTAATTCCGATCTTCTTTTCCCTGGCTAATCCTGCAATTAGTCAGGCAATTGATAATAACAATGTTCGCAAAAAACTGCGGGTGTTTATCGACGGTTGTGACCGGTGGGATGGAGGTTGTGATATGGATTTTATCAGAACGGAAATTACAGCGGTTGACTTCTACCGGGATAATGAATCAGCTGATGTTTTTGTGCTGATTAACAATAACGAATCTGGTGGTGGCGGAAGACAATATCAACTTTTGTTTATAGGTCAGCAAAACATCCATGCGGGAAGAAACGATACCGTGTATGTAAATAACAAACAGACGGATACCGACTTCGAAGTGCGGGCAAAACTTACCCGGTTTATCAAATTGGGTTTAGCTCCGTACGTTGCAAAAACCACAGCAGGGGAGGACATCGATATCAATATGAAGACTGACTCTCGCTTTACGGAAGACATACGAGAGGAAACCGTTGATCCCTGGAATTATTGGGTTTTTAATGTGGGAACCGATGCGAACTTTGAATTAGAGGAATTGAGCAGGGACATTAATTTAGGTGGAGAAATCAATATTAACCGTATTACGGATGAATGGAAAGTTAACCTATCGGTGAGAGTAGATGAAAGGCTGAGAAAAACGATTCAAAGAGAGCCAAGAGTTGATGAAAATGGCGATCCGGTTCTTGATGAAAATGGAAACCAGATCATTGATGATGTTGAGAATAATTTTGATGTATCAGAATTTGGATTTGGTCACCAGCTGGTGAAGTCTATTTCACCCCAATGGTCTTACGGATATGATTTGGAAGGTCTCCAGAATACCCGTTTTAATTATAAGTTTCAGACCAGATTCAGACCCGCTGTAGAGTATAATTTTTTTCCGGAATCAGAGCAGAATTCCAGGTTTCTGAGAGTGAATTATGGGATTGAAGTAAGGAATAACAGATATGTGGAAGAAACGATTAACGGTGTCACTGAAGAAACCAGGGTTCTGCATAGTCTGAGAGCCAGTCTCGGACTAAATAAACGTTGGGGCAACCTTGAAATAGGATATCGTTTGAGAAATTATCTGGATGATTTTAGCTCCTGGACCACAGGTTTGAATGTTAGAGCAGATGTCCGTGTCACCGGGAATTTTTCTTTCTTTATGAGGGTAGAAGGTAACTACGTAAAGGACCAGATTTACCTGGCAGCAGGAGATTTCACCGAACAGGATATTCTGAGTGGCAGGGTAACCCTGCCTTCAGCATATACTATTGATTCCAGGTTTGGGTTCAATTACCGATTTGGTTCTAATCTCAATAACTTCGTGAACAGGCGATTTTTTGGAAGGGCCAATTTTGTTGGGAATGATTAGTACGGCAATTAGGGTATTATTCGGTCCATCCTGAATCACATTTCACAAAGCAGGTATCGCCATTGGTCGCGAGCGTTTTTAATCAATCGAATTTATTGAAGGGTCTTCATTAATGGGACTATTTTTCTTCAATCAATTGTTTTGTGTAAGCAATGACGTTTTCAATCTCGTTATTGGTTAGGTAAACAGATGCATGTCCGGTACCGAATGGTGATTGAATGGTATCTCCCTGAATTGTTATACCTTGTTTAAGAAGTAGCTTGTAACTACTTAAATCATAGCTAATGGCGTTTTTAATATCTCCAGAGTCTTCTCCAACGCCATCTAATGCCGCCCCATGGCAAGATGAACACATGGTCTGTGCAATCAATCTTCCTTTTAACAAATCCTGCCCAAGATCAGGCAATGTATGACTCCTGTAGTACAGTACTTCATCTTCTGAAGTATGATAATAAGGCTTTCCTTCATTATCGGTTCTCCAATAATTTGCTGGCAACCTGGCCGAAACGGAATCTTTATACCCTTCAGGTGGGATAGGTGTAGGGTTTCCTTTCTCGGGAATTGTTCTTAAATAAGCAATCAATGCATCCATGTCTTTTTCACTCAAAAATTGAGATGTTTTTGAAGGCATCAGGAATAAATCACGTGAAGGATGAGTGCCATCTCGCAATAATTCTTCGAGTTGATCATCACGCAGTTTAGGTAATGTAAGTGATATGTTGCTAGCCCATAGACCATCGAGTATTGGGATAAAGTCACCGAAATTCACGCCAGTATAATCAGACAAATGGCAATTATTGCAGGCAAACAAATTTGCCAGGCGCTTACCATGTAAAATTTTCTCTTGATTAGTTGTATACTCTGACCCGTCAAAACTTACAGGAGAAATGTATATGTCCGTGGTGTCCTCATTGTTTTTCTTCTCCTTTGTACTTTCAGCACATGAAGAAAAAATGAGGTTTGCTATTAGAAGTAATATGCAAACAGTGATTTGATTCGTGGTAGCATTCATCAAGAACAGATCAGACCTGGCTTTGCCCCAGGACCGTTTTTAGGATTGAATACTGTCAATAAACGAAAAAATACGCAATGAGAAAAATGGTGAACTTTACAAGGAAACGTTCGTGCTAAGTATATGTTTTTGCGGTGATCCAAAGATCTGCCCGGCGTTCCTCTACGCCTTTTAACAAGACACCTGCAAACATCTACTCAGACGGCACGGCCAGGTGGCGGTCAAAGTATTCGATTATCTTGCCAAACAGGTAGCGATTGTAGTTCTGCTCACCGCTCCATCCATGCGTCGCACCCGGTGCAAATGCAAAGTCGAAATCCTTTCCCTGGTTAATCAGTTCTTCAGCTAACACGGCCGTTGTCTTGAAAGGTACCACCTGGTCCTGGATGCCGTGGATGAACAGGAGTTTATCCTCCAGATTCGCTGCGTATTTGAGCGCTTTTCTTTCGAAGACCTCCGGGTGTGTCTGTGGGCGACGAACAATCGCGACGTCGTCCGTGCCAAAGAACATCGGGTCAACAGCCGCCGCTGCAGCAACACCCACCTGGAATAAGCCCGGCTTCATCAAAAGTGAATAAACAGAGAGTGTGCCGCCATAACTGCTGCCCCAGATACCGATGCGATCGGGATCTACATAATCCAGTGACTCCATGTAGGCAACGGCGCTTGCATAATCTTCAATGTCCTGGTCGGCAAAGCCCAGCAGGAACTCTTCACGGAATGCACGGCCATAACCGTTGCTGCCACGTGAATCCACCTGCACGATAATATATCCCTTCTTAGCCAACAGATGCTGTACGAGGCTGTAGTTACCGGCCCAGCGGTTCCTTGCTGTATTCGAATACACGGGTCCAAACAGCACCGGGTACTTCTTGCCGGGCTGCATGTTGGCAGGTTTCAGAATCCGGGCGTGCAGTGTGTAGTCGTCGACAAGGCTGGGGAAACTAACGTATTCCGCAGTCGCCCAGGTTCGCTCCGTGAAGGCTGGCAACGGCGAGTGGGTTACTCGTGTAGGGTCACCACCCTCGCTGCTTACCACGTAAAGTTCGGGAGGGGATGTGTCGTTGCTGTGCATGAACACCAGGTGCCGGCCATCCGGTGAGGGGTAGCCATCGTTCCGGCCCGAAAGGCGTGTCACCTGTTCGGGATCGCCACCGGACATATTCAGGCGATACACGTGTTGTTCGTACGGATTAACGCCGTTGCCTTCGTAAAACAGAGCATCACCAGCAATACTTGGGGCGGACAGTACATCGTAGGACGGATCTGTCAGGAGCTGCGGACGATCCCTGGACGGTGAGGCATCGATGGTATAAAGGCCGTAGCGATCACCCATATCACTTAAGAAAACAACATTCTTTCCATCCGGATGCCAGGCAGATCCAAATGATGTGTACATGCGGCTCTCTCGAACACCTTGCCAAATCTCGCGCGGTTGGCTTTCTCCGGGTGCAACGACGAACAGCTTACGTTCAACCGCCGTGTCGGATGCGATATCAACCAGCAGAGCACCGCCAGGTGACCAGTTGAAGTCGATGACCTGGTTGGCGTGCGGGTCTGGCAAATCGAGGTATATAATGTTACCGCTTTCTACATCGAGCAGGCCAACCCTGCGAATCTCGTTTGGATCACCCGGGTAACCCCGGCGTACCTCGTTGGGATTGGTTTCGGCACCGAGGTAATCCGGGAACGGCACCTTTCGCATCTCGCGTCGGTCAACGGCGTGAAACGCGATGGTCCTGCCATCCGGGGACCACTTGTATGTTGGCCCACTCCAGATGCCCGGACCGATTTCACGTTCCGGACGGCTGTAGCGCCCTTTCTTTACGCTTGAGAGACTGGCGATGCCGATTTCGGTGAGCTGACGATTCTGTTTGGAAGGGAAGTCAGCAAGCCACAGGTCACCGTTCCGTATATACGCTGCCTGGTTGCCGCTAGGCGATATCGTCAGGTTATGTGCACCTGCCTCTACGGGCATAAACTGGAGGTCTTCTCCCTGGCTGAGCGATGTCTGCCATAACAGGTTGTTAGCTCGCAGGCTGACAATGGTGTTCGGGTCGGTCCAGACAATTTCGCGCACCGGCGCGGCTGCCGTATTGGAAATGTGGCGCACTTGCTTCCCATCGCTTGTGGATACCCAGAGGCCGCGCCCGGGATTTCCTGGTTCACTCCAGGAAAAGGCGAAGTGCTCGCTGTCCGGTGCCCACACAGGCCGCGACGGGGTTGTTCCCGTTAGTTTAGGCGTTGCAAACAGGTCATCAAGGGTGAGCTCAGCTTCCTGTGCTGTGACTGTTGCGGGCATCGCCATCAGTAAGCCTGCCACTATCCATGTTTGCCAAAAAGGGATGTGTTGCATGTGTTTGCTTTAGTAACTGTCTTGTAAAATAATCTTATACTCCCCAAATTATATATTGCAGATAGCCAGTTGATTGAAATCCATCCACGCATAAACTAATATACAGATTTTAAATTGTGATGATTGCGGCCGCTATCTCACAATTTAAAATCATACTTGAATTCTGAATATATGAAGAAGAAGGAATGATTTAGGCAAGAATTTCCTGAATTAGATTTGGCAGGAGGGGAGTGGTAATCCCGGAGTCCGTTGCCACTTAAAGTTCAGATTCACATTAGATCAATGGGAATCCAGCTTTTTCTTAACTTCTTTTCTTAAAATTTCAGCCTTGTGTTTCAATTGTTTCCAGGAACCTATTTGGGATTGTAAGGAAGCCATACGACTAAACATGGAACCCATAAATTCCTGGTCTTTAATTAGAGTTTCCAGGTCCAATTCAGGCAATGGTAATGAGATATTATAGCGTTCAAAGCTTTCAGAGGTTGCTATCACCTTCGCATACATCTCCGGTCTTGTAATTTGATGATTATTGACGAATGCACTTTGTTCAATGATAAATTTATTGTTCTCAATTTCCTTGTAGTATTTAAAAATAAGACCGCGCAAGGTATCTGATTTTATCAATTTCATTGTACCTGTGGATAATGCCTCATTGAAGGTGCCATCATTGGCTTGAAAATGGTAGTCCTTTATAAAGGATTCCATTTCCGTGATAAATTCAATTTTATCACCACTTAAAGCGGTCATAATTTGTGTGGTAGTTTCCACTGAATCAATCAATTCATTCAGTTGTTCTATGTCACTTTTTAAATCATATTCTAATAAATTGTATAGAATCCTTTTTTCTTCCAGGTTATTTTTCCGGTGCTCAACTGTAGTATTCAATTGGAAAGCCAGAAAAATTCCTATCATAACCAATAGCACTTCACCTAATGCATAAATCAGATATTTGCTGAATTTATTTTCTGATACTAATTGCTGTCTGATTTTTTTGAAGAATTTTATCATTGTATCGATGGTTAGTAGAGATGAAGGCTATTGTATCTGAACAGGAACCAAGGTTACCTGAATTCTGTAGTTCATAGCTTTACCCAGGATGATTTGAGAGTAGCCAGTGCTCAGAGGAATCATCAAAACCTAAGATAGTACAAATTTTAATTTGTGATGATTGCGGGTTTTAAAATGCTGAGTCACGCCGGATATAAAATGCAATCACCTTAACATAAAACCGATCCGTTATCACACTGAAGTGATGATAACTGGTTTTATGTTAAATACTCACGGTGTTCGTATTGCGGTGACCACGTGGTGTTGTTATATAATTTATATTATGTTAAATAGAAATATTGAATACCTCCCTACTTATGCTCATCGCTCTTGATTACAACTTAAAAGTGAAGTTTGCTCGAAGTAGATTTTTCAAGTAAATTAAATTCTTCACCTCTGGTCAGAAAGTATCGGATATTATCAATTGATATCAGAATTCAATGATGAAAGGACACAATTCAAAATTCTTGTATTATACTGGAGTGGCATCCATTTTATTTGTTATCCTGGCTTTTGGAATCGTCGCATTGGTACAGCCTGTAAGACTGGAGCGATACTATAAGCCCTATGTAATTATACATATAATATCGACACTGGGTTGGCTAATTCTATTTACCTGGCAGTCAAGGCTAATTCTGAAGAACAAATTAAACCGGCATAAGCAAAATGTGAAGATTGCTCATGTCCTGGTCATAGTTGCCACCATTGTTGGAATTTACATAACATACCTGTGGGGAGACCCCGGGAGATTAATCGGTGAGTCCAGGGACGTTCTGGTCTTTGCCGGCTTGTATTTTGCGAGTATCGTGCTCGTAAATAAAGGAAAAACCCAGGCACATAAACGACTGATGCTGGTAGCTCTGGTAAACCTCGTCTCTCCTGCCTGGTCCAGGGTTGGATCTATTTTTGATTGGTCAACACCTGTAGTGGTTCTCGCTATGATTCTAACGTGGATTATTATTCCGCTGGCGTACGACATTTTTACAATTCGAAAGATTCATCGGGCAACTATAGCAGGTATACTAGTGACGATGATATCATTTGCCCTGATGATTGCAATTGTAATCTCACCCTGGTTTGATAAGATTGATGCTTTTCTCTATCCAAAATGACAAAACATTAGGTCTGCTCATATCCTTAACCCAATTATATTCGGAGTTTGTTGAAACTGTAATAATCAAGTAAACTTGTCACTCCATTACCTCTTCTAATCCGTTGCCAGTATTCGTATAAATGAATAGATGCAGTTTCACCTTTCTTTTATTGCTATTCCTGTTTAGCTGTAATCCTGAAAAAGGACATCACTCTATGAATCTTTTAAACCTGGAATTGCCGGGCACTGTACCTGTGGCATTTATGCCGGATTTAGTACCCGATGGTCAAATCATTCATAAAGGCATATTGAGTCCGGACATGAAGGAATACTACTACACGATTTCCGACCCAAGCTTTGAAAATTTTGACGTGTACGTAATTCGGAAAGAAAATGAACAATGGACCGAGCCAATAACCGCATTTTTCAACAGCGAATTTGATGAACATGGCATCAGCTTTTCCCCGGATGGCAACACCCTCTATTTCAGTTCAACCCGACCTGTGTATATTGTGGATGTTCAACCGACATGGCACATTTGGAAGTCAGATAAGGTGGACGGTTCATGGACTGACCCTGTTTTTGTGGATATTCCAAATATGAGGGATAAATTGGTATCCCATCCTGTAATTACGAATTCCGGAACCCTGTATTTTCATTCCAGTAATCTGGATTACAGTGATATGGACTTATATCATTCGAAACAGGTTGACGGCAAGTTCCGGAACGCCGAAAAACTGTCAATATCGCTGAATGCCGATAAATGTACCCCCTACGTATCACCCGATGAGAAATTCCTGGTTTTTGCAACCATCGGGGAACAGCTTGAATTATATGTGAGTTTCAACGACGGACAAGGGAACTGGACAAGAACGAAAAGATTAAATGATCGAATCAATGCTTCGGGCCAGGGAAATCCCTACGTCACCCCGGATAATCAGCTTCTCTTTTTTACAACGGACCAGGATGGAAAATGGCAGGTTAAATGGGTTAATATCGGGTCTGAATTGAATTCAGATTAATGCCTCCAGCAATTTATTATGGCCATTTCCTGTTAATTCTCCGGAATTACCCCAGTACGGCCAGTACCAGCAGGTAAAATACGCTCGGACAAAGCAAAACCCCCACTCCTGTATAGAATGTCGAAGTCATGGCTCCATATGGGACGAGCTTCGGATCTGTCGCAGCAAGTCCGGCTGCCACACCACTCGTGGTTCCGATCATTCCTCCGAAAATCATAGCTGTCGTGGGATTATCCAAACTCATGCGCTTGGCTACTATGGGGGTAATAATGGTCACAAAAACCGTTTTCATCACTCCTGCGGCAATGCTGATCGCGATCAGTTCTGAAGAAGCGCCAATGGCAGCCCCGGTGATCGGCCCGACAATATACGTGCATGCACCGGCGCCGATGGTTGTAAAGCTCACGGCATCGGTATAACCCATGGCATAGCCAATCGATCCGCCAATAAAAAAGGTGATGGTCACCCCTATCAACAATGATAATACACCTGCGAGACCGGTTGCACGGAGCTCTGAAAAGTGTACGCCCATGGCAGTTGAGACGATGGTAAAGTCCCTGAACATAGACCCTCCCAGTATTGCAAGGCCCGTAAATGCCGGATAGCTGGCAACCCCCTTATTCCCACCAAAATATGCCAGGACCAACGCGGCGAAAATGGCAATAGCCACCCCCGGGATTTTGTTGAATACCACTTTCTTTGAAAACCAGTTGGCTAAAAACAGGGCTACGCCCATAAATAAGAAAGCCAGGACGAGTCCATTTTTAGCAAGAAATTGTTCCAGGATCTCCATCATTGGTTGGTTTTAGCGCTGGCCATCCTGGAAATAAACGGGACAAAGAAATAGCATGCCGAGGTTGCAATAATTCCCGCAAGTACCGCGACCCACCCTCCTGACACCGCTGCCCTGACATTCAGGGTCGCTGCCATGGCAATCACCACCGGAATGTACATGGCGCTCCAAAAGTAAATTCCGTCTTTTGTGTCTTTCACTTTCGGCATGGAGTCCTTCATCCTGCCATTCATGAATATCAACAGCAACATTCCAAAACCCACACCTCCCACGTTGCCGCCGATTCCCAGCCAATAGCCTAAATATAGTCCGACAAGCTGTCCGATGAGGTAACACGCTGCTAATATGGCCACACCATAGATTCTCATTCGTTCATACGATTCGTAAATAGTTCTTTCAGTTCCTTTTTGGTCACTTTACCCATAGCATTTCTGGGGAGATCTTCCAGGAAGATGTACTTCCGGGGGATTTTATACGGAGGTAATTTGGTCCGGATCCACTGATCAATTTCATCCGCGGGAAGTTCGCTTCCCTCACCTGCCAGGACTACGGCTGCACATACCAGCTCACCCCACTCGTCATCAGCAACACCCACCACACCACAGTCCTTAATTTCCTCTCGAAGGCGTAAAATCTCTTCTATTTCCAATGCTGAAATTTTATAACCACCTGACTTAATTATATCCACGGAGCTTCGGCCAATTATTTTATAACTACCTGTATCATAGATTGCTATATCACCTGTCTTAAACCAACCATCCATAGTAAATGCATCTGCTGTTTCCTTCGGCCGCTCCCAATATTCCACAAACACATTCGCCCCTTTCACCAGGATTTCTCCGGGGTCACCCTCCGGCACTTCTTCAAAGTCGCCATCCACCAGTTTAACCGATACACCCGGCAATGGTTGACCGATATGCCCCGGTCTTCTTTCGCCATGATACGGATTACTGATGGCCATTCCAATCTCGGTCATACCGTATCGTTCCAGCAGTGTATGTCCGCTTATCTCTTTCCATTTTTCCATCACCGAAACAGGCAGCGCGGCAGAACCGGAAACCATCAGTCTCAGTTTGCTGAGATGCTGGTACAGGTCGGACCTCTCTCCGGCCGGCAATGTTTCCCAATAGGCGATGAGTTTATGATAGATGGTTGGGACGGCCATAAAAAGTGTCACATCCCCCCTGTTGAGCACGTCAAAAACGGATTTCGCATCAAATTTTGGAAGGAATTCGCAAGTGGCCCCGGCCCATAATGCACAGCTCAGCACATTGATGATACCATGAACATGATGCATGGGCAGGATATTCAGGATATGGTCTTCCCTACTCCATTCCCATGCGTCTGCAAGGCTTGTGATCTGGGCCTCGATAGTTGCATGCGTGCTTACCACTCCCTTTGGCGATCCGGTTGTGCCACTCGTATAAAGGATCATCGCCCGTCGGTTCGAATCAATTTCCGGCAGGATCCCATCGTCAGCCGGAAATTCATCATTGGCAATTAACCGGATACTGCTGGAACCGGTATACTTTTCAAATTCTGCCAGGTATTCCTTTTCTACCACGAGGTATTCAGCCTTTGTGTCCTCCAGGATATATTGTATGGCATCAGGCGGACTGCCATGATACAATGGAACGGCAATGCCACCGGCACGCCATATACCCCATTGAATCTTCACGTAATCAAAGCCTGGCTTGATCATAAAAGCCACTCTTGCCTCATGGAGATCTGTTTTTTCGTCTAACAGTTGACGGGCTGCGGCGTGGGAAGAACTCAGCAACTCCTTGTAGGTATAGGACTTCCCATTTGCAATAATTGCTGTTCTTTCCGGGGTGGAAAAAGCCCGATGAATAATGTTCATAAGTAAAACATGATAGTACGGAATTTCAAGATAAAAATTCCTGCAACAAAAGTCCGTATTATCCAGCCTGAATAAAGATCAAATTATTTCGGAGCCTTCCTGAACACTACAGACGGTCAGGCCTCCCGGGGCAATCTGCAGTTTATGTCAATTCCAGGGAAATTCTCCACACCTGCAATCATTCTTAGGTTTAGTTAGGATTGAAGAAATCAAATATTTGCTTTTAAACAATAAAGCCAATCCGACGGATTGGCTTTATTAAATGTTTAATAGGAAACTTTTCTTATGCACCAGGGTTTATTGAGAAACTCCCGTCACCGACAAAATCAGTTAATGTGATGGTTATTGTCCAGTCACCTGGTGTTCCTTCGGTTGAAACTCCATATTTTGAATCATCCCCTACACCCCTTGTAAGAGTATAGTCTGAAACCACATTCCCATCAGCATCTTCCATAACGAGTCTGAAAGAACCACCCTTTGCAGCTGTTATATCCATATTATACTCAGCACGCGCCTGTGGATTATTCCAGGAATAGCTTCTTATAATACTTCCGCCATCACCTGTTACATCACCTCCGAGATCACTTTGAACTTCATTTATTGAAACATTTGCAGTCGGTTCGTCATCGTTACAAGACGAAACAAAAGCCAAAAGTGACAAACACATAAAAATTAAACGTAATCGTTTCATAACTAAATAAATAATTGATTTTTTACAGGCATATATACCGTTGCACATTTATCAGTAACCCCTAAGCAAAGATTTTTTAGCATTAGCCGGGTATTGAGTGTGCTACAATTCATGGTTGTTTCCCAATCACTCTATAGCCACTCACACGTAATTTTATTAAATTGTCTGCATGCCAATTGCTATACATTAACGCTGTGAAGTCTCCAAATAACAGGCTGAAATTTCAGCTCCAACAGGTACTCCTGATCACCCTTTTCTGGATGATCATTTCTGCATTTGAATTCCTGATTCAGTATTCGGTTATTATTTTCCTGGATTTGAATTTCAGCAGCGAGATGGCCGTCCCCTACCTGTTGATAAATATTGTTGTCGGAATGGTTGCCGGACTTATCGGTGGAAGTATTCTCGTCTTTGTCTGGAACCGATGGCTCCGGTCTATCAGCTATGGCCGTGCACTAGTGAGTATTTTTATTACCTTTTCATTGATCTATTTATGTGTTTACCTGATCATTAATGCGATCTCCATTCAATTCAGCATCTTTCCTCCCGCCCCGGATCTGACCGTTACCCGTCATGCCTGGCCCATCCTGATCCAGTATGTGAATTGGCTTGTGATCGGTCTTGGCACATTATTTTTTCTTCAGGTCAATGACAAATACGGGCCCGGGGTACTGAGTAAATTTCTCATGGGCAAATACTTCCATCCCAGGCCGGAAGAACGGATCTTCATGTTCCTTGATCTGAAATCATCAACCACGATTGCTGAAAAACTGGGTAATGAACAGTATTTCCAGTTCCTCAAGGACGCCTTCACTGCCATAACCCCATCCATACTCAAACACAATGGAGAAATTTACCAGTATGTGGGTGACGAAATAGTGGTTAGCTGGAATATGAATCACCCTAAAAGCTTTCAGAGAGCTATACTGTGTTTTTTTGATATATCCGATTCCATATCCGGGGATGAAAATTTCAAAAAACGTTACCAGGTACAGCCGGAATTTAAAGCAGGAATTCATGGCGGGATAGTCATTGCGGGAGAAATGGGAATTATTAAGCGGGAAATTGCCTATTCAGGAGATGTGCTGAATACAACCTCGCGGATCCAGGAAAGTTGCAAG
Organism: Fulvivirga sedimenti; assembly: GCF_020328055.1. Classification (NCBI taxonomy): domain Bacteria; kingdom Pseudomonadati; phylum Bacteroidota; class Cytophagia; order Cytophagales; family Fulvivirgaceae; genus Fulvivirga; species Fulvivirga sedimenti. The sequence goes on from NZ_JAIXNE010000004.1 coordinate 20,865, forward strand.
CAGTTTGATGCTCACCTGCTGATTTCCAACTATATTTATGAAAAGGTGAAACATCTGGATTCGGTGCGATTTGAGCAAATTGGAAGTATTCCTCTCCGTGGTAAGAATAAACCGCTTGAGTTATTCAAGGTTGAAGTGCCTGAATACTAAAATACCCTACGCTGAAAATCGGGGGATCGTTTAAATTATAAATTCACATATTTCTTCATTAATATAAGATTAAACTGAATGCCCAAACTATTTCGACGAGTACGACAGCAGATTTTAAATGCAGGTCTAATAAGAAAACCGACTACCCCCACCGGAAAATATATAGTATATGCTGCAGGAGAAATTTTTCTTGTGGTAGTTGGTATTTTAATTGCTCTCCAGATCAACAACTGGAATGAGAACCGCAAATTGCAGAATGAAGAGCTGAAATTATTGTTCGATATTAAATCGAACCTGGAAACCACGCTCATTAACCTCAAAACTGACACAATCAATAATGCGCGTGATGTACGGCATTATGAAAAAATTGAATACTTTGTAAAAAATGACTTGCCCTACGCTGATGAACTCGACACTGCATTTGGAAGATTTACGTTTTGGAATAGTCCGTACATTACCGCTACTGCGTATAATTCACTTCAATCCAAGGGTCTTGATATTATTAAAAATGAGACACTCAAAAACGATATAGTCAATATGTATGAGGTAAGTTCCAAAGTGCTGACCTATGACTATGATGATACGGAATGGACATTGTCACAAACTGTGGTCCTGCCGTTTTTTTCAAAACATATGAGACGCCTGCATGAGGAATCTCTGTTTCTTTCCAGGCCCAACGACTTTGAAGCACTGAAAAAAAATGATGAATTTTTGAATATATTAAGTATGCTCCTGAGACAGAGAAAACGAGGAATTCAATATTACAAGGGGGCGATAATATCCATTGAAAAACTGATTCATGATATTGAAATGGAGTTGAATAAACGTTCATGAGCATTCAAACCCGGAGACACTGTATTATAATTCTATGCGTATATTCAAAATAGTCATAATCGGTCTCCTGCTCCTGCTGGTGCCGGTTCTGTATATCTTTCTTACCACCGGATTTTTCAGAACCATCGAGAATTACTCCGATCTTGCGGTCCAGGAAACGATGTTCCTTCCGGGATCCGAGGATATGGCCATCAGCAGGTCCGACAGCTTCCTGATCATCTCCGCGACTGACCGCAAATTCTATGATCCCACCGATGGCTTTGTGAACGGGTTATACCTGGTCGACCTGAAGCAGTCTGAATGGAAGCCTGTGCTCCTCTCCTCTTCTTTTCAAGGTGAATTTAACCCGCACGGAATATCCATGATACAGACTGGCGAAACCTACCAGATCGTCGCCATTAATCATACTTCGGAATACCATTCGGTAGAAGTCTTCACCTTCGACGGATCAGTACTGTCGCATGAGGAGACCATAACAGATCCTGCCCTGGTAAGTCCGAATGATCTCGTACTCACAGCCCCCGATAAATTCTACATCACCAACGATCATGGCTATACAAAGGGCTTCATGCGGCTCCTGGAAGACTATGGCGGAATTGCCTTCTCCAATGTCCTGTATTATGATGGCGATTCCTTTACAGAAGCGGCAGAAAACATTGCCTATGCCAATGGGATCAATTATGATCAGGACAGAGCTCTCCTGTATGTCGCTTCACCCAGAAGTTTTACGATTAAGGTTTATCATGAAACGTCAGCTGGATCAATCGATTTTATGGGTAACATAAAGTGCGGTACGGGTGCAGATAATATTGAGCTGGATGAATCCGGTGTCCTTTATACGGCCGGACATCCAAACCTGCTGAAGTTTACTTCCTACGCTACAGGAAAATCGGAATATGCTCCTTCCGAAGTCTTAAAAATCACCTATTCCGATAAGGATGACTATAAGCTTGAAAGGCTTTACCTGGATTCAGGCGAGAAGCTGTCCGCGTCATCCGTTGCCTGTAAGTATGGCGAATTCATCTTCGTAGGAACGGTAATGGACGATGAAGTTCTGATTCTTCAAAGCAAAGGTAACTGATTGTATTTTAGATAATTTGATGGAAATCAATGTTGCTCCCGCCATTCATTCTCACTCTGTCATTAAGCGTTGCGGAATTTTAAAATAGAGCATCAATCTCTCTTAGCTTAATGACATTGGAAGGTGGCTAAAGGGGTGTTTCTCCTCGAGGGGAAGGAAACTGCACAGAACAGATCCCCGCCCGACTCCCACAATGTCTTAGGGACATGCGGGAGTACCGCAGGGATGACGATGGAAGTAGTTCCCGCACTCATTCTCATTCTCACTCTGTCATTAAGCGTTGCAGAATTTTAAAATAGAGCATCAACCTCTCTTAGCTTAATGACATTTAGCCCCTATAATGGGGAAAATAAAGGTGTGCACGGACAACCGCAACAACATGGTATTGGAACAGCGCCGATAACTACTGGAATACCTGCAATGTGGGATCTGCCTTCAATGCGACAGGATAAATGACAGCTATAATACTGTCCTTCTTTTTTAATTCGATCTGGCTTAATTCCGCCTGTATAGCATTTTCCGAGGCTCTTTGGGCATTTTGTTCCGCCATCACGGCATTTTGCTCCGCAAGAATTCGCTGTTCTTTTGCTTTGATTCCCTGCATTACGGCGTAAACGAACATCAGTGTATTGGAAAGCACAAGGATAATAATCAGGATATTTCGAATCTTCATATTGTATTATTTATTAGTAATACAATAATTAGAAAAAAGGTAAACTTTGACAAATAATCTATTCAGGATATCCTTCCTTTTGAGCCACAATTTTACATCAGTTTATAGGTGAGAATATGATTATCGGATCTTCAAAAAAATACAATCCACCCCAAACCCCTTATTGTGGGGAAGAACCTGATTCGGGCGGACAGCCCAAAATCTATTTTATGTTTTCTGATACCAAAAAAGAAAGGCGGCCTGAAATCAGACCGCCCCTACTAACTATTCAAAACCTGAATTGAATTATTTCAGATCGAAACGATCGAGGTTCATTACTTTCGTCCATGCTGCAACGAAATCCTTCAGGAATTTCTCCTGGGAATCTCCACAGCCATAAACCTCTGCCAGTGCACGCAGTTCAGAATTCGATCCAAAAATCAGATCCACGCGTGTTCCGGTCCATTTCACATTTCCTGTCTTGCGATCACGTCCTTCAAAAACTTCCTGTGAATCGGATGTGGCTTCCCATTTGGTGCCCATATCCAGTAAATTCACAAAGAAATCATTGGTCAGTGCTTCCGGATGATCGGTAAATACACCGTGCTTCGACTTATCATAGTTGGTGTTCAGTACTCGCATACCACCTACCAATACTGTCATTTCCGGTGGAGTCAACGTCATCAACTGCGACTTGTCGACCAACATCTCTTCTGTAGAAGCCGAGATTCTGGCGTCATTGGCTTTGTAGTTTCTGAATCCATCAGCGGTTGGTTCAAGAACTGCAAATGCTTCTGCATCTGTCTGCTCTTCCAGCGCATCCGCACGTCCCGGAGTGAACGGAACGGAAATGTTATGTCCGGCATTCTTAGCCGCTTTTTCAATTCCCGCACAACCGGCAAGAACGATCAGGTCTGCCAGGGAAACCATTTTATTTCCTGACTGCGCGTCATTGAATGCTCCCTGAATGCCTTCCAGCACATCAAGTACTTTAGACAGTTGAGCAGGATTATTCACTTCCCAGTTTTTCTGAGGTGCGAATCGGATACGTGCACCATTGGCACCGCCACGCTTATCTGATCCACGGAATGTAGATGCTGAAGCCCATGCGGTAGAAACAAGTTCTGAAACGCTTAATCCCGATGCGAGGATCTTGTCTTTCAATCCGGCAATATCCTGATCATTGATCAATTCGTGCGTTACTTCAGGAATCGGATCCTGCCAGATCAAATCCTCCGCAGGTACTTCCGGTCCGAGGTAGCGCGACTTCGGTCCCATGTCACGGTGTGTCAGCTTGAACCACGCACGTGCAAATGCATCAGCGAACTCATCAGGGTTCTCATAGAAACGACGTGAGATCTTTTCGTATTCAGGATCTACGCGAAGCGCAAGGTCTGTAGTAAGCATGAATGGCGCATGGCTCTTATTTGGATCATGCGCATCAGGCACTGTTCCTTCACCAGCACCGTCTTTTGGCTTCCACTGGAAAGCACCAGCCGGGCTTTTGGTCAGTTCCCATTCGAAACCGAACAGGTTCTCGAAATAGTTGTTGCTCCACTTGGTAGGTGTGGTAGTCCAGGCACCTTCCAATCCACTGGTGATGGTGTCACCCGCGTTTCCTGTTCCGAAGTTATTCTTCCAGCCCAGTCCCTGCATTTCAATACCTGCTCCTTCTGGCTCTGCTTCCACATACTTAGAAGGATCAGCAGCGCCGTGTGTTTTTCCAAATGTATGTCCGCCCGCGATCAACGCCACAGTCTCTTCGTCATTCATCGCCATACGGCCGAATGTTTCACGGATGTCTTTTGCAGCAGCCATCGGATCAGGCTTACCGTTAGGTCCTTCAGGGTTCACATAGATCAGACCCATCTGCACTGCTCCAAGCGGATTCTCCAGCTCACGATCTCCTGTGTAACGCTTGTCTCCAAGCCATTCACCTTCTGCTCCCCAATAGATATCCTCTTCAGGCTCCCATACATCGGCTCTTCCGCCACCGAAACCAAACGTCTCAAATCCCATTGATTCCAACGCACAGTTACCGGCGAGGATCATCAGGTCTGCCCATGATAGTTTCCTTCCATATTTTTGCTTGATTGGCCAAAGCAACAGTCGCGCCTTATCCAGGTTTGCATTGTCAGGCCAGCTGTTGAGGGGCGCAAAACGCTGTGTTCCTGCACCTCCGCCACCACGACCGTCGGCAATACGATAGGTTCCTGCACTGTGCCATGCCATCCGGATAAAGAACGGTCCGTAATGCCCGTAATCTGCAGGCCACCAATCCTGAGAATTGGTCATCACTTCGTAAAGATCTTTCTTTACGGCTGCCAGATCGAGCGTTTTAAATTCCGCTTCGTAATCAAAATCCTCTCCCATCGGGTCCGACAGGTTTGAGTGCTGACGGAGGATATGCAGATTTAACTGATTTGGCCACCAGTCACGGTTCGAAGTACCAGTCCCTGCTGTGTACTTCAGCGGTCCGCCCATGAACGGGCATTTGCTTGAATCGTTCACATTGAAGCTAGTGTCACTTGCTGATGTGTGGTTATGTTCCATTTTACTTTATTGATTTAGATTGTTTGAGTTCAAAATTGCGATAATCTTTATTTATAAATATTATCCATGTATCAGATTAACTTATAACTAAGGGTAATGTTCAGACTCATATAATTTACGGAAAATAAGCCCTAATTAAAAGCTAAATGAACATTGAGAATGGTAGCTCCTGAGAATAATTACTGTCACCGCACCGTATGGTTTCAGGAAAATGCAGGGACCCTTATTAGCCTGACAAAAATTGTAATATAGCTGCAATAAATAATGGATTGTAAAATTCCGACAAGACTCAGGCAGGCAAAATGCCTTGCTTGCTTTGCTGAAGTCTGACAAAGGCTTCAGCATATTGATAACCGCCTTCCATTCCCCGGAAGATTTCCATTTTCCCGTGATCCTGATCGTAGGTTTCCCTTATTTTCTGACTTTCATGAACAAAGCAGGCATCCCATTTCCGCTTAATGGTCCCGGAGATATCTACATAATCCGTTGGATTGAAATTCATGGTTTGTGAACCCGTCATCACCTCATAATAATAAAATGCCTGTTTCCTTCCTCCGTACAACCATGCATCATATACCATTAGCGCACAAGCCCGGTGATCCCGGTGTGTATCAACCGGCCATTGGGTAAAAATGATATCCGGTTTTTCAGATGCAATGATGCTGCCGATCTTCTTATTCCATTCATTGGTCACCATGGTATCTCCGTCAACCTGACCGGCAAACAGTGGCTTCGCACCGAGTATTTTACACGCTGCTTCTGCTTCGTGGGTCCGGATGGCAGCCGCTTCTTCATGACCGGTTCCCGGAATACCTGCCTCTCCCCTGGTGAGATATAGAACGGTCACATCATGGCCTGCCTGGGAGTACCGGGCAATGGTTCCGCCACATCCGGTCTCCGGGTCATCAGGATGAGCTCCTGTGACCAGAATTTTCATTTTCTCCGCTGATTTGCGCCATACATCAGCACCAATAGAGCTCGAGGCAATAATGCCCGCAGCGCCAGATTTTAATATTTCACGTCTTTTCATCAACCTGCATTTTAACCCATGTTAATGCTTTCCACGTGAATTCAAAAGAACTTTTTATTTCATTACGATTTGTCCGTAACAGCCCCTATTTTACCCCCATTAAGTGGGGTGGGTTCGGCATCTTTTATTGTTCAATTGGATGTGATCTTCTCCCTTTTACAGGCTTCGCTTTCGGAGGTTGAATGAACCCGTGCCAGCCGGCGGCTTTACCGGTCCGATTTCTGGCATCCCTTCTATCAGCTCACGCACGATACGCTCCGATTCGGCACGCTCACGACGGTTTAATTCAGTTTTGGCAGTAGTTTCCTCATCATAATAGACCAGGGCGATCAGGATGAAATGTGTGATGACCGGCAGAAATGTACTGATCGCAAACCAAAGCCAGAACGAACGGCCATAGGAATACGCAAAGTACCCGGCGACCAGGGGGATCATCAGGTAAAACGCGACAATGGCCAGGACAATATCTACGAGCATCCGGTAAGTTATCTGTTATAAGTGGGAACACGACCGAATCCTACTTTGTTCGCATCCTGAAAAATTTTTCTCACTTCAGACGACACGTTCCTCAATCTTCCCGGTTTCCTTATGTTTGATAATGACCTTTCGGTCTCCATAGTGAGTCTTCTCTTCCTTGATCAAATAATAGTCATCATCATAATCCGTAAGGTGACTGTCCTTGCTGAGACCTGTTAGTCCCCGCCATTCCTTCAGCTCCACCGGTTCCCATTTTTTGGATTTTACCGATTTATAGGCAGCATCCATCACGGCATTCACAATGTAGCCATCATAAAATGTTTCCCTTGGCTGATCTTCATTTTCCATCGCATCAAACATATCCTTGAACATGTGATAGTATCCAAGTTCATTCAGTTCATCCCCTACCGGGAATAACCATCCGCTGTCGCTTTCTGCTTTTTCAGCCACATAGGCACCACTCTTGCCCGATGTGAAGATCTCAAGCCCGGTGCGCATAAAGCCATTACTCCAGATAGTTCCTTCCTCACCCATCACTTCATCCCGCAGATCCAACCCGCCGCGGAAGGTCCAGCTCACCTCAAACTGTCCGATTGCCCCGTTCTCATATTTCACCAGTCCGATCGCATGATCCTCCGCATCAATCGGCTTCACCTGGGTATCAGCCCAGCACATTACCTCTACCGGCAGTATATCCTTTCCAATGAAGGTACGCGCAATTTCTATGCAATGGCATCCAAGATCAAGTATGGCGCCGCCGCCTGCCATCTCTTTGTCCCAGAACCAGTCGCTGTGCGGACCGGGATGGGTCTCCCTGGATTTTGCCCAGAGCACCCTTCCAATGGCGCCATTTCTAACCGCTTCCCAGGATTTGATAAACTTTGGGGTATAAACGAGGTCCTCCAGGTAGCCATTAAAGATTCCGGCCTTTTCTACGGCCTGCATCATGCGGTAGGCTTCTTCGGAATTCCTTCCCAGCGGCTTCGTACAGATAACAGCTTTCTTGTGCTTCACGCAAAGCATCACGGCTTCTTCATGCAGGTGATTCGGAAGCGAAATACAAACCACTTCCACATCCGCCCGGTTGACGGCTTCTTCCATACTGGTTGTATAGAAATCCACTCCATAGTCATCTGCGAATTTCTTTCCTTTTTCTGAAGTTCTTGAATAGACGCTCACCACCTTATCGCGGCTCCTGTTGCCCAGTAGTGCATCTGTGTAAAACCGACCGATGAAACCGGTCCCTAGCATAGCAATATTCATGATTTGACTCTTTTTTCTCTAAATGATACAGCAAACAATAATAAAACGGCAGCAGCGATTCCCGCCGGATACATCCAGATCTGTTGCCAGTCGTGGCCCACTTCAAGATTGAACTTCTCGGTGATCTGGCCTGCCACGATGAATCCAATATACATACCCACGCCGTATGTGGCAAGTGTAATCAGCCCCTGAGCAGAGGACTTGATGTTCTCACCCGCACGCTGCTCGGTATAGATCTGCCCGGTAACAAAAAAGAAATCGTAGCAGATCCCGTGCAGGATAATACCGAGGTAAATGAATGCCATCAGGTCTTCAGCGTTTCCATAACCGAAAAGAATATACCGCAGGGTCCAGGCGCCCATGCCGATCAGCAGCATGACCTTCACGCCGAATTTTCGGAAGAAGAACGGAATTAGCAGCATGAATACGATCTCTGAAACCTGTCCGAACGCCATTTTACCCGCAGCCTGCTCCACACCGATCTCATTCATGAATTTATTGGCTTCCTGGTAGTAGAATGCGAGTGGAATACAGATCAAAATGGAGGCGATGAAGAAAATGAGGTAATTACGGTCTTTCAGTAGTTTCAATGCATCTGTTCCTATGATATCAGCAATGCTCACATCCTTGCCCTTGCTGCCGGGGGGTGTTTCCGGAAGAAAAAAGCTGAAAATGCCGAGTATGGCCGAAGCCACCGCGGCAAGACGGAAGGTATTGACCAGCAGCCCCTGGCTTTCCCAGGTGAACCATCCGATCACAAATCCCGCCAGGATCCATCCGATCGTACCCCAAACCCTGATTCGCGCGAATTCCTTTTCTGGGTCTGCCAGCTGACGAAAGGCTACAGAATTCACCAGTGCCAGTGTTGGCATATACAGGATCATATAGATCAGGATCAGTGGATAGAAACTGCTGAAGTCTTCCTGGAAAGTAATCCAGAATAACAATGCGGCCCCCAGCAGGTGAAGCGCGCCCAGAATACGCTGTGCAGCAAAATACCGGTCCGCTATCAGGCCGATAATGAATGGAGCCAGAATGGCACCCAACGACTGCGTACCATACGCCTGTGCATTCTGTACATCCGAAGCAGCGATGGTCTGACTCAGATATGTACCCATCGTAACGAACCAGGCGCCCCAGATGAAGAATTCAAGAAACATCATGAAGGACAATCGAATCGTTAAGGAGGTTTTCATAGTTGTCATGGTTAAAGGTTACCCTTGATGTTAAGGTATGAAAAAATCTTTGCCTCCGGTGAAAATTTATATCAGCGGGTTATTGACTTCAACCATCGGCTACACCGCGATCACATCCACAGCAACTACCTTATATTCCGGACAGTTCGCAACTTCATCATACACATCCCCTGTGACAGTATTCAGCATGATCTCGGGAAAATGAAATGTTGAACTCACCACACCGGGTTTCACTTCATCTGAAATCCGAACGCGAATTTTAATGGTACCGCGGGCTGATTTAAGCTGTACCGTATCACCATCATGGATGCCCTTTCGGGTAGCATCCCCGGGATTCATCAACAAGACATCTTCAGTAACGATCTCGCGGTTCGGCGTGCGCCGTGTCATCGTGCCGCAATTGTAATGCTCCAGTTCGCGGTTCGTGGTCAGTATTAGCGGGTATGCCACACCGAATTGTTCGATTTCCGGACTTTCAGTATAATCGGTATGCACAAACAATCCCTTGCCTCTTCCAAACGTCTCTGTATGTAAAATTTCAGTATCCTCCCCATTCTCCATTACCGGCCATTGTTTGCCATTTTCTCCAAGCTCTTCCCATTTTACACCCTTGAAGAACGGTACGATCCCCGATATCTCTTTAAGGACTTCCGAAGCCCTGTATGCCGGCTGTTTATAGCCCATTTGGTTCATCATTTCGGCAACAATTTGTCCGTCAGGCTTACTATCATGCAGGGGTTCGATAACCGCATTTACCCGTTGAATCCTTCGCTCGCCGTTGGTGAATGTCCCGCTTTTTTCAAAAAAAGATGATCCCGGCAATATGACGGTTGCCAGCTTCGCAGTTTCCGACATGAATATTTCCTGCATTACCAGAAGATCCAGGTTCTGCAGCGCCTTTCGTACTTTTTCAGTATTCGGTTCGGTCTGCACCACATCTTCTCCCATGATCCAAAGGGCCTTGAGCTCGCCTTCCTGAGCCGCCTCGATCATTTCAGGAATTGTGTATCCTACTTCATGTGGCAGCGATACGCCATAGTGCTGCTCATACTTTTTGCGGTTTTCAGGCACTGTGACATCCAAATAGCCGGCACCCTGATTAGGCTGAACACCCATATCAGCGGAGCCTTGTACATTATTCTGACCGCGTAAAGGATTAACCCCTACCCCAGAACGGCCGATATTTCCGGTAATCATGGCCAGGTCCGCCACCAGTGTGACACCATATGTACCCTGGTGATGCTCTGTAACACCCAGTCCGTGGAACGACATGGCATTTTTAGCTTTTGCATATGTGATAGCTGCCAGTTTTGCCATTTCCCGGTCTACACCCGTGATCTCTTCCGCCTCGTCGATATCCAGATTCAATATTTCTTCCCTGAATTCTTCGAATCCTTCCGTCCGTGAATCAACGAAATCATGATCAATATACCCTTCCGAAATGATGTAATAGAGCATCATATTAAGCAATGCCACATTGGTTCCGGGCCTTAGCTGGAGATGAATATCGGCGTATTTTGCCAGGGTTGTTTTCCTCGGATCAATAACGATCAGCGTTTTACCCTTCATCGCTGCCTGCTTGATCCTGGCGCCGGTTACCGGGTGTGCTTCTGTTGGGTTCGCACCAATCACCAATATGCAATCTGTATCATCAAGGTCCTTAATCGAGTTTGTCGCTGCTCCCGTCCCAAAGGTGCGTTGCATACCCGCGGCTGTAGGTGCATGACAAATACGTGCACATCCATCTATATTATTAGTTCCAATAACAGCACGTATAAACTTCTGCATCAGGTAGTTCTCTTCATTTGTGCAGCGTGAGGATGAGATTCCGGCAATATGATCAGGCCCGTATTCCGACTTGATCTTTTCCAGTCGCTGCGCGATGAAATCATAGGCCTCATCCCAGCTCACCTCTTTGAATTCACCGTTTTCACGAACCATCGGGGAACGGAGACGATCCGGATGATTGTGAAATCCGAAGGCATACCGTCCTTTGAGGCACAAGTGGCCTTTGTTCACTTCTGCATCGGCAGGCGCCCGTACTTTTGTAATCTTTCCGCCCTGGGTGATCACTTCCAGGTTGCAACCTACACCACAATAGGTGCAAACTGTTCTGGTGATTTTCTCATCAGGCGTGCGAATATTGGATTGGAATATATCCGTAATGGCACCGGTCGGACACGTCTGAACACAAGCACCGCAGGACACACAATCAGAATCATTGAATGATTCGCAGGTCCCTTTGATGATATGGCTGTCATAACCCCTGCCGAACATGCTCAATACAAATTCTCCCTGGATCTCGTCGCAGGCTGCCACACACCGGTGACAATTGATACATTTATTGAGGTCGGAAACCATGTAGGGATGACTCCGGTCTGCTTTGAATGCCTCCCGGGTAGCACCTTTATAACCTGATTCACTGACATTCATTGACTTCACCAGCCTTGAAAACTCCGTTTCCTGGTCGTCAGTTACTGTATCCATCGGATAATCGCCGGCCACAAGTCCCAGGATGTTTTTTCGCATACGATGCATTCGATCGGTATGGGGATAAACATGTAATCCGTCTTGAACGGGCGTATGACAGGAGGCAACCACTTTTCTCTCCTCATCGGGTCCCCTGCTGATCTCTACAGTGCAGAGCCGGCAGGCACCAATCGGATTCAGATTTGGATCATAACACAGTGTTGGGATGGAATTTTCCCCCAGGTGTCTTTCAAGGAAAGTGATGAGCATTTCTCCATTCTCGAATGGGAACTGCTTGTCATCTATGAAGGCGATATTTTTTTCCGATTTAATCATTTTTGAAATATGCTTCAATTTCGGAATGGAAATGCCGCAGGATATTCCTGATGGGAGTGGTCAAACCGCTACCCAATCCACATAATGAGCCATACTGAAGTGCTTCCAGTAAATCGCGGAATTCAGTTGAATTGATGCGGGATCCAATGAGGGAAGCTTTAAGGAGTTCAAAACCTCGTTTTGATCCCAAACGGCAGGGAAAGCATTTTCCGCAGGATTCATGGGCAACAAACTCAAACAGATGAATCATATAGTCGATCATCGGAAAAGATTCAGGAATTGCCAGAATACTCGCGTGACCCAGTTCGAAACCCGCCTCCCGGAAAGACTCAAAATCCAGTGTAAGCGAATCAATCATGTTCACGGGCACCACTCCTCCCAACGGTCCGCCGATATGTAAGGCCTTAACAGGCGACCGAAATCCCTGTCCGAGGGTATAGACAACATGCGACAAACTTGTACCCATCAATACTTCATAGACACCGGGCCGGTTGAAGTGACTGTCCAGCGAAACCAGTTTGGTGCCTTTCGATTTAGCCGTTCCCAGCCGGCTGAAAGCCTCACCGCCATGTTCTGCAATGTAGGGCAGATTCGCGAAGGTCTCTACATTATTTACAAGTGTGGGTTTTCCAAATAGTCCTTTTTCTACCGGATATGGCGGACGTACGCGTACTTCCGGACGCTGACCCTCGATAGATGATAACAACGCTGTTTCTTCACCGACTACATAGGAGCCTGCACCTTTAACGATCTCAAATGTGAAAGTGAAGTTGGTATGGTCAGGTTTCAACTGATTCCATTGTGCTGCAGCATCCTGCATGATTCGGAGGCTTTCTGGATATTCAGCACGAACATAAATTATTCCGCTTTGTGCACCTGTAATATATCCCGTCAAGAACATACCAAAGAGCACCTGGTGCGGACGGTGTTCCATGAGATACCGGTCGGAGTAGGATCCGGGATCCCCTTCATCAGCATTGCAAACGATATACTTCACCTTGGAATCAGACTGCAACAACGCGTTAATCTTTACCGACATGGGAAATCCGCCGCCCCCTCTTCCACGTAATTCACTCAACTTTATTTCATGAAGTAAATTTTCTTCATGATCATTTAATATGCTATTTATCAATGGTTTAAAGTCTTCCATATTACTCATCCAGGGCATGAGTACGGAATCCCCGAGATCAGATTCGACATGATACGTATCATATCCGTCGGTTAACTCATCTTTTAATATTCCCCGAACATCTTCGGTGGTACAACCTGAATAGTTTATGCCGTTGTAATGCATGGCGCTGTTTTCATGGCATCTGCCCAGGCAACACATTTCACCGATCTCAGCTGCTCCGACAAGTTGTTCGATGTTCTGTCGCAGCGCTGGTTGTGTTCCGGCAAGCATACAGGCGCTTCCGCTGCATACATATACTTTTTTGCCCTTGTTCGCAGGCTTGAGGAAATCATAAAATGAAGATGAGCCAAGAACATTTGCCGGTCCGACATTGAAATCAGCGGCTATCGTTCCGGCCTGTTCCGGGCTAACTTCTCCTGAATCGGCAGATGCCCTGTGCTGCGCATTCAATAATCCATTTGACAGCGGTTTTCTTGAAAGCAGATGACTTAAGTTGCCCGACATAGGATTGGTGTTTGGATAAAAAGATAATCAGAATTCAAAGTTGGATAGCTGATGCAAGTCAAAGATGGCAGCGATTTTAGTCAGCAATAGACTATTGACTGCCAGAATATTTGGCTGATGATTGCTTCAGACTGCTTTAGGAGCTCTGAGAAATATTTACTAACTAGGGAATTCTCCGATGATATATTTCCCATGACCGAACAACCCAAAGCCCTGAAGCTTACAGTTTTACTCGTTAGCAGCCTTACCATTATGTCGATGGTTACCATTTCGCCAGCCCTTCCACAGATGTCGGAAGCCTTTAAGGATATCCCGAATGCGGAATTCCTCGTAAAGATGGTACTTACCCTTCCGGCATTGTTCATTGCTACGATTTCACCCATTGCCGGACAATTAATCGATCGGTACGGAAGGCTGAAACTTCTTTATGTTTCCATGGTATTGTATGCCGTGGCCGGGGTTTCAGGATTCTTCCTGGATGATCTGTATGTTTTACTGGCGACCCGTGCTTTGCTTGGTGTGGCTGTAGGTGTATCCATGACAGTGGTGAATACACTGGTGGCTGATTATTTCGAAGGACCTGCCCGGCAGAAATTTGTGGGTATTCAGGTAGCGTTCATGTCATTGGGAGGTATCCTTTTTATCGGTCTTGGAGGAGTTTTGGCAGATATTAACTGGCGGTATCCTTTTCTTCTCTATTTGTTCTCGCTGGTCGTTCTGCCACTGGCCCTGAAATACCTTTATGAACCTGAACGTGCTCCGAGACCTGTGCCGGGCGAAGTTCGCAAGAAATCACCGGGTATCATCTGGCTGCTGTTTGTCAATGTGATGGTAATGTGGATTCTGTTCTTCATGATACCGGTCCAGGTACCTTTTCAGATGGTTGAGATTGGCATAGATAGCAATTCAATGGTGGGTGCCGCCATTGCATTAAGTACGCTGTTTTCTGCCGTTTCCTCATTTTCGTATTCACGGATGAAAGATAAATTTAGTTTCTACTCCATATTTGCCGCAGGATACCTGCTCATGGCTGCGGCTTTTGTCATCGTCGCAATGGCCGAGTCCTATCTGATGGTCACACTGGCCATGATGCTGGCGGGTCTTGGAATGGGAATGATGATCCCCAATACAAATATCTGGGTGATGCGGATTGCACCGGTAGAAATAAGAGGGAGAGAGATCGGCAGATTAACCACGTTCTGGTTCCTTGGCCAATTTCTCTCCCCCATCCTGCTGTTACCTGTTTCCAGGAGTTATTCCATTTCAAATACCTTTTATTTTGCTGCCATCGCTCTGCTGGTCATATCTGTCTTTTTCCTTTTGATGCAGATATCATCCTCCCGAAAGCCCGCGGTACAGTGATCAGCCCTCTTTTTCCTTCTCTTCTTTCGGAGGCTTTGGCATAACAAATGTCTCCGGCTGCGGATCCAGCGGCTTGAGCTCCCTGCCTTGCAGGCCCGGATCATCGGCCGATATAAATGTCGATCTGAATGTACTGTGCGTCATCGGCATGGGGTTAACAGGGTCGCCGTTGCTCTTTGTTATTTTCCCACGATACGGGCTCAGATATTCCCACAGCAGGTCACCCTGCGCTGTGACTTCCATGAATCGGGCACGCGGACCTTCATTGATGAATGTGTTGCCATTGGGCATTCTGTGAGCTCCGGAGATAAATCCGCCGAAGAATGAAACTGTGTCCGGAGCGACATATACCCAGGAAGGCTGTGCCGGACCGAACCTTCCATTTTCTCCGAGCACATAATTACCCTGATTATCAACAGGCGGTGTGATTTCATAAATAGCCGAATAGTGAAGACTGTCTTTTCGGTTTGAAGGAATATCATTATTGTACACAGTGATGTTGCCATCACCGGGATATCCTTTTTCAACCCACCTTACATCATGCTGATGATAAAGGCGTCTGTCGGTTGAGTCACCCCGCTGATAATTCTCCGGATTACCCCAGCGATAAAGGAAATCGCCGCCTTTCCCCATTTTACCGCCCGTATGTCCTGCGGCTTCCTCAGTGGTCGTACTGTGGTCAATGATAAATACTTCCGAAAGATTTGGAGAACTGAAAATGATCTGGTCAAGTTCCGCGTTATAATTAATCGCATTGAAATGATATACGTCTGAGCCATCATTTTCAACAGTGGTATTTCTTCGCACCCTTTCCATTTTACGAAGTACTTTCAGACTATCCGCCGTAATCACATTGGGTTCTTCGCCGCTTGCATTGATGTCCAGAAGTTCCGGGTGTTCGGCAGGATTACCATAGTTTTTCTTCGAAGGATCATAATCCTGGATCATATGATCCCACACATGCCATTCCCATACAATTTCCCCGTGTGTCCGGTCGGTAGGCTTGATCTCAATGATCTTATCCGGCCATAATCCTGCTTCAGGGGTAAACTCCGGTTTCCTTCCGGCTGCTATTGCTTCTTCGGCGGTTTTGGCGGTCCATGCAATGGCTAAGACATTCCCATTGGGCATGACTGCTATATCATGATGATGAAGATATTCTTCAGTAGCATATTCAAAATCCCACAGCATTTCACCATCCCAGGAGATCTTTTGTATACGTCCCATCTCTCCGCCTCCGGCGAATACCGGGAAATCGGGATCACTGGCATTGGTCATGATGGAGCCATCTGGCAATAAATACGGACTCAATACAAAATAATTGCCCTTCCACTCGTGGACAACCTGTCCGTCCCTGTTCACCAGGTAAACGGACGGAGAATTCGCTACTGCGAACATTGCATAGCCGTCCGTGAGGTTTTCCTTTTTAGTGATCAGTCCGCGTGGAATAAAATGACCAAACATGTTTTGATCATATTTGGTCGTGTCGCTCTCTTCACCGGAACTCACCGGTTCGGTGGTGGCATTGTTACATTGCATCAGGAGAATTGCCAGGAATGCACAGGTAACACTGGTTAGAAATTTTTTCATGAAGTTGGTTGGTAGTTAGGTTAGTTCAGAGGATTAATCGGTACATGAATAATTAAAAGATATTAATTGATTAATGATTCGATATAGTCCTGGTTCAAAATAATATACTAAAAAATATAGATTTTAGAATAAAAAATATTATTATCAGGGTATATATGGCGTTTATGCCAAATATTATTATATCAACCCTAACCAACCAAACCCTAACTATGTCAATCAAAATTATTGGTGCCGGCTTTCCCCGCACCGGAACCTCTTCGCTGAAAATTGCCCTGGAAAAGCTCGGATATGAGAAGTGCTACCACATGAAAGAACTGCTGGTAGCGCCGGAAAATCTGCATTACTGGCTTGACCTTGAAAGCAAACGAACAACGGATTATGATGGATTATTTAATGGGTATGACTCAACCGTTGATTTTCCCGGTTACCCGTTTTACAAGGAATTTATGGCGAAATATCCGGATGCCAAGGTAATTCTTACCGTTCGTCCATTTGAAAAATGGTATCAGAGTGTAAATGCCACTGTTCGTAACGCCGGACCTCAAACCATTGGCGAAAAACTGGGTATGCTAAGCAAATTACCATTCAGTGCCCGTTTGAGAGGAGTGAAAAATTCTATCGGATTTTTCAAGCGCATGTTTTTTCAAAAAGAATTCAATGGTCGTTTTGATGATAAGCAGTATGCCGAAGAGGTATTTAACCGGCACATTGAAGATGTGAAAAAAAATGTTCCTGCAGATAAGTTGTTGATTTATGAAATAACCGAAGGGTATGGACCCTTATGTGAATTTCTTGACAAGCCAATGATCGATGAACCTATTCCTCACGCAAATAAAAAAGAGAACTTCAAGGAAATGGTACAGAAGCTCATGAAAGGTGAAATGGTTCATGAGGAATAAACCGTGATAACTAATTCAATAACTCGGGAAATGTAAATCCCCTTTCGGAAACCGCCTGAATTCGTTCAATGACGTTGATCACAGGAGAACAGGCAGACAACAATAAAGAAATCCGGTTACGCCTTATTTATACCATATAGGCAGCCGGATTTTTTTCAAAGGATTCTTTGCAGCCGTCACAGCAGAAATAAACCTTCTCCCCTTCATATTCGAGCACATATTTAGCCGTACTTTTCTGAACCGGAATTTTACAGACAGGATTAATGTAAAGGTCTTCGGTTAATTCCATTTCATCCAGATTGGAAGTACTTTCGCCTGCCCCGGCATACTTATGCTGAATAATTTGAGCTAAAATGGAAATCGCCACTTCCTCGGGGGTTTTGGCATTAATGTCCAGGCCTGCAGGTGTTTGAATTTTCACGAGCTGATCATGTGATATGCCGGACCGCTTCAGTCCCATAAAAATTGAATTGGCCTTTTTACGGCTTGAAACGAATGCCAGGTATTTTGGATTAGCATGGATGGCAGTTTCCAAATGCCGCGCGTCATCCTCACCCTGGGTGCAAACCACCGCATAGGCCTGGATGGCTGGCATATTCGCTGAAAGAAAATCTTCAAGCGACATAATGTTCTGTGCCATTGGAAACATTTCCTTTTCTGCCACATCAGAAACAACAGATACGCTAAATCCAGCAGCACTGCCTATCTCCGACAGCGCCTTGGCAATATGTGATCTTCCAAAAATGATGATTTCAGTTACGGTCATAATGGGTTCAATATAAACTTCAACAGCCCCGCCGCTCATGCAGGTCATTCCATAATTTTTTACACCGCTTTGTTCCGGTGTTTGCATGCCATTTTGAATTCGCACCAGTCTCGGAGTTTGTTCACGAATGGCTTCTACGGCTTCCTTGATTACAATACCTTTAGTACATCCGCCGCCAATCCAGCCATGTACCTGACCGTCTGCCGTAATGAGCGCCTTATCTCCAGGCTTTCCTGAAGTAGGTGCCTCTCTTCGCACAACCTGAGCAATGGCTGCAGCTTTCTGCTGCTTTTGGGCCAGCTCAATTTCCTTTAATAACGTTTGCTTAAACATTTGACAGTATATTTTCGAGTTCCTGTAGACTTTCCAGATTGTGGGCAGATGAAAACACATCCAGCTCCGACAGCGCGGCATTCATTCCGCCTGCCAGGGGTTCATATCCCTCGTGCCCTTTAAGGGGATTCAGCCAGACCAGTTTTGTTGTACGCATTTTAATTTTCCGTAGTTCACCTTTCAATAGTTCCGGATTCCCGTCATCCAGCCCGTCACTTAAAACAATTGTAACGCTTTTTCCATTCAATATACGCTTACTATATCGTTCGTTGAATGCTTCAAGGCACGCCCCGATTTTTGTGCCGCCAGACCAGTTATTCGCGTGCTGACTCATCTCCCACAGCGTTTCTTCCAATTCATGCTCATGCAGATAATCAGTAATCCGCACTAAGCGTGTGCTGAAAACAAATGCCTCGATATGCTTTAGCCTGGATTTTAAAGACCAGATGAAACGGAGCAGAAAAAACGAATATTTATCCATACTTCCACTTACATCCATCAAAAGGATGATGCGGAACTTTTCTTCCTTTCTGTTTCTTCTTGCAAGGCGCAATAAAACATCGCCGTTCGACATGTTTTCACGGATGGTCCGGCGCATGTCTATTTTTCCCTTTTTGCGCGCTTCCATCTTTCGTTTAAGCCGATGGTTCAGCTGGCGCATGAGCTGTGATATGATTTCGTCCAGAATGGGTGCGTCTACAGATGAAATGAGACGAAAATCAGTCTGCTTAATGGTGTCTATTTTACTGGCGCCACTAACACTTTTGGCATCTTCCTCATCCTCTTTTTTCTTATCCGAGCCATTCGGATTGAATCCTGCCATGACAAGGGAGGCGTTGGTTTTTTTTACAACATTGGACTGACTTTTATTTGTGACCTTGTGGGCGTATTCATGCTTGCCCTTTCGCCAGAAGATTTTAAAGCACCTGTCGAATATGGGGTAATCTTCCTGCTTTGAGCAAAATAATGCCTTGAGACTGTAATAAAGCGTATCAGTATCTGCGATGAACCCGTTGTGAGCAGCCTCCAATGCTTCATGACCATGGTTAAGGCCTACATGTAAACCACTTTCCCTGCAAAGCTTGCAGAAACCGACAACGGCCTGATCGATCGTGTCAAAATTAGAATAGTGATTTACAGCCATCACTCAGGTGTTTACATCTTCCAGTAAATTTTCTATTCCTCTTGATTTGAGTAATTGAATATCTGATTCAGACTTTAATACGCAACCGATAGTCTTTTCAATATATTCAGCGGTGAATGTATCTGAATGCAGCGCAATTAAGCTGTGAGCCCAGTCGAGTGTTTCTGCAATTCCGGGTGTTTTTTGCAATTTCAATTCGCGAAGTGCGTGAACGTATTTCACGAGCATTTCAGCGATATCACTGCTAATGGACGGATATTTTTTGCGCAAAATATTGATCTCCTTCTCAAACTCCGGATATTCAATCCAGTGATACAAACAACGCCTCTTCAGGGCATCGCTGAGTTCCCGCGTCCTGTTGGAGGTTAACAGGACAATGGGCTTGTGGGTTGCTTTGATGGTTCCCATTTCCGGGATAGAAATCTGAAAATCAGATAACAATTCAAGCAGGAATGCTTCGAACTCCTCATCTGCCCGGTCAATCTCATCAATCAAAAGCACGGGTGCCTTATCAGTTCGTGTTATGGCCTGCAGAAGAGGTCTTTTTAACAGGAAATCCTCGCCGAATATATGAGCTTCCTTTTCGGTAGCCGACAAAGCGGAATTTTCATTGATCTTTATGGAAAGCAACTGCTTCTGGTAGTTCCATTCGTAAATGGCAGTATTCACATCGAGTCCCTCATAACACTGTAAACGTATAAGGTCTGTTTCCAGGTATGAGGCGATGATATGGGCCGCCTCGGTCTTCCCAACTCCCGGAGGTCCTTCCAGTAATAATGGTTTCTCCAGCTTCAACATCAAAAGAAGAACCGTTGCCAGTTCTTCTTCTACAATGTATCCAAGCTGGTTAAACCGATCAATGAATGCCTGAATGTCTGCTATCATCTTGCTCAGCTATCGCCTTTCTTGAAAAACCCTTTAATTACAGATCCCATCATGGAACCTGCTTTAAGCTCGTTATTGAATTCTTCGCCTGCCAGCATATGTTTGAAGTTATCTACAAACTGGTTCATCAGCTGCGCAGAAACGTCATTGATAAGTCTGGAACCAAACTGGGCAAGCGTTCCCTGAATGTTAACAATCATTTCAAAATCCACTTCAGTACCACCTTCAACTTCCTTGGCACCTCCATTCATTGTCATATCAGCACTGCCTTTTCCTTTGGAATCCAGGCCTTTGCCTTTCAGAACCATAGTATGATTGGCGTTATCCATTTTCTCGATGGTGATTTGTCCGTCATACTTTGATTTCACCGGACCGAACTTGAGACTAACTTCTCCCTTGTAGTTGTTATCATCTATTTGTTCAGTGATTGAGGCCCCCGGAACACATCCTGAAATAGCCATTGGGTTGCTCAAACCTGCCCATACTTTTTCAATAGGTTCTTCGAGTTTGAAATTCTTTGTGATTGTAGCTTCCATAATTATTTTGTTTGAAAGGTGCCGGTTGAATACCGGCACCTCATACTTGTTTACTATTCTGAAATTTTCTTATCAAGCACTCCTTTTTCCTTCAAGGCCTTAAAGATCTTGTAAGGGGTAATCGGAATATCAAGATGAGTAATTCCATATGGCTTAAGTGCATCCACAATCGCATTTGCAATCGCCGGAGGTGCACCTACAGTTGGTGATTCACCAATACCCTTAGCTCCTATCGGATGATGAGGAGACGGAGTTACCGTATGGCCTGTTTCCCAGCTGGGAGATTCCACAGCAGTAGGAACCAGGTAATCCATGAAGGTACCATTCAGAATGTTTCCATCCTCGTCATAAATGAGCTCTTCGTACATCGCCGGAGCGAGTCCCTGGGTGAGTCCGCCATGAACCTGTCCCTGGGCTACCATCGGATTAATGATGTTTCCGGCGTCATCGATCGCCACAAAGCGTCTCACCTTGATCTCGAAGGTTTCAGGGTCAATATCCACAACGCAGATATATGCACCAGACGGGAAAGTAAGATTCGGAGGATCATAGTAGTGAGTTGCTTCAAATCCTGCTTCCATCCCCTGAGGGTGATTCGTATATGCTGCGAAAACAATCTCCTGAATGGTCTTGGATTTCTCAGGCACATCCTTCATGCCTTTCACATAGAATTTTCCGGTTTCCCATTCAAGGTCATCCTCGCTTACCTCCAACAGATATGCTGCGATCTTTCGCGCTTTGTCGCGAAGCTTTCGGGCAGCAATCGCTGCGGCAGCTCCTGCCGTTGGCGTACTGCGGCTCGCATAGGTTCCAAGTCCGTACGGTGCAGTATCTGTATCACCTTCTTCAACCTGGATATTGCTTGCAGGAATTCCCAGTTCCTCGGCAATGATCTGGGCGTAGGTGGTTTCATGACCCTGTCCCTGTGACTTTGTTCCGAAGCGTGCGATCGCTTTACCAGTTGGGTGTACCCTGATCTCTGCGCTATCGAACATCTTGATACCCAGGATATCGAAATCCTTCGATGGACCGGCACCTACAATTTCAGTAAAGGTTGACAGTCCGATTCCCATTAGCTCACCTTTCTTACGCTTCTCAGCCTGCTCTTTTCGAAGACCGTCATAGTCGACCGCTTTCATGGCTTTCTCAAGTCCCTGCACGTAATCTCCGCTATCATATTCCCAGCCGGTTGGCGAATGGTATGGGAACTGATCTTTCTGAATGAAATTCTGGAAACGTACAGCCGCGGGGTCCTTACCAATTTCAAGCGCATACCTGTCGGTAATACGTTCGATGGCGTGCACCGCTTCCGTTACACGGAATGAACAACGGTAAGCAACTCCCCCCGGGGGTTTGTTGGTGTAGACTGCATCAGCTTCCATA
Source organism: Fulvivirga sedimenti (assembly GCF_020328055.1). Lineage (NCBI taxonomy): Bacteria > Pseudomonadati > Bacteroidota > Cytophagia > Cytophagales > Fulvivirgaceae > Fulvivirga > Fulvivirga sedimenti. The sequence continues at coordinate 43,440 of NZ_JAIXNE010000004.1, forward strand.
AATGCATGCGGATAATCATATGACCCGGTTCCGATCGAGAACATTCCGGTAGGGAATTTCGAAGGATTTGCCGAGGCATCTGTGTATCCATGATCTGCCAGTACTTTCATGCGGGTCGCGAGGATCTTACCGTCCTTGGTTCCGGCCATCTCTGCTGTAATATGGTAATCACGGGCAAATGAATCTGCCTGCAGGTTTTCACTGCGGTCTTCAATCCATTTAACCGGTTTTCCAATCAGGAATGAAGCAGCAATAGCAATCACGTAACCAGGATACACAGGAACCTTACCTCCAAATCCACCTCCGATATCAGGTGATATCACGCGGATCTTTTCCTCAGTTAAACCAACATGTCCTGCCACCAGTGCAATTACCGTACGGATTGCGTGCGGTGCCTGGGTGGTCATGTACATGGTCAGGTGATTGTTGATCTTGTCATAGTCTGCAACACATCCGCACGTCTCGATCGACGAAACATGAATTCGGGGAATGTGCATCTGCTCTTTTACTACAACCTCTGCCTCATTGAAGATCTTTTCTGTTTCTTCTTTCTGCCCTACTTCCCAATGCCAGATATGATTGTCTTTTTTTCCTTCTTTATCTGTCCGCAATACAGGGGCATCAGGCTCAAGTGCCTTATATGGATCTACAACGGCTTTCATGGGCTCATATTCCACGCGAACTGCTTCACGTCCGTCACGAGCGCCGTATTTGGTAGTAGCGATAACCGCTGCCACTTCCTGTGCCTGGTACATAACGGTATCCGTAGGAAGTACCATTTGTGTATCCGACATCAGGGTTGGCATCCAGTGCAGGTTATATTTTTCCAGGTCCCTGCCCGTAACTACGGCAAGAACGCCCGGTACCTTCATGGCCTCCGTGGTGTCGATATTTTTGATCTTTGCGTAAGCGTACGGACTGCGTACAATATCCATGTACAGTGTGCCGGGTAGTTTGACATCATCAACATAATGTCCTTTTCCGTGCACGAACCGGTCGTCTTCCTTTCGCTTCATCGAGTGGCCCATGCCACTGATTTCCTTCGATGTTTTACATTGTATCATCTATGCGTTGGTTTGAGTTCGTTAATCAATAAATTCAGGTTCTGTAGAAGGCAATTCCTCTCCTCTCATCTTGGCTCCCGCATATATAATGGCCTTCACAATATTATTATAACCGGTGCATCTGCATAGATTTCCGGAAATACCCCATCGGATTTCTTCTTCCGTCGGGTTAGGATTTTTTTCGAGCAGCTCTTTGGCGCGCAGCATCATTCCCGGCGTACAGAATCCGCAGTGCAGACCGTGATTTTCCTTGAATCCTTCCTGCAAGGGATGCGGACCGTCGGCTGTTGCCATTCCTTCAACTGTCATGATCTCCTTACCTACTGCCTGGATTGCCAGTATCGTACAGGACTTGGCGGATTTGCCGTCTATCAGGATTGTACAGGCGCCGCAGCTTGAGGTGTCACATCCGATATGCGTACCGGTAAGGCTGGCATTTTCCCGGATAAAATGAACAAGCAGTGTTCTGGGCTCAATTTCGGAGGTATATTCAGCTCCATTGATTTTTAAAGTGATTTCTTTCTTCATGGTAACTTGGTTTAGCTCTGCGCCCTTTCCAGCGCTTTGGTTATCATTCGTTTCGTTAAGACTTTGATGATCCGTCTCTTGTAATCTTCATCACCCCGAAGGTCGGTAGATGGATTACAGTCTTCAGAAGCATATTGTGCGGCTTTTTCAATGGCATCCGCATCAACGGTGGTTCCTACCAGTGCTTCTTCGGAACGCTTTGCACGCAGTGGTGTCGGGTTTACATTGGTAAGTCCGATGCCAGCACTTGTGCAAACACCATTGTCATCAAGAACGATCTGTACTGCCACACCTCCTGTCGCGTAATCACCAACCTTTCGTTCCGTCTTATGATAGGCATTTCCATATTTGCCTTCAGGCAACGGAATGCGAATCTCTGTCAAAATCTCTCCGTCCTGAACTGCTGTCGCATAGAAGCCATAGAAAAAATCATCGATCCCCACTGTTCTTTTCCCTTCTAACCCGGTGATTTCAACTTCTGCATTTAATGCGATCATAAGTGCGGGATGGTCATTTGCCGCATCACCATGGGCTAGATTACCTCCTATGGTTCCGAAGTTACGGACCTGGGGATCGGCAATCAGCTTGGTTGCGTCTTTAAAGATTTGAAAATGATCTATCACATGGTGTGACTCCTCCAATTCAACTTCACGCGTCATCGCACCAATTTTCAGATAATCATCTTCAATGCGTACATACGATAGACCTGGAATATTATTCAGGTCTACTAAATGTTCCGGTTCCGCGAACCGTAACTTCATCATGGGGATCAGGCTGTGCCCACCCGCCAGGATTTTTGCTTCATCACCTAACTCGTTGAGAAGCTTCAGTGCTTCATCCAGTGTTGAAGGCGCTGAATAATCAAAGGATGCTGGGATCATAATTTAATTGTGGTTAGAATTTTATAATGCGTTATCGTGTTCATTCTACACATTAATATAAGTTTAAACTGATAAATCCGTGTATTGTTTTGATTTTTTTAAAAATAATTCCTGTTTCTGTGGTTTATTTTCATTCTGACAGAATTTACTCATTTTATTCCAATTTTTACAGTATTTACCTTTGTAAGATTTGCCATAATCAGCTTCCATTCGGGACTTCCTGAATCGCTGAAATATAAATTGCCATTGGTTGTTCCGAAGAGCATATTCCGGCCATTTTTAGCGAAGGCATGCCGAAGTACAATATCAAATACCGGCGGTTCAGGAAGACCGTCATTCATCTCCTGCCAGCTGCTGCCATAGTCAGAAGTCTGGTACACTTTTAACTGCAATTCAGGAGCGACACGTTGCTCATCGCTTTCCACAGGAATCACCCAGGCCCGGGCCGGATCTTCATCGTCTATCGCAATGGCGAATCCGTAATAGGGCATTCCGTCTTTGCCTGAAACATCATTCCAGCTTGCACCGGAATCCCTGCTCACATAAATGCCGCAATGATTCTGTTGCCAGAGCACATTCCGGTCTACAGGATGCTGCAGCAGAAGATGCGGATCATGGCCAATCTCCACATGCGGATTTGGAAGGTATGCTGCCACCAGACCGGAATTGCGTGCTTCCCATGACTTTCCGCCATCCGTAGTTTCGAAAACACCCGCACAGCTGATGGCGATATACACATGGTCGCTGTTCAACGGGTCAACTACAATGGAATGAATAAAGGGGTGATCACTGCCGGCACCGAACCACTGCCCGGGATTATTTCGGCTGGGATGATTCCACAAGCCTGTCACAAGCTGGAAAGACTTTCCATTATCGTCGCTCTCAAATAAAGCACCGGGATCTGTTCCCACCCAGATATTTCCTGGCTTGTCGGTATTTGCATTTGCCATACACCATAACTGACGAACCCTGGCGCGGCTGCCATCGGGCATCGTGGCATCCTCAAAAACCGGTGTAGGTGTTTCATGCCACGTATTTCCAAAATCTTCAGAATAATGAAGCTTTTGCCCCCAATGTTTGTGTGAAATGCCCACCCACCATCGCTGATCACGTGAATCAATATGCAGCATGGTGATGGAAAATCCCTTGAAGTAAATTGCTTCGAGTTTCGGGCCGTCCAGATCCAGGACTACCAGGCCCTTTGCAGTTCCTATGAGCGCATAACTCATCCGCCCGACAGCGCTTGAAATATTAATACTTCATTGGCTGGTCTGACCGGATCGGAGAGCTTATTACGGTCATGAATAAGATCTTCATCAATAAAGATATTCACATGCTTGCGGAGGCTTCCGTCTTCTTCCAGCAAGTAGGCTCTGATGCCGGGATAGATCTCTTCTGCTTTGGTAATCACATCGCTTACATTGCCGGCCTCTACCTGAAGTTCCTTCAGATCGGGAAAAAAGCGATTCAATGCGGAAGTGAATTTTACTGTTGCCACGATGCAAATGTCTTTTGAAAAAATCCTTTAACCGTTGCCGTAAAAGATGAAAAGCTGCCATTTATCCAGATCGCCAGAATAAAGAGTATACTTCCGGCAGTATAATACTCTGAGGGAATAATTAACTGATGGGTAAGTGTAATCAGTACAAAACCGGTAAAGGCTACAATAAATGCAGCCCAGGTCTGCCGTCCTTTAAAGTTCATGAAAAGCATTGCCACGATGGCAATCCCGAGTACGATGGGAATGTAGGACACCCAGTTGTTCTCAGTAAAATACATATCCGAGCCGCCGCACATGGTGACCGCACTGGCATATGCCATGATGCAGATGGGACATTTAGGAATTATGATAACAAGAAGCGTACTCAAAACAGAAGAGCCTGAAAGGAAATTTGCCTTTCTGTTTGTTTTGGTTTTGCATGTTGTACACTTGCTATCCATGGAATATTTTTAAAAACGATACTATAACAAAATAAATTATAGATAGTTTTGAATTATATGAGGGAATATATTGAAAAAATTAAAGAATGGAGCGCCGCTCATAAAATTGTAGCGATGGCCCGGGTAGTTCAAACATGGGGGTCTTCACCCAGACCCGCTGGTTCACTGATGTTTATAGATCCGGAGGGTAACATCTCCGGCTCGGTGAGCGGGGGTTGTGTCGAAGGTGCCGTGGTAAAGAAAGCCCTGGAAGTGATTCCTACCAAAACCGATGTTCCGCTGAAGTATGGAGTTTCAGACGAAGATGCTTGGTCGGTAGGTTTATCCTGTGGAGGAAGTATACAGGTGTATTTGCAGACCGTTGATTTTTCTGATGGTATTTGGCCTGAGCTTATTAAAAGTGTCGAAGCCAATAAGTCGGCCATCCTGGTCACATCCCTCGACGAAGGTGAATCATCCAATACCCTGATCCTTGAAGACGGTCAGGTTCTAGGTGAATTCCTTACTGATGAAATTCTCAATGAAGCCCGTGATGCTTATTCAAAACGTATCCACAAGACCTTTACCCATGGGGATACGCACTACTTTATACAGTTGTTTCCGCGAAAGAGCCAGCTTCTTATCATTGGAGCTGCCCATATCACCGTTGATCTGATCACACTGGGCAATATGTATGATTTTGATACGGTAGTTATTGACCCGCGTGGTTTCTTTGCCGATCACACAACATTCAATGATGCACCCGGGCATCTTATCAAAGCCTATCCATCGGAAGTGCTCAAAGATTTTACCCTGGACGCATATACGTTTGCCGCAATTCTATCGCATGACCCTAAAATCGATGATGACGCATTGCAGGTTCTCCTGCCTTCCGAAACCGCCTATATTGGTGCACTCGGAAGCCGGAAAACACATGAAAAGCGTATTCGCCGCTTAAAGGATAAAGGGATGAGCGACGAATTAATAGAAAAAATACATGCGCCGATCGGATTGCCCATTCATGCAAAATCTGCACGTGAGATTGCGCTCTCGGTTATGGGGCAGATCATCTCAGAGAAAAACAAATACCTGTAATTACTCCCGGTAAAAGATCAGGGGATACACTTCACCCTGCTGGAACAGGTCTTTTCCTGAAGGCAATACGATAAATGCCTCTGCATCCACGAGGTTGGCCAGGTCTCCCGAGCCGTTACCTTTTACCGGCGTAGCCAACAGTTCGGCATTTTCTGAATAGGAAATTTTCACTTCCAGAAAATAGGTAAGATCAGGTTTGAAATGGACATCTTCAGTAAGCATCGCCCTGGGCTGCGGCGGAATCTGCTGATGCAGACACTTTTGAAGCCAGGGCTTAAAATACTGCTGCATACACATAAAAGAAGAAACCGGATTGCCGGGAAAGGCAAATACGGTGGCGCGGTCATGTACACCAAACCAGAACGGTTTTCCCGGGCGCTGTTTAATCTTATGGAAAAGTTTTTTTACACCAGCCACTTCCAGTGCTGCGGGGAGAAAATCAAATTTGCCTCTTGAGACTCCCCCACTGATCAGAATCAGGTCATATGACTTGAGATATTGATCAAGTGCTTCAGAAATTTCACTTTCATCATCTTTCAGGTGAGCGGTTTCAACGGGTACCCCGAAATAGGAAAGCACCGTTTTCAGTCGGTATACATTGCTTCTTCGAATTTGATGAGGTTCCGGCACTTCATGGATATCTACCAGTTCATCTCCCGTAGATATGATGATCGTTTTAGGAAACCGGCTCACGCGTACCGTTGACTTCCCAACTGTGGCACAGACACCAATTTCGGGAGAAGATATCTTTACTCCGGGGGTAATGATGCAGGATCCGGCTGTACGGTCCTCCCCTTTCATATGTATATTCTGATGTTTCGTAACTGCCGGCACCTCGATGGTTGCCTGACGCCCGTCGATGAATACATCTTCATAGCGAATAACTGCATCTGCATTTCTGGGCATCACCGCCCCGGTCATTACCTCCAGGCACGCGCTTGAGTCCCGCAATTCATGCTGCTTATCACCCGCTGCTGCTACTCCTTCAATCAGAAAAGTGCGCTGCCCTTTTTTAAAGGCCGCATGTGAAATGGCTATACCATCCATCGTTACGCGGTTATAAGGAGGAAAATCACGGTCAGCCACGATTTCGTCTCTGAGGATACGGCCGAGGGCATTTTCCAGTTCGACAGATTCAGTGCCAAAGTCCCTGGTATGCTGAAGTACAAGATTTAGTGCGTCTTCAACGGTTATGAGATTTTCCATATTAGCTTCAGATCAATTTTCGTGAATATACACAATGAACAATCCACAGGCTAAAAATCTGCACAACTAAAGACCCCCATGCTGTTAAAATAGTGTATCAGGCCGGCCTGTTAACTGATCTGTTGGAAAGGCCGTATATACCCACTGCAAGCAGACAGATGAGAGGCACCATGAATGAGATCTGGATAGAGGATAATTCATCGGAAAGGAAACCCTGAACCGCGGGCAATAGCGCCCCTCCGAGCATAGCCATGATCAAACCCGACCCTGCCATTTTCTGATCATTGCCAACACCAAGCAATGCCAGTCCGAATATCGTAGGAAACATGAGTGACAAACTCGCCGAAATCGCTACCAGTGCGATAACCCCCGTTAATCCGCCTCCAATAATCGATACCAACAAAAAGACAGCTCCTCCGAAAGCAGCCGTGGCCAGCAGTGATCCGGCTGAATAACGTTTCAGTAAACCTGTGAACACAAATCTGGAAACGGTGAATAACACGAGTGCAGAAAGGTAGTATGAGGATGCGTCGGACTCATCAATATTCAATTCCTGCATGGCATAGCGTATGGTAAAAGACCATATGCCGATCTGTGCACCCATGTAGAAAAACTGAGCCATTACGCCATTTCGGTAATTCCGCTTCCGGAAAAGACGTGCCAGTGTAGCGCTTACATTTACATTTCCGTCTGATTCTGACGCCTTCGGCATATTGGTAAAATAGATGAGCAACCAGAGCAGGAACAGAACCCCTGCTACGCCAACATACGGTCCCATAACCGCTCCTAATTCAGCTTGTTGAATGCTTGCGAGTTCATCTGCACTCAATGTGGAACGGGTCCCGGAATCGGCTACATTTAATTGATCGAGTATAAAAAATTTACTCAGTAATACTCCGGTGATTGAACCAATGGGGTTGAACGACTGGGCAAGATTAAGGCGCTGTATACTTGTAGCCTCATCCCCCATTGCCAGGATATAGGGATTGGCAGTGGTCTCAAGAAATGATAGTCCGCCCGCCAGCACAAACAGCGCTGCCAGAAAATGTCCGTAAACCATGGTCTGACTAGCCGGATAGAATAACAGCGAGCCCAGGATAAAAAGTCCGAGGCCTACGAGAATTCCGGTTTTGAAGCTGAAGCGCCGAATAAGAATTGCTGCCGGAAGTGCCAGGCAGAAATAGGAACCATAAAACGCCAGCTGAATCCAGGAGGTCTGAAAATCGGTCATACTCATGATCCGCTTGAAGGCAGACAACAATGTATCCGTCATGTTATTCGCCACACCCCACGCAAAAAACATGGAAGTAACAAGAATAAAGGGGAAGAGATATGCACTGGATACGGACTTCCTTGTCATAAGTTCAGAGCTTAAAGGAATCCTAAAATCGATTAATTTTTTCAGCCAAACAAATAATTTAAATAGTAATCATTAAAGGCTAATAATCAATGTTTTATGAAATTTATGGCTAATTTGAGGGATGAGAGACCCCCTCACTTCAGGTTAAGTTTTATGCGGATTATACAGACATAACCTATTCTTACCTGGAATGGGGCTATGCGGTTCTTGCAGGTTTTGAAAAATACAGATTAGCCTGGTGCCTGCACTCCGGTTTAATGGCATCAAGGAATATGGCTATGCCTGAAACTTCAGGAAGTTATTCAATAACGGAGCTATTTTAAAAAATTAAGTTGGTAAGACTTCTATAGCTTACCAACCGGAAGATCAGTCCTTATCGTCCTGATCTTCTTCCCTGAAATCTTCTTTACTCACTTCATCAGCATCTTCCGGCGGCTCTGAAGTAATATTTCCAAATTCGTCTACGTATGCGATCATATCATCGAGATCCGCCGGCGCCTGGTCCTTGCGGTCCTCCTTCTTTTGCATCTTTTCAGCTTTCTTTTTTCGCTTCTGTTCAGCTTTTTGCTTCTTAAGGAATGAATTGAAATTTTTTCTACCCAAAATAGTTTTAGTTTAAATTAAAAATTGAAGAACATCCCGTCTCTGCGGGATGTGCCCGTTAGCGTCTTCCCCGGGCTAAACGGCGGCTGCCCTTCTTTACTCTCCGGTTGCTGTTACCTTCTTTCTTGCCGCGGCTCCTACCGCCCTCAGGCTTTCGTCCACCCTGTTCATCACGGTTAACCCGTATGTTTCGGCCTTCCACTTCAATCCCTTCGAATTTTTCGCTCAAGCCCTGTGACTTTGATTCTTCAATATCAAAAAACGCGCAGTTCTTTTGCAACGATAATTCCCCAAAGTGCTTTCGGGGTATATCTGAAATATCCGAAAGAAAATGAAGAAGGTCACCCTTTGTGATGCCATCTATAGAGCCCACATTGATAAAATATCGATGGAATCCATTTGATGACCGGGTTTCCTTTTTCTCCCCGAATTGCTCGTTCAGGTCTGAAGTCTCCCCCTCCTGCGTGATCAGATGATCAAGCTGTGTGGTAATCAGTCTCTTTAATATATCCTCTTTGCTTAAATGTGCAAATTGTCCGTGTAATTTAGCCAGAATAATTTCTGCCTGGTCATCTACTTTTGTATTGATGATCAGATCAGCCCAGTGATTGATGCGGCTGATTTTCATTTCGTCCAGTGCCGGAACCTCTATCTTCTCGAAGGTTATGTTAATCGTTTTTTCAAGTTCCTTGATCTTGCGTCCTTCACGGGCATTGATGAATGCCAGTGAAATCCCTTTCTTCCCAGCACGGCCGGTACGACCGCTTCGGTGTGTGTAGCTCTCCAGCTGATCCGGCAATGTATGATGGATCACATGTGTGAGATCATTCACATCGATACCCCTCGCCGCAACGTCGGTGGCTATAAGTAATTGCATTGACCGGGTCTTAAAGCGTTTCATAACCGCATCCCGCTGGGCCTGGGAAAGGTCTCCGTGAAGTGCTTCCACCCCATATCCCATATTGCCCAGGTCATCAGCGATCTGTTGTGTTTCACGCTTGGTTCTGCAGAACATTATACCGCGCATGTCAGGCTGCATATCAAGAAAGCGGCGTAATGCCGGTATCTTGTTCGAAGTTTTTGTTACCACATATTTGTGGGCGATATCTTTGTTGCTCTTTTCCTCAGCATTAATGGAAACCTCTTTGGGGTTCACCATATATTTTTTCACAATACGACGTATTTCCCGTGGCATAGTGGCAGAGAAAAGCCATGTGACACGTTCTTCCCGCGTATGTGAAAGGATCTCGTCGATATCTTCCTTGAAACCCATATTAAGCATTTCATCGGCTTCATCGAGCACTACGTACCGAACGTGCTCGAGATTAACGGCCCGGCGCTTTATGAGGTCCAGGAGACGTCCTGGTGTGGCAACCAGAATTTGTGTGGGTTTACGCAAAGCCTTTATCTGGTTGGTGATGGCGGCGCCGCCATAAACCACTTCGATATTCAATAGTCTGTTATTGGCAGAGAAATCGGAAAGTTGTTTTGCTGTTTGCTGCCCCAGTTCCCTTGTGGGAGCCATGATCAGGGCCTGTGTTGCTTTATTTTCGTTGTCGATCAGATCTATCAGGGGCAAACCAAATGCAGCTGTTTTACCGGTACCCGTTTGTGCGAGTCCAATAAAATTCGTAGGATCATTCTGTAATAAAATTGGAATTGCTTGTTCTTGTACGGGGGTTGGGGTGTCAAACCCAAGATCTTCAAGGACGTCCAGAACGTTTTTCGAGAGTCCTAATTTTTTAAATTTATTCAATAAATAGGTGTTAAATGAGCTACAAAGGTACGGAGATGCAGCGTTATTACTATTGAAATTCAAATAATTGTAAGGGAATAAGGCTTTAAATGGAATGGAGGCTGTTTGTGGTCCCTAAAAAGAAGAATCCCGGCCTGTGCAAGCCGGGATCCGGGAAATCGATGGGTTATTCATCGAGTGCTTTTTTATCTATACCGCGTCTTTCACCCAAATGGTTGCGTCAAATTTTTTCTCATCCTTAAATTATCCGGTTATTTTCCAGCATTTTGTAATTTGGTCTTAAATCAAGCGGAATGACACTTACAAGAGTTCGTATCGGGGGTGTTCCGGAACACTTCAATTATCCATGGCATCACGCCATTAATTCGGGTAAATTCCGAAATATGGGAATTGATGTTCAATGGATCTCCTATCCGGGCGGAACCGGGCAAATGACGCAGTCACTGCGTAACGACGAATGTGATATCTGTATGGTCCTCACAGAAGGTGCGATCGCTGATATTGTAAAGGGGAATCCTTCCCGGATTATTTCGGGTTATGTTCAATCACCGCTTATCTGGGGAATACATACCGCACCCGAAAAACAAGCCATACCACGATCAGATCTCTTCGGAAAACGCTTCGCCATCAGTCGGTTTGGATCAGGGTCACACCTGATGCCGATCGTTCACGGACTGATCGAGGGTAAGAAAATCAAACAGGATCACTTTATTATAGTGAATGACATCGATGGTGCTATTTCATCCCTTCAGAATGATGAAAGTGACATTTTCTATTGGGAGAAATATACAACGAAACCCTATGTAGAGAGAAAGCAACTAAATCGGATTGATGAATTTGTCACTCCCTGGCCCTGCTTCATGATCATGGCGACCAATCGCATCATTGATTCGCATCCGGAAATCCTGGATTCCATCCTGCGCATCATTCATCAGGAATGTGATGATTTTATGTCACGCAGCGATGCGCCGGATCTGATATCCCGTGAATATGGCATACAACCCATGGATGCGCGTCATTGGTTCCATGCGACAGAATGGTACACCAATTCATGGGTAAGTAATAAAATGCTCAAAAGCGTTCTTTACACCCTTCTTCAGGCTGGCATCATTGCCGATAGTGGCGATACAGCAGACCTGGTCTGGAAGAGAAAAAATGATTGAATATCAGGCAGGTGTTCTTATGACTACCTTACCCATGGTTTTTCCGGACTGAAACAACTTCAGCGCTTCGGGAAGCTGATCGAATTCAAAAGTATGCCCCACATAGGGTGCCTCCAGTTCCATGGCATGAAGTTCAGGGATAATCTGATGCATCAGGGCTTTCTGATCATAAAGCCAGATCAGGTTGAATCCCAGAATACCCTTATTTGATTCAATCATTTTTTGCGGGTCAATTTTAGGTCTTGCCAGGTATAAACGGGCCAAACGTATCCAGTTCGGCGTATTGGATGTATCTCCGTAGCGGGCAGATCCATACACGATCATCCTGCCTTGCGGAGCCAGTGCCTCATAACCGGCCTTCAGAATATCTCCTCCTATACACTCCATGACTATATCAAGTGATCTGCCGCTTAGGGACTTCATGAGGTTTTCTCTAAAGTTTTGATCTCTGACGATCCACCCCTGATATCCTTCCTTTTTCAATAATTCGACCTTGGATGCTGAACCCACAGTGCCGATTGTATATGCCCCTGACTTCTGCGCCATTCGGTTCGCAAGTAGTCCCACACCTCCTGCGGCGCTATGAATGAGAACGGTTTTTCCGGGTTTGAGATCCCCCAGCGAGTACAGACCATAGTATGCAGTTAAGGCCTGAACCAAAAAGGCAGCACCTTCTTCATAACTCCATGAATCCGGAAGGGGAACCAGGTAATCCTGATCTATATTGATCATTGTGGCATAACCGCCGAAACGAGTAACTCCCATTACCTTATCACCGGGTTTGAACCCTGTTACACGGGCTCCTACTGTTTCAACAATTCCTGAATATTCCAGTCCAGGGATAAAGCTTTCTTTTGGGGTAGCGCTGTACAACCCAAGAATGGCAAATATATCTGCAAAGTTCAACCCGATCGATTTCACCTTTACCTGGACCTCATCAGGTTCCGGTGGGTTGATCCCTTCCTTTTTTCGAAGGAGCCTTTTCAGGTTTCCTGCTTTATCGATGCGGTAGACCTCCCGTTCGCCGGACATTACCTGGAAACCTTGAAATCGTAAATAATTTTTGAAATATCTGCCAGGGCCTCTTCTGCAGCTTCACGATCGCCATGATCACTCGAGAGTAGTATTAAAACGTATGATCCTCCATCAGGCAGAAACACAATTCCCGAATCATGCTGAACACCTGTAATGGCACCTGTCTTGTGCGCTACCTTTACATTAGCAGGAAGTTTGGCAGGAATGATATGATTGAATTGCTGGTCCATCAGAATATCAACCATCTCTGCTGATGCTCCTTCACTCACAAGGTTCCCGCGGGCAAGTTCAGAGAAGATCAGCATGAGATCATACGCGGTTGTGATATTGTTCATGCCTTCTTCGTAGGCTTTGAGATCTTCAACGCCCCGCAGCACCTGAATATCATGTGCTCCAAGTTCGCGCATCGAATTTGTTGCATTATCTGCACCCACAAGTTCGACGATCAGATTGGTTGCCAGGTTGCTGCTCTTAATTACCATATCATAGGTAAGGGATGCGATAGTTTTTTTCTTACCAACCATCTCATACAGTGATTTTTCGCTGTCGGAAGATGCAGGAAGCGTGTATTCACTGCCATCCGCCAGGCTGATAAAAGTGGTTTTGATCTCAATCGAATCTGTAAGATTAAACTTGCCTTCAGAAGCCTGCTTGTAAACCTCAATAAGCACCGGGGTTTTCATGGTACTCGCTGCATGAAATATCCTGCGTGAATTCATCAGAAGCGTGTCACCTGAATTCAAATCAAGATAGGCAACCGCAAAATTGCCAACCACTCCGTCCAGGCGCTGATCGATACTCTTTTGTAATATTTCCATTTTCGTTTCTTTCTCACACCCCGTAAGGATCGCAAATAGCGCCAACAACACGATCACATTGAATTTCATAGATTTCAAAAATAGCAATTCGTATGGTTGCATGAAATGAACGATATATTTTTATTACTTTAACCGTTGGGAATTAAAAGAAGCTATTAATGACAGCACCCGTCATCAATTGGATCGAAGAACACTGGAATATTCCAGGGAGTCTGCAGGAAAAGATTTTTTACAGCCTGTTGGCAATCTTCATACTATCTCTTTTTCGATTTCTTGCCAATAAGCTGATATACCGGACTTTCACTGATGTGAAGGTAAGGTATATGTGGAAAAGCTGGGTGAAAAATACGATCTATTTCCTCCTGCTTATCATCATTATGACGATCTGGCTGGAGGGTATTGAATCATTGGCTACATTCCTGGGTCTTGTGAGTGCCGGTCTTGCGATTGCACTCCAATCACCGATTGTAAACCTTGCCGGCTGGCTTTTCATTATCATTCGCAAACCATTTGAAGTTGGAGATCGCGTGCAGGTGGGCAATCACGCCGGAGATGTAATTGACATCCGGTTTTTTCAGTTTACAATTAATGAGATTGGTAATTGGGTTGGTGCTGATCAAAGTACCGGACGGATCATTCATATTCCCAACGGCCAGGTATTTAACATTAGCCAGGCGAATTACAACCAGGGTTTCTCACATATCTGGAATGAAATAACCGTACTGGTAACCTTTGAGAGTAATTGGAAAAAAGCCAGGAAAATACTCGAGGAGATCATTAACCGTCATGCCGACCAGCTTTCTGAAACAGCTGAACAGCGGTTACTGGAAGCTTCCAAGAAGTTCATGATCTTTTACAGCAATCTTACCCCATTCGTTTATATCAAGGCTGAGGACAGCGGAGTGCTGCTCACCATCAGGTATCTCACATTGCCCAAAACGAGACGGATCACTGAACATCGGATCTGGGAGAACATCCTGGAGGAGTTTGCCAAGGAAGAGGACATTGACTTTGCCTATCCTACACAGCGGATATACTACAACCCGAGTGAGGGCAAAGGCGGGACCATTAAAAACCCTCTGAAGCACTGATTACCTAAAAATTCTTAAAATACTTTTTGTATTGCCATACCCTTGGAAGAAAGGCGAGGTATAAAAAGGGATATGTAAGCATTGTTAACACTGTGTTACCCATGCTAAAAGTGATGCGGTCTTCTATGCGGGCTCCATCACCATCCTTGAAAACATGATGTTCGTGATGCCAATTCTTCAACCCAAGAGGAAGAATTACGCCTTCGTCAACAAAAAAGGCATGTTCATTCTCCTCGTGATCCTGTGTGATTTTGCTTTTCCATTCCATGTTCAAGGGAAACCTCAAGTGGACAATATCTCCGGATCGTGATCCGTCAAAGCGGAGAAGCTTTGCCCCTGGTGGTAACAGGAATTCAAATAATGTTCGGTCAAACGCACGAAAGACCGATTGCCAGTCTCCTTTGACATCAGAGCGCAGTATAATCTTCATAATTCAAAAACAGCCATACGTACACTTATGTTCAGCAACTAAGCGCCCCAGGGATTTTCAGGCTTTGAACGTCTTTGGGGTGGTTTGTCATACGGACAGTGACGACAACCGCTTCCACAGCAAAACCCTCGTCGGCGAAGATATTCTTCTGTGAATACCAGGTTGCCGTTTTCGATGTAATAATCCCGACCTTTGGCAGGTTTACTTTCCATTAGCTTAAAATAAAATAAACCTGCCCCTTTTTACAGAGGCAGGTTACCCACTAACCACATCGAGACGAAATGGTTCTCTTTAGTATCTATTTACTTTCTTTCGAACGTCAGAAAATCAGTTCCTCCATTGCCGCCACTCACATCGATCAGCTCAATTTTTGAAGAGGTCCGTGATTTGATATCCCAGTCATCGCTTAACTCGGCGAATTTTTCCGGCGAAATGAAATTAATATTGAAATCAATATCTCCTTCATCCGGGTTGTCATCATTGCTGTCGTCGTCACGTGTTACCGACCATGTTCCGGATACTTCTGTTGATCCATTCTTTGCAATAATCGAACCATTTTCGTTGAAAGTAAACGTATAGCCGGCATAGTCAGCCGTTTCATCCTTATCATCGAAATAGTAGGTAATGATCCAGTCGCCCGACTTAGCCAATGACTGGACATCTTCAATCTGAGATTGTATATCAGGTGTAACTTCGTTGTCGTCGCAGGCGGCTAATATCATTATCATTCCCACCAGCAGGTAATTCAGAGATTTCATCAATTTAGTTTCTTTAAGGTTAAAAATGCGGTGTCTTCATCCGTCTGTTCTTCCAGGTCGTCGGTTGATTTTATTTCTGTTTCGTCGTAAGAAATGATTTCCCAACTATTCTTTAGTGCCTTTATGGCATCATCCAGATCTACACCATTGTCTTCTATGGATATTTCAAGTTCAATATTTCCGGAGTTTCCATCAGACTCCCATGTACCCACGATTTCGCGGTCATTATTTTTCAGATGCAGAATCCCATCAGGCCTGAATTCAAGGATATACGACTGAAGATCTGAGGTATAATCGATCTCATCATTCAAAAGCGAGACCATCCAGCGACCATCGGTGATTACAGATACAAATTCACTATCATCGACATCATCATCGTCGAAATCGTTATCATCATCTTCATCACAGTCGTCGGCCACATCTTCAATAAGATCTTCCAGACTGTCATTGTCCCTTACTACTATCTCCTGTCCGTCCCAAAGCACAATAGTTATTGGGAAGTTGAAGCTTATAAAGTCGTCATCATCGAGGTTATCAATCAATTCATAGAGTTCCTTATCGTTGTTGATTGTAATTACATCAGCCAGTTGATTTGAAGCATCGTAAACCGATATCGTAAAAGGATATTCGAAGTCAAGACATTCGATGTCATCATCGGCTCCACCTTCGGTACAATCTTCAGTAAGTGCCTCCAGTTGATCTTCATTGTTTACCAGAATCTCTGAATAGTCTGAAGTGACAACCGTAATTGGATATTTAATATCAAAGGAATCGTCATCATCACTCTCCTCAATGAGTTTTTCCAGGTCATCCAGGTCATCGGAAGAACTTACCAGGTATTCAATATCATTCAGATATACGCTGTATGGGAAGGCGAGATATATGCAACTCGAGCCATCAACAATATTGTCGAATGAACCATCATTGGTAGCAGTACGCTGTATAAGGATCGCTGTCTGGGAATTGGCCGTAACCACATTTTGTGGTGATGGATCGGTGATTTCAACAACTTCCTCCTGGCATCCTGATAGTGCTGCAACGAGCAAGGCGAAAATGAGTGTAAAGTTTATTTTCATGTTAAAAATTTTGTGCTTTCACATACTAAACCGGTTGAGTAACCAGATTCCTACCCTTGGATAAAAAAAACTTTTAAATTGGTAGCAAAATTATCCTGATGGCAGAAGAATCCGGTGTTTGTAAGGAAGAGCTTTTTAATGGTATTTTTCGGAAATACTCGAAAGATCTGTATCAGTTCCTTTATTATAAGTTCGGTGCAGACCGGAATCCCGAAGATCTTGTACAGGAAGCTTTCCTGAAATTATGGAATAATTGTGCAAAGGTACCTCCTTCAAAGGCCCGGTCTTTTCTTTTTACAGTGGCGAATAACCAAATGCTTAATGACCTGGACCGCGCTAAAACAGCTCTCAAATACAGGAATGAGGCAGATTTAAGGCATATCGACAAGGAATCACCTGACTATAAAATGGAAGAAAGTGAATACAGTGACCGGCTCAAAGCTGCGATAGATTCGCTGAGTGAAGAACAGCGGGTTGCGTTTTTACTGAACAGAATTGAGGATAAATCGCATAAGGAAATCGCAGAAATGCTGAATATATCCAGAAAGGCAGTTGAGAAGAGAATCTACGGCGCCCTGAAAAAAATCAGAAAATTTCTCGAAAAAAGTGATGATGAGGGTAGGAATCCCGAACCTCCGCCGGTTATATAACCAGAATACCATGAAAAACGAGGAAATTATACAGAAATGGCTGCGGAATGAGCTGACCGATGCGGACAAGCAAATTCTTATTGATTCAGGCGACTGGGAAGAACTTCAGCGCATGATGAAGGCACTTTCAAATTTTCGTGCCCCTGAATTTAATGTGGAGGAACAACTTTCAGTATTACAATCGAAACAGCACCGCAAAGCTTCAAAACAACGCTGGCTGTTGCCTGTATTCCGCGTGGCAGCGGCTGTTTTGCTGCTGATCAGCGCATATGCTGTCTTTTTCAATAACCCGCTCACAGAATATCAGACGCGTGCCGGAGAGGCGTTGTCGTTTTATCTTCCAGATTCAACGCAGGTAGATATGAATGCTGAATCATCTGTTAGCTATAGTAAAAACGAATGGCAGGCGCAACGGACTGTGAACCTGCAGGGAGAAGCATATTTTGATGTAATTCCGGGATCAGTCTTTGACGTGAACACATCCAACGGGATCATCAGGGTCGTCGGAACTGAGTTCAACATTCGTTCACGCGATAATTATTTCGAAGTGACATGCTATGAAGGAAAGGTATCCGTTATAAGAGGAAAGACAGCTGAGCTGCTTACACCCGGGGAAAGAGTTCGTGTTTTTAATGGCCAACTGACACTTGATAAGATTGAACTGGAACCGGCTCGAAATGGCATACAACGTTATGAGGAAAGCCACTTCAAGAGTGTTCCGTTATTTGCTGTTGTTGATGAGCTGTCCAGACAATTTGATATTGAAATTGAGTTGAATAACCAGAAACGCGATATCGTATTTACGGGTGCCTTTACGCATGAAAACCTTGAATTGGCACTACGGGCTGTTTGTATCCCGCTGGATTTGAATTTTGAAATATCAGAGAATCGTGTGATTATAAAATAACTTGACTGCTCTAAAGTATTACCCACTGGTACTTGCAGGCTTTCTTCTTTGTTTCCAGGCATTTGGCCAGGATCCGAATAATCCGGAAAGCCGTCCCCTCCGACTGATTCTCCAGGAAACAGAACAGAAATTTGACGTTTCGTTTTCGTATGCCGATTCCATACTTGTGAATCTTTCCTGTAAGACACCCGACTATTCACAATCATTAGATGCAGTCCTTCAATATATTTCTTCGGAAACAAAGCTGGTCTTTGAAAAGATTGATGACAGGTTTATTGCGATAAAAAGAGCTCCTGACAAAAAACCTGAACTAGTACGCATCTGCGGCAAACTCATGGATCGCATTTCAGGTGAACCGATACCTTTTGCTTCCATTGTTGCAGGCGATAAATTCACCACGAGCGATAGCAATGGAAATTTTCAAATGGAAGTTCAGGCGGATGCGATCATACAGATCCGATCATTGGGATACATTGCATTTGAAGGAAGTGCAGATAGTTTGACTTCCTGTAACCCTGTTCAGCTGACTCCTTCGGTGACTACCCTGGATGAAATTGTTATTCGTGAGTATCTTACAGCAGGAATCGACCTTACCGCAGGAGGAATTTACAAGGTGTCCGGTCAGCGCCTGGGTATGCTGCCGGGGCTCATAGATCCGGATGTATTGCAGTCGATTCAGACCCTTCCCGGGATTCAAAGTGTTCAGGAGTTGGTAAGTGACATCAATATCCGGGGAGGCACACATGATCAGAACCTTATTTTGTGGGATCACATTCGCATGTATCAGACCGGCCATTTTTTTGGCCTGATCACATCTTTCAACCCGTACCTCACTAACGAGGTAAGCCTCATTCAGAACGGAACCCCCTCCTGGTATAGCGATGGTGTTTCAGGTACATTAGATATACGAACGGAAAATACCATCGCCGATGAATTTAGCGGTGGTGCAGGAATAAATATGATCAGCGGAGATGTATTTGCACATGTTCCGATCATTCCGAATAAACTGTCAGTACTCCTTTCTGCCAGAAGATCGATTGCCGACCTTGTAAGATCCCCCACCTACAGGTCATACTATGAAAGGGCATTTCAAAATTCGGATATTACCGGCGGTAGTGACACGAGTTTGGTATCAAAACAGGAAGACTTCGTGTTTAATGACATCTCTGTAAAAATCCTGGCTAATCCCGATAAAAAGACGCCAATCAGAATTAACTTCATGCGTGCAGCCAATGAGATCTCCTATGAAGAGAGTGCGCTGGTAGGTAACGAGCAAGAAACCCGAATCAGCGGCCTGAACCAGCAGAGCACTGCTCTTGGACTGGATGTTTCAAGGAATATCACGGGCGATTTGACTTTAAGGGGACGAATGTATTATTCGTCTTATTCACTGGGCGCCACAAATAATGACATATTCAATAATCAGCGCCTTATCCAGGAAAACGACGTACTTGATACAGGTCTGAAATTTGATCTGCGTTATGCACTGAATCCCAATCTCCTTCTGGAGGCCGGATATCATTTTACCGAAGTTGGGGTAAGTAACCTGGAAGACCTTAACAATCCGGAATTCAGGCGATATGTAAAACGTGTATTGCGCACACATGCCGGATATGCCGACATTACCTATCAGTCATCCAGTAAAAATACCTGGCTGCGCGCAGGCGGGCGGGTGAATTATCTGGACAAGTTTAACCGGTGGATCCCCGAGCCACGCTTTTCATTTAGACAGAAAATCTACGGACAGCTCTTTCTTGAAATTGCGGGAGAACGTAAGTCGCAAACGCTGGCCCAGGTAATTGATTACCAGACAGATTTTTTGGGCGTGGAAAAAAGAAGGTGGATTCTGGCCAATGACGGAGACATTCCGGTAATTATTGGCAGCCAGGCATCAGCTGGTGTTCAATTTAAAACAGATAATTTCATTGTGCGCACCTCTGCCTACTACAAATATGTGGAAGGTGTAACCACCGCTAGTCAGGGCTTCCAGAATGAATATCAGTTTGACCGCATTTCAGGAGAATATGAGGTACGTGGCGTGGATGTTTTATTGAATTATCGTCGTGAGAACTGGAATTCATGGATCACCTATACCCTTGGTGAAAACACTTTTTCTTCAGACTCTCTATCTCCTTCCTCCTTCCCTAACACATTGGATATCCGGCATACGGTTTCATCCGGACTGTCATTTGAAACAACCAGCATCAAAATTGCAGCTGGGATTAACTGGCACAGCGGGAAGCCTTACTCGAGACCCGTTGAGATCGGGCCTGCAAGACAAATTACCTTTGAATCGGTCAATAATTCAAGGCTCGACTATTATCTTCGGCTGGATGCTTCTGCGGCTTATAAATTCAGTCTCGGCGGAAAAGTGCGTGCGGAGACTGGCATTTCTGTGTGGAATATTCTGGACAGAACCAATACCGCCAATATATTTTACAGGGTCGATGATAACGACCAAATTGAAGAGATCAGGCAGAATGCACTTGGATTTACGCCAAACGTGATGTTCAGGATCTATTTCTAATAATTTGAATTGGCAACTGCCTCTGCTGCAATTCGCCCACTGGTCATGGCGGCATTCAGCGATGGATTCAGAAGGTGATCTCCTGCAAGAAAAATATGCTCCTGTATCTTAGCTTCCGTTGGCTGTATGAAACATTGCATATCGTCAATAACGGGAAGAGCCTGAGCAATCGTAAATACCCCGACCTCCTTTAAACGACGGCCGGTAACATCTTCCATCTCCTTACGTACCCTTTCAGAAAACGAAGATGTGTCTGCGACCGGCCCAATGACCGTAGCCGATAGAAGCGAACTTCCAGCGGGTGCATATCCCGGATAAATATCCGTCATAAAACAAAAATTATTGACCAGTCGGTCCTCGCCCGGCAAAAGTCCGATTAACGGCTTTCCAATTGACGAGGATTCGGCGCTAAAATAGAAATTGGTCACCTCATGAAATTCAGCTCTTTCATGCCCCAGGCCGTTCAGGATTTTTGCCGGATGTGTAGCAATAATCAGATCGTCATATTCAAATGTCTGATCCCCGGCACTCACAATCCCGGGTTCGACCTGATCGACCTTCACATTGAATTTAATCTCGGTTCTCTTTAGTTTATCTGATAACTGCCCGGGGATGGCCTGAATCCCTTCAGCAGGAATGGCAGCTTTTCCTTCTGCGAACATTTTGAAAACAAATTGAAACATGCGGCTGGAGGTTTCCAGCTCATTTTCCAAAAATATCCCGGCAAAAAATGGTTTAAAAAACTGGCTGATAATGCGCTCTGAGAAACCATAGGATCTAAGAAAATCGATTGTGGCAACAGAAGGCTGTTCAAATATTTCGGAGATAGAAAGGGATGTCACCCGTGACGCAAGTTTTATCACTTTCAATTTATCTGAAAGTGTTCCGATCCCGGAAAAAAGCATTGGAATGGCCGCCGCCCAGTTCCTTCGCGGGTCAAGCAATGTGGTTGTTTTATTTTCTCCGAATATCATAGCGCCAGGCTCAAAATACTGGAGGTCCAGCGCATCAAAGTCAAGATATTCCCGTGCCTCCGGATAATTGGTAAGTAACACCTGAAATCCATGGTCCATGTAAAAACCGTCACGCACAGTGGTCTGCACCCTGCCACCGACCTTGCTATCCGCTTCAAGGATCAATGGCGAATATCCTCTTTTTTCCAGTTCGATGGCGGCCACCAGCCCGGAAATACCAGCACCGATAATTATTACTTTTTTATCCATGTCCAAGAAACAACCGGTTTAGTAAAGTGTTTGAAAGACTTATTTCCAGCGATCATCCCAATCATTCTCCAGTGCGGCTCTTCGGATTCGTTCGCGGAATTCCGGTGTGTGGATGTAACCGGTCTCCCGGCTACTGGATGTAAGGTGGTAGAATCCGCAAATTTCACAAAGATAGATCCCATTCGGACTACCCGCTCGTTCCCCGTACTTCGCCAGTACACGCACCAATTCTTCCTCGGCTATTGTACGGTTATCATGACAGACTTTTCCTGAAGAGCAATTTCTCATGTCCTTACCTTGTTAACGATGTGATCAAATGCTCGTGTTGCGGAAATTCCGCTATTAACTCCTCACGTATTGCAAGATGAAAATCATGAAAATCAAATCCGGGTGCCACCGTACATCCTACCAGGCTGAAAGCGGTATGGTCATTTACCCTTGATGCGAACCAGTGATTGGCCGGAACAACTGCCTGCAAACATTCACCACTGGAAAGATCCCTTCCAAGCACTATTTCAGTTTGTTTACCCCTTGGATCAATCACATACACCGTCATGCTTCCGCCTTCATAGAAATGCCACATCTCATCCGACTTGATTCGGTGAAAAGCACTGAAATTACCCGAAGTAAGCAGGAAATAAATCCCGGTTGAAACATTCCTTTGGTCTGATGTCCAGGTCGGAGTCATCAGATCCTGTGACCTGTAAGTTTCCCTGTAGTAACCCCCTTCCGGATGAGGCATGAGTTCCAGCATTCGGATGAGCTCTTCGATCCGGTCTGACTTCAAATCCACTCCTGGTTATTTATGGTTCTTTCCGATTCAATTGCTCCCGAATGCAATGTGGATGCCGGTTCAAAGAGCAAAACCCAAACTTCCTCGTCATTTTTTGTATAGGGATAATGTTCAACACCTTTAGGTACCACAATCAATTCCCCCTCACGGACTACTTCTTCAGAATCACGGTACTTCATATACAGTACACCCTTAATTACCATAAAGAGTTCATCTTCATTTTCATGACTGTGCCACATAAAACTGCCGGACAGCCGGGCAAGTTTTACCTGCTGGCCGTTCAACTCGGCAATAATATGCGGGTGCCACTGATGGGTGAATTTTCCGAATTTTTCTAAGATATTAATGGTTTTCATTTTTTCACGTAGGGTACTGCGTCCAGAATGTAACGGATTGCCTCCATTCGCGCTCTTGGCTTTTTGTTTGCCTTTATGATGATCCAGGGGTTTTCTTCTGTATTTGTTTCAGCAAACATCTTTTCCTTGTATTCCGTATAAACAGGCCAGAGTTCCTGGGCCTTTTCATCTACAGGAGACAGCTTCCACCTTTTCAGCGGATCTTTACGGATATCTTCGAAACGCAGTGCCTGTTCTTCCTTTGTGATCGAAAAATAAAATTTAATCAGGTGAATTCCGTCGCTGGTAATCATCTTTTCAAAGGCGTTCACCTCATTCATGAAGCGCTGGTATTCTTCGGGTGTACAAAAACCGTTAACCGGTTCGACCACAGCACGATTATACCAGCTCCGATCGAAGAAAACTATTTCACCCGGATTCGGCAGCCGCTGGATATAACGCTGAAAATACCACTGCCCCTTCTCAATTTCAGTGGGCTGAGGTAAGGCCACTACCCTGTAGTGCCGTGGATTCAAATGATGTGTAATCCTGCGGATCGCACCGCCTTTCCCGGCTGCATCCCTTCCCTCGAAAAGAATACAAAGTCTTTTCCTGTGATTAATAATCCAGTTCTGCAAGGCAATAAGCCGCACTTGTAGTTTTTCAAGTTCCTTTTCGTAAAGCACAAACCTGAGTGCCTTTTCGGGGGATACATTCCCGGACTGTTGCAGCATGTGCATTAAGGCTGAATTTGAATTCAGGCTTTTTATTTCAAGCGGCTTTAATCGGTTCTTTTCCATAACTATTAACTGTCAAAGGATGTAACAGAGCGATGATACCGGTTCACAAGATTCGGATCCGGCAATATGAGTGCATTCGTATCAGACTTTCCATCGTATTCGAACTGAGAAAGGACGTAACGAATGCTTTCAAGCCGCGCTATTTTTTTCTTGTTAGTCTTTACGATAATCCACGGACTGAACGAAGTATGCGTCATGCTGAACATCTGATCTTTGTAGTAGGTATACTTATCCCATAATTCCTGGCCTTTCTGATCTACCGGGCTCAGTTTCCACTGCTTCAGCGGATTCTTACCCCTTGCCTGAAATCTTTTAGCCTGCTCTTCCTTGGTGATCGAAAACCAGAATTTAATTACAATGACCCCATCTTCAAAAAGCATATGTTCAAACTCCGGGACCTGCCGCATAAACTGACGATACTGGTCTTCATTACAAAATCCCATTACCGGTTCCACCACAGCCCTGTTATACCAGCTGCGATCGAAAAATACGATCTCACCTGCATTGGGCATTACTCCTATATACCGGCGAAAATACCATTGCTTGCGCTCCAGATCGGTAGGTTTTGAAAGCGCCACAACCCGCATAGCACGCGGATTCAGATGTTCTGCAAACCGCTTGATGGCACCCCCTTTTCCCGCGGCATCTCTTCCTTCAAATATGATTGCCACCCTTAAATTGTTGGCGATCACATGAGCCTGTAATTTCACCAGCTCTATCTGAAGATCCCTCAACTGCTCCTCATAGTGAATATTGAATTCTATTTTGCTTATGTCGCGTTTGCGATCCCTAAGCTTCTTCCTGAGGGTATCTTTATCTTTTAGTTGTTTGAAATCTTCTGCCGTAAGCAACTGAGAAGGATCAAGCTTATTTTGCAGCGCCTTATCAGTTAATATAAATTGACTCATTGATTATTCGTTAGATAGCAACCTAATTTACAAGAATTGTGAAAAGAATGATATTAATCCGTTTTAAATTGAACGCTGAATTTCACTTTTAAGAACGGATGCAACCATTGCATCAATGCTGATTTCATTGGTTTCATGGGGAATAGAGTTTGTCGTAACCACTCGAAGAATGGCATCATCATGTAAAATCCGCTCTGCATCCCCGGCAAATATTGCATGGATACCAATGCAGATGACCTTCCGGCCCGTCTGATTATATATTGTTGAAGCTGCCTGCTTCATTGTCCTTCCTGTTGAAAGAATATCGTCCACAAGAATCGGTTGTCTTGTCCCGGCCAATTCCAATCCACGCGGATCAATAGAAACCGAAAAATCTCCCTGCCGCATTTTCGCAAGCACTACATAGGGACAGCCCAGTTTATCAGCCATCGCAGAAACCCAGGGCTTGCTTTCACTGTCAGGTCCGATCAGAACCGGGTCAGGAACATTCCGTTTAATCCAGTCTGTAACAATGCCGGTTGCTCTCAGTACACGTGCCTTCCCCTTGTATAGATCATTCAGGTCTGTTATCCGATGCAAATGCGGCTCAATGCAAATAAGCTCATCTATCCTTCGGGAAATAAACTGCTGCATTATTGAAGCTGTGATCACCTCTCCCGACTGAAATCGAATATCCTGCCGCATATAGGGCAGATAAGGTGTGATAATACTGATCGTTTCGGCACCCATTTCTCTCGCTGTTTTACAAATGAGCATGAGCTCAATGATCCTGTCATTAGCGGGAAATAACGAGCCATAGATCCAGAGGTACCTGCCATTAAGGTCTGTCGGAAAGCGTATGTAACTTTCCCCATCAGGAAAATGACGGATTTCAAGCTGTATTAGCTGAATGCCCAGCATAGCTGAAATTTCCCGGGCAGAATGCTCATAGCCCGGGAAACTGGCAAGAATGTGTTTCTCAGGCAATTGTGATAACATGATCTTCTGTCTTTAAGAAATTGAGTGCATAATCCAGCTCACCGGTAGATTGGGAGTGGATCACAAAAAGCAGGTCACCCTTATGCACTTTTCGCCCTAGTGGTGCATCAAACCAAACACCAGCTTCCGGGTCTGAAGGAGCGCCAGCCAGCTTGGCTATCCTGGCCAGTTTACGATTGTCTATTTCAGTTATCGTTCCCGACTTTTCCGCGTAAATGTTCCTGGTATATTTGGCAATTCCAGGTTCAGTAAATCCCCCCTGAGCCATGCAAATTGCCATAAACTTGTCTAGTGCCTCGCCTGATTCCAAAATTCGCCGGGCAGCATCTGTGCCTTTTCCTTTCAGCTCCTGATCTACCAGCTCAAGAAGTTCACCTGCGAGCTGAATAGACTTTTCCTTTAATGCCCCGGGAGCCTGGGGATCATTCCGCAGTACCGCTAAGACGTCATGCGCTTCAAGTGCGGGCCCGATACCGCGACCAATGGGCTGACTGCCATCAGTGATCAGAACCTTGAGAACAAACCCAAGTTCCTTCCCTACAACTTTAAAATAATACTTTAGACGTTCAGCATCTGATTCACTCCGAACCTTAGCCGTTGATCCAACAGGAATGTCAATAATAAGGTGTGTGCTGCCTGCAGCGGTTTTCTTTGAGAGAACAGAGGCGATCATCTGACCTTCACTGTCGATATCCAGCGATCTTTCGACGCGTATCAGTGTATCATCTGCCGGACTCAGGTGATTTTCACCGGAAACAATGCAGCCATTATGCAAATAGACTATCCGCTGAATCTCTTCCAGGTCCAGTCCGACCTGCGTCATCACACGCATTGTATCTGCCGTACCCGCAGGTGACGTGATTGCCCGTGAAGATGTTTTTGGTATAGTGATTCCGGCAGCTGCGACGATGGCAACCACAATGGGAGTCGTACGATTTCCCGGCAAACCACCAACGCAGTGCTTGTCGGCAATTACCGACTTTTTCCATTTCAACCGGTCTCCTGCATCCACCATAGCACGTGTAAGTGCGATTATTTCATCGGTCGACAGTGAATCCCCTGCACATGCGGTGATGAATGCCGACAGATGAACTGCCGCATACCGCCCTTTCACAATGTCCTGAATTATCTCCGTCATCGCCCCGAAGTCCAGTGTTTTCCCATAAATTTTTGAGCGCACATGGCGTAAGGACTTGATATCACTTAAATGACTGATTTCTAATAAGTCACCTTCCTTTACCTTGAGCATTTGTGCAGCACCATTCGATAAACCTGCTTCGCCAATTTTCAGCAATGATTCTGACGTCACCATCTGTATACTGGCAACCAGCGATCCTTTATCACTCTTCACACGAACACGTGTGAGGGCTTCAAAGCCTTCAGAAACACAAACCTCACTGTCCTTGCGAATGAAGATCATATGCTCCTGGAGGGTCTCTATGCCAAGCTCCTTGTAAAGAGGTCTTCGGTCTGTTTTATTGATTATTTCTGACATAATACTTCGGCTTCTTCTATGATTCGGTCTTTCCTCTGTTTACTTCTTACCACACGGTCGAGCACATTGGGTTGGGCTATAAGTTCTGAACACAGCAATATTCCCAGGTCGATCAGTGCACGTTTTTCGGCCCTGGCAATGGTTGTAAGGCAGGTTACCGGATGCAATCCGCTGGACTCAATCAGATCTTTCAAAGAATATTTTTTAGGGTGTCCCCAGGAAACAAGCCTGAGGTCCGAGCACCGGCCATATTTCTCTGCATCTTCTGAAAAACGGGTATTGGTCACGAGCCAGCCCTCTTTTTTCCTGTTTTCGTCCGATAGTCCGCCGGCAATATCGATGAAACGGGAATTGAAATAAAGCGAGGTTTTAACATCTGATTTCCTTCCCTGATCGGTGTGATATTTACACTCCATGAATATGACCTTTTCCGTATTTTGCGCAAAAACATCGACCTCGTGCGTAACGCATTTGCCCTTTTGAATAAGATTGGTCTGTACTTCATAACCGTTATTTTCCAGTATTTTAGCCATGAATCCCTCAAAGGGATATCCTGCAGGTCCTAACTCCAGTATGGCGGACTTCAGTGAATACCTTGCTGCGGTACTGTTCTGCTGTTTTTTCAAATACCGAAAAGCCTGCTTATAGATTTCCTTCGTCGTAATAAGATCATGCATACCTTTCATTACGTATTCTACAACCTCATCTGCCAGTAGTACATCAGCCCCTGCTCGCTTTAATGAATTTCTTAGTTTATTGGCATCAAACTTTACTTTATCGCCGGAAGCTTTAATGACAGTATAGTCCTGATCATTCATGATTTCGTTATTTTCTTTATTATCCGGATGATAAACAATGGAGCAGCACTTGCCAACAAAATAATCAGCCAGGACCTGGGCTGAGGCATTGCCAGGCTGAGGATTTCGTTTAGGAAGGGTACCAAGAGTGCTATTGCCAGAAGAATCAAACAAAGCACAATGGCGATCCAGAGAAAGCGGTTCCTGAAAATTGGATTCCGGAAGAAGGAATCGCCTGAGCTGGTAAGATTAAACGGGTGGATCAACTGAGCCAGGGCCAGTGAGAAGAATGCGATCGTATTGGCTTCAGCGTAACTATCTGAGAGAAAATGTACACTGTAGTAATAACCCGCCAGGATAGTCAGGGTCATAACTGCCGAATACATGAATATTGATATCCAGCTTGAGCGATCCAGGATGGGGTCATTGGGATCCCGGCTATGATGTTCCATCACCCTTTCATTTCCTTTACCCATTCCCAGTGCAAGCGCTGGAAACACGTCGGTAACAAGATTCAGGAAAAGAATTTGAAGGGCAAGCAACGGTAACGAAGTGGAAAGAAAGGCCGCAATGGACACAACCATAATTTCTGTGAGGTTACACGAGAGAAGGTAAATTATAAAGTCCCTGATATTCCCAAAAATGATCCTCCCCTGTCGGATGGCTTTCACAATTGATGTAAATGCATCATCCTGAATGATCATGTCTGCCGCTTCTTCTGCCACCTGCGTACCCCGTTTGCCCATAGCGATTCCTATATCAGATTTCTTTAGTGCCGGGGCATCATTCACGCCATCTCCGGTCATTCCCACAATATGGCCATTATCCTGATAGTAGGTCACCAGCTGCAGTTTCTGATAGGGAGTAACGCGCGAGAATATGTGGGCACCTTCAACCATCGATTCCCATTGAGCCCCCTCAGTTTTATCCAGATCTGAACCGTGTATGATTTTTAATTCTCCGGAACCAAGTCCAATCTGCCGGGCGATCGCCTCTGCAGTGGCAGGATGATCCCCTGTGGCCATTATAATTGTTATACCGGCTTTATGGCATTCCATAACAGAATTTTCCACATCACTTCTGGCAGGATCGAGAAAACCAATCAGACCCAGAAAGTGAAGATCCGCATCAATGCCGGATGGCTCCTTTGTATGTCGATGTGCTGCGAATGCCAGCACTTTCAGACCCTCTCTTGCCAATTGTTCTGTGTGCTGATTCCATTCATCCAGAAATTCGTCGGTAATGGGGATGTGGTCCCCGGCAGACACACATTTATCGAGCAATTCTGCCGGACTTCCCTTTGCGACCGAAAGAAACTGTTCCCCGTGCTTGTAAAGGTTAGCCATATACCGAATATCACTATCAAAGGGTAATTCATCCACCTCTTTCCATTCATCCCTGATTTTTTCAAAATCCGCAGGATTTTCCTTTCTGAAGTAATCCCATAGGGCTGTCTCTACCGGGTCTCCCTGAAGGTCTCCATCCTGAGAAATGGATGAATTATTGCATAAAACAGCAGACATCATCAGCAGTTGCAAAACTTCCCCATCATCGGCCACAGGGACGACGGTATGTACCACCAGCTGATTTTCCGTAAGTGTTCCGGTTTTATCGGTTATGATAACGTCTGTTTCACCAAGTGTTTCAACCGCAGCCAATTTTTTAATGATCACATTCTCGCGTGAAAGCAGCATCATACCGCGGGCAAGTGAAATGGTTGCCACAATGGGCAGGCCTTCCGGAATGGCTGCCACAGCAAGTGCTATAGCTGTCTCCAGGATCAGGTAAAATTCATTTCCGCGAATCCAGCCGGTAGCTATAAAAATGAGGATCAGCCCCAGTGTTAGCCAGATCAGTTTTTTTCCAAACTGATTCAGCTTTTCATTCAACGGTATTTCGTCTTTATCTGCCGATTCAACCATTTGAGAAATTTTGCCTATCTCGGTATCAATTCCGGAATGAACAATCACGGCAACCGCATTACCTTTTGTAATAGAGGTGCCCTTATAGAGCATATTCACCCTGTCTCCCAATGATGTACCCTCTTCCAGTACAATTTTAGATTGTTTCACTACAGGAACTGATTCACCTGTAAGGCTGGCTTCATTTACTTCAAGTCGCTGATCTTCCATGAGGCGGGAATCAGCCGGAATCATGTCTCCGGCCTGCAACTGAATTATATCACCCGGAACTAGCAAACGTGACTCTATGGTTATTAACTCGCCGTTCCTTCTCACCTGGCAAAATGTCTTATCTAGCTTACGCAGGGCCTGCATTGAATGGATGGCCTGTGATTCCAGGGTATAACCGATACCGCTGTTCAGCAGGATCACACAGGCAATGGCAATGGACTCTGCAATATCTCCAAAGAAGTATGAAATGACGGCTGCAATTAAAAGCAGGTAAACGATCGGACTTTTGAACTGTCGAAGTAATATCTGCCACCTGGGAGTTTCGAAGGAACCTGGCAATTCATTATATCCATATTGTTCCAGTCTGTTTTCGTTTTCAGCGTCTGTAAGACCTTCCGATGTAACAGCTAAAGCCTTCAGTGTATCCTCAATGGATAGTGCGAAGGGATTCTCTATGGTTTTATTCTTATTCATTTGCCTATGATTCCCATGTTAGCGAATTCTCGTGCCAATTCGTTTGGCATAATGAAATGATTTAGCGCCAGAATGAGGGATCTGTGCGTAGAATACATTTCCCGGTTTACTGTGAGGGCGGTAGAAATATCGAGCGGTGGAACCTCTTTTTGAAATTTCTTTTCAGAAATGAGCAATGGTATGTCGTCGTAGTTCTTCTGAATTTCAGCACTTAGTTTAATCAGCATTTCCATGTCATGCGCTGTGGCAGAAAAAAAGATAACGGCATGTTCAATAAATTGGCCTGAGTTTGACTTGAACGCCTGGTAGAGATTCATCAACGAGTCGATGCCGGCATTTTCGAAATCCCGTAGATTCGGCTCTATATCCTTCAGGCTCTTGGCGGAATGAAGCGCATAGCGAACCACAAGCATTATCTGATTGAGTCGCACAGATTCTTCCGGTTGGAGCTTTTCCTGCTGTAGACTGTTGTAAAAGGCAAAAATTTCGGACTCCAGCTGTTTGACTTGAAGGTACTGCTTGCTAAATGCATCCCTGCCCTGCCAGAAGCTCGAATGAACCTGTTTGAATGCCAGCCTATTCAATTGTATTACATCTTCAAGAAGTCCGCCCGTTTCGTTCTTTAGTGCCTGAATGGCTTCTTCGGATAATTCAAATGAGCTGATTTGGTGAATGAATCTGCCCATGAATGGTGTTGACTTTTTAAAACGGTTTTCAAGGAACCGGGCGAAATATGAAAGTGTTGGTGCAAAAATCAGTATCCCAATCAGGTTAAACGAGCTATGAAACGCCACAACTGCCATCAGTGGATCGGCGATCCCTAGTACTTTCGTGATAAAATTGGTGATGGGTACCATAAAGATGAAGGCTATTATATCCGTCACAAGGTTGAAGAGAAAGTGCCCGAGGGCTACCCTTTTCTTAATAGGGATACCGGGCATACCTCCTATCAGAGCAGTAATAGTGGTACCCAGATCAGCGCCAATCACCATGGCTGTAGCAGCAGGGAATGTAATGATGCCACTGTTCAGCGCACTTAAGGTAATTACCATCGTGGCAGAACTGGATTGAATTATCGCGGTGAATATGAATCCTACCAACAGAAAAACTACCGGGCCATAATTGGCATAGGGCGACAGATCAAAGGTTTGGGCCAGAAAATCAATGCTGGTCTTCATAAAATCAAGTCCGAGAAACATGAATCCAAACCCGATGAGGAGGCGACCGATATTCGAGGGCTTTTCATACTTGCCAAGAAGCAGATAAGTGATGCCACCAATGGCAAGCATGGGCAGGGAAAAACTTTCAATGCTGAATTTAAATCCAAAGATTGCTACAATCCAGCCTTTCAGTGTTGTGCCCAGGTTCGATCCAATGATGATACCCAGCGCGCTCGTCATGGTCATTATTCCTGCACCTACCATGGCCAGGGTCATCAATGATACCACCGAGCTGCTTTGAAGAAGTGCAGTGATGACAATTCCGGCAAGGATCGCCTTGATACGGGTATTGGTATTATTGCGAAGAAATACACGAAAAGACCTGCCTGCAAGCGTGCGCAGCGCTACCTCGATCTGCGACATTCCAAATAGAAAAATGCCCAGACCTGCAAGAAATTTCCAATAGTCAAATTGGTCCCACATCGTTATGGAAGGTACCGAAATAACTGTTGCATAGGTTATGACCTTACTCAAGTTCGGCTTTGATTGTAATCACTTATTGCTATCGGGCTCAACAAATGATTCAGACTGATTAACATCATTTGTCAGGTTGAATCAAGTCATGGTTAATACCATCTAAAAAATGCTATTTTCTTCCGAACGATCTTGAACCTCCGGAAGAAATAGTTCCGGATAAAATAATGTTGTTATGGATGCCCAGAGAATTCTCGTACCTGTTGATTTTTCGCGTTGTTCAATGAATGCCTTGAATAGTGCAGTTCACATTTCAAAACACTTAAAAAGTGAACTCATTCTATTTTATGTAAAACAGGAAATGATTCTTCAGGATAATGAGCATTCACATTTTGAAGACGACTTGCTGGATCCTGATCTGGAAAAGAAATTCAAACGGCTTCAAAAGGAAATATCTGATCTCAGGAATATACCACACAGGCATATCACTCGTCTTGGTGAAGTTGACAAGGAGATCGCACGCCTGGCAGCAGAGGAAGAAGCAGACCTCATCATCATGGGCACCAAGGGTACAAGTGGAATATACGAGGTGCTCATGGGAAGTAATGCGTACTCCGTAGTTCGTACAAGTAAAATTCCCGTCCTTGTAATTCCACAAGGCTCCCAGATTGATGAAATACATCATGTTGCACTGGCCGGGGATTATAAACCGATTATGGCAGAAATGCTGGAGCCGGTGAAACTGCTTGCCGGCATTGATGGTGCCGACATTCATATTGTTCATGTTGGAGAGTCTGCCAATCTTAATGAAAAGGAAAAAACAGAAGCGATGAAGTACGACAGGTATCTTAAGAATTACCGTCATCATTATCATCTTATCGTCGGAACAGATGTTGAAGAATCTCTGAACGACTACTGTTCAAAAAAGAATATCGACATTCTCGCCATGATCCCACGGAAGCATAAATTGTTTGACCGTGTTTTTGACGGAGGCGAAACCAAGAATATGGTGTTTCATACCGACATTCCTTTATTAGCAATCCCGGAATAAACCTAAAAGACCATGAAAATCCTTGTACCAGTAGACTTCTCTCCCTCTTCAAAACGGGCCGTTACATTAGCAGAACAGCTGGCCGATGCATTGGATGGTAAGGTTATGCTCATGCATATTCTGGAACCTGTCGGTGGCGATGTTGCTTTTGTGGCTGATTATGATCAGATGATCACAGATGCTCAAAAAAGTCTTGACGGAATCCGGTCTTCCATCAGGGAGAAACGCATGGGTTCCGTTGAAACGGTTGTTGAGGTAGGATTTCCTACTGAGCGAATTCTGCACAGAATAGAAAAGGACGGCATTTCCCTGGTGGTTATGGGAATGGAAAATGATATGTCCTGGCTTGATCGTGATGTGTTCGGCAGCAATGCCTATGACATTATCAAAAAGGGAAAATGTGCAGTTCTGACCGTTCCCGTAGATTGCAAAGTCAGCAGCCTGAATAAAATCATGCTGGCTGTTGAATTACGGGAAAAAGAAAATATCTATCTGCTATCCTTCCTCAAGAGAATAGTCAGGGAATTCAATTCCGAATTGTACATAGTTCATGTTTCTTCTTCAGAACATGTGGATCTTACATTTGCCACATCTGATTCCATATTATGGCTGAAAGGTCAGCTTGAAGATGTGCCACATCACTTCATTAACCTCAAAGCGGAAAATGTACCTGATGCTCTGAACCTTTATGCCGAAGATCATGACATGGGACTGATGGTCCTTAGTCCGGAAAAACATTCATTCATTCAACGTTTGTTTGAAGGAAGCACAACAAGAAAGACGGTGCTCCACGCAAGGGTACCGATTCTAACATTTCCAATAGACTATTAAGACTACGATTATGAAACCTGCAAAGAGACAGTATGGTGTTTGGCTTGATTCCAGGAAAGCCTACATTTTTGAATTGGGTAAGGATGATTTCATAACAATCCAATCAGATATTGAAGAATATAATCCAAAAGGTGGGTACGGGACACAGGTACCATACCAGTTCCAGGATGCGACATCCGAAAGCACCTACCTTGAACGGAAAAAACAACAGGAGAAAAAATACTTTACCGATATCATATCAGCATTACAACATGCCGAAAAGATTGTTATAATGGGGCCTGCAGAAACCCGCAAGCATCTTGAAAAGGCAATCAATGAAGACCATAAACTAAAGGGTAAAGTAGAAGATAATCTTCCGCTGGATTCTCTAACCGAAAACCAGATCCGTGCTCAGATAAGGGATTATTTCAGCGTTCATTAATTGCGCCCAGTTCTTTCGAATAACCCTGCATTAAATCCAGGTATCGGGCAGCTTCGCCCAAATAAGCATCATTATGAGCATCGCTGATGGCTCTCAGAAGATTTACTTTTGCGCGGACGTTGGCACGGTAGGCTTTGTAAAAAACAAAGAGGGCATATTCCCTTTCGTTTCTGCAGATCGGGTAATTTGTGTTATAATATTCAAGAAAGACTTCAGCGAGTTCACGGCAGCCGAATGACTCCAGGTCCATACAGAAAAAAGCGATCTCATTCAGAAGATCTATGCGACGATAGTCCGGGTTAAATTCAATACAATCAAAAATTATGGGTCTTTCGGCCAGAAAAATATTTCTGGAATGCAGATCACCGTGACAGTCCCTGACAAATCCAGAATGCCCCCTTTCCTGAAGCATCAGGTGATTTTCATTCAGAAAACGGGTATTCAGATCAATCATTTGCCTGATGATAATCCCATATTCCTCTCCCAATTTTTGCGTTACATACTGCTCGTGTTGCTGAATGGCATTAACCTTTACCAGTAACCCCTCCGTATCCTGATTGTCGAATCGAGTGGTTTTCGAGTGAAACGTAATTAGCTGATCTGCAATGGCAAAAATATCCTGATCCCCAACCATTCCTCGTGTGAGAAGCAAATCCATACGGCGCTGATCGGGCAGTCGCTTCATGTGAACGGCAAAATCAATGGTTTCTCCCATGGATGTACCAATAGCAAATCGATCCTGTAATCTGCTTACTGTAACAACCCCTAAATAAATACCCTGAGTAAGCCGGTTGTTCAGTCGGACTTCCTCCTGACAGAAATATTTTCGTTGTTCCGGTGTTGAGAAATCCAGAAAATCATAATGGATTGGCTTTTTGATTTTGAAAACATCCTGATCGCACAGGATTATCCAGGAAATATGCGTTTCCTGTAACTCTGGTTGATTACAGGCACAGGAAAAGGAGCCCTTTTGAATAAGGTTATCAATATCGTCCCGGTTCATGGTAAGCCTGCTCAGGCAATTGCTCCATGCCAAAGACCCTTAAGGTTCGCCGGCAGCGCGTTTTCAATATCGGCACTTTCACCTGCTGAAATATGTCTTTTTAGTACAGTAATCACTGCTCTCAGCGCGTTTTCACCATCTTTCAGGGTCATGAAATCGTGGTGTCCTGCGGGATAGTCCTCATGGATCATTTCCCGGATCAGGCTTCCTGTATCCCGGATTGTCCTGTTGGGCTTTTCATGATATTTCCAGCCATCAACATAAAGTGCCTTGATAATGAACGGCAATTCAGCCAGCAAATGAAATGATTCCTGAATAGGCAAGCGTTCACGGAGTGCATGGAGGACGGATCTAAGTACGCGAAACGCGAGATCCCGGTTATTTTCCATTCCTAACTGTTCAGCCACCTCATCCAGAATCAGGTTGCCTTTTTCTGTATGTTTATTAAAATCCATGATTAGCATTTTTAAGTATTCTCAGTTCTTAACGGTCGTGGCGGGCTTAAAATCTTCGAGATATTTTAAGGCACGCTTAATCATCTCATCAAGATTTTCATTGGTTGAATCAAGTGTGAGATGCTCCCTGCGCATTGGTTGAAAATTCTTTTTGATTAATAAGTGGATCGGGTAATCCGCATCACTTTCGGGGCGATTAACATTTAGCCGGGTGCGGATAAGGGTATCCTCAGCCCTTATTTCTATCCATGCAATTCGACAACCAATAGATTCAGCTTCATGATTGAATGGATCCCTGATTTCTCTGGTGAAGAAAGTTGCATCCATCACAAGGGGTTCTCGGCGATGCAGGTAATCGTACATGATAGCCAGCATCTTACGGTAAACAGCAAGTTTCTCATCATGAGAATAGGTGGGAGAATTAAATAATTCACGCCTGAGGCTATCCGAACTGATGTAGGTTCCCTCAAGTCGTTCTGCGAGCTTCCTGGCAAAATAGCTTTTACCACTACCGGGTAATCCAAATACGGCGACAATCATTGCCTTTTCTTTTCAATGAAGTTACAAAAAAGCAGTCAGACGGCTGTTGATTCGCATCAAGGCGCGCAGTGATTCTGGTCAGTAGAATGATGCATAAAAAAAGCAGACCATGTTGGTCTGCTGATAATTTTATCCAGGCTGTAATACTACCAGGTTGTGTCTTTCAGGTTCTGGCAAGCCCGCATGATGTCACGCTGACTGATCTGCCCGAGTAATTTACCATCCTTTACCACGGGAAACCTCCGAATCTTCATTTCGAGGAATTTCCTGGCAGCGTCAAAAATATTTGTTTCCGGAGGCAGGGTATACACTTCCCTTGTCATATGTTCCTCAACACGGCCTGATAAATTCGGTGTATTGTTATATTTTCCCCGAACTACCTCTTTCAAACAGTCACCTTCGGAGATAACACCAACCAGGTTTTCATTCTCATCAACGACCGGCCCCCCCGATATTTTCTTTGTGATCAGGGTTTTGATTACGATATCCATTGTTTGATTCGGACTGAAAGTGATCAATCGACGTGTCATGTAATCTTCGACATGAACATCTTGCATTTTGTGCCCTTTTTCCTTGACGACAGCGACACCCCGATAGCTCTTTACCATGATTATAAAGTTTGGTCCTTTCTGAAAATACAAAAAAATGATGGATTATCAAGATTTTCTATTCACTTCCATGTGTATCAGGGGATAATATTGGCATAGACACACTGGTTTTTCTTATTGATGATAGGTATATTGAACTGATATTGTAATAAAAATAAATCGGGTTCAATTATGACCAAGTCTGTTTTAGTTTTTTGTATTATCATGGCTTTTTGTTCCTGCAAAAGTACCAACACTATGAGTTCTTTTGATTTTCTCACACAAAAAGCCTGGGTGCTGACTCAAATGAATGGAGCATCAATTCAGGATGACCTGTTTACAGGTGAGTTGCCATTTCTTGAATTTAGTGATGGAGGCGGACTTACCGGATTTTCCGGGTGTAATAATTTCAATGGAAATTTTTCACTTACTGACGACGGAATTATGCTGGATCCTGGTGCAATGACCCGCAAAATGTGTCCCGGAGACGGTGAACAACAATTTCTGGATGCACTGGCCAAAGTGGATAATTTCGATGTCAACTCTGAAAGTCTTGTTCTTCGCGGAAATGGCAATAATCTACTTTCTTTCCAGCCAAAATAAAAAACGGGAACCAAAAGGCTCCCGTTTAATAATGGAACGGCATCCGGCAAATTATTCCTTGATCATGAAATAGACCGGTATTACCATTCTAACCCGCACTGTCTTTCCACGTTGTTTACCCGGGATCCATTTAGGGGCGCTTTTAAGCACTCTTACCGCTTCTTCATCACATCCGCCCCCTATTCCTTTTACCACAAGGAAATCCTGAAGGGAACCATCCGCATTCACAACAAATTGTACATAAACACGGCCACTGATCTGCATGCGAAGTGCCTTTGACGGATATTGCAGGTTTTCAGCCAGGTATGTCATAAAGGACTGCATTCCACCTACAGGTTCAGGTGCCTGTTCAACAATCAGAAATATCTCATCTGCATGCTCCTCTTCAGGTGCATCCATGTTTTCAATGATTACCTCTTCAATTTCCATATCTTCAGTAATCTCCATATCAAGATTGATCTCAATCTCTTCAATGATCTCTTCCTCACTCACTTCAACTATATTGGGTTGCTGTATGACTTTTTTGGGAGGTGGAGGTGGTTGTTCAGTTACCGGAATATCAAGCAATTCTTCAACCTGAGAGATATTAGCCTGCAGATCTATATTGTCTGCGCGGTCGTAAAACTTCCAGTTGAATAGCGTAACAATAGCAAGCATGCTCACCAGGAGGCCTATACTTGCAAACAACATTTTACGGGTTTTAAACTCTTCATATCGCTGGCGTTTCAGACGGATCAGATCGCCAACAAAATCGGCCCTCTCATATACCTTTCTGGTATTTTTATGACTGATGATCAGCGAGGGTTCTTGTGCGGGTTTTTGTAAGGGTAACATAACGCTGAAATTTTGTTCCATTAATCATATAGGAATATCACTATTTCAGCACAGTTTTAAACTGACCGGTATAATTCGTCAGCCTGATTGATATCAGATAATCAGCTGTACATTTATCATGCTAAGGTGAACTATTTGGTCTACAGAGTTATCTCCCTGCCATTTTGCATGGCGCTCTGATGAATGGCTTCTACAATGCGAATGTCCTTTAAGCCTTCTTCCCCGGGAACCAGAACTTCTGTATTTCGCAGTATTGCCAGCGCATCATCGTCCATCTGTCGGGCCTGCTGGTTGGGAATGTTTTGATTCAGCACCTTCCCGTCACTTGTGGTTCCCTGAATACCTGTATAGGATTGAAACGGACTGAGCTCATACCAGCCATTCTTGCAATCAACATGGAGTGTGTTCAGGCTTTCTGCAAGGCTTGTCTTGCATGTTGCCTGAACGCCTCCCGGGAATGTCAATTGAAAATGTGTGATCTCATCTGCCTTGCTGAAGATTTCAGGGCGCGTATATTCATAGGTTGCTTTAACCGACAAGGGCTCTGAATTGGTTGCGTAACGAACCGCATTTAACGGGTAGACTCCCATATCATACATGGCTCCCCCTCCCATTTCCTTGTTTAACTTCCAATGACTGGTTCTACCCTCACGGTAACCCGCCTCCGCAGAAAGTGAGATGATATTTCCATAAGGTCGTGTTTCTGCCCATTTCATGATTTGCCTGGTATTTGGTTCATGCTGCATGCGATATCCGATACTTAAATAACGTTTGTTTTTCCTGCAGGCATCAATGATAGTCTGGCACTCAGCGGCCGTACGGGCCATAGGCTTTTCACACCACACATGTTTACCTGCCTCAGCAGCAATTACACTGTATTTTGTATGCAACGAAGGAGGAAGGACAATGTAAATGACATCAATAGCGTCATTGTCAGCCACCTCATGCATATTTTCGTAGGAGTAAACATTCCTGTCCGAAATTCCATACCTTTCCTGCCATACCGGTATTTTTTCCTTGCTGCCCGTAACAATGCCCCGTAATTCACAATACTCTGTGAGCTGAAGTGCTGG
This sequence comes from Fulvivirga sedimenti, assembly GCF_020328055.1. Taxonomy (NCBI): domain Bacteria; kingdom Pseudomonadati; phylum Bacteroidota; class Cytophagia; order Cytophagales; family Fulvivirgaceae; genus Fulvivirga; species Fulvivirga sedimenti. The sequence continues at coordinate 83,275 of NZ_JAIXNE010000004.1, forward strand.
TGCCAGCAAATCGGTACTGTAATATCCTAGTCCGACTAAAGCTACGCCTAACTTGCGGGATGGCTGACCGTAAATCCGTGTGAGTGGAATGCCTGTTGAAAGTACGGCAGCCCCGGCAGCCATTTTTTGGAGAAATCTGCGTCGTTGAATTGTCATAGTGTTTGGAGTTTGTTTAGAGCACGGGCTATTATTTCCTGGTGATCAAAAGCCAGTTCTGGTAGATTATTCGTATGGAACCAGCCGGCTTCCTTTGCATCATCACCGGCCTGAATGGCGGGTGCAGTCTCAAAGTATACCATGTATGCAACAGAGACTGTTCTTCCCCTGGGGTCACGTCCGGGTCTGCCAAATACGCCTACTTCGATGAGTTCATCACCCGCTGTAACATGCGTTTCTTCAAGCAGCTCCCTTCTCGCAGCTTCCGGAATATCCTCGTCGGGGTCGACAAATCCGCCGGGCAGCGCCCACGATCCCCTGAATGGTTCATTTTTACGTTGTATGAGTAAAATTTGAGGAATATCTCCACTGGCGAGTACGATAATATCGACAGTAAGTAAAACAGGTACTGGCAAGGTCATGCCAGAAGTTACATCAATATTTTTTGCAAATCAATCAGATAAAAAAAAGGGCCCAAATTTGGGCCCTGAATAAAAAATTAAGTTTGGTAGTTCAGGCTAAAAAATAGTTATTCAAATGACTTCCATGAATTATATTCATCCATCAGTACCTTCAGATCCTTGAAGGAATATTTATTGCTTTCCACATCTTTGGTGAGATATGAATGATCAGCGATATAACTTACAATTGTGGTCTTGAAACTGTTAGAAGAGATTTCACGTGGCAATAATTCGTCCGATCGTTTCAGAAGATAGATACTGCGGCCATCACTTAGCTCGGAAGCATAAAGAACAATTTCACCCCAGCTTAACGTTCTGATCCATACTGATTGCCCACTACGGTTACTCGACTGATCGATATAGAGTGTATTGATGTATTCCACCGTTTCACCGTTGAGCACAACCGTGATTGAACGAATCTCACTGCTCTCGACCTCCGTATTTTGGCCGGTTTCAGAATCCTTAAAAATAACTGCCTTGGCAGTGGCGGTTTCAGGCACTTTTACAAGCGTACTCAGGCGACTACCATCAACACGAAGCACCTGTCCCGGTATAAAATTATCTTCATCAGCTGCGTATAAAGCCACACTCAAAAGACATAAGGATATAGCAATTCTGATCGTTTTCATGTCCATTGATATCGCCCGCACCTTTGCTGTAACCTTTCATGTAAGGTATGCGTGAAGAATGCCCTAAGTAATTACTTAGACGTCTGAATATCAGTAACTTTATTGCTTCTTGAGCTGAAATGCCCGTGTAATATTAAATCCAAGGTGGATATCTCCGGCAAAAAAATCATTCATTGTTTCAGCAATAAACCCCTTTTCAATCATAGAACGTGAATTTGTCAGCTGAATCTGAAAAACATGTCCGCCAGTTTCAATATCAATGCCGATGGCCAGTGAATTGTAACTATCGTCATTCAGCGGTTCAACCTGATAATAATATTCAAGGTTTAGCGAGATCCTTTTGCTAAGCTTTACTCTTCCCCCTGCGCCAATTGCCAGAATATCATTTCGCAGGTCATTCTCCCCTATTAAGTTAAAGTGAATGTAGGATGGCATAAGCTGTAAGGAAACCGATTCACTGAATTTATGTGCAATCAACAACTGTGTGGTATAGGCAAGCTTGTCCTTGAAAGACAAATCCTTTTCGGGCTGTCGAAGTGTTTTAACTGTTCCGGAAGTAAAAAGTGTAACTGAAACAGGTGAACCAACACTCTTCTGTCGAATGACCCTGTATTTGAGAAAACCATCAAAAGTTTTTTCAAACGAACTTCGGCCAATTCCAATGTAGAGCTTATCCGATATTCCATACTCCAGTCCAAATCGGATGTTACTGTTATCGAGTCCAAAAAGGTTATAGCCCCCGCTGCTCAATTCGCCAAACCGATGCGAAATAATGAACTCAAGCGTCCCTGCTCCTCTTGTTTCCACAGAATGACCATTAATCAGACGTGTACCCTTAAAGGTCGATTCAATTATTTGAGTGGCTTCAACCTGTTCAGATTCGAGGCTTTCTAACAAATCATTCTGTGCCAGGCCTGGAAGGGCAATGATCATCAGGCTGACAAAAGAAAAAAACGTTCTTAACATGGATTATGGTTTTTAGAAAGAAAATTCCGCAGTTACATCTACGACTTCAGCAATATTCTTTATGACCAGTGTTGGAATCTCTATTTCATGGTCCGCCACGGTAACTTTAAAATTAGTCGTCACATGAAGAACACCACTTTTCTTCTCAAAAATAACTTCAGCTGTAATTTTTCGGGTGACCCCGTGTATAGTAAGATCACCGATCACTTCCCGTGATATTTTTTCTGAAGGGTTGAGCAGCGACCCATTAAAATCCTGGATGTTGCCAATGAATGTAGCCTTGGGATATTTTCCGGACTCCATATAATTTTCATTGAAGTGTTCCTGCATCAACGACTTTTCAAATTCAAAACCACGCATCAACATAGTCACTGCTACTTCTCCGGTGGTGCCATCGATTGCTGCCAGTGCCTGACGGTTCACAGCTTCGATATCTTCCAGCGGAGCTTTTGAGTAAAAATGAACAATCCCTTCCCGGTCAATGAGACGCTGGGAATGGGAAATTCCTATCGAGAATATTGCAAAAAGCAGCGTTAAAAATAATTTCATCTGAGGATACATTTACTGAGTTGGACGTCGAGGAGCATGCCTGTGCAGACTCCCTCGACAGTAATCATTTCATTTATTTCAATTGATTTCGGTAACTCGCTGATAACTAGGGCACAACTTATCAGCAATTGATTATTTGATTTAAGTAAGACAACTCCGCTTTCAGGGTTATAACTATCAACCAGACCCGAAACAGCCAGGCGTTTTCCGCTGAATTTCTCCATAGCCGACGTTTCATCCTGGCTAAATTCTTCTGCCAGCTCAGACGCAGTCAATTCATACTCAACCTTTTCCTGATCAGGCCAGAGGATTGTCAGCACCAGTAACAATATTGCCATCCCCAGTACAGCGAGATAAACATTCTTTCTTTGCATCACTAATTATCCCTCGCACCGTCATCAACCCAACAGGCGATCAATTGCTTCTGTTCCTCAGAAAGGGTGGCATTCGGCGGCATGGTTCCATTACCAGTACGGGTTTTGATGCGGTCTGCATTCGAAACCACATTTGCGAATTCACGGAAATCAGGCGGTTGTGTACCAGCGTGACATCCTGATATTGCACAATTGTTAACGATGATCGGTGACACTTCAGCGTCCCAGCTGGTTCCATTAAAAACCTTTACAGTCTGCGATGTTTCGCAATCCTGAGCATCTGAGATAAGAACAGTATACTCCCCTGCCGTAAGCTGACTGAATATGGCTTCATCCTGAAACGGCCCTCCATCAATCGCATAAGAATAAGGGGGAACACCTTCTATGGCGGTGACTTCTATAGCGCCATTATCTGAACTGCAACCCGCATCAGTAAGACTAACTGCACCGAATTGCACTCCATCGAGATTGTTCACGGTTGCGGTGACGTTCGCACTGCACGGTGAATTGTCCTTCACAGTAACCGTGTAGACGCCTGCAGCCACGTTGGTGAACTGACCATTCGTATTGCTGTTTCCACCATTAAGTGAAAACGTGTAATTTCCATCACCTCCGGTAGCACTTACGGTTATCGCCCCATCCGCATTACCGCAATTTGCATCGGTTGTGCTGCTGAGTTGAATTTGAAGTCCGTATGTGGAACAGTTTACAGATGGTTCTTCCTGTTCGCTCTGACAGCCGAACAGAAGAATGATTAGCGAAAGTATTGAAAGTTTCTTCATAGTGTTTTGTTTAAAGAAGGGGCGATATTCAGGGAATATCACCCCCTACTAACCATATCAACCAGTTATTAGTTATTCATTAATTTTAAAATGTTTGCGAATTGTAAACATCATTCCGGAACCGAACAGGTCGACCTTTCCAAACCCCACTTGCTTCATCGGAATCTTCGCATACGGTTCGAGCCTCAGTGATAAATTCCTTCCAATGGTCGATTCGACCCCGAATGAGCCATTGAAGTACCCAAGCCATGCACTGGAATTCTCCGTAGTTTCCCATCCTTCTGAACCATAATAATTCGGCACACTGAAGTCATACTTGTAATCCTCATTGAGTATGAAATAATTGCTGATCCCGGCGCCGATGAAAAACCTGATTTTCGAATCAGGGTTAATAATGAAATTCAGATTGATCGGTAAATCGAGTATGCCGCAAACTGCGCGTACCTCATCCGGAATCATACCATCGGTATAATAATCCCAATAGCCTTCCGGTGGATTATACTGGTCACCTGATGCCAGATATCGCTTATTGCTGTACAATAATCCGGTATTGACCGACCACTGTCGACTGAAAGTATAGAAGACCTGTAACCCGAACTCACCGGATACTCTCCAGGGATCGCCATTTCCTGTACTGTTGAAGTCGGGTGAAATGCCCAACCCAATACTCCAATTGCTGAAGGTATCTTCCCTCTCTTCATCTTCATTCTCCCCGACAGATAATTGTTGAATGGTATTATCAGGAATACTGATATAGACTTTTTCAGGCATCCATAGATTCAGACTTTGCGGAAATGGCTCAAATGGCTTAGGTTCCCATGAATGAAGCAGCCCTGCCGGGAGTTCAGGGAGTTTGCCCCCCTCCTGTCGGAGGTTTATATCACCGGCATTCAATTGCTCGTCCGAAATTGTTTCAACCTTAGTATTACCCGGGTTATTATGATTCAAATTGTGATTTATCTCGTCAGATTCCCTCTCAAAACCTGGTTTGGGCTGGTTGTTTGCCAGATCCCCGGAATCTGAAGATTGTTTACTATCCCCGGGGCGGGCGATTGTCCCGGAATCGGTTTCAGTAGCCGGGTTGGACCCTTCAGAATTATCAGTGATTTCCGAGCGGATACGCTGCGTATTTTGGGAATCATCCGCTTGACGGGATACAGCGGCATCAGAACGGGTATCTCCCATTTCTTCGGTTTTCGGATTTTCCTCCGCAATCTGAGGGCTATTGTCCTCCCCACCAGCATTCTCCACAGTGAAATAACTATGCATGATCCAGCCGGAAAGAAATGCAAGAATTACCAATGCAATCCAACCCCATGGACGTACGCCATTATTTCTTATCCCTCCCGCAAGAAGATCATCCTCATCAAGCCGCTTCTCCAGGTTTTCCCAATCTCCTTCATTAAATGGAAACTCCACCTGTCTCAGCCTTTTCTCAAAGAATTTTTCTATATCGTTATTTTCTTTATCCATTTCGTACGCCAAAATATTCTTTCAACATAATCTGCAACTTTGCTCTGGCCCGTGAATAATTCGATTTTGATGTCCCGGTTGATATATTCAATAGTTTTGAAACTTCTTCATGTTTGTAACCCTCAATAGCCACCAGGTTAAATACGGTTCTGTAGGCATCCGGCAGCTTTTTCACAAGCGACAACATTTCCTCATAAGTGATAGATTCCAGAATAGTACTTTGCCCGGCAATCGTTTCAGTGTGATATGTATCATCCTCAAAAAGCATTCGGCTCTTTCGCTTAAAATGATCGATTGAACAGTTCACCATCACACGTTTTAACCACGGCTCAAATGGCTGATCCAGTTCAAAGGAGCGTATATATTTAAAAGCCTTGAAAAATCCATCATTCATGATTTCAACAGCATCCTCGCGGTTTTCACCATATCTCATACAAATACTCATGGCAAAACTGTAATAACGCTGGTACAATTTTTTCTGCATCGCCCGGTCGTTATCCCTGCAGCCCTTAATAAGGTTGACAATATCATTGTCAGGTTTGTCCAAAAGTGGTTACTGGTTGGTTAGGTATTGGTATCTACCTGCAAACTATAAAAAAAGGTTGCGTGTGGTTATTAAATAATCAGGTAATTCTTACTTTGGAGCCTTAAAGACAATCAATGGGTGCTACTCAATACATTTTATCCGGTCTTGGAATTTTTGCATTGGGATGGATTTTATATAAAGTTATTGACGAATCTGTTCAGGTAACTAAAATCATTTTCAATTATTCGACGCAATACAGGTTCAAGCATCTCTGGCATCGTCATATGATCCGCCGTCCTCTAAAAGAAAAATACAGGGTTATTCTTCAGGACTACTTCATCTACTATCTGAAATTAGGGGAAGAAGACAAGCAGCTTTTCGAAAAACGGCTGCAGCAATTCATCGACATGAAGGAATTCATCGTGAGGTCAAAATCACTAACCCTGAGTGATGAAATGATTGTTCTGATCTCCGCAAGTGCAATTCAGCTTACTTTTGGTTTTCCGGGAATATATTTCACCCATTTTCAGCGGATCCTGATCTATCCGGACAACTATTACTCGCTTATTACCCAGAAATATCATCAGGGTGAGGTGAACCGTGCTGGAATTATCGTTCTGTCATGGAAAAACTTCCTTAGTGGGTATACCGACCGTACCGACGGAAGAAATCTTGCATTGCATGAAATGGCTCATGCGTTGCTCCTTGAAGATAAAATTGTGAACGGGGAATACGAGTTCCTCTCACGAAGGCATCTTCGCGCGTGGGACTTGCTGGCCACGATGGAAATGGAACGAATCCGCAACGGTCAATCGATCTTCAGGGAATACGGAGCTACAAACCGATATGAGTTCTTTGCAGTGGCAATCGAAATATATTTTGAAAAACCGTACGAACTGAATGCTTACAGTCCGCAACTCTACCGAACCCTGTCAAATTTACTGAACCAGGATATTATCAAACTTCATTCGGCATGAACGATGAAAGGGTGACCGAAACCAATCACCCTTCCTTGAGAAAGTAATTACCTATTCCTCAAATTTAAAAACAACGGGCAAACTGAATCTGTATGCAACAGGTGCACCATCCTTCATTGCAGGATTCCATGCGGGCATCAGATTAACAACCCTAAGTGCTTCTGTATTCAGCAATTCGTCCTCAGCCGGTTTTGTAACCCGGGCATCACGAATGCTTCCATCCGGAGCAACGACAAAGTCTACTACTACCGTACCTTCCGATTCATTTTCGCGAGCTTCTATGGGATAAGTGAGATTCTCGCGCACAAAATCATTCAACGTTCCTGGTCCGGCAAAAGAAGGCATATTCTCCTCTGTGAGGAAGGTATATACCATATTTCCTTCCTCATCAATGAAGAAATCCTGACCCTCTTTTATAACGCCAGATTGTTCTTCTGCGTCGTCCATTACTTCTTCCATGTCATCCGCATCGATCACCTCGGTTTCAGATGGCTGTGGATTGCAGGCAAATAGTAATGCACCACCCATGAAAACGATTGGGATTATTCGTTTTAATAACATAGCTATCAGGTTTATTTTCCTCAGAGAATTTACTCAATTTTCATGAGAATAAATATGAGATAAATCAGAACATATAGCGCAATGCAATACTGAATGAGACGATTGCAACAAAGTAAATGATCAGGCCTAAATTCATTCTGGTAAGCAATGGCTCGAGTGTATCACCGCTTGCTTCATCCCGTGACGGGGCAGACCGGAAAGCGGAGATGAGCAGCGCGACCAGTAAGCTCACAAAAAAACCAATGGCATTCCACCAAAACCAGAAAATAGAATTTCCTACGACAAGCCACATGAAAATATTTACGCCCACCCCTGTCAAAAGGCCGGTATTCATTGAAAATGCACCTACACGCTTAAATCTGATCGCAACGAGAAATGTCGCAAGGATCGGCCCGAAAAAAACGGACCCTATTTTGTTTATCGCTTCAATGACCGTTGGCGCTATATCACCTGCATAAAATGAAAGTCCGATACAAACCAACCCCCAGAAAAGTGATGTCATTCTGGAATATCGAACATACCGGTCGGGTGGCACGGACTTACCTCTTAAAACAAAATCTTCAGTTGTGACTGCGCTTAGCGAATTAATGGCAGAACTTAATGAAGACATAGCTGCTGACAGGATTGCAACAATCAGAATTCCTATGATCCCGTGAGGGAGGTAATCCCTGATAAAGACAGGAATCATTAGATCAGGCTTATCTGCCGGGATCTGAGCGATAAATTCCGGGGTATTCATTGCAAACACCCCAACAATCAACCCCATGATGCAGTAGCTCAATGTGATAGGGAACCGGAGGAGACCGTTATAGAACAACGTCTTTTTTACAGTCGCCAGGCTATCCGCTGCCAGCAGACGCTGAACCTGGCTCTGATCAGTCCCATAGTAGGATGCATACAGGAAAAAACCACCAAAAAGCATGGGCCAGAAGCCAAAGGACTCCCCTTCAGCAAACCCGAGTGATCCAAAATCCACTGCTGTTAACCTGTCTGTTTCGACTAATTCAGTAAATTGACTCCATCCACCCAGCAGATCAAGACCGTAATAAAGACATATGAGAATACCGCCGAATAAAATGATCATTTGGATCATATCACCGTAAACCACGGCTTTCATTCCTCCCTGGTATGAATAGATGAGTGTAACCAACCCGATTACCAGTATCGTTTGCCAGAATGGAATACCAATAACGCTCATGATAATGAGAGCAACCGCATAGATCATAACGGCCGTTGCAAATGCGCGGCTAATCTGAAAAACCAGGCTCAGAAGCAATCGGGTGGAAATCCCAAAGCGTTTCTCGAGATATTCATAAATACTCACCACGCCGCTCCGGTACAGTGCTGGTATTAAAACCGTGGCAAGAAAAATCATAGCCAGCGGAACAGCAAACTCGTAGCTGAGCCACTGCAGTCCCCCTCCTTCCCGGATCCCCACAAATGCAGGGGCAGACATAAAGCTTATGGCGGAAAGCTGTGTTGCCATCACCGAGAGACTCAGTGGAAACCAGCCAAAAGACCGCCCGCCAAGGAAATAATCTTCCTTGTTGTTTTGCTGCTTAAAAAAATAACCAAGACCTAAAAACCCAATGGCATATAGTATGACGATCGTGTAATCGAGTGTATTCATTAGACGTGGTTTAATCCGGAATCGGTTAAAATATAAATTTTAAGCTCGGAGTAAAAAGGAATTCCGTATTAATGCCGCCTGTAGAATACAGCTGGTTAACTTAATAGCAGGCTGACCCGTGATACAACTTATACCTTACAGAAATTTATAATTTGGTGGCTCTATACCATTCATCCGAAGATAGAGGTTCGCCTTTGCCCGATGATTGGTAACGTGGTCATGAGCAAAAATCACTGCCTGTCCGCGCGTAATGGTTGTGTTCTTTCCAAAAGGAAGTTCTGCTGCGAGATCTTCACTGCTCAGTGTGCCCATTGCAGCCATCATATCGTCAAATCCTTTGGCAACAAGACCCCTGATCTCATCCTTAGACATAGTTGAGGCATCGGGCTCTTCATATTTGATGCGATTACCCTTCATCATTGCCTCGCTGAAATAGTGAAGTGAATAGCCGATATGAACCATCTGGCTTCCAAAGGTCTTATTGACTTCGGTAGGCTGATAATTAAAGTTTTCTGCCGGCATTGCATCCAAAACTTCCAGCGTGTGGCTTTTGGCCGTTTCCATCAGTGGCATGGTGAGTACAATAAATTCCGGTGTTTCTTTAGTACTACTGGTGAATGCCCCGAGTGTGAGGACCAGTGCTGAAGCCAGTGTGAGCGTAATCAGTATTGAATTCTTCATGGTAAATTGGGTTAGTCGATGAATAAATAATTGAGGCGACAATGCCTCTGGGCTTTAATTTAGTTTTACGAAGACAATTTTTGTCAGGTTGTGTTATTTTACTGAACTTCACAATGAACCTGATTAAAATACAATGAAATACCTTCAATTTACAGACGGAACAAAGATACCTCAGCTCGGACTCGGCACCTGGAAATCAGCACCAGGTGAGGTCTATCAGGCAGTGATAGATGCTGTAAATGCAGGCTATCGCCACATCGATTGCGCTGCTATTTACGGGAATGAGTCGGAAATAGGAGAAGCACTTACCCATTTACTTAAATCAGGATCTGTAAAACGGGAAGATCTTTTCATCACATCCAAGCTCTGGAATAATGCGCATCAGCCGGATGCAGCGCATCTGGCACTGAAAAAGACCCTTTCGGATCTTCAGCTGGATTATCTGGATCTATACTTAATCCATTGGCCCATTTCAATTAAGGTTGATGCCGGTTTTCCATTTACAGGTTCCGATTTTATAAGTCCTGAAGAGCTCCCGTTCACCGTTACATGGAAAGCGATGGAGTCAATGAAAAAAAGTGGTTTAGCGCGGCATATCGGTGTGTCAAATTTTTCCATTCCAAACCTGAATAAACTCATCAGAAGTGCCGAACTCATGCCGGAAATGAACCAGGTGGAAATGCATCCGTTTCTGGCTCAAAAAGAATTATTCCACTTTTGTTCAGACCATGACATCCTTGTTACAGCCTACTCGCCGCTCGGATCATCGGATCGTTCGTCGGGCATGAAAGCAGATGATGAACCCTCTCTCCTGCAAAATGAAGTGATTCAGGGAATTGCAGGTGATCTTGACTGTAGTCCTGCCCAGGTATTACTCGCATGGGCATTACAGCGAGGTACCGCGGTGATACCTAAATCCACCAATAAGGGTAGGATTGCAGAAAATTTCAGGGCCCAGGACATATCCCTGAGCAGTGATCAGATGAAGAAACTGGAGGCTTTGGATGGCACCTACCGCTTCGTGAATGGCAAATTCTGGACGCCTCAGGGAAGTCCGTATACCCTTGAATATCTCTGGGGATAAACAGAAATAACTTTTTTGGGTTATACGATTATGCAACAGATGGCATTTATGCGTATAACCCTCAGGGCGGCCGCAATCTATAACATTGTATGGGGTGCGTGGGTCGTATTATTCCCACAACATTTTTTCTCACTTGCAGAGATGTCACCAATTAATCACCCGTTGGTTTGGCAGGGAATGGGAATGGTAATCGGAGTTTACGGCCTGGGATACTGGTGGGCTTCGTTCGACCCGGTCCGTCACTGGCCGATTGTCGCTGTGGGTTTTCTGGGCAAGCTCTTTGGTCCACTGGGATTTGTCATCAATTACCTTCAGGGCAATGTGCCTTTTAATTTTATTATAACCCTGATCACCAATGATTTTATCTGGTGGATCCCGTTCTACATAATCCTTAAAAATGCCGCTAATGAGGGCTGGCCTTTACGCACAACTACCAACTGATCATGAAATATAAACAAACCAGACCGGCCTCATTCGACGAGCACGTCTATTCAAAGAAATATATCATCAACTCCCCGGTTTCTGAGGTTTGGAACGTGCTCATGCGCGAGTCTACTTTCAGAGATACACAATTATGGCCTTTCAGGGTAGAATTTGATTCAGACGGAGCAGAAGACCGAATGACAGTGGGTATGGATAATGTCCACCACGGACCTCTCATGCTGTTTACCGGAGTTCTTACGGAAATACGCGAACGTGAATATCGTGATCTCCACTATTACCTTGGAAGCTATTTTCTGAGTGTCCGATGGATTCGCCCTGCACGGCTGGAATTTTTTGTGGTGGATCAAGGAGATAACACCGGCCTTGAATTACGTCTTACCACATATGTGAGGCCCTGGATTAAAGGTATATGGAATAGTATGCTATCAGTATTCTGGCTTAATTTCGGATCCTGGTTCAACAGGTACGTTAAAAAGCAGATCAGAAGAGCGTAGAAATTTCAGGCTGATTTGATTGAATTCTTTTGGATCATCGATGTTGCAGATATGTCCGGCACCATCAATTTCATGTATCATTACACGCCGGTTTTTTGAGGCGAATTCTCTTGCTGTTTTCAGAAAGACATAATCATCAGAGCCCATTACCACCATAACCGGAAATTCTATCTGCTGATTCCAGAATCTAGTAAGCAGCCTGAAGAATTCATCATACAACGTTACCCAGCGCAAATACGCCTCGGGATCAATTTTTCTTGCCTGGAGCCTGTAAATCCTGCGGGATCGCTGATGACTGTCCTTTGGCATCAGCAAATAGGAGAACATCGAATACATCATTCTGTAAGGAAGAAAAACATTAAATAACCTTGCCGCAGCGACGAACAGGCGTATCGGTACATTACCCCTGAATATGGCCCCAGCCATTACTGCCGCGCGAACCATCCCAGGCGCACGCATAGAGAGATCCTGCAGCAGAACACTTCCAAATGAAAGAGATATAAAAACCGCGCGTTGAATACCCAGGTGAAACAGAACCTCGAGTATATCCGAAGAGATTAATTCGAAGGTATACGAATTTTCATTCTTGCCCTCTGATTGTGACTTACCGTGATCCCTCAGATCCAGCAAAAGAACCCTGAAATGCTCCTGATATGCATCGGTCTGATATTTCCAGGTTTCAATACTTCCTCCTGCGCCATGAATAAATACAGCCCAGGGAAGTCGGCTATCCTGATTGATGATTTTGTAATGTAACACGGATAAGAACATTTGGCGGAGAAAAAAGTTAAGAACTGCATGGAGTATGTAAACATTTTCCGCAGTATGGCCGACTTTGGACTTGTCGTGCTGATCTGGTTGGTACAGATGATCATCTACCCTGGGTTTAATGTTATTGACCCGGCATCATTCGATAACTGGCACAGGAAATATATGGTTCTGATCACTTTTGTGGTTGCGCCTCTTATGTTTGCACAGGTTTTCCTGACTGGAATACAGCTATGGATGAATCTCACAATAATCAACATAGCCAGTATGGGATTGATCATTTCTGTTTGGCTCCATACTTTTTTTAAAGCAGTGCCTCTGCATAATTCGCTTGCCCGGGAGGGCAATCAAGCGCCGATCGTGGATGAACTGGTGAAAGCAAACTGGTACCGAACCATCATCTGGTCACTTATCTGGCTATTCGGGTTAGCTGCATGGTTGTTTACTTGATAGTGAATTCAAGTTGGTTTATTAACCCGGAAGGAGCAGAAGAATCTGTTAGGTCTTCATCAAATAAACGATCAATCCTGTTCCCGGATAGGTCCTCAATTGTATTTTTAATTTCAACTATATATCTACCTGTTATCCAATTACTTATAGGAGTAAATACTATTCGGCTTTGCTCAGTTGAAATACTAACTACACCCTGAACCTTCTCTCCGTCGGCCTTCATGATCTGGATTGCAGCAGGCGCAGATAAAAGGTCTAGCGGCTCATTGGACATGATAATCAATGACTGTTTTGTATTTAGCTCAGGAAACTTCATTTTCCAACGGGATGGGTCAATTCGGCTGCGGTCTGCCCGGGTTACATAAAATTTTTTTGAAACCGCCTCTGGTAACGGCTGCCCCTGTGCACTCATCCATCCATTCAAAATAAGTAGTTCATAGGATGTGCCTTGCCTGAGTGGATTACCTTCCTCCCGGTTAGGGATAAGATCACGCTTTATGCGGCCGGGATTTAACCACAGGGTAAGTGTATCACCACCAGGATTCCATAGTTCAGGGGATAGATCGAGGAAGACATTTTCGAGAAATCCATTCTGCCCTTGTTCACGGATCATTACAAATTCTGAACTTTTGCCTGACTGCATTTCACGATCGAAGACCAACTGCATTTTTAGCAAATTTTCAGGCAATGAATCCGGCGTTGGGTGGATCGAAAGTAATCGGGGTGGATTGGAAACGTTATCAGGCGTTCGAAAGGCCGCTATCCGTTCTCCCAGGTATGTAACCTCGTAATCAGAAGCAAAATCCAACGGCAGGAAAGGCAGGAAAGTAATGTAATGTTTTCTGACTTCCCAGCGGCCGGCGACCTCCCGCTCTGCTGATTTCAGGTATAGTTTAAGATGCTCCGGCGTTGAAACTTCTACTTCCAGATCAACTTTCGATATGCCACTTTGATCCAAGAGGAAATTAGCCTGCCCCAAGACGGACAGGCTTATTACTGTAAAAATGGCGGTAATGAAATATTTACAACCAGAAATCATTCCCGGTAATAAGATCGAGATCCCCATTGGATTGCCGTTTGAGCATAATCCAGCCTGAATCCCCCCATTTATCCATTTGAATCACATTGGTCATCGGAAAATTTAAATAAGGAACACCTGCTGTAGCTGCCGGTATATCAACCGGTTCAGTAAGGCTACCTTCATACGAGACTATATCACTCAACAGTATTTTCATCACCGGGCGATTTGAATTAGCCATCAGCAGTACTTCCCTGCCGTCTTTTTCAAGTATCACCATGTCCAGCGGAGTATTACCGGCACCTAATTCAGCGACGGTTCGTCCCTTAATGTGTTCACCTTTCTTTAAATCAGAAAGCGGAAATAAAACAAGAGGGGTACAGGTATAGCTCGCGATGACATAGGTTTCATTATTTAATGTAGCAGTTGTGAAGGTCTTAACAGGTGAGTGAGTTTCATACTGGCCGTGCGCTGCATGATAAATTTCAAGCGAAGCATCCTGTTGATCATCTGAAAATGGATAGCTAATACTTCGAAACGTACTTCCGAATTCCTGGTTTGAAAGGCCTGTTACAAGTAACTGGTCCCCCGAGAAGTGTATATCAGAAATAGCCCAATGGCGAAGCGGACGCCCTCTCCTGTCTTTGCTGTCCTCTTCTACGGCATTGGCAATCGACTTTTGGCTGTAGCTCACAGTAGAAAGATCCACCGGGTTAATGGCTCCCGACTGATCAACTGTGAGAAGAACAGGTTGATTATTTTTTGCATGAACGGCCATGTAAATCACACCACTTTTCGGATGCACTGCCATGTCCTGAATCGTTATCATATCAACGCTTGTCCCCAGAACCTGGGCAATGGAGATATCAATTTTTGACAGGTTTACTTCGCCGAACGAAGCTGTTGATTCCTGGCTGGTGGCTAATGCAAAAATCTTGGCTGATTTACTGTCTCCAATAAAGAGAATGCCTTCCGGACTGAATGTAAGGGCATTGATGGATTGTACTTCTTCGCTGAGAGGCATAGGCTTATCTGAAGAATAAGCCATAACCACAATCAGACAGAAGATGCCTGTAAGTATAGATTTCATAAAAGTGGTGGTTTGGTGTATACATTAAATATACTCAAACAAACCACCGAAGGTTTCATTTATTCCAACTTATTGAGCGGGAAAATCCCTGAACAGCATTTCTACTCCTTTATTGATACGCTTGATCATTTCACTTTCCTTCCCTGAAATTGTTCCTGCTGCTACACCCTGCCAAACGAGATTGTCGGTTTTGGTGTCGACAAA
This sequence comes from Fulvivirga sedimenti, assembly GCF_020328055.1. Classification (NCBI taxonomy): domain Bacteria; kingdom Pseudomonadati; phylum Bacteroidota; class Cytophagia; order Cytophagales; family Fulvivirgaceae; genus Fulvivirga; species Fulvivirga sedimenti. The sequence goes on from NZ_JAIXNE010000004.1 coordinate 98,592, forward strand.
ATCGAGCACAACAGTACCTTCCTTATACTGATTCACCACAACTTCCTCGCTTTGCCAGGAATAATTACGCTGGCCCATGTATGCAATGTCGCGATAGTCGGTTTCCCGGGTCTGAACCTTTTCTTCAACAGTGCTTCCTATGTTGATCATAAGATCCGGATTGTCACTCAGAGCGTATCCCTTTGTTTCCAGCTGACTCACAACCGCCTTTTTCAGATCATTAAGATACGGGCTTGTTGAGTTTTGCACTTCATAGAAGTTAAAGGTTTTGTAACCTTCGAAGTCCTTCTCAATTATTTCAGTAGACACAACACGCACAGGAGTGCATGCGAGCATGAATCCGGCAATAGCCAGAATTATAAAATTCAGTGTTTTCATGGATTATTGAAAGTTTCGGATTTAACACAACGAAAACCCAGGTGTTCCTGCCCGGAGTCGATGGCGGTCGCCATGCGCGCACTCGGACGGTAATTTGAACAATACTGAATGCTGCACAAGTAGGAACCGCCTTTTATCACCCGTTTCGGGTTATAGGGATCTGTGGGGTCATAACTTGATTCAGGACCGGTTGGATTCTTGCAAATGGTCATCTTATCCAGCTGTGCGTAAGTATCGGGTCGATACCAGTCGGAAGTCCACTCCCACACGTTACCAATCACCTCGTATAGACCATATGAATTTGGCGGATAACTTTTCACAGGGGCAATACCCGCATAGCCATCCTCACCGGTCATCCGGTATGGAAAATCACCCTGAAAAAAGTTTGCCAGGTACTTTCCCTGAGGGGTTAACTCGTCTCCCCAGGCAAACGGAGCCCCGCTCTTTGCATTTTTTGCTGCAAATTCAAATTCCGCTTCAGTAGGCAGTCTTTTTCCTGCCCAGTCGGCGTATGCCACCGCATCTTCATAAGCAATATGAACAACCGGATAATTATCCTTGCCCTCAATCGAGGATTCCGGGCCATAAGGATGCCTCCAGTTCGCACCTACCACCCATGCCCACCATTGGGAAAAGTCGTTTAGCTGAACCGGGTAATTTGGCGGTGAAAATACCATGGAGCCGGGCTGGAGAATACTGTCGGCAGGCTTGGGAGTGCCCGCAGGAAGATTTTTCTTTAGTTCTTCCCAGTCAATGGGCCGTTCAGCAACGGTCACATATCCCGTTGCCTCAACAAATTCACGATACTGGGCATTTGTAACTTCCGTTTCATCCATCCAAAAACCATTAACTTCAACGGTATGCGCCGGACCTTCATGTACGCTGGCTTCATTTCCATCGTTACCACGTATGAACGTGCCACCCGGAATCCATACCATCCCATCGGGCGCTTCACCGGGAGGTGCTTCCATGACCTGGGTTTCAGTTGACTCCATTGCCGGTTGATCCGGCTTTGAAGTACACTGGGTGAAATATAAAAGTATGATAAAACAATATGTGAACCGATGCATGAATTACGTTATTATTGTAATGTGAAAGTTACGATGGTAACAAAACAATTATCCTTAAAATTTTGAATTTTTCGTGAAATCCGGAATTTTTTTATGGTCAGGATTATAATTATATCCCTATTACTGATTTTTCCTGCCGTGCTTTTTGCACAGTCCCTGGATGATGTGGCTAATATGGTAAAGCCGCCTGACGTGGATTCTTCCTTTGTTGAACTGAATCAGAATGACTGGACGGTCCGGTTATTTTCAAATCTGAAATATCAAAGCTTCAGCTTAAAGAACAGGGACGGTCGAATTTTTTTTCGGCCACGGGGTCCATTCTCAGGCGGAATCGGAGGTTCCTACAAAACACTTCTCCTCGATCTGGGGCTCCGGTTCAATAACGATGGATCCCAGCGTTTCGACCTTCAAACAAGCTTATTGCTAAAGTCGTATTTCATTAACCTCTCGGTTCAAAAATACACAGGATTTGAAGAGACAAACCCGGATGAATTCGAAACATTCCGGGGCGATATTACGACCTTCACCATCAATCTTGAAGCAGCCGTTTTCCCCAACCACAGGGAAATTTCATTTCGTTCTCTTCAGTCAGGCATCGACAGACAAAAAAAGGGTTCCGGTTCCATATTGTATGGTGGATTCATAGGGTATCATAAAATGTCAGCCGACAGCTCAATTATACCATCCTATGCGGATGAGATTTTTTCAGAAAAATATGATCTCACATCCCTGACTGTCAGAAATATCGGCGTAATAGCCGGTTATCTTTATATTTACCCGGTATCAAACAATCTTTTTATAGCTGGAAGTGTCCGCCCGGGTTTGGGTGTCCAGTGGGGAAAGATTACCACTGAAACGGATATCATTCCCGATTACGGAGTATTGTATATGAAGATGGCAATCTCGGCCGGTGCCGGTTTTAACTGGCAAAAATTTTACTCCACACTTAATTATAACCTGGAAGCGAATTACATACGGCTGGGTGACAGCCACATTTACAACTACAACAGCGGCAAGGTAAAACTGGCCGTTGGCTATAAAATTTAGGGATTATTCAGCTGCCATGGTTTCACCGGGTATCTTGATGTATTCTTTGTCAATAGGCTCCCACAGTTCTATCTTTCTCCCTTCCGGATCCAGGACCCATGCGAATTTGCCATAATCATAGACTTCCAGTTTACCAACCTGCTGAACCCCGTTGGATTTCATTTTACTGAGAAGTCCCTCCAGGTCATTTACCCGATAATTGATCATGAAATCATGTTGGGAAGGCTCAAAATAATCTGTATCGTCTTTAAACGCACTCCAGACCGTAAACCCGGGCTCATTTCCCGTCGACTCTTTTCTCCATTGCCATTGTGCCCCGTACTGACCAGTAAGTATTCCGAGGTTTTCCCTGTACCAGGTCTTCACCATTTCGGGATCTTTGCACTTAAAGAAGAATCCACCCGGGCCAGTTACCCCGGGTTCCCTGGCAGGCACAGGATGTTTCTCCGTTTCACCCAGCCGGAAATGTGGATTTTCGATCAGCCCGACCGGGTTGCCCCACGGATCACCCATCACGGCGACCCTGATGCCACCCCCTACATCTTCCAAATTTTCCAGTACGGTTGCTCCTGCTTTACGAAAGGATTCAACCGACTCTTCCAGGTTGTCAGTTCCCCAATATGAAACATGATGCGTCGGGTCCAGATTAGTACCGTCGCCGGGCTGCAGACCGAGTTCAAAACCTCCTATATTGAATCCGATATAGAAAGGCTCATCAAAATATGGGGAAACATTAAATACATCGCTGTACCACTTCCGTGCTGCCTGGAGGTCTGGTACCCGATAAACAATGGTTCGAAGTCCGTTCATGTGTGAAAATTTTAAGGTAAAATACAAAAACATCTTTGATCTTCCCGGGTTTTATCAGCATGAAACGCATTGGCTGGATCGCACTTTCGATATTTTACATTGTTGCCGGACTGAATCATTTCAGGGATCCGGAATTTTATCTGCCGCTCATCCCGGGCTATTTCCCCAATCCCGAATTAATTAACCTTGGCGCCGGAATTGTGGAGATTCTGCTTGGAATTCTGGTCGCTATTTCCTCTACCCGGAAAGCTGCCTGCTGGATGATTATAATCCTCCTGGTCTGCTTTATCCCATCCCATATCTATTTTATTCAGTTGGGAGGATGCGCTGGAAAGCTCTGCGTTCCTGAGTGGGTAGCATGGGTTCGTCTTCTTCTAATTCACCCTTTGCTCATCATTTGGGCCTATCGAATAAAAAATGTTTAATCTTTTTAACAAAACATTAAACAATGTATGCCACTTGTGCATTATATATACAAACAAATAAACACCATGAAAAACTTAGTAAAAATAGTAGCAGTAGTTGTTGTTGGCTTAATGATTTCTGTTTCTGCCATGTCACAGGATAAAACCATCGTAGGTTTGGCAGCAGGAAATTCAGATTTATCCACACTGGTTACTGCAGTTAAAGCGGCTGGCCTTGTAGACGTATTGAATGGAGATGGTCCGTTCACCGTATTCGCCCCGACAAACGCAGCATTTGCCGCTTTGCCTGAAGGAACATTAGAAACTTTATTAAAACCTGAGAACAAAGACATGCTCGTAAGCGTTCTTACGTATCATGTGGTTGGCGGAAAAGTCATGTCAACTGATTTAAAAAATGGAATGGTAAAAACCGTTGAGGGAAGCGATGTTACTGTAAAGGTAGGTCCCAAGGTTTATATCAATGACGCAAATGTATTAAAAGCTGATGTGAACGCATCAAATGGAGTAGTTCACGTTATAGATAAGGTCATCCTGCCTCCTTCAATGAGGTAGATGATTGTTGGTTGATTGTTGGTTAAGGGGAGCCCTCACTTCGGTGAGGGCTTTTCTATTGTGTGGTTTTGAAGTTTCGGATCCTATACATAAAATTCAGCATGACATATTGCTGTAATACAACACTCGTGGCATCCTCGATATAGGTTTCTGTGACCGTCCGCGTTATACTTTGGTTTTGTTTCAGAATATCAAAAACCCGTAAAGAAACCTCTGCCCGATCATCGGCCATGAATTTCTTTCCTAAAGAGGCATTCCATAAGGCATAGTTTTGATTGAACCCTTCGGAAAGGCCATCATACCGCTGGTAATTAATATCTGTTCTGAACACCCATCCCTGTCCAAAAATCCAGTTCAGTCCGGCCGAAAACGACGAATTCAAATAATTTGTGTTTAATTCAGGCTGAATCGAATTATCCACAATATTAAAATTTCCCGAATAGCCTATATTGAAATCAACACGTTCGCTGATATTGCTGGCAATCACAATACCTGCGCTGAACCCATAATTATTGGATGTGTTTGATTGTTCATTGATAAGGCCCGGTATTTTGTTGTAATTAATGCCGGCATTTACGTTTATAATGGATTTCAGCAGGATTGATGGGATACTGTAGGTAAGCAGACTTCGCACATTCCAGTATCCGTCGAGATTCACGGGACGTGTTATCTGGCTGCCCTTTCGAAGTAAATAATCACCCACAAGGATGTCTTCATTTTCTGCGATAATGGTTTCATTTGAAATGTAATTGGCCGCAGTTTGAGCAGAAATGAAACCAAAGAAACTGGCGGAAGATTGTTGATTCGAATTGGAATACCGTACAACGAGTCGATGACTGTAGGCCTGGTCCAATGCCGGATTCCCCGTTGTAAGTATCAGGGGGTTTGAATTGTCGATCACATTCTGTAACTGTGAGATGGACGGGGCATCGGTATTGGTCCGGTAAAAAAACCGCAGATTTTTATCTTCTGTCAGGTTAAACCGGCCCGAAACGGTCGGTAGAATATTATTAAAACTACGGGTTAGCTGATCCGTCTGAGGAAACAATTGTTCATTCTCAAGTCTTGCATGTTCATAAGCCAGGCCTGCGCGAACAGAGCCAATTTCGCCCCGGTATGACAGGCCGGCTGTAGAGGTATAAGTTGTATAGATACTTTCAAAAACATTGGACAATTCCGGATTAAGCTCCCTTTCTTCAGAACGCAGGTCATAGTTCTTATTATCTGATTCATTCCACCTCCTTTCCATGGTCTGGGTCAGTTGTAACTGAAACTTTTCCCCAAGCCGGTCGGTGTAGGTCACATTTCCCTGTACTGATTTTTGAAGACTGAAACGATCTGTTTCCTGGGCAAGCGTATCTGAAATTACGGTTGTCCGGTTATAGTAATTAATAGCGTTCAGGTCAATATTCCCATCACTTTTGAGATAGGAATTACGCAGTCCGAACGACAAGGTCTGACCTCTTCTTTCAAATGCATGCCGGAAGACAAGGTTATTCGAAAAATTAATGCCCTGCAGATCATTCAGCTGCATATTTTCACTTCCACTGATCAACTCATCGGCCATGTTTGAAGTAAGAATACTTGTTGTCAGCTGATTCGTATTGTTTTGCAAACTCAGAGCAGGTGTCACAATCAGCATATTCTTTTTATCAATACTGTACTGGATGCGGGAGTTAAATCTGTGATTATAATTTACATTATCCTGAATGGAGTTCTGTTCATAGAAATAACTGCTATCTGCCGACAGAAAGTATTCTCTGAGGCTTTTCTGATCATTCGTATTTGTCGCGTGATTAAAAAAGTAACTGGCAGATAGTTTGAGGTCACCATTGAGAAATTCATCCACATAGTTTATCCCGAATGAATTAACCTGGCTGATTCCATTTTGCTGGGATGTGAGAAAATTATTGGCACCATTATTTCTTCCCCCTCCAAAATTTCCACCTCCCCTTCCTCTTCCGCTGGAACTGCTGCTGGCCACACCTACCAGGTCTTCCGAAGAGAAATTTTGCAGGTTAATATCGTTGCTCAGACCAACGATTGAAATTCGTTGCTGATCGTTGAAAAAATTGATATTACCCCCGAGATTGTAATGCGCGTCTGTCCCGCCACCGGCGTAAACACGTCCAAAACTGCCATTTCGCGTTTCAGGTTTGGTGACAATATTGATTGTTTTTACCGTATTCCCGTCATCATAACCGGAGAACTGAGCCTGTTCACTTAACTGATCAAACACCTCGATTTTCTCGATAACATCTGCAGGAAGGTTTCTGAGGGTGGCCGCAGGATCATTACCAAAAAACTCCCGGCCATCCACCAGTATACGCTGGACAGACTCTCCCTGTGCCTGAACACCATTCCCGTCAACCACCACTCCCGGCATTTTTTTAAGCAGATCACCCGCCGTGGCATCGGGATTCGTTTTAAAGCCACTGGCTAAGAATGCCGTGGTATCACCTTGTTGAACTACCACGATGGGCTTGTCTGTAATCCTGACCTCCTTAAGTAATTCAGTTTGTTCGACCAGTTGAATATCCGGAACACGATAATCCGGTCCTGTAATTCTGAGTATCCTTGTGAACGGCTGATAGCCAATGAATGAAACCTGTAATTTGTAAAAGCCGTCTTCCGGCAGTTTCACTTCGTAGTTGCCTTTTGCGTTACTGGAAGCAAAGGTCGTAATAGTGGTGTCTTTTACCAGCCTGAACTGAACAGTCGCTCCCGGGAGCACCTGATCATTGCCCTTAATAACCCCCGAAACATTCACCTGGGAAAAAAGCGATTGGCCGCAGAGGTAAAGGATCGCTAGTAGAATGAATGACTTATTCATTTGGCGGAGGTCTGCGCTGTCGGCGGTTTTGTTGCATAATGAAGGTAAGCCTTGCCATTTGCTCATCAGTTAATATTTCACTAAGCATGGTTTGCTTTTTTTTCCTGATTTCCTGCATGGCTCCCCTCATCTTATCACGGTCTCCCTGGTTCTCTGAAAATGCAGCTGTTATTTCTTCGGAGTAGGTCTTGTAAATTTCATCTATTACAAGCTTCTGGTCTTCAGAAAGATCCGTAATACTGTCAAGCACCATTTGTTTTTCACGGGCCACCATTTCAGATGGATTGCGCTGGGGCGGCTGGCCGTTCGTTTCGGTAATGAACAAGGGTCCAAGGATAATCAGCGAGAATAGAATAATGGTTTTCATGAATCTAATTTACCGCGTTTTATGGTCAGTTCTTGATTATTTCAATCAACGAAGCGATAAATTCAACCAACGCAGATACGCCTGATGTTCGTTGAGCGAAACGGTTGTTTGTTGAAAATAACAAAGACACATTTTTGTAAATGCGTATCTTACTTGCATGAATTCAGCATTACCCAAGGGAATTTATCTCCATGTGATATCATGGTGTGCTTACTTTGTATTACTGCTCTTCTGGTTTGCAATACCGTTCACCTATGAAACCGCCGCCTGGCATGCCGGCAGGATGCTGATCATTCATATAATCATCTTTTACATCAATACTCGTGTGCTGCTTCCACTCCTGATACAACGTAATTCCTGGGGTTACTATCTGCTTGGAATAACGTTGCTCATGATCGTTGTGTATTATATATTCACCGTCACCAATCAGTTCCTGCCAATCAACCGTCTTGAAGGTGTACAGATGAGGGTGCCACGTACTTTCCGGTCTTCCCGTTGGATCGTTCAGAATATGTCGCTTTCCTTCGGCGTATTATTTTTCAGCGCCCTCCAGTTTTTAATGGATGAATCAAGAAAAAGGAAGGACATGGATGCGCAGCGCATCCAGGAGAAACTCGTAACAGAAATGAAATTACTGCGGAGCCAGATCAATCCACATTTCCTTTTCAACGCACTTAATAATCTTTATGCCATGGCCATCAGCCATCAGGAAAAAACTCCCGACCTGATTCTCAAATTATCGGAAATGCTTCGGTATGTGCTCTACGAATCGAATACAGACCTTGTGCCGGCGGAAAAGGAATGGGAATATATTCTCAACTTTGTTCAGCTGCAGGAGCTGAAATTTGAAGACGAGGTGAATTTACGCGTGGAAGGTGAAATAGATCCCGGTTCACAGATCGCGCCTATGATTCTCCTGCCCTTCGTGGAAAACGCCTTCAAGCATAGCCATATTGAAGACGATGGAAACGGGTGGATAGAAATCTCATTGAAAATTCAACATGGCATGCTGGATTTTAAAGTTTCCAACAGCAATCCGGGAAAATTGATTTCTAAGGATAATGAAGGTGGTATTGGTATGATCAATGTGAAGAAACGCCTTGAACTTCTATATCCCGACTGTCACAAGCTGATCATAGAGAAGCCGGAAGGCAAATTCAGAATCCATCTCCATATTGATCTGCCATGAATAATTTACGCTGCGTAATCATAGAAGATGAATACCCTGCCCGCACGCTCTTAAAAGGCTATATCGAACAATGCGAAGGACTTGAGCTGGTTGCTTCGTTCAAAAATCCAGCCGACGGCTTACACTATGTGAAAACACATAGTCCTGATATCATCCTGCTCGACATACAAATGCCAGAGATTTCCGGACTGGAATTTATCAGACGTCTTGACAAGCCGGCCAATATCATTCTCACCACCGCCTACCAGCAATTTGCCCTTGAGGGCTATGAACTTGATGTGGTCGATTATTTACTCAAGCCAATCTCCTACGAACGGTTTTTAAAGGCGATCAATAAAGTTCGCGCAACACACCACAGTTACAGTACTCCCGGGTCTGGTGAACGGCTTATCAAATCAGGACACAGCGTCTATCGCGTACGCTATTCCGACATACTGTATATCGAAGGAATGCGCGAGTATGTGCGATATCACACCTCAGACAGCTGGTATATGGAGCTCGTATCCCTGAAACATTTGGAGGAATCTCTTCCATTCCCTATGTTTAAAAGAGTTCATAAATCCTTTATTGTCAATATCAGGTATACCAACAGTCTCCATACAGGTTACGTGATGTTGAACGATCAAAAAATTCCCGTCGGCCAAACCTATCGTGATGAGGTTGCTGACTGGTTCAATAAAAACACAATCGTATGAGGTATAAAATCAGTGTTTTGTATGGTTCTGTACGCACCAACCGACAGGGTATTCGTGCTGTAACATTCATTTCAAATCAACTAAGATCGAAAGGCTTTGATGTTCAGGTGATCGATCCTATGTTATTACCACTTCCTTTCCTGGATAAAATGTTTAAGGAATATCCGGATGGTACTGCTCCTGAAAATATGCAGATCATAGGTGATCATCTCAGCCAGTCGGATGGTTTCATAATCGTTACCGGGGAATACAACCACAGCATGCCTCCCGCACTTAAAAACCTCCTGGACCATTATCAAAAGGAATATCATTACAAGCCATCAGGAATCCTTTCCTATTCTGCAGGCAGGTTTGGAGGGATCCGTGCGGCTATCCAGGCAAGAATTACCCTGGCAGAGCTGGGAACACCTTCGATTCCCACTATTTTATCCGTTCCGCAAATTCAAAAAACAATTGATGCTGAAGGTTCAACGCAGGAAGAATGGCTGCTAAAACAAACCACCCGATTCATTAATGAATTTGAATGGTATGTTGCCGCTCTTGCAAAGCAACGAAATGAAGGCCGGCCAGGATCATGACCGTACCCTCCTGATACCTTTGATCTGACTCTGAATGTCTTCAATGATAATTTCGGGAAATTCATTTACCAGGTAATTCTCATAGCGAAGGATGTGAAAACCGAGCGTCTTAAGATGACAATCCCTTGTGGCGGAAGAAGATAACATCATATCCTCATATCCCTCCAGTTCAACGACCAGGGAAGCTGCAAAACTACAGAATTGGGCAGTGCAACAACCAAAGGAATGATACTGCTTAAAATTGAAATGCTTCAGGGTTCGGTGCTCATTAAGTAATTTCCACATGATCAGGTGTTCCCTGACATACAAAGGGTGGTTCCGTTGATTTCTGATTATCTTCATGGTAATATGTTTTACTGCATATTACCGGTCGAGGCGGACAAGAATTACATTATTAAAATTAGTTATTGTCCGTCCCCGGCAATCTCCATCCACGCTTCCCGAATAGATTCCATCCGTCTGCGGTTCACTCCCAGATCGTAATAACCTACCCTTGAGGCAGAACGGAAATGAATCTCATTCCGGAGTGTATCTGCCAGAAATTCAACATCATCCTCAAATCCAAAAAGAGCAATGGTGAAAACGACTTTCAGATAAACGTTCGATGAGTCGGTTATATCCGTTCGTGGCATTTCCCTTATCACATCCTTCAGCACTGCCATGGCCTTGTCATAATCACCACTGTAGCGGAGTGGCTCCATAGGAGTATGCTCCTCATCAGACTGATAGGAATTCACACAATTGGGTGAGTCGGGGCACGGTGCCAGCACGGGAACTTGCTGAACATTCCAGAAAAGGGCCAGGATAAGTTGCAAAGCGAGACTGTTCATGGAAGCTTCCTCATATAAAGAGCATTCATTATTCCTTTACGATTGTGAATTCCACCCTTCGGTTTAGACGACGCGTCTCTTCATTGCCATTATCAGCGATCGGCTTGGTTCCCCCATAGCCTTTACCTGTAATTCGCTTCTGATTAATCCCCTTGCTCACCAGGTACGCCTCTACTGATTCCACGCGTGCTTTTGATAGTCGAAGATTATGCTTGGGTACGCCTGTATTATCCGTATGTCCTTCCAGGCGAATCTGTACGGATGGATTGGTCCGCATGAAATCCACTACCCGGTCAAGCTCCGGATATGATTCGGATAAAATATCAGGTGACGATCGTTTGAAGAGCACATTCGGTAATTGAACCGTTGTACCCACTGTTATGGGCTGAAGTAAAAACTGTCGTTCAATAGCACTGGAATTACGATCTCCTTCCACCAGAACTGTTTCATTATTACTGATAAACCCGGGTGCATCCATCGAAAACAGATAGCTGCCTTCCTCGATAATGGGTACACTGAATGTACCCGTCACGGCATCTACCGGTACAACCTGCTCCTGTGTTCCAACAGTAAGACGAAGCGTAACGTTGCCTATCGGTGTCCTGTTATCTGCGCTCTTTACAGTACCGAAAATCACGTTTTTATCGATCTCTACGGTCGTCTGCACTTCTTCCAGCACTGAATCAGGGACATCCACCACCAGCGGTTCGATGCGCTGCTCGGGGGAATCTGTATACATCCGGATATCGCTGTAGCCGTCACTGTTCATAGTAGAGGTGTAAAGTGCAAATCCTTCATACGGACGGTATCCCAGTTCTCTTCCCTGGCTGTTGATATTGGGCACCGGAACAGGTGACGACCAGTTCTTCCAGGTGTCATCCAGCCGTGTCGACATGAAAATATCGCTGCTTCCACTTCCGCCATGACCATTCGTTGCGAAATACAACGTCTGCTTATCTCCGGAAAGGTAGGGCGTGAATTCCTGGGCGTTGGTGTTGATGGTTCTCCCAAGGTTCTTGGGCTCACTCCATTTGCCGTTCCCTTCATTGAAGCTTACATAAATATCCTCACCACCTACTGTATTGTATCCTTCAATTGAAAAAAGAAGGACCTGTCCGTCCACACTGATATATCCTCCGTGATTCTCTGAACGATTCAGGAAATAAGGAATTGTGATGTTTTCAGGATTACCCCACTTATTTCCACGCCGTATGGATCGCGAAACCCCCTGGGTGGCAGCCCGTGAATCATCTTTATTATAGTGATTGAGCAGGTAAATGGTTCTTGAGTCGACTGTAAATCCGATTACACCATTGTAACCCCTGTTATTCAATTCCACAGCATTTGCAGGAGCAGACCAGCTTCCATCTTCCTGCAATTCGCTGTACCATATGTCTCCCGGATCCTGAACTCCACCGACATTCTGCGGATGGCGTGTGCGGGTGAAGTATAATGTCTTATTGTCCGGTGAAAGTACGGGTAATTGTTCATCATACGATGAATTGACTTCGCGGAATATGTCCTGAGCCTGGCCTGCGGATAAACAGAATATCAGAAGCCCTAAAAAATAAAATCTCACAATACAGTAGTTTAGGTTAAAAAGCTAAGTTATGGACGCTCAGTTACAATATTAGAAATAAATCGTTGAATCAACCAATATCTCGATATCACCGTGGAAATGGCCGGCTTAAAAACCGGTTCCCGCCAATTCCAAAGCGCCATGGCAACAGGGCATCCTCCCCTGCGTAATCCACACCAATTCTCGGTCCTTCTACAATTTTACGTACACCAACGCCTTCATCGGAGATCCAGATCTGGTCTCCTAAAAGGGGTCTGCCGTCATGCTCCAGTGATATACTTAATGCTTCAGAGAGTTTACCGGGACCGGAGGTTAGTCCGGTATAGGCTATATTCCCCCTGCGTGACTTCATGAGTTCGACTCCGGTAACAGGTTCAAGAGCACGAATCAGAACCGCTTCGGCAATACCTTCCGCATTCGTTACAACATTGAACAAACGATGAATACCATAGCACAGGTATACATAGGCGGAGCCTCCGGCAGAAAAAAGTGTTTCCGTCCGCGCTGTACGCCTGTTCCCGTAGGCATGGCAAGCCCGTTCCCGATATGAGTATGCCTCTGTTTCCACGATCATGCCACCACATATTCCTTCGGGACCTTCAACATAAAGGACCTTGCCCAGCAGGTTACGTGCGGCGTCGCAAACGTCGTCATTGAAATAAAATGATTTTTTCAGTTTCACGTACTCCGTTAAAATTGTGTAGATTCGTACGACCAAAAATAAATGAACCATGAAAAGAATACTACTCATTAATTGCCTTTCCATTGCGCTATTGATCGCATTCTCAAGCGCGAATGCGCAAATCCAAATGCCGCAGCCAAGCCCTGCCGGCTCAGTTTCAACAACAGTGGGCCTTACAGATATTACCATTGATTATTTCCGCCCCGGTGTTAAAGGAAGAAAAATCTTTGGAGAAGGTGGTGATTATCTCCAGCCCTATGGCCAGATATGGCGTACAGGCGCCAACAACGGATCAGTACTTACCCTGAGTACCGATGCCATGATTGGTGGCCAGTCGGTCCCTGCCGGAAAATACCTGATATTTACCGTACCCGGAGCCGATGAATGGAGATTCATGCTTTACAAAGACTTAAGCATTGGTGGAAATACTGCTGCCTACAATAAAGATAATGAAGTACTTAACATTGGCGTTAAATCAAACAAGACATCCAATACCGTTGAATCACTTACATTTCAGATCCATGACATCAGTGCCGACAATACAGAGGCAAAAATTGCTATGGCATGGGAAAATGTTGCTCTGCGCATTCCAGTAAAGGTAAGTTTTGATGACATCGTCATGGCCGACATTAAGGCTAAAACACAGGTTGATCCAAACGTTTATATTCAGGCAGCCAATTATTACTATACGACCGGACGTGACCTTGAGCAGGCTCTTGCCTGGATGGACATGGGGCTTCAGGCAAACCCTAACGCTTTCTGGAACATTCACATGAAGGCACAGATCCTCGCCAAAATGGGTAAAAAGAAAGAAGCCATCGAAACAGCGAATGAATCAATGGCTAAAGCAAAAGCGTCGGGAAATGATTTCGGATATGTGAAAAGAAATCAGGATCTGATTAACAGTCTCAAATAAAGATCAGAAGATCACCAAGATAAAGAAGCCGGCTCTACAGTCGGCTTTTTTTAATTGCTGTTGATGATCTTTTGAATAATAAACCCGAGTATCACAACCATCCCGCAGCCAATTACATTATACCAAAGATATCCGATCGGAGTTGTCATGAACAGGAATATGACCATGGACTGGGAGATAACCGCCGCGATAAATATGGCATTACCTCTGATGTATTTAATGTAAAAAGCGGCCAGAAATATACCCAGGATACTTCCATAGAAAATTGATCCCACGATATTCACAAGCTCTATCAGATTCTCGAGCAGTGAGGCAAAAGTGGCGAACATAATAGCGATCAGGCCCCACATGAGCGTAAAAAGACGTGATGCATTGAGGTAGTGCTGCTCCGACTGCGCGGGCTTTACGGATCGCTTATAAATATCCACTGTAGTGGTAGATGCCAGGGCATTCAGTTCCGATGCGGTGCTGGACATTGCCGCAGAGAAGATCACTGCCAGCAAAATTCCAATCAGCCCATGGGGTAAATTATTCATGACAAACGATATGAATACATAATCCGTATCGTTTGTTTCAGCCTTGGGGTCGGCTTTTACGATGATTTCCTTGGCCTTATTCCTGATTTCCTCATCCTGATCAAGATAATTCTCAATCTGGGTTCGGTATGCCTCCGATTCATCAGCCTTATTCGCATTCTCCGCCTGTATGAGTCCTTCTATGGCCTGTCGCTTCTGGGCAAACAGGTCCTGATGCGCTGCTTCAACCTCTTCGAATTGCTCCCGGTATTCCGAATTTTTAACCACCTCAATGGCCGCATCGTTGAAGAAAACGGGTGGCTGATAAAACTGGTAGAAAACAAATACCATCGTTCCGATGAACAGAATGATGAATTGCATCGGCACCTTAAGAAGTCCGTTAAAGATTAATCCGAGACGGCTTTCACGAATACTTCTGCCCGACAGGTAACGCTGAACCTGCGACTGATCCGTTCCGAAATACGCCAGGGCAACAAAGAGTCCGCCAATGATTCCCGACCAGATATTGTATCTGTTGGTGGGATCGAATTCCAGGTCAACGGCTTCAAGCTTACCCATTTTCCCCGCAACGGTAATAGCATCACCGAAGTCCACGCCATCCGGGAGCATTTTAACAACCATGATTCCTGCCAGAATCATACCTCCCATCATCACTCCCATTTGCTGTTTCTGCGTAACACTTACCGCCTTTGTCCCGCCTGATACCGTATAAATTATTACAAGGACTCCAATAATCAGTGTAGTGAATGTAAGGCTCACTTCCAGGATACTTGACAAAATAATGGACGGCGCAAAGATGGTTATTCCGGCGCCCAGTCCCCGCTGGACCAGAAAGAGAAACGAAGCAAGTGTTCGGGTTTTCAGGTCGAACCTGTTCTCCAGGAATTCATAAGCGGTGTATACCTTCAAACGATAGTAGATCGGAATGAAGGTCACCGACAAAATGACCATTGCAATGGGCAGACCAAAATAAAACTGAATGAACCTGAGCCCGTCATCATAGGCTTGTCCGGGTGTAGATAAAAATGTAATTGCGCTCGCCTGGGTGGCCATAATGGATAAACCGATTGTCCACCATCGCATACTCTTATCACCCAGTAAAAATCCTTCAATGTTCTTGCTGCCACGGCTTGCATAGACTCCATACACAACAATAGAAATCAGTGTGCCGAATAATACAAGCCAATCGAGATTGCTCATGAAAAACTAATTGATAAGAAATACAAAAGTAGAATCAGTGCCAGCAGGTTGCCAAGCACGAGGATATACCAGGACTTCCATTTTTTGAAGAGCGGTGGCTCTTCCGGGTAGATCTCTTTTTCCTCGGAAGTCATTTTTTTACGTTAATTGAATTATCAATCAGATCGGCATTTCCCAGTGAAACCATATTGGTAAATAACCGAATTGCCCCTGGTACACCGGCCGGTAATTCCCTGAACCAGCTGTAACCGGTATAAATATAATAACCTTTGCCGTATTGGGCTACAAGTAATCCTCCATCAAGAGGGCTCTCTCCGGAATCATTACTGGAAAGAATCGCCGTGTACCGATCATCCCATTTGCCGGGAAAATACAATCCGCGCTCCTGGACCCATCCTTCAAAATCTGCCTGCGTTATCTTATTGGGCGTATTCAACACGGGATGTTCCGGGGTCAGTATCCGGATCTCCGCATCCTCTTCCGCGACACGATCCCGTGACAGCTGAAGTGGATATGGGGCAAACTCCCCGGTCTTCAATCTGAAATTGGTATTATACTGAACGATCAGCGTACCTCCCTCTTTCACATAATCCAGCAAGGCAGGCATTTGAAAAGCAATACGTTCATTGGTATTGAGAGCCCTTACACCCAGTATAATTGCGTCAAGCTGGCCAAGATTTTCGGGTGTCACATCCTCGTCACGCATCTCCCAAACCTGGTAACCGATCTCACGCAGTGTAGCCGGAATGGCATCCCCTGCCCCTGCAATGTACCCAACGCGATCCCCTTTCTTATTAAGTGGGATATGAACAAACCTTGATTTTGCATCAGGCAGTAATACCTGCTTTGGAATATGCTCATAATCAATTACTTCCATATTCTTCGAATAGGTGGCACCTGCCGTTCTTACCTGGGCAACCAGATCGCTTACAATCTGTCCTTCAGGCGGACTTACCCGGAAGGTTACAATGGATTCTTCCCCATCCTGTTGCAGGTTAAATGACCGCGTTGAAGGTGTTACTTCCCATCCATCAGCTCCTAAAAGCTGAACCTCTCCTGCCACATTCGCAGTTCCCGCTTTCACGAGTACTTCAATTTCACGCGAATTATTATCCGGGAACAGATATACCGCCTCCTTGATTGAAACGAGCGCAGGTGGCGTTATCACCAGCGGCTCATGTTTTTCACCCTGCACAGGATCATTCCACCGGTACTGCAGCGGAATTTCATAACTAAATGCCACTCCTTCTATTTCAACATCCACAGTTACAGGGATACTCGGATTATTTTCAGGAAGCCCTATCAATTGAGGGTCTTCAACTGTATACATTCCCTTCTTTTGTGGCAATTTCAACCAGTATGGATCTGAGTATGGAATTCCGGCTGGGATCGTAACAGCAGTATCCAATACTATATCAGTACCTGCGGTCATCTGCAAGTTCAGATTCATCCCAAGAATATCGCTCCTGAATCCTTTCAAAACTACTGACAGCGGTGATTGCTGGATGGCTTCCAGTTCCATGCGTATATTCTGACCAGGAACAACCTGTCCTTCGCTGGTGCGTGCTTCCAGATACAGGCCGGTCATATCTGAAATTATTTCATCAGCCTGTTCCAGTTTTCGGGATTTCCAGAAGGAATCCTCAATTTCTGAGATCATCCTGCGGATGCGCAACATATCCCGAACGCTGGCATAAGGCTTTCTGGGATCGAAATTGGAGATAAGCTCGTTGATCGATTTGCCAATCTTATCTCCACCGCTTACGCGGGACCAGCTGGTATCAATTCCCTCGAAAATATCCGATTTCGCTTCAACTCCTTTTACATATTCCAGAAATTCTTCGCTTGAGCCCCTGCTGCCTGTCGCTCCAAATCCCTGGCTTTTATGCTGACTTCTGCTGAGTGCAGCCATTTCGGTATAAGTCGTACCAAGCAACGGATTATATGTACCCACATCGATGGTAAGAACGCCCGGCTCACTCCCATCCATATTTGGATTCCACCAACGGCCTGTGTTGGTAAAAAGACGCTTGGGCGACCAAACAGTGAGGTCTTGCAGTTGCTCAGGATAATAATTTTTATCGCCCGATATATCGAAGGCGCGTTCAGCCATGATTGCCGAAGTAGTATGATGTCCATGCCCGGCGCGCTCATCCGGCGGAAACCGGGTGATAATCACGTCGGGTCTGAATTTTCGAAAAGTGCGCACCACATCAGACAGTACCTGATCCTGATCCCATACCTGAAGTGTTTCTTCAGCGGTCTTGGAATATCCGAAATCGTTAGCCCGGGTAAAGAATTGTTTCCCGCCGTCAATCCGACGCGCTGCCAGTAATTCCTGTGTGCGTATAATGCCCAGTCCCTCCCGGATCTCAGGGCCAATCAGGTTTTGTCCGCCATCACCCCGCGTCATTGAAAGGTAAGCTGTATGGGCCTTTCTTTCGTTAGCCAGGTAGGCAATAAGTCTTGTGTTTTCGTCATCGGGATGAGCAGCCACATATAGAACTGTACCCAAAAAATTCAGACGCTCTAATTTCAGAAGGATTTCAGACGCACTCGCTGGTTGTTGCCGCTGTCCGTAAAGCGGAAAGAAGTGCATTGATACAATCGAGACAAGCAGAAAAATAGATCGGATCATTGTTTTCTTAAGTATCATATCAAATGCAATTTTTCAACGAATTATCTTATCCTGCAACTATTCAACGTGAAATTACAGGAACGGTTTACTTATATGCAATCGATTGAAACGAACTGACCTTGGTGTATCTGTAATTAATTCTTTCAATCCCTTTTAAATGGCCCCTGAATCTGCTTATTTCGTCGTTAAATAGAAATACCTCATTCCGTGAAGAAATATTTTATCATAGATTTTGATTCCACATTCACCCAGGTCGAAGCCATGGATCTGCTCGCAGAGATTGCACTGAAAAACCATGCGCGAAAAAAGGAACGTGTGGAAGAAATACAGGAAATTACAGACAGGGGCATGGAGGGTACGCTTTCCCTCAAGGATTCCATCGAACGGAGACTTGAGCTGCTGGATGCCCATCGGGATCATTTGCCGGAGCTTATTTCATCCCTGAAAGAAAAGGTATCGTCCTCATTCCGCCGAAACCGTGAATTTTTTGAGAAATATTCTGATCGGGTATATATCATATCAAACGGTTTCCGTGATTTCATTGTACCGATCGTAGAGGAATTTCACATTAAGCCGGAAAATGTTTTTGCTAATAGTTTCACCTTTGATGACACCGGGAAGATTACCGGTTATGACAAGGACAATGTACTTGCCTCCAATAACGGAAAGGTTGAGCAACTGAGGCACTTAAATCTGAAAGGAGATGTTTATGTAATTGGAGACGGCTACACGGATTATGAGATCAAGGCAGCCGGTCTGGCCAATAAATTTTATGCATTTACCGAGAATGTGGAACGTGAATCTGTGACTGAAAAAGCCGATCACGTCGCCCCAAGTCTCGATGAATTCCTTTATATGAACAAGCTGAATACTGCCATTTCCTACCCCAAAAACAGAATCAACGTATTATTACTGGAGAACATTCACCCGCAGGCCATCAAGCTCATGCAGGAAGAAGGTTACAACGTTTCTGTATATCCTGCAGGACTGGATGAAGACGAACTTTGCGAAAAAATCAGGGATGTCTCGGTTTTGGGTATCCGGAGTAAAACCAATGTGACTGCCAAGGTACTTGAGCATGCAAACCGCCTGATATCAATTGGGGCGTTCTGCATTGGCACGAATCAGATTGACCTGAATGCATGTCTTGACAAAGGAGTTGCCGTATTTAATGCACCCTTTTCCAACACACGTTCGGTGGTGGAGATGGCCATTGCAGAAATGATTTTTCTGATGCGCAAGCTTGCAGATAAATCATCCTCGATGCATCAGGGTCTCTGGGATAAATCAGCTAAAGGGAGCTTTGAGATTCGCGGTAAGGTGCTGGGAATCATCGGTTATGGTAATATCGGTGCACAATTATCCGTCCTGGCCGAATCCATGGGCCTGAAAGTTATTTACCACGATGTCGAGGAAAAACTGGCACTGGGTAATGCTCAGAAATGTGATTCCCTCGAAGAGTTACTCCAAAAAGCAGAGATCATCAGCCTTCATGTTGACGGAAGAAAGGAAAACAAAGACCTGATTGGTCCGGAAGAATTTGCTCACATGCGGGATGGGGTCATTTTCCTGAACCTGAGCCGCGGGCATGTAGTGGATATTGAAGCACTTGCCTTAAATATTGAATCCGGAAAAGTTGGCGGAGCAGCAGTAGACGTATTTCCTGAGGAACCTAAAAGTAACGATGAGGAATTTTCGTCACGCTTGCGGGGTTTACCCAATACAATACTTTCTCCCCATATCGGAGGAAGCACGATGGAAGCACAGGAAAATATTGCATCCTTTGTGCCTGGAAAAATCATGGAATACATCAATACCGGTAGTACATCAAACAGTGTAAACTTCCCGAACCTTCAGTTGCCAACACTGAAGAATGCACATCGCCTGATTCATATTCACCAGAACATGCCGGGTATTCTTGCCAGGATCAATAAGGTGCTGGCTGATCATGACATCAACATTGTCGGGCAATACCTGAAAACAAATGAGAAGATCGGATATGTAATTACCGACATCGATAAGGCCTATGACAGGGATGTAATAAAGGCTTTACGGAAGATTGAGCATACTATTAAATTCAGGGTACTTTATTAATTCATAAACCCCTGATTAATAGGTATCTGAATATTTACATTTGAACAAAAAAAAAGGGAGTGCTTTCACACTCCCTTTCTCTTTTGAGAATTTGTTATCCCTGATTTTTCTTATCTTGAACTTCTACTCTGATATCTTGAGCAAGATTCTTTAATTCTTGCATACCCTTTCTTACGCGGGTACCTGCAGCATTATTTCCTTTTTCATAGAACTTCTCGAAGTCAGCCTCCAACGACATTACAAGGTCTTTGATTTCGTTAAATCTTTTCATGCTTGATTGGTTTAAAATAGTTTATTTAAAAAGTTTCTGTTGATTTATTTAGCGTTGGCAATATACTCAAAATGTGATTAAATCAACTAAAAACACACTTTTTTTATTTTATTTGGTCACTGCAACCAGTTCTTCCCTCTGATAGAATCCATTATCCAGCTTATGTTTGACTGCTGCGAATGCATCAATGGTTTCTTTCACATCATCCAGGCTGTGAACAGCCGTTGGAATAAGCCGAAGCATGATCACATCGCGTGGTACCACAGGATAGATCACCATCGAACAGAAGATGTTATAATTTTCACGAAGGTCCATGGCCATATTAGCACCTTCTCCAAGTCCACCCTTGAATAAAACAGGCGTTACCGGAGACTGTGTTGTTCCAATATCAAATCCATGTGCCTTAAGTCCGCTCTGCAGTGCATTCACGACCTTCCAAAGATTGTCTTTAAGTTCAGGTTGTGTACGCAACAGCTCCAGGCGTTTTAATGCACCGATAACCAGGGGCATTGGAAGAGACTTCGCAAATATTTGAGATCGCACCGTATATCGTAAATAATCAATTACACCGGCGTCTCCACCTACAAATGCGCCAATACTGGCCATTGATTTCGCGAACGTTGAGAAATAAAGGTCGATGCCATCCTGAACACCCTGCTCTTCTCCGGTACCCGCACCAGTTTTACCCATCGTTCCGAAACCATGTGCATCATCAACAAGCAGACGGAATGGATATTTCTTTTTGAGGGCTACGACATCTCTCAGGTTACCCTGGTTTCCAGACATACCAAAAACTCCCTCTGTAATCACAAGGATTCCACCACCGGTCTCATCAGTGATTTTCTGTGCACGCTGCAATTGTTTTTCAAGGTTCTCGATGTTGTTATGCGGATAAACGAAACGTTTTCCCATGTGCAAACGAACACCATCTATGATACATGCATGTGACTCCGCGTCATAAACAATGACGTCCTTCCTGTCCACCACCGCATCGATAATAGATAAAACGCCCTGGTAACCGAAATTCAGCAGTTGAACCGCCTCTTTATTGATGAAAGATGCTAGTTGTTTTTCCAGTTCAATGTGATGAACGGAATTACCCGACATCATACGCGCCCCCATAGGGTACGCCAGACCCCACTGGGCCGCGGCATCTGCATCCGCTTTTCTTACTTCAGGATGATTGGCCAGGCCGAGATAGTTATTCAGGCTCCAGGTTAGCACTTCCTTTCCGTTAAACTTCATCCGGGGCGCAATCTCCCCTTCAAGCTTTGGAAACATAAAATAGTCTTTGGGTAGGTGGGAATGCTGACCTAGTTCCCCTCGCTCCACTCTTAATTTATCAAATAGATCCACGTCTTATGTATTTAGTTCGTTTTTCCTGTTCATCAAAAAACACACAAAGTTAACACTATTGTGCATCTTGGCAAACCTGACCCTGTTTAATAAGGCTCTGTTTCGAAAATAATAATTTATTAAGTAGCATTGTAAGGACACCCACGATTATTATGATAAAGATTAAGAAAATTCTGGTTGCCAACCGCGGAGAGATCGCTCTTCGGATAATCCGGTCGGCCAAAGAAATGGGAATTAAGACCGTCGCCATTTATTCTTCGGCAGACCGGAACGCCCTGCATGTTCGTAATGCGGATGAAGCCGTCTGGGTTGGTGAAGCAGCCAGTTCTGCATCCTACCTGCAAATGGATCGTATTATCGATGTTTGTAAATCCCTCCAGGTAGATGCAATACACCCAGGGTATGGATTCCTTTCTGAAAATGCCGTATTTGCCGAAAAAGTAGAAAAAGCTGGTATCATTTTCATTGGACCCACCCCCGATGCTATCAGGGTTATGGGCGATAAACTTGCATCAAAAGCCGCCGTCGCCGATTATAACGTGCCGCTTATTCCTGGTACGGATGGTGCGATCGGCGATATTGATGAAGCGCGAAAGATATCCGGTCAGATCGGGTACCCCGTACTGATCAAAGCCAGCGCAGGTGGTGGAGGAAAAGGAATGCGTGTAGTAGAAAACGAAGAGGAGTTTGAATCTCAGATGAATCGTGCGGTGAGTGAGGCGAAATCGGCTTTTGGTGATGGTCGCGTATTTATCGAAAAATTCATCACATCCCCGCGTCATATTGAATTTCAGATCCTGGGAGATTCCCATGGAAATATCATTCACGTTTTCGAACGGGAATGCTCTGTACAGCGGAGGCACCAGAAAGTTGTTGAAGAAGCACCGTCTTCAGTCCTCACGCCTGAACTGAGAAAGCGAATGGGCGATGCCGCTATTGGAGTGGCCAAGGCCTGTAAATACCGTGGTGCAGGTACGGTGGAATTCATCGTTGATGAAAAACTGGATTTCTACTTTCTTGAGATGAATACCCGCCTTCAGGTTGAACACCCGGTAACCGAGCTGATCACCGGACTGGATCTTGTAAAAGAACAGATCAGAATTGCCGAAGGTAATCCGTTACCCTTTGCGCAGGATGATCTCAAAATTCACGGCCATGCTATTGAACTTCGGGTTTATGCAGAGGATCCGGCTAATAACTTTTTACCGGATACCGGCACGCTCAATACCTATGTTCGCCCACAGGGCCCCGGAATACGTGTTGATGACGGGTTTGAACAGGGCATGACCATTCCTATCCATTATGACCCGATGATCGCCAAATTAGCGGTTCATGCAGACAGCCGCGAAGAGGCCATCAACAGGATGATCCGTGCAATAGATGAATACCTCATTAGTGGGGTACAAACAACATTATCCTTTGGCAGATTCGTAATGGAACATGAGGCTTTCCGATCCGGTAAATTCGACACAAAATTTGTGGAACGATATTTTACACCGGATGTACTCGACGGGGTACCCGATGCGGAGATGGAAGAAATTGCAGCTGCATTAACAGCAAAAATCTATGGCAATGGCGCAAAATCATCTGCAGCAGAATCCAAGGTAACATCAACATCGGGCAATTGGAAAAAAAGAGCCCGCTTCCCGGGTAATTAGTTATGGCAGAAATTCAACCGCTCAGGGCGTGGAGATATAATCCGGAGTTTTCTTCCCGTATAGAAGAGTTCACTTCTCCCCTTTTTGACGTTGTATCAGACCGGCAGCGCGAAAAATTATACCTGAATCCGCTTAATAGTATTCACCTTTCTGTTCCCAGGGGCGATAATGCAGCCAGTAATGCTGCTGAACGTTTAAAACAATGGAAGCTCGATGGAACCCTGAAAAGAGATGAATTGCCGTCGATTTATGTTTATTATCAGTACTTCTCCCTGCCGGGTAACCGCCGTACGTTCTGCAGAAAAGGGTTTATATGTAACATCAGGGCATATGACTGGAAAGATAACGTTCTCCTGAGACATGAGAATACCATCCCTAAAGCTGTAAATGACAGGGTTGATGTTCTTCGATCCACCCAGTTGAATGTAAGCCCAACCCATGGCCTTTATACTGATCCATCGTTTACCCTGGAAAAGTATATGGATGAAAGCATGAAAAATCCCATTTACGATGTGGAAGATTATCAGGGGGTTCGTGACGTTCTGAGTGTAATTCACGACAGACAGGCCATCCAGGAATTTATCAGCCTGATGAAAGAAAAGCCTGTAATACTTGCCGACGGTCATCACCGGTATGAAGGGTCTCTGATCTACAAACATGAAATGATTGAAACCAATCCCGGCCATTCAGGAAATGAGGGTTATAATTTCCACCTCATGTACTTCACCAATACAGAAGCCGATGACCTCAGGATTTTACCAACACACCGATTGATCCAGGGTTTAACCAGCCTCAATGAAACGAAAATTTTGGAGCAGGCTGCCAATGACTTTATCATTAAACCAATTGATGACCCGCATTCTGCTGTTGAAATTATTGCCGGAAAACCATGGGCGTTCGCGCTCATGTTTCAGGAAAATGCGTGGAAAGTGCGGCTGAAGCCAGAGCGAATTGGGGAAATTCCCTGGAAATTCCCGGAAGTTGTAAAAAAGCTGGATCTAACCGTAATGCACTACTTCATTTTGGAGAAACTCCTGGGTATTCGGGGAAAAGATCAGCGTAGTTCAGAAAATGTTTCCTTTGAACGAAGTTTCAGTGAATGCCTGAACCAGGTTCAGCACGGTGATAAGCAACTTGCCATCATTACCAATGGAATTTCTATGCAGGAAGTAAAGAATGTATGTTATTCCGGTTATATCATGCCTCAAAAATCCACTTACTTCTATCCTAAAGCGATTTGTGGCTATCTTTTTAGTTCAATAGAAAATGAAGAATTTCAGCAAAACCATATTGCTTGCCTCTAACTCACCCAGGCGACATGAACTGCTGCGTCAGGCCGGACTGGGGTTCACTGTAGTGCAAAACCTGATGGAAGAAACTTTCCCACAGGATATGCCTCCGGAAGAGGTTCCACGCTACCTTGCAGAGCAAAAGGCTGAATTCAATAAAGAAATCCTGGAAGGTGATGAAATTCTTATTACAGCAGATACCATTGTTAAACTCAATGATCAGATCCTTGGGAAGCCCAATAGCACGCCAGAAGCTACTGAGCTGTTGAAGTCTCTTTCAGGGAAATGGCATGAGGTCATAACTGGCGTTTGTTTGCTTTCACGTACACTGCAAGTTTCCTTTTCAGAAACCACGCGGGTTAAATTCAGAAACATTACCGAGGAGGAAATCGACTACTATGTGAGAAACTACATGCCCTACGACAAAGCAGGGGCCTATGGAATTCAGGAATGGATCGGGCTCATAGGAATTGACAGAATTGAAGGTTCATACTTCAATGTGGTAGGATTGCCCATCAACAGGGTCTGGTATGAACTACAGCAATTTCATTAAATTCAGCGAAGCAGTCCCAGTTTATTCTTGAACCACTTGGTAAGCGTATAGTTCCGCATCTTTCGCTCGAAAACTTCCGGCAATACGGCGTCTACCATATTTTGATTCAAATCTTTGTATGGAACGAGTTTCGGATAATTATCCAGCTCTGATTCCTTCACATACATGAATGAATTCTGTGCATACCAACTCTCCACCCTGGGATCATTCCAAACATGGGGCCGAATGGTATCCAGGAGAATATAACCATGTTTTTTGAATATCGACTGCCAGTATGATGGCCACTGCTCATTGAAATGTTTTACGCCTCCCTGAAATGGGATCGCTGCTGAAAACAAAATAAGGGGCGCAAGAGACGTGAGATTGATCACAAATTGTTCGGCATATTCTTCCTCCAGGTGCTCGGCTACTTCCAATGAAATCGCCAAATCAAACTTTCGCTGTAATGAAAGCGGTTGCTTTAATTCGGCATGCATGAATTCATCTTTACCGATCACAACATTATCCACATTAACCCAGGATCCTTCTAATCCCATTACTTCAGCTATTCCCTTCTCTTTGAAAACCTTCAGCCAGGTACCCACGCCGCAACCCAGGTCTACAACACTATTTGGATCTGTCAGCTCCAATACCCTTCCGATTAACCTTTCTGCCGAATAACGGGTTCTGGCATCCCTGTCACCATAAAATTCCGAATCATATTTCTTATGCATGATCAAAAGAAGTAGTTAATTGAATAAGTCTGTCCAAAATAATGTCTAAAGAAACAAGAATTTCATCATTATCCATAATGCCAGCCGGTGGAAAACCTAATGCCTTGAGGACCGTATCAGCCATATTCTCCGGATCTGCTTTGCAGGTGAGGATATTTTTTTTACGCATTGCCTTGCGAATTCTTTCCTCCTGATCAGCCGATAATGCCACAGCCACACAAGGTATATCCTCAGCCATAGCCTGAAAAACGGCCCCACCCCCTCCGCTTAAAAATGCAGTGGACTGCGAGATGGCAACATGGAAAGCCTCAGGTGAAAGTTTAGAGATACCAGTAATTCCTTCCTGATCGAGCAATTCTCCGGTATAATTTTGTCCATATACAAAAACCACCGGAAGGCCGCTTTGTCGGTGGATTCTCTTCGCAGCATCCTCAAATAACTTTACCGCCGGCACACCGGAAATCTCATGACCGCCACCCCCGGGGTTGCAAAGAATATATTTTTCCTTCAACACCGTGAAGTTATCAAGAATCTCTCTTTTCTTTTCTGGGTTTATAACCGGAAAAACGGGTCCCGTATGGACAACGGTCTGATGAAAAAGCCTTGCTTTCAGGGCATTCCAACCGCTGAGCGGAAGGACATATTCCGGCTGAACAATCCATATTTCATCGGTAAAACCAAGACGGAGAAGCCCCAGAGCCCTGTTCAGGATTGCGGAATTCTGGGCAATGAACACCGTACGCGCACCTGATTTCTTAGCCAACCGAAGTTGGGATGAACGCCCCGTTGCGTCAAAGATGACCAGGTCAGGCTTATAATCGGCTATTGCCTGCTTTACCTCTGTTGTACAGAATGTAGGCGTATCTGGCAGCATGACCGCAGAATATGGACATGTTTCAGAAGCAGGAGATTGCCTGCTCAGCAAAAACTGAAT
Source organism: Fulvivirga sedimenti (assembly GCF_020328055.1). NCBI lineage: Bacteria > Pseudomonadati > Bacteroidota > Cytophagia > Cytophagales > Fulvivirgaceae > Fulvivirga > Fulvivirga sedimenti. The sequence goes on from NZ_JAIXNE010000004.1 coordinate 125,785, forward strand.
ATGGGCCGAGGGAAATCGACTATTGATGTGATTCGCAATATTGAGTGAACGGATATATTCACCCGAACCTTTCGGTCCTGATGCCGGTATGAACAGAATTCTTTTGAAAAATCCGGAAGTGTCCGCCATAGATTACGAAGGTACTGCATTCCCATAAAAAAACCCGACCAATAGTTAGCCGGGTTTCTTTTTGAAAATCAAATACGCTAATCTGATTCGGTATTTTCTCTAACCGGTGAATTGCCCCTTGACTTGCGGGCTGTAACATTGTCGCCATCCTCAAGGCGTTTTGACACTACCAGGAACGGACCAGTCACAATCTCCTCTCCTTCACTTACGCCTTCGATGATTTCGATATTATCAAAGTCACTGATCCCTGTTTTGACCACCCGCTTTCTTGCAACACCGCCCTCATTAACAAATACAACCTCCTGATCTTCACTCTTGGAAGTCTGCTGCCGGGCCTCATTTTCCGGTTCCTCTTCAGACTCTTTTCCGGATCGTGACCGAATAGAATTAGGATTTCGTGTGGTTACAGATGACAAGGGAACTGTAAGTATATTGTTCTTTCGCTGCGTGATAATATCCACACTGGCTGTCATTCCAGGTCTGAAAGGAAATTTATTCCCCTCAGAAGCCAGATCCTGATATGAGGAGTTCAGTATGCGAATGCGTACTTCAAATTCTGTTACGGCATCTGCCGAGGCTTTATCGTTCGCTGTATTGGCAATGGCAGTTACAATCCCCGTAAACTCCTTGTCCAGGTAAGAATAGGAATCCACATCAATTACAGCCGTATCACCAATTGCCACCCGAATAATATCATTCTCATTCACGTCTACACGAACTTCCATTTTATTCAGGTCTGCGATCCGCATGATCTCGGTTCCCTGGAATTGCTGGGTACCCAGAACGGTTTCACCCTGTTCCACATTCAGCTTTGAAACAATTCCACTCATAGGGGCGGTAACCGCAGTCCTCCGCAAGTTTTCGGTGGCCTGTTCAAGGGATGCCTGGCTGCTTTTTACAATGAAAGATGCTGCCTGAACGTTTTGCCGAGCCGATTTAAGATCATTTTCGGCAACGATGATATTCTGCTGGGCCAATTCCCAATCTGATTCAGAGATCACTTTTTCATCGTACAACTTCTTTTGACGGTCATAATCCTGCTTTGCCCGCTGATAGGTGGCCTGAGCACGCGAGAGCGATGCTTGTGAGGACATTAAATTTGCCTTTTGCTGATTCAGGGCTGCCTGTGCCTGATCACGGGCAGCAATGAAGTTGTCAGGCCTGATTTTCGCAAGCACAAAATTCTCAACCACAGAGTCTCCTTCCTCGACATTCAATTCGATCAGCTCGCCGGAAACTTCCGGACTGAGTTTTACTTCCACAACCGGCTGCACCATTCCCGATGCACTTACTTTTTCAACAATCGACTGCCGGGTGGCTTTTGCCATTTCAACCTCGATTTCCTTTGCTTTGCCTATCCAGCCCTGTGATCTTCCAACAAATAGTAAAACCACGATAAGTACAAGGGCTCCGATAACATAATATAACCAGCGGTTTGATGATTTTTTCTTTGCCATTTTTTAAAATTCTAAAGGTTTGCCTTGGTAGAAATCAAGTATTTTTTGTTTAAATATTAGGTCGTACTTCGCTCTTAACAAATCAGATTGCGCATTATAGAAATCATTTTCAGCCACCTGGTAATCCACAAAATTAGCAGCTCCGCTATTATACCTTTTTTCGATTACCCTGAAAGATTCTTCTCTTGCACGTACCTGTGAAAGGCTTGAATTATATGATTTGGAGGCAGCTTCCACATCATTATACGATTGCTGAATCTGTTGCCACAGTACGTATTCACGATTCTTTTTATCGATAATGGCACGATCCTGATTGATCATTGCACGCTGATAGTCATATTTTGCTGAAAAGCGGTTGAAGATTGGAATATTCATACCCAGCGAAACCGACTGACTCAGGTTTTCATTCATCTGTTCAGGGAAACCAAATGCCTCTTCAGAAACATTGGGTACATCTATGGTCGAAATTACCGGATCACCGGTGCCCTGTACCTGACCAATCACCACGGTCGTTGGAGTTGACGTCCCATCCGGCAGCGTTCTTGTATTAATCCGGTCGGAATAGTTGGTGAAAATATTTCCTGACAGGAGAAGTGATGGGTAAAAGGCCCCCTTAGCAGATTTCACAGCATATTCACTGCCTTCCACATTCAATTCTGCCGCTTGTATTTCGGGCATGTTGGCAAGTGCGATCTCGTATATTTCATATGCGCTCAATTCCAGGATCAAGTCTGTCTCTACATCCATTTCCGGAACCTCAATCTCAACTGATGCCTGCGGGGGCAGCTGCATGGCGAGCATTAACTGTACTTTGGCCTGCTGATAATTGTTCTCGGCTGTCACCAGGTTAAATTCATTCGTAGCGAGCTGTGCCTGAAGGTCCAGGAGGTTGGCCTGTGGTAATGCTCCGGCTTCAACCTGGATCCTTGTTCGCTCCACCTGTTGCTGTATAGAATTCAGCTGTTTCCTGGCATTTTCGGCCAACTCCCTGGTAAACAGAACATTCGTATAAAACCCTACTATATTCAGCATCACATTATTTCTTGTCACGTCCACTTCTTTCCGTGAGGCCTCATACTGAAACAGGTTTTGTTTCACCGTGTTGTTGATCGTCATACCATTGAAAAGTACGACAGAACTGGAAGCGCTCAGATTCACAGAATTAATCGCCTGGCTCACGAAAAGGTTTGTTACCGGGTCAATAGAACGACCCCAGTTTCTTCCTGCGGATGCCCGGCCGGTAAGATCAGGGAAGCGCTGCATCTTAGCCTGTTGATAACCAATTTCAGATGTCTGAAGATTCAATTCAGACCGCTGGATGTCCAGGTTATTTTCAAGAGCATAGTTAATACATTCTTCCAGCGTCCACACCTGGGGTCTTTCCTCCTGTGCCATTGCACCAAGTGAGAAAAAAACCAAACAGCTTGCTAATATTTTGAGTTTCATTTCAATTGTTATTATACATCTATATCAGGGATATAAATTACTTCCGTTACCCAATCAAGTCCTTTGATATATTCCAGCGACACAGGCTTTAACCCCGAATCCATCTCAATCACCAGGCATGCCAGATCATTCTTAGCTTTCCGTGAAACCGACATAGTCGCAACATTGCAATGGTCATGGGAAAGGACGCTGGAAATATGTGCAATACTCCCTTTTACATCATGTGCCTTGATGATCAATGTGTGCAGGCTCGCCGAGAAATCAGCTTTAAATCCATCCAGTTCCGCAATATTAATCACACCGCCACCCTTACTTTCACCGATGATCTCAATTTTATGATCACCTTTCTGAAGAACGAATTTCACCGTATTCGGGTGAACGGTAGAAGCGTTACCAACCGATTTAAACGTATATTTTAAACCTGCCTTTTCAGCATGATCAAAAGAATTCCTGATGCGTTCATCATCCGTTTTAAAATCAAGCAATCCGGCAATTGCCGCTTTATCGCTGCCATGTCCCTCATACGTACGTGCGAAGGAATTGTAGAACGTGATAGTGGCTTCATCAGGCCTTTCTCCTAAAACACGGATTGCCACCCTGGCCATTCGTACCACGCCTGCGGTATGTGAACTTGACGGGCCGATCATCACCGGTCCGATCATATCAAAAATTCCACTTTTTTCGCTCATTCAGGATGATTTATATTCCAATATTAAGCATATCTGCTGTATAGTGTGTGATGAAAATTATAAATGGTTAAATTCCCATTTGAGTCTCAAATAAAGGGTACTGAACAGGACAAACACTACAATAGATGAAGGCATTATTTAACAATAACCTGATAGATACACCACTTCCGATTATGCCGGAAAACCGCGCATTTCAATATGGTGACGGCATTTTTGAAACGATTTGGTTCCGCAACGGTAAAGCTCCGCTCCTTGAATTTCACAAAATGAGGCTGCAGCGTGCAGCCCAGGTTTTACGACTGGATATCTCCCCAAATGAACTACGTTATCTTGAAGCCAATATTGAAACATTAAGTCAGCTTAACTTTCCGGAGGAGACACAGGTGACGGCCAAGCTCATGTTCTGGAGACATGCCTCCGACAAACCCGGATATGGAGCAGATGCCACCACCACCGATTCACTGCTAACAATTCGCCCCTTCACTGAGGGAAATGGTTTGTATTCACTTGGAATTTCCAAAGAAATCAGGATATGCCCATATCCCTGGTCCTTTACCAAAAACATGAATGCCCTCCCCTATATCATGGCCAGTATTGAATGCCAGGACCGTGCACTCGATGAACTCATCCTTTGTAATCAGAAGGACGAAGTTGCCGAATGTATTTCTCACAATCTTTTCGTCCTGTTTGATGGAACCTGGATCACACCGCCGCTTTCGGCAGGAGGTGTGGCAGGTACAATGCGCTCCTTCATTCTTAAGAACGAAGATCACTGGTCAGTGCCTGTTCAGGAACAAAGTATTAAAACTTCCGACTTAACGAACGCCTCGGCTATGTTGATTACCCGTGCAACTGGCCTCGTTGTTATTCACGAATTTGAAAAGGCTAAAATTGATACAAAACCCGCTGAAGTTTTCAGAGAGGAAATCCTCACCGAACTCCATAAAAAAAGCCCGGCGTAACCGGGCTTTCATAATATACAGATCTGATTCCTTATTTTACTTTGTTTACAATTGCTTCAAAAGCTTCAGGGTGATTCATTGCCAGGTCGGCCAGAACTTTGCGGTTCAGATCGATATTTGACTTTTTAAGATTACCCATTAACTGCGAATATGACATGCCGTGCTGACGGGCACCTGCATTGATCCGCTGAATCCAAAGTTTTCTGAAATCTCTTTTCTTCGCTTTTCTGTCACGATAAGAATATTGCCATCCCTTTTCTACGGCATTCTTTGCAACGGTCCAAACATTTTTTCTTCTTCCAAAATAGCCTTTCGCGGCTTTTAGGATTTTTTTTCTGCGTGCTTTTGACGCAACATGATTTACTGATCTAGGCATTTTATTAAAATTTTTTGGTAAAAGGCGGCTGTTACGCGCTTAAAAACCTGTTACCTGGTTAAACACTAAAACCTGTTGATAACATTGAGAATCAGATTCTCAACATATCCCTGACGTTTGACTCATCGGCCTTGTGAACCAATGTCATATGCGTCAGATTGCGTTTTTGCTTTGTCTCTTTCTTGGTCAGGATATGACTCTTGTACGCATGCTTGCGTTTGATCTTACCCGTACCAGTGAGCTTAAAGCGTTTCTTTGCTCCTGATTTTGTTTTTACTTTAGGCATTTTCCTATCTGTTTATGATCTGTATATTCTCTTTATTTCTTTCCCGGCTTCTTGATCGGTTTGGGGGATAGAAACATCGTCATCCGCTTCCCTTCAAGCTTTGGCAATTGTTCTACCTTTCCATACTCCTCCAGTGCCTGGGCAAATTTCAACAAGAGAATCTCTCCCCTTTCCTTGAAAACAATACTACGTCCCACAAAATGAACGTAAGCCTTTACCTTGGCACCATCCGCCAGAAAATTTTGGGCATGCTTCAACTTGAAATTGAAATCATGCTCTTCAGTATTCGGACCAAAACGTATCTCCTTGATAACCGTCTTCTGCGCATTCGCTTTGATCTCCTTCTGCTTTTTCTTCTGCTCGTACTTAAACTTCGAGTAATCAATTATTTTGCAAACAGGTGGATCCGCCTTCGGCGATATCTCTACCAGGTCCAGATTCTGCTCTTTAGCCATCTGAAGCGCCCGGTTGATCGGATATACATCCACTGCCACGTTATCTCCCACGACCCTTACTTTGGGCGCAGTGATTCGTTCGTTAACCCGATAAGGCTCCTCTACTCTTCCACGGTAGCCTCTCCTTGTATTACGTTGTTTGCTAATTGTTACCTCCCTTGTTTTGTTCGACAAAAATAAGTTGCAAATATCGTGATATAATTTGTATTATTCAACGACTCCGCATATTTCATTTATAATTTCACCAGGGTTTCATCCCTTTCCCCCTGAAAGTAAGAAATAAATTCATCAAGTGCCATACCTCCTACATCTCCCTGACCATGTCTTCGTATGGAAACCGTACCAGTTTCCTGCTCTTTTTCACCCAGAATCAGCATAAAAGGAACTTTACTTACTTCCGCATCACGGATTTTCCGGCCGATTTTCTCATCACGGTTATCAAGGAATCCGCGAATATCAGCCTCACTCAGCTCCTGGAATACCTTTTCAGCATAGGCCTGATATTTTTCTGAGATCGGTAAAACGGCGATCTGATCCGGGGCCAGCCATAGCGGGAAGTTACCCGCACAATGTTCAATGAGCACTGCAATAAAGCGTTCCATGGATCCGAATGGTGCACGGTGTATCATCACGGGCCTGTGTTTCCGGTTATCTGCCCCGGTATATTCCAGTTCAAATCGTTCAGGAAGTGTGTAATCAACCTGGATGGTCCCCAGCTGCCAGCTTCGGCCGAGTGCATCTTTAACCATAAAATCGAGCTTCGGGCCATAAAAAGCTGCTTCTCCCAACTCCACAACGGTTGTAAGTCCGCGCTCATCAGCTGCCTCCTGTATTTCTCGCTCTGCTTTCTCCCACAGCTCGTCGGCACCGATGTACTTTTCCCTATTGTCAGGGTCCCGCAATGAAACCTGCGCTGTATAATCCTCAAATCCGAGTGCTTTAAAAACATAAAGAACCAGGTCGATCACTTTAATGAACTCTTCCTTTACCTGGTCTGGCCTGCAAAAGATATGTGCATCATCCTGCGTGAATCCCCGTACCCGGGTTAATCCGTGTAATTCCCCGCTCTGTTCATACCGGTAAACGGTTCCAAATTCTGCCAGGCGAACCGGCAAATCACGGTATGACCGTGGTTTGGAGGCATAGATCTCACAATGATGCGGACAATTCATGGGTTTCAGCAGGAATTCCTCACCTTCGTGGGGCGTATGAATAGGCTGAAACGAATCCTGCCCATATTTTTCGTAATGACCGGATGTTATATAAAGCTGTTTACTCCCGATATGGGGCGTAACTACCGGATCGTAACCTGATTTGATCTGCGCACGTCGCATAAAATTTTCCAGACGATCCCTGAGAATGGTTCCTTTCGGCAACCACAACGGCAAACCCATCCCAACTTTTTCGGAAAAAGTAAACAGTTCAAGTTCCTTTCCCAGTTTACGGTGATCCCGCTTTTTAGCTTCCTCGAGCCGCTCAAGGTATTCGGTGAGTTCCTTCTGCTTTGGAAAAGTAATGCCATAAATTCGGGTGAGTTGCTTCCTCTTCTCATCACCCCGCCAGTAAGCACCTGCCACATTGGTGAGCTTAACCGCTTTAATAAATCCTGTATTCGGAATATGCGGCCCGCGGCATAAGTCGGTAAAATTTCCTTGCTGATAAAATGTGATGGTACCGTCGGCCAACTCATCTATGAGCTCAAGCTTATATTCGTCTCCTTTTTCAGTGAAATATTTCAGCGCATCGCTTTTGGAAACTTCCTCCCGTTTGTATTCGTTTTTCTCACGGGCCAGCTCCACCATTTTCTGCTCTACACGTACCAGGTCATCTTCACCGAATTCCTGATCGCCAAGGTCTACATCATAGTAGAAGCCGTTGTCGATAGGCGGACCAATACCGAATTTAACCCCCGGATAGAGGGCTTCCAGTGCTTCTGCAAGTAAATGCGCCGAAGAGTGCCAGAAGGTCGTTCGTCCTTCATCATTATTCCAGGTTAACAATTCCACGGTGGCATCTTCCTTAATCGGCCTGAAGGCATCCCATACTTCACCGTTAACTCGTGCCGCCAGTACATTTCTGGCGAGGCCTTCGCTGATACCATAGGCAATATCCAGTCCTGTAACGCCCTGTTCGTATTGCTTTACCGTTCCATCCGGCAATGTGATATTGATCATAGGTTCGTGTTATTCTTGCTTTGTTCCGCAAAGATGCATAAAAAAAGATATGATGGGAAAATTTAGGTTACCTGATGGAATCATTCAGATCGATCCTGTCGGGCTCTGGAGGTGTCATTTGACTGGCCTTTTCTTCCTGTTCCCGTAAATATCTTAAATACTCGCTTCTACGCTCCAGCCGGGTGATCGCTTCAGAGGCTTCAGAAACGGTAGAATCACGTTCCAGGATTATTTTGTACTCGTTTTCCGCCTCGGAATACAATCGCTGAGCTTCAAAGGACCGGGCCAGAATCAACCGTGCCAGGGGTTCATCCTGCAGCATCAGGGCCTGGTTAGAAAGGATGGCTGCGCTGTCATACTTGCCTTGTTTGTAAAAATTTTCAGCCCGAAGTCTCAGAAATTCAGGGTCTGAAGGATTATTCAGCAGCCGGTAAAGATCACCGGCTTCCCTGTAGCTTCCGCTTTTCTCCAGCATTTGTGCTTTTATCATAAGAAAATCCCGGTCCAGGGGCTCCCTTGAAAGCCAAAGATCCGTCAATTGCCCTGCCTTTTCAGGCTTATTCTGACTCAAGTACAACGTACCGAGCCCCAGATAATTTTCGCGTATAGATGAATCCTGACCTATGGATACCTGAAACTCACGTTCTGCACGCACAGTATCGCCCGCTTCGAGTAGTACCTGCCCCTTTAACGTATGGAATTCGGGTTTTTGCTGTAGTGCCAGCAGTGTATTAACAGACTCAATGGCGGCTTTATTATCGCCCAGTTTCAAAGATGCTGCTGCAGATAAATAAAATAATTCATCCTCGGTAAAGCCCAATTCACGGGCATCTTCCAGGTATCGCTGCGCATCCGCATAGGAACCGAGGTAGAAGGCAGTTTTTCCCTTCAGGAATGAATGTTGCGGATTACTGACAAATTTGAATACTTCGCGATTGAGACGTGTCCAGGCCTGATCATATTCTTTTTTTTGAATCAATATTTCCGCCTGTTTTAACAGAAGATCACGTGAATTTCCACTTTGCTCCAAAAGGAAATCACTTGACTGCCAATCTACCTGAATATCAGACATTTGATCATTAGATCGACTAAAACAACCCCATAAAATGCCCGATAAAGCCGTGTAAACAATTATTCGAGTTATTTGTCTCATATTATAAATAACCACATTTACCGGTTACTACCGGAAGAATTATACTATTAATAAGTGTAAATTCGTGTTACACCTTACAATTATACCGATTAAAATGGTGAGAACCTTTAGTAAAATTTTCTTGAACGGCTTATTGTTGATGTTTTTTTCCTTGGGCCTGATGAACTGCGGCGCTGATGAGGAGCCTGTGAATGTTGAGGAACTGCTCATGAAGTCTGTGATCGATTTCGATAAGGACGGAATCTTCAATATCGTAGGTAATGTAACCCCGTTCACCAATGGGTTGGGTACAACAGGATATCAATTCAACCAGGCTTCCGATCTTCCGGGATGTGAAGAAAGCCCCAGCAGCTATATGACAATCGATAGTATCGGGCCAATATGGAACGATGGTTTTTCCGTTGTTGCAATCGTTGAGTTTTCAGAAAATCGATACTTCGAGCGCATCATTGACTTTGGAAATGGTCCGGGAGAACAGGAAGGTTTTAATGTTACCCTTTCAAGACTTCAGGAAAGTAACAGTCTTGCCTTTACGAGCTGGATCAATTCAGATTCATTATTAAACAGAACACGTGGCCGTGTTGTCGCAGCAGACGTTATCGAAAATGGACAGCCCATGTTTATTGCTGGTACCATATCCGAAAATGGAGTAATGGCTATTTATGTTGATGGGGTTCGAATCAATCGTAAATCCAACGGACATCCTGTGATTAATATTCCCAGGACCAGCAATTTCATCGGGCGATCAAATTGGTGTGATGAAGACCCGGATTTCAAGGGAAGAATTGAAACGCTGATGATCTTTAATAAGGATTTATCCAGCAATGAGGTTACCGCTCTATATGATTATTTGAAATCACTCTCTGCGATTTAGCCAACCAGGCAATTACAGGATGAATTGAAAACTGATCTTTACTCCAAATTTATTGGCGTCCTCTACTTCGCGGTATGTCAATCTGTGGATAAAATCTACACGAATCACCTTAAATATATTCTCGATACCATACCCGATCTCGACATACGGTCGATTCGGGTCGAGAAATCCAATGGGTGCCGTAAGGTTTCCTTCCTCGGTTAATTGTGGCAGATTATTCAGGTTTTCCTCCCTTAAAGATCCAAACAAGACATTACCGGTCGCCAGCAATCGCCACTTCAGCTTTTTCATTAATGGGATTCGATTGAGAATGAAACCTTCAAAGTAATGGTTCAATCGCAACGTCACATACTGGTCACTTGTGAATTCCGACCAGTTCATCAGGTTATATGCTGCAGTAGTATAAAAAATTGATTCGTTACCTACGTGGTTTTTAAGGAGCGGGTACGGAATAACCTCAAATATTTTTTCTGCAGTAAGGGACAGAGATGTTGTCCCTAAAAAGCCCACTTTATACTTATCGGTAATGTTAATACTCAGTTTGTTATAATTAAAATCTCCCCCAAGCAGACCCTCAAACCCACGTGTATACTGAACTGTAAAGATAGGCCACTTCAGGGTTCCCAGGCTCAAACGCTCATTGTCGTTCTGCACGTACAGTTCATCCTTGGCAAATCTCAGCTGCACGCGTAATTCGCTCGTGGTAAAATTAGTTGCGATTTCATCAAGTTGCCGGGATTCACTCGTGTAGTAGGCAAAATCAAATTCCGGTTTGTAGAATTTATGGGTAAAAGAAACACTGGGGGTAAATCCCTTCAGTACTTCACGCTCAAAGGTCATTCTGAAATAATCCTGGTAGTAAGGACGATTAAGCCTTCCAAAACGCGTTGCCGCAAGGAAAATGTTATTTCCTATCAGGTCCTCTGCTGAAAGCCCCACCTGGTCAATTTCATGTCCGTGTGCCAGGCGGAGGGTTGTCCAGTGATCACGGTCCAGGATTCGCTCCACAAACATCCGGTACTTGAACTCCTCATCCTTGATACCATAGGCCAGATATCCACCCAAAATCCATTTGTTACTGAAATCGATGTTGGTACGCATACCCAGGTGAAAACGGCTTCCTTCCACATTGTTGTTGGCATACAAGGCCAGATAAGGTCCAAGGTCAATCTTGCCAATCTTCCGGTATCCGTTGATCGCTACTTTAAGTATGTCTGTATAAGTTTTAACTACAGGGATACTTTTGAGCGTATCGATCATCTGATATACGTTCTTTTCAGTTTCTGACAGCGGTTCATGCCGATGCTGATCCCAATAATCCTCACTCTTGGCATCCAGACGGTAATCTTCATTCAATTCAATAGGCCTGGCATAGAACTTTGGTTCCCTGGGCTGATTTACTACCATTTCCCGGTTGGAAGTATAAAATTTTGCCAGCACTCCAGCCATATTTTCGGTTATCTCACCAATGTCAAGTAAAACACGTGTCTGCGAGGGCAGCCATGCACCTCCAGACGTCTTCTGAAGCTCCTGCTGGATCTTGATCTTCTCGATGTAATTCAGATTAGCCGTACGGCTAACTGTGGCATCAATCCGCTTTAGCGCATAATCCTCCTTCGTAATCCACATCGTTCCTGAGAAAGCAAGGTCCTGCTCACTCTTGGGGTAAAAATCCAGGCGATAACAGAAGTCATCATCTACATAAAGGCTATCATTAAGCTCATAATCATAGTAGGTCTTCCATCCTACCGAAATCGGAGAAACAAACTCCTTGCTTACAATATTGAGCCAGTTCTCGTAAAAATTATATTGCTGAAACGAAGAGCCAATAAATTGCGACACCAGGCTGCCGTCTTCAACACCAACACCGGTGATCTTGGTTTTGATGATCTTTTCATGCTGCATACGGGGATCCCGCCGGAAAAAATATTGCGACAAGGTCTCTGAAATAAATAACGGAAGAATCGGCTTACCGTCTTCCCCTGCCAGCTGATCAACACTATCCATCACGCTTGTGATCTTTTTCATGAATTTCTTTTCGCGAAATGACTCGGAAATATTGTCGACATCTACCTCGATCTTTGTATAAGTCTCGTATTCGTACGCATCCAGGGTGCTCTTGTCATTCCGACGCTTATTTTCAACAATCTTTCGAAGAATCGGGAATGCTGGGTTCTCACCGGCTATAAATACTACCTCATCCAGGCTGATCACATCCTCCGCTAATTGAAAATTCAACTCCTGCCGCGGAGCATTCGTCAGAGGCTTTGTCCGTGTCACATACCCGATGTAGGAAGCAGTAAGCGAGTCTGCCGATTCCCTGATAACCAATTCGTACTTGCCATTGAAGTCGGTAGTTACCCCTGTATTAGTGCCTTTGAGAAAAACATTCACAAACGGTATCGGATCACCTGTATTGGCATCGGTGACTTTGCCAAAGATGATCCGCTCCTGTCCGAGAACAGGAATTGAAAGAATCAGAAACAATATGGATATATAGAACCGCAAGTTGAAATGTATTACCGGTGTATTGAACTCAAATCAGAGGTTAAGGGTTTCCTTTTTGCCGAGAAATTTCGGCTCCTTATTGACAACATAAAGCTCCCAAACAGCCAGTGACCGGGCCAGGTATTCCCGCACAGCCATTTTAAAGCTGGCTGAGTGGACCTTTTTGGTTGCATAGGCATTCGCCTTCATGTCAAGGTAATTAGCAATAAAAAGGGCTCTGTAGGTATGAAATGGCTGCGTTATCACAGTTACTTCATTCTGCCCAAAGACCTTCTGGCACCTGAACATCGAATCGAGTGTTCGAAAACCTGCATAATCCAGTGTGATGGCAGTTTCCGGCACACCGCGCTTCAGCAATGCCTGTTTCATCTTTTCGGGCTCATTGTAATATACCGTGGCATTATCACCGCTCACAAGAATGTGCTTAATTTTTCCCATCTCATACAGGTCGGCTGCTGCTGATATCCTTTCTTCAAAATACGGATTAGGACCTCCCTGCATTGTTTTCGGACTTGTACCCAATACAATTCCAACAGCTGCAAATGGAACATCGGCGGATTGCTCAAAAACCTGTTGACGGGTTGAATTATAGACCCAGATATTCGTAACGCTCATAAATACAATTACGATACCCGTGAGAATTCCTGCAACTTTAATTATCCGCCTAACCATACACCGTAAACCTAATAACTTATTTCAACTTTTTGAGAAATTCTCTTTCCAGTATGTCATAACGATTTACCGACTGCCGGTACCAGGATAATCGAAGCTCATCCTTTTCGGCATCAGTTAATTGCCACGAATCCGAGGAATTTCGCAATGCGGGTATCACCGCACTCAAACATAACGAAACGCTCACTGAAATATTCAGACTTTCTGTAAATCCGTACATTGGGTAGGTAACCATCTGATCACATAAATCAATGGCTGTTTCAGATAATCCAAGTGCCTCGGTTCCGAATAAAATCGCTGGTTTTACCTCCGGATCCAGATCATAAATAGACATGGCGGTTTTATCAGGGGTAGTGCCGACAATTGTATAACCTTTCTGCTTCAATAAAGTCAGACATTCCGATGTATTATTCTCGGAAGTATTGAACCGGTACATATTAATCCATTTGGAAGCGCCGTGAACAACACGTGGATTGAGGTTATATTCATGCCGGTTTTCAATAATGTAAAGATCCTGTATCCCGAAGCAATCACATGTGCGCACGACTGCACTGGCATTTTGTGACTGGTAAATATCTTCCAGAACAACTGTGACCTGTCTTGTCCGGTCTGAAAGTACCTGGTCCATCAGCTCTTTCCGTGATTCACTTACAAAACCGCTGAAATATTCCAGTAGCAGACGGTCTTCCCTGTTCATTAAAAATCAAATTCTATGGTTTCACCGATATTGTAACCTCCTTCTTCCTTACCTTTTCCACTTCCACCCGATTTCTTCGGCTCCTTATTCTCAATCTCCTTTATTTCAGAACCCGATTCATTATTATCAGGTTTGTCCTCCTTTGGTTCACTTTCAGCCTTTGAAGGGGCCTTATCCTTTTTTTTCTTAGCTGTATCTGTTCCGCTTTCTGAAAGTAACTCTACTTTTTTTACTTTTTCGGAGGAAAGTTTATTCCCGATCGCTTTCCATCCCTTAACATCGATGATATCCTCGAGCTTCACGATTTCCTTATCATGCGATTTCGACTTTGGTTTCTGAACAGAAACTTCAACCTCAACAGATTCTGCCGTGGATGCCAGCAATAATTTGGAGCCCCCGGCTTCGCTGATAAATCCAAACCGCTTGTTAAGAGTGGATGTTTCGATCTGAAAACGCTTCACATAATAAGTTTTGCTTTCGCCGTCATAATAGACCGCAGAAATAACCTTTTCGGAATCAAATCGCTCAATTAGGATAATTTTTTCAGGCTCATATCGATTGGTGAGTTCATATGAGGTGAGCTCGTAAGAACCATCCTTATAAATGACAAGAATACTGTCATCACCATTAAAGTTTCCAATATGACGTCCACGTTCATCTTTATTGAGCCTGCCTACCGAATCGTCGTACCAGATATCGAGGCCACTCAACGTGGAAACGCCCTCGGCTTTCAGGTCAATACGCCTCACCGGATATTTCGTTAATATATTTCCTCCTGCGCCACGCCCTTTTATTTCAAGTTCTGAGAAATCATAATCAAAGATTTTGATTCGGGCTTTGGATCCTGATGTGAGTTTCACTGTCACAATTTCTGCCTCTCCATTCGGATTGGCGCTCAGGTAAAGGACGCGTGAATTCTTATGGCCTTTTGTGAGGTCATATTCCTTATCCCGGGTAATGGCAGTGATCTGGAACCTTTTTACCATGGACCTGCCGGTTTTTCCGTCCAGGTAGATCATATTATAGGTCATCCGGTCATCACCCTTTTTCCAAACACCTACATGCAGAATATCCTTGCCCATAAAGACCTTTTCTGCAATCCGGGAGACCATACATTTACCATCTTTACGGATGACAATGATATCATCCAGGTCTGAACAGTCACAAACAAACTCATCCTTACGCAGTCCGTAACCAACGAATCCATCAGCCCTGTTCACGTAAAGCTTCTGATTGTTGGCGGCTACCACGGTTGTATTAATCGCGTCGAAAGAACGAATTTCAGTTTTGCGCTCACGTCCCTTTCCATACTTCTCCAGGAGTCCCTGATAGTAATTGATGGCATATTCAGTGATGTTGGCCAGGTTGTATTCCGTTTCTGCCAGTTCATCCTGAAGCCTTTTCAATAATTCATCGGCTTTAAAGGAATCGAACCTGGATATACGCTTGATTTTGATCTCTGTCAGGCGTACAATATCATCCTCCGTGATTTCACGGTAGAACTGAGGCTTAAATGGATCCAAACCTTTGTCGATCGTGGAAATAACCGCCTCCCATGTCTCACACTCCTCGATATCCCGGTAAATTCTGTTTTCAATGAATATTTTCTCGAGCGAAGAGAAAAGTATCTTCTCCATAAGCTCGTGCCGGCGAATTTCAAGTTCCCTTGTCAGTAAGTCAACCGTCTGATCCGTATTGCGCTGTAAAATCTCACCGACCGGCATGAAATGAGGTTTGTCGTCAATGATCACGCATGAATTTGGCGATATGGATAATTCGCAATCGGTAAATGCATATAACGCATCTATGGTAATATCGGGTGACTGACCCGGAGCAAGCGAAACAAGAATTTCCACATCCCGTGCGGTATTGTCGACCACCTTCTTAATCTTGATCTTACCCTTATCATTGGCTTTTATGATCGATTCAATGAGGTTGGTAGTCGTTGTACTGAACGGAATGTCACGGATGACCAGGGTCTTCTTATCATATTCCTCAATCCGTGCACGAACCTTAATGCGACCACCCCGCATACCCTGGTTGTAATCAGAAAAGTCGGCCATGCCCCCTGTCGGGAAATCCGGATAAATTTTGGGTTTCTTTCCTTTCAGAATATCGATCGAGGCTTTGATCAGTTCACAGAAATTGTGCGGAAGTATTTTTGTGGAAAGCCCAACTGCAATCCCTTCAACACCCTGTGCAAGCAGCAGGGGGAATTTAACCGGAAAGGTTACCGGCTCCCTTTTCCTTCCGTCGTAAGATACCTGCCAATTGGTGGTCTGAGCATTAAAAACCACATCAAGAGCAAATTTTGACAAACGTGCCTCGATGTAACGCGGGGCCGCTGCACTGTCGCCTGTACGAATATCTCCCCAGTTACCCTGGGTTTCAATCAGCAGTTCCTTCTGACCCATGTTCACCATGGCATCACCAATGGAAGCATCACCATGCGGGTGATATTGCATTGTTTGTCCGATCACATTGGCGACCTTATTGAAACGACCATCATCCATTTCCTTCAGGGCATGCATAATTCGGCGCTGAACAGGCTTAAAGCCGTCTTCAATCGCAGGTACTGCCCTTTCAAGGATCACATAGGACGCATATTCGAGAAACCAGTCCTCGTACATACCGGATACAGGTATAACATCATGAATCTGATCCTCACCACTATATTTTTCAGGTTTTCCGTTCTCTTCGTGATTATCCATGCTATACTAAATATTTGCTTAAAACTTGTGAGTATAAAATTGCCAGGCAGACAGATAAAATATTGCCTATGAGATAAAAATCGTTGGTAATACGGTCGTCATCCTTAATGCGGGTTGCAATTTTCAGGGCTGCGAAAAATGTGAGTGCCTGGGGGTAGCCACTTATCAGGGCATAAACCAGGAACGCACGCTCCACCCAGCCTTTAAATAAACCTCTCCAGGTAAGCCGTGAAGATCGACGCACTTCAGGGGGTTTGGCATTCCAGCGGGCCAGCAAATAAAATACCAGTGCCGCCAGCAATTCACAAACGACAATAATCAATCCGACATGAATCCAGGCCCTATGCATCGCTTGCCATTAAAGTTATCAATTCCCTAGAGGCGTAAAAGTCTTTCATTTTTAGTGTTTTTTCTTTCCGCCACATGGTCGACGGATCTTTGCCATACATCGAGGAAAGGATCTTGTAATCCTGGTGCTTAATAAAATCAGAGGCTACCGACAAATCCTTTTCATGCCAGTCATTATAAAATGCCCGGTATAACCTAAATGCCAACTCGAGACGTTTACTGTTCGGTGCCGACAGGCCGGATACAACTATCTCAAGATCACCATTTTTGATCTCCCCAAGCAATTCCCGTGTCCTGGTGAGGCCAGGGCCCAGCATTCCGTATGATTCGATTGTATTAACAGGGGTTTGTATCTCGCCGTAATGCAATACATAACGCAAACGAAAGACCGGATCTGCAATCAGGCACTGTTCATCAATAAAAAATATAATTTCTGTGGCCGTTTGCACATCTGAAATAATCCCCTGAAACTCATCACCCAGCGTAATCGTCAGTGGAGACAGGATCCCTGACTCAAACTTTTTATTAGCCGCTTCTACAATTCCGGAAAATGCATTCATCAACGCTGCCCCTTCCTCGCGGGAACTGCCAATGATATCCGCCATCATTATTAAATAATTCATATTGCAATATAATTACAATTATTTATATTTTGCAATTTTATTACAATTTAAGCAGCTGTTTCTTCGACGAGGTCTTTTTCAATCCTCAGGTTATCCACAATAAAATCCTGACGTTCCGGTGTATTTTTACCCATATAGAATGACAGCAATTGCTTTATGGTTGTGTCCTTCTTAATGATGATGGGTTCCAGTCGCATCTCATCACCGATAAACTTTCCAAACTCATCAGGTGAGATCTCCCCTAACCCCTTGAATCGGGTAATTTCAGGTTTGTTCCCAAGCTTGGCGATGGCTGCACGTTTCTCCTCTTCCGAATAGCAGTAGATCGTTTCCTTCTTGTTACGTACGCGAAATAAAGGCGTATCAAGAATGTAAACATGGTTATGCCGGACCAAATCGGGAAAGAACTGAAGAAAGAATGTCAGCAGTAACAGGCGAATGTGCATCCCGTCGACATCCGCGTCTGTGGCGATAATGATTTTTCTGTATCGCAGACCTTCGATACCGTCTTCGATATTCAGTGCATGCTGAAGAAGATTGAATTCTTCATTTTCATACACTACTTTTTTCGTCAGGTTAAAACAGTTCAGGGGCTTACCACGCAAACTGAATACCGCCTGGGTTTCCACATCCCTTGATTTGGTAATAGACCCGCTGGCCGAGTCTCCCTCGGTAATGAAGATCATCGTCTCCTCTGCACGTTCCTTGCTCTTATCACTGAAATGTACCCGGCAATCGCGTAATTTCTTGTTGTGAAGATTTGCTTTTTTAGCACGATCGTTGGCCAGTTTCTTAATTCCGGCAATCTCCTTGCGTTCCCGTTCCGATTGCAAAATACGCTTCAGCAGGGCATCGGCGACCGGAGGATTCCGGTGTAAATAATTGTCGAGCTCTGTCTTCAGAAAATCATTGACAAAAGTTCGCATAGTGGGTCCGTCGGGCGCCACATTTTGTGAACCCAGTTTGGTCTTTGTCTGAGATTCAAATACAGGTTCCTGAACACGTACAGCGATCGCAGCTACCACGCTGGCCCGGATGTCGGTCGCGTCAAAGTCTTTTTTGTAAAAGTCACGTACAGTCCTCACAAGCGCCTCACGCAGCGCGGCCAGGTGCGTTCCTCCTTGCGTCGTGTACTGTCCGTTCACAAAGGAGTAATATTCTTCGCCGTACTGATTGCTGTGGGTAAGTGCAAGTTCTATATCGTTGCCCTTGAGATGAATGATGGGATAACGGATATTTTCGACATCGGTTTTCCGCTCCAGCAGATCACGCAACCCATTCTCACTGTGAAATTTTTGTCCGTTAAAATTTATAGTCAGACCCGCATTCAGAAATACATAATTCCAGATCAGGTCATTCAGGTATTCCGGAATAAAATGAAAGTTTTTAAAAATGGTTCCATCAGGCTCAAATGCGACCAGGGTACCATTCCTCCCGCTTGACGAACCGATTTTGTGATCCGTAATAATTTCTCCCTGCTTAAATTCAGCAACCTTCGTTTGTCCCTCCCTGTAAGATTGAACCTTGAAATAGTTCGACAGCGCGTTCACGGCCTTGGTTCCCACCCCGTTCAATCCGACTGATTTCTGAAATGCCCCGGAATCATATTTACCCCCGGTATTGATCTTCGACACGCAGTCAACAACTTTACCCAGGGGAATTCCCCGACCGTAGTCGCGCACCTCAACCCTGTGATCGGTGATTTTCACATCGATGGTTTTGCCATATCCCATCATATGTTCATCAATACAATTGTCGATCACTTCCTTCACCAGCACATAAATTCCGTCGTCCTGCGCTGATCCGTCTCCGAGCTTTCCGATATACATTCCCGGACGCATTCTGATGTGCTCTTTCCAGTCGAGTGACCGGATACTATCTTCGGTATATTGAACTTGATTTTCTTCAGACATAAATTTCCTTTTCAACACATGGCTTGTAAGCGAATAAACACGAAAAACACCATTTATTCAAGCAATGATTTTGATTTAATCAGGCTGTTCTTCTAAACAAAAAAATGAATTAATCTGATATAATTACCTGTATATTAAGTATTTATAATCAGGACAATAAACTACTTAGCTAAGTATTTTTCGGGAGAATACAAATGGCAGCATTAGGATCCAGAGCCCGATGAGCCCGAGGCATACATATACCAGGTAGCCGAAATTATTGTAATCAAAAGCCTCTCCGCTATTGACCAGCATCAGAAAAAAAACACTGGTTATAAAGAAGAGATTCAGTACCCCTGCGAAACTAAGCTGCCAGCTGATGAGCGTAGACCGCAGCTTTTCATCCCGGTAGCCCATATTTCTTGATAGGGTATAAAAAGTAAAATTAAAAATCACGAGGATTAGCAGAGCCAGGTAAAAATACCATTCCCTTGAAAATGTATAGGACCCGAATGTAAGCATTTCACCCACCGCCGCATACGTGTAGAGCAATGAGCCCAGTGCCACCAACAGGGTAACCAACCAAATAAATTTTATAAGTCGTAACATCCTAGCTGTGCGAAGTTATATTTTTATTCTTAAACTAATTTCAATTATTTTGAGTTTTTAAACCACCTATGGATTTCAATCCGATTATATTATCCATCCCCATTTATTTCCTGCTGATCGGTATTGAATTACTGATCGAACGGTTCTCAAAACGCAAGCTTTACCGGCTCAACGATGCCATAACAAATATCAGCTGCGGCGTCACCCAGCAACTCACCAATATCTTCTTCAAGGTATTGGGCGTTGCCGCTTTCGCATTCGTCTACGAATATCGATTTTTCACCATTCCGGAAAATGCCCTTACCTTCATTTTACTATTTATAGCAGTGGATTTCTGTTATTACTGGGCGCACCGAATGTCGCATGAGATCAATTTATTCTGGGGCGGTCACGTAGTACATCATCAGAGTGAGGATTATAATTTTTCAGTGGCACTTCGACAGGGGTCTTTCCAAATCCTATGGACATTCAGTTTCTATCTCCCGTTAGCGCTGATAGGTTTCAATCCCACCACCTTCGTATTTGTATCTGCGCTCGTTACGGTTTACCAATTCTGGATCCATACCGAGACCATCGGAAAACTGGGCTGGCTGGAATATGTTTTCAATACTCCCTCCCATCACCGCGTACATCATGGTCGTGACCCGAAATATATAGACCGCAATCATGCGGGTGTTTTTATTGTTTGGGATCGTTTGTTCGGAACCTTCCAGGAAGAGGAAGAAAGACCGGTTTATGGAATTACAAAACCAACCAATTCATGGAACCCTTTGTGGGTCAACCTGGCCCATTACCATCAAATGTGGCAAACAATGAAGGCCATCCCCTCTTCCAGCGATAAAGTCCGGTATATATTTTACAAACCAGGATGGCTTCCTGCAGAAATGGGTGGAATGCAGCCAATCCCCGAAGTAGATCGCACTTCCTACATCAAATATAATCCGCGTTTTCAGCGGGGTGTGATCCCCTATGTAATGACCCAGTATGTGATCGCGTTGCTCATTACGGCGGTATTTCTCTTCACAATGGAATCAAGTGCCTGGTACGAGAATTTAATGATTGTAAGTCTTATTATCATGCTGGTGGTATCCTGTGGAGGCATGCTGGAAAACCGTTCGTGGGTTACGCCATTCGAGTTCATTCGTTTATCACTGTCGGCAGGCATTGTTACAGTTATGCACTATGCATTAGATTTTCCGTTTTACCTGTTGCCGGCTGCCATGCTATATGCCATAGTCTCCGCCGGTTGGTTTTTCTATTTGAACAGAGCTCTTAAATCTTCATCCGTAAGTCTTTCATGAAAAATGTCCTTTTCATCCTGATCATCGCGGGCCTTTCGGCCTGCAGTTCGACTCCTGCTCCCGGTTATCTTGATAAAGATGAATGGAAATCTGACCGTAACGGATGCATGGGCTACCGCTCGCTTTTCATGCAGGAGCATCCTGATTTCATCGATGCGCTGAAGGGGCAGTCGGAAGAAACCATTTTGCTCTGGCTGGGAAAACCGGATAAAAATGAATTGTACAAGCGTAATCAGAAATTCTATATCTATTTGCTGGATCCCGGGCCAGACTGTGGAGAAGGTGACAGCACCTCCGGAATGGACCTTCAAATTCGCTTTTCAGCCACCAACAGGGCCACAGAAGTTATGCTTTATCGTCGCTAGCAGCCAGCCGGACGCCTTCACTTTCAAGCAGTACCAGCCGGTCCCTGTACAAATTACCCAGGGCTTTTTTAAATGCCTTTTTACTCATACCCAGTGTTTGCTGGATGACTTCCGGACTGGATTTATCGGTCAGATTAAGATATCCGTCATTCTTATGCAAAGCATCCAGCAACATTTCCCTGTGCTCATCAGCACCCTCACGTCCTCCCAGGCTCAGGCGCAGATCAATTTTTCCATCTTCCCGTATTGCGCGGATATACCCGTCCGTTTCTGTTCCGATGGCAAATTCGACAGGACACTCACTTCGATATAACAAACCGGAATAGGTCCCGTTAATTACCGCCTGAAAACCCAGATCGGTAACAGAATAGATTAAGAGATTTACCTTTTGCCCTTCTTCAAGTCCATCAGCATCTTTTTTCAGGAATGCCCGTATCTTGCTGGTGCCGATAAGCCGGTTAGTCTTATGGTCAAGCAGGATGCGAACCACATAAAACTTGCCCACTTGAAATGGAACATGCTGTTCCCGCTTAGGAACAAACAGGTCCTTCTCCAGTCCCCAATCCATAAAGGCGCCATGCGGATTACTATCCTTTACCTTCAGGGAAACAATACTTCCAACTTCCCCTGCAGGCTGAAGTGTAGTGGCTATCGGACGGTCTTCGGAATCCTTGTAAACAAAAACACGAAGTTTATCACCAATGCTGAGTCCATCAGGAACATATTTGGTCGGCAACAGTATTTCCTCATTTCCGTCCCCAAGGTAAAGACCAAAGTCAACTTCCCGGTTTACTGTAAGCAACTGATGTTTCCCGATTTCAATCATACTGCAAGGTTAAAAAAAAAGAGCGGCTGAACCGCTCTTTGATGTTATTGTTTTTTCAGTAAATCCCTTATTTCAGTCAGTAATTTTTCCTCATTGCTGGGTGCCGGAGGCGCAGCCGGAGCCGCTTCTTCCTGCTTTTTCAGGAAACGATTGTACGATTTTACTACCATGAAAACCGCAAAGGAAACGATAATGAATGTAATGATGGTATTTATGAAATTACCATAATTGATGCTAACAGCTTCCACCGTGCCATCTGCCAGTACATTTTCACCAATTTTCAGTTTCAGCTCAGAAAAATCGACGCCTGCAATCATCTTTCCTACAGGAGGCATAATGATATCATCGACAAATGATTTTACGATAGCTCCGAAATAGGTTGCCATGATCAAACCTACTGCCAACTCCAGAACGTTTCCGCGAGAAATAAACTCTTTAAATTCTTTGAACATAGTTAGTTAGATTAAAATTTACCGTCTCCAATATATAAATTAAATTTATATTGAGGGAGCAAAATATGAACTGTTGAATTGATTATTCCGTCCTGTTCATTTCTTCCTATATTTGAATCCAATCAAAAACACTACACATGATGAAAAATATTGCGGTAATTGGATCCGGAACCATGGGAAATGGAATTGCACATGTCTTTGCTCAAAATGGTTTTCAGGTAACGCTTATCGACATATCCGCTGAATCTCTGGAACGCGGACTTGCAACCATTTCCAGGAACCTTGATCGACAGGTAAATAAGGAACTGATCAATGAAAGCCAGAAACAGGAAACACTGTTACGAATTTCAACTGAAACAGCGTTGGAAAAAGGTGTTGCAAAAGCGGATCTGGTGGTTGAGGCTGCTACCGAAAATGTTGAACTCAAATTAAATATATTCCGTGATCTGGATAAATTTTGTTCTGACCATACGATTCTTGCCACCAATACCAGCTCGATTTCCATTACGAAAATTGCTGCTGTAACCAATCGTCCGGATAAGGTGATCGGAATGCATTTCATGAACCCTGTTCCAGTGATGAAGTTAGTTGAGGTTATACGTGGCTACAATACCACGGATGCCACCACAAATACGATAATGGACCTTTCTGAAAAACTGGGCAAGGTTCCGGTTGAAGTGAATGACTATCCCGGATTTGTTGCAAATCGTATTCTGATGCCAATGATCAACGAGGCAATATACAGTCTGTTTGAAGGTGTGGCTGGCGTGGAAGAGATCGATACGGTCATGAAACTTGGTATGGCACACCCGATGGGCCCGTTGCAGCTGGCAGATTTCATCGGCCTTGATGTTTGTCTATCAATCCTCCATGTGCTCCACGACGGGCTTGGCAATCCTAAATATGCGCCATGTCCATTATTGGTGAATATGGTTACTGCCGGACATAAAGGCGTTAAAAGTGGCAGCGGATTTTATGACTGGAGCCATAAAACAAAGGAATTAATCGTCGCATCGCAGTTCAAAAAATAACATTAACATATGAGTAAGGAAGACTTTCGCTCCATCATCGAAAAGGCGCATACCAATAAAGGAAGAGAAATTGTCCTGGGAACCGCGATGATCGATGGTGCTCCCCTTGATAAGGCTTTAATAAAGGCCCCTCTTAAAACCATGAACCGCCATGGCCTGATTGCTGGCGCTACCGGTACCGGAAAGACCAAAAGTCTGCAGGTAATGGCCGAAGCGCTCTCTGAACAGGGCGTACCTGTCTTACTCATGGACATTAAGGGAGACCTTAGCGGGCTTGCTGCACCGGGCTCCCCTCACCCCAAGATTGACGAGCGAATGGCGCATATCGGTATAGAATATGTGCAGCAGGGATTCCCGATAGAGCCCCTCACACTGTCGGATGAAGCCGGTGTGCGGCTCCGTGCAACTGTTTCTGAATTCGGGCCCGTGTTGCTCAGCAAGATGCTTGAACTCAATGATACACAGTCGGGTATTATGGCCCTTGTATTCAAATATTGTGATGACAATAAATTGCCCCTGCTGGATCTGAAGGATTTGAAAAAGATTCTTCAATATGTGACCGATGAAGGAAAGGAAAGCGTTGAAAAAGAATACGGAAGAATATCTACGGCTTCGGTTGGAACGATCACCCGGAAGATCATCGAGCTAGAACAGCAGGGAGCAGAACGTTTCTTTGGTGAACGGTCGTTCGATCCGGCCGATCTGCTACGCACCGACAAGGACGGAAGAGGAATGATCAGTGTATTACGTCTTGTGGATATTCAGGATCGTCCAAAGCTGTTTTCAACCTTCATGCTCTGCCTGCTGGCTGAGATTTACTCGACGTTCCCTGAACAGGGTGATTCAGATGAACCCAGGCTGATCATGTTCATTGATGAGGCTCACCTTCTTTTCAAGGAGGCTTCAGACGCACTGTTGGATCAGCTCGACTCGATCATTAAACTCATTCGTTCCAAAGGTGTGGGTATCTATTTCTGTACCCAGGTGCCGGATGACATACCTGAAAACATATTGAGTCAGCTTGGCTTCCGCGTACAGCATGCCTTACGGGCGTTCACCGCACGCGATCGTAAGAAGATCAAACTTGTGGCAGAAAATTTTCCTCCTTCCGAGTATTATGACATCGATGAACTGCTTACCACATTGGGTATTGGTGAAGCACTTGTTACCGTGCTGAATGAAAAAGGTATACCCACCCCGTTGGCGGCAGTATTGATGTCGGCCCCAAGATCACGCATGGGTATACTTACAGATGATGAGCTAAAAAAGATTATTTCAAAATCGGAGATACTTGATGAGTACAATGAGGAGATCGATCGCAGAAGTGCCTATGAATTGTTAAATGAGAAAATCGAGGCTGCAGCTGCTCCGGAACCCGAGACGAAAAAAACTACCAAAAAGTCAGAATCTTCCAATGATGAATCACTGGTGGAACAGTTGTCGAAGAATACAATGGTTCGTCAATTGGGCAACACCCTCATGCGGGAAATCTCAAGGGGACTGATGGGGGCGCTTGGAGTGAAACCACGCAGAAAAAGAAGAAGCACCTCCCTTTGGTGAGAGGTGCTTCAGCCTTTTGTACTAAAATTAATTAGTGAGTGATTACAGGGTCAAGCGTTTTCGCATGTTCAACGAACGCCTGAACCTTGGACAATGAAGGAAGCTGACGCACCAGTTTCTTCTTAGCGTTCACTTCAACCATTTTAGCGTGCAGATTCTCAGGCTTGCGTGTTCTCAATTCCTTTACGGTATCCACACCTGCTGCTTCCAATAATTCTGAGTATTCGCTTCCTACCCCTTTCACACGATATAAGTCGGCCATGTTGGCAAACTTGAGGAGTTTAGACTCATCAATGCCAGTAGTTTCAGCCACTGCCTTACGTCCCTTTTTGTCACAGCATGTCTTCAAAAGTCCATTTACTGATTTAATGCCTGCCTTTGCGAGCTTCTTCTCCAATGCAGGGCCTATTCCTTCGATATCCGAAATTTTAGCCATAGTATGTAATTATTATAATTGTTTGATTTAGTTTCTCAGTTAAATAATCCCTTCAGGGCGTCCGTTATACCTCCCATACTCTGTTCGCCCCCCAGAATTTGCGATAGATGATCTTCAGTTAGCCCCGACGACGGGGTACTTGAGTCAAGTTTCGACAATAACATGGGAATGAGCATGGCAGCAGCACTTTTGGCAATTTCAGGCGAGATGCCAAGCTTTGAGGCTATCTGGCTTGCAAAATTTCCAACCATACCATCGACCAGTGAACTGCTTCCAATGGCCTGGTTGCCATTAAACAGATTTAACATGCCAGACATGTCACCGCTTTTGGCATTTTGCTGGAATTGATCTGTGAGTGCGGAAGTCGCCATCGACAGAACATCTGAAGTCTTGTCTGATGGGATACCCAGATTTGTGAGTTGTTTACCTACATCGCCATCCAGGCTTTTGATTAAATCATCGAGCATAATTTAGGGTTTAGAATGTTTACCATAAATGGTTGATGAAGGTTAAGAGACTGGAAGTTAGCCATTAACCTTAAATATATCAACATCCAAATGTCCTAAATTATAATCCTCACCGCATTAGGCGGATTATTTGCAATATTTCTCGATGTATTGGGAGACTTCCTGATCAAGCGCCTTGGCTCTTTGAAAATCTGAACACGCTTTGTTGTACTGGTTGAGGTAAATGAACAAGCTTCCCCTGGAAAGGTATGCGTCAGCATAGGAATCGTTGGTGCTCAATGCGTCATTGTAGGCTGCCATTGCCTCGGTGAGCTTACCCATTTTTTGATAAGATTTGCCTTTCACAGTAAATGCAATGGCATTCGGATTAGCTTTCAGGACCTTATCCGCATAGAAAATGGCGTTCTCGTAGTCGCGCAGGCGGTTAAAATAATCATTGGATACACTCAGCAGCGCATTCACATTGAGCGGGTCTTCCTTAATCACCCGCTGAAAATCCTCCAGTGCTTTTTCATTCTTACCCAGTTCCTGGTATGCCCTGCCCCGGTTATATATAGTTTTAATATCACTCGGATTCAATCGAAGGTATTCTGTATATGCAGCAATGGCCTGTTCATAATTGCCTTTACGAAACATACGGTCTCCTATTTCTGACTGATCATTGGAACATCCCGTAAGGCATAAGGCCCAGGTTAAAAAAATAAAAACAAATTGTCTCATAAGTATACTACGCTCGATAACAAAAAAAGTGGCAGGAAAAGGCCACTTCCTGCAAATTTATAGATCAAAAACTGATTATTTTACCGATTCCAGAAAAGATTTCACCTTTTCCCAGTAATCCGCCGAATCCGGAAACTTCGACCAAAGTGCACGCGAACCGTGATTTCCTGTCGTATTGGGCCAGAAATAGCTTTTGTCCATATCCGATATTGCCACATAAATTCCCCACCAATTGCTCTTTTCATTATGGGCAGAAGTGATGAAAACGGGTTTAGTAATGTTTGCAGCGCTACTGGAAATATAATCGCGTGATTGCCCCTGCGATGTAAAATATTCTCCCGGTGAAAACGCAACCGCAGCATCAACCCATTCCGGATGATCACCCGTTACCTTTAAAACGAGGGCTGCGCTGAACGAGCTGCCCCAGATGATCAATTTCCCGGTACTCAGATTTTTTCTGGCATACTGAATCGAGGTTTCAATATCCTGAAGTCCGTCGATATACCGCGTTTCTTTATAAAGACCTTTAGCGGATTCATGGGTCTGATTGATCACGCCATTGATGCTACCCCCGGCCCTTAAATCCACTGCCAGGCAGTTATACCCCATTTCATTCAGCTTTGGAGCAATTTCATTATACTCACCCCTGCTCCAGCCTGCCTGATGAAACAGGATGATCATCGGGGCATCTTTGGAATGTGGAGCATACAGGTCTGCTGTAATGGTCACACCGTCTGATGACGGAAACGTAATGGTTTCCTTACCCGGCAACGGAAGACTTAATATGGCCAATACAATTAAAAGCATGTGCTATTATACAAAATTGAAATGAAAGCAGTTAGGTAGATATGGTTAAATTCTTACATCAGGAAAATTACAATCCTGAAACCGGATGTCTCAAATTGTTGAATCCGCTTAATTCAAGGGTTGTATTACCCACGAACATTTTTGCTTCAATCTTTAGCGGAACTTTGTTTTCATCAGCTGAAATCCATAATGTCACAGATTTCTCACCGTCGAACACACCACCTTCAGGCATAACAGGTACCAGTTTAATGGCCCTGAATTTCCCCGCTTTGGTCTTAATCCTTTCAACTCCGCCATATACCATTTTCATATCATAGAAGGTATCCTCCAGGAATCCGCTGATTTCAAACGAATCACCCTTTTTCATACCTGAGAAATCCACGGTCCTCAGGTAGAGGTAGCCAGCCAGCATATCCCTGATCTCCCGGCGCTGATTATGAAAGACTTTAGGTTCTTTATATTTTCCTGTTTTCTGATCCAGTGTACGGGTTTCAATAACACCCCGGTCATGATAAAACCGGGTGATCTCATTTTTCCGATAATTTCCTTCCTGGATATTCCGGTAGCTGATGTGGGGAACCAATGCGCTGGTATCCACATAGGAACCCCAATGATCATCCACACGTGCTACCCAGTCAACCATTCCAGTCGTTTTACCATAGACATCCACCTTGTACACGGGCCGGTCATTGACACTACGAACCTCCCTGTCGATGACCATCCTGGCATCACCAATACCGATTATTCCAAAGGAAACACGATATTGAAGCTCTTCACCCGGACCAAAACTGTCATGATCCACCGGTTGATAAACGCGGGGAGATGCGGCGGTAAACAAAATTACCGCACACAATGTGGCCGATATCTGAATTATAAAACTTTTCATCTGTGGTAAGATGAACAACTAATATGCCAAACGGCTAAACCGCTACATTATTTTCTCTCAATGCCTCATTCAAAGAGGTTTTCTTGTCGGTACTCTCCTTCCGTTGTCCAATGATCAAGGCACATGGCACCTGGTAATCTCCCGCGGGAAACTTCTTCGTATAACTTCCTGGGATTACAACAGAACGGGGTGGCACATACCCCTGATACGTAACGGGCTCACTCCCGGTTACATCGATGATCTTAGAACTGCCCGTAAGCGTCACATTTGCACCCAGGACGGCCTCTTTCCCAATTCTAACCCCTTCGACGATAATGCAACGCGATCCGATGAATGCGTTGTCTTCCACGATTACAGGCGCCGCCTGAACTGGTTCCAGTACCCCACCTATACCAACGCCACCACTGAGATGTACATGCTTTCCGATTTGCGCGCAGCTTCCTACTGTGGCCCAGGTATCCACCATTGTACCCTCATCGACATAGGCGCCAATGTTTACATAGGATGGCATGAGGACGACTCCCGGACTAATATAAGCCCCATACCGGGCTACCGCATGCGGGACAACTCGTACGCCAAGCTGCTGATAATTTCGTTTGAGGGGTATTTTATCGTGAAATTCAAACGGACCAACCTCTACCGTCTGCATTTGCTGGATTGGAAAATAAAGGATTACGGCTTTCTTTATCCATTCATTCACGGTCCATTCCTCAGCTCCTGGGGTTGCTACACGCAAATCACCCTTATCCAGGTCCTCAATTACCGACCTGATAAGCTCCTGTACATCCTTTTCTTTTAGTAATGCACGGTCTGCCCATGCCTTCTCAATGATTTCTTTTTTATTGTCCATTAACAACGTAGGTTTATCTTTATACTGTAATATGAAACGTAAGCGAATTGTTTTTGCTTCGGTGCTGAAACCGGTCGATGACCCGCGCACATATCTTAAGCTGGCAAAATCGCTTGTGCCTTCCGGCAAATATGACGTAAATATAATAGGGTTCCCGGGCAAAGCGCCTATAATTGACCCGGAAATCAACTTCATCCCCCTTGAGCCCTTCCCAAGAAAAAGCCTTAAACGGTTATTGATAACCACTAAAATCGAGAAATTAATTAGGCGTCTTGAGCCAGATCTGCTGATCATCAACACCCATGAATTACTGGGTATGGCCAAAAGACTGAAAAATAAAGATCTCAGGATCATTTATGATGTCCGCGAGAATTATTATCAAAATATCCTTCACCGGAAACATTTCTTCAGTCGGCCCCTGGCCAGGTTAACCCGTCGCAAGGAAACAGGTTCTGTTAAATTCATCGATCATTACATTCTTGCCGAGCGATGTTATGCAGATCAACTGGCTTTCACACGGAACAAGGCGACAATACTGGAAAACAAGGCCATTATGCCTGAATCCGCAACTTTTCCAGGAACTGCCCGTAATCCACTCACATTTGTTTTTACTGGTACACTTGCAAACCATACCGGTATATCAGAATGTATTGAAATGGTTGAACAAGTCAGGAAGATCGATCCCTCGGCTCGATTGCTGATTTGCGGAAATAGTTTTGACACCTCGTTTCTCAATAAGCTAAGGAACAGGATCACAAAATATCCTTGGATCGAAGCAAATATCAGCGAAGCACCATTACCCTACGATCAGATCCTGAGAACACTCGTGAAAGCTGATGCTGCCGTCATCAGTTACGAATCCTGGGTTTACGATAAAATGCCCTCTAAGCTTTATGAATACCTGGCGCACGAAATCCCCATTGTTTTTATTAAGTACAGTAGCATATGGAAGTCATTCTGCGATACCTATCGGGCGTCTGTCGTCTATAAATCGGATCCTGAACAGCTGATTAAAGAACTGGCAGATTCCCGATTCTATATGGATAAACCCGGGGCCGAAGTTCATTGGGAGCATGAAGCCCTGGATTTCAGGGCGCTTGTAGATAATTTACTAAACAGCTGAAATACAGCTATTAATGACTTTAACTTTACTTGAGTTAAGCTTAAATTGGGATACAAATGGTATAATTCATCAATTTTTATACATCTTAAATATTTTTTAGATTCGTCTAAATATCTATATTTGAATATGTCGTTAATCGAATTAAGCCTCGCCGAGGAAAACTACCTGAAGTCGATCTACCATCTTTACTCTGAGACGGGCAAACCGGTATCGACCAATGCCATCGCCGAAGCCATGAACACAAGGGCCGCGTCTGTAACAGACATGTTAAAGCGTCTTGCCTCTAAAAAACTGATCAGCTATAAAAAGTACTATGGGGTAATGATCACCGAATCGGGAACCACGCTGGCGCTACGTATCATCCGTAAGCACCGGCTTTGGGAAACTTTCCTGGTGGAGAAGCTGCGTTTCAACTGGGACGAGGTGCATGAAGTGGCTGAACAACTGGAACACATCCAGTCCCAGCTCCTCATAAAACGCCTGGATGAATATTTGGGGAGCCCGAGATTTGACCCCCATGGGGACCCCATTCCCACCGAAGACGGTGAAATAGCCGACGTACAGCAGGTCCAGTTGCTGGAGCTCAGGCCGGGCGAGGCAGGTAAGGTTACCGCTGTAAGGGATACATCAAGTGCCTTTCTGCAATATCTCGATAAAACAGGCATCTCTATCGGTTCATTCATACGTATTGTGGATCAGGTGGCCTACGACAATTCCCTGGAGATTCGGGTGAACGACACCAATACAATATTCATTTCACAACAGGTAGCCGGAAACCTGTGGGTTCAAAGGGTGCGAATATGAAATCATTCCTGTCATATCTACTGCTAATCGTTGTATTCGCAGGATGCGGACGGGTGCAGGACCAGGTTATCAGTGACGGTCAGCTGTACATCGTTACCACCACCGGCATGATTGCCGATGCGGTAACCAACATAGGCGGCGACTCCGTTCGTGTGGAATCACTGATGGGACCGGGAGTTGACCCGCACCTCTACAAAGCCACCCAGGGGGATCTGAAAAAGTTAATTGAGGCAGACATCATCTTTTATAACGGGGTTCATCTTGAAGGTAAAATGGGTGAAGTCCTCGAAAAGTTGTCGCGCCAGAAACGGGTCATTGCCATTGGCGAAAGCCTGGATGAAGAACGGCTGCGCGAAGCTGCAGGTTTTGCAGGCACCTATGATCCGCATCTCTGGTTTAACGTACTGCTTTGGCGGGATGCGATACGCTCTATTGAAATTATACTATCTGATATTCAACCAGATAAGTCAATGTACTTCAAGCAAAATGCTGATGCTTATTTCAATGAGCTCACTCAACTGGATCAATGGGTACGAATGCGCATTGAAGAACTCCCCCCCTCTTCCCGGATCCTTGTTACCGCCCACGATGCCTTCGGGTATTTTGGTGACGCCTATGGTTTCACTGTACGCGGACTGCAGGGATTATCTACCCTTTCGGAATTCGGTTTAAAAGATGTATCAGACCTGGTAAATTATATTGTAGAAAACCGTGTAAAGGCAGTTTTTGTCGAAACCTCCGTTCCGAAGCGCAGTATCGATGCTGTAGTAGCCGGTTGTCGTGAACGCGGTTTTGATGTCAGAATCGGCGGCAACCTGTTTTCCGACGCAATGGGTGCCGAGGGAACTCCAGAAGGCACATATGTGGGAATGGTGCAGTCGAATGTTAACACAATTGTTGATTCACTCCTATGAAAAACAAAAATATAGCGCTCGAAGTACATGATCTTACCGTGGCATACGACCGCAAACCGGTCCTTTGGGATATCGATCTGAAAATCCCCGAGGGTAAACTGGTTGGTATTGTAGGTCCCAACGGAGCGGGCAAATCGACCCTTATCAAAGCAGTAATGGGCCTTCTCCCCAATACGAGCGGGTTTATCCGCCTGTTTGATCAGCCGCTGGAAGAGATCCGGCAACGGGTAAGCTATGTTCCACAGCGCGAATCGGTGGATTGGGACTTCCCCGCATCGGTGAAAGATGTGGTGCTGATGGGGCGCTACGGAAAACTAGGGTTATTCAAACGGCCCCGAAAGGCCGATATGATGGCAGCCATGGACGCACTCAGGCAGGTTGGAATGGAGGCTTACGCAGGAAGGCAGATCTCCCAGTTATCCGGCGGACAGCAGCAGCGTGTATTTCTCGCCAGGGCCCTGGCACAGCAGGCCGATATCTACCTGATGGATGAACCGTTCGCTGGAGTGGATGCTGCCACGGAAAAAACGATCATTACCCTTCTTCGTGAAATGACGCAGCAAGGCAAGACCATTATCGTGGTTCATCATGATCTGCAGTCGGTAACGACTTACTTCGACTGGGTGATACTTTTGAATATGCGGCTCACCGCGTATGGTCCGACAAAAGATACGTTCACACAGGAACTTCTCCAGGAAACCTATGGCGGTAAACTTACCCTGCTCTCAGATGTAGGTGACCTGATGCAAAAGAAACGTTTTCCACACAGAGAAAACCCGTAGCCATGGATAAGGATATTTTGTCATTCTTCACCTTTTCCGACCCGAACGTACGGTATGTCGTCATCGGCGCCATATTGCTTACGGCAACATCGGCGGTGGTAGGCACCTTCACCTTTCTCAAGAAAAAAGCACTTGTAGGTGATGCTGTCGCCCATTCGGTACTGCCCGGAGTTTGTCTCTCGTTTTTGGTTTGGGGTGAAAAAAATCCCCTGATACTCATTCCCGGGGCCTTTGCGACCGGGTGGCTGTCGCTTGTGATCATTGATTACGTCCGTGCCAACAGTAAAATAAAAGAAGATACCGCAATCGGCCTTACTCTCTCTGTTTTCTTTGGTATCGGAATTTTTCTTTTAACCATTATCCAGAAAAGCGGTAATGCGGCGCAATCGGGACTGGATGCGTTCCTGTTCGGACAGGCGGCCTCCCTGATTGGTCAGGATCTGATCGTCTTTTCCATTACTGCATTCCTGCTCCTTATAACTGTTTTCTTTCTTTTCAAGGAGCTCACCATTTTAGCCTTTGATGCAGATTTTGCAGCGACAATCGGGATTCCCATCCGTGCGATTGAATTGGTGCTCACCACACTCACCGTTCTGGCAGTTGTGATTGGAATTCAGGCCGTAGGAGTCGTTCTCATGGCTGCCATGCTGATCACACCCGCGGCAGCTGCACGATTCTGGACTGAGAATGTCCATGTAATGGTCATCCTGGCTGCCATTTTCGGAGCAGTAAGCGGCTTCGCTGGTGCCTTTATCAGCTATACTGCTCCATCCATGCCAACGGGCCCCTGGATTGTTGTGGTCGTTTCGGCCATAGCATTTTTCTCGTTCTTCTTCGCACCTGGTAAAGGAATACTTCACCGACTGCTTGTCAGCCGCAGGATCCGGCACTCAATGACAGACGAGAATATTCTGAAGACATTCTATAACCTGGGTGAACGCGACGGCAATTTCGAAGAGTCCCGCTCACTGGAGGACCTGCTTGCCCTGCGGTCTTTTGAAAAGGAAGAGCTGCTTAGCGGACTCAAACGACTTTCCAGGGACGGATTTATTGTACGATCACCATCTGGTTATGCATTCACCACAGATGGGATGAATAAAGGAAAGAGAACTGTAAAACTGCATCGTCTCTGGGAATTGTACCTAACTCAATACCTGCGGATTGCCCCCGATCATGTGCATGATGATGCAGATACCATCGAGCATATTCTTACGCCGGAGCTTGAAGCGAGACTTGAGAAATTGCTTGATTATCCAAAGGTAGATCCTCACCAATCAGAAATCCCCTATTGATATGCAGGCACTACAAATCATATTCACCGGATCTCTCGTGGCCATTTCGTGCGGCCTGTTGGGATGTTTTCTTATCCTGCGAAAAATGGCCATGATTGGCGATGCCATTTCCCATGCCGTCCTGCCCGGCATTGTGATCGCGTTTCTGATAACGGGTTCCCGCGAATCACTCCCCATGCTCATCGGCGCCGGTTCAATTGGAATACTCACCACATTTCTAATCGAATTCTTCCATAAAAAGGGGAAACTACAGACGGATGCATCCATCGGGGTGACCTTCACGGTCATGTTCGCCATCGGTGTGATCCTGATTTCCGCACTCGCGGGCAAGGTCGACCTCGATCAGGAATGTGTGCTGTACGGAGAAATTGCCTACGTCCCGATTGATTTGTGGATCCTTCCCGACGGTTTGATCATGGGACCTCGTGCGATGTACATCAGCGGAGGTATACTCGTACTGGTCATTGCCTTCATCACGATCGGGTACAAGGAATTATATATCACGACATTCGATCCTGCGTACGCGGCCGCAATCGGAATTTCAACCGGCCTATGGCATTACCTGCTGATGGGGGCTGTTTCGCTCACTACGGTCGCATCATTCGAGACAGTTGGTGCTATCCTGGTAGTAGCATTCCTGATCGCCCCTCCTGCCACGGCCTACCTGCTCACCGATCGCCTGGACCGCATGATGATGATCACGGTGGTCATCGCCATACTCATTTCCATAGGCGGTTATTACCTGGGCGCTGCCTTCGACGGCAGCATTGCCGGTGGCATGGCATCTGTCGCCGGATTATTCTTTGCCATGGCCTTTGTTTATCATTTATATCAGCGAAAAAGGAATATGCAGTTGGGTGCAGAGGCGAGCGTTTAGGGGATACAGGATACAGGATACAGGATACAGGATACGGGATACAGGATACAGGATACGGGATACAGGATACAGGATACGGGATACGGGATACAGGATACGGGATACGGGATACAGGATACAGGATACAGGATACAGGATACAGGATACAGGATACAGGATACAGGATACAGGATACAGGAACACCCCCCTTAATCCCCCCTCAAGGGGGGACGTTATCCATATGCCGTCCCTACCCCGAAGGGATGCCTTTGGCACAGGACGGCCTACCTCCATGAGGAGATCCCTGCCTCCCGGCACGCACCCGGCCCGACTCCGCGATTCCACGGAGTTCCTACCTGCGCCATAGCCCCGGAAAGTAAACCGGGAGGCAGTAATAAACGTAATAGTGCCACTACTGACTACTGACTACTGACTACTGACTACTGACTACTGACTACTGACTATCCGCAAAAGGCGGACGCCAACGGCGCTGACTACGTACTACTAAAAGTCCACCCACTTCTTACTGTCATCATACCCGGCTTCCACTACCTTGTCGATGAATTGCATACCGCGGATACCATCTTCCACATCCGGAAAATCGAGCCATTCGGGCTGGGGTTCTTCACCATTCATGCGTGCACGAAGGGTAAGTGAGAAGTTGCGATAAATATTGGCAAACGCCTCGAGGTATCCTTCCGGATGTCCGCCTGGCGTGCGTGTATTGTGTTTTGCAATGTCACTCATATAGCCAAGGCCAGTGCGCACCATTTCGGTAGGCTTATCGGTCCACTTCACCCAAAGTGTATTGGGTTCCTGCTGTGCCCATTCAATTCCGCCCTTTTCTCCATACACGCGAATCTTCACGGCATTTTCTTCTCCGGCTGCGATCTGGGACGCAATGAGTACGCCCTTGGCTCCATTGTTGAAACGCAGCATGGCCGTACCGTCGTCATCGAGCTGACGTCCTGGTATGAAGGCAGTGAGATCTGCACTGATCTGGGTAGTTTTTAATCCGGTAATGTATTCAGCCAGGTGATGCGCATGTGTTCCGATATCCCCCATGCACCCAGCTTTTCCTGATCTCTTGGGATCGGTACGCCAGGATGCCTGCTTGTTGCCGGTATCCTCCAGTTTGGCCGAAAGCCATCCCTGCGGATATTCAACAATCACCTTTCTGATTTCACCAAAATCTCCTCTGCGGAAACGCTCCTTTGCTTCTTTCACGGCTGGATAACCGGCATAGACGTGTGTGAGTGCCAGCAGCAGACCAGTCTCATCCAGTTTCTCCTTCAAACTTACAGCTTGTTCCAGCGTAAGCGTGATGGGCTTGTCAATAACCACATGAAAACCATGATCCAGTGCCATGACCGCAGGATCGTAATGGGCAAAGTTGGGTGTTACGATGGTGACAAAATCCATGCGGTCACCTTCAGGCAGTTTAGCTTCCTTTTCAAACATCTCCTGGTATGTGTCATAAACACGATCAGCAGGAAGATAATAAAGCTTCCCTGATGCCTGTGATACTTCAGGGTGCACACTAAAACATCCGCAAACCAATTCTATCTGGTTATCCATAAAGGCCGCTAGCCGGTGAATGGCTCCGATAAAGGCATCGGACCCTCCGCCAACCATACCCATTCGTAATTTTCTATTCATGGTTCTAGTTCGTTATTTTGATTTGATTTATTTCCGGGCTACAATATGAGCAGGGCAGATAAAAAATCAAATTATCCTTCGAAGTTTTGATGATTTTAAACTCAAGAGATGGGCAATCATTCCCTGGACTTAGCAATGTAAAACTGCAAACCGAGTGAAAAAGATGCATTATCATAGAAGAACAGCTGTGAAACATCCTCATAATCAAAATTGAACGTTGAAAGAACCAGTTGTGTATGTACCTTCACAAACTCTCCGCCTGCGCGCAATGTAAGTGCAGGTTCAAAAATAACCTGATTCCCATTTTCTTTGAAAAGCTCCATAAAATCCTGGCTCAGGGGTTCTGATTTAGCACTCAGATAACCAACATAGCCAAGACGGGCCGACAGGATTGCCTCGAAATTTCTACTGGCAAACCCAATGCTTGGTTGCACGAAGGGTCTGATGAAAGACGCTTTGAATTCGATTAATTGATCATCCTCCGCCCTTGTTCCAGCATAACCTATCCCCGGGGCAATGGCCCATACGAATTTGGGGTTTTCACCAACCAAACCATGACGGATATAGTAAGCCTCGAAAAAGTTTAATGCACTTCTCTGTTCCGTATCGTTTTCGATACCCCGCAGAATATTCAATGAGGCACCTATTCCATCCTGCTCACCCACGCCTCCTGCAGCTGCAACCGCCGCGCCCTGGGTAAACCCGGTGTCGGCATAGGAAGCTTCGATTTCCATGTCACCTTTACCTTTAAGAACAGGAACGTGCTGAGAACTGGGGGCATAAATGATCGGGTCACACGCCATACACGTTAAAATCGCGAGTGAAATAAGTACGCATTTTTTCATGGAAAGTAATGTACGATAAAATCCAGAATTTAAAATTGCTCGTGCTTCCATTTGAATCATTTTTATCGGTTTATGCATATCAAACGCAATAATTGTGGATTGACCTGTTTCAAGCTAACTTTGCCGGATGAATCAGGATACCATTGTGGCATTATCGACTTCACCGGGTATAGGTGCCATTGCAGTGATACGATTATCAGGGCCGGAAGCCATTGAGCTGACAAACCACGTTTTTCATGGAAAGGATCTTACCAAACAGGAGTCCCACACTATCCATTTCGGAACGCTGCGTGATGGGAGCAAGATCGTTGATGAGGTGCTGGTATCGCTTTTTATTGCGCCCCGTTCCTTCACACGGGAAAATGTAGTAGAAATATCATGCCACGGCTCTCCCTATATCGTTCGCCAAATCATTCAGCTCTTGCTGAAGCAGGGCGCCCGGCTGGCAAAGGCGGGTGAATTCACCCAGCGGGCTTTTCTGAACGGACAGTTCGACCTTGCCCAGGCGGAAGCAGTGGCGGACCTGATCAATGCCGACAGCGAGGCATCCCACCGGGCGGCGATGAACCAGATGCGCGGCGGGTTCTCGGATCAAATCAAAGCACTGCGCGAGGAGCTGATCCATTTTGCATCGATGATCGAACTGGAGCTTGACTTCGGTGAGGAAGATGTGGAGTTTGCCGATCGCGATGACCTGAAGAAACTGATCAACCAGCTGCTGTCGGCCATCAATCCGCTGATCGACAGTTTTGCACTGGGCAATGTGATCAAGAATGGTATCCCCACCGTGATTGCCGGTAAGCCGAATGCGGGAAAATCAACATTGTTAAATGCCCTGCTGAACGAGGAGAAAGCGATTGTCTCCAACATTCCGGGAACAACGCGCGATTTCATTGAGGATGAGCTGAATATCGGCGGTGTGGTATTCCGGTTTATTGATACAGCCGGATTGCGTGATACCGAGGATACGATTGAGAAGATCGGTGTGGCGCGTACTGAAGAGCAGATGAAAAAAGCCTCACTCATTCTATATCTCATTGACTTAGAAGATGATACAGTAGTTGAATTACACCGTGCATTGAATAAGCTGGAGAACCTGGGCATCCCCTTTTTACTGATCGGAAATAAGGGTGATTCTGCGAAACCTGAAATGCGGACTGCATTGGAAAAAATACCGGGCAGCATCGTGATCTCGGCGGGAACAAAGGAAAACCTGGAAGGTCTGAAGGACCGGATCCTGGAGGTTGTGCACCTGGAGGATTTCAAAACAGGCGACACGATTGTGACCAATGTACGGCACTATGATAACCTGTTCAAAACGAAGCAGGCGCTGCAGGACGTATTGAACGGACTGGACAATAACATCACCGGCGACTTCCTGGCGATGGACATTCGTCAGTCGCTGCACTACCTAGGTGAGATCACCGGCGAGATTACGACCGATGATCTGCTGGCGAATATTTTTTCAAAGTTTTGTATTGGGAAATAGAGACGCTCGCCGCTGGGCCTCACTTTTTGCATTGATCAAAAAGTAAGCAAAAAATCTAGTGACTCGCCGAAACTCCCCTGTAGTTGATGCTAAAGCCTCACTACAGGCTCATACAGCGCCGAGTCACGATCCTTTCTGTAGCTCATTATCAATATTTAACTAATTCATTCAATTGAAACAACTGGAACAGTTTTATGTATTTCCATTTTGGTTTCATATTGATATGTGCCTATTTGCCTTGCACACATCTCCGGAGGAACTTGAATTTTTTCACTATCATAATAGGATTTTCCATTATAGTTCACCAGTAAAACAAGTGTCGTGTTTGGAAATTCACCAAATTCTGCCAAAGCCATATTAGGCTTTATGGTTTGAAAAATTTTGAGTTCCGATTTAGTTAAGCATTCTCCTTTTTCAGGAAACATTAAAAGTCCTGGTATAGAATCTTCAGGACTAAGAGTGTTTACATCAGATTGAGATGACTTGAATAATAGGAATAATCCTAAAAATGTCACGATTACTCCAGTAATAAACCCACCTAAAAATTTCATACTATCTTCCCGTCAATTATTTTTTATTTGTTATTATAAATGTCCCACAAAAGTAACTCTTCCAGCGTGATTGAGCAAGTCCAGCGGGACAGGTGCTAGCCAAGAATTTGACAAAAAACATCCTTCGTTGAAAATTAAAGCCATTTTTTAATTGTTCAGCAATCTTTAGCATCCCTTCGAAAACATTTATGTTCGCTCGATATTCGATACCATAATTAAACTCACAAAACGAGTCACACATTGACCATTTGTTTGGGAATAACTACTTTAGTTTCTGTATTGGGAAATAAGTCTATATAATGGACAAATCTTTTACATATTTCTGCTTCATTTTCTCAACTTTTCTGGTTGCCTTAGGAATATTGTTTGAAGTCAACCAATTGTATGTTCAAGGTCGGAATTGGTATACGAAAGATTACACCGCATACGGAGGAGTTTATATGATTTTTTTCGGAATACTCGGATATTTTCTCTGGTACCAGACTCTCTCACCCTTTAGCAGGATTAAGCAATTTTTTGAAAAATTTCGTAAAAAATGAGTCCTTTATGTTGCGTTGCAAGGTTTTACTAAGCAAAACGTACTTTAGTTTCTGTATTGATGACTATTTAGAAATGAAAGATCACAACTTAGAAAATGTTTATTAGGATTCAGACAAATATACCGTACGGGTTGCTATTCGCCATTATTGATTTATGGGTGTTTTTCGGCAGTTGTTTTTTAGTAAGCCTTATTCCTGCTGAAGGATACTATAACGAAGAAGATGATGAGTAGACTATTTTGAAAATCCTGGGTTCTGTAAATTATGTATCGGAAAGTGACACACAATACGTCCCCCTTTTAGGGGGGTTGGGGGTGTTTCGTTTAGGACAACAACAGCAAGATGCTCATTTAAATATCAGACAAAACGATTAGTTTAAAATTCAAAAAGGTCTATGCCTACGAAATCTGGTTACAATAAAATTTCGAAAACATCATATGGCATTAAAAAATTGATTTTAATAATCTGTTTTTCCTCGATTTCTATTGCATCAGTTGGATATCTATTCTTCAAGGATCAACTCCTGCTTACTATTAGAAAACTTCGAAAAGCAAAGCAATCGTTATAAAAACACAGCGAATTCATAGAGGACATGGTATTTTCACTAATAAATACACGTATCTGTTCGAAGCTGAAAATAATACTTATACGGGCACATATGATGAAAAAAACCTTTCTTCATCGAAGACAGAAACGGGCGATTCAATAGTAATTAAATACGTTGTGGAAAACCCAAAAATTTCCAGATACGAAAGTTTGTCTGAATGAAGTGCATTGAAGCAGCCAGATAACAGCCAATGTTTTCAACAAAATTGAAGTTTAATTACAACTGATTGAAACGAATCTACCTGACACTACAGGCTAAATGACCATGTCGAATGATTTGCGCATATGAATCAGGCTTGCTCTAAGGTTGATCTGCAATTTTGAAATTCAGATGGATATTATCAATTTGTGTATTGCATTAATTAAGCTTATTCAGTACTGAGCTGATCAATAATCAACTTTACAGGTGTTTAAATCCTTTCTAATTTCATATGAATGTCAATAATATAATCCGCTGCCTGTGGATACTTTTTTTAGTATCCGCATGTCAGTCTAATCCGCATGAGGCAAACCGATTTCCATCAGAGGAATTAGTGGTCAGTCAAATGGATTCCTTAGTAAAGGCGAGTGAACTGCCTGGCTTTGTTGCCATTGCTGTAAATAATGAAGGAGAAAGCATTACCTACACGTTTGGGAATGCAATATGGAATGAAGAGTCCCCGATCAGAGCCAATAACATTTTCAGAATTGCATCTATGACAAAACTGATTACGAGTATTGCCGCGCTTCAATTAGTAGAAAAGGATTCTCTTGAATTAGATGAGGACCTGACCGGTCTTTTACCTGAAATGGCATCCATACCAATTTTGACAACCGAAAAGGAATATATTCATGGAAAAAGGCCTATTACACTCAGAAGTCTATTAACCCATACCTCAGGGTTTGGCTATTTCTTTACGGACTCATTATTGGCAGAGCATGATGCCACTGACTGGAATTATGAGGACTTACCGAGAAGATTTGAAGCCGGGAGCCAGTTTCTATACGGAACCAGTACCGATTGGGTGGGCAAGGTGGTCGAAAAAATATCAGGGCGTACTTTGGAAGAATATTTTCGCGAAAACATAACAGGACCATTGGGTATGAACCGAACCTGGTACAATGTCCCTGATTCTCTAAAGAATGAAATTGTATCATATGGTCATATGGGAGACGATGGAACTAAAGAGCTGTCTGAGTACCCGGATAGAATTCCTGAAAATGAGACTCAATTTTACAGCGGTGGTGGCGGTATGTTTTCATCTCCTGAAGACTATACAAAGTTGTTATACTGTTTGTTGAATAATGGAATCTTTGAACAAGAACGAATACTACAAGAAGAGACCGTTAATCAACTATTTACCGAACAGCTGGAAGGTATTTCTATGGACATTGAACAGAATTATTTCCAGCAGGGCCTTTGTTGCAATTTCAAGGGGTTAATTAAACCTACTTCAAATTG
Organism: Fulvivirga sedimenti; assembly: GCF_020328055.1. NCBI lineage: Bacteria > Pseudomonadati > Bacteroidota > Cytophagia > Cytophagales > Fulvivirgaceae > Fulvivirga > Fulvivirga sedimenti. The sequence continues at coordinate 168,448 of NZ_JAIXNE010000004.1, forward strand.
GGGTTTAGCAGGCTTAATCGATACAGAAACGACTGCATATGGCCGGAAAGAAGGCACTTTACTGTGGGGCGGAATTTTTAACACCTATTGGTTCATTGATAAAAAATCAGGGATTGCCGGAAGTATCTATACGCAATATTTACCTTTTAATCATCCGGCAACAACATCGCTCTTTGATAAATTCTCCCAAATAATATATCAAAATTACAACCATCATTAAAGACAAGTTCGATGCTTCGTCGAAACTTTAGTTACTGAATTGGGAAGTGATACATTGTCAAATTTTTTCATTGAATACACCTGTGAAATCCACAAAACATACAGGGATATGTGTAAGGCTTTACATGTTGGAAATGGCGACCTTACCAGGTCACAACGAATAAAGAATAACATGAAAACCAGGACGAATTTAACACTTGTATATAATTTCTTTTTCATTACAACAGTGTTCTTATTTACAGGATGCTCCCAGGAGTTTGCTTTTCAAAGCTCTTCAGTAGTACCCTCTGCGGAAGGCTCAGTCAGTGTAAAGAAAGGCGACAACAACAATTACAACATTGATTTAAATGTGAAACGACTGGCCGAACCTGACAGGTTATCACCTCCGATGGCCGTGTATGTCGTTTGGATGGAAACCACTCAAAGCGGCGTTCAAAACCTTGGCCAGTTAGAAACTTCCACAAAAGGATTCTCCAAAATGCTTTCCAGTTCATTAAAGACCGTTACACCTTACCAGCCCACGAGCTTTTTCATCACCGCGGAAGATGATGCCCTTAGCAATTATCCAGGTCAAACTGTAGTTCTTAAGACCTCATCATTTAACATCAAATAGCAGTTGGCCTTCTAAGTGATCGCGGCTGATTCCATTTTAGGCTAAATTTGATTACTCCAAACATTAAGTAATTCTGATGCTTTGGAAAGAATAGTGAATTCAGAAATGACGTTCTTTTGCAATGACTACTAATAATGGGTTTTAGTTATAGAACGCTCTTTTTAAAAATCAAATTTTTGCATCCTTTTGCTAATAATACTCTGAGTATTTGTACCTTATCTAGGTATCAATTTTGGTTGCTTGGTAATCCCAACCTGATTAAGCGACAATTATGCGGGTACAAAAGATACATTTATCGGTAAAATTCGTCCATGCATTTTTTATGTATTGGATTCTTGTCTCCGTGCCCTCTTATGTCTACTCACAACAACCTGCGCATGCTTTTAAAAGATTTACTATTGAAATCAATAATGTTGCATATGATTTCAGCATTATTTCTATTGTACAAGATGATCTAGGGTACTTATGGATGACAACCGGGGATGGACTCCTTAAATATAATGGTTATGAATTTGAATTGTACCGCAATATTCCCGGAGATTCAACCTCTTTAATTCATAATACTACCGAATCCCTTCTTGTAGACTTCTACGGAGATTTATGGGTCGGAACAGGCCGTGGATTAAGTCGTTATAAACATAGTTGCGATTGCTTTATCCAATATCATTCCAGACCAGGTAATCCGGCGCCTTCGGGATTTATTACATCAATGTCTGAAGATACGTCTCATAACCTCTGGATTGGAATGCAGGAGGGCGGACTGTTTCGATATGATCGTGACCGCGATCGCTTTACACGGTTTCTGGATGATTCAGAAGATCCGAATTCACTAACTGGTGAAATTATCAGGGTGGTGTTGGCAGACAGCAAAAACAATATTTGGATTGGAACTGGTTATGGAGCCATAGAAAATGGTGGCGGTCTTATTCGTTTTGATCCTGTATCCGGAATTTCATCGAGGTTTATGCATGAGCCGGATAATCCAAACAGTTTGATGGATAACAGGGTGAGCGCTCTTATGGAGGACCGGGATGGCAACATATGGGTTGGTACCTATCAGAACGGATTGCATCGTTACGATCCAGGCAGAAAAGAATTTGCCAGAATGGTAAACGATCCTTCCCATTCAAGCCGGTTATATCCATCTCCCGGGCAAAAAGCGTGGGAACTTCCTCCATTTATTTCCGTGCTATATCAAGACCAGGCTGGTGGTTTTTGGATCGGTACCTGTGGAGGAGGAATAAATTATTTTAATCCTGACACCAATGAAGTGAGTTATTATGTCCACGATCCCGAAGATCCCAACGGGGTTTCAAATGATAAACTCTGGTCTTTTTTTGAAGATAAATCTGGTCAATACTGGCTGGGAACACTGGCTCAGGGGGGGCTTCATAAAATGGACCCATTCAAATCAAAAATCACAAGGTATACCACGTCCAATAATATGCATGTTATATGCATCCAGGAGTACAGATCCAAGCCGGGAAATCTGTTGATTGGAACCAGTAAACATGGTCTTCAGCAATTGGATATCAAAACAGATGAAATAAAGAAAATATATTCTGATGAATTACAACGAAGCAAGTTTAAAGAAAGCATTATCAATGATATTCTCGAGGACTCCAATGGGATGTTATGGTTAGGCCTGAGTGAGGAGCACCCTGAGGAAACTGCAACATCAGTTTCAAAGATAGATAAGGGAGGGTTGGCTAGTTTTGATCCTGAAACAGGCAAATTGATGCTCCATCCGTTCCAACAGGATAAAAAATCGGAAGTAACAAGTGAATCAATTTACAGAATTTGTGAAGATCAGGATGGCTATTTATGGCTCGGGATGGGTAAAAACGGTCTTTTCGGTTTTGATAAAAAGAATTCGATTTTCAATCGGTATAATTTACCCATGACGGGCAGGCAGTCTCGGCCTGAGATCTATATGATAGAAAAGGATTCGCACGGGACACTTTGGGTTGGAGATGTGTCAGGGGCCGGAACCTTGTTTCGGCGAAATAGCATGAATGAAAGGTTCGAACCTTTTCTGGAAGGTTACAAAGTCAAAAGCTTCTATGAAGATTCTTCCGGCAGATACTGGGTGGGCACTGAAAACCAGGGGGTACTTCACTTTGACAAGGACAAACGTATTTTTCGTCAATATACTGAGGATGATGGTTTGCCCAGCAATACAGTAGTTGGAATACTGGAAGGTCCACCGGGTACATTCTGGTTTTCAACCTACCGGGGATTATCCAGGTTTGATCCTGAATCAGCCAAGTTCACTTTTAAGGGATTGCCCAGTCATCGATTCGACAAGGCTAATCATAAGGCCAGTGATGGCGAACTCTATTTTGGAGGAAGCAGTGTATTGTTTTCAATAGTTCCCGATAAGACAAGTGGTAATCAGATTGCCCCGAGTGTATTGGTTAGCGGCCTCAGGATATCTGGGAAACCTTATGATCTTGACATAGGAAATGCTTCCAATTCAGAGAAGATCATACTGGCCCATTCACAGAATGATGTGACATTCGAATACCTTGGATTACATTTTAGCGATCCTTCAAAGAATCAATACAGATATAAGCTGGAACCCTTTGATCTTGACTGGATTGATGCCGGTACCAGGCGAGTAGCTCAGTATACCAATATCGATCCGGGTACGTACACCTTCCGCGTGATTGGATCCAACGATAATGACGTATGGAGCGAAAAAGGTGCATCACTTCAGTTTGTGATTAAAAAAGCGTGGTGGTCCAGATGGTGGGCATATCTCTTGTACGCAACTATTCTCTGTTTTCTCGCCTATAACATTTACAGATTTCTGCTTTCCAGAAAATTAGCTATCGAAGAAGGTAAACGTCAGAAACAAATCAATGAATTAAAAAATAATCTGTATACAAACATTTCACATGAATTCCGGACTCCACTAACCGTCATTCTGGGCATGACAGACACCCTGGAGAAGGAACTTAATAATAAAGCCACACACGGCGTTACTAATACACTGGAATTGATCCGGAGAAATAGTCAAAGTTTACTGATGCTCGTAAATGAAATGCTGGAACTGAGCAAACTGGAAAGCGGACATGTACATCCTGATTATGTGCAAATCGATGTTGTTCTTCTAATTAAATATTTGGGTGACAGTTTTTCCACCTATGCCAACAAAAAGAATATTCAGCTCAATGTGTTTTCTGAAATAGATGAACTCCTGATGGATGTGGATACCGAGAGATTTTCGGCCATACTTTCGAATCTCCTCTCAAATGCCATAAAATTCACGCCACCTCATGGGACTATTGAACTGCATTTTCAACGTAATAATGACGGATTTCTTAAAATATCGGTACGCGATTCCGGAGTGGGTATATCCAGGGAAGATCTGCCTCATATCTTCGACCGTTTTTATCAAGGTGATTCAGCAACCGTAAAAAAAACAGAGGGCACAGGCATTGGACTCGCGCTTACAAAAGAGTTAATAAACAAACTCGGCGGTGAAATTTCAGTGACAAGCACTCCAGGCAGGGGCAGTGTATTTACTGTATTGATACCCATTACCCGTAATGCGCCAATTAAAAGCCAGGAAAACCTCAACCTGAATTTGAAGGACTTCCCAGGTTTTCAAAATGAACTGGAGGAAGAAAATACTATTTCCACTTCAAATCCCGAACGTCCGTTAATTCTGATTATTGAAGACCACAAGGATGTGGCCGGTTATATCATTCAATGTCTGTCTGGTACATATGAAACGTTATATGCTGCAAATGGAGATACTGGCCTGGAATTGGCATCTACACACCTCCCGGATATCGTGATATCGGATATTATGATGCCTGGCAAGGACGGTTATGAGGTGTGCAAAACGCTTAAAGAGGATGAACTTACCGACCATATCCCAATTATCATGCTTACTGCGAAGGCAACAACGGAAGATCGTCTGAATGGGCTTTCGCTTGGTGCAGATGCCTACCTGGCGAAACCCTTCCTCAAAGAAGAATTGTTAACGCGTATAGAGCAATTGATATTACTTCGAAAAAAACTGATCAGTAAATTTGAATATTCCGGTTTCAGACAACAAAACCAGGGCCGAAGAATAGACCCGGAAACCAGATTCATTCAAAAGGCCGTCGCTTATATTCATAATAACTTATCGGATGATACTTTCGGTGCGTCCAGACTTGCGTCCGAATTGTTCCTGAGCGAATCCCAGCTATATCGAAAATTAAAAGCCTTAAGTGGGAAATCAACCGCCGTGTTTATCCGGTACGTACGTTTACAGGAAGCAAGAAATCTGCTGAGATCAACCGATCTGACCATCACCGAAATCGCATATGAAGTAGGCTTCAGAAACCTGTCCTGGTTTAGCCGAATTTTTAAGGAGGAATTTGGCTTTCCGCCCACTGAAGTGCGCAAATAATCAAACGCTCCATGTTAACAGTCTCAACACCTGATGTAAATGTTCAGGCTATTTAAGGCTATGACCAAATAGCAACATCGATTGATTAAATAGTGAAAATGAGTCTCTTAAGTATCTGTTAATTTAAGTTATCCGGTTGTTCCGGATATTTTCTGATTTGTCTTCTCAAAAAAAATCAAAGTGAAATTAAACAGGTAGTCATTATGAAAACGAAATTGATATTGCAGATGTTTGCTTATGCCTTCATTGGATTTTTTCTGGCGTGTTCCGATGATGAAGTCGAGACAGAACCACCACAGATTTGTGACACTCCGCCTTGTGGCCCCATAATTTTTGATAGGGTGGAAACTTTTCTTATTACGTCCAATGGTAAGCGTTGGGAAGCAAAAATATGGATCCCTGCTGAATACGAAACAAACAAGGACCTCCCCTCTATTTACCTAGTAGATGATGAAGAACAACACTATCCTGTGGCTACTGATGAATTTGAAAAGGTAATTGAAGGATGCCAACGGATAGGTGGTCTGAATGTCCTCGTAATTACAGTGGCAGATTTGGACCCGAACATGAATGTGGTTAATGACTTTCAAGAGTTCTATGACATTTACAAGGACATTGTTTCTTACGTTGAAACAAACTACACAGACAATGATTCCAGGACATTAATAGGACGGGGAAGTGCTGCCAGCTTGGTACTAGCGACGCTTTTTATGGAAAAACAAGAGACCACACTTTTCCAACATTATATTGCAACTACAGTGCCAGGCCTTGCATATTTCAACGAAATAATGGACAAGGGTAATTTCCCGCCGGAAAAGTCCGATAAAAAGCTACACTTTTCCTTTGATGGAGAAAGTAACTATGACTTAAATATGAGATTCATAAATACACTAAGCGATAAAGCCTATCCCTGGCTGGAATTTGAGTGGGCAGAATATCCTGATATGACTTTCATCAATTCATATCCAACAGCCTATGCGGATGGCATTGCTTTTATTTTTGAAGAGTAAATTACCAATTCCCTAACCTTCCCGGGAAACCGGATCAACCACGTTTTGGAGACGCAAAATCTTGCGTCTCCATTTTTTATTGATGGAAAAGAAAATTGAACATTATGCATTCCCAAAGAAATTCACAGCGTGCTCATCATTTACTTTCACTCAGCTCCTCTTCCGCTAATTGAATTATTTTCAAATTCAATTCCCTGACGCTCTTCAATTCGTTAACGGCATCCGTCATTCTGGAATAACGATCTGAAATATAATCTTCGAACAAAGGGTCCTGAACTAACCCTCTGTAGTCCGAAGAAAATTTGCTTTTCCCCATCTCCGTTCGGTCTGTGCTTCTGTAATCAACATTTCTAACGTATTTCTCAATCACCGGCTTTGCAGCCAACCTCGTATCTAACGATCTTAACTCATCCTCGCGGGCATCCGCCACCAGGTCTTTCCAGCTAAAAAGCATGTTCGTCAGGTCTTCGTTAATGATGAGGTTGATTTCGCCAGACGAAATTCCGGACTGCAGCGCCCCATTTTGCGGGTCAAAAGTCCACGTCCAGCTGGTATTTTGCAGTAAATTCCTTATGTAATCAGCATCATTTAAAATTGAGTCGGTATGACTAATTTTCAGAAACTCATATGAACTCCTGACGACCAGGTCATCATATCTCAGAACGGTATCCAGTTGTTGCAGATTCTGAGTGAATTCGCGTTGGATCGATGTTAGAAGTGCATTCTTTCTATCAATTCCCTTTCTGTGTTCATTCCAGTCATTGATTGCCAAGGCAATCAAAATACCAATAACTACCAGTACAATTTCACCGAATGCATATTTCAGGTACCCTATTCTACCTTTTGAAAGAAGCGTTCGCCTTATTTTTCTAAAGAATGTTATCATAGAATGCGGATGGTGATAATGAAGATGACCCTCTTCAAACTTGCCTAAATATATTAAATCCACCTAACTTTCACAGTCCATTGCACTGCCTTCTGCTTCAGGGGGTAAGGCAGGAAATTGAATTGGCTCATTGCCATACGCAAATGTCAAAGATCTCCGTCAGACGTTGACAACTATACCGTCAAGTGGTTATTATTTCACGGCTTCACCAACCTCTTCAGTTCCACTTTATCCCCGGTAATGATCCTGACCAGGTAAACCCCGCTGGGGTATTGGGAAATATCAAGTTGTACATTGCCGAGGCCGTTACCCGGATCAAGCCAAGACTCATAAACCATCTTCCCTGAATTATCCAACACCTGGATATGGGTCTTATGAGATGGATCCTGTTTCCAGTCAACAGTCACTTTACCCGAATTGGACGGATTGGGATATATGCTCATCGAGCTAACTTCTTCCGGGGCACAGCCGGCCAGGATTTCTTCAATGGTACAGGAATTATTTTTAAACACAAATTCACCTGTGATTGATCCATTTTTCAACAGGTTGTACAATCCGCAACAGTCTCGGATAACATTTACTCCCTGGATATCCAATGAGCCTACAGATTCCAGATCCTCCAGGTCGTCAAAAGATTCCAGATATAAATTATTAAGACGCAATCCTCCCACCTTCGATTTTCCTTTCAAACCCACAAGGATGTCTTTCGGGCCATTGTATTCCACATGCAGAAAACTATTTTCTCCCAATTTTGGAATAATTCCCGTATACAGTGTAGAATCAAATACCCAATATAGACGAAGTGTATCAATGCAAGGAACGTTCGGCAGCCAGTTTGAATTGCTCAAATGCAACTCATCCTTATCAATAGATAGATTATCTTCGATGAAAACATAATCAATAGTATCCATCAACGATACTATTTGACCTTTGGTCTTAGCCCATTTGAAGTCAATTCTGCCTAACGAGGAGAGATTTGAAAATGAGCCCAGATCAATAAAGGTGCCTGTAATATTTAATGATTCCCCTATGAATTTCAAATTTTGAAATCCGGGGAATTCCATCTGATCATAGCTTCTATAACCATAGAAAACAAGACTTCCTATAATGGAATCGAGTTGAAGGAAAGGTGTTGTTTCAATAGCTTCATTACTTCTTAAATACAGGCTGCCACCTAACGTCTTACACGCAAATTTATCCACATCATCCTGGGTGTAGACATAGTAATCCCCTTCACATGGAAAATCGCACAAATGCATCAGATCATTCAATTCAATGGCATTTGATTCAAAGATCAAATTTCCGGTTATCTCACCTTTGGACAGCAGATTACATAACGCCGAGTAATCTTCAGACTCCACTGCAATTAATTCAAGTTCATCAATCTCCATCAGCGATTCAAGTCCTCTAAATGTGTTTACAAACGCTGTTTGCAAATGAATCCCCCCAATTTTAGTTCTGCCTTTAAATCCATCAAATGAGTTAAAATAAGCAAATTGATCCCCGACATTATAAGCAAAGAAATGTCCATCATCACTTAAATATTTCAAAATATAATCATTACCAAAATAAGGGGTGTTGTAAATGGCAATTGTATCAACTGAGGGTACTAATGGCATCCAGTCGGTGGTTTTATCACCCCAGATTCCATTTAAATGTACTGACTCAACCTTATGGGTTAATTCCACAAGCTTACCTTTCTGAAATATACTATCAAGACAGATTTGCCTCACATGATTCAGGCTGGCAAGCGACGAAAAGTCAAAAATTTTTATATCCGGATTAATTCCATTATTAATGTAGAGTCTGTTCCCAATGAAGGCAAGGTTAGAAAACCCGGAATGATCCGCCTGATCAACATCAATTATGAGGTCCCCTTTTATGGAATCCAGGACCAGCAGCGGCGAGGTATCTACCTCTTCTCCCATCGTCCTCAAAGTGAGATTACCTTCAACCGTTTTACAAGTGAAATTATCGATGTATTCCTGGCTCTTCAGTACAATATCACCCGAACATGTATAACACCCTGACAGAATATCTTCCAGGCTACAGGAATTGTTGGAAAAAACAAACTCAAGAGGTTGGGGATCTCCCCGAAGGTAATGCGAAAGGCCACAACACCCTTCTGATGTCCGCACATTCGAAACAATGAAATAATCTGCCGAATCCAGCTCAGACAGACCGTCCAGGCTGAGACCATATGCCCCGGTCAAATCCAGCCTTTTTAGATGATGAATTCCTTTCAGTCCATCCAGTTTAGAAAATGCGGAGTAGTTCAGCGTTAACTCCCCTCCTTCCGGAATCCTCGAGAGAAACGCTTCATTGTGATCAGCGGCGATCGTACTGTTAAGAACCAGCGTCTGAATGGTGTCAATATTATTCAGCCATGTGATATCCTGAAAATAAGAAGCATACATGGACAGATGGCGCAAATACTTCAGGGCAGGAAATGAATTAACCAGTGTCACCTCGTTTACAGAGAGGCTTAAAAGGCTGTCCAGCTTCTGTAATGAACCAATCTCAATTCGGGTATCACCGCTGGATCCGCCGCGGGAGGAAATCTTTAACTCCCGGGCTTGTTTGAGGTTTCTTAATCCGCTCAGGTCAGGGGATATTTCAGGAGAAAACTCGATATACAGGGTTTTATGGACTTCGGTAAGAATTGAGAGGGGTTCTAAATTCAACTCCTCCGTTATGATCAGGGTTAAGTTCCCGTCAACAATAGCACAATTAAAATTGTCCAGGTCTTCCTGGTTCTGAATTTTAATATCTTCACTGCATATGGACTGGCTTTGAACACCATAAATCCCCATGAAGAAGATAAGAAAGAGGGTAGTAATGGTTTTCATATGTACGCATATTTTTTACGAATTTTTTATTCAGCATTATCCGTATAACTGCCTTGAAAAAATTTACAAAAGCATGAATTGAAAGGCAATGACGATTGTCATACCTGGAGGAAAAGTGTGATCCCCATAGTTGCTTTGCAGGAGGTTGTTTTTATGTGGTGATTGTACGGAGAGGTGACCAAAACGACTGCGGCGTCACGCTTAAACGGCTGAAAGAAACCCTCTATTCAAACCTGACTCTTCCGAATAACTTGTATTCATGAAAATTCTTTACGATGGGTTTCCATTCCCAACGGTCGCGCATGCCGGAATCATAATCCATCCTGTAAATATTCATTCGCCATTCCATACCGCTGGAGGGAGGCACGTTTCTCAGTGGCTTAAGTAATTCATAAGGAATGAAGAACTCTGCCGTCCACGATTCCACCGAAGCCATACTTTTCTTCTCCCCTCCTTTTACGCTTGTCTGATGTTTGATCCGACGTCCTCCTTCATAATGCCAGGGAATCCACCCCAGAAAGTCGCCGTCAAAATTTGGAATAATAAGAACAAGCTCATAATTCAGCGGGGATATCTCATATTCAAAATATAAGGGATGTTCTTCATCTGTCCAGAGAAATACCTCTACAACATCTTCATTGTACAGATCAGTATTGTCTTCAGTGAGTGATGATGTGAGTTTGCGGTCCTCGCATTCAACCAGGAAATACATTCCTTGATCCGAATAAAGCACCTTAGCCTGAGTACGCATCTTTTCTCCGTTACCGGTTCGCTGAGGTATCTCAAACCAGTCTGCTTTTCCCCATTCTCCGGCTGAACCATGGCCGGTTATTTCAAAATCAGAAGTTCGATGAATGGTCATTGGATTTTCCTGTGATGTTGCCACGATTGAAAAAAGGATTAAAGTGAGCGTACATAAAATTTTCATTAATCGAATATAAGCATTCGGACCGAGCTTTTTTCGGCTGATATGGAGTCTGACACTAAAGATGTATGACCGCAGCTCTTATTCTCACTGTGCGAAACGTCAACCGCGGGGAACAAAAACAAGTTGATTTAACCGCCTGGTCCTGTAGGTGAATCATAATAGCAAAGGCAAATTCCTTAAATCAAATATATTATATTGATTAAGAATTAAATATAACCGGCTGTTTGCTATCAATATAGGTTGTAATGAGCCTAAAACATTGATTTACATGGATTACGAACTTATCATAAATTCCGTCGCAAGTTTGGGAGTCATCTTATCCGTATTTTTTCTTGCCTACCAGATAAAGAAAAATACTACTGCTGTTAAAGCCAATTACTCTGATTCATTAAACAGGACCAACATGGAGTATTTGAGACAAATGATCGAAAACAGCGAGTTGGGTGAATTGATGGAAAGGGCATGCAATGGCTGGGATGAACTGGAAGAAAATGAAAAAAGAACTTCCAACTTCATGTTCATACAACTCTTCAGGCATTGGGAAAACATGTATTATCAACACGAGCTTTCTGTATTGGACAAACGGCTCTGGTCAAGTCATCGCAATACGATGATCGGCTATTTTCATCATAAGGGAACCCAGGAATGGTGGAAACACAGGAGGGTGGCTTTTGCCCGGGAGTTCAGGGAGTTTCTTGAAAATAGTGATAAACCGGCAAAGATCTACCCCACTATTAAGGATTTAACTGGTCAAAGTTTCACTGAAGAATGACAATAAAATAATTTAAAAGAAAGAGCCACTTTTATCAATACATAGTTAATGCAGGTAGGTTTTCAACCGTTCACTTTATAGATAATCAGAATCTGCACAATCAGGCCGATGGCAATCAATACCCCGATCTCAATTTTCGAAATGAGATCACTGTTGGCAATTGCCCGGTTTGAATACTCAATCTGCCGCTTCCCTTCCGTTAACTGGATTTCTGATAGTTTGGCAAGGAGGCTCTCAATTTCCTGGTACTGTTTTGTCACATCATTCCGAAGACTGTCATCCATAGCTTCCCACTGGTTTTCAACCTTTTCCAGCGTGGCTAATTTATCACGGACATCTCGCAGTAGTCCGGCCTCCCTGGAAGTGAGCTTTGTGCCGGAATACAGATCCATAAGAATCTGTAAAGAATCATTGGCCGTAGTTAAAACCTCAGGAATATGTTCCTCATCCCCAGTCATAATGGCCAGCTCCTTATGCTTGAGTTGTGCCGACATTCGGAAAATATAATTTTTTGCTACCAGCCGGTCTTCATAAACTGTTTTAAGCGTTTTCTTAACAACCTCAAAATGATGATTATCCATCATATTGGTCGCCAGAACCAACAAAAACACCAGCATCAGCGCAGCAAGTAATTTTAATTTCCGGAAGAACTTATTATTCCATTTCATATATGCATAACATTTAATTCCTGTTCAAAAGGCTCAAACCGGTCTTCCGGCAATGGCCTTAACGATATAACAACCTGATAGTTCTACAGCAAAGAATATGCCCTTTACTAATATAAACTAATTTTCTAAATCACATAAGTCTGCCGTATTCAGGCTGTAACTGCTTGTTTGTTGATTCATTGTTTGGTTTTCAGAATTAATTCCCTTCCATTTGATTGAAGTCATTTTATGGAATTTATACTAAATTGATTCTTTCTCATCATATAAATCATAAACCTGCATACAAATGAAAGGTTTTCAATCCCGAATTCACTGGCTATCCATAGCAGTGTATTTAATCTGTATCACTTCGACCATCAACGCCCAGGACGGAACCATTTATCCCCTGGAAGCTCCTGATGAACCAAATGCAATTCTTTTAAATACTGGCGGCGTGGAGGACCAGACTTCTCCCGAAACCTGGTTCCGGCAGTGGGGAGATCCGATGGCTCGGAATATTTCAATTGCCACCCTCACTCCTTTCCTTCCAGACCCGGAAAAAGCAACAGGCGCAGCCGTGATTGTAGCTCCCGGCGGAGGTTTCCGATGGCTATCCATGGGCAACGAAGGATGGGAAGTAGCAGAGGCGCTGGCAAAGCAGGGAATTGCTGCCTTTGTCCTGAAATACCGCCTCTTTCCTACCGCGGAGAAACTCGAGGACTTTTCCGACTGGATGAACCGTCCGAGACCAGCACCTTCAGATAACTCATCCGATACGCCTCCCTCCCGACCGCCACAAGTGGATCTTTCCAACCAGCTTGAAGATGCCGAAGCTGCCTATGCCATCATCGTCGACCGTGCTGAAGAATGGGGTGTGGATACCGACAGAATCGGGATGATTGGTTTCTCGGCCGGTGCAGGCCTCACCATGCATTCTACCTTGTATTCAAAGACCATGAAGCTGGCTTTTATTGGTCCTATCTATGGTGGAATGGGACCTGTTGATGTGCCTGAAGACGCCCCGCCGATGTTCAACGTGATCGCCACGGATGATTTTCTTTTCCGAGGTCAGTTTGGAGTGATTGATTCCTGGTATAAGGCAGGCATACCTGTTGAGTTCCATTTATATCAGAATGGCGGCCACGGTTTTGGTCTCGGCAATCCGGATCGCACCAGTAATCGCTGGTTTGAAGCATTCATCCACTGGCTGGATGTAAACAAATTTCTGACTGCCAGCACAGATCATTAATTTCCTCACATCAACACCCCATCAACAGGTTTCAGTTTTTCCGGAATTACATCGGATTCTACAGCTTCAAGCATATCTATTTCGATTGTATTGCAAATAGCATCCAGGGGTACGTCCCATCTGAAGTTTTCAAACGGATTGGCAATTAGAATTCCCAACCGGTGTATCGAGTAAAACGCCCATGAAATCATTACCGTAATAGGAAAGACCAGCCACCAACCATTCATTTGATCGAAAATGGGCAACAGTGCAAAGGGAAGAAACAGGATAAATAAGTCAAGCAGGATACTGTTAAATAGTTCGTAAGCCTTCGGAAAAGGCGTCCCTTTTATACGTTCCGATTTACCCTGGTAATCTGAAAACCGCGTAAGGGTGTTATCAAGTTGCATATGACGGAAGTCATCGATGAGTCCGGCACGCTGACAGTCTTCCAGTTTTTTTCCCTGCTGGATGAGCAGCTGCGTTGCCTTATTCGATTTGTCCCTGACCTGTGCCAGCGTATGCTCATTCAGAGTACTGTAAACTTTATCATTCCACATGTCTTGATCAGCAATGCCTCTTAACTGCAGTTTGAGCGCATTGATGAAACCTATGTGAGTATTGACGATATCTCGTTGAATCTCTTTCAACTTAATGGTTTCAGGATCATTGGCATTGTCCAGATTAATCATTGACAATACCTGTCGGGCATAGGACCGACTGTCATTTACCATTCCGCCCCAGATCTTCCGTGCTTCCCACCAGCGATCGTATGCCGAACCATTGCGGAACCCCAGAATTATCGCCAGCGCCGTACCCAGCGTAGCAATAATCGCCATTGGAATCTGCCATGAATTAACACCATAATTAAAATGAAGAACGGTGGCCAGTACAGTTACACTCAGGCTGAACAATATATTCTTCCAGCTGAATTTAAAAATGAAAGGCCAGTTAATCTTATTGTGTGTAATCATTGGTTGAAGGTTAAGTACAATGGAAACTATTGTTGATTAGACTAAGTAATAGAAAAAAAGACATTTTACAATGAATATGGACATTCGGTGACCGTCACAAAGCTTAATCTTAAGGTTTATGGTTCGTCTATTCAGAGGAAAATATCGTATCGATACAATCCGCTTATCAAACTGGGACTATGGCTGGAATGGGGCATATTTTGTAACCATATGCACAAAAAACAGGTTTCACTGGTTTGGAAATGTCCGGGATGGCAAGATGAAATTATCTGAAATCGGAAAATTGGCAGACCAATGCTGGCTATCGATACCGGATCATTTTCCTTTTGTCAAATTGGGCAATCATGTCATCATGCCGGATCATGTGCATGGGATAATAATTATTGACAGGCCTGTGGACATTGGCAATCCTGCGGAGGCGCAAGATCTTGCGCCTCTAGTCGCCATGCCGAAAAAACCATTATTACAATCCAATAATATTTTCGGCCCACAATCCAAAAACCTGGCATCAATCATCCGGGGTTACAAAATCGGGGTGACAAAAAATGCCAGGAAAATTCACCCGGATTTCATGTGGCAATCCAGGTATTATGACCGTATAATCCGGGACGAAATGGCTTACCGAAATATTTCAAGGTACATTAGGAACAATCCCGTCAACTGGATGAAAAATTTAGGATAATCAGATTTATCAAATGACTCCGGCTCATTTGTCGCGATACTATTTCAGAAAATAATAATCTCCCAAATAACTATTTATTCCATGAACATAGTATCTTATCAACTGTATTCATTCCAAATTAAATATTCATTTCCAACAACAGCCTGAATAAGCGAATCATCAGCACCTTCCTACTATCTTTATGATCACACTCTTTCGTAAAATCAGACGCAAACTTCTCACGCAAAATTCATTTACCCGCTATATTTTGTATGCCTCAGGTGAGATCGTTTTGGTTGTGATCGGAATCCTCATCGCCCTTCAGATCAATTCGTGGAATCAGCAAAGAAAGGATCGTCAGCAGGAGCAAATAATACTGAATCAACTTCATCAGGAGTTTATGAGTAACCTGGATCAGCTGGACGAAAAAATTGGTATCAGAAAATCCATCATACATTCCTCGTTACGCCTGTATGATTATATTGATCACCCGGAATTAAGATCAACCGACAGCATATACTCGCATGTATCCACACTCGGCATTGCTCCTACATTTGATCCGATCATCAATGATCTGATCGGTTCGGGAAAATTACAGCTTCTCCAAAACCAGGAATTAAAAGAAAGACTGTCCCTATGGACCAGTGAAATCATACAGCTCACTGAAGAAGAACAAAACTGGCTTCGTTTCAGGGATGATCATTTTATGCAGTTTGTCATTTTAAATTTCAATGTCCGGAATATCGATATTTACAGGTGGAATAATAATTCTATTTCGGCCTTTTTACTGGACAGGAATGATAGTCTGGGTATCAAAGCCACACCATCTCAACATGCCGACAATCTTTTTGCAATTCTTGATATACCCGTTTTTGAAAATCTGGTTGCCCGGGGCAAATTATTGAATGAGATTGCCAATTTACAGTCCTACGCCCTGCGAAAACGAATTGTAGAAATTATTTCACTGATTGAAAAAGAAATGAATACGAAACCCGAACCCCTGAAAACAGATAATGAATAATCCGAACAAATCAATTATTAGCCAACGTAGACAGTTCATCCGGTGGATGGGTTTATCTTCTCTCGCGCTGGCATTACCGTATGTCGGATGTGATATCAAGGACAGACCCGTGTTACTCGAGGAAATACAGGAGGCAGATCTGGCCCTTCTGAAGAATATATTTGACCTTGAAAAGCTTTCCGGCGAAGCTATGGGAGAAGATGCTTTGTCCTACCTGAATGGCGGTGCCGACGACCTGAAGACGGTACGGGCAAATCACGAGGCATACGGAAACATCCAAATCCGTCCCAGGAGATTAGTCGATGTCCGCAATATTTCCACCAAAATCGAGCTTTTTGGCAAGGAACTGGATAATCCCATCATCCTTTGTCCGGTAGGATTTCAGAAAGTATTTCATCCCGATGGAGAAATTGCCAGCGCAAAAGCAGCTGTAAACAGAAATCATCAAATGATTGTCTCTTCCGTATCCAATTTCTCGGTAAACGAAATAGCAAAAGAATCAGGCGCGGATTTATGGTTTCAGCTTTATCCAACTTCAGATCGTGCCATTACTAAAAAGTTGCTGGACCGGGCTATGGCTGCTGGCTGCAAGGTATGCTTCCTAACGGTTGATACGCCTGTTCTTGGAAACAGGGAAAACCACGGAACAAATCTCGCAAAAATGATCGAATCGGGAGAAATTGAAATGGGCAATTTCAGGGATATTTTACCTGAAGGTATGGGGATAAATGATCCCGGAATGACCTGGGAAATGATCGGCTGGCTTCGGGAAAACTGTGATATGAAAATAGTGCTCAAAGGGATTGTTACCAGGGAGGATGCCCGCCTGGCTGTACAACACAACGTCGACGGTATTGTGGTATCAAATCATGGGGGCAGACAACTGGAAAGCAACCGGGCAACCATCGATTGTCTGCCGGAAGTCGCAGAGGAAGTGAACGGAGCATTCCCCGTTTTAATTGACGGAGGTATACGGAGAGGAACAGATATTTTTAAAGCACTGGCCCTCGGTGCATCGGCTGTATGTATCGGCCGTCCTTTTTGCTGGGGACTGGGTGCACTTGGACAACAGGGCGTTGAACTGGCCCTTGAAATTCTGAAGACGGAATTGATTCGGGATATGCAGCTTGCCGGAACTCCATCTGTCAGCGATATAACCAGTAACTATGTATTGAGGAGCTGAATGCACCTTTGGTTTTATACATGTATGGGTTTCCCTACATATATCATGTACCCGCTGGCACTGGCAAAGGGACTAGGACTGCTGGCGATCTGGCTGAAAAAATCGAGACCGCTCACCGAATCGGCGTATGCAGAATTTTTCTTTAATACACTACTGGCACTAACCGGGCATTTGATGGTCAAAGATGGGGGTCACTAAATGGCACTGGTTGCATTTGTTACCGTTATTCTCTCCTGCTTTGCTTACCGTAATTTATATCAAAAAAATAAAAATGCTAACCGGCATTTTCCTCGACGTATTTAAGACTGATCGCTGGAGCCTAAATTATGTTCTGATTCTTTAATATGTCTGCAGCTCTGCAAAAATTAACTGAAGTTCAGCCCGCGTCTTCTCCAGCTTTACCGAAAGCCTTTCCAGCATGCAGTCACGGTGACCTTCTTTAAACTCAAAATCCTCATCTGATAAAACGGAAAACCTCCGCTTCAGCATGACCTTTTGTTCCCGCCAACTTCTTAAAATTTCCATTACTTTGTTGCCATTCTGGCTTTTTTATTTTCTGCGGCTAATTTCCTGTCTTCCACCAGTTCCCGCTCAAAATAGACAAGTTCCCTTCCTTCGCGGTTATCTTCCACGTTACAGTAATATACCTGGTCAATATACCGCCTGATAACAAGTTTTCTCCCGGGATCAGTTTTGGCATACACCACATCCCCGGCAATGTAGTTGTTTTGGAAAAATCGTTTGCTCATAATGTTATTCTGCTTCGTACAATAACTATCCTAAAGACCACCAATCATAAATTCCCCGATTGAGGAATTGATCATCTAATCTTCACTTCGCTTCTTCTTACGCTTCGCTTCCTTGGCAGCGCGCTTCTCCTTTAAGTTTTTGGCAGGGGCCGTCTTATCAGATTTCGCCTTGCCTTCTCTTTCCTTTGACATGATTTCCTGGTTTATGTTTCGACATTGATTATGGGCCTGAATATCAATAAATAAAAAGGGGGATTGCCCCCCCTTCGTGTTGGCTGACCGGACTTTTTATAAAGCCTGTGCAGGCTGCACTTTTCTGATGATGTTTACAACCTCATCATGATTTTTATTGAGTCGTTTTTCCACTCGTTTAAAAAGGTCATTTTCTTTACCTGCTTCATACTTCAAATCCTCATCTGTTAATTGTGAGTACTTTGCTTTCAACTGTTTAGATTGTTCTTTCCAATCACCTGTCATTTTGAAGGCTGCAGCGGGTTTTTGATCTTTAGAATGTTCCATGATCTTATTTTTAATTGTAAAAGTATTTTTACAACAACTCAAAGGTGCGATTAACAACTACATAAAGCCTTACATAGCACCAATTCATTGTTACATCTATCACACGTTTTGGCGAAATAAACGCTAAATTGGGTATTCATGACTGCAAAGAGGAAGTATGAGGTTGTATGTTAAGTATATGGTGAGTTTGCGATGCAAAATGATGGTAAAAGAGGAATTGAAAAAACTCGGCCTTCATTATGTGATCGTAGATTTAGGTGTGGTTGAATTACTGGAGGAAATCACGGCCGAACAACGGGCCCTTCTGAAAGCAAATCTTCTTAAGTCGGGGCTTGAATTGCTGGATGACAAGAAAAGTATTCTGATTGAGCGAATCAAAAATGTAATCATCGAAATGATCCATCATTCTGATGAACTTCCGAAAGTAAATTATTCCGACTATATCGCTGAAAAATTAGACTATGACTACACCTATCTGTCCAATATTTTTTCGGAAGTAAAGGGCGTTACCATTCAGCAATATATTATCATACATAAAATTGAAAGGGTAAAAGAACTGTTGATTTATGACGAACTGACCCTATCCGAGATTGCAAATATGCTCCACTACAGCAGTGTAGGCCATCTGTCAAATCAATTCAAAAAGATTACCGGACTCACCCCTACGTTCTACAAACAGCTCAGGGATAAGCGAAAGCGGAATCTGGAAGATATTTAATACAGTGGCCAGGCCAGGAATTAAATCATTAATTCTGGTCAGTATTCCAGCACAAACTTCGAAAGGTTTTGATGGGTATCGAGTCCGAGTTTCTTACGAAGCCGGTATCGGGCTACTTCAACGCCTCTGAGGGAGACCCCCATCAGGTTGGCAATCTCCTTGGTATCCATATTTAGTCGTAAAAAGGCGCAAAGTTTCTGCTCCCCCGGCGTAAGGTCTGTGAATTCTGTGGTTAACCTGGTGAGAAAATCTCCATGGACCCGATCAAAATGGTGCTCAAACTGCTTCCAGTCTTCCTGAACTTTCAGCGTAGAATCAATTTCACGTACTAAACGGTCAAGAGATTTGCGCGTTTCTGCAACATCACCTTTCACCTTGATCGACTTGATCTCTTCTTTTATATTCTCCATGAATTCGTTCTTTACGACCAGGTTCATGGTTGAGGCTGCCAGGAGGTTGTTCACATGTCGAAGCTCGCTCTTTACCTGTTCCTCCTTTAATTCCTTCAATTCAAACTGCTTTTGTGCCAGGGCAGTTTTCTTATCCTCTTCCAGCTTTATCTCCTTGGATTTATAATACTTCCGCTGAAGACGATAAAACACATATAATCCGACAAGTGCTAATATCAAATAGATGAACCTTGCAAGTATACTCTTGTAAAAAGGCGGACTAACACGTAAAAAAATCGGGTCACTTGTAACAAGCTCACCTACATTATTGAGGGTCTGCACATAAAACTCGTAATCACCTACTCCTATGTTATTGTATTCTTTGAAAACAGTATTGCTCCATTCACTATAGTGATCATCAAAACCCTTCAAAAAATAACGGAATTGAGCATTATTCACACCTTTGAAGTTGAAGGATTCTACTTTGAACTGAATAATCTTAGTCCCCTGACTAATGGAAATCGGATCAGATCCCGGTTCATAATTCCTGAATGGCAGTCGTTCAAACAAAATTGAATCTTCCCCCACATTGTAGATTTGTTTGACTATTGGTTTTCTTTCCAGATCAAGACGAGTCTCAAATTGAGGGTAATAATAAATAAACCCTTCATTAGCATTCATCACGACGCCATTGGAAATATTCCTGGACACATTCAGCAGATCATTGTTGAAAGAGTTGCGTAAAAGGAATAGAGATGACGGAATGTAGGCATAATTATTCTTACTTACCTGCTTAAAAAATCCAACAAGATTTTCAGTATATACATGAACATGTTTCTGATTATCCTGTGCCAGAAAATAGACCCAGTTCTTTCCAATCACCTCACTAAAATTATCAGCTTCTACGATGTCATCAGTCGTCTGATCAAGCCGGTATATTCCCTTTTCAGTTCCCAGATAAATCTCGTCATCAATACGGCTGAGAATCAAGTGCCGGTCTATAGGTAAGCCTGTCAAGTCAGAAATTTTGTTTACCGTGGCTGTTTTAAGGTCATCAGATAATTGCAGTTGATAAAGTCCCTTGTAAAATTGCCCCACCCAGATACGCCCTTTTCGGTCTTCCTCGAAAAATCGACTTGATTCGTTAAACCCGCCTATCCTCCCAACACCTTCAAGCTCATCGTTTTCATTGAACCTGAATAGAAATAATCCGGAATAGGTTCCTCCAACAGCATAACCCGGATTGGATCGTAATTGACGGACAAGCCACAATCCATCGGTACTGGCACGCCGTCTGGCACGCCCATTTTCCAAAATAAATAATCCGGTATGATGACCTGCATACAGTTTATTATTGATAATCTGCATGCCGTAGGCAGGCCCCTCCGTACCTGAAAGAAATACACTGCTGGCGGCATTATTTGCCAGGAAATAGATTCCGTTTGAAGTGGTATAATAGGTTCCCTCATCGGTTTCAAATGCTTCGTAGCCACTGCCTTGCAGGTTAATATCCTCATTAATCAGCCTTGAGGCTGAATTAATATCGATCAATGCAATACCATTTTGCATACCCACCCATAGGTTACCCGTATGATCCTGGAAAGTTTTCAGACAGGCATTAGTCTGAAGGCCGTCCTCAATCGAAATATTTTCAATGGCGCCTGACTGCAGATCGTAGAAATAAATTCCTTCCTGTTGTGTTGTAATGACCAGCCGTGTATCTGATAATTCTGTTACATGATTTACATATTTCCCTTCGAGTGATTGTTGTAATTCCGGAAAAACTTCCTCTACACCTAATGGACCAGAGAACTCTATGGCTCCTGAATTATAAAACACCAGAATCCCTTCGTCCTTCGGTATAATACCGGCAACTATATCATTACGACGTTTTTGAGGAAACGATTCCGTCAGCTGAAGGTCATTAACTTCAAACAGTTTCCCGGTGGCTGACTGGGTGAAGATTTTATTTCCTGTAAAAAATGACTTGTTCAATCCAGGCTCATGACGGATCGTTTTAATAGACTGGCCGTCAAAAACAAAAATTGCCTGAAACGTGCAGAAATAAACATCAGAATTGAAGATAAATACGTTCCAGACTTCATCAAAATCACGCTCATCTTCCGGTATCTCATCAACAAGGGAAACATAGTTCCACTTCCCTTCAAAATAGCCAAAATCACCCTGTGACCCTACATATAACCTGCCGGTATGTTCATCAAATGCCAGTGACCGTTGCTTTTTTCCAGTGTTCAGCGCATATGTTTTCCATTCACTTCCATTAAATGATAACACACCAAGGTTATTGGCCACAAATAAATTCATGTCCCGGTTTTGTGCGAAATCTATATTCTGGATACCCGCAAGATAGTCCTCAGGCGTAAAGTTCTTGATCGGGTACTTACCTACCTGGGCGTGCATGTTCAAGGCCCCAATAAGGATTATCGCTACGCAACAAAATTGCTTGAGAAATTTCATAACCACATTCATGTATAACATGTTGTATAGTAAATATATGCAAATAAGCCTTATAAAGGGCTATTGGTGATAGTTTTGTAGTAGTATTTGTGGGAAATTGATGTAGTCTCTTTTTAGGAAGAGATGTTAATTTAGAACAAATTACGATCAATTCTATACATATGCATTTAACGGCGTACAGGTTTTGTCTCAATGCAATGAATAGAATCAATTTAAAATAAACCGCCTTCCGAATATGAAAAATATCTATTCAGCATTACTTCTTCTGTTGGCATCCACATTCGTGCAAGCACAGGCTGATCGGGTGACCATCCTGGAAAATAGCAATGGCATGAAGTTAGTCGTCAATGACAAGGATTTCATGATCAACGGTATGAACTGGGATTATTTCCCTGTGGGAACCAACTTCTCCTACAGTCTATGGAATCAGCCGGATGACATTATTAAAGCGGCATTGGACCGGGAAATGTCGATGCTCAAAAACATGGGAGTTAATACAATCCGCCAATATACAGGTGTTCCAGCCAGGTGGATTCAGTATATCTATGAAAACTATGGCATTTATACGATGCTCAACCACTCCTTTGGACGCTATGGATTAACGATAGATGGTGTATGGATGGCCAATACAGAGTATTCAGATCCACGTGTCAGGGAATTACTGCTGGCGGAAGTAACCCAAATGGTAAATGACTATAAGGACACACCCGGCCTTTTGATGTATCTACTGGGCAATGAAAATAACTATGGCCTTTTCTGGGGAGGTGCGGAAACCGAAGATATTCCTATAGAGGACCGGAAATCCACTGAACGTGCCAGAGCAATGTACAAGTTGTTTAATGAGGCAACCCTGGCCATGAAAGGAATGGATACTTCCCATCCCATCGCGATGTGTAACGGGGATGTGCTTTTCATTGAAATTATAAAGGAAGAATGCCCTGATATCGACATTTACGGCACCAACATGTACCGTGGAATCTCATTTGGAGATGCCTTTCAGGTGGTGAAAGATCAATTGAACAAACCAATTATGTTTACTGAATTTGGCGCTGACGCTTTCAATGCCAAAGAAAATCAGGAAGATCAGGAATCGCAGGCGTATTATATGCTGGGTAACTGGAAAGAGATTTATGAAAATGCCTATGGATTAGGTAAGGTAGGCAATTCAATAGGCGGCTTCACATTTCAATTTAGTGATGGCTGGTGGAAATTCGGTCAAACCAAGAACCTCGATGTTCATGATAATAATGCATCATGGGTCGGCGGCGGCTACACAATTGACTTGGTTGAAGGTGAGAATAATATGAATGAGGAGTGGTTTGGTATATGTGCAAAAGGGCAAACGAGTCCGCGGGGATTATATGAATTATATCCCAGAGCTGCATATTACGCCTTGAAAGATGCACATACCTTTGATCCGTTCGCACAGGGTGTGACATTGGGCACGCTGGAAGATCATTTTTCCAGCATCCAGTTAATGGATGCCGTTCTCAGGGCCCGGGGTGATAAAGCCGCTATGATTGGAGAAAGGGGTAGTCTCGTTGGTATAAGTGAACTTCGTGCCGAATTCAGCACCTACAATACCGGCGGTAAACTCATTACAACGCCTGACCAACCCGATCCGAACAACCCTACCATTCCAAACCAATTAGGGTTCGATCATATGGAATCCTTTTTCGTTGGTGTTGAAGCCAATCCGGCTGCCAACGTGCATGCAAATGTTACTTTTAACATCCTCGGTAATGTGGCCCAAAACCCCATTAATGAGATCTTCTACGAAAACCGGGGAAGGCCGCTGGCAGTCACCACCCCTACCGGTAATGCTGTACTCGACGCACTCGGGCGACTTCAGGTTTACCAGGCTGAATACAGTTGGAATAACAAATATTTTAACCTGACCGGGTTCTACCGTACAGGGCATTACCACTGGGGATATGAAGGTGATTTCTTCGGACTCTATCCGGAAGCGAATTACGGTCCGAATATAGACATCTACAATGGACTGGCTCCGCAGGGACTGGAAATAGAAGGCAAGAAAATGTTGGAAGGCTTGAAAGTCGCCTACGGCCGCGAACTGTGGTGGGGAGCCAATCCTGCGGTTTTGCTCAAATACACACGGGAAGTCGGGAATTTCAACTTTTCAGGGATGTTTCATGAGGACCTTGAAGAGCCTGGGGTAGCTGTTAGTTCCATTGCTGTTCCGCAACCGAGAACACGACGGGCATCCCTGGCGGTAGAAACTTCTTTAGGTAAATTGAAAGTGCAAGCCGGAGGAATTTGGGGAGGTCAGCCGTTGGTTGGACGCGAATTCCAATTCACGCGAGGAAGTGACGGTGATTATGAAATCTTTGTAGATAAAATTCAATCATCAGATACCTGGGGCGGAAAAATTAAACTGTCCTATTCAGCTGGTAAAATTAACTGGTATGCACAGGCCGCTTCAATGGGATTGGTAGCCAACGGTGGCGGTGACTATACTCAAACGTTCACAGGATGGAGACTCAAGGACAGCGGCAGTGGAAACCAAAACAATTTCCTTACCGGATTTACCTACAGTGTGGGTAACTGGCAAATCGCACCAAATTTCCTCTGGCAAAAGCCTCTTGTTGACCCAATGCCAGGCGATGTTCAAAATCCCGGACGACTTAGAAATATTCTGGATGACCCGTTTGTGGTTAGAAACAACAGGGAAACAGTTGCTGGTGAATTACTTCTGACATTCGACCCAACACCAGGTACATGGATGTACGAATGGGACAATGACAGGGCAGAAGATTCCAGATTTGCCGCGAGTATAGGAGTAGTTTATCGACACTTGCCGACCTCCCAGGATGCGGCCGTTATTTTTCCCGGAACCGGCCGTGTGCCTGTTGCTGCCGACGGAGCGCCCCCGGCACTGGACTTATGGGAAGTGAATGCGAGAATTGTTTCAAAAATCAATCCCGAATTAGGAATTATCGCCAACCTCTATGGCGGTAACGGACAGGCAAACGGACCTGATACCCGAACCGTCGAGCGGTACGGAGGTGAAGTGCGGGTGATTTACAAAACAATGAAACTCACATCACACCTGAAATTTAACGATTGGGGTCCTTTCGATTATCACAGGGATTTCAACCTCACTTTCCCACTTCAGGTGATGGCTGATATATCAACTTCAATCGCCAAGCAGGATTGGTTCATATTACCGAGCACAACGCTTGGCTTACGATTTACATGGCGTTCATTAAATGAGTATTCTCCCCGCTACCTGCCGAATGCCACTGCAAATGAATTTGCAAATGCTCCTATAGTAAGCCCTGTGGGATTTCCTAATGGAAATGAATGGGAAATCAGGACATATGTTAATATAAATATTGGGAAATAAGTAGACAGACAATGAAGAAGTTAAAAATTCTAAAACCAGGCATTTGTATCCCCGTCTTATTCGTCGCTGCGATTTTTTCGGGCTGCGAACGAAACCCATCAGATGATGTGGATTTCGCTAAATTTCCGGATCGGCCTGAAGTATTTATAGATGGATTCAGCGGAGGCCTGGAATACCTTCCTTTTGACGGTTCCAAACCCGATGCTTTCACCGTTGACAATGAGACAGTCTATCAGGGTTCCGCTTCCATGCGATTTGATGTACCCAACGTCGGTGATCCTACAGGGTCATTTGCAGGGGCTATTTTCCCTGATTACGGCGGCCGAAACCTTACGGGCTATGACGCACTCACCTTCTGGGCAAGGGGCAGTAAAGCCGCCACGATCAATGAAATCGGCTTTGGAAATGATTTCGGAGAAAACAAGTTTCAGGTAACCATCAACAATCTGCAAATAAGTACAGGCTGGAAGAAATATACAATTCCCATTCCTGATCCATCTAAACTGACATTGCAGAAGGGTATGTTCTGGTATGCCGAAGGACCTGAAGATGGCCAGGGATATTCGTTCTGGATTGATGAGCTGAAATTTGAAAAACTTGGAACAGTCGCACAATCCCGCCCTGCCATTCTGAATGGAAACGACGAGTCCATTCAGGCCTTCATAGGTGTGAATTTCTCAATGCCTGGCCTGACACAAACCTTCAATCTCGGCAACGGTCTGAATCAAACTATTTCTCCTGCTCCCTCCTATTATACCTTCACATCAACAAATCCGGATGTGGCCAGGATTAATGAGATTGGACAGGTATCCATTTTAGGGGCAGGTGAGGCCGTCATCACGGCAATGTTGGGAAATGTACGGGCGGCAGGATCTCTTACCATTGAATCACTCGGAAATTTTGTATCTGCACCTACCCCAACACGCGACCCTGCAAATGTTATTTCCATATTCAGCGATGCCTATACCAATGTACCTGTCGACTTCTATAATGGTTTCTTCGCACCATTTCAGACCACCCTTGGCGGAGCAGACCTGAATATCGGTGGAGATAACATTATCCGTTACACGCAACTGAACTTTGTTGCAACTGAATTCAAGAACCCGACCGTAAATGCATCAGGCATGACACACCTGCACGTTGATATTCAGGTAGAAAACCCGATCGCAAGCGGGGACTTCATTACAATTGAGCTGGGAGATTTTGGCCCTGATGGAGAATTTGGTGGTGGTGATGACTCGAGTGGAAGAGTAACAATTTCTGCTGACGAATTATCGACCAGAACCTGGCTGAGTTTTGATATCCCACTGGCAGATTTTGGTCTTTCAAGCCGAAATAATCTGGCCCAGATATTCTTTATCACCGACGGAACAAACCCTGCCCTTCCGGGCAACATCACGGAAATTCTGGTCGACAACATGTATTTCTATAAATAATTATGATGATGAGTAAAAATACACCTGACAGATTAAGATCTCTTCGGTATTTATCAATCGGACTGATACTGATCATTTCAGTATTAACCGGATGTAATTCCGACGATACGCAAACCGTCGTTACCTATAAAAACCTCGTCCTCCAGGATGAATTCGATGTTGATGGCGCGCCCGACCCGTCCCTGTGGAGCTATGAAATTGGCACAGGTAACAATGGCTGGGGTAATAATGAATTACAGTATTACACTGATCGAACTGAAAACGTTGAAGTTCAGAACGGCATGTTGCTGATCACCGCACAAAAAGAGTCTTTTGAAGGCTCAGGATACACATCAGCGCGGTTGATTACCAAGGGCAAATTCGAGCAGACCTATGGCCGGTTTGAAGCGCGTATGCGACTGCCTTACGGTCAGGGCATGTGGCCGGCCTTCTGGATGCTGGGTGCAGACATAGACACCAATCCGTGGCCCGGAGCCGGCGAAATCGACATCATGGAATACCGTGGCCAGGCTCCAACTATTGTGTTAGGGAGTGTTCACGGACCGGGTTATTCTGCCGGTAATGCCATCACGAAAAGCTATGACCTTCAGAACGACCGTTTTGATACAGGGTTCCATATTTTCGGAATCGAATGGGGGCCGAAATTTGTGAATTTCTATGTGGATGATGTTCTGTACAATCAGATCACACCCGACGATGTACCCGGTGAATGGGTATTTAACAAGCCTTTTTACATACTTATAAATCTTGCCGTTGGCGGATCATTCGTTGGACCGCCCAATAGTGAAACTGTTTTCCCGCAAACCATGCTGGTTGATTACGTGCGGATATATCAATAAGAATTAGGAACTATACGAAATGACCATGAAATCTCTACTAAAAAACATCACCTTACTTGCCTTCCTGATCCTGGCGACTAATTTCTTCGGTTGCTCGGAAGATGACGAAGACAATCTTCCCAAGGTAATTGCAGGTTTTACGCAAAAGATCAACCAGGAATCCGGAACTGTCACATTTTTCAATACTTCAGAAAATGCTGACCAATACCTCTGGGATTTTGGAAATGATGAAACATCCACAGAAATCAATCCGATACGTACATTTTCAAACGGAACCTACACGGTAACGCTTACAGCAATAAATTTTGCAGGTGCATCCGATACCTTTGAGGACACCTTTACCATCGCGGTTCCTGAAACAGCTGCCCTGCCCATCACCTTCGATAACAGTGGTGTCAACTATGATCCAACTGTTTTCGGTGGAACTTCCTTTGAGGTAGTGAGCAATCCTGACCAGTCGGGATCAAACGATAAGGAAACCAATGTAGGGGCCATAACGAACAACGGCGAAGAATTTGAAGGGTTGTTTTTCGATCTTGGAAGATCTATCGATCTCACCACCGACAAGAGAATATCCATGAATTTCTGGTCGGAAGCTCCTATATCTGTCCTTATGAAACTTGAGGAAGGAACAGCAGCAGCCATCGAAACCACTGCAAATCACGGAGGATCCGGTTGGGAAAAAATCTCATTTGACTTCACATCCATTGCAGAATATAACCGCCTCACCATCTTCGTAGACGGCCCGGGCACTACCGCGGGAACATTCTACATAGACGACATCATCCAGGAATCAGCTTCTTCCGGCGGACCTGTATTGCCTACATCTCCAGCTCCTACCCCTTCACAGCCCGAATCGGATGTGATCTCGGTTTACAGTGACGCTTATACAGATGTTCCGGTTGAAGGATTTAATTTCTACGGTGCTGCAGCCTTTGAAGAAGTTGATATTGCTGGTAATAAAGCATTGAAATACACCTTCGTGGAAGGCGACGGAGGAAACTTCCAGGTTATTGAGCTGGGTGGTGCTAATCAGATTGATGCGGCAGCCGCAGGAATGACCAACTTCCGTTTCGATATTTGGTTTCCCAATGAGGTTGACGAAACATCGGCAATGCTCATGAAACTGGTAAACTTCGGCACATCAACTTCAGAAGGTCTCATTAACGTGAATCCTTCATCATCCCCGGCAATCGCCCAGGGATCATGGTTATCGTTTGACATCCCTTTCAGTGAGTTAGAATCGAATGGCCTTACAGAAAGCAGCAACATTCAGCAAATCGTGGTGGATCTGCTTACTTCGGGTGAAGTTTACATAGACAATATCTACTTCTACAAAACAGCAGGCAGCGGAGGCCCCATACCTCCTACCTCTCCGGCGCCAACACCTACAGATGCTCCGGAGAACGTGATATCCATTTACAGCGATGCGTACACCGATGTTGCCAGAGAGGGATTTAATTTTTACGGAAACGCGGCATTTGAAGAGGTGAGTATTTCGGGTAACGGAGCGTTGAAGTATACATTCGTTGAAACGGACGGCGGCAATTTCCAGGTAATGGAACTTGGAGGTGCGAATCAAATAGATGCTGCCGGAGCAGGAATGACAAACTTCCGCTTTGACCTTTGGTTCCCGAACGAACTGGATGAGAATTCGGCATTCCTGATGAAACTGGTTGACTTCGGCGCCACAACTTCTGAAGCACTGATCAACATCAATGCTTCATCAAGCCCGGCAATTGCCCAGGGCACATGGCTCCAGTTTGATCTTCCGTTTACTGAACTGGAAAGCAACGGTCTCGCCGGAAGCAGTAATATTCAGCAGGTAGTTGTCGACCTTATCAATTCAGGCGAAGTGTATATCGACAACATCTATTTCTATAAGCCTGCCGGTAGTAGTGGACCGGTGCCTCCGACTTCACCGGCACCTACCCCTACCCAATCTGCGGCTAATGTAATCTCAATTTACAGCGACGCATATACTGACGTAGCCAGAGAAGGCTTTAATTTTTACGGAAACGCAACATTTGAAGAGGTGAGTATTTCCGGAAACGGCGCATTGAAATATACTTTCGCTGAAGTGGATGGCGGTAACTTCCAGGTAATTGAACTTGGAGGCGCCAACCAGATTGATGCTGCAGCAGCAGGTATGACCAACTTCCGGTTTGATCTCTGGTTCCCTAATGATGTGGATGCAAATTCGGCATTCCTGATGAAACTGGTGGATTTTGGAGCCGTTACATCTGAAGCGTTGATCAATGTAAACGCTTCATCAAGCCCGGCAATCAAAAAGGGCCAGTGGCTACAGTTCGATATTCCGTTCTCGGTACTCCAAAGCAACGGACTTGCCGCAAGCAGCAATATCCAGCAACTGGTTATCGATCTTGTAAATTCAGGAGAGGTTTACATCGACAATATCTTCTTCTACAAAGAGGAGTCAATGCCATCCGGAAGCATCATTAACCTGACTTTCGATGATGCTGCATCCATTACCAACTGGATGCGCCTCGCCGATGCCAATAGCGACGAAGCAAGTATAGAGTGGGTTGCAGACGGCGGTGTACAGGGAGGAGCAATGAGGCTGTCGGGTCTTAATCCAACAGACGCAGCCGGAAAAGCATATATCTTCCAGCTCGATTTAACGGACCTGAACTATGACGGGGCGTCGAACGTCCGGCTGACGTTTGATATGAAACTTGGGGCTCCCCTTGTTGCAGCCGTTGTTCACCTCCAAACCAACATCCCTGGCGTTGGCGTGACAAACAACTATGAAATTCATGCACAGGGTCTGAATGAATCTATTTACACAAGCCTGACATTCGATTTTTCGGGTGTAGACGCAGCGGGTTCTACAATGATGATACATTTCAATATCGCAAGCGGAGCTGTTGTAGGTGCCGGTGGAGTTGTTCTGGTGGATAATATCAAACTGGTTAAGAACTAAACCAAAATTATGATATATTGGCCGTCGGTTTTTTTGTCGACGGCCAATATTGGTTTTTGAAACCTGGGTGGATAGCTCACAGCCGTCAGGCACGTTCAATCAGAAATGGACCCTTTTAAAACTACCAGGAAACTAACACCATATTAATGACAGAGACTACATTCAGGAACGTTGAATTAAAGGAAGCACAATTTGAAAATGAAACGTATTATTTCATTTCAAATTCAGACAGGATGCGGCCATTTTTCATGAGTATCGTAAGTGATTCAAATCACTGGATGTTCATTGGAAGCAATGGAGGAATAAGCGCAGGCAGGAAAAATTCAGATTATGCTCTCTTCCCTTATTATACGGATGATAAGATCATCGAGTCCGCAGAAATAACCGGAAGCAAGTCGATATTTAATGTCACTAAAAACGGAAAAAATCATATCTGGGAGCCATTCTCAATCCGATTTGCACATCTCTATTCCACCACCCGCAATCTCTACAAGAATGTTCATGGCAACAAAATTCTATTCGAAGAGATCAATCATGACCTCGGTCTTGCCTATCGGTATCAATGGAACTCCAGTGATATCTATGGTTTTGTGAAGAAAGTTCAACTCACCAATAACACAAATGACCCGGTTGAAGTAAAGGTTTTGGACGGTATCCAGAATATTATGCCCAGCGGTGTTGGGGCTGCAGTGCAAAATTCAAGCAGTAACCTCGTTGATGCCTACAAGCGCAATGAACTCATCGGGGAGGGCGGTATTGGTATTTTTGCCCTCAGCTCAATCATTGTAGATAAAGCTGAGCCAAGTGAAGCGCTGAAAGCCAATATCGCCTGGTCAGCAGGAATGGATAATCCTTCATACCTGCTTTCTTCATTACAGCTCGATTCATTTCGGAAAGGCCTTCCCATTCACCAGGAAAAGGATGTAAAGGCTGAGAAGGGTGCATATTTTGTGTTCAGTGAAATGACACTTAACGGCGGATCACAAAAAGACTGGATGATTGTGGCCAACGTGAACCTGTCTATTTCAGCTATTGTGGCTCTTTCAGAAGAAATAAAAAAGGGAGGTGATCTGGCAGAGAAAATTCAAAACGATATCGACAAGGGCACCAGGAGGCTGCTTGAGTTAAATGCTGCTGCAGATGCATTACAACTCTCAGAAGATAAATTCAGGAACACCCGGCACTATTCGAATACACTATTCAATATCATGCGCGGTGGCATTTTTGATCAGAATTATCTGATTGAAAAGAATGATTTGTACCGTTACCTGGCGAATGCCAACAAGGAAGTGGCCAAACAGGGTAAAACCATGCTCGACAATCTTCCGGAAGTATTTTCTCTTGATTCCTTGACTGAACTCGTTTCAAGGACAGATAGCACTACTCTGAAACGACTATGCCTGGAATATCTGCCACTCAAGTTCAGTCGGCGCCATGGAGACCCTAGTCGTCCGTGGAACCAGTTTTCCATCAATACAACGGATGAAAATGACGGGTCGAAAATACTGGACTATGAGGGCAACTGGCGCGATATTTTCCAGAACTGGGAAGCATTGGCCTACTCCTACCCTGAGTTCAGTGAGGGAATGATTTTCCGCTTCCTGAACGCATCCACTTTCGACGGTTACAATCCTTACCGCATTACCAAGAATGGCATTGACTGGGAACGCATCGAGGAAGATGATCCATGGTCGTATATCGGCTACTGGGGTGACCACCAGATCATTTATCTACTCAAATTCCTTGAATTTACAGAGGCCCACTATCCCGGTAAACTTAGCAGCTACTTCAACCAGGACCTGTTTGTCTATGCCAATGTTCCATATAAGATTAAGAGTTATCCTCAACTCTTAGCCAACCCAAAAGACACCATTGATTTCGATCATAAGAAGGATGAGGCTATCCTGAGCAGAATATCAAAAATTGGTGCGGATGGTGCACTTTTAAGTGATAAAAATGGTGACATCTACCAGGTTAATTTCATCGAAAAAATACTTGCCACCGTGCTGGCAAAAATGTCTAATTTCATTCCCGATGGCGGAATCTGGATGAATACGCAGCGACCGGAGTGGAATGACGCGAATAACGCCCTCGTTGGAAACGGTGTTTCAATGGTCACCCTCTACTACTTAATTCGCTTTTTAAAATTCTTCAACAACCTTCTGGAGAATACCGATGTCGAAAAAGTTCATGTTTCGGCTGAAGTGAATTCGCTCCTGGAACAAATGCATCAGGTTCTGAGTGAACATAGAAGCATTCTTTCTACATCTGTCTCTGATAAAGACCGTAAAAAAGTATTGGATGGCCTGGGTTCTGCTGCAAGCAGCTTCAGGGAGAAGGTATATTCAGAATCCTTCGATGGCAGGAAATCCGAGCTGGATCTTAGGCAGCTGAAAGACTTTAATGACCTTAGCCTGCAATATTTGATCAGGTCACTCCAGTCAAACAAGCGGGCCGACAAACTATATCATGCTTATAATTTGATGTCCGTTAACGGTTCGGATGAGGTTTCGATCTCATATCTGAGTGAAATGCTGGAAGGCCAGGTCTCGGTGCTAAGCAGCGGCCTCCTTTCCGCGGAAGAAACAGCTGATTTGCTGGATGCTATGAAGTCAAGTAAGTTATACCGGGAGGATCAAAACAGTTACCTTCTGTACCCGGAAAAAACTCTTCCGGGATTTATGGAAAAGAATAATATTCCTGCAGCGGCCGTTGCAGAATCTCCTCTCCTGAAGAAACTTGTAGAGGATGGAAACAGGCACATCATTGAAAAGGACATACAAGGAACATTCCACTTCAATGGCAATTTCAGGAATGCCGCAGATCTGGAAAAATCATTGAACAGCCTGAGCGACGGAAAGTACGGTGATTTGGCTAAATCAGATAAGGCAAAAGTCCTGCAAATATTTGAAGCGGTTTTTAATCACAAAGCATTTACGGGCAGATCGGGCACCTTCTACGGATACGAAGGCCTTGGTTCCATTTACTGGCATATGGTTTCAAAGCTATTGCTCGCGGTACAGGAATGTTGCCTTGCCGCCATTCACGGAAATGAAAACAAAGATGTGATTGACAGACTCATTACACATTATTATGAGATTCTTGACGGCATTGGAGTCCATAAATCGCCCGAGCTTTATGGAGCATTTCCTACTGATCCCTATTCGCATACACCAAAAGGTAAGGGTGCTCAACAGCCTGGAATGACCGGACAGGTTAAGGAAGATATCCTCTGCCGGATCGGAGAGCTGGGAATCGAGGTAGATCATGGGAAATTGCGCTTTAACCCGCGTATTCTAAAGAAAGAAGAGTTCCTTTCCCAAAGTGCTGATTTTGAATATATCGATATAAATCAGAATTGGAATAAGCATGCGGTGGAAAAGGGATGCCTTTGTTTTACATATTGCCAGGTGCCTGTAATCTATAAACTTTCAAGTACTGAAGGGATCCGGCTGAATTTAAATGATGGCTCAACCCGTGAGGTTTCTGGGTTGGCACTTGACCAGCAAGTGAGCAAAGATATATTTGAAAGAAACGGAATGATAGCAAGTATTACCGTAGAAATAAGTCCAGACAGGTTACTCTGTTGAAATGATGTAAATGAGAACAACATGGGTAACTCCGATAAAAAAGAACTATTATGAAACTGATTATAAATTTAATAATCGCAGGAGCGTTCTTTATTGTTGCGTGTAATCCAAAAAAAGGCGAAACCGATCAAGTGAAAGAGACTAAAACCAACGAAGTGACTGCAAAAGATATATTGGGAAATCCCGACTACCAGGCGATTTCCTTTGGAGGATACCGGGAGAAATCCAGGGAGATCCAGCCTACTGTGGGACAATTGAAGGAAGATATGCTGATCTTGTCGGCAATGGGAATAAAAATCCTTCGGACATACAATGTCCAGCTTCCCCACGCCTCCAATGTATTGAAGGCGATCAGTGAATTGAAGAAAGAGGATCCCGGTTTTGAGATGTACGTCATGCTGGGAGCATGGATCGACTGCAAAAATGCATGGACAGATCAGGCGCCGGATCATAATGTGGAAAGCGAGCAGAATGAGGGTGAAATCGCCCGTGCTGTTGCGCTTGCGAATCAGTACCCCGACATCGTAAAGATACTGGCTGTTGGAAATGAGGCGATGGTGAAATGGGCGGAAAGCTATTATGTACAACCCGGCGTTATCCTGAAATGGGTTCGTCATCTTCAGAAGCTGAAAGCTGAAGGGAAATTACCTGAAAGCCTCTGGATCACATGTTCTGATGATTTTGCCTCCTGGGGTGGCGGTGACCCGCTTTACCACACCAAAGATCTGGAAGACCTGATCAGAGAGGTCGATTATATTTCAATGCATACCTATCCATATCACAACTCTCATTATAACCCGGAATTCTGGTTTGTTCCCGAAGAAGAAGTGGATCTCTCTGACCGTGAAAAGATTGATGCTGCGATGATGCGCGCACTGAAGTTTGCTCAGAAACAGTATGATTCGGTTTCAACGTATGTCAGGAGTCTGGGTGTCAATAAACCAATCCATATCGGCGAGACAGGTTGGGCAACCACTTCAAACGGTCATTACGGTCCGCACGGTTCTAAAGCAACGGATGAATATAAACAGGGGCTGTATTACAAACACATGCGTGAATGGACCAATAGTGCAGGGATTTCATGTTTCTATTTCGAAGCCTTTGACGAACAATGGAAAGATGCCGGAAATCCCAAGGGTTCGGAAAACCATTTCGGCCTGTTTACGCTGGACGGCCATGCTAAATATCCGTTGTGGAATTTGGTGGATAAGGGAGTTTTCGGTGAGTTGACAAGGGGCGGAAACCGAATTTCAAACACTTATAATGGTGACAGCACTGCATTGTTTGCCGATGTAATGGTGCCACCCTCCCATCCGGAAGTTGAAATGAATAAATGAAATTGATCACAAAATATATTCCCGTCCTGTTATCTATCCTCATGATGGGAGGATGTAAAACCGATATGAAAGCGCCTGCGATTGAAGTATATGAGACCTCTGCCGATGGCCATAAGCTTACCCGGCTCACCTCCTTTGATGAAGAAAGCAATAGATCGGTTATCAAACTGATCCCCGAAGATGAATATCAGACCATTACCGGTTTCGGCGGATCATTTACAGAGGCATCGGCTTACGTACTCAATCAGCTGAGTCCTCAAAACAGGGACACTGTACTCGAAGCATACTTCGGAGATTCCGGCGCCAGATATTCCCTCACGCGGACGCACATGAACTCCAGTGACTTTTCGCTGGGCAATTACTCCTACGCACCAATGGAAAATGACATGGAACTGACCCATTTTTCGTTGGATGAGGATAAGGATGACATCATTCCGATGATCAGGGATGCGATGAAGAAATCGACGGAAGGCTTCAAAATCATTGCCTCGCCCTGGACTGCCCCTCCATGGATGAAAGACAATAAGAACTGGGTTGGAGGAAGACTTCTGCCGGAATACAATGATGTCTGGGCTTTGTTTTTCGCAAAATATGCAGACTCTATGAAGTCGGAGGGAATTGATATCTGGGCGTTTACTGTCGAAAACGAGCCACTGGGAAATGGCAACAACTGGGAAAGTATGCATTTTACACCCGGGGAGATGACACTCTTCGTTCAAAATCACCTCGGTCCGATTCTGGAAAGAGAAGGAAAGGCAGACATTAAGATTTTGGGTTACGACCAAAACCGTGAGCACCTTCGGGAATGGGTAGACGACATGTACCGCAATGAGCAAAGCTCCAAATATTTCAGCGGTACGGCCATCCACTGGTATGCGAGCACTTTCGAGGTATTCCCGGATGAATTGCGCTACGCCCACGAAAAGGCTCCTGATAAACACCTGATACAGACAGAGGCCTGCATCGATGCTGAAGTTCCCAAATGGAAGGATGATGCCTGGTACTGGTCGAAGGAAGCCACCGACTGGGGTTGGGACTGGGCGCCGGAGGAAGACAAGCACCTTCATCCAAAGTATGTACCAACATATCGTTATGCTCGTGACATCATTGGTTGCCTCAATAACTGGGTGGACGGATGGGTTGACTGGAATATGGTGTTGAACACCCAGGGCGGTCCAAACTGGTTTAAGAACTGGTGCGTTGCTCCGGTAATTGCAGATACAGAAAATGATGAAGTGTACTTCACACCACTCTACTATGTGATGAGCCATTTCAGCCGGTTTATCAGACCGGGAGCGAAAAGAATTGGATTTGAATCGGAAGATAAGGAGATGATGGTAACAGCAGCGAAGAATCCAGACGGTTCCATTGTGGCAGTGGTTTTCAATCCAACAACAGAGAAGAAGAATTTTTCATTGAATATCGGTGAAGAATCATCATTAATTTCTATTAACCAACAAGCCATTCAAACCATCATAATAGCACCTTAACCCCCGACAATATGACTAAATCAACCCAAACAAGCGTCGCACAGGTACCCTTTGGTCTTAAGGTTGCCTTTGGTATTGGTATGCTTGCCAACCAAATGTTTCCGGCCGCATTGAGCATCTTCATGGTTGTTCTGGTTCAGGACCTGGGTTTCCCGGGATGGATGTGGGGCGTCCTGTTTTTTCTGCCCCGGGTATTTGATGCCTTTAGTGATCCGATTATGGGATTTATTTCCGATAACACTAAATCAACATGGGGCAGACGAAGACAATACGTGTTTCTGGGAGCCCTGGTCATGGGTATTTCCTTTATTATCATGTGGCAATTGTACAGGGTTAACGGTGTAACCTATAATTTTACATTCTTCCTGATCTGGTCATTCATATTCTACCTCGGGTTAACCATATTCAGTGTTCCGTACGTGGCCATGGGGTATGAAATGAGTACCGATTTCCATGAACGAACCGATATAATGGCTGTCGCCCAGTGGATCGGTCAGTGGGCATGGGTTATTGCACCCTGGTTCTGGGTTGTAATGTACGACCCCGACTGGTTTGAATCTGCCGATGTGGCCACACGAACGCTTGCGATCTGGGTTGGCGTGATCTGTATGATATTTGCTATGGTGCCCGCCATATTTATTAAGAGCAGATCAACGCTGAATGAAAATTATTCGCCTCTCACCTTGAAGCATATCGGCACAGGTCTGAAGGAAATTTTAAATGGATTTGTCGAATCATTTAAAATAAAGCCTTTCAGAAAACTGTGCATTGCCACATTCTTCATCTTCAACGCGTTCAATACGATTGCAGCATTCTCCTTCTTTATAGTTGTTTATTATCTTTTCAACGGTGATGCAGCAGCAGCAGGAGTCTGGCCTACCCTTTTCGGAAGTATCGGCGCGCTGGTCACAACTTTTGCTGTGATACCTGTAGTGGCGCGCATGTCGAAGAAGACAGGAAAGAAAAAAGCTTTCCTCATCTCGCAGGGTATCTCCATTATCGGATACATTATGCTTTGGTTTCTATTTATACCTGGCAAACCATACATGTTCATTTTCGCGTTGCCATTTTTCTCCTTCGGCATAGGCAGTTTGTTTGTTCTGATGATGTCAATGACAGCCGATGTGATAGATCTCGATGAACTCACCTCCGGAAAACGACGCGAGGGTATATTCGGGGCAATTTACTGGTGGATGGTGAAGTTCGGCTTTGCCATTGCCGGACTGTTAAGCGGTGCAATCCTATCCGTTGTTGGATTTGATCCGGATGCCGCATCTCAAACTGAAGGAGCTATTATAGGACTCAGAGCATTCTATTCTGGCGTTCCCATACTAGGTACATTGGTTGCAATGATTGTCATGTGGAATTATGATGTAACTGAAGATCGAGCTCATGAAATTCGCGCAGAACTTGACAAACGTAAAGAAGGTCCGGAAGAGAAACCCCTCACATATTATCAAGCGGAAAAGCTGCTGTCTCTTGTAAGGCTCGATATCAAAAATGGCCTTGAGACGGATATGGATTTTGCTGCGATGAACCATCTGGAAATCAAACAGCACTATGCTGAATCCTTAAGAAGGGGTATGCACGGATTGTGTTTCAGTCCGTATGAAGAGGGCCAGGATATCGGCGATATTTTAACAGAATCCCAAATCCGTCGACGTATGGGTGTGATTACTCCATATACCAAATGGGTGCGTTCCTTCTCCTGTACAGAAGGTAATGAATTCATTCCGAAGGTCGCCCGTGAAAGGGGTTTGAAGACCATGGTAGGAGCCTGGATCAGCAAGGATAAGGCACAAAATGAAAAAGAGATCAATTCACTAATTGAACTGGCAAAGTCGGGAGTGGTGGATATCGCTGCAGTTGGGAACGAAGTTTTGCTTCGCGGTGAATTAAGCAAGGATGAATTAATCCATTACATTAAGCGTGTGAAAGAGGCTTTGCCAAATATCCAGGTCGGATGTGTGGATACCTATTATCAATTCTACGAACATCCGGACCTGGCTGATGCCTGTGATGTTCTGCTTGCCAACTGTTATCCTTTCTGGGAAGATTGCGACATTGACAAGGCCACTGTCTACCTCGATCAAATGTATCAGGTTGTGAACAAGGTTTCAAAGGGAAAACCTGTTATTATTGCAGAAACCGGATGGCCGGGAGGTGGTGAAGATCACAAAAGCGCCAAACCATCCCCTGAAAATGCGATGAAATATTTCGTCAATGTGAATAACTGGCGACAAAAACAAAACATCGAAGTATTCTACTTCTCCTCATTCGATGAATCCTGGAAAGTTCACCATGAAGGTGACGTAGGCCAGCGATGGGGAATTTGGGACAAAAATGAAAAATTAAAATACAGTTAACGATGTCAAAACGTTCAGAGCGATTCTTATCTCTTTCGGCTGTAAAGCTATCAACTGCGAACCGTCAGGAATTAATTGAATTGTATAAAAAAACCCTTGAACAGGGAATGCATGGATTGTGCTTCAGTCCGTACACGGAAGGGCAACAACCTGGAGATCAGCTTTCAGAAAGTCAGATTCGTCACAGGATGGAAATCATAAAGCCCTACACCAAATGGGTACGGTCGTTTTCCTGTACCGACGGAAATGAACTCATTCCCAAAATAGCAAAGGAATACGGGATTAAAACCCTGGTGGGTGCCTGGCTTGGCGATGACCCGGAGATCAATAACCGGGAAATTGAAAATTTAATCAAGGTAGCAAGAGAAGGCTATGTCGATATCGCTGCCGTAGGTAACGAGGTAATGTACCGCGGTGATCTGACTGAAGAGGAATTGCTTCAATTTATACACCGGGTGAAAGAAGCGCTCCCGGATGTTCAGGTTGGCTATGTGGACGCATACTACGAATTTGCCGACAGGCCTAAAATCACGGATGCTTGTGACGTCCTTTTGGCCAACTGCTATCCGTTCTGGGAAGGATGCCACAGCGATTACTCCCTTCTGTACATGAAGGAAATGTACAACATGGCGGTGAACGCGGGCAAAGGAAAAAAGGTGATCATCACCGAAACCGGGTGGCCGAGCCAGGGAACCAGTCTGAACGGGGCAGATCCTTCAGAAGAGAATTTCATGAGTTACTTCATCAATACCCAGCAATGGTCCAAAGAAGACGATATTGAGATCTTCTATTTTTCATCCTTTGATGAATCCTGGAAAGTAGGTGCAGAAGGTGACGTTGGTGCATACTGGGGTATCTGGGATAAGGATGAAAATCCCAAATTTCATTGAATATCAGAAAATCGTATCCGGTAGTTTCTTGTGCCGGATACATTTCACGATCTATAGAACAGAAAGGATCTTATCTATGGGTGTCTCACCAATAAATTCATTCTGAAGCTTCCCGTCTCCCGAATATACATACACCGACGGCGTGGGTATCGATCCGTAGTGGGCAACAATATGCTCGGGCAGCGCAAATCCAAAATGGAAATTGGTCAGGCCATTCAATTTGTATTCAATGGCAAATTGCTGGTTCTCATAATTGGAAGAGCTTGATACAAAGTATACCTGGTAGTCATTGAAACTTTCCAGGTTTTTCTGAATCTGAACTGCTTCCCGCTGACAATGATCACACCCTGGCTGATACAGGACAACCATGCTCTTCCCCTCTAATTCATCCATTTGCATTGTGGAGCCATCGATAAGCTTCACCGGGATTGAAGGAAGATCATTGGGTTCCTGGCTACAGGCTTGTAGAAAAATGACTAAACACAGGTACTTAAAATATTTCATGACGGAAATATACTAAAATATACAACTGTATTCAGGCATTTGAAAGAATTGATCTACTCCTCAAAGTGCAGCTTAATATACATGCTGTCGAGCGCTTCTGAATCGCCGTATTTCTGGCGTAACTTACCCAGGCGGATCGTTAGATCTGCCACCACTTCGGCATAATCCGGATCATTGTAGACGTTGTGCATTTCCATGGGATCTTTCTTTCTGTCAAACAGCTCCCATTCATCCACATCATAGTAAAAGTGAATGAGTTTATACTCTTCAGTAACAATGCCATAATGCCGTTTTACCATGTGCACTGCGGGATATTCATAATAATGATAATAGACTTCCTCCCGTGTCCACAGATCATTCTGACCCTTTAAAAGCGGAACCAGGCTTTCTCCCTGCATATCATCAGGCGCCGGAATATCTGCCATCTCAAGCATCGTTTGGGCAAAATCAAGATTTTGAACCATTTCGGTGGTCCGACTGCCCGGCGTCACTACTCCCGGCCAACGTATAAGCAAAGGTGTTTTGAATGATTCATCATAGATAAATCGTTTATCAAACCAGCCGTGCTCACCCAGGTAAAATCCCTGATCTGACGTATATATCACGATTGTATTCTCGGCTAGCCCGCTTTCCTCAAGATAGTCCAGCACCCGGCCGATATTATCATCCACAGATGATATGCATGCCAGATAATCCTGCATGTAC
This sequence comes from Fulvivirga sedimenti, assembly GCF_020328055.1. NCBI lineage: Bacteria > Pseudomonadati > Bacteroidota > Cytophagia > Cytophagales > Fulvivirgaceae > Fulvivirga > Fulvivirga sedimenti. Next base: position 210,168 of record NZ_JAIXNE010000004.1, read on the forward strand.
CGCTGATATTTCCACCGCATTTTATCTTCCATACTGAGACCTGCCCAGTTCTCCTTAAACCAGGAATTGATCGAATCAAGGGTGGGGTCGTACAACGCCTTCTGCGCCGGAGTGGCCCTGTTATACGGACCGTAGAATTCATCCCAGGGCAACGGCTCCACATAGGGTTCCACATCTCCCATAGCTTCAAGCGTCTCCGGTCTTATTTTCGAATCATGACTATATCGCTGGTGCATCAGGATATTCATTTCTGCATCACGTGCAGCCGTACCCCTGCCTTCATAGTTATCAAACAGAGTTGGAGGCTCAGGAAACTGCTTCTTAGTGAATTCGGCAAACTTATCCGGACGAGGCCACCAGGGTCGGTGGGGAGCTTTGTGCAGGTACATCATCATGAAAGGCTTTTCCTTATCCCTGCCTTCTTCGAGCCAGCCGAGTGTCAGATCAGTAATTATATCAGTAACATAGCCTTCAATGGTAGTATCGCCTTCCGGGGTGATAAATTTCGGATTGATATAGTTACCCTGCCCGGGCAAAATCATAAAGTCATCCACACCTTTCGGATTATTACCGAAATGAAGTTTGCCATACATGGCTGTCTGATATCCCGCCTTCTGAAACAGTTGCGGAAATGTAACCTGCGTGGAATCAAATGGCCGCCGGTTGTCGACCTTCCCATGAATGTGAGTATGTTTTCCTGTCAGGATCGTTGCACGTGAAGGAGCGCATATCGAATTCGTCACGCTGGCGTTCGTGAACAGCATACCTTCCTTTGCTATCCTGTCAATATTTGGTGTCTCGATGAGGTGATTGCTATACGCGCTGATGGCCTGATAGGCATGATCATCCGACATGATAAATAATATGTTTGGCCGCTGAGGCTCTTCGGGTGATTCTTCCGAAGTTGAACAGGAAACAAACACGATAAGTGCAAAAAGGATTGTAAAGAGATTTCTGATTATCATAGGACAGGGATTATTCTGATACAAAATAGTCAATTCAGTCCGAATACAGAAACCGAATTCTTTTTCAGCAAAATGTGTAAGTGAAGAAACCAGTTGCTTGTGAGATTTTAATCTTTACCGATATGCATTAACTTGTAATCCGCTTAATAATCAAATCATGAAAGAACTAACCCCGAATCGCAGAATGTTCATTAAATCACTTGGAGTCGCATCAGCCTCCTCCCTTCTACTGCCATCCGGGGTTTTCGGAGGGATCCCGATTTGGTCAACAACGGTGGGTGATATCATCGACCGGTTTATCGGAGAGGTATCAGGTGCACCCTTTTCACAAACGGTAGACACACTTAAAGCCGGCCGGCGGGATATGGAAGTGACCGGTGTGGTGACCACCATGTTCGCAACCATCGATGTTATTGAAAAGGCACACAGCCTGAATGCCAATTTCATCATTGCTCATGAGCCGACTTTTTATAACCACCTCGATGATACAGAATGGCTCGAGCAGGATGATGTTTACCTGTACAAAAAGGAACTTCTGGAAAAGTATGCCATGTCGGTCTGGCGTAATCATGATTATGTCCATACTCTATATCCAGACGGCGTTCAGCAGGGAGTAGTCGATCGGCTGGAGTGGAATGATTACTTTGACCCGGACAACCGAAACCGTTACAGGATACCTGCCATGACGCTGGAATCACTGATTGAACATTTAAAAAAGAGTCTCGGAATCAAGACCGTCCGTTATATAGGAAATCCGGATCAATCCTGCAGCAGGATATTGCTTATGCCGGGGGCTTCAGGGGGAAGACGGCAAATTTCACTTACGAGCGCTGAAAAGCCGGATGTGCTGATATGCGGAGAAATATCCGAATGGGAAACGGCAGAATACATTCGTGATGCACGTTCCAAAGGCGATTCCATATCCCTGATCGTGCTCGGTCATGCTGATAGTGAAGAGCCGGGTTCGGCATTTATGGCCGAGTGGATGGGAGCAAATTTTCCGAACATACCGGTAACAAATATCCCGGCAACAAATCCATTCTCATTCAGGTAAGTGAGATCAGCCTGAAATCAGGTATCCCCCGTCTGCAGCGTATACTCCGCCGGTCATGTAGGATCCGGCATCGGAAGCCAGCAACATTACCAACCCGGCCATTTCCTCTGGTTCAGCAATCCTGTGTAGGGGCACCGCACTCATGTATCCCTCAACGAGTTTATCATTTTTCCATAACCCTTCGCTGAATTTTGTCTTTATCAGGCCGGGACATACCACGTTTGACCGGATACCATAGGGCCCCCACTCCTTCGCCTGGTTTTTTGTAAGCATAATGAGGGCTGATTTGGTAACACTGTACAACCCAAGACCAAACCCGGGATGAATCCCTTCTACTGAAGAAATATTGATGATGCTGCCCCCTTTATTAGCCTTCATATGCGGTAACACAAGGTTCGAAAGAATCCAGGGCGCCTTCACATTTACATCCATTATCTTGTCAAAAACCATTTCATCGGCGCTTTCCAGCGGACCGTAAAACGGATTAATTGCCGCGTTATTTACCAGTATATCAATCCGACCGTAATGCTTCATTGCTGCCGATATGAGGGACTCCCGTTGTTTGGCATCTCCTACATGGCATTCAATACCGATGGCTTCGAGCCCCATGGCATTAAATTCTTCAGCAACCGCGTCGACAGCCTCCTGTTTTCGGCTGCTGATGATAACGCGTGCACCGCTCTCCGCCAGGCCCTGTGCAATATACTTTCCAATACCCTTTGATGCCCCGGTAACAATAGCGACCCTTCCATCCAGATCAAACTGTGATTTAATATTTTTTGTCATGCAGGTTTATACTTAAAGTCCTATGAAAATAGTTCAGAATCATCCTGGAGTGTAATCGCTTCCTTATCCATCAATGTAACGGAAAGACCTATCGCCTTTGGCATTTCATATCGAAAATAGAATTTCATGGCTTGTAATTTAGCGCGGGTAAAGGCTGTTGATTCGTTACCACCTTTTTCCGGATCTATGGCCGTCAACGCAATTTCAAGCCATTGCCAGCCCACTACGATGATCCCCATATATTCCATAAGGATTGTAGCGTCCGACAAAAATCGCTCGTAGTCACCTTTTTGGGCAAACTCCATGAGAAAATTCACAATTTCATCCGTTAAACTAATTGTTGATCTGAGAACATCGGCAGCGGGTTTCAGGACTTCTGTTTCGGAGGCCCGACTGACAGTTTCGCGAATCTCATCCATGAGAAGTTTGTACGCCATGCCATTCTCCATGGTCATTTTTCTGCCAAGCAGGTCCAGTGATTGTATGCCGGTAGTACCTTCATAGATCGAGAATATTCGTATATCCCGGTAATACTGTTGTAGCACAAAATCTTCACAAAAGCCATAACCACCAAGTACCTGCAACCCCGCACTCACCGAATCAATACCCTTTTCAGCGGGGTATGTCTTGGTGAGTGGGGTCAAAATATCAAGGAGATGATTGTACTTCTTTCGGGTTTCAGGATCTGAATGAGATTCAGCCAGATCCTGGTACCGGGCTGATAGCAGGACAAGGCTTAACGAGCCCTCGGCCACAACTCTCTGTGACATCAGCATGCGTTTCACATCAGGGTGATTGATAATCAGCGTCTGTTCCTCCTGCGGGTTCTTATCCCCTGAGGAAGAAAGCTTTCGGCCTTGTGGACGTTCCCTGGCATAGGTAAGTGATGAATGATATGCCGCTGTTGCTATGGCAGCTGCGCCCCTACCCACCGCTATACGGGCTGTATTCATCATTTTGAACATGTAGTTAAGCCCTTCATTTGCATTTCCTACAAGCCACCCCCGGCAATCATCCCCGTCACCAAATGACAGATGCGTCGTACAATAACCTTTTTGGCCGAGTTTCTGAAAATCACCCAGCGTGTTCACATCGTTGGGATGCAGTGTTCCGTCTTTTTCGGGTCGTAATTTAGGAACCACAAACAAGGAAATACCCTTTGTTCCTGCAGGCGCGCCTTCAATCCGTGCGAGCAGAAGATGCACAACATTCTTAACACCCCGATAGTCCCCTCCTGAAATGAAGATTTTCTGTCCGTGAATTTTATAAGCCTCCCCATCAGGCACCGCTGAGGTCACAATATCAGATAATGAGCTTCCGGCCTGTGGTTCAGTCAGACACATTGTACCGGACCATTCACCTGCCAGCATATTCGGGACGTACATTTTTTTAAGTGACTCAGAGCCAAAGTGCTGAATAAGTTCTGCAGCTCCTGCAGTTAGTCCGGCATATCCCGGCAAGTGATTATTTGCCGTTTCCTTAATAAATGCAGCTGCTGAAAGCACCATATTCGGTAGCTGTAAACCACCAGTATCCTGCTCAAAAGTTGCCCCTATGAATCCCGATTCACCGCACAGTTTCAGAAACCTGACTACCTGGGGATGAACAATGATTTCACCATCCCTGTAAAATGCAGGGTCCCGGTCCATTTCGCGAAAGTATGGATACATTTCCTTATCTGAGAACTCCTTTACCGAATCGAGGTAATCATTGATTGCCGATGTGTCATATTCCCTGAAACGATTCATTTCGAGGATGCGACTCAGCTTATGCACATCAAACAGCAGGAATTTGAGGGTAGACAGGTCTACATATTGATCTTTCATAACGGAAGGATTACTTCACGATCAATATAGAAAAATTCTTCCAGTACTGGCGGGGCTTAGAAACACAAAGAAATTAAGCGTCATACCTTCTTTCGTATCAAATAACCCAATGAATCTATTGTTTACTATGTACGGGAAAGTTCAATAAATTATCGGAAGTTTGCCGACATACCAACTTCTCAATTAAAATGAAAGTTGCGCTGGGTCTTCGGAGGAATTGGCAACAATTCACTATACTTCTTGTGATCAATGCTTTTGTAGGTGGAATGGTCGGATTGGAAAGAACGATCCTACCTCAAATTGCGGAGGCTGATTTTGCGGTTGCGGCCAAAACAGCCATACTTTCCTTCATCATTGTATTCGGAGTATCAAAAGCAATAACCAACTACTATGCAGGTGCATTCGCCAACCGTTTTGGAAGAAAAAGACTTCTTGTCCTGGGATGGTTATTCGGTTTGCCAGTACCCTTGATCCTGATCTATGCAGGCAGCTGGAATGCCATTATCGCAGCAAATATTTTACTGGGGATAAACCAGGGACTCACATGGTCCAGCACCATTGTCATGAAAATTGATCTGGTTGGTCCCAGGAACCGGGGTTTCGCGATGGGCCTGAATGAATCGGCAGGATATCTCGCTGTAGGGGTCGTAGCTTTTCTTACAGGATGGATTGCCTCTGAATATGGCCTGCGCCCCTATCCTTTCTATATGGGTATCGCATTTGTACTCATTGGGCTATTCGGAAGTATCCTACTGGTTAAAGATACCATTCATCATGTGAGTATCGAATCCGAAACCAGTAGTGTACCTCTTCTTAGGAACGTTTTTCTGGATACAACATGGCTTAACCCCAATCTTGGATCAATCACTCAGGCAGGGTTAGTGAATAACCTGAATGATGGAATGATCTGGGGACTCTTTCCAATTCTCCTGGTAAGTAAAGACTTTACGTTGGAAGAGGTTGGGAAAATTGTGGCGGTCTATCCAATTGTTTGGGGGCTGGGTCAGTTAGTCACAGGAAAAGTTGCCGATCATCTCAATAAAAAATCAATGTTGATTTGGGGAATGGTGATCCAGGGAATTGCAATTCTGGGAATGTCATTCGCCTTAACCCTGAATCAGTTCCTGGCACTAAGTTGTACCCTCGGTTTAGGAACCGCCATCGTATACCCAACGTTTATGGCGGCAATTTCAGATTATACCAATCCACTGCAGCGTGCCAGGAGCATCGGTGTCTTCAGGTTATGGCGTGACCTGGGATATGCCATTGGCGCAATTCTGACAGGTATTGTAGCCGACAAATTCGGAATCTTCAGTTCCGTACGTCTTACAGCGATCATTACCCTGGTATCCGCTGTAATAATCCTGATAAGAATGCAAAACCCGGCCAAACAGCCCGATTCAAACATCATGTCACAGAACATTACTTAATTAATATTCGTATACTATAATACTAAGTATACCGATCATGAGTAATGGAATAGGATTTGCCGGACTGGGGAAATATCTTAATGATAAAAGCCTGAACCTTCTCAGGCGAGGGAAAGGTGCTGCCCAACCTGATCCGTATCGGGAGGATTTGAGGGAATCAAATACCAATAAAACTGAATACGAAAAGCTCATTACCTGGCAACGGGAAAAACGACGCGAGATCATTCGAATCCGGCTGATCATCTTTAGCGTGCTGTTTCTTGTACTCCTTGCAATAACGGCTCTCCTTGTTTTTTGAATCTGATCTGGATATTTTAATCAAATCCCGGATAAATTATTGCTCAATAAACTGGGTTTAACTGAAGTTAATTAATACTTAAAAAAAGGTTTCCCCGGCATGAAAATGCCTGCGGCCAGATAAATGATATAAGTGCATGATCAAATTATTCAATAACTTACTATATGAAAAAAGTGATCATCACAGGATCTTCCGGAATGGTTGGAAAAGGGGTACTGCTGGAATGCCTCGACAATCCGGAAATTGAACATGTCCTCATCATAAACCGAAAGAGTATACATCTTTCCCATCCGAAAATTGAAGAAATCCTTCTTGAGAATTTTCAGGACATCGCACAGATTCAGGACCGGCTAGCCGGATATGATGCCTGTTTCTACTGTATGGGAATTTCAGCGGTTGGTTTGAGTGAAGAACAATACACGGAAATAACCTATACAATCACAAAAGCATTCGTTGACATACTTTATGATCTGAATAAAAAGATGGTATTTGTTTATGTGTCCGGGCAGGGAACAGATAGTACGGAGAACGGCCGCATTATGTGGGCAAGAGTGAAGGGCCGTACCGAGAATATGATTTTTTCCAAAGGCTTTTACGATGCCTATGCGTTTCGTCCCGGATTTATACTGCCTGAAAAAGATATTACCTCACGAACAAGGCTTTACAATATAATATACAAGATCGCTAAACCTTTTTTCCCGCTATTGAGAAAGTCGAAAAACGTTACAACCACAACGAAATTAGGGCTGGCGATGATCGCAACGCTGTTTCACCCGTCAACAAAGAAGATTCTTGATAACCGCGATATTAATCAATTGGCAGAATCTGTTGTTTAATTATCGCAGCAAACAGGAAATGAAATGAAGCAATTCGGCGGTAAAATAACACAGGAATTAAAGGAACGATATTCGAAGTCAGACAACTGGTCGGAAAACAAATTCCAGAACCTGGTAAAGACAACAATGGATGTGAACATCCAGACCCTTCCCAAAATACTTTACAGGCAATTTTTTGAGACAGCTGGAAGGGAGCCCGGGTCTCCCCTTCCGATCCAGCCTTTCAGAGCCAGTGAATTTCTTACCCCAACAGAGACACCCAAATTCATCTGGTATGGTCATTCAGTACTGCTGATGCAGGTGAGTGGTAAGACCATATTGATAGATCCAATGTTTGGCTCGAATGCCTCCCCCATTGCGCCATTTGCCACAAAACGATTTTCAGCCGGGTCACTGGAGATCATCGATTCTCTTCCTGAAATCGACCTGGTTTTACTCACCCATGACCATTATGATCACCTTGACCTGGATAGCATGCATCGGCTGATTCCCAAAGTAAAACACTTTTATACGGCCCTTGGCGTTGGCAGACATCTTAAATACTGGGGTGTACAAGGAAAAAATATAACCGAATTTGATTGGTGGGACCAGGAAATATTTCATGAAATCCAGATCACTTTTACTCCTTCCCGTCACTTTTCCGGCAGAGGTCTTACAGATAGGGCAAAATCACTATGGGGAGGATGGGTTCTGAAAGAAAATGGTTCCAGTATATATTTCAGTGGCGACGGTGGCTATGGAGATCATTTTAAAGAAGTAGGCTCCCGCCTGGGGCCTTTCGATATTGGTTTTATGGAATGCGGACAATACAATGAGCACTGGCGACAGATACATATGTTTCCTGAAGAAGCTGTTCAGGCCGGATTGGACTCGGGTGTTAAGCGAGCGGTTCCGGTTCACTGGGGTGCCTTCTCCCTGGCTCAGCACACCTGGAAAGATCCCGCGGAACGTTTTGTTCAGGCAGCAATGGAACAGAACCTGAAATTCCTGACCCCGCGCCTCGGCGAACAGTTCAACCTGGAGACCAGTCCCGGTGCCCACTGGTGGAATGATCATTCATAGGTTTGAATTTATTGACAGCCATCGTAAATTGAAAATCAACTAATCTCATCCGAATGAAACCAGCATTGTATACATTTCTTATAATTCTCCTCACCGGATGCTTTTCTGAGCAGAAGTCTGACTCAGAATCTAAAAATGGAAGCCTCCTGAACGGTACCATTATCGACCTGACGTATCCCTTTGACAGTACAACCTTGTTTTGGCCTACAGCCGATGGATTTCATCTCTCCGGATCTGCTGGTCTTACAGATAAGGGGTTCTATTATTCAGCCTATTCCTTCTCCTCAGCTGAGCATGGAGGCACCCATCTCGATGCACCCGTCCATTTTTCAGAAGGAAAACAATCTGTTGATGAGATCCCGTTGGAAAACCTGATAGGTAAGGCCATCGTAATTGATATTTCTGACTCCTGTGTGTTGAATCCAGACTACCAGATCAGTATAGCAGATATACAACAGTGGGAAAAGGAACATGGCACAATTAAAGATCAGACCATCCTGTTATTTCGAACCGGGTTTGGGAAATTCTGGCCGGATGCAAAACGATATATGGGAACCGACGAAAAGGGACCTGACGCTGTGGCGAAATTGCATTTCCCGGGCATCCATCCCGAAACAGCTGAATGGTTAATAACAAATCGTAAAATCTCGGCAACAGGCATTGACACACCTAGCCTTGATTACGGACAATCATCTCTCTTTGAATCACATCGCATACTCTTCAGCGCCAACATTCCCGGATTTGAAAATGTCGCGAACATGGACAAGCTGCCTGAAACTGGTTTTCAGATCATTGCTTTACCTATGAAGATAAACGGTGGCAGTGGCGGCCCACTACGCATTGTTGCTATTGTACCATGAAAGGAATCAAATGAACACCTAATCCTGATGCCCGGCTTCTGAATTACCCTGTTCTTTATTTTCCTCCTCCTCCAGATGTTGCATTCCCTCCTTCATATGTTCAACACCGGCAGGAACCATGTGATCTATTACTTTTTCGCCTTTAACAACAAGGCTCGAAGGATCCAAAGAATCACTGAAGGTGGCACCGTAAATCTCCCACATGGTTATAAACAATGCAGCCACGACCGGACCAATGATCAAACCCGATGCTCCGAACAATGCCAGACCACCCAGTGTACTGAAGAATATCATCAGATCCGGCAATTCAGTTTCTTTACCAACCAGTTTAGGCCGTATGAGATTATCGATGTTTCCAATCACGATTGCACCAAAAAGCAATAAGCCTATTCCTGCGGTTATGTTTCCTGTGATTAACAGATAAATGCCTGCCGGCAACCAGACAATCGCCGGTCCTACCGCGGGAATAATGGAAAAAACTGCCATAATAACCCCCCAAAAGAGTGTATTAGGTATTCCGGCAATCCACATTGCCACACCTCCCATAGCTCCCTGTACTGCACCAATAACAAAGGTTCCCTTGAGCGTTGCCCTTGAAACCGTAATAAACTTTGATAGTAATAAATTCTCTTCTTCCGAATTGAGCGGAAGCATATAAAGGACCCAGGCGAGATAATTCTTTCCATAGATTAAGAAGTAGTACATTGAAAAGAGCATCACGAAAAAATGAAAAAACAAACTCACCGCCCCTGAAGAGATCTGTCCAAGGTTATTAATCACGAATTTCCCGATACCGGCAATGAGACCCTCTACTGTGTCGACAAATTTTTCGTGGTCCGGGAAGAACTTTTCCACAATCGGAATATCATTGATCCGGTCGAGCAACGTACTTTGATCTCCAATTTTATCCTTGAGGATCGGCCCTATTGTTTCAGTGGCATTGATCGCCTGATCCACGACTACAACCAGCAAACCACTAACGGGGAGTAAAATGAGAAAAACAAAAATCAGAAGGGTGACGATACTCGCCCCTGAAGACCGACCGCCAAACCGTTTCTTAAGTCGTAGAAATAACGGGTAAAGCAGACCGCTGAAAATGGCCGATAATAATATGGTCATAAAAAACCCCTTGATCATGGCAATGAAAAGAGCTGACACGGCAAGGGTAATGGTGAGAACGGTTACACGGTTGAAGTAATCTTTGTTCATAGTTTATTGAATTAAACAGATCAAGGTAAAAAAAACAATTGATTTTTGAACATGCAATTTTTGATTAACACTAAATACTAATGAACACCGGCCATCCCGGTGTCTATCGGATCTGATAGTTCACCTGCCAGGATTTTGAATGGAAGGCGATTCTGTGGAGGGGCAAATTTGCATGTTGTGAACTCAGAGAAAATACATGCGGGATTATAGGCATAGTTAAAATCAACCTGTACAGGACCATTCTTCTCCGGAAGTGTAATATATAAATACCGTCCTGCACCATATGTTTGGTCTGCCGAAGTTTCATCGGCGAAGGTGGTGAACCCTTCCTCCCCCACATCCAGTGTATAAGTCTCATCACGATAATTAAATTTAACCTGTCCAATAAAGACTGAATTTTCCTTGAAGTCCAGGGTCGACGGAACTTCCTCGATCAGGGGCTGATCGAAGTATATAAACTCTCCATCCAGTATAAATTCTGCATTCGGTTCAAACCAATGATATCCTTTGAAATTCATTGCCTCAGGATGTTCATGATCACGGATCCGTAAAAAGAAATTTCCTTCACGGTTTAAAAAATGCCAGCTGAACCGGCCATATTGATAATCCTCCGACCTGAACCAGCCTGTACGTGGCAGTTGCACGGTAGAGTCTGAGGATCCATCGGCAGTTTCGAATAAAAACCCGGCTGAAACAAAAATCAATGAGTCCGGAGTGAAGTGTACCATGCCCAATTCCTCCGGAAAATCCTCATATTCAACCATAATGGCCTTGTCAGGGCGGGTACCAATATAATTCTGTTGATCCGGGAAAAGTTGATAACGACCAATCAACTGTAGGTATTCCATACGGCTTTTTTCTGCAAGTGTCTCCCGATAACTGCTCAGTGAATTCAAATAGACTTCATCCAACTCAGATTCCTTTTTTTGTGAATCACATGAAAAAAGAACTGACAAGATCAGTAACACAGGAGAAAAATAGTATCGGCTGGATTTTACCGTGATTTTCATAACCTAATATTACTTTTATGGGGGCAAATAAAAAAGGGGCAAATGCCCCTTTCTCAGTGAATCCCAGTGCCTAAACCAAACCAACCCTGGATTCTTGAATCATTTTGAAAACTAGTTATTCATCATATCCTGATTTCCACCACCATCTTTCAGATCGTTATTTTCGACCTTACGCTGTCTTCTGCGTGTCTGACCGGTTGTGAGCTTACCGATACGGTAGCTGAAATTCACTTTGAAGTTCATATTCCGCATGATGTTGGTATTAAACTGATCTACAAATGGCGTTGTCACTTCACTGGTCATCTTCATTCCGTTATTCAGGAAGTTTTCAGCTCCAATACCGACACTACCGCGCTTCTCCTTGAACATCCGGTTCAAACTGAGACTGTAAACATAGTACCCTGTCTGATAACCCTGAAGCTGTACCTGACGGCCACGAATGAATCCGAAGAACTGCAGTGCCCACTGCTCAGTTAATTCATAACTACCAAACAATCGGCCTGATACGACAAAACCTTCGTTAGATGCGTTGAAGAGTGGGTCTTCCAAATTATTATCCAACATGGCATAATAAGAATCAATACCTCCGCTGAGTTGTAATTTACCAATCTTGCCATTCGCGAAAATACTCACACCCAGGGCATCTTCCTGACCAATGTTCTGGAACGTTGAGAATATCGTATCCTGTCCGATAGTTTCACGTACCTGCTGGATTGATCCTGTTGTATTTCTCCAGAATGCTGAAATATTGATCGAAGTTCCTTTTTTGAACGTACTGTAAGACACTTCAAAATTATCGGTGAATTCAGGGTCAAGTGTAGGATTACCCTGTGAAATATTCAGTGGGTTGGATGCGTCGATATTCGGGTTCAAAAAGCGTAGTGACGGACGCTGGATTCTTCGATTGTAGGCAAATTTAACTGTTTTCAACGGAGTCAGCTTCTTCGAGAAGTTTATGCTGGGCACGAATGTTCCGTAATCCGGAATCTCAAGATCTGCTTCATCCGAAAAGTTCGCAGCAATCGTTGTATACTCATACCGACCGCCGGCCATCAGCGTGTAACCCTTACCTAAATCAAAGGTACCAGAGAGATATCCAGCAAGTACATTCTGAACGTAATCAAAATTATTGCTCAGATTTACACCTTCTACTGGTGTTAATGAATTTTCATCATCTCCCACCAGGTACAGAAAATCACTTGTTACATCACGCATAATATTCTTGGCACCCATTTCAACGATGATCTTGTCATTGATGGGCTCCACATAATCCAGTTGGATCGTGAATTCTTTGTTGTAACTGTCGTTATTATTCCGGATAAATGCGTTATCTATCGGTTCGCTGCTTTGAAGAGTAGCAATGTCAAAATCATTGGTTTGCTTGTTCTGGCTATACAGCGTAAGCAGGCTGATTTCTTTACCTTTTTCTTCAAAGGTCCTGAGGTAATTCAAACTAACATCAACCTGGTTGCCAAGATTATCGATCCCCACATCTTCTGTTGATGAGCGCAGACCCATTGAATTATTGGTTTGTGTCAGACGACCATCCTGGTTCGAACTAAAATTCCTGATTCCCAGGTTCACAGAAGCGCCGACCCAATTGTATTTATTAAAGGCATAGTCGGCACCGAAGTTATAACGCCCAAAAAGATAGTTGTTACGGGTATCCGCGAACTGACTGGTCGTTGAAACAATCGAACCGAATTCATCCTTAGTCGTTTGTTCATTCTCAAATTCACCTACCACATTGTAGCCGGCTCTGCCATAGCCACCCAGGGACAAACCGAGTCGACCCGTACGATAACTGGCATTCAATCCTAAGCTGGATCCTCTTAACCCTGCGCTGGAATTGACTGACAATGATCCTCCCTGAAGGTCATTTTTCTTGGTAATAATGTTTATAATTCCACCCGTTCCTTCAGCATCATAACGAGCTGATGGCGAGGTAATTACTTCAACTGTCTTAATCTGATCTGCAGGTATTTGTTTTAAGGCGTCAGCGATACTGGATGCTGTGATGGTTGAGGGCCTTCCATCGATCAACACCTTTATATTGCTGCTTCCCCGCAGGGAAACATTACCGTCGAGATCAACTGTAAGCAAGGGCACTCTTCGCAGCACGTCGGTTGCATCTCCACCCATTGTCGTTTTATCCTGATCCGCGTTGTACACAATACGGTCTACCTTATCTTCAATTAGCTCACGTTCTCCTTCTACCACAACTTCATCCAGTTGAGTGCTTACACTTGTGATGTTCAATGTACCGACATCATAGGACTCTCCCTTTCCGGTAATCTCAAACGGCCCCTTCTCAAGGGTCTGAAAACCAATGAATGTAACGCTCAGTGTGTAGGTACCTTCAACAATGTCTCGAATAACAAAGGACCCCTTGTCATCAGCCACTGTTCCGTCTACAATCCGGTTACTCTTTTGATCAACGATTGATATGGCCGCGTATGGTACCGGTTCCTGATTTTCATCGAGGATGGTTCCGGAAATCTTGCCGTATCCTACTTTTTCCTGCTGACGTTGAGTTACGCCGGGAGGCGGTCCATTCTGTGCCTGAACGTTATCCAGGGCCAGCATAGTAAAAATTGCGCTTAGCGTAATAAGTAATTTAATGTTAATCTTTTTCATCAGTTGTTTTGTTCGTCAACAGTATAGACGCATAATTAGCCTTATTGTTTACACCGATAGATGGAGAGTGCCTTAAACTCGACAGTTGAGCCCAATGTATCGACCATTTGGCATTTAGCACCTATGAAATCCCTTCATCTATGGAAGTGTGGTAGTCATCGATCAAGAACGCTCTCTGGTCGATTTGAATAGATGGATTGAAGCTTTTCAACCCTAAATCGCGTTCTTACATTATGTTGCAACGAAAAAAAGGATTTGAATATGTATCCGTCGGTATTCTGTGGGTACTGATTCTAACGCTTACCCCGAACAGCGTGGATGTCAACTGGCCTGTGGAATTTTGGTACCGTCAGCTATTTCTGGCATTGCTGCTCACCGTCGGGTATATTTTGCACTCGCAATACTTACTTCCAAAACTTCTGGACAGGAACAAATTCCTGATTTACGGCTTGTCTGTAATCGGAGTTATTACAGCTATCCTTCTTCTGGTACATTTCTTTGAAGACCAGATTGAATTACCCCGAAGAATGCATGAGTTATTCAGGCCTGAAAAACCTTATAATCCGGAAAACCGGCGAGGTCCATTCGATTTTACAAGCTTCTTCCTGATCCTTTTCGATCTCAGTTTGGGTGTCATTATTTTTCTTGTCCGCAAACAACAGAATGAACAGGAGATCCGAAAGGAACTGGAGCAGCTGCAGGTTCGCACAGAGCTTTCCTACCTGAAAGCGCAGATCAATCCACATTTCTTCTTTAATACGCTTAATAATATCTACGCGCTTACATCTATCGATGTAGAGGCATCCCGTACGGCGATACTGAAGTTATCCGCCATGATGCGCTATGTTATCTATGACGGTGATTCACAACATGCCACTGTCTCCGATGAAATCAATTTTATCGAAAATTATATTGAACTGATGAAACTGCGCCTTTCAAAAAAGGTTACCCTGAAGTTCACCAAGCCATCAGGTACGTACGATCAGCCAATTGCACCAATGTTACTCCTTCCCTTTGTAGAGAACGCCTTCAAGCATGGTATCTCCTCTACAGTGGCCAGCGAAGTGATTATTACCATTCAATTGACAGGCAATGTTCTTGACTTATACGTGGAAAACCCGATTTTCCCAAAGTCAGGTGAACAGCACGAAGAACACGGAATTGGAATTGCCAACACCCGCAGAAGACTGGAATTACTTTATCCCAGCCGTTATAATTTTGAGATTGACGATAAAGACAATACCTTCAAAGTCTCACTGCAAATTGAATTATGACAAAATTACGGTGTATTGCACTGGATGATGAGCCACTGGCACTGGCCTTAATTAAGGAATTCATTTTAAAAACCCCTTTCCTTGAACTCGTTGGCACATGTGAAAATGCCATAGAAGCGCTTGAAATCGTGAGAAATGAAAAAATCGATCTGATCTTCTCCGATATTCAGATGAATGATCTGTCGGGGCTCGAGTTCGGACGCGTTATAAGTGGTATGGAAGGTACGGGCAGGCCTTTACTAATCTTCACAACAGCTTATGATCAGTATGCCTTGCAGGGCTATAAAGTAGACGCGATTGACTATTTGCTGAAACCCTTCAGCTACGAGGATTTTGTTAAGGCAGCTACTAAAGCCCTGAACCTCCGCAATGCGAGGGCTTCCGCCTCACAGCCAGCCAGCAACTTTATCATGTTCAAAGTGGAATATCAGCATGTCAAAGTATTTCATGATGATATCCTGTACATCGAGGGTCTGAAAGACTATGTGAAGGTCCATATCAAAAACCAGACAAAACCCCTGCTCTCACTGATGAGCCTGAAATCCCTGGAAGAGCGCTTGCCTGACAATAAATTCATGCGGGTGCACAGATCCTTCATCATCAATCTCGACGAGGTTAATACCCTTGGACGCAATACCCTTACAATTAGTAGCCATGAAATACCGGTTTCGGATAGTTACCGGGACAAGTTGCAGCAATACTTTAACAGCGAACTTTGAGAGAATAAACGTGGAAATCACAAACTTCGGTCAATGGGCAATGGTAGCCGGTTCAGCGGAAGGCCTGGGCGCGGCATTTTCACGAAGCCTGGCGAGACGGGGATTGAATTTAATTCTCGTTGATCAAAATGAATCTGCACTTGAATCGCTAAAAAAAGACCTGTGCCGGGTATTCAATATCCGTGTTGAGACCATTATAACGGATCTGGCAAAGTCTGACAGTCCTTCACTCCTTCGGGATGTCATGGAGCAACATGATTGTGGTTTGCTGATCTATAATGCCGCATTCGGTCCGGTAAGGCTTTTTAAGGATTTATCGGAAAAGGATATCGATACCACGATCAACGTTAACCTGGGAACCCCTACGCGACTTATACAAATGTGGCTTGAAGGAAGACAGGATAAAAAAACTGGCGTAATACTGCTATCCAGCCTGGCAGGATTCAGGGGAACCCGGCTGGTTGTGCCATACGCGGCCACAAAAGCCTATCTATGGAATTTCACCGAAGGACTCCATTATGAATACCAAAACAAACCATATACGTTCGCGGTGTGCTGTCCCGGTGCTATTGGTACACCTAATTACCTGGGCACAAAACCCCGGCCTTTCTGGCTCGCTCCAATCCCGTCCAAACCATCGGACGTTGCCGAATACACACTTCGGAAATTTGGCGGGCAACTCTTCATTATGCCTGGAAGAATGAACAGAATATCTCATTTTTTCATGTCATATATCTTGCCAAGAAGCTGGGCCAGTGGATTGCATAACTATGTAATGAGGAAGCTGTACGAAGCCTAAAAGAGCCGCTAAGCCACCCTGATGGCTATAATTATCATATTAATTTACCCAGGTAAAGAATTAATATTGGTGATTTCAAATCAAAATTGTGTATATTGAACCTTGAATGTTCCTTTTTCAAGACCTGAAGCGGAACTTCAAACCACTACTACTAAATAAGACTTGTTGAGATCTAAAATCAGTTTCAGACTGCTGGCTTCGGTATGTGCGGTTGCATTTGGCGTAATCTCGGGCTGTTCATCACCCGAGCTCGATGAGACAGCCTGCCGGTCTGCCACCTATGAGGGAGATGTCATTTTGAAAACTCAGAATGACATAATCAAATTCGCTAATACCTGTTATACCGGTGTGGATGGTATGCTGCAGATCGGCGCATTTGTTTCAACAGATCCCAATGCCATCACCGACCTGACTCCCCTCCGGTCAATCGTACGCGCCAACAGCGTTCATATCGTAAACAATCAATCACTCTCTTCGCTATCCGGATTAGAAAACATAAAGAACATAAGCGAAAGTATCCTTGTATATGGTAATCCTAAGATTCGATCACTGAGTGTTTTTCGAAATATTACAAATGATCATGTCGCCCTTACCATCTATGAAAATGAATCACTTACCGGCCTTGAAGGGCTTCAGGGAATCCGTGAATTTCATAATGTAGATATTGTCAACAATAAATCTCTTATTGACCTTTATGCACTTGAAAATGCGACAAGGATGAGTTGTCTCTACATTGAGAACAACAAAACACTCACATCTCTTTCCGGTCTGGAGAATGTGGAGCATGTTAATTGTATTTATATATGGTCCAACCCCGTACTCACCGACTTTTGCGGGATTGCACAGTTGTTTCAGCGCGAAAGCGCCCAGCTGGAGTTTCAATGTGAAAGCAATGCTTTCAACGTTTCTGCTGAGGACCTCCATGAAGGGCGGTGTACAATTTTCTAAAATAGTCGCAAAACTGACCTCAACGATTCATTCATCTAGAATTCAATTCGGTTCATTGTGAACCTGTTCCCCATATCAAGATTTTTGGTGAAATACCAATCTCAAAAAACGCGCTCATAAGTATTGGCGGAATTACACTTGTAGACAAATTTAAACAGATAATCTCCTCCCTTATCATCCCGTCAGATATTCAGGCTGTTACTTCAATCATTGAAGAATTAATAATTAAATCAATAAACATGCGGTAAGCTTTACCCTAAAAAAACTATTAAAGATTTCTACCTAATTCTAGTGAATTTTCATGATTTAATTCTTTTAGCAGTCTGAATATTAGAGATTTAATCGCCTATTAAGTATATTCCTTTAACGATTAAAACCGCATAAGCCATGAAAACCAGGAACGTCATTTTATTTCTGTTAGCCGCATTCTTCATAACAACATCCGCCGATGCACAGCTACTGAAAAAACTCAAACAGGCGGCTGAGGATGGCGTGCAGGAAGCTGTAGAACGACGTGTTGCCCATGAAATAGAGAAGGCCGCTCAGAAACAGACAGACCGTTATCTGGAACAAATTTTCGGACCGCCAACCCAGTATGAGGGTGCAGGATATGATTACAGTGAAATGTTAAAGGGCATCGACCTGAATGTTGAAACCGAAGATAGTTATCATTTCGAAGGATTTACAGATATGGAAATTTCTGGCACTGATGAAAAGGGAAAAGAAATAGACCCCACACAGTTCAGAACTTTTATGAGTACCAACGCCGAGGTTTGGGCCATGCAATTGGAAACGGATGATAAGGACCTGGAAAGAACTGTAATGATTTTTGATAACACTCATAAAGCCACAATCATGCTACTGGAAAACAAGAAGGGCGAGAAATCCCGTGTGGCATATGGGCTTGACTGGAGTAAAATGATGGATTCTTCAATTGAAAGCACCATGGATTCAATGAAGGTTGCAGATTTTAACATAACCAAAACAGGTAATACAAAAACCATCATGGGTTATACATGTAATGAATATCAGACAGAAACAGATGAGTATACGGCCCGCTATTGGGTCAGTGAAGAACCTATTCAGGGATATTCCTCCTACTGGTCCAAAAATAACTTCCTTTTCTCTCAGCAAATGAAAAAGAAATATGCCACATATTTCGACCAGCTTCCTGAAGGTGATGTGCTTGAAATGAACTATGTCTCTAAAACAGGCGACGGTGACACCACCATGAAGATCATAGAAATCAATACCACCGAAAATTTTGACTTTGTGATGGCCGATTATGAAAATGGCCTGGAACAGACAGAAGAACAGTAGTTATCCGGTTCTGACCATTTCACATTTGCCCTGTTCAAACACAGGGCTTTTTTGTTGCTTAAAACCCCGTTTATGCTCAAATCCGAGGCATTTATTACATGAGTATATTCGAACGTCTGATTTAAATCGATTGGACGTATGTGTGGCCTATATTTATGCCTCTTTTAAATTGGTATACTTATATGCAAAAAATTTTACTTTTTCTTGCGCTCACACTTACTGCACTTGGCGGTATTGGATTCCTTTTTTGGGAGCAGGAATATAAGTATACCCTTCCCACACCCATCCCGCAAAACCTTAAACAGGTAGAAACAGGCGACAGTGTAGAAGCGATCCTGCCCCGGCTTCCCGGCAAAAAGGGAGTATTCGTTCACTTTTACAATTATGATTGTCCGTGTTCTCGTTTCAACATCACTGAATTCCAATCTATGGTTCGCAGGTATTCAGATGACATTCAGTTTATTGCGGTATTGCAAAGCGAAGATCAGGATCCTCTGAAAATCGAAGAATTCAAAAAGAAATATGATCTGGGCATAGAAGTAATCGATGACCCGGATGGAAGCATCGCAGATGCCCTCGGTATTTACAGCACACCACAGGCGGTTTTAATACAGGACCATAAGATTTATTATAAAGGCAATTACAACCGGGCACGCTTTTGCGTTTCACGCAATACCAAGTTTGCCGAAATTGCCCTGGATGCAATGCTCAATGGGGAAGAACCTCCCTATTTCCCTGAAGTGGCATTAACCGCATATGGCTGCGAATTACCCTCCAACTCTGAAGCAAATAACAGTACAAACCTTTTATCAATTTTTTAAAAATGGCTACGAAAAAGGAAATACGTCAATTTTTTAATGAGGTTCACGGCAAGTCGAACCGTATTATTGAGAAAGTCCTGTTTGGATATTTTGCATTTGGCATCCTGCTGTCATTCTTTTATGACACCTGGATCGTAGGTATCGGCGTAGGATCACTCTGTTTGATACTTTATTTCGGAACGAAGGCAATTTTTAAGGAGAATTATATTCTTCAGTACGTTGGCAGCCTTGTCTTCGGAATATTCATGGCACAATTCATTTATCAGATGCATGGGCTGTTTGAAATGCATTTTACTGCATTCATTGCCATCATAGCCATGATCACATATCAGAACAAATGGGCATTCCTGCCGCAATTGCTGTTTGTGGTCGTTCATCACTCTGCCTTTGCATACATACAATATTTGGGAGTAGTCAATGAGAATATTGCTTATCAGCAAATCTATTTTACCCAGTTGGAGTTCATGGATTTCCAAACATTCCTGTTCCATGCCGGGCTGTATGCTTTTGGTGTTATACTGGCGGCAATCTATGCGCATAACCTTGCCCAACATACCATCTCAAATGCTGAAAATATCTTAAAGCTTCGCGCTTCCGATGCAATCACTTCCAAGAACATTGAAATTGCTAATGAGATTGCTAATGGAAACCTGGAAACTGAAATAGAACTTCGTGAAGGCGATTTGTTAGGAGCGGCACTGATGGAAATGCGCAACAGCCTGAAGGAAAGCAGCGAGCGGGAAAAAGAAGAACGATTTATAAACCTGGGCATCGCCGAATTGAGTGAAATTATCCGTGCACATGATAATGATCTGGACGAACTTTCATATCAGGTAATAAGTTACCTGGTCAAATACCTGAAGGCGAACCAGGGAGCTATTTTCATACACACTGAGAATGAAGACGGAGAATATCTTGAGCTAAAAGGATGCTACGCCTACAATCGCAAGAAGTTCCTCAACAAAAAAATAGAAATTGGAGAAGGATTGGTTGGACAATGTTTCCTTGAGCGTGAGCCAACCCTCCTGAAGGAAATTCCCGAGGGTTATCTCAATATCACTTCCGGTTTGGGTGAAGCCTCTCCCCGCTTTCTGGCAGTACTCCCGATAAAAACTGACCAAATCATTGAAGGGGTTATTGAAATAGCCACATTCAAGGATTTTGAACAGTTCCAGATCGATTTCCTGATCAAGGTATGTGAAAGTATTGCCTCAGTAATTGCCTCTGCAAAGGTAAACAGCAAGACAAAAATGCTTTTCGAGAAATCACAGGAGCAGACTGAAATGTTAAGGTCACAGGACGAAGAAATGCGACAGAACATGGAAGAATTATCCGCAACACAGGAAGAAATGCAGCGTAAATCCAAGGAATTTGAAAGCCGTTTTCAGGCGCTCAATGAAAGTAATCTTGGATTCGTTGAATTCGATATGAGCGGTAAGATCATCAATACCAACACGGCATTTGCCAGGATGCTCAGCTTTGCACCGGACGATCTTCTTGGTCAGAAATATTCTTCACTTATCAGCACGTCTGAAAAAGATCTTGATACCTTCCAGGCACTGATTCGAAATGTGCGTCCCGGAGAACCACTACACGGACGATTTGAGAAGATTGCATCAACGGGAAAGATAATTGCTTTCCAGGGATCTTATTCAATGATCACAGACGTGAATGGAGAGCCATCGGGAATCCTTCATGTTGGCATCCCTTTGTCAACAACTGTTGAAAAATCAGCCGAACTGGTGGCAGAATAACTTCTATCTGTATCCTGCCGCCTGAAGCTCGAATAATTCGGCATAAAGCCCTTTATTCTGCATGAGTTCTTCGTGGGTGCCGAGTTCTTCGAGCCGGCCCTCGCGAAGAACCAGTATCCTGTCTGCCATTCGAACCGTGCTGAACCTGTGAGAAATGATGATACTGGTTTTGTCCTGCGTAAGTCCTATGAAACGCTGAAAAACTTCGTACTCGGCTTTAGCGTCCAGCGCCGCTGTTGGTTCGTCAAGGATCAGCACATTCGCGTCCTTCATATATGCCCGCGCTAAAGCAACCTTCTGCCATTGTCCGCCAGACAATTCCTTTCCCTGAGCAAAGCGCCTGCCCAGCTGTTGATCCAGACCAAGTTCAAGCTCCGATATAACCTCACTTGCCAGACTCCTTTCGGCCGCGACCTCAATCCGCTCCATATTTTCAAGTTCATCAATATTGCCGACCGCAATATTTTCCCTCATCGTAAATTCATATTTGAAGAAGTCCTGAAAAATAACGCCGAAGAGCTGCTGGTATTGATCTCGGTTGTAGCGGCTGATGTTAACCCCCTCCAAGGTGATCTCTCCTGATGTTGGTTCATAAAACCGAAGAAACAATTTGATGAGGGTGGTCTTACCTGCCCCGTTTTGTCCGACAAATGCCATTTTCTCACCGGGCCGCAGTGTAAAACTAACATCGGTCAGCACGTTCTGAGCTGAACCGGGATAGGCAAAGGATAAGTTCTTCACCTTAAATCCCTCCCTGATAACCTTGGGAACCGGCAGCGACTGATCGGAAGGATCCTCAACGACCAGATCAATAAAATCAAAGTAATCCCGTAAGTACAATGCCCGCTCGGTGATACGTGTAAAACGAAGAAAAAATCCCTGCAGGTTTCCCCGTAAGCGGTTAAAAGAGCCCGACAGGAACGTGAGATCCCCCAGGGTCAGAACGCCCGCTATCACCCGTAAAATAATCAGAACATAGGCTCCATAATAGCTAAGAACACCCAGCATATTAAAAACGGCACCAAATGAAGTCTGACGAATAGCTAGTGCTTTATTGAGTTGATAGTATTCATCGGAAACCTTTTGGAATCGCCCTGCTATGAAATCAGAAATTCCGAATAATTTAACTTCCCTGGCCGTCTGGTCATTCGCTCCTATATAACGCAGGTAATCCAGCTCACGACGTTCAGCAGTCCATGAACGGGCCAGTGAATAACGCCTGGAACTGAATTTGATCTCATTGATAAATGATGGAATGATACTTAACACGAGCAAAATAAGTAGCCATGGTTCAAAGTAGATCAGTCCGGCGATGAGCGAGATCATAGAAATGATGTTTTCGACCTGGGTCAGAGATTCTGACATCAGGTTTACGCGGCTGGTCGTCTGTTGCCTTGCCCTTTCCAGCTTATCATAAAAATCAGGGTCTTCGAGCTGACTGATCGTAATATCCTTGGTCTTACGAATAATAATGATCGATGATGCATTGGCATACAGGTCACCGAGCAGGCCGTCAGTAAGACCAATAGCTCTGCTTAAAAGGTCGGAAAGCAGCGCGAGCACTAATTCGGCACCCACATACATCCATAAAGCAGAAAGATCTGTTTCGTCCAGTGAAACCTGGAGCACAATTTCATCTATGATTAATTTCCCAACCCATAATAGTGCGATCGGCACGAAGGCGTTGAGCAGGCGGCACAGCAGATTTGACAGGAATAAAAAGCGATTTGTTCGCCAGATTTCCATAAAAAACCTGGGGATAAATCGCAGGGCCCTGAAAGATCCTTTCAATTCTGGCTTATCTTTTATTGATTCGGGAGTTCGCATAGTGGTTTATAAAAGCGAAAATGCGTAAGCGATCTTTGACAAAATGCTTTTCTCACGCATTGCAGGAAAATATGCCAAAAATTAGATCAATTTTGCCTAACACTTGTTAAACTTGAAAACTAATTTAATTCATTACCCTATTCTATGATTGCAATTATTTCACCAGCTAAAACACTTGACTTTGAAAATCAGACCGATTTCGTTCAGACAAAACCTGACTTTAAAACAGAGGCTAATAAGCTGGTTAAAGAGATGCGTCAGAAATCGGCAGGAGATCTGCAGTCGATGATGGACATCAGCGAAGACCTGGCTACGCTCAATGTTGAACGTTTCGATAACTTTTCCCTTACGCGCCACCCGGCACATGCACGACAGGCCGTTTTTGCTTTTAAAGGTGAGGTGTATCGGGGACTGGATATCGAATCACTTGATGAAGAAGCCTGGAATTATGTTGGTGAGCACCTTCGAATATTATCCGGCCTGTATGGATTGCTCCGTCCGTTTGATGTTATACAGCCCTATCGTCTTGAAATGGGCACAAGAGTAGCTGTTAATGGTTATTCAAATCTCTATGAATATTGGGGAAACAAGATTACCCGTAAACTGAATAAGGCCCTGAAAGAACAGGATAACCCTGTGCTGATCAATCTTGCATCCCAGGAATATTTTAAAGCCGTCGATGCTGAAAAAGTAAAGGGCAGACTCATCAATATTGAATTCAGGGATTTCAGTCAGGGCGACTACAAATTCATTGCTGTTTACGCAAAGAAGGCACGCGGACTGATGGTTCGATATATGGCGGAAAATAAACTCACCGATCCGGAAGATCTGAAGGGTTTTAACCTTGAAGGATATGAGTTCGACGCGAATCGATCTGATTATAGCACTTTCTCCTTTCGAAGAAAGTAAGCGAAGTCGATCGAAATTCACATCGCTAAAACTTAAAGGAACAACTTCGTTCTGATCAGCCCGGATAATTCATCGCAACAGGGATTGCACAATTTACTTGTATCTTTGGTCAGGCGAAGTCTGCTCCTATGAAGAAGATTGATGTAACACACGTACTGGAAAGTATCCAAGAGATTCCGCTCATCGACGTGCGATCGCCATCGGAATATACATTTGCCCATATCCCGGGAGCAATAAATATACCCTTATTTACAGATCTGGAAAGACGGCGCGTAGGCATTTGCTATAAACAGGAAGGACAAAAAGCCGCTATTAAATTAGGGCTCAAACTGGTTGGCCCAAAGATGGTTCATTTTGTTGAATCTGCGGAAGCGCTCAAAAGTGATAAACTGATGATTCATTGCTGGCGTGGCGGAATGAGATCCGCAAGCATGGCATGGCTCCTTCAAACCGCAGGCCTTGAAGTCATGGTTCTGCAAGATGGTTATAAAGCATTCAGGCGTGCCCTTCTTGAATACTTCGCGCAACCCCTTCCGATCATAATCCTCGGTGGCAAAACGGGCAGCGGCAAAACCGAGATCCTTCTCGAACTTATGCGACAGGGGCATCAGGTAGTGGACCTCGAGGGCCTTGCTAATCACCGCGGATCTGCTTTTGGCAGTCTCGGACTCCCGCCGCAACCTTCCACTGAACAATTTCAGAATGAATTATTCATGACTATGTATGTCATGGATCATGATCAACCCATATGGCTGGAGGATGAATCATCGTCGATTGGGAAGGTAGGCCTGCCTGAGGACCTATGGAAACAGATGTCCCATGCGCCGGTTGTAATGCTGGATATTCCACTAAAAGAGCGGGTGCGCCGGCTCGTAGATGAATATGGGGAATTTGATCGAGCCACCCTTGGGGAAGCTATTCAGAAGATCGGAAAGAAACTTGGCGGCCAACATGAAAAAAGGGCCATGGAAGCACTCAAATCAGGGGAACTGGCTATAGTTGCGGAAATTCTGCTTACGTACTATGATAAGTCATATGACTATGTTAAAAATCGAAGAAATCAGCATATAGTTGATATTCTCACCTTACAGCACGATTCAATTGCTGAGACGGCATCCGTCCTTTCGGAAATACCCAATAAACAAAATGCGTCGATCCTACAATGGAAAAAATAAAACTAACCCAATTTAGTCACGGTGCGGGATGCGGCTGTAAAATTGCCCCTGACCTTCTTGAACAAATCCTGCAGCATAATCCAAACTCCTTAACGTTTCCTGGACTCCTGGTTGGGAACAGTACGAAGGACGATGCGGCCGTTTTTGACCTGGGTAATGGTGAAGCAATCATCAGCACGACTGATTTCTTCATGCCCATCGTAGATGATCCGGAGGATTTTGGTGGTATCGCTTCTGTAAATGCTATTTCAGATATATATGCGATGGGCGGTACTCCCCTCATGGCGATAGCGATTCTCGGATGGCCGGTGGATAAACTTTCTCCGGATATCGCCGCTCTTGTATTAAAAGGGAGCAGGACAGCTTGTGAATCTGCCGGAATACCCCTTGCCGGAGGTCACAGTATTGATGCCCCCGAACCGATCTTCGGATTGGCCGTAACAGGGCGTATAAAAACAGGGCAAATAAAAAAGAATGATGGTGCACTTCCCGGCTCCTTGCTATACCTGACCAAACCTATTGGAGTAGGCATCGTTACAACTGCACAAAAAAAGGGGATCGTGCGCGATGAAGACCTGAAAGTGGTTCGTGACAGCATGCTTACACTGAATAAAACAGGGGAAATGCTGGCCGGATTGTCCTATGTAAACGCCCTCACCGATGTTACCGGATTTGGATTACTCGGACACCTGGTCGAGATGTGTGAAGGTTCGGGCGTAAGTGCCATGATTGATTTCGAAAAGGTCCCAAAATTTAGTTTTCTGGAGCCCTACATTGCCGGGAAATGTTTTCCTGGCGGAACTAAGCGCAACCTGCGTAGCTATGGACATAAAATATTAGCAGAGAATACCGACTGGCTGGATATTCTTGCGGACCCACAAACGTCAGGAGGATTACTAATCTCCGTAGACAGCGCCTTCCGGCAGGAGTTTGAATCTGTGATGTCTAAGCAGGGAATGAACTTGTGGCCTTTCGGTGAATTGCAGACACCGGCAGAGGATATTCCTCTGATCCGGATTTCCTGAATCATAATCCTGATCGGGAAAATTCACTAATTAAAATACACCTGATATTGTAACAGAACGGCTCCTCTCCTGCCATCCAGATCACCGTTGGTGCGAAACAAGGGCCTGTTTTGATAGGCAATGGTCAGCTTTGATGTATTTGCATCGAGCAACCAGTTAATACCGGCATCATAAAAGACCATCGTATCGTTCAGTCGTTCGAAAAACCCTATTTCAGTGGCGATATATGGCATAAATGAAGTTTTCCACAATGCATTGTCTTTAAGCTTATACCCCAGCTGCCCATACAGCATATTACCAGTTCCGCCCACCGGATATCCATTTCCTCCCCCATTCAAAAGAGTGTTATCACTGGTCCCGTTTGCCGGATTCATGAGGGCAAGGTTCCGGGTATAATTCGGTCCGAAGTCGTAATGGGTAAAGACGCCATAGAAGCTTAATGTCTTTCCTTCATTACCAATGGGACTGTCATAATAAATGTCGACCGCCACGTTAAGCAAGTCGGTCGTAACGGTATCCATCGGGGATACGGTATGCCACATGGCATCGGGCTGAAAAATGAACCCTGCCCCAATATTGAATACATCCTTCTTGCCCAGATAGGTTCCGGTCATATAGGGCATTTTGTTTGATTCAGAGTCCCTGAATTGATATTGAAAGTATCCGTTCCACTGTTTTTTAGGAGGTTTGGCAGAGAAAGTTGATACAGATGAAATCTCCGGATTATAAAAACCTGATTTCTGAATCGCCATGGGATGGGCAATGGTTAGCCTGTAATCAAAACGACCTAATTTTCCTTTGGCATATACTGACAGCTTTCGCAGGAACTGGTCAGTGATATCGTTCGTCGACTGCAGGAAGAGCGGTACATCAATTCCCATAATGGAAGTTATCGATGGGGTGGAAAACCTTGAAAGTCCGGACCAGGCAGTCAACCCTGTTCCCATGGTAAATTTATCAGCCACTATCTCATACTCTCCCAGGGCGTCATGGACAAAAAAACCAGCCTTTCGGTCACTGAGAAAGTTGAAGTTATTCTCTCCAATCTGACTGTAAATAAATACGCGATCGCTTAATTGCCCATAAAACTGAATCCTGAAACGCCGTATTCCAATATCATATCCATCGGATTGCGGCTCCCCGTATACCGTTGTCCCCGGATTGAATTTCTGATAGCGGTTCCAAACCTGTGCAAGCAAGGTGAATTTCACATAATGAGTACCGTCTTCATTAAGGGTGAGTTTGCCGTCCTTCAGCGTTTGGCCTGACCCTGAGACTGAGAGCGAAAACAACAGAAAGAACAGAACATACTTTCCTGGGTTAAATATCATCAGGTGGAATTTATGAATTCGTAGAATATGTTAATTGGATCATAACATATTTATGTCTGCCCAATAACCCAAGTCATTTGTCCTTTATTTCTGAAGGCAAGATTAAATAGTTATATATCGTCGATGTTTTTTCTATTTTTAGGGATTAAACCTTGATCAAGCTACTACATTATGCTAAAATTCAGCCTCATTCTCATCCTTAGCGTTTGCTGTATGACTGCCTTTTCACAACCTGCACCTATTCCGGGAAAATTTGTTCACTCAGTTTATTTCTGGCTGAAAAACCCCGACAGCGAATCCGACAAGAAGGAGTTTTTGGCTTCACTTGAAAAATTCATACAAAGCAGTAAATACATAACTTCCTATCACATTGCCCCACCTGCAGGTACCCCGCGGGAGGTGGTTGATAATTCCTATACCTTCAACCTTGTCGCAACTTTCGAAAGCGCCGAGCTGCAGGATCTCTACCAGAAGGAAGATGTGCACCTGACCTTCATCGAGGAAGCCAGCCACCTTTGGGAGCGGGTACAAATTTATGACTCCTATCCGGGCCGCGACCTGAAGCCTGATTTTGTTCGGAGCGACATACAGGTCGGAGTGGTCGTCAGTGACCTTGAAAAATCGGTGAACTTCTATACGAATGTTTTGGGGATGGTGAAAACGGGTGAATTCTCGATCGATGAGGATTTCGGCAAACGTTCCGGACTAAGCAATGGTGAGCCTTTCGATGTGGTGGTTTTAGGAACCTCGGATAATCCATCAGCCAGTCAATGGAAAGTAATGAGTTTTAAAAATCCTGCACGACAGGCAAAGAATAATCACATTCAGGATCACCTGGGCATGCGATACATTACGCTTTTCGTGAACAACCTCGACACACTGCTGAACAGACTTGAAGCAGCTGGCATTGAATTACTTGGCGAATCGCCCACTTCGCTGCCCGACGGTCGCCGCTTTGTGCTCATCCAGGATCCGGATGGAATTTTCATTGAATTGATTGGTAATTGATAATCAGTTCGGCGAATTCTTTTTGAACCATTGATTTTTATGAAAGCGATAGGCTACAATAAATCTCAGATTACCTGTATTCAGAAGGTTTCGGTAATTATTACTAACCTGTACGCGTTGGGTTACGAAAAATGCACTTACCGTAAACCTGTTGGAATTGTAGCCGATAGCGGTTTTTAAGCCCAGATCAATACAAGCATAGCTTTCACGGAATTCGTCATTTTCTGCACCCAGCTTATAGTATCCAATACCCAGGTGCGCTGTGGCTGAAATCAGGAAAAAAAAGTGTTCTTTCAACACAAATTGATGGGCGTAACCACCGTTCGGACCAATTTTAAAAAAATCCAGTTCATCATATTCAATTAACTGTTCTACTTCAAATGAACCAGGAATAAGACTGCTGTCTGCCTTTACTTTTCCAAAAAAGAAGTCTCCACCCAGAATCCAGGTACCTGCAGATCGCTTCTGATATTCGGAATTCATCATCGCAGCCCGAAAAGAGAATTTCCGGTGATTAAAAATGTATTGATAAACCGCGCCAAATTCACGAACCTGTAAATCTTCCCTCAGATATTTTTCTCCGGATGCGGTCGTGTAGTCTTTCAGGTAATAACCCCGGTAAAACTGACCGAACAAATCGATATTCATTTTTCCCAGGTATTGATGTGCCTGCAGGTCGAGATACCTTGTTTTACCCTTGCCCTGATCGGGGTTCATGAAATCGAATCCATACGCCAGGTTTAACGTAGCCCATTTATAGGTGGCACCAATACCAAGATTACGCGTTGTATTTGGAAGATATTTGAACGTTTGATCTACCAATAATGGATAGCTAATATTGAAACCCGTGTATTTCCTTGAAAAATAGAATCTGGCCGTTACCTGGTCCGGAAATGTTTGTATATACGTCGTATCAATATCAGAGAATACTTTATCCTGTGCTGTTAATGAACGACTCAAGGAGAGTAATACTATGATTACACTAAATAGTATACAGGATTTCACTGACCTGAAGTTAATATTTATTTCGGGAACAACGAATCGTCAGCATACCTCACCGTTCACAGGTTAAAATTGGCTGTTCACTAAAGTTTCGATGGAAAATGAAGTTTCTGGGTGTATGTTCGGAAGAACTGAAAATATGAACCCATGCAGCTAACCATTTCAAATCTTTCTAAAACATATTCTAATGGCATCCAGGCACTTAAGGATGTAACCCTGACAATCCCTCAAGGTATGTTTGGATTACTCGGCCCCAATGGTGCCGGAAAATCAAGTCTCATGCGAACCATTGCCACTCTCCAGGAACCGGATTCCGGCGAAATTACCCTCGGCGATATTGACGTGCTACGGCAAAAAGATGAAGTCCGTAAGGTACTCGGATATCTGCCGCAGGAATTTGGTGTATACCCTAAGATATCAGCCGAGGTTTTACTGGATCACCTCGCAATTCTTAAAGGCATCTCAAACAAGGGAGAACGTGCAGATCTTGTGGAAGCTTTATTAAAGAAAACCAATCTCTATCAACACAGAAAAAAGAACCTGGGAGGTTTTTCTGGTGGAATGAAGCAACGATTTGGTATCGCACAGGCGTTGCTTGCAGACCCAAAACTGATCATCGTGGATGAACCTACCGCGGGACTTGATCCGGCGGAACGAAACCGTTTCCATAATCTCCTGGCTGAATTGGGGGAAAATACAGTAGTGATCCTGTCAACCCATATCGTAGATGACGTACGTGAACTATGTACCGATATGGCTATTATACACCAGGGTCAGGTACTGTTAAAAGGAAACCCCGCGGAAGCTATTGATGCAATTAAAGGAAAGATCTGGCGGAAACGGATTGAAAAAGGTGAGATTGAGGGCTACCGTTCACAATATCACGTCATTTCTGAAAAAATGTTTGCCGGACAGCCGGAAATACGTGTAATGAGCGATCTTCAGCCGGACCCCTCCTTCGAGGCGGTGGAATCACATCTTGAGGATGTTTACTTCACAACCATCCTGTCGGAGAACTCAACCGTAAACGAGGAGAACTATGTGGCTTAAGATTCTTGCTTTCGAACTCAAATACCGCTTCAAGCGGCCGGCAACCTATATTTATTTTGCCATACTGTTCCTGCTCTCATTCCTGGCAATATCCACCGACGTGGTACAGATTGGCGGTGGAGCCGGACTGGTAAAGGAGAACGCGCCTACAACCATCGCTACCATGATGGCCATTTTGGCCGCCATTTTCATGATGATCCCGTCTGCCATCATGGGGGTTGCTGTCCTTCGTGATTATGAACACGACATGGCCTCCATCATGTTCGTGAATCCGATTTCAAAATTTGATTACCTGGCAGGACGATTTGTAGGGTCATTCATCACGCTTCTTTTTGTTTTCAGCGGTATCCTGTTTGGATTCATCCTCGGTGAATTCATGTGGTGGAGAGATGTTGACAAACTTCTTCCCTTCAGTCTCTGGAATTACCTCCATCCTTTCGTCTGGATAGTTATTCCGAGTCTGTTTTTCTCGGGAGCCATCTTTTTTGTCAGCGGGGCGCTTTCGCGAAAAATGGTGTATGTATACCTCCAGTGGATTATTTTATTCATTGTATATCAGATTACAGCCATTCTTTTCGAAGAGATAGATAACCGGAGCCTCGCATCAATACTTGATCCGTTTGGGATCAGCACCATAAACGTGGAAACACAATACTGGACAGTGGATGAAAAGAACAGTCTTACCATTCCAATCGCCGGGGATTTCCTGTTAAACCGGATTCTTTGGACCACCATTGGAGTGCTGGCACTGATCGGCGGATACTTTGCTTTCAATTTTAACGTGGTACGCTCACGAAAAGGCCGAAAAATTCAAAGGGCGGTTAAAGACGCGGTGGCAGCCACCATACCGATTCCGGCAGCAACACAGCTTTTTGGCTTCAAAACGACTTTGAAACAACTCACAAGTCAGACCTGGTTCTATTTTAACCAGGTATTAAAAAGTATTCCCTTTCAGGCCATCGTCTTTTTCGGGATGTTCATTCTGATTGTGAATTCGTTTTACATGGGTCGCACATTTGGTACGTATACCTACCCCACAACGTACCTGATGCTGGAGCTTATCAGCGGTTTCCAACTGTTCATGATGATCATCCTGGTCGTTTACAGCGGTGAACTCATATGGAAAGAACGGGAAGTAAAGATCAACCTGATCTATGATGCCATGCCTGTGCGGGATATGACCAATTTGCTGGCAAAATTCTTTGGCATGGTCCTGATCTACGTCACACTTCTGCTGGCACTGATCGTGACGGCAATTATTATCCAGGCAGCACGAGGATATTATAACTTTGAGCTGGGTGTATATTTCTCGACACTATTTAGTGACACACTGTTCTTCCTGATTCTGTTTACCATGCTGGCATTCTTCATCCAGGTAATGGTCAACAATAAATTCCTCGGTTACGCGATGATGATCGTTTTCTTTATTTCGACCCTCGTATTAACGAATTTGGGTGTTGAACACCGGTTATTCAGGTTTGGCAGTTCCGATCTGGGTCCTTACTCCGATATGAACGGTTTCGGTCATTATGTACCCGGATTCAGCTGGTTCAATGTTTACTGGTTCGGCCTGGCAACCCTTCTGTTTGCAGTCGCTACTTTGTTTGCTGTCAGGGGGTCTGAGGCACTGCTGAAGATCCGATTCCGAATAGGAAAACTCAGACTATCAAGGTCACTATCTATTTTTATTATGACCTCCGTTATCGTATTCCTGCTCTCCGGATGTTATATATTTTATAACACCAACATGCTGAATAAATATCAAAACTCAGATGACCAGGAGGAATTGCAGACAGATTATGAAAAAGAGCTGAAACAGTATGAATACCTGATTCAGCCCAAGATCACCGATGTTACCATGGATGTAGATATCTACCCGTATAATCGTGATTATGAGGCAACAGGTAGCTATATATTGAAAAATAAAAGTAATGAACCTATTCGGGACATTCATGTTCAGCTGAGTACAGATTTCCAGATTCATACCGATACCATCTATTTCGACAGACCGGCAGTATTATCTGAGAACTTCAGCAAATTCGGGTATCGGATTTACTCATTGAATCAGGCACTCGAACCAGGTGAAGAAATGGAAATGCATTTTAAGACCTCTTTCATCACACGAGGATTCGTTGAGGGCAGTCCGAATAACACCGTCGTATTCAACGGAACTTTCTTCAATTCGTCTCAATTCCCATCGCTCGGATATAACGAAGGATTCGAACTATTCTCCGACAGCGACCGTAAGGATTATGATCTGAAACCAAAGGACAGGAATCTTGACCGGGATGATCCAAGAGGGCTGGCAAACAGCTTTTTCGGAGATGACGCCGATGGCATTATGTTCGAAATGGTGGTAAGCACAAGCCCGGACCAGATTGCCATTGCTCCGGGTTACCTGCAAAAAGAATGGGAAGAAGGTGACCGGCGATACTTCCACTACAAAATGGATGTACCCATGGCCAATTTCTACAATGTAGTTTCAGCACGGTACGAAGTGATGCGGGATAAAATGACGATTCCGCTTGACAGTGGTGAGAAGGAGATCGCTCTTGAAATATATTATCATAAGGGCCATGAATATAACCTGGACCGTATGATGAAAGCCATGAAGCAATCGTTCGCCTATTTCTCCGAAAATTTCTCGCCGTATCAATATCGTCAGATGCGAATTATGGAATTTCCCAGGTATTCAAGTTTTGCGCAGTCATTTGCCAATACTGTTCCTTTTTCCGAAGGCATTGGTTTTATGCTGGAGATAGAAGATGATGATGATGTGGATGTCGCCTATTTTGTAACGGCTCATGAACTCGCTCACCAGTGGTGGGGACATCAGATCGTACCTGCGAATGTGCAGGGAGCCGCCATGCTTTCTGAGTCTCTCTCACAGTATTCGGCTCTTATGGTAATGAAGAATGAATACTCCATGGAAAATATGAAGGAGTTCCTGAAGGAAGAGATGAACAGGTATCTTTCAGGACGGTCTGGCGAACAAAAGCGTGAAATGACCCTTACAAAGGTGGAATCACAAAACTATATCCATTACGGAAAGGGTGCGGTAAACATGTTCGCATTACAGGATTATATTGGCGAAGACAGTGTTAATACGGCATTACGGCGTTTTGTGGAAGAATGGCATGCCTATGGAGACAAGGACCGTTATCCGTCAACCAAGGACCTCATCCCCTACCTCAGAGATGTTACTCCCGATAGTCTGCAATTTCTTGTTACGGATCTCTTCGAAAAAATAGTTCTTTTCGAGAACAAGGTTAATGAGGCTTCCGTCGTTAAGAAGGGAGATCAGGAATGGGAAGTAACACTGGATTTGAGTGCAAAAAAACTCGAGGCCGATACGCTTGGTACGGAAACCGAGGTTCCTATCCGGGACTGGATCGACATTGGGGTATATACCTTCAAGGACGGCAAGGAACAACTTACGTACCTCAAAAAACACAAGTTTGAGAGTAATGAACAAACGATTACTATAACAGTGAATGAGGATCCGGTAAAAGCGGGAATAGACCCGATTAATAAACTAATAGACCGTAACCCGACTGATAATACCAAAGCTGTCACCTTCAGTGATGAAGGTACCTGATAAACCGATTGGTTTTTGTTTAGGAAACGCCCCTTTGAATGAAGGGGCGTTTTATTTTTCCAAACCCTTGGTGAGAAATTGAGTTACCAGTAATTTAATGGTATGGAAGAATTCTCAATTTACACGGTATTTAATCAGCCCAAAGCGGGATTACTCGGAAATACGGCGGCAGTGGTTTACCAGGAAATTATGCCTTCAGGTGATTATATGCAACGGCTTGCCGCCGACCTGAATCAACCTGCAACAACCTTCATTGCTCCTGCAGGTGACGATGTTCATTACCTGGTTCGATGGTTTGCACCTGATGCAGAGATCGGATTGTGTGGGCATGGAACGCTCGCTGCCATAGCTCATCTCGCAAATGACACCAGCACAACTGTCCGTTTGATTGCGGGTGAACAAAAATTATACGGTCAGATCACTGCTGAATCGCAAGCAGTCATGGAACTCGATTCGATCCTGGTGAGCGGACAAACTGACGCCCCTGACGGACTTCAGGAAGCACTTGGCAAACAAATCGTCGGGTATTTCCCGACTCCAAACAAAGATATCGTTCTTCTGGAAACTGAAGAGGACGTTTTTAATATGGAGCCCGACTTCGCCGCCCTGCGGCAAATCAAAGTCTTTGGGTACGCTGTAACCGCCCCCGGTAATGTAGCGGATTTTGTAAGCAGAACACTTGTGCCCCATGTTCAACAACTGGAGGATCATGCCACCGGGTCGTCCCATGCTGCTCTCGCCCCATTCTGGGCAGAACGCCTCGGGAAGACGGAACTGAAAGCGGTTCAACTCAGCCCAAGGGGTGGATATTTTAAATGCCAGGTTCAGTCAAATACGACTCGCCTGCAAGGCTATTTTCAAAAAATAGCAACCGGAAAATTAACCGTATCCGAAGTTGCCAATGTCGGATAAGTGCATTATCCTTTTCCTGTTATTAGTTTCGCTCTGTAATATCTCATTCTCGCAGGTCACTTTTGAAAAGAGTATTTCAGAGGAGAAATTTATACTTAAAGCTAAAAATGAATTACCTGTTGATATCAGACTGATAATCAAAGATTCAACAAATATTAAGACATATTTATTACCTTCCGGAAATGTGCCTGAGACTGTGCTTGAGTTGCCTCTGAAAAATCAGCCGGATACTACGGCCATTCTTGATTCTTTTAATTTCACCGTGCGGATCGGAAGTGGAGAACAGTTAAAAATCAAACGGTATAGGTACACGCTTCCTTTCAAGGAAGGAAGCCGTTATAAACTCATCCAGGGATTTAATGGTGCTTTCTCACATGACTCAGAAGCCAGCAGGTATGCGCTGGACTTCTCGATGCCTGTCGGAGATACTGTCTGCGCTGCACGGGGCGGGATGGTGGTCTGGACCGAGGACCAGTTTGAAGAAGGGGGCAACGACCGCAACCTGATCAACAAGGCGAACAGAATCCTCATCATGCACGATGACGGAACCATCGGCTTCTATGTGCATTTGGTGAAAAATGGCGTATTGGTGAAAATTGGAGAAAAGGTTGAGGAAGGCGACCCTATAGGATTAAGTGGCAATTCCGGGTTTTCAACCATGCCACACCTTCACTTCGCTGTGCACGACGATGACCAGTCAATACCCATTCGATTTAAGCAACAACCCCGGAAACTGGTAACGGGAAATTATTATGTGAATCAGTGATTTGGTTTGATCTTTTAAGGGAATATTAAGGTGTCCTGATTGGACATCGGGTTATTTCATGCGTATTTTGGAATATGAGAATTCTCATTGTGGAAGATGAACCGGGTATAGCGTCATTTCTTAAGGAGGGACTTGAGGAAGAGGATTTTAGCGTGGATCTTGCAGGGGACGGTGAGGACGGATTGAAAATGAGCCGGTCTGCCAACTATGACATAATGCTCATCGATTGGATGCTTCCAAAACTATCCGGTCTGGATCTGTGCAAAGAAATACGAAAACGTGACAAGAACGTCCCGATCATATTTGTAACTGCGCGGGATACCCTGGAGGATACCGTTGCAGGACTAAAATCAGGGGCAAATGATTATATCAAGAAGCCGTTCCATTTTGAAGAACTACTGGAACGAATACGCGTTCAATTGCGACCCATCCAGCGAACTGGGGAAGCATACAAACATGGTAGCCTTACCCTGGATACGGTAAAGCATTCAGTAGATCATGATGGAAAGCCCGTGAGTCTCACGCAGAAGGAATTCGCCCTGCTGGAATACCTTTTGAAGAATAAAAACAAATTATGTTCGCGCAAGGATATCATCAGAGACGTTTGGGACATTCATTTTGAATACGACACGGGTGTGATCGATGTCTACATCAACTCGTTGAGAAAGAAACTCGGACTGGATGTTTCCGGGGACTTTATTAAAACCGTCCGTGGATTGGGCTATATTATCGAGGATTAGGAGGTATGTCATACAGAAACAGGATTGCATTTAATTTCTTACTCGCCACCGCGTTAATAATGGCACTTGTCTTCGCGATGGTTTACATGATAGTTCGAATTAATGTATATGAGCACCTGGATAATGACCTGGAATACGAAGCCCGGAAACACGAGAAAGAGGTGATGTACGTAGATAACCAGGTAGTCTTCATCAATAAAGCAGAATGGGAAGAACGGGAACACCGCGAAGTACAGGTTAATCCTGTATTTATTCAATTACTGGATGATACGAAATCAATAACCGATAAGTCACCCAATCTTAAAACTGATTCATTAACACTTCGAACGGAAATTCCAGCATATGAGCATCACAGTGCAAGTCTTCAGGGCAAACCCATCCGACAGGTGTATATTCCTTTGGAAAAGGACGGAAATGAAACCGGCTATCTGATCGCGGCCATCCCACTGGAAGATGCACAGCTTGTTTTATCCAGTCTGAAAAGGATCTTACTCACCTCCTACCCGCTTATTCTCCTTTTTCTGTTTTTCAGCACGCGCATGCTGGCTGGAAAAAGCATTGAGCCTGTGCAGACTATTACAAGTACCGCAGACCGGATTACACGTAAAAAGCTAAACGAGCGCATTCCACTGCCAAAGTCACGCGACGAGATTTATACATTAACCAATTCGATCAATGATCTCCTGGACCGGATTGAAGGCGCTGTGATCCGGGAAAAACAATTTACTTCGGATGCTTCTCATGAGTTGCGAACACCTCTCTCTGTTATGAAAGGAACATTGGAAGTATTGGTCCGAAAACCACGGACGAGCGAAGAATATCAGGTAAAAATATCGGAAATGATCAATGAAGTTGATCGCATGTCCGTCATGGTGGAACAGCTCCTCCTGCTGGCCCGGTTTGACAACATGACAACATCGGTTAAGAAGCATCCGGTGCTATTGAATGAGATTGTTGATGAAAGTATCCTCCACTTCAGAACAGAAATTGAAAACTCAAATCTCTCCATCAGAATTTCAGACCCTGATCAGGTCACGGTCACTTCCGATCCCACATTGCTTCAGATTGCCATGGACAATCTGATTTCCAATGCCGTAAAATATTCCGAAACCGGTGAGGAGATCAGTATAGTGATTGGAAGGAAGAACGATCTACCCTTCATCTGTATCAGGAATTCAGGAAATTCAATTGCCATGGAGGATCGCGAACATATCTTCCAACCCTTTTTTCGCGGGAACATTACCCACCAGAAAAAACACCGTCCGGGACAAGGACTGGGATTATCGATTACCAAAAAGGTCTGTGATGTTTTGCAAATCGAAATTGAGCCAAAATTTGACAGCGCTGATGCAATTTCCTTTACACTAATATTTAATGAAAGTGAAAATTAAGAAAGCTTTAAGCATTAATAAGGCCATTGACAACGCTCATATTATAATTTTATGATCTAATTACGCCACATGCTCGACTCAATAATACGCTTCAGTCTTAAAAACAAACTTCTGATATTTTTAATGATATCGGGTATTTTGGGATTTGGACTTTACGCCATATACAATATTCCAATTGGTGCGGTGCCGGATGTGACCAATAACCAGGTTCAGGTAATTACAACTTCAAGAAGCCTTTCAACGGAGGACATTGAAAAATACGTAACCTACCCTGTCGAACTTGAAATGGCCAATTTGCCCGGTGTAAAGGAAATTCGTTCTATTTCAAAATTTGGTTTGTCGGTCGTTACAGTTGTATTCGATGATGATATGGATACATATCTGCCGCGCCAGTTAATCGCAGAAAAGCTTAAGAATGCAGAATCCATAATTCCCAGTGGTTTCGGAACGCCTGAAATGGGACCTGTAACAACGGGTCTGGGAGAAATTTATCAATACGTGCTGGACGTTGAACCTGAATACAAGGATCAGTATTCCATTACCGACCTGCGAACAATACAGGACTGGATCGTAAAGCGGCAATTGTCCGGAATACCCGGCGTGGTTGAGATCAATACCTGGGGAGGTTACCTGAAGCAATATGAGGTGGCCATAAATCCGGAACGGCTCAGGTCGATGAATATCAGCTTGCTGGAAGTATTTAGTGTGCTTCAAAAGAACAACAGCGTCGCTGGTGGCGGGTATATTGAAAAGGGCGGAGAAAGTTATTTTATCCGTGGCGAAGGCCAGATAGAATCTCTGAATGACATCAACAACATCGTCGTTACCATGCGCGCTGGTAATCCTGTATATATCCATGATATCGCAGAGGTAGGTTATGGCAATGCTATTCGCTTTGGGGCCATTACCGGCAATGGAGAGGGTGAAAAAGTTCTTGGTCAGGTTATGATGCTGAAAGATGCCAACTCAAAAGCGGTTATCGGGCGTGTTAAGGAGCGGGTTGCTGAAATTCAGGATAATCTTCCTCCGGGGATTTTTATCAATCCATTCCTGGAACGCAGTGTCCTGATAGAAAAAACCACCCATACGATCATCGAAAACCTGGTACTCGGTTGTTTGATTGTAATTTTTGTAGTGGTCCTCCTGCTGGGTAATCTCAGATCAGGTTTGATCGTAGCCTCCATTATTCCGTTAAGCCTGTTATTCGCACTGGGAATGATGTTCATTTTTGGCGTGGATGCAAACCTGATGAGCCTTGGAGCCATTGACTTCGGAATTATCATCGATGGGGCCGTCATTATTGTGGAATATATTGCATTTCGAATTGCCCAGAATTCTGATCAGCTTACTGGTTTAAATAAGGCCGACCGTCGCGTCGCGATGGATGATGTGACGTATAATGCCACTTCACGACTGATGAATTCTGCGATTTTCGGTCAGCTGATCATTATAATTGTTTTTATTCCCATCCTTTCGCTTTCGGGTGTTGAGGGCAAAATGTTCCGCCCGATGGCCCTTACCTTCAGTTTTGCGCTTATTGGCACCATGTTGCTCTGTTTTACGTATGTACCGGTCATGTCGTCGTTGTTCATCCGACCCGGCAAACAAACAGATAAAAATATTTCAAGGCGACTTATCCACTGGATACAACGGCAGTATGAGCCTGTGATTACTTTTTCACTTAAAAACCGGAAACTGGTACTGGCAGCTGCTTCAGCAGCATTGGTTGCTACCGGCTTCATCTTCTCTACCATGGGCGGTGAATTTGTACCTACACTGGATGAAGGGGATTTTGTGATCCAGCCCGTACTGAAAACAGGCACGTCCCTGGAACGGACGGTGGAGATTATGACCGACATTGAAAATATTCTCCGGCAATTCCCCGAAGTGGATCAGGTTGTCACCCGAATCGGAGCCGCTGAGGTTCCCACCGATCCGATGTCAATGGAAGAATGTGATGTTATCATTACACTGCTTCCGAAAGAGAATTGGGTAACGGCCGATACCAAAGATGGGCTTGCCGAATCATTTAAGGAGGCCTTATCGGCTTTGCCAGGAATCGATTATGAGTTCACCCAACCCATCGAAATGCGTTTCAATGAGCTTATAACCGGGGTTAGGGCCGATCTGGCCATTAAAATATTCGGTGAGGAAATGGATGTGCTGAATGAACTGGCCCAAAAAGTTGAAAGCCTGATAGAGAATGTAGAAGGAGCTTCGGATATCACAACGGAAAAGGTCGTAGGCCTTCCGCAAATGACCGTCCGGTATTACCGAACAAAGATCGCGCAGTATGGATTGAATATTTCTGACCTGAATCAAATGGTTGCCCTAAGTTTTGCGGGATTAACGGCCGGAAGCGTTTATGAGGGAGAAAAACAATTCGACCTGGTGATCCGCTTTCAGCAAACCTTCCGGAAGGATATTGATAACCTGCGGAATTTATATGTTCCGCTTCCTTCGGGCGGACAAATACCTTTACGCGAGCTTGCCACCATTGATTATGCGACAGGTCCGGCCAAAATTTCCAGGGACAACACACGGCGACGGATTGTAGTCGGCGTAAATGTACGAAACAGGGACCTGGAATCTGTCGTGGAGGAAGTGAGCGGTATCATAGATGCGAATGTTCAATTACCCGTAGGATATTCTGTCACTTACGGGGGACAGTTTGAGAACCTGCGTTCAGCGCGCGCACGTTTAATGATTGCTGTTCCCGTTGCCCTGCTCTTGATTTTTATCCTGTTATACCTTGCCTTCAATTCCCTGCGAGATGCCTTAATGGTTTACAGCGCCATACCCCTTTCTGCTGTTGGTGGAGTTCTTTTGCTCTGGATACGTGGCATGCCCTTTAGTATCAGCGCAGGTATCGGGTTCATTGCTTTGTTTGGTATAGCAGTTTTGAATGGTATTGTTCTTATTGAGCATTTTAAAAAACTTAAGGATGACGGCCACAGTGATCTGCGGAAACGAATCATCAAGGGAACCAGGGAGCGCTTACGGCCTGTATTGCTTACAGCATCGGCTGCTGCACTTGGATTTCTGCCGATGGCTGTTTCAGGGTCTGCCGGCGCCGAGGTGCAACGTCCGCTAGCGACTGTAGTAATCGGTGGATTGATCTCCGCAACCATGCTTACGCTTGTTGTTCTTCCAATTCTTTACTCCTATTTTCATAAACCTCAGGATACCCATGAATAAACAGATCTCTTGTACCTTTATCCTGATATTGATAATTTCCGTATCTGCACCCCTTGCCGCGCAACAGGACAGCGTCATCCTCGATCTGCCCGAAATCATTGACCTTGCTATACAGAATAATGCCAGTCTTCGGGCCGGTGCTCTTGAAGTCGACCGGCAGGAAGAACTGGTTCGCCAGGGGTACAACTGGGATAAAACAGGCCTGTTCTACCATTACGATGAAAATAACATCGCCGAGAATGGTTTCCCGGTACGCGTATGGGGTGTTCGGCAATCCTTTGCATTCCCAACGGTATATAATGCCAGTAAGCAGGCACTAATGGCAAACGTTTCCTTAACCCGGCATGAATATACATTGCGCGAATTCGAACTGAAGAAACAGGTTTCCAGGGCTTTTCATCAACTGGGATATTATTCCGAACTCCAGAAACGTTTTGTCTACCTCGACAGCCTCTACCGTAATTTCTCAACAGCTGCCCGCAGAAGATTTGAAACAGGCGAGAGCAATTA
Source organism: Fulvivirga sedimenti (assembly GCF_020328055.1). Taxonomy (NCBI): domain Bacteria; kingdom Pseudomonadati; phylum Bacteroidota; class Cytophagia; order Cytophagales; family Fulvivirgaceae; genus Fulvivirga; species Fulvivirga sedimenti. Next base: position 252,218 of record NZ_JAIXNE010000004.1, read on the forward strand.
CCTGGAACGGATTACGGCAGAAGCGAAGATGAAAGAAGTTGAACTGATGATGAACAAGAACCGTCAGGAACTGGCCTCGGCCCGGCTCGAACTTCAGACCCGTATCCAATCCGACAGCCTTATCGGTATCCCCGATGACAGTTTCAGGAAAACAGTACCACCCCAATCCGCTGAATTTTCGATTCATCCCGGAGTCGAGATTTGGAATGCATATGAGGAAATGGCCGACTGGCAAACCCGTACCGCCCGGAATCAGCTTCTTCCCGACTTGCAGCTATCCTATTTTCAGGGAACGAATAATCAGCCGGAGTCAAAGGTTTATCAGGGCTTTGAAGTAGGTATCGCAGTTCCATTGCTCTACGGCACGCAGAAGGGCCAGATCCGTGCAGGAAGAATCCAGCAGAACATTTATTCACGACAGAAAGAAAATTATTTGATCGGACTGGAATCACAGCAGAAAATACTTCAAAATAAACTGGCCCAGATCCAGGAATCACTGGATTACTACGAAAACAACGGACAAACGCTGTCAAGAGAGATAATCAGAGCCTCGGAAAGAAGCTTTCAGGAAGGCGAGATTGATTATTTTCAGTTTATTCAAAGCATTGACAATGCAGTTCGCATTGAGATGACCTACCTTGAAAGCCTGCTGAATTATAACCTGACGGCTGTTGAATTACAATACCTTACTAACAAACCATGAAATACGGAACGTTATTATTTATACTAATCCTGGCATCTTGCGGACCTCAAAACGGGGAGCCGGCGAAGAGCGAACCAGCGGGAATAATTCCGGCAACTCAGGATCTCTCATTCAATGAAGAACAACTTGCCGCACGTAACCTTAAAATAGTACAGCCTGATAATTTCAATTTTGGGAATTACGTTCGCGTTAATGGCTATATCGATGTTCCACCGGAAGGCCGTGCGTCGGTTAGCGCCTTCTACGGCGGTTATGTAAAAAGGCTGGAATTAATCCCGGGGCAAACAATTAAAAAGGGAGAGATTCTGATGTCCCTTGAAAACCCGGAATACCTGGAAATGCAACAAGAATACTTGAGCACACTTGATCAAATGACCTATCTATCAGATGATTATGAAAGACAAAAGACGCTCATGGATGAAAATATCACTTCTAAAAAATCTTTCCTGAAAGCAGAATCAGAATACTTAAATGCACGTGCCCGGCTGGAAGCTCTCCGGCAGAAACTAACCATGCTGGGTATCTCCGTCTCTGATGTAACCAGCGGAAAATTCACACCCGTCGTTCATCTTCGGTCACCCATTTCCGGTCATATCACCGAAGTACAGGCAGTAATCGGCCAATACCTGCCCCCTGCTCAACCAGCGGTCAGCATTGTGAATTCAGATCACATTCACCTGGAACTGCAGGTATTTGAAAAGGACCTTACTAATATCAGTATCGGACAGCCAATCCGCATGAGGCTTCCCTCTGCGGGTGATACGACTACCTACCATGCTTCCGTTTACCTGGTAGGCAAAAATATTAGCGGGGATAACAGGATTGCACTGGTACATGCCCACCTGAATAATGAATCTGATGAGGAAAAATTAACACCCGGCATGTATATCGAGGCAGACATACTAATCTCCGAAGAGATCAAACCATCATTGCCTGCACAAGCCATTCGCAGATCAGGTGACCAGGCATATATACTGGCTTCTGACGACGAAAAATGGCCCAAAACATTCCGGAGGATGGAAATACGGATTGGAAAGGAAACCGACTCTCACACTGAGATCCTGTCTGAACTGGAACCAAACCTCTGGGTTCTGACGGGTACCATATAATTTTTTTCAGGCTTTCATTAAACCTTTGTTTGCGGGCTGCATCAAAGACCCAAATCAAACAAAGAAATTATGAAAAAGTCAGTTAATCACACATTTCGCCTGATAGCCATCTTACTTACGGCAACTTACTTCACTGCGTGTAACAACGACGAAGATGCCGTGCAGGCCGATACCAGCGCAGAAGATCTGGAAATCGTTTCAGAAGCAAGTTTCACCAACACGTTAGCCGACGAAGACCTGGAAATGGTTGAACTCGTTACCGAAGCAAGTATTTCCGGAGGGAAAACGTCAAATCACCACCTGCCTGAATGTGCTGTGGTAACCCGCGATGCAGAGAACCAGCAGGTCATCATAGATTTTGGTGAGGAATGCATCGGACCTTTCGGACGGACACGCAGTGGGAAAATCATTATTTCCTATGGAGGGGAGTTCAATGATCAAATGGCCAACAGGGTAATCTCATTCGATAATTATGTTGTGAACAATCGTCAGATCTCCGGAACAATTGAACTAAGGAATTTTAACCGCAGTGAAGAAGGATTTCTTACTGCAACACGTGCACTCGTAGGGTATACAGTAACCTATCCTGACGGAAATTCAGTAACTGTAAACGGCAGCACACTCAGAGAATGGATTGAAGGCGAGGGTGACGGGGATCCTTTAACCAATGTGATCCGGATTACAGGTGGATATGAGGGAACATCAACACGCGGCGTTCGCTTTACCCACACGATCACCGAACCCGTAATTGCCCGTTTCGCTTGCAGAGCCCAGGGAGGGTTCCTTCGGACTGCCGGAATCATAGAAATGATCCGAAAAAATGAGAACTTCAGCAAGGAACGTATACGAACTATTCTTTATGGTGATGATATCTGCGATAATACAATCACCGTTATAATCAACGGAAGAGAGTTTACCATTACCGAAGAATAAGTATCTATCAGAGAGCGTTTTTTGAGGTGCCGGGAGTTAACCGGCACCCATTTTTTATGTTAGGCCAGAATTAAGACTTTTGTATAACGCGATATCCACCGAGAATTTTCGAGAGATCGTTCGTGCACACCAGGAACGTGTGTACCACGTGATCCGTAAAATGGTCATTGACCATGATGATACGGATGATCTTGTACAGGAGGTATTTGTCAAGGTTTGGCAAAAACGCGACAGTTTTAATGGCGAATCTCAATTGTTTACATGGATCTACCGGATCGCGGTGAATGAAGCCCTGCAATTTCTTCGTAAAAAGAAACGGCAACAACTCATTCCAATTGACGAAGAGGATAACATGATCGAACGTAAATTGAAATCAGAATTATCACTGGATGCAGATGAAGTGCAGTTTCAGCTGCAGAAGGCCATTGCATTACTGCCTGAGAAGCAGAAGGCAGTATTTATAATGAAATATTATGATGAAGTTCCATATGAGGAAATGGCTAATATCATGGGTGGTTCCGTGGGGGGTCTGAAGGCCAGTTATCATCATGCCGTGAAAAAAATTGAAAATTCTTTAAAGGCGGGATTAAACCATTAACCGGGAAAAGCATCTAATAAGCAGGATATGAAAAAAGACTTAAACGATATTGACAAAAAACAGCCATTCAATGTTCCTGAAGGCTATTTCAATAGTCTCGAGGACAGGATTATGGCCCGGGTGGAGGAAGAGCAGAAGAAGGAAGCGAACCCTAAGGTGATCAAAATAAATACATGGATTAAATACGCCGTGGCAGCTTCCATTTCAATTTTGGCGATTTTCTTTATCCTGAATACCAACCAGGATGCCGCCCCAACCGCAGAAGAAATCCTGGCCGACATCCCTGACGATGCAATTGTGGATTACCTGGCCTTCAGTGATCTTACTGCCGACGAAATCATGGACGCTGCCTCATTTACTCTTTCAGAGGCAGATAGTCTGCAAACGGTGAATCCGCTTGAATTAACGATCGAAGAAATTGATGTATTGCTTGAAGAATATAGTCTTTATGACTTAGATAGCAATAAGTTATAAACTTAATAATGCACGAAAATGAAATATTTATTCACTCTTATACTTGCTGTTTTTTTCACTACCGGATTGGTAGCGCAGGACGAAGCAGCACGGCAAAAAATTGAAAGCGCCCGAATAGCGCTGATCACTGAACGCCTTGAACTGACACCAGATCAGGCCGAAAAATTCTGGCCGATCTATCGGGAATATCAGGAAAAGATGAATGGTCTCCGCCAGGAATATCAACAGGCACGCGGAAATGTTCGCCGGCAGGACCTGACAGAGGAAGAAAGTCAGCGACTTCTTGAACTCGGGATGAAAATGAAGGAACAGCAACTCGGAATGGAGAAGACCTATTCCGAACGGCTAACAAAAATCATTACAAGCCGACAGTTGCTGGCACTCCGAAAGGCAGAGGATGACTTCCGACGGATGCTCCTTGAGCGTTTGGAAAAACGACGTGAAATGCAGCAGAGACTGCAAAACCGAAAGGATCAGATTGATAATCAATAATTGTTGAACAATACAATAAACCGATTCCCCCTGAGGAACGCCTTTTTTACAGGCGTTCTTCTTGTATTCATACCCCTCTGGGCTATGTCACAGGACCGGTCTGCCCTGGATTCACTGTACGACGAACTGGATGTGCTTTTTGAAGAAGCAGATCTGCCGATTGGCTTACTGGAAAAGGCTGACAGCCTCATGCGTCTGATGGATATCCAATATCACAGTCTTGGAATGCGTGCCGGTTATATGAGCAATGTACTTACGGCCGGCAGGGATCTGGGAATTGATCAGCATGGATTCAACACCGGTCTCTCCTACTTTCACCCTTCAGGAATGTTCGCGGATTTTTCAGGATACTGGAACAGCGAATATAACCCGACCTACTATCTGACAAATATTGGTCTGGGGTACTGGCATAATTTCAGCAATTACTGGACCCTTAGTATCGGCCACGATTTCATGCTCTACGATAAAGAAATTGAATTCCTGTTTGATAAAGCCGCGCGTGCATCGGTATTTTATCAGCGAAAAAACTGGGAGGCAGGGCTTGACTACCGCTATCTCTATGGCAGGGAGAAAGCCAACCGGTTAGTGGGTATATTCAACGGGCGAATCAGCTGGAAAAATGTTGGATTTATTGATCGGGTCAGCATTATTCCCGGGGCAACCGTTCAGTGGGGCAATTCTGACGTAATTTATTATCGCCAGTCGGAAACTCCGCTGCAGGACCTGTACAAGGTATTGCAGGAAGGCTCCTATCCTCCCCTCAGCGACCGTGAATTTTTGCGGTTGAGCTATTTTATATACCAGGGTTATGATCTGAGAGCCTACCAGTTTCTACGGGAAAAAGGCTTCACAAACAATGACATACAAAACATTTACGATGATTATGAGTCAAACCTGATCACAACCGACAATTCCTATGGCATTATGAACTTCGCGCTGAATACAGCCATATCAATTAGTGAGAAAAACTGGAATCTCTTCATTAACTACACGTATAATTTCCCACAGGCCCTGCCCGGCGAGACCTATGAATATCCAAAAAATGACTATGTGAGTATTTCTCTAATGTATACGATCCTTTGGCCCGCCAAATAAAAAAGGGCCGGCAGACGCCAGCCCCTTTCAAACCTGAATTAAAGTCTTAACCCTGGCCCCTCTGTTCAAATGCTTCACGCGCGTCTTCAATCTTTTCACGCGCATGATCCACTTTATTTTCAATCCATTTGCTTCCTTTCCTGATCTTGAATGAAATCACGATCATCAGAATCCCCATGACAATGGCAAAAAATGCCAACAGACCGATGAGTCCTGCAATGGCCATATCAGGACGGGCGAGTAACACAATTCCCAAAATAACTGAAACTGCACCTCCGGCAATGAGCCAGCCCTCCCCCTTTATTTCCTTTCGAACCTGGATCGCCAGACCGATCTTAACGACACCCGAATAAATAAACCAGAAAGCAAGCATCAGCGATACATATAATAAGGTAATACTGGGATTTCGAATCAACAGGATACCCAGTACAATGCTGATAGCCGCCTCGGCAAACATCAGCCACTTGTCGTCATTATCTTTCCAGTGCCGGAAAGTGTGAATCAGGGCAAAGACCCCATCAATGAAAAGGAAGGCGGCAAACCAAATTGCCAGGGTTGCAGCGGTAACTACCGGACTTACAAATGCGATGATTCCGAAAACCACAAACAAGAGTCCGCGCAGCAGCCAAACCCACCAGTTAAGTGTAAATAGAGATTTCATAGTTAGGTTGAGTATTGATTTGCAGATAATATAGCGCTTTAAATACTCTAATGAAACTTACGATTGTAGCGATTTATCATATGGAACAATCCCCGGTCGGCAACTTTCAAATACGGCACAGTGCATGATCTGATACAAATTGATTAACTTATCAACCTACTTAACCAACAATCCATTCATATGAAATCACACATTTATTTCTTTCTGTTATTCGGACTGCTATTCTCCTGCAGCAAAACGGAGAATTCCGAAAAAGCAGCAGACATTCCGTTGTATACCATCGAGCAATTCATGGATGTAGAGTCGATCAACGGAAGTTCGTTTTCACCGGACGAATCAAAAATATTAATCAACAGCAATAAATCCGGTGTATTCAACGCGTACGAAATTTCCATCGAAACGGGAGAGATTACCCAGGTGACCTCTTCAGAAGACAATGCAATTTTCGGACAGAGTTATTTCCCGGAGGATGACCGGATCATTTATTCAAGTGATCAGGGAGGCAATGAGCTTACACAGGTATTCATCCGCGAACCGGATGGATCCACCCTTACACTTACTCCTGACAGCACGGCCAAATCGATGTTCGGTGGTTGGAGCCATGACCGTCAGAAATTCTACCTGGTCTCCAATAAGCGGGATCCGCGTTTTTTTGACATGTACCAGGTGAATGTTGATGAGATTGGCGAAGACAATGTTTCCCAGTCGAGTATCATCTATGAAAATGTTAAAGGTCTCGACCCATCGTCCATTTCCGACGACGGGCGTTATATAGCCCTGGTGGAAACCATTACCACAAACAACAGCAACATGTATCTCCTGGATACGGAATCTGGTGAAACCCGGCTATTATCAGAACATGAAGGTGATGTTCAATATCAGCCACAGTACTTCAGTTCAGACGGGTCTGAATTGATATACCTGACAGACGAGGATAACGAATTCATGTATCTGAAATCGTATAATCTCAAGGACGGCAGCACATCGGTCATTCAAAAAGCAGACTGGGATATCTGGTATTCATACCTGTCACATGGCGGCACCTATCGTGTAACGGCGATCAACGAAGATGCGCGTACCAAAATGGAAATATTGAATACCAAAACCGGCAAACTGGTTGAACTTCCCGACCTTCCGGAAGGTGATTTAACATCGGTAAATATTTCTGAAAGCGAAAAATACATGACTTTTTACGCGAGTAACTCGAAATCACCCAATAATCTGTACCTGTATAATTTCGAAACCGGGGAATTAAAAAAATTAACCGATACCATGAATCAGGAAATCAATCCTGACAACCTGGTGTCCGGGGAGGTGATCCGGTACAAATCATTTGATGGAATGGAAATTCCCGCGCTGCTCTACAAGCCTAAAACAGCCAGCGCTGAAAATAAGGTTCCTGCCCTCCTTTGGATACATGGAGGTCCGGGGGGACAAACCCGATTAAATTATTCGGCGAGTTTGCAATACCTGGTGAATCACGGTTATGCGGTTCTCGCAGTGAATAACCGGGGTAGTTCCGGTTATGGCAAATCATTCTTTAAGGCAGATGACCGTAAACATGGTCAGGATGACCTTCAGGACTGTGTTGAATCGAAGAAGTTTCTGGCTCAGCTCGATTACATTAATGCCGACAAGATTGGAATTCTTGGTGGAAGTTACGGGGGCTACATGGTAATGGCTGCCCTTGCGTTTGCTCCTGAGGAATTCGAAGTAGGCGTAAATTATTTCGGTGTTACGAACTGGCTAAGAACACTTAAAAGCATTCCACCATGGTGGACTTCCTTCAAAGAAGCGCTCTACACGGAAATGGGTGACCCGGTAGCTGATTCTGTTATGCTCTACAACAAGTCTCCGCTTTTCCATACAGAAAATATAACGAAACCCTTTATCGTATTACAAGGATCAAATGACCCTCGCGTGCTACAGGTGGAATCGGACGAGATTGTTGAAGCGGCGCGGGCGAATGGTGTTCCGGTAGAATATGTAATCTTCGATGATGAAGGACACGGATTCCTGAAGAAGGAGAATAATATTGAAGCCTCGCAAAAGGTACTGGAATTCCTGGACACCTACCTTAAGGGCACCGGAGAAACAACCCCCTAATAGAGAAAATCATGCACCGGTTTGATCGGTTCGGGAAGATCTTCCTCTCCAAGAATCTCCCGTAAATCAATTTCAATAGTCCGGCTGAGGGCAGTTATAGGAATATCATTATAGCTGCCCTCAAACGGATTCTCACTGTAATCACCAATCATTTCCATTGTAAAGTAAAGCCAACCGATCAAAGAACTGAAAGGAATGGCCAGCCATACATTGACATCGTGAAAGGTATCGATCATTCCAAGTGGAAGCAGAAACGCAAAAATCCAGACCGCGATGGTATTGTAGGTGGCATATTGCCGGGGAAAGGGATAATTTTTGATCCGCTCACTCTTACCCTGCTGAGTATAAAGATCTATTAACAGGTCCTGCAACTTCATATGGCGGAACTCGTCGATAAGCCCTTCTTTTCTGAGAACTTTCAGACGCTCACTCTGTCTTGAAATGAGCTGGGTTGCAGCGTTGGCACTTTTGATAATGGATTCCCTTTCCTTTGATGGAATCAGACTGCCAAGATCATCCTCCAGGGAAATCCTGTATTCAGGAACAACTCCCTTGAAATAGGCTTCCTCCTTCGCTTTATTCCTGTGCTCCCATCGTCTCCTTTCACGAAGCTGATGCCGGAGAGCAGTAAGCCATGCAATATGCCGATACACCAACTCCTTATGAATACGATCCAGTTCTTCCTGATCCACGTCTGTAAAGGTGTCGGTAATAAGGTCACGCACTGAAATTGCCCAGGAACGGCTCGTATTTACGATCGCACCCCAGATCTTTCGGGCTTCCCACAGTCGGTCGTATGAAGCGTTGTTTTTAAATCCCAGGAAGAATGCAACAGCGACACCAATCACCGACATCGGTAACCAGGGAATCTTCAGCCAGTCTTTACCCAATAATTCATAGAGGGCAACAACGACGCTGGAATAAATAAACATGATCACCAGGTATTTTGATGACCACAATATCGTTTGGGTAATGGAGTAATTTCTGCGGGTTTGCAATTCGTTGTTTTTAGTTCAATGGTTACAAAAATCAGGAATCGCCTCAATACCTGAAGTATTCAAAAGATACTGAAAATCCTGAAACGATCCTCTGATGGCCAACTAAAATTGAATACGGCACATGATTCATTGCGCAAAAACCAGGCAGTAAACGGACATTCCTTGTGATTCAGAATCTTTGGCGAATTCAGAACCTGGCCGAATGCCGAGTAAATTCTAATGCGTACCTTTACCTTATGATCGAAGGAACAGAATTGGTAATTAAAAATATGGTCTGCCCCCGCTGCATTCAAGCGGTTAAATCGACATTTTTGAATCTGGATATCCCGGTGAAACAGATTGACCTCGGAAAGGTGATCATCGATCGGCCGCTTCAGGAAGGCGAATACGAAAAATTGGCTGTTTCATTAAAGAATGAAGGTTTTGAGTTACTGGAGGATAAAAATGCCAAGTTGGTAACGGCCATCAAGAATGCGTTACTAAAACAAATCCATTCATCGCATACTCCCATTCACATTAATTTCAGCTCATTCCTGTCGGATTTATTTAACCACGAATACAGCTACCTGAGCCGTCTCTTCTCCTCAGTTGAAGGTATCACCATTGAACGTTACATCATACGGCTGAAAGTTGAAAAAGTGAAGGAACTACTTACCTATGAGGAACTAACCCTTACCGAAATTGCAGACCAACTCGAGTATAGCAGCGTGTCGCATCTTTCCTCCCAGTTCAAGAAGGAAACCGGAATGACGCCGTCAGATTTCAAGGCGCTGCAAAATCCGCCCCGGTCCTCGCTCGACGAGATTTAGACAAAATTTCGTAAACTATTATCAGTATTCTGAAAGACCGTCCTCAGCCATTCTTCGTACTTTTACATAGTAATCATGAAGGCTACGAAAGAACAATTTGCTATTGACGGGATGACCTGTGCATCCTGTGCCACAAGTCTTGAGTCCTACCTCAGTCATGTGAAGGGTGTGCTGAACGTTTCGGTCAACTATGCGGGCAAATCACTTCGAATCGAATACGATGCCGACCAGGTAAACCCGCAAATACTGGATGACAAGGCCCGGGAGATTGGATATCATATAATCACAGGGAAAGACAATGCGCGAAAGCAGGAGCTGGAAACACTGGAAAAGTCGAGGATGATCACCCTGAGAAGAAAACTCATCGTGGCTGTGCTATTTTCAGTACCTGTTTTTATTCTTTCCATGTTTTTTCCAAACGTATTTCAGGGCTCGCACTTCCTGCTGTTACTGCTGTCACTCCCGGTAATGATATACAGCGGCAGCGAATTCTTTGTCAATGCCTTGAACCGCTTGCGGCACGGCTCTACCAACATGGATACCCTGGTAGCGTTGAGTACAGGCATCGCATTCCTGTTTAGTGCATTCAATACTTTTTTCCCTTCCTTCCTGGCAGACCGTGGTCTGCCCGTTCATGTCTATTATGAATCTGCAGTAATCATTATTACCCTGATCCTTCTGGGGCGATACCTGGAGGAACGGGCTAAGAAAGGAACCACAGAAGCTATCCGGGCTTTAATGGGTCTTCAGCCAAATGAGATGACTGTAATCCGGAATGGTGAAGAAATGCGGATTGCCATAACAGAAGGCATGGTTGGGGACCTTGTTATCATAAAACCGGGAGAAAGAATACCCGTCGATGGAAAGGTGAGGAAGGGTTCTTCCTTTGTTGATGAAAGTATGATCACGGGAGAACCTGTGCCTGTTGCGAAGGAAAAGGGTGATGAAGTATATGCGGGAACCATTAATCAAAACGGTCATTTACGCATTTTCACCACCGGGATCGCCGGCGAGACCATGCTTTCAGGAATCATTAAACTCGTTGAAGAAGCCCAATCAACCAAGCCCCCCGTTCAAAAAATGGTCGATAAGATCGCAGCGGTTTTTGTGCCGGTGGTTATCGTCCTGGCAATACTGGCAGGTATTACCTGGTGGGTATTCGGACCCGAACCCGGGATTACGCATGGAATCATCATACTCATTACTGTTTTGATCATCGCTTGTCCGTGCGCCCTCGGTCTTGCAACGCCTACGGCCATTATGGTAGGAATCGGCAAGGGTGCAATGAATGGAATTCTGATCCGTGATGCTTCTGTTCTCGAAATTGCGGGCAAACTTGATACAGTCGTCCTTGATAAAACAGGAACCATTACTACCGGTGAAATTTCCGTGCAAAATCTGGCTTTTAAACCCGGCACAGATCATGCCTCCAGCGCAGCGGTGTGGAAGACCATGGAGACACATTCCGAACATCCACTGTCAAAAGCGATCATCGAGCACTTCAATGATTATAATGAAATTAATATTACTGATTTTCAATCTGTTACCGGAAAAGGATTAAAGTGTTCATTTAATAATGATACCTACTATACGGGCAATGCTGCCCTCATGGATTCTGTCGGTTTATCTACGAAAGATGTCTGGATGAACGAGGTAATCAGCGACGGCGAAAAAGGTGCAACGATCGTTTACCTGGCGAATGAAACCGAGGTAATGGGGGTTATCTCATTAATGGACCAGTTGCGGCCTGACACCCGGAAACATATCGATGAATTACACAGGATGGGGCTGGAGGTTCATCTCCTCACCGGTGACAATCAGATGGCTGCGCGGCACATGGCTGAAGCAAGTGGCATCACCCATGTACGTGCAGGGGTTCTGCCTGCTGACAAGGAACAGTATATAGCAGGGCTGCAAAAGGAAGGAAACATTGTGGCCATGGTTGGTGACGGCATTAATGATGCACCCGCGCTCGCCAGAGCTGATATTGGGATAGCGATGGGTACAGGCACAGATGTGGCAATCAAAAGTGCTTCCATCACCATCGTAGGTCAGGGAATTGGGAATGTTGTTTCGGCGATACGTTTATCCAAATCCAGTATTAAAACGATCCACCAGAATCTTTTCTGGGCATTTTTCTATAATATAATTGCCATTCCTGTGGCAGCAGGTTTACTGTACCCCTTCTTTGGGATTTTACTGAACCCGATGATTGCGGGAGCCGCGATGGCCTTTAGCTCTGTTTCTGTTGTACTGAATAGTTTAAGACTTAAAAAAAGTAAGATCTGAATGTATACCTATAAATTCAAAACCAATATGACCTGCCAGCATTGCATCATGACGGTCACCCCATTTCTGAATGAACTGGATTTTGTCGACCACTGGCAGGCAGATCTGAATCCACCCAACACCGTTTTAACTGTTGTCGCTGATGAGGACCGGCCTGGTGAAATTATCGATGCCGTAGTAAGGGCGGGATATTCAATCGAAAAAGTAGCAGAACGTTCGTAATGTTCGTATCTTTTAAGAATGCCTCTGAAAACAGTATTATGTGGTCATCTTAAAGATTTGAAGGTTATCCCTCCTGATAAGGATTATTGCGAGGAATGCCTTCCATCAGGAGACGAGTGGGTACACCTGCGTAAATGCCAGGTTTGCGGGCAAACCCTGTGCTGTGACTCATCAGTGAATCAGCACGCCCGAAAACATTTTGATAGTACAGGTCACGAAGTAATCATTTCCGCGGAACCTAATGAACACTGGTCTTACTGCTATGTCGATAAGTATTATAACATGAACGCATTCTGATATGAATTTTACCTATCCGCCATTACCACTTGAAGCCTGGGAAGACAGCAAAATAACCCTTCATTTGTATCTTCAGATCGTCGGTAAGATCATGCTTGACATGAATGTGCGGAAGAATCACTGGTGGCATATGACCTTCAAGTTCACCGACCGGGGATTAACGACTGGACCCGTCCCCTATTCAGAAGGTTATTTTACGATTCTTTTTGACCTTGTAAATCATCAGCTAAGAATTACCACCAGCACAAACGGGACAGTGGCATTCGCTCTTCATGATGGATTGTCAGTGGCGTTTTTCCATGATAAGCTGTTTGCTTCACTCCATTCATTAAATATCAACCCAACAATTGTGGGTGTACCGTTTGATCATCCATGCAAGGAGCCATTTGATGTTTGCACCACCCATCATCACTACGATAAGAAATATATACAGCGCTACTGGGAAGTACTACGGCATATCGCCTATGTATTTGAGAAGTTTTCCGGCGAATTTTCGGGTAAAGTGTCTCCTGTGCAGCTCTACTGGCACCATATGGATCTCGCCGTTGCACGATTTAATGGCAACGAGGCACCAGCCATGCCTGAAACTGCACGCATTTCTGACAGGGATGCCTATTCACATGAAGTGATCAGCGCTGGATTCTGGGCGGGAGATGAGCAGGTGCGGGGCGCTGCTTTCTACAGTTATACCTACCCTTCACCCGACGGCTTAGAAAAGGAGCCTGTTTCACCCGCTGAGGCCGCCTGGGATATGTCGTCAGGCTCACCTATGGCGGTTCTGATGTACGACGATCTGATTCGGTATGAGAATACAGATGCCATATTGCTTGACTTTCTGAGATCGACGTATCGGGCGGGAGCCAAACTTGCCGGATGGCCCGTAAAACAGCTTGAATATACCCCTCCGGCATAAATCCACACCTCCTTTTTACCGTTTACATAAAAGGGGCGGAATATCAGAAAAATCACATACAAAAGCGCTGGTAATTTGTTCATCTTTACATAAAGCGATGAGGATTTTATGAAATATTTGCCATTTCTCGGTCTGTGCTGTGCCCTGATCTTCAGCGGTTGCAGTAAAGAAAAACCTACAGTTTCCCGATCACAGGGGTCATCGGGCGGATTGGCTGTAGAATATTTTATAGCCCGGCCCACTTACTTTCAAAGCACCGTTTCAACCACGGCGGAAATCATTCCTTCTGAGGCGGTTATGCTGCGTGCTCCTGTTTCCGGAACAGTTCTGGCTATTAATTTCAGGGAAGGCAGCTATGTACAGAAAGGCCAGTCGATTATTCAGCTGGACGACAGGGCATGGAAAGCGCAAATCAGCGGACTGGCGGCAGAACTGAATCGGTTAAAAAGTGACCTTGAAAGAAAGCGTATTCTGCTGAAAGTTGAAGGAGCTACACAGCAGGAGGTCGATGTAATTGTCGCAGAAATGGCCTCAATAGAAGCACAGATGGAAGAACTGCGGGTGAATATTCAACTTGCTAATGTTTCAGCCCCTTTTAGCGGACAGGTGGGATTGCGTGATTTCAGTGTGGGCTCATACATGGGCCAGGGTGACGAAATTACCACACTCGCCGATGTTCAGTCACTCAAGGTTGAATTCAACCTGCCGGAACGTTACCAGGATGAAGTGAGTTTGAATATGGACCTGAGTGTTATCGCTGATACCGATACGTTCCCTGCCTCCATATATGCCATTGATCCGATCATTAATCCCGAATCAAGAACACTGCGAGCGAGAGCACGTATCTCGAACCAGGACAAAGGATCACTACGGCCCGGAGTTTTTGCAACTGTGATTTTACCAACCCAGGTATCGGAAAGTGCTCTGCTGGTGCCTACACAGGTAGTGGTGCCGGAAATAAATGTACAAACAGTGTATATAGCCAGGAATGGAACAGCCATTCGGAGGGAAGTTGAACTGGCTGGCCGGAATTCGGACATGGTCCAGATAGTTTCGGGCATTTCGCCCGGAGATACGGTCATCACGACCGGTTTATTGCAGGTGAAGGACGGTTTACCCGTTTCGCTGGTTAAAGGTACAAATACATTAGCGCCATGACCCTATCAGAATTAAGTGTTAACAGGCCTGTGTTGGCGACGGTATTCGCCATTGTCATCGTCCTGCTGGGTACCGTAGGATATTTCTCCCTGGGTGTTCGTGAATATCCCAGCGTGGACCCACCCGTAGTTACGGTATCAACCACATATGTGGGTGCGAATGCTGAAATCATTGAAAATCAGATTACTGAACCACTGGAGGAATCCATCAATCAGGTTCCAGGAATTAAAAACTTAAGTTCCGTGAGCACTGACGGACGGAGTACAATAACTGTTGAGTTTCTTACCGATATCGATCTGAATAATGCTGCCAATGATGTGCGCGATAAAGTTTCACAAGCGGTTCGCAGTCTCCCGCCCGATACGGAACCACCTATCGTAAGCAAGTCAGATGCCGATTCACAATATATCTTCGGTGTATCCATACAAAGCGACCGGCGCGACCTGCTGGAGCTTACACGTATTGCAGATAAACTGTTCAAAGAACGATTGGAGACCATCAACGGTGTTTCTTCCGTAGGGATCTGGGGGGATAAGGAGTATGCAATGCGCATCAAACTGGATCCGGTAAAAATGCGTGCCCTGCGCGTAACACCACTTGACGTACGGAATGCGGTGAACCAGCAAAACATTGAGCTTCCGAGTGGCCGACTCGAAGGAAGTGAAACAGAACTCTCTGTTCGCACCGTTGGCCGGCTGAATACCCCGGAAGACTTTAATAATATGGTTATCTCCGACAGGGGTTATACGTTAATCCGCCTAAAGGATGTGGGTGAAGCAAAGCTCGAACCTGCCTCATTGCGTTCGGTTCTGCGAGGGAACGGCGTGATCCCGATGTTAGGCGTGGTTCTCCAGACACAACCCGGATCTAACTATATTGAAATTGTTGATGAGGCATTTCGCCGTATCGAGCAAATTAAGAAGGATTTGCCTGCGGACATCCAGCTGGATGTATCCTGGGATACCACCACCCCTATTCGTAAGGCATTGAAAGAAGTTCGTGAAACGATATTTCTTGCTTTCGGACTGGTTGTACTGGTGATCTTCTTTTTCCTCCGAAACTGGCGCACAACACTCATTCCCGTTATACTGATCCCAATTTCACTGATCGGAAGTATGGCTGTATTGTATGCAGTGGGCTTTTCCATCAATATATTGACGTTACTCGGACTGGTACTCGCAACGGGTTTGGTTGTGGATGATGCGATCGTGGTAATGGAAAACATTTACTCTAAGATTGAAGATGGGATGAATCCCGTAAAGGCAGCTATGGAAGGTTCACGCGAGGTATTCTTCGCAGTAATTGCCACTTCGATTTCCTTGGTGTGTGTATTTCTGCCCATTTTTTTCCTGGGCGGACTTACGGGGCGGCTTTTCCGTGAATTTGCTATGGTGGTCGTGGGATGCATTGTAATCTCCACTTTCATAACCCTGTCGCTTACCCCGATGATGAGCTCAAAAATGCTTAAGAAAAGCAAGCAGAAGCTCAAAATTCAACAGGCGCTGGGGAATTTCGTAAAACAGCTAAGCCGGCGTTACGGCTACACACTCAAAAGGTTTATGAAAAACCGCTGGATTGCATTCCCGGTTGTGGCGGTTCTGGCTGGTGGAATTTACTTCCTTGCCCAGTTCATTCCTTCGGAACTTGCGCCACTGGAAGATAAAGCGCGTTTCAGAGTTGTATCCACCGCACCCGAAGGGACATCATATGACGCGATGGATGCCTACCAGATACAGCTCATGCAATTACTGGATTCTTTGCCGGAGCGGGAAAATCTGTTGGGATTAACGGCTCCGTCCTACGGAAGTTCAACTTCTGCCAATACATCTTTTGTGCGCGTTGCTCTCACCCCTCCGGAGGATCGTGAACGTTCACAAATGGAAATTGTGGCCGACGTTAATGCCCGGCTTAGAAATTACAACTTTGCCCAGTCATTCGTCATTCAGGAGCCCACGATCAGCGCAAGCCGTGGTGCCGGAGGAAGTCTGCCTGTACAAGTTGTTCTTCAGGCGCCGGATTTCGAACAACTGCGGGATAAAATACCCACATTCCTGGAAAGAGCCCGACAAAGCCCTGTCTTTGAGGTTGTTACAATGGACCTTAAGTTTAACAAGCCGGAATATAAGATTGAGATCAACCGTGATAAGGCCCTGGGAATGGGCATCAGTGTGGCGGATATTTCACAGACATTGCAGACATACCTCTCAGAACAGCGGATCGGTTATTTTGTAAAAGATGGCAAGCAATACTATGTGATTGCCGAGGCGGAGATGATGAACAGAAATGAGCCTATGGACCTTCGTAATATGAGTGTCCGGAATAATATGGGCGACATGATTTCTCTCGATAACCTGGTGCAAATGGAATTAGTCAGCCGCCCTCCCAGCCTTTTAAGGTATAATCGATATTCATCTGCGACGGTATCAGCCTCGCCAGCTGCTGGATACTCTATTGCCGATGGAATTGAAGAAATGGAATCCCTGGCAGATGAAGTACTGGGTGAAGCGTTCAGTACCGAACTGGCAGGAAGTTCATCTGATTTCCAGGAAAGCTCTGCCGATATCGTGCTGGTATTTGTTTTTGCCCTCACGCTCGTATATCTCACGCTTGCCGGTCAGTTCGAAAGTTTCCGCGACCCGTTAACCATTATGTTCACCGTGCCCCTGGCGCTGGCCGGTGCAATGTTGTCGCTGTATTTCTTCGGACATACCCTGAACATTTTCAGTCAGATCGGTATGATCGTACTTATCGGTATTGTAACAAAGAATGGTATACTCATCGTTGAATTTGCCAATCAGAAACGCGATGCCGGCATGAGCCGATACTACGCTGCCATTGAGGCCGCGGAGCAGCGTTTCAGGCCGATCCTGATGACCAGTCTTTCTACGGTATTGGGTGTATTGCCCATTGCACTTGCATTGGGAGAATCATCGACCAGCCGTATACCTATGGGAATTGCGATCATTGGCGGACTGCTCTTTTCATTATTACTCACATTGTATATTATCCCGGCGGTTTACTCGTTCCTGGCCAGTTCTGCACCGAGAAATTTAGAGGAAAAGACAAATGCATAGATTCCTTCTCCTGATCCTGTTTTGCCTGTCAATTTCAGCCGGCGCACAACCGCTTGAATTTTTTATTCAGGAAACACTTGAAGCTAATTACGATATCCGGATCGTACGTGTTGAATCGGATATTGCCGCCAACAACAATACTCCTGGCAATGCGGGCTTTCTTCCGGTGATTGATGCCGGTGGCCAATACCAGATTAGTGAAAATAATACGGTTCAGAATTTCTTCGACGGATCAACACGAGAAGGAGCCGGCGCACGAAATACCGGTCTTAACGGAGATATAAGCCTCAACTGGACACTGTTCGATGGCTTTCGAATGTTTGCCAATCAGGACAGGTTTGGATATCTCGAATCTATCGGGCGTTCAAACGTTCGCTTTTTCATCGATCAAACCGTGGCAGACCTGACGGCCGTCTATTATCAGATCGTAAAGGAATACCGTGTTCTTGATATCCTCGAGTCCTCCCTCGAGGTATCCCGATACCGGTTCAGACTGGAAAATGCAAGAAAGCAAGTGGGCGCAGGAACCGCTCTTGATTACAACCAGGCCCTCGTTGATTACAGGAGCGACAGCAGCCTGATCATCCAGCAGAAGGGACTTATCCGTCAGCTGGAAGTAGAACTCAACCGGATATCAAACCGGAACCTTGATGATTCATTACAGCACACCAACGATATACCGCTCGAGATGAATCTTCCATCGCGCGAACAAATGGAAGCACTTGCTATGGAGAACAATCAGAATCTGGAAATTTCCCGCTTGAATGAACTCATTGCAGAATCTGATATCCGCATTGCACAATCCGACCGATACCCCACGGTAAATCTGTTCGGAAATTATACCTATAACCGGTCTACAAGTGAAATTGGATTCGTGGAATCCAACCGGAGCTATGGGCCCCAGGTGGGAGTCCGCATCCGGATGAACCTCTATAACGGCGGGAATATTAATCGTGAGATTCGCAATGCGCAAATGCAGCGTAATGTGGCCGGACTCAACCGCGAGGCGGCAGAACTGAATATTCGCGCGGAAATCTATCAGCAAATGATCATTTATCAGGCTTTGATCCAAAGGTTGGCCATAGCCGATGAAAATGTCATCTCTGCCGGCAGGGCACTTGATGTCGCAAGGGCCCAGCTGAATGAAGGGGCCATCAACGGGGTTGATTTCCGGGTCGTACAGCTTACACTCATCAACGTGCGTAACAACCGCGAACAGGCCCTCTTTACCTTGAAGGCAGTAGAGATAAATTTACTTCGCCTTATGGGCCGCGTTGCCAATTACTTCATGTAACTATTCTGAGCGGAGAGCAAACCGCCTAAAATTCCAACATCAGCGTCCAGATATAACCCCGGTTCACCACAGAAGTGATGTGGGACATCCCGGCACCCAGTACTTTCCGGATACTTAACTGCGAATATCACATCCCAAGGGTATCGAGATGTTTTACCTTATGGTAGGTTAAAGCTGCCTTAATGCATGATTTCAATTCCCTCACCGGAATCTGATCGTTCAAAGCAAAAACGATTGCCCTGCTCCCTTCATATCTGAAGGTATTCCCGAAAACTGTTTTAAAAGTTTCCACCAGCCTGCTCGTGCATTTAAAGTAGATCGCATACTGATCCGGAGATCTGGGCTTCCAGTCCATCCGAATGGTAGAACCATGTTTGGTAAGATAGGAAGGCTCCCCCCATTTCAGCGTTTCTTCAAGCCTTGCAATTCCTTCTGTTTCGCGAGCTGCCTGGAATACCAGTTCTCTCAGAATGCCCATCTTTTTTCGGATGTGGTCAGGATAGCTGTCAAAAATTCGCTCTACCTCCGGGCTCGTATTAATTTCCAACTGTTCCATGATATCACAAAGGCTTATTTTTTCAATTCAATACGGATCAGCCGCAACAGTTCATTGATGGAGGCACTGATCTCAACAAGATAATTTCTGCCAGTTGAAAAAATGCCAAAGATATCCTTGCTCTCATTGGTGAGCTCAACATAGTGTTCCCTGAAGAGATCAGGATCAGCATGACTCAGAATGACAAAATCCGGGTTGTACTCACCAATAAAACCAATCTTCTGACGAAGTACCGGACCAAGTTGATAGTGGTATTTATGATCAATGATCGCATCCACATTTTCATACCGCTTGTATTGAAAATCATACAGGTTTATCAACAATTCCTTTATTCGCGCTGATTTCAAAAGATCGATGCCATCATTCGAAACGATAAGATCATAGACCCCTGTCTTTGGAAAAAAACTCAGTGAAGCACTTGCAATATGTGTAACGAAAAGATCCAGGCTGTCCCTGTTTATTTGCAGTTGGTTTGATCCACTTAAAATTAACTTTCTGTGGACTTCAAGGCTTTGGGTCTGAATACGAATTATGTTTTCCACTTCAGCAGAATCCTGCTCTAACGATGTAAGCAGATTTGCATACACATCCCTGGCCATCAGTTGCGCTTTCCTGCCTTCATTCCAGTTATTGATGGACAGGGCGATAAGAATCCCAATCACTACCAGCACAACCTCGCCAATCGCGTATACAAGATACCTGCCAAAGGGCGTGGCAGGTTTTCCTAACCTGCTTTCTGACAGTAAACGTTGTCGGATTTTTCGGAAGAATTGAATCATGTTAAAAGAAGCCGCTGAATGTGAGGATGGTACAAATGCCCAGGAATAAAAGACTTACGATCATCAATATATCCGCTTTCTTTCGAACAGCAAATCGTATTCCGATGACCAGGAAAACGATCTGTGCCAGGAGAAGTGGGATCGAAAGTAATTCTCCCAGCACGGAAATCAGCTGAAAATCAAGCTGAAAATAATAGGCCAGGTAAATCAGGACAAAATATAGAACGATACCAAAATTAATAAGGGTGAGCTTGCGCTGATCTGTCATATCTTGGTATTGTTACGAGACAAAATGAACTGATTAATGGTGATAATATAAACATTCTACCCGGTAATGAAATGGACATTACTCCATTTCATATTGCTTCAGTATACTTTTAAAGATAAGGTCGCCTCCCAGGCCGTCCGCTTCAAGTCAATGCTATCTCTATCGTCTTTCTAATATAATTAAATCGTAGTTACCTTAACGAAGCGGACACTTCCACATGCTCCATATCACAGGGCAAAGAAGAAGACAAATGATGCCAGGCAAACGATATTTTCTTACTGCTATAATAGTTTATCCATGTTAAGCAGGAAGGTATTTGGGGAATTAACTTTGACCATTTTCAATTACCGAAATTATTTCTTTGGCCAGTAAAATGGTCTTTGAATAAAACTGCGCCAGCCTGATTGCCTGATATCTTCTGCCATTCACCATAATCTCCAGTCTTTTGTCAGCGATAACACTTGCCAAATCAATATTATCAACGGGTCTCGGATCATCCACATAAAAATTCGCCTGGCTGGGCCAGGGATTCGTTTTATTGTAGATCCAGTAGTAATTTTCCTTCACATAGGGCTCAAACATCGTTTTTATTTCTGCATTCGCATTTATCTCCCGGCTTTCCAGCTGCTCTATATGCCTGTAATACTCCAGGATTTTGGTTTGCAGGTTTTCTTCAATATAGGACAGACCATTGGAATTCAGCAGTGCCCCTATTCCACTGTCATTCACCTCAATGTTGCGTTCATACATGAGATAGATCAAATACTTCTGAATATTATTATCCGGCGGTATTTTCGTTTTGAACTGATCTAAAAATATGCTTGAAAATTTCATGGCACTATCGGTTTCTGCCAAAAGCATTTCCGCCTGAGCAACATCATCAAGAAGGTTGAGATTGATTGTGGACAGGTGTTGTTTAGCCTGTTGAAGATTATTTCGTTCCGTATTCCAGTTGTTAATAGACAAGGCGATCAGGATCCCAATTACTACAAGGACGATCTCGCCCATGGCATATTTAATATACCGGCCTGGCCGGTAGGAAGGCGTGTCGGTTTTGTTTTTATCCATAAGGTGATATCTGAATTTTCTGAAAAAGTTTATCATTGATTAGTTATTGATCCGGATAAATAACAGCTCATTTACGAAATTTCTATTTTGGATTAATAGTTACGATAACTCTTTGATACCTTGATAGCTGAGGCTCCCCTTTATCAGTTACTTTCAAAATGAAATGAGCCGTTTTCTGCTCACGTACTTCAGGTGCTGTGAAATATGCCTTGTACACATTTTCTGCTCCGTTAACCTTTATCGGTTCTTTATACGTGCCGGCCTCAGCATAATTAAACCACAAAAAGCTCAGGTTATCACCATCAGGGTCATATGATTCAAAAGCATCCAGAATAAAACCAGCGCCTGACTCCACCGATATGCGGGCAGGATGAGATAAGACCGGGACCGGCGGGTGATTTGCTTGCTCAACGGACATGATACACCAATCCATCCTGGCGGCAAAATCATGTTGAAAATCATCTCTCCAGCGCCAAAGTGTAGCTTTGAAATCCAGAAATGTTAGTGTGTCCTGTTTTAAAGACCTGCCATATTCATTGTCAATATAAGGTTGATAAAAATCCACCGCATTTGTCCAAATATCCCTTGTTTCAGGAGCAATGGTGACTATTGAACTTCCATCCTTCATTGTTGAAAAGTCAGGTTTATAGAGTTCATATCGACCTCCCCACCCACCCCATTCAGGATGTTCTGAATCATTAAGTCCATTTTGAATCAAGGAAAGGAACGCCGGTGTATCACCCTCTACTCCCCAGGCGACATCCGGATAGGCAGCACCGAGAGGGCCATGATTTTGCTGTATATTCATCGCTAACCAGCTATTGCTGATAGTAGTATTATCTATACCCTGAATATAACTATTGATGCCCGTCCAGGTCGCACTACCATAATCATCTCCCGGACTCACGATGTAAAACAAGTCAGGGAAATTATCCCGTATCCAGATACCGCTGTCATCCTGATCTGAAATGGTATAAACCCGCAGTTTGGAAATAAGTCTGTCGGCCTCTTTTTTACTTTTGGTCTTGTTTATCTTATGCAACGCCTGGGCAAGGGTATTCACTCCGCCCCATGTTGAGATCCATAAAGGCCGATCGTCGTCATCCTCAAGAGTTTGAATAATCCACTCCGACCCTTCAGAATCCATACCCTCACCGACCCCATTCATACCATATATCGGTAAGCCACTCTTGATCAACATAGATAATTCCTTTGCATCCGGAAACCCCGGCTCGTGTTTTAAAAGGTTTGGCTGAACCTTGCCGTAAGCGTCGATTACTTTTTGGATGGACTCAGGGTGAATCGCTGAAGTTTGCCAACAGGAAGTTGTAGCAATGATACCTTTAATATCGATCTGGTTGGAGTATAAAAACAGCCGAACCAGCGACTGAGTATCATCAGGATCTGCCTCAATGTCTGTGAGTATTATAACCCTGTTATTTTTGGAGGTTTGCCCGACTAAGTAGTGGACATTCAGGAACAGGAAAAGACAGAAAATGGCGGTTTTTATCATTACGCATCAATTGGGATAATCAAAAGCAGAACCGATGATTAGTCAACTCGGTCATAATTAATTCGAAAACATTTCAAAAAAGGCCTCAGTATCCCTGATATCCTGTAACCCTAAAATCCAGCAAACCTCCGATAAATCAGAAAAATCGAGACCCCCGGCCGCTATGGCCTCATTATTATATCTACCCTCTTTTCCGTTATATTGGTTTGACAAATCAATGGCCAGCTGCCAGATACCCCTAAGGCCTGGATCCGATAGTATATCCATGAGTTTGTTGTAATCCGGGGACCGGAATCCGGGTGTACCGTTACCCACAGCGTTGCCATCCGGAATTTTATGATAATCGGCGTTTTCCTTCACGAACTTCAGTTTTTCCGGTGAAGTGACTTCTTCATTCCAATCACTGTGCTGCACCACATGAATCCGTTTTCGGGTATTAATTCCGGGTAAATCAGAATGGAGTCTTCGGACAAGCATTGCCGTAAAATCAGACTGCCCTGCATCCGCGATCCAGATATCTCCCTTCTCATCCAGTGTTTTAATAACTACTGACATCACCTCATCAACAGCCGCATTCACATTTTCATGCGCATCGGTCCAGTTATCTCCAAAAGCCAATTGAAATAATGAATTAGGCGGCACGTATAGTCCGTCCTGAATCCCATACGTACCGGCAACTGCATGATATTGAATATCTGAATAATCAGGGTGATTAAGTAAGGTGACAAGAGCCGCTGCCGACTGAAGGTCATCCACATCGGTCTTGCAATCAAACTGTACCAACAGCAGATCCCTTTTCCGATCAAAATTTTTGGACAGATTGGACTTCATACCAACAGTGAAACAACAGATGAAAATCACTGTAACTGTAAAGAGGTTTCTAAATTTCATTGTTCACTTTTTTATTCCAACTGATCTATCGAAGCGATGATAGATTTTGAGGACTCGATTAAATCACTATAAAATTTCTGTAGTGCTACGCACTGGTAATATCGCGAAACAAGTTGTGACTCCAGGGTTTTATCTTTTAAAAACTTATCGGCATCCATCATATACACAGGCCGCGGATCATTCGCGTAATATGATTTTACAAAATCCCAGTCATTGTCAGATTGGAAAATATCTGCATACTCGTTGTTAATATAAGTCTCGTATTTAGTTTGGATCTGTGTATTGGATATATGTTCCCGCTCCTTCGTTTTTTCGATCAGCGCATAGTGATCAAGTATGGCTGTACGTAAATCAATATCCAGGGAAGGCATCTCATTCGATTGGGTAATGGTTTCAATGGCATTGGTATTCGGACTGAACTGAAATTCCTGAACCAGCGTAATCAGATATCTCTTTACGTTATTATTTACCGGAATCAGGGTCTTAATCTGGAGCATTAAGGAATCTGCACACTGAATATTTACAGTCATATTCTGCTTAAGGCTTTCCAGTTGAGTCTGATCCTCCTGCAGATTTTGCCTGAGAATTTCGAGGTGACTTTTTATGGACCTTTCGATCTTCTTTTGCTCATTCCAGTTGTTGATTTGGAGGGCAATCAGGATACCGATGACAACCAGGATAATTTCACCAAGGGCATATTTTAAATACTTTCCGGATTTGCCATCTGAAAGCAATTGCTGGCGGATCTTTCTGAAGAATTTTATCACTTTCTGCTAAATTGACTTTGCATATCCCGCATTCTGACAAGGTTATATTCTTCTGTTAGAATACAGTTGGTATACGCCTCTATTATTTCTTTTGCTTTTTGCTCCGAACCCGCAAGCTTAACCACACCATTCCACCATTTTGTCTCTATATCGGCATTTGGCTCACTTAATTGCTGCGGGCCATCCTTGAGGTGCAAATAGGCGATATGATCCCATTCACCCATATCAGACTCAAATGTAAGTACGAGTCTTCCCGATATTTCATTGGCTCTGTAAAGGTATTCCTGGAGCAGTCTCCGCGCCTCCATTGCTTTCCCCGGTTTGAATTTGACATATTTGGCCTGAAACCAGTCATAATTCTGAAAGCCCTCCTGATCCTGGGAAAATGCGGCAAATGTGAGAAATACAAAAAGAACGGGAATGAGTTTTTTCATTGAAAATGTATCGTTTGAAAATCAGGGTTTATTCGCCTGATTATTTAATTTTTAAATTACTGACAATCACATGAAATCCATCAGGATCCTGAATCATTATTCCATTGTCATTCCAGTATGGATTCCTGGCTTTCAGCTTTTCAATATTATTCGCCTCAATTTGATGAATTATCTCATCATATTCTTCCTGATGCGTGGGATAAAACACTAATATATCCTCCGCATCAAATTTATGTTCAGCCTTGTCCCCGGAGGTAGTGAACTCCAGATGCCAGTCATGCCCTTCCTTGCCAAGGAATACACCACTATAGCTGTTATGATCTTCAAAGGAAAACAGGACGGTGAGACCCATAACATTCGTATAAAAATTTTTGATCCGCCCTAAGTTATCCGTATGTCGTGCACTTCTAAATTCCATAACCTTTTTATTGTTTAAAATTGCTCCTGATAAAAGCCCAATACCAGTCCATTGGGTTCCTGAATATAAAAACTTCTGTGCCCCCAGGGCTGATCAATGATCTCCTGAATAAATGGAAGTTCTTTTTCCTTATAGATGCCGAATAATTCATCAATATTCGAAACCTGGATTCCGGTAAAAACACCCTGAGGTACGCGATAGTCGAGTGCAATATGATTATTTTGAGGATTTTCAGGCCGTTGCAGAATTTCGATGACACCCTGTCCTATCTTAAAAAGTGCTCCTTTATCATCATCACTTCGGTCCCATGAATGCTCCAGGGCAAAGCCCAATTTGTTCTCGTAGAAATCAAAGGTCTCCGGGTATTTATCAGTAAAGTACGTAAATCGGAAAATTCCTTCATTTTGTTTCATGATACCTCCTTCAAATCATGATTGGTTTTTGTAAATGACGGGACCCTGTGTTTTTGCTCGTAATCAAATTCATGCCGGATCTTATTGTCTACGATGCATCATCCCTTTTGCTCTGACTAAGTCGTGCTCCAATTCCTGCTCCCAATGCCACTCCTATGCCTATCCATGTTCCAATATTATCCAACGCAACACCTATCGCACTGCCAATCGCAATTCCAATGGCCATCCCAATTCCCATTTGTTTTTTGTCCCTCATAATATTGAAGTAAAGATCCCTATTATTCATTTTTCATCAAACCAACGGAATATACACAATACCCCTGTATTTTTAAATCGCACAAGGGGTTATCCTGGAAAAGAGAAGGTACTGATGAGAAAACAGATGGGTGGCTACTTACGGTCTGCCCAGCCGTTCAGGGTTTTAGAGCGGTCGAGCCATGGGGTTTCCTCAGGTGTTTCCTTGGGCCGTTTGCCAACAACAGACTGAATCCAGCGAATCAGTTTCTTAAGCATGTCTGTAGTAGTAGTCAATAGTACAAGTTATAACACATTTTACTATAAAAAGATCACGGTTTCACCTGAATTTTTTCTTCCGGTCATTTAACGGTAACAGGTTGTCCGCCCCAATCCCCACATTGTTCCTATGTGGAGAATACTAAATTTCCTGTTGCTCGTTAGCCACTCAATTTCAGCTCAAACTGCCTGGATCAATGAATTTCATTATGATAACGCCGGCATTGATGCGCAGGAATTCATAGAAGTCATTGCCGGGGATTCAATAGCCAATCTAACTTTGTACCTGTACAACGGCGTCAACGGCCTGCCCTACGACAGCGCACTCCTGGATACGTTGTCGTGGCACCCGGTATCACCGGGCTTCAAAGCGACAGTCTGGTTTAAGCCGGGCATACAAAACGGACCGGATGGGTTTGCACTCTCAACTCCTTCGGGAGTGCTCGATATTCTCAGCTACGAAGGCGATTTTACTGGTTTAGGGGGGCCGGCAGCCGGACTTATATTTGAAGCTGTTTTGGTGTCGGAAACGGGGACCTCACCCCTGTCCTATTCCATTCAACGAACTGGTCCGGGAAGCCGCGGACCGCATTTTACATGGAAGTTCCAGTCAAATGCCTCGCCCGGAACCTTGAACAAAGATCAATGGTTAACCTTCGCTCCAACGTTGGTTTCATTTGGAAGTGACACGCTTTTCTTTGGAATCGTCCCATTTGGCACGAGTTCGTCTGTTCAGTCGTATGACTTTACCGCAGTGAATATTTCTTCCGATGTGTCGGTTTATCCTCCCCTCGGATATGAGATCTCTTTGTTTCCGGATTTTGCTGAATCGCATACGTTCCTGCTGCCCCTGATTTTATCTGCAACGACCGATTGCCTTCCTTACCAGCGTATTTATGTGCGCTTCAAACCGCCTTCTCCGGACGGCCTTAGCTATGATGATTTTGTGGTTCATGAAACCCCGGGGATTACCTCGCTGCAAATCGCTGTCAGGGGAACCGAAGGAATTCCTGAACTCCCCAACATGTGGATCAATGAATTTCACTACGACAATGTAAGTACAGACACGCTTGAATTTGTCGAAATCGTAATCCAGTATCCTGAAAGATATGATCTTAGTAAAGTACGATTGTCTCTTTACAATGGATCCAGTGGGCTTATGTATCGTTCCCTCGACCTGAATGATGCATGGGCAGGAGAAAAGGATGACCCTGGATTTCAACTTTTTGTGTTTCCCATTTCAGGGATACAGAACGGATCACCTGATGGTATTGCACTTTCCTTTGGTGAGTTCACCAGTGAATTTATTTCCTATGAGGGTGCTTTTACAGCGTCTGAAGGACCGGCAGCGGGCATTAATTCCTCGCCGCTATTGCCAGAAGAAAGCGGCGAAACACCTCCTTTATCATCCATTCAACGTATTGGAAAAGGTGATCATGCCGATAGCTTTGAATGGATACTGGTGCCCGGCAATCATACCATGGGTGAAGTGAACCTGCAACAGATTCTTCCGATACATTTGCTCTCCTATAATTTGCGGCGCATTAATGATTCTTCGGTGGAAATATCCTGGCAAACAACCACTGGTCCTGAAAATTTTGGATTTGTCCTCGAGTCATCGGAATCCGGAATCATCTTTGATTCACTATCTTTTATTCCGGCCACATCGGGAGGTTTTTATTCTCAGACAATCTCTTTGGCTTCCAACCTTCAATATATTCGTATTCGTCAGCTTAGTTTTAAGGGTAACTATGAAATTCTGCTGACCGACCGTGTGCCTGAAATAACCCCTGGGAAAAATGCTTCCCTTCTGATCGGAAAGAACCGTTACATTCTGAATTATCCTGGCACCGAACCCGGAAACGTGGTGATTGCTTTGTTGAACAGCCAGGCGCAACACCTTCGAACCCTGCATGATCGAATTGAAACAAATGAATTGAACCTTACCCATTGGCTTGCCGGATTACCTGCAGGCATGTATCTCATCCGGGTACGAAGCGATCATGCAACACAGACGATCAGGTTTATTATAGACTAGGCAATGCTACTTCCCCAAAAAGAAGTACCTTTGCGCCTTTAATGGAGATTCTATGATTGCAGTAAACAACTTATCGTTACAGTTTGGAAAACGCGTCCTGTTTGATGAAGTAAACATCAAATTCACCCAGGGAAATTGCTATGGCGTTATCGGTGCCAATGGCGCGGGGAAATCAACTTTTTTGAAAATACTCTCCGGCGAACAGGATCCAAATCGTGGTAATGTGAGCCTGGAGCCAGGAAAACGCATGGCAGTGCTGCGACAGAATCACTTTGCATATGATGAATTTTCGGTAATTAATACGGTCATGATGGGTCATGAGCGGCTATGGCAGATCATTCAGGAGAAAGATGCACTTTATAGCAAGCCCGATTTCTCAGAAGCCGACGGTGTAAGGGCCTCCGAACTTGAAGGTGAATTTGCAGAGCTTGACGGTTGGAACGCCGAATCGGACGCAGCGGCATTACTGAGTGGTTTGGGGATCGATGAATCACTTCATTATACCGACATGAAGGAATTAAGCGGACATCAGAAAGTTCGTGTATTGCTGGCCCAGGCGTTGTTCGGAAATCCGGATGTGCTCATATTGGATGAACCTACCAACGACCTTGATATCCACACCGTAACCTGGCTGGAAAATTTCCTGCTGGATTTTAAAAATACTGTGATCGTAGTATCTCACGACCGTCACTTCCTGGACACCGTTTGTACCCATATTGTAGATATCGACTTCAAAGAAGTTCGTTTATTCACGGGTAACTATAGCTTCTGGTACGAATCAAGTCAGCTGGCCCTGCAGCAACGGTCATCTGCCAATAAGAAAGCTGAGGAAAAGAAAAAAGAACTACAGGAATTTATCGCTCGTTTCTCAGCCAATGCGTCAAAGTCGAAACAGGCAACCAGCAGAAAGAAATTGCTTGATAAGCTCAATGTGGAAGAAATTAAACCCTCTTCAAGAAAATATCCGGCCATCATCTTCACTCAGAACCGTACTGCAGGTGACCAAATTCTGCAGGTGGAAGGCCTTACGAAATTTGGGGAAGAAAAGCCCTATTTCAAAAACCTGGATATTATGGTTAACAAGGGTGATAAGATCGCCATTATTTCAAAAGACAGTCAGGCAACTTCGGCCTTTTACAAAATTCTTGCTGAAGAAATCAAGCCGGATGCGGGCTCATTCCGTTTCGGTCAAACCATTACAACAGCGTATCTGCCAAATGACAATGAAAAATACTTCCAGTCAAATCATAACCTGATGGACTGGTTGCGCCAATATGCGGATGGCGAAGAAGCCGATGATGTATATATCCGCGGTTTCCTCGGTAAAATGTTGTTTTCCGGGGAAGAGGTTTTCAAGAAATCCACTGTACTCAGCGGAGGTGAGAAAGTACGTTGCATGATCTCACGAATGATGCTGAAAGGAGCAAACTTCCTGATGCTTGATGAGCCTACAAACCACCTGGACCTGGAATCCATTCAGGCATTTAATAACGCGCTGGCCGATTTCCCGGGTACGGTCATATTCACATCACATGATCATACCTTTACCCAGTCGGTTGCCAACAGGATCATTGAGATCGGCCCGAACGGATACCTTGATAAACTGATGTCATTTGATGACTATATCAATGATGAAGCAATCGAGGAACAGCGAAAGACACTTTATTCATCAAGTAAACTGGAGAAGAGCCTTTCATAACCATCCAGGGTGTTTTCTATGGAAAAATCAAGACGGGCAGTTTTATAACCGCCTTCTGCGAGTTTTTCCTGTAATTCCGGGTTTTCGCGTAGCAGCACAATCTTTTCAACAAGCGCATCAATATCTCGGTCGTTGAAGAGCAGACCGTTGCGACCATCTTTTACCAGGTCAAGATTACCTGCCGCTGCAGTTGCTATCACAGGAACTTTCATGAACATACTTTCCAAAAGGGATTGCGAGAGACCCTCCATCGTTGATGCCAATATCATGATGTCAAAAATGAGATAATAAGGCAATATGTCTTTGGCAGGAAGCCTGCCCTCGAAAAATATACGGTGGCCTTTCTCTTTTAATTTTTGAATATCAAAACCCGGAATTTCCTCAACGCCTACAAAGATCATGGTTACAGGATCATCAATTTGTGCGAGGGCCTGCAGGATTTGCAACTGGTTCTTAAGTCGGGAAACACAACCGATCACAAAATCGTCCGGATTGATATTCAGCCTCCTGCGTATATTTTCGGCTGCGTTTGTATCCACAGTATCGTATTTGGAGGCAGGGGTTCCGTTATAAACCACCGAAATATTTTTCGCTTTGATACCATCAGAAATCAGTGAATCACGTATGCCGTCGCTTACGGCCACAAACCGGTCGGCACCCCATTGGTACAGCCAGCTTTGTGGCCCCCCGATACTTTTGGAAACCTGTCTCCGCGTGAAGACAAGTTTTGATTTCATGCCAAAAATTTTTTTGGCTATCAGGCTGGTGTATCTGTCGAGCGAAGACTGGGCATTGACAATATCAATATCATAGGTATCCGTGATACTCTTCAGGTTGCGGGCATTCCTGAAGTCCAGCTTACCCCTAAAGACCATCGGAATCACTGTTACAGGCGAGTCTTCAAAGTAACCGGCCAGCAGGGCATCTGCCGGGCATCCAACATAGACTGCATGTCCCCTTTCCGCCAATCCCCGGGCAAGGTACGTTATAGACAGGGTTGATCCGGCAATACCACCCTGGTAGGTCAGCAGCAGAATATTCATAGTGCGAAGATACAATATCCTGAAGATTCATTGATTGATCTGACACATTCAGGTATTTTTAACATGACCATGACAGAAAAAAGAGAAACCGCACTTAAGCGTATCGAAGCAGTTTCCAAATTAATGGATTCGCAATTTGAAATCCCGGGAACAGGTATACGGTTCGGACTGGATCCAATCCTCGGGCTAATACCCTTCGCCGGAAGTTTGATTGGTTATTTGGTGGGCGCATACCTGGTGATTGAAATGTACAAGAACGGTGCGAGCGGAAAACTGGCAATTAAAATGATCGGTAACGTAATACTTGATGCAATATTTGGATCCATTCCATATGTGGGAATCATACCAGATGTCTGGTACAAGGCGAATATTCGAAATTTAAAACTGCTTAAAGAACACTACCAGGAAGGTAAACATACCGGCAGCGGATTCGGAATTATCATAACAATACTTGCAATCACACTCCTTTTGATCGGTTTACTGGTGTACGGAGTTGTCGCACTCATCAGCCTCCTTTTCAGTTCGCTGGACTCACTAAATATGTAATGTTAATTAGTTACCGGTATGGATAGTTGTCGCCTGTTTCAACAGATTGTCGAAATCAAAACTTTCTGACCGAACGGGATAATCCTTGTGGAAGAATTCACCGCGATGTGCATCAAACTTATAGTCCAGTGACCATTCAGGTGCATTTGATGCAACCTGCTCGATGGCATCCAGAACAAAATTGAGTTCCTCATCGGTCATTGTAGGATGAAGTGATAGTCTCACCCATCCCGGCTTTTCGCTCAGATCACCCTGGTCAATTTTACAGGTAATCGCATCCGACACGTCTTTGGAGACATTCAGCAGTAAATGGCCATACGTACCCGCACAGGAACAGCCTCCCCTTACCTGAATACCGAAATGATCATTGAGCAACGCCACAACAAGATTATAATGAACTCCTTCAAGATAAAAGCTCACAACACCAAGCCGGTCTTCAGGGGCAACGGGCTGATCAGCCAAAATATGAAGTCCTTTAATTTTTCTGAGTCGCTGAAAAGTAGATTTCAGTAATTGCTCCTCCCTTTGGTGAATCGCTTCAATGGTCAATTCTTCTTTCAGCTTAATACAAAGCGCCGTCCGGATTGCCTGAAGAAAACCCGGAGTTCCACCGTCTTCACGAATCTCAATTTCATCAAAATAACTTCTCCCACCCCATGGGTTGGTCCATTTCACGGTACCCCCACCCGGCTGATCCGGAATAGTGTTATGATATAGTTCTTTATTGAAGATCAGAATTCCGGCACTTCCCGGTCCGCCCAGAAATTTATGTGGCGAAAAGAATATGGCATCAAGTCGCTCGTCAGGATTCTCGGGGTGCATATTTATCTCGTCATATGGCGCCGATGCTGCAAAATCAACAAAGCACCAGCCTCCATGGGCGTGCATCAGCCCTGCAAGTTGATGATAGGGTGTACGAATACCCGTAACATTGGAGCATGCCGTGAAGCATCCGATCTTTACAGGCCGGTCCTGATATTCATTCAACGCATCTTCCAGTTTCGCGGGATCAACCAGTAAGTTTTCATCCGGAGGAATCACCACCACATCAGCCATACATTCAATCCATGAAGTCTGGTTGGAGTGGTGCTCCATGTGAGTAATAAAGATTACCGGGCGTAATGAATCGGGAATATCACAATATTGAATTACCTGTTCAGGAAGACGAAGGCCCAGTATACGCTGTAATTTGGAAATGGCACCTGTCATACCTGTGCCGGTCGCAAGAATAACATCGTCTTGCGATGCATTCACATGACGCTTGATCTGATTTAACGCCTCATGGTAGGCCTGGGTCATGGTAGCGCCTGTGAAACTGGATTCGGAGTGGGTATTAGCCACATACGGACCGAAATGATGGGTCATCAGATCTTCGATGGGCTTGTACAATCTGCCGCCCGCGATCCAGTCGGCATAGATGATCTTCTTTTCACCGAAGGGGGTTTGAAATTTATGATCAATACCTACTATCTCCTGGCGTATGTTCTCAAGGTTGCCCATCTCCATTCATTCAATGTAACTGTTGCAAAGATATTAAATTTTGAACCTGTATGTCCTTAAATAAGCAATAAATGCACTTCTCGTCTGAACGATTCATACAGAAATACACCGATAAAACCGGTGTATTCCATGATTTTCAACTATGACTAATTGTTATCTGCTGCCCGTAAATAAGGCAAGACCCAGAAATACAAAAATGATCAAGTAGAGCACAAATATGATGGCTAACCAGATCAGGGTCGCTTTTGCCCAGTTCTTTTTGTTTTCGTTCGTATCACTGCCAAAGGCCCACACAAAGAGCATAATAATATTTACAACCGGGATTGAAGTGATCAGGATGGTGATGATCCAGTCCTGAATGGACATTACAGAGGTATTACGATTTTCCATTTTAGGTTGGTTTTTGGTTTAACTCAAATTCGGGAAAGAACAATTCAAATCAAAATCTTAGAATTAATTCATTTCTAAAACGATCTTACCCATATGTTCCGATGTCTCCATGAGTTTATGTGCAGACAGAGCATTACCGAACGAAAATGTGCGAAAAACCACCGGTTTAATGGATCCGTCGGCCATCAGCGGCCAGATATTCGATTCCAGCTCTTCAGCAATCCGTTGCTTGAACTCCGGCGAACGAACCCTCAGCGTCGAACCCGTTATCGTAAGCCGTTTTACCATCACCCGCATCAGATCCACCTCTGCCTGACGACCGTTCATCGCATTGATAATGATAAGCCGTCCCTCTTCACGCAAACAGTTCAGGTTTTTCGGTGTATAATCCCCTCCGATCATATCAAGAATTATATCAACGCCTCCGAATTCCTCACGAATGACCGATTCAAAATCCTCGGTCCTGTAGTTAATTGATCTGTCTGCTCCAAGCCGCTTGCAAAAAGCACATTTTTCATCCGTACCTGCGGTAATGATTATTTTCCCTCCCATAGTGCTGATCATCTGAATGGCTGCCACACCAATGCCTGATGAACCTCCATGGACGAGCACAGTTTCGCCTTTTTGAAAATGGCCTCGCTGAAATATATTGGCCCACACCGTGAAAAACGTTTCAGGAACCGATGCCGCCTGTATGAAATCCCAGTTGGCTGGAACGGGCAAGCACTGACCCGATGGAACTGTGACATATTCTGCATAACCCCCTCCTGCCAGCAATGCGCAGACACGGTCACCCACTTTCCAGCGAGGGGCATCCTTACCCACCATATCAACCACTCCAGCCACTTCAAGGCCGGGAATGTCTGCCGGAACACCTGGGGGAGCCGGATAACGCCCTTGCCGCTGAATAACATCCGGTCGGTTTACTCCGGCCGCGTATACCCTGATCCTAACCTCCCCCGGGCCGGGATCTGGCAGAGGTGCATCCCGAAGTTCGAGAACATCCGGGCCTCCCGGCTCAGAAATTACAACCGCTTTCATTTATTCCTTCATACCTTCGGGACGGCGCCATTTTACCGGAGCCGGAGGTTCCGGCTTCAGCTGGAATTCATTATTTTCCAATAGACGAAGAGCCTCTTCAACCGCTTTTTCCAACTGGGGATCGTGGCCTTCCAGAATGCGCTTCGGATCCTGAATAACTTCAATATCCGGACTTACCCCAACACCTTCCACAGCCCATTTTCCATCTGCGTCGTAGAAACCGCCGCGGGGTGCAACCATGCGGCCGCCATCTATGAAGAGTGGAGTATCCCATGTGCCTACAAGTCCGCCCCAGGTGCGTGTACCCACCAAAGGGCCGATTTCAGCCTCTTTAAACATGTAGGGCAAAAGGTCCCCCCCGGAACCGGCGCGCTCATTGATGATCATTACCTTTGGTCCCCAAATACCCGCCATTGGGGTGGTCCATGGCCGGTTATCATTTGCCTTGCTGTTGAAGAAGCCAAAAAGCTTACGGTTCATCACATCGATCATATAGTCTGCCGCGGATCCCCCTCCATTGTTGCGCTCATCAATCACAGCACCTTTTTTATCCTGCTGCGCAAAATAATACCGGTTGAAATAGGTGAATCCGGGACCACTGGTGTTTGGCACATACACATATGCAAGCTTTCCACCGGAAAGCTCATCAACCTTGCGACGGTTACCTTCCACCCAATCCATACCACGAAGCATTGATTCATTGGCAACAGGAACCACCAGTGATTCCCTGGCTCCGTTCATAGCGGGGTTGGAATTTGTCGTTATGGTCACCGCCCGACCTGCGGTTTGCTCAAACAGACTGTACGGGTTCATCGGGGCCCGCAGTTCAATTCCATTTACTGCCAGCAGATAATCACCCTCTTTCACCCCAATGCCCGGAACACCCAAAGGCGCAGTTAAATTAGGGTTCCATGTCTCTCCATCATAAATCTTTGCAATCCGGTAATATCCGTCCACCACTGCAAAGTCACACCCCAGTAAACCCACAGGAACGAACTCTGTATCAGGCATATCCCCACCGCGTACATAGGAATGCCCGATGGACACCTCACCGCTCATGATATCCACAACATAATTCAGGTCACTGCGATGACGAACGTGATCGATCCATGGTGAATACCACGCGTAAATCTTATCCCAGGGTGCCCCATGAACGTTATTCACATACAGGAAATCACGCATATACCGCCAGCCTTCACGAAATATCTGATGATATTCCTGCTGCGGATCAACCCTGATGCGCGCATCCATTTTTAAGGTTCCGTTATCTGCCTTTCCTGTTGTCGGGATAATACTCCATGCGTTGCCCTTTCGGATCAGCATTTGTTTCCGATCGGCAGACACGACGCCGCTCTGTACGCCCGACTGGTAGTCTTCGGCTTTTT
Organism: Fulvivirga sedimenti; assembly: GCF_020328055.1. Lineage (NCBI taxonomy): Bacteria > Pseudomonadati > Bacteroidota > Cytophagia > Cytophagales > Fulvivirgaceae > Fulvivirga > Fulvivirga sedimenti. Next base: position 288,705 of record NZ_JAIXNE010000004.1, read on the forward strand.
GTTTTTTCACATCATACCGATGAATGGTCAACCCGGGAGTATTGGGAACACTTTCTGCTACAAATACAACATGCTCCGGGCCTGCAACAAGTCCGGCATAGTTTCGGTCGGGAAGCTCCAGCGGGACTATACGTTGCTGAATACCGTCAACATCGATCACTACATTTACGCCCTTCTCTTCCGGAGCAGGTTCATCTGTCTTTTTCTTTGACTTTTCTTCCGGTTTCTTTTGGGGTTCTTCTGAAACCGTTTCCTCGTCACTTCTCGGAAGTGCCGGAGCTTTGCCATCCTTTGCTAAAACGATGCAGTATAAACTGCGTGTTACGGACGGGTCATAGCTGCTCATATCCAGCCAGCCCGACTGAAGACCATAGTTCGTACTGGCCAGTGTATACAGATAGGCCCCGCTCTCATCCCAAACAGGCGTAATTGCATCAGCCATTCCATCGGTGAGCTGATGGCGGGCACCCGTTGAGACATTGTAAACAAAAATAGCCTTGAAATGACTTTCCAGCTGTCGGGAATAGGCGATCCATTTGCTGTCGGGTGACCACACCGGATTCATGGCCCTGTTTGGATGGGCATAGCGATCTGTATCAGCGATTTTCATTGTCCCGCTTTGCAGGTCAACAATCCAAATATTATAGTCTGTATCCGTAAAGGCAATATATTTTCCGTCCGGTGACCAGTCGGGCTGGAAATAAAAAGTTGGATCAGGCATTTTAATTTCCCTCACATTGCCTCCATCCTGATCTGCCACCATGAGTGCATACTCTCCAGACTTATCCGAGAACCATGCTACTTTATCTCCTTTCGGTGACCATACTGGCGCACGATCCGCCACGCCCGGTGAATTGGTGAGGTTTCGCCAGGTCCCTTCCTCCTTAGGAAAAGTGAATATTTCTCCGCGTACCTCAAAGATTGCGCGCTTTCCGGTTGGAGATATTGCCGGATTGTTTAAATCGCCCGCTGAAACGGATTCCCATCGGGGGCGGGAAAAATTCATGTCCCCCCGAACATTAATCACCAGCTGCTGGGTATTTCCATTTGCCGGATCCAAAAGATGAAGGTATCCTCCTTGTTCATAGACAATTCCGTTCGGACCGGCATCAAGACTCTTAACATCAAATTGTTTATGAAAAGTGATTTGGGCTTCAGCTTTGGTAGCCGGATTGAATGACCAGATATTACTGGCATAGTCCCTTTCGGAAAGATAATATACTGAGCCATTATACCAGACAGGGTCAAGATGACGCTCTTGCGTTGGCTGAGGCGTTCGGATAAGGTCCATTGTTTCCATATCGACGATCCAGATCGGCATGGCCTGTCCGCCCCGGTAATTACGCCATTCAGGATCCCAGAAGGTAATGGGTACATAGGCAATATGTTTACCATCCGGCGACATTTCACCAAAGGCTGCCCTTGGAAGCCCCACGGGTTCCGGCATTCCACCCTTCCGGTTAACCTTAAAAAAAGTACTGGTCTGTGTAGGGTGCCCTACTCTGCCGGAACGGAACATTACCTCGCCATCCGGAGTCCATCCCTGCACAAAATCACCGCCCGGGTGCCAGGTAAGGCGCAGCGGGGTTCCTCCCTCCGATGGAATCACATAGACATCTGTGTTGCCATCATACTCTGCACTGAAAGCAATCCACTTTTCATCGGGAGAAAAGTGCGGCAACGATTCTGATCCTTCGTGACTCGTTAAACGAACGGCGTCTCCACCTGCTCGGGAAACTTTCCAAAGATCATCGGCATAAACAAATACAATGCTGTTGGCAGAAAGGGTTGGCTCCCGAAGAAGCTGGGTACCCTGCCCGTTAACAGGTAAAATCGAAATAAGAAATAGTAGAGTAAATAGGGTTCGCATAGGGTTCTGATTAGTGACAAATGAAAATAGTCATTAATTGGAAATAATCCCTTACCGATTATAACAATGTAGCTTATTTATAAATATTTGGTAGCGGCTCCGAATCAGGGTCATAGGGTGCTATGCGCTCACCTTTAATTTTATAAATAGCCCAGTCATCCAGTGCGATACCCTTGTTTATCCGATTTCGAAGCGCATCGATCCAACCCATCTCCCTGGTAGTGACATACTCAATATCCGGGAAAAAACTTCGCGCAAACGTCTCATTGTCCGACAGGTCTTCGTCGCGCCCCACACAGAGAACCAGGTAATTTGGATATTGGCTGTCTGGCATTCTTTCCATGATTTGCATCACGCTGTCGGGTGTAACAGTCGACCCTATGTGCGGATAGGCCTCATAAAATCCTCCATAGTACAACGGCGCATCCTTAATTCTTTTATGGGTAGGATCCATTAAAACAAAACCTTTCAGATCCTCCTGCTCACCAAGGAACCGCATGCCTTCCACACGGGCTCTTTTGTTATCATAGGCGGAATAAAGAATAACCAGCGGGATATTTAAAATCCAAAAAAAGACCCAGCTGAATCTGACAAAAGAAGATAAGACTTTGCCCATGTTCCTTCGCTCAACAAAATTTGACCACCCGAGATACCCAAGGATAATAATATGGGGCATGATCGTAAAAATGAATCGCTCCTGCTTATTTGGAAAAACGGAATGGAAAACAAAGAATAAAAGTGCTGCCAGCCATACTGTTGTGCTTACTTTATAGGATCGGGCAAATCCAAACATCAGCAAAATACTTAGTGGCGGAATGAATACTCCCAATAATATTCCAAGATAAAAATGCCATGGTTCCGTAGTATAATCATTTGCATGTTCTACATTGAAAAGGAAGTAATACTGCAGCTTGCAGAACGGCGATCCGCATAAATAGTAGTCCCCCACACCATGAATGAGCACTATTGCTCCAACAAATACAGCTCCCAGATAGATCGATTCCTTCCATTTTCGACTCCACATTAAGCCCAGACCAATCCCCCCGGCAAAAAGAATTGTTTGATAACGCAGCGAAAAGCAAATACCCAGCAACAGTCCTGATAATAATATATATCGCAGCGGGAGATCACCTTTCAAAAAGCGAACCACCCAATAGGAAACCAGCAGAAGAAGAGGAATTGGAATGACTTCAACCAGATTGCGCACCGACATCTGGGGAAACATCCAAAAAAGTGCAAGCAAAAGACCCACAACGCGTGCTTTATTCCGATCGCCCAACTCCCATGTCAGCTTGTATCCAAAGTAAATGATCAATAAGGAATACAAGGCATGAATCAGGCGGTTAAAAACCATTTTGAGCGAAGGGTCAGACATCCCCAGAAATTCGGCAGTTCCGAGAATCACATAATTTGCGGCAGGATACAAAAGACTTCGTCCACTGGTATTTTCTTCCGGAGAATCCGTAATCATATTGCCTTTATCACGTCCTTCCAGCCAGCTTTGAGCAGGTTCAATTACTAAAAAATGATCATCGTGATATCCATAACCTCCGGAAAAAAATACACCAATCAATCGTACGGTAAGGGCAAGCAGAATGATCAGCAGCAGCGGACGTTCATTCCAAAGACGTTGAATCAGAGCCATAGTCAAATTTTGTGCAATATTAGAAATCCTGAATCGGATTCAAAAAATTAAACGAACGCCGGCTCTTCTTAAATTAGTATCCCAGGTTTTGTATACCGGCCGACCAGTAGAGAGTCGCCACAGATTTCTGATAATCTGCGCGCAACTTCAGGAGTTTCGTCTGTGCTTCGATAAGCTTTTCGAGCTGAATATTGATCTTGAATAGATCACTTTCACCATTTTCCAGGTTTATCCGTTCCGCTGCCAGGATTTGCTGATAACTAGTCACCATTTGATCAAGCTGCGTCAGGATCGCCCCGGTATTTACTACTGCTGTATACTGCGCATTAATTTCGTTAACGATCTCACGTTCCACGAAATCCTGTTCAAGATTGTTATCCCTGATCTTCAGATTGGTCTGCCCGATTTTTGCGCGCTCTTTTCGAAGGAAAATAGGAAAAGCAAAATCAATTCCTACCCTGTAATTATTATCGAAAGTCCAGCCATTATTTTCACCCTCCGGGGTAAAGGGCTGATCCAGGAACTGATATTTAAGATCAATTCTGGGCTTCAGATTTTCGCGGGCCAAACTTCTTTCAACGATCAACGCTTCATTCTTCAACCGCAACTTTTGTAATTCCGGGTGGTTTGCACGGGCCAGAGTCACAAGATCCAGGAGTACCGAGTCGCCTAATTCTGTTACGGGCAACGCCTCCGGACGGATGTAATCCTTAAGCTCCAAAGGAAGGCCTTCCGGGCTCCACAGGTGATTCGACAAGGATAAGGCAGCTTTGATCCGGTCGATATTAGCCTGCTGAAAATCTGTAATACGGTTCAGCAGGGTGATTTTTGCTTGTATCGTATCTATTGCCGCAACCTCCCCATATTCAAATCCCATTTTGGTTCGATTAAAGATATCCTGAGTGATGGCAATATTCTGCTGCATCAGTATATAATTGTTATAGGCATAATACCATTCCCAGTAATCCTTGGCAGCCGTTAAAAGCACCTTGTTGATCTCCTTGATTTGCTCTGCCTCAGCCATATCCTGAAAAATCAACGCTTGCCTGACCGTAGCTCTGCGCTGATCGATGAAAAGGCCCTGACCAATGGGCACCGATACACCCGCATACAACTGCTGATTATTGGTGGCATCAGAAATGAAATTCTCAGGATTCAGATATGCCCCGCGATTTTGCATGAATCCCACCTCGGGATTCACCGGGAACCAGACTGGAATTTTCAGAGAGACATCCAGCAAATTATAATATTCCGTGTCGCTGAATCTTTTTTGATTCCAGCTACCCTGCAATTTCGGATCAAATGCTCCCCGCGCAAGCCTGACTTCCTGAATCGCCTGGTCGGTAAGCAGGTTTGCCTGCTGGACTATGGGATGGTATGCGAGTACGACGGCATAAAAATCATCGAATTTAAGGATCGACGAACTGTCCATCGAAACAGACTGAGCCTTAACCCCATAAAAGAAGCAAGCAAATATTATGATCCAGATTGCTCTCATTTCTTCTTCTCTTCAGAAGTTTCTTCATTCTTATCAGATGTTTTCTCATCCTCTTTTCCCAGCAAACCCTGGTTATTCGGATCCTCGTATAGACTTGGCGGGAAACCGTTAAGCTGTCGCCATATTTCATACCACACCGGAACATCGTCGAGCATTACCCATCCCTTCGTTCCTGATCCGATTCGGAGCAGCTCAGGCCACGGTTCATCTTCCGGATCCGGGGTTACCAAAATACGGAACATTCCACCGCTTGAATTAACGTAATCGATCACCTGAACGACTCCGCCAAAAGTTCCCACAGAGACGCTTGGCCATCCCGAAAACTGCAGCGCAGGCCAGCCGTCAAATTCAATCCGTACTTTCCTGCCCTTGGAGATCAAGGGAACATCCATGGCGCGGACATACATTTCCACTGCCATATCCGGATTGGTTGGTGCGATAGTAACAACCGCTTCCCCTTCCTTGATGGTTTCACCGATTCCGGCACGCATCGCCTTTACGATATAACCATTCTGGGGTGAAATAATCTGGTACTGCTCATTACGAATCTCCATGTTGGCATACTCATTCCTCAGCTTGGCCCGGGATACCTCCGCATCATAAAGTTCAGACAACGTTGCATTCAGATCAGATTCTGCCTTTGAGATCTTGTCCTGGTACTCAGCTCGAACACCTGAAAGATTTACACGGGCATTGATCAATTCAGCCTTTGTCTGAAGAAATTTGTTCTCCGAGGAAACTACCTTCATACGGGACTCCTGATATTTCGATTCAATGTCCTGGAATTTAGTCAGCGCAATGTTTCCAGCCTCGTATAACGTTTTATTCCGTTCATACTGATTCCGGAAGTTGTTGAATCTGATTTTTTCCGCCTCATAATCCACGCTGTCACTAACAAGTTTCAATTCGGTCTGGCGAAGTTTGTTCACAGCCTGTTCATACTTCACATCGAGTGACTGTCGCAGGGCTGTGATCTGAACGCGAAGTGCATCAGCCTTGCTTTGTTTAGAGTCGATGCTGCTTTCCTTCGCCTCCACCTGTTCAGAAAGTCGTGTAAGCAATTGTGGATCAAAGTAGTCGGATTTAATTTCCGAAAGTGTAAGAATGGTATCTCCTTTATTCACGAACTGTCCTTCCCGAACCCGCCAGCTGGAAATTCTGCCCGCAATGGCAGACTCGACCGACTGCGGTCGGTTGCCGGGCGTGAAGGCAGTCATCTTGCCAGTACCGCGTATGTTCTGCTGCCAGGGAACAAACAGCATGACGAAAAACACCGCTCCCAGTCCCATAAGGATTTTTGCCAGCCTGCGGCCAGCACTGGGTGTTTTCAGCGTCTTTAGTGTGTAGAGCTGATGGTCGCTAATTACTTTCTTTAACTCCTTCATAACCTACCTCACTATTTTATTGAGTGCACCTGATTTAACCAATTCGTCGAACTTTCCGTTACCTGTGATCCTTCCTTCTTCAAAAAGAAGTACCCGGTCACAAGCCGCCATAATAAACGGATCATTTGATACCACAATAAGTGTCCAGTTATGTTCCTTTGCTGTTAGCATCTGAATAAGTGAGAGCCGTTCCGACTGGATGAAATCCTTAAAGAAGTCATTCAGGACCAGTAGACTTGGCCTTTTAGCCAGGCATCGGGCCAGAATAATTTTGTTTACAACACCGCGTGACAACCCCTTGCCACCGCTAAGCATAGGCGTATCCAACCCTTCCGGCATCGCATTGATGGTGTCTCCAACATTCACCTTGTCCAGTGCCCAGAGCGCATCTTCAGCCTTGGAATTCGGCTTGGAAAGCAAAACGTTCTCAAAGATAGTCCCTTCGAAGATATCCTCCTGGGAAACATTCTTGCCTATTTTATCCCGTAAATTCGTAAGATCCAGGTCGCGCAGAGAATAACCATCCATGGTGATGATTCCTTCATAACCCTGGTGAAGGCCGGTAAGCACTTTTGTAAATACCGTTCTTCCAGATCCCGCACCACCCGATATACAAATGCGTTCACCACTCCGGATATGCGTTTCCACATCCTTGAGTACATAATCCGTACTACCAGGAAATTTATATGATAGCTTTTTAACCCTAACTTCCATACCCCGCTCCAGCAGGTGCTTGGGAATATCAATACCTCCGCTTTTTTCCAGCGGCAAGTCTGTTACCTGCGAAATTTTGTCCACTGCCGTAAGCATATCATAAACCACATCCATGTACATGATGATCTTCTCAACAGAATTCAGTGTTAGAATGATGATCACTTCTGATGCTACAAACTGGCCCAATGTAATTTCACGCTGTACAACCAGGATAGTACCGATAATCAACAGGCCACCCGTTACAAGTCCCTTAAAAAGGAGAATAAAAATATATTGATTAACCAGCACACCGAAATGCACCTTCCTGTTCTTCAAATAATTGTTTACGTTATAATCAGTCTTCCGGATTGGCAGCGGTGTATTTCCAGATATTTTGAAGGAATTGATTGTTCTCGCCAATTCTTCCAGCCAATACACAACTTTATATTTATACTTCGATTCCTTGATGGAAGAGCTCAAACCCTTCGGGCCCGTAAAGTAGAAAATAAGCACGAGCATACCCACCAGCAGCAGACTGAAAAATACAAAGAACGGATGATAGAGCGACAGGAGGATCAAACCGAATAAAATTTGTATCACACCTGCCGACAGGTCGATCAACAGCTTAGGAAGTCCCTTTTGTAAGGTAAGAACATCGAAAAACCGGTTCATTAACTCCGGTGCATAATAATTTAAGAGCGCTTCGTTCTTAATTCTGGGTATCCTGAAGGCAAATTCAAAGGCCGCTTTTGTGAATACCCTGCGCTGTAAAAATTCCACCAGGGTGATCTGCATCACCTGCAGACCCCCTGCAGCAAATACCCCGATGATCACTAATGCGATTAAAACATAGACAGAGCTGAAAACAACCCCGCCCGAAATCAGTGATACTGTTGCCTGAATACCCAGGGGTAAGGTTAAGCTGATCAGACCGATCAGTACTGCGTAGATGTATATGTAAAATATATCTTTCTTTTCCTCCGAAAGCAGACGCATTAACCGCTGAAGAGGATTCAGTTTTTTAAGGTTCTCCCCATTTTCAGGATCATCACTTACCAAACTTTTATAACCAAAAATACCCATGAAGCTTACCTTGCCGTCTTCCAGCATCAGGTTGGGAAAGTAATCAGCATCACAGCTCAGTGTTTCCGAATCACTGATGCGAATTCTTGACACTTTGAGCTTACGCTTTTCCTTAAAAATAATAATAGGAATAAGATCATCCTCTGTTTCCTCAAAGGCAAATATCGGAATCTCCACGTCATCCAGAAACGACCTGATCTCTTCAGGGGCTAATTGATTTTCAAGAAAAATGATCCGCTGTTTGGTAGCGGCCTCAATCAGATCTCTCCGGAACTCAGGAGCGTCTTCCCGGTCGTAGTAACGGGGTGAGGCTTCCATTTCCCTTAAGGTAAAACCATCGAAGTCCTGCCCCAAATATGTTGAAGCCTCCCTGATTACCTGAATAATCTGGCTGCTGTTCATCCGCATGGTCTTTATTTTTTAGGTGTTATGGTATTGAAAATCATTTCCCCAAGAAATGCTTCATTCTGAGCCTGTAAGTTACCCTTCTTCTTTTTAATATCCGTTAATGATGGCAAATGCTCAGCATAGAAAAGTTGCTGATGCGCCATTTGAAGCACGGTGCTGATCAGCGAATGTGGGTATTTATACGCTGGATTGATTTCTGTGATATAGGAAGCAATTTTCGCGCATAATGACTTGAAGCCCCTGAATAATCCTTCCCGGTTGTCGTCATCCACCTGTTTGGTCAGATAGGTCTTATCAGATTCCCAAATGACAATCCGATACAGCGCCTCCTCGTCGACCTCCGGAAAAAGGGGATCCCTGTCTTTTTTCTCTGTTACGAGCGCCAGTGCTATCTGCAGTTTCTTGCGTGGATCAGAAATATTCTGCGTACCGAAATCAATGCGGTATTCAAGCCAATTCCAGTACCAGGCGATCAGATAAACAAGTAAACGATGCTTATTTTCAAAATACCTGTATACCGATGCTTCGGTAGAATCGATCTTTAAAGCCAGTTTTTTGAATGTAAACTTTTCGAAACCCAATTCATCGATCATTCGGATACTCTCCTCAATGATCTTCCTTCCGAGTTCTGTTTCCTGCGGGTCCCGCACGAATAAGTTCTCATTCATTAATAATTGCAGCGTAGCCATCTTCCAAAAATAATATAATTACTCAATTATAAAATAGTAATACTATCATATATGATATTCCTCTAACGCAAAAAATGAAATAAGGTTATACTGAAGTGAATTATTTTCCGAGAAGTGCCTTTATCAGGCCGACATTTTCACCTGGCTTCTTTACTACCAGCAGGTACCTGTCTGTTAAGCCTGAATAAACCCGTTCGGAAACACTGCCAAGTAATGCAGCAGCTGCTGCTGTTTTTCCACGTGCCCCGATTATAATCATATCGGCAGGGTGATTTGATGCCCATTTCAGGATGGACTGACCGATATCCGTCGATTTATTGATGCCTTCGATGAAGCAGTCAGGATTGATCGCACGGAAAGGCTCCACGAATTCCTTTAGTTTGTGCTCTGTGTAAGTAGCCAGCTTCTGATCAAGCAGGTTTCTCTTGACGAGAATTTCTTCCACCTCATCGACAGTTTCTGCGACCTGATTGATGTATTTGGATGAATCACGGTAAACCGTCAGGCAACTGGTATGTTTATGAAGACTTTCTGCAACATGCATGGCCTGCAAACTGTGCTCAGAAAAATCGACCGGCACCAGTACATGTTGAAATTCCATCTCCTTCTCAGGAACGAACAGAATACTGATGCCCGACTTTCGTGCTATTTTCCTTTCCACCAACCCCTCATTTCCTTTTTTACCAACAACGACCAGGTCATTTTCCAGATCCTGGGTAAGTTGTAAAATAACAGTTAGTGCATGCCCTTCACGAACTTCTATATCATAAGGTGTGGTTATACCCGATTCATTTATATATTGCTGAATCCTGTTTTCATAGAATCGTAATTCGGGTTCATTGAGGTCCGGAATATCAGACAGTACTTCCCGGGGCAGGTCGGCTGGATGAACTACATGTAAAAATGTTAACCTTTCAGGCTTAAGTTCCTTTTCAAGTTTAACCAGGTTGGAAAAAATGTACTGATCTGTATCAGACATGTCCAATGCGATTAACCAATTTTTATAGAAGTTCATATATATTAAATAATAGTAATACTTTTATTATAGATAGATTAACAATCATATTTTCGCAATGTTATAAAAAAAACTGATTATTCATGTCATCAGATATCCTCATACAAAATCTGCTGAACCCTGCAGTTCTTTTTTTCTTCCTTGGATTACTGGCAGTATTTATACGTTCAGACCTTGAAATCCCCCAACCCATCCCGAAGTTTCTTTCCCTCTATCTGCTGCTGTCAATTGGTGTGAAGGGCGGAGTAGAGTTGTCCCACAGCGGCATAACGAGCCATGTGATGACCACCCTGGGGATTGCGGTCTTCATGTCGCTCCTGGTACCGCTCTATTCATTCTACATTCTGAAGAAACGGGTAAGTATTTATGACGCCGGCGCCATCGCCGCGACCTATGGATCGATCAGCGCCGTAACATTTATTACTGCAACTTCTTTCTTGAAGGATCTTAATATTGAATATGGCGGACATATGGTTGCAGCCATGGCTCTGATGGAATCCCCTGCGATTATTGTGGGCGTTTTGCTCATTAATATTTACCGAAAGGATAAAAACGATGAAGAAACGTCCTATGGAAGCATTATCAAAGAAGCGCTTACAAACGGCTCTGTCGTACTGATCCTGGGAAGTCTTATTATCGGACTATTGGGAGGAGAACGAACCGAACAGGCGCTGGAACCCTTTACCGGCGATATTTTCAAAGGTATGCTGGCCTTCTTTCTCCTGGATATGGGCCTTCTCGCGGGTAAACGAATCCGATCACTGCGTAAGGCCGGATCTTTTCTTATTCTTTTCAGCCTTATCATCCCGGTTATTAACGCGGCTATTGGAATTGCTCTTTGTCAGCTTTTCCATATCAATATAGGTGATTCCCTTCTGCTGGTTGTGCTGCTTGCAAGTGCCTCCTATATCGCCGTTCCGGCAGCAATCCGGATTACAGTTCCTGAAGCTAATCCCGGATTATATGTACCGATGTCGCTTGCAATCACATTCCCATTTAATATCATACTGGGGATTCCCGTTTATTATCACATTCTGGAATATTTAAATTTACATACATGAAAGCACTGAAACGTGTAGAGATTATCACCGGATCCCTGGAATCTTCCAAGGTCATCAGAATCCTGGATCAAAATCAAATCAACGGATACACCCTGATTAAAAATGTCCTGGGACGCGGAGACAAAGGTGAACAGGATGGCGAAGGACTGCATAATGCTTTTCAAAACACATATTTCCTTGTGGCATGTTCTGAAGAAGAGCTGAATAAAATAACCGAACCGCTTCGGAAGCTGCTTAAAACTTCCGGTGGGGTCTGCCTCATCAGTGACGCTCAGTGGCTTATGCACTGATGAATCAACTCCTGTTCATACAATCGGAGTTAGGCAGCTGTATACATTTTTATTAATTTTATCACTCATCGGTTTACGCTCATAGAATGAAAAATTTCACCTACTTGTATATCCTCGTTTTGACGTTTGCGCTATTCGCCTCCTGTACGTCGGAAAATAATGACAACATCGAAAACACGAAGCCTGGTCAGTCTTCCTTGTACTTTAACGGTGATATCATCACTATGGAAGGCGACTCACCCGAATATGCAGAAGCCCTGGTTGAACAAAGTGGGAAAATTTTATTCGTAGGTACTGAGGAAGAAGCACGTGAAAAGGCCGGAACGAATTATGCAGAGATTGACCTGAAGGGCAAGACACTTGTTCCCGGTTTTATTGATGGCCACGCCCATTTCTACGGTTTCGGTGCTCAGGCGGTAATGGCAAATCTCCTGGCAAGTCCCGACGGAAACTGTGACAGTATTCCCGCCCTTATTACCACATTGAAAGAATGGCATGCCGCTAACGGAACCGACAAGACCAAGGGTTGGATCGTCGGGATGGGATTCGACGATGCAGTGCTGGCTGAAAAACGCTTTCCAACAAAAGAGGATTTGGATCAGGTCTCAACAGAAATACCAATTATGGTCATCCATATCTCAGGACACTTCTCAGTTGTGAATTCCAAAGGTCTTGAACTGCTCAACATCACTTCTGAAACAATGAACCCCGAAGGTGGCGTGATTCGTCGTATGGAAGGGTCCAACGAACCCAACGGCGTGCTTGAAGAACTCGCTGCCATTCCTGCCATGATCGATAAAATCAGTCCGACCGAACCCGAAATGATCGATTATTACATGGACAAAGGTCAGGAAATGGCGGTACGATATGGTTACACAACTGCTGTGGAAGGTCGTGCCATGAGCAATCATGAGCAAATTGCTGATTATGCCAGCCGGGGAAAGCTAAACATTGATATTTTGTCGTATATCGATTACATGTTCCCCCGGTACATGGAAACGGAATGGTATAGCAAGGAATATAAAAATCATTATCGCATTGCCGGACTTAAACTGACACTGGACGGATCACCCCAGGGAAGGACAGCCTGGAGAACCATCCCCTACCTGATCCCTCCTGACGGGCAGAAGGATGGATATAGCGGATACCCTGCCATACCTGAAGACGAGAAAGTGATGGAGATCGTTGATCTCGCATTTGCAAATAACTGGCAGCTCAAAACACATTGCAACGGCGACGCTGCATTTGATCAGTTATGCCGGGCATTGGGTCCTGCTGTAGCCAAATATGGGAACCAGAACCGAAGAAATACATTAGTTCACGGACAACTGATCCGGCCGGATCAAATAGACAGCCTTAAAAAATATGATCTTATCGCCTCACTTTTCCCCATGCATACATTCTACTGGGGCGACTGGTATGACGAGATCATCGGCCCGGATAAGGCACAACAAATCAGTCCGATCAAATCTGCATTGAACAAAGGTGTACGCGTTACCAGTCACACCGACGCCCCGGTGGCACTCCCGAACCTTATGATGATCATGTGGACCACCGTAAACCGTGTGAGCCGCAGCGGTAAAATTATGGGGCCCGCTGAACGACTTACACCTTACGAAGCACTTCAGTCATTTACCATTGGAGGCGCATATCAGTTCTTTGAGGAGAATGAGAAGGGAAGCTTAAAAGCAGGAAAACTAGCTGATATGGTGATACTTGACCAAAATCCGCTGAAAGTTGATCCGATGAAACTCAAGGAAATAAAAGTGCTCCAAACCATCAAGGGTGGTAAGACCGTTTATTCTGCGATGTAGACACATTAAATAGAATTATCTGTCTGATGATCAGAAGATAATTCTATTATTTCGGTTTATTTTTTGTATTTTGATTGACAATCAACCAATCAAAACTATGAGAAAATTAACCCTAGTGCTGTTTGCAGCATCAATGTTTTTTGCTTGCGGTCAGCAAGAGCAGGCACCCCCACCACCCCCACCTGTTGAAGAACCTGCAGGACCCGTAACTGTAAATGCAGATGAAAAATATGTAGCTATCTGTAAAGATGGACTGGCAGCCATGTCCAGTGGTGATATGGAGCGATTTGTATCTGACTTTACCGATAATGTAGTATATCAGTTTGCCTATGGAGACAGCCTTGTTGGCAAAACAGCAGTTCTGGAATACTGGAAGGATCGTCGTGAAAACGCCATCGAGGATATTAATTTCTCCAATAGCGTATGGCTGTCCGTAACAGTAGACGCTTCCAACAATTATAACGTTGCTCCCGGAGACTGGGTAATGGGCTGGTTCTTAACAACAGCCTCCTACAAAGCCACGGGCAAAAGTATGACGCAAAATATTCATACCTTGTATCATTTTAATGGTTCAGGAAAAGTTGATAGGGTAATTCAATACCTTGATCGTGCCGCAATAATGCAGGCGAGCAGTCAGTAATTAATATAAAGGTCCCGTCTGGAAATAGACGGGACTTTTACATTATATACTTCAACCAATTAGATACCACCCTTAGAAATTTGGGGATCAATCATTATATTATGAGATGATTTTTGCTTCCATATGAGGTTACCTGGTTTTCGATCAATTCTTTGGCTTCCGGCCAGTTTTTTTATAATACTGACAAGCTGTGGCCCGAATATTCCTGAGGGAGTGGAAACTTCGTTTTCTTCTCTTCCCGAAGAAATTGACTTCAACCTTGATGTAAAGCCCATACTATCCGACCGTTGTTATCACTGCCATGGTCCGGATAAAAATAAGCGCAAGGGAAAGTTACGGCTCGACACGCGTGACGGACTTTTCGAAGCCCTCGAAAATGGGGAGAAAGCCTTTGTACCGGGAAAATTGTCCAGGAGCGCAGCCATCGGGCGCATCCTGCACACCGATCCGGAGTTAATGATGCCCCCTCGGGAGTCGAACAGGTTCTTATCTGACCGTGAAAAAGCAATTCTGATTAAATGGGTGGAAAGCGGAGCTCAATGGAAGGAGCATTGGGCCTATATTTCACCGGAAAAAGCCAATCCACCGGCTCGGATTTCCGGATGGAATGCCAACAACGAAATCGATCTGTTCATTCAGGAAAAACTGAAGTTGCGGAATCTCGAGCCGGCACTTCAGGCTGATAAGGAACGGCTGCTCAGAAGGGTAACCCTCGACTTGACAGGGCTGCCGCCAACCATTGAAGAGCAGGATGCTTTTCTGGCTGATTCAGATGAAAATGCCTATGAAAAGGTGGTGGACAGGCTGCTGGCGTCAAAAGCCTACGCGGAAAGGATGACTTTGGAATGGCTGGATGTGGCGAGGTATGCAGATTCACACGGGTTTCATGCAGACGGGGCCCGCACCATGTGGCCCTGGAGGGACTGGGTGATCGAAGCATTCGATCAGAATATGCCTTATGATACCTTCGTAACCGAACAGCTAGCCGGAGATCTCATCCCTGATGCAAAACGGGAGCAGATCGTGGCCACTGCATTTAACCGAAATCATCCCATGACTGCTGAAGGGGGTGTGGTGGATGAAGAATTCAGGCTGGAGTATGTGGCCAACCGAACCAATACCCTGGGTACAGCATTCCTCGGGCTAACACTGGAATGCGCACGATGCCACGACCACAAATTCGATCCGATCACACAGAAGGAATATTACCAGGTAAGTGCCTTTTTCAACAATATGCGCGAGCTGGGCATGACTGGTGACGATGGCGATTTTGGCCCTATGCTGCCATTGCCCAGTTCTCAAACCGACAGCATCATTGCCTACCTGAATGAGGAGATATCTAGCCTGGAAACGGGACAATCCTCTGTTTCAAAAACTACCAAAAGACAGGAACCCGTTCTTCGGCAGCAACTTGATAAGATCACTCCTACAGATTCTACAAAATTCATGGACCGCAATCCCAATGTCTATGCGCAAGGTCCCGTGGAACTCATCGACGGTGTAAATGGAAAAGCTGTTTTATTCAATAACCAGGACGCCCGCCTCTATATCAATAATTTTGGACAGTTCGAGGCATTTGAACCTTTTACGGTAAGCGCATGGGTACGCGCAGACAAGGAAACAGGGAAGACCAAAGTGATTATTGGGAATGCCGGTGAAAAGAATAATCTATGGCGCGGCTGGGATGTTTACCTCGACTCCACAAATCACCTGAGTTTCAGGCTCATCAATACCCTCCCTCACAACATGATTCACGTCAGATCCGCAGATACGATTAAACTGGGCCAATGGACTCAGGTTTTGGTATCCTATGACGGGTCATTAAAAGCTTCCGGAGTTAAAATGGGAATTAACGGTGACCAGGTAAAAACTAATATTCTGTACGATCGTCTTTATAAAAACATCCTTCCAACCAACGTTTCAAGGACCCGCGACAAGCGGGGCGTCGTTCTCGGTAAGAGTTACAGAAGCTTTACTGGTGACAATGGTATTCTGAAAGGCTCTATTGATGAACTCGCAGTCTACGATTTTGCAGTCGACCCGATGGAGTTTAAATCCATTTATGAATCGACAAGGAATGGTTCCGTGGCAGGTGTAACCAGGAGAATTTCACAAGAGGAACGGAAGCTTCAGGAACTACGAAAGAAAAAAATCTACACCCTGGATACCATACCTGAACTTATGGTCATGGAGGAAATGGAGGATAAGAGGCCAACTTTTATTCTGACAAGGGGCGAATATGACAAACCTACAGAAAAGGTCCAGCCTGCTACGATCGATAAAGTCCTCCCATTTGATGAAAGCTACACGAGAAACAGACTCGGACTCAGCAAATGGCTGTTCGACAGAAATAATCCGCTTACCGCCCGTGTTGCCGTAAATCGTTACTGGCAGATGATCTTCGGAAGGGGTATTGTTTCAACCGTGAATGATTTCGGCAGTCAGGGTGCACTCCCCTCCCATCCAACGTTGCTTGACTGGCTTGCTGTAGATTTTATTGAAAACGGCTGGGATGTGAAGGCATTACTGAAAAAGATGGTAATGAGTGCGACCTATCAGCAATCAAGCCAGGATTCCAGGGATAAATTTGAAGCAGACCCCGAAAATATATTCCTGGCCAGGGGACCCAGTTATCGACTTCAGGCTGAAATGATACGTGATAATGCTCTGGCTTCCAGTGGATTATTAAATCGGAAAATTGGCGGTCCCAGTGCTAAACCATATCAACCCGACAGTCTATGGATTGAACTGGGAAATTTTTCACACTTCCTCCTTTACTATAGACAGGATCATGATGATCAGCAGTACCGCCGAAGCATGTATACGTTTATCCGCCGGACATCTCCGCCACCCAACATGATCATTTTCGATGCAACAAACAGGGAGGTTTGCACTGTATCGAGAGAACGCACGAATACACCGCTGCAGGCATTGGTGTTGCTCAATGATCAACAATATGTTGAGGCCAGTAAGGCATTAGCCTACAGGATAAGAACCATGCCCAATTCTGAAGATGTTGAATCGCAAATTGAAAACGGATTCCGTCTCGTCTTGTGTCGAAAACCGAACCGTGATGAATTAGCGGTACTTACGCGGCTGTATGAAAGTGAACTGAATGCTTTCCGTGAAGATCAGCAAAGTGTAAAAGAACTGTTGGCAGTGGGCGACTTTGAGATTCCCGACGAATGGCAAAATGCTGAATTAGCAGCACTCACACTGGTCTCAAGCACGCTTTACAACATGGATGAATCCTATATGAAACGATGAAGTACTATGTGTCATAATCAACACAGCAATTACACACGAAGAGACTTTCTTACCCGCACCTCATTGGGTCTTGGAGCGTTATCGCTGGGTTCGCTGCTCAATGGTACCGGCGCATTTGGCAACTCACTATGGCAGGATAATGCCCCACCCCATTTTCCTGCACGTGTGAAACGGGTCATTTACCTATTCCAGAGTGGTGCACCTTCGCAGTTAGACTTGTTTGATTACAAGCCCCAGCTTATTAAGATGAATGGCGAACAACTCCCTGAAAGTATTCGAAAGGGACAGCGTCTCACGAATATGACAGCGGGTCAGTCATCCTTCCCACTGGTAGGCTCCATTTTTGATTTTAAGCAGCATGGTGAAAGTGGCGCATGGATCAGCAGTCTGATGCCTTATACAGCACAGATCGCAGATGATCTCACCTTCATCAAATCGATGTATACCGAAGCAATTAATCACGATCCTGCTATAACCTTTATTCAGACGGGATCCCAGTTCCCCGGACGACCATCGATTGGCTCCTGGGTGAACTATGGCCTGGGAAGTGATAATGAAAATCTGCCTGCCTTCGTGGTGTTGGTGACAAAAAACAAATTCGGACAGCCACTATATTCACGGTTATGGGGTAATGGCTTTCTTCCTTCTGAATACCAGGGGGTACAGTTCCGTGCGGGTAAAAATCCTGTACTTTATCTGAGTAATCCTCCGGGGGTTACAGAAACTGCACGCCGGCGCCAACTTGACGCGTTAGGGGATGTACAGCAAATCCAGTTCGATAAGGAAGGTGACCCGGAAATTCTGGCGCGCATGTCACAGTATGAAATGGCCTACCGCATGCAAACCTCAGTCCCCGAGATCATGGATGTTTCCGGAGAGCCTGAGTATATCTACAATCTTTACGGTGAGGACAGCAGGAAACCAGGTACATTCGCCGCCAATTGCCTGCTGGCAAGACGGTTAATTGAAAAGGATGTAAAATTTGTTCAGCTCTACCATCAGGGCTGGGATCAGCATTATGCCTTGCCCGAAAATATAAGAATTCAATGCAAGGAAACCGATCAGCCAACTGCCGCATTGATTCAGGATCTGAAGCAGCGCGGGCTACTCGAAGACACACTTGTGATCTGGGGAGGAGAATTCGGACGGACAAACTACTCACAGGGCACACTAAATGCAACAAGTTTTGGAAGGGATCACCATCCAAAGTGCTTTACTATTTTCATGGCAGGTGCGGGAGTGAAACCAGGAATCAGCTATGGAACTACGGATGAGTTCGGATATAATGTTGCAAGCGACGGAGTGCACATTCACGACTTTCAGGCAACCCTCATGCATCTGTTGGGTGTTGACCATGAAAGGCTCACCTTTAAATACCAGGGACGGAGATTCCGGTTAACCGATGTGCATGGCAAAGTGGTAAAGGATATTCTTTCATAAATAATACAAGCAAAATGCCGACAAGAAGAAAATTCATCAAGGGAAGTGCCGCTGCACTGGCATTGGCATCATCAACTCCGGCATTTTCAATTGCTAAGATCCGGCATTCCAAAAATGCTCCGGTTGTTGGACATGGCGCTCATACCTACCGTGTACACAAATCATGGGGTGATCAGGACCCTGCTAAAATTCCGGTTCGTGATTGCCACGAAATGGTTCAGGACCGTTCAGGAAGATTGATTCTTCTTACCAACCATGTGAAGAATAACATTATTATTTACGACCGAAGCGGTAAGGTTACAGATACGTGGACACTTGAAACTCCTGGAGCGCATGGATTAACCATCGTTGATGAAGGGGGTGAGCAATTCCTCTTCATTACAGATGAACGGATAAATAAAGTTTACAAAACCACCCTTGACGGCCGTGTTTTGCTCAAACTGGATTATCCAACCATGATCCCGGCGTATACCGAAGCGGCTAAATGGAAGCCAACAGAAGTGGCCGTTGCACAGAATGGAGACTTTTATGTGGCAGATGGCTATGGCCTCAACTACATCGTTCAATATTCTCCACAAGGAGAATATATACGGCATTTTGGCGGTCAGGGAGATGGGGATACGGAATTCCAGTGTTGCCATGGTGTAACATTGGACACGCGTTTCGGAAGAAATGAATTGCTCATTACATCGCGGACGAAAAATGAATTCAAACGGTTCAGCCTGGAGGGTGAGCACCTGGAAACAATCAGCCTTCCGGGTTGCTGGATCTGCAGGCCGGTTATTAAGGGCGATGAGCTTTACTTTGCAGTAATCGTTAGCAAAGAGTGGTTCAGCTACGACGGTATGCTGGCCATCCTTGATAAAAATAACAAAGTAGTTTCATTACCCGGAGGAAGCGAGCCTGGGTATGAAAACGGCATGCTGGTTCCGCCTATATCTGATGATGTGACCTTTATGAACCCGCACGACGTCTGTATTGATAATGATCTGAATATCTATGTTCCCCAATGGTATTCGGGCAGAACATATCCGATTATGCTGGAAAGAGTTTAGAAAAAATTAAAACGAAATAAGTACCATGGGAGAATTACGAAAGGAAGATGTAAAACAGGAAGTTTTTGACTTGTATGATGATTATGCACATAATCGTATTGAGCGCCGGCAATTTATGGAAAGGCTGTCGGCCTATGCAGTTGGCGGAATTACACTGCCATCATTGCTGAGTTTTGTTATGCCGAATTACCAGGACAGGATACAGGTGCCTGCCAACGATCCACGGCTGAAAACTGAGACTATTGAATACGATTCTCCCAAGGGTGGCGGAAAGATAAAAGCACAATTATCAAGGCCTGTCAGCAGCTCCGGGAAATTGCCCGGCATCGTGGTGGTTCACGAAAACCGCGGATTAAACCCGCACATCGCCGACGTAGGAAGAAGAGCTGCGCTTGCCGGATTTATCTCCGTTTCACCCGATGCCCTGTCCCCTCTCGGAGGTTATCCGGGCAATGATGATGATGGCCGTACCATGCAGCGTGAACGTGACCGCGATGAGATGCTGGAGGATTTTATCGCAGCTTTTGAATATCTCAAAAACCACCCCGGATGTACAGGTAAAATCGGTGTGGTTGGTTTCTGTTTTGGCGGATGGATTTCCAACATGATGGCGGTTCGAATCCCTGACCTGGGTGCAGCCGTTCCTTTTTATGGCGGACAGCCCTCTGCCGATGAGATACCGAACATCCAGGCTCCGCTCCTCATCCATTATGCCGGATTGGATGAACGTGTGAATGCCGGATGGCCTGATTACAAAAAAGCCCTTGAAGAAAATAAGAAAGAGTTCACGACCTACATTTATCCCGATGTGAACCATGGTTTTCACAACGACACCACAGGAAGATTTGATGCTGATTCGGCCAGGCTTGCGTGGGAACGTACGGTGGCATTCTTTAAAGAGAAACTGACTAAGTGAATCCTATTAACCAATACTTCTCAGAAATTTGATTAGAACTTTCTAACTAATCAAATTACCTTCATCATCCCACTGGGCAATGTCTGCGCGTTTGTCCTGATCCACGCACTTGGCCAGCCAGGCGGGATCATAGGCCACCCCATGCTGATCCAATACCTCCTGTGGAACACCATCCCAGACATTCGGGGTATTGCCCTTATAGCCGAGGTCATCCAGGCCCATTCGAGTGGTATAGTATCCCGTCAGCACAAGATTCCGAATCCTGGAAAAGAAAGCTACTCCCTGTGCCAGCTCTGGAGCGGCATCATCGGGGTAAGCAATTTGATCCAGTATTTGCTTTTGTTGGGCTGCTGTAGACGAACTGAAATTAGTTTTGAATAATCGGTTTGAATAATTATCAAGCCACATCAATCCACCCCGCATGGGTGTTTGATGGTAAGTAATATCCTTCACAATAAATTCAATGAATTCAGGCACTCCCGCCTCAGTGGCGGAGCCGGCCGTATCGGATGCCGGAAGAATCAAATCACAAAGTACTGCGATTGTATCAATTTCACTGTCATTGAAAAAAGTCTGATCCATTAATTTGGCATCGTGTGCTTTTTCCTTATCTGTTCGCCCATATGCAGGCGCTTCAGGAAGCAACGGTGGCGTGCTCACATTGGTTGCCGGTTCACATGAAGTGAGGATCAGTCCGCCTCCTATTCCACCGGCAAGTAATGACTTTATGGTTTCTCTTCTGTCCATGATATTAAATATTCCGTTGCTTAATCTGTTCAACAATGTAATCTGAAGTGCGCCATGATAACGCCAGAATGGTCCAGGTAGGGTTTTTATCAGCCTGTGACACGAACGGACCGCCATCCACGATAAATACATTCTTCGCGTCATGAAGCTGCTGATACCGGTTCACTACCGATTTCCTGCGGTCGTCTCCCATCCGTGTGGTTCCAACTTCATGAATGATCCTGCCCGGCGCAGCCAGTCCGTAGTCCTGATCCTTCCCGGGTTTCGAACCCAGCACAACTCCTCCCATTCCGTCAAATACCTCTTCAAATGTATCATGCATGTGCCGGGCCTGGTTGCGTTCATGATCAGACCAGGTATAATTAAAACGCAAAACCGGTATACCGAACTCATCGACCACATTGGGGTCGATCTCACAGTAATTATCCTCCCGCGCGATACATTCTCCCCGGCCCGAAAGCCCAACTACAGAGCCGTAGAATTTCTTCACGTCATCCCGAAGCTGATTTCCATACCCTCCGACTTTCTCACCGATATATTGGTTAAGGTCATTGGGATTAAATCCGAATCCATAGGACGGCATTCCCATGCCACCCCAGACCTCCATGTGGTACCCGCGAGGAAAATCGAGCTCTTTATTATCAAGCCACCACGGGAAGTATATATGGGCACCGCCTACACCATCTTCGTTATAAGTTTTACGGTTCATCAGGTCGGGTATAAACGCTGCCCTGCTGGCACCTGTTGAGTCATGTAAATACTTACCCACAACACCACTGCTGTTTCCTAAACCTGCAGGATGCTGGGCGCTTTTTGAATTAAGCAGAATACGTGCAGAGCTACAGGCTGATGCGGCAAGAACAACCACTTTCCCCCTCAACGCATACTCCTGTCTATCTTCTTTATTCACGTATGACACTCCGGTTGCTTTTCCCTCATTATCGGTAAGTACTTCCCGCACCATGCTGTTCACATAGAGGTCGATCTGACCCCCTGCTTTTTGTGCCGGGAAAATCAGACAGGTTCCAGAGGAAAAATCGGCATATACGGAACAGGCCCGGTTGCACTGACTGCAATAAAAGCACACTCCACGTTCTTCATTGATCCGCTTGGTTAAAATTGACAGCCGGTTTGGAATGACCGTAACTCCTGCTTTTTTGGCGCCTTTAATGAAATACAATTCATGCAGCCGAGGCTTTGGGGGCGGTAGAAAAAACCCATCCGGTTCATTGGGTATATTCTCTTTGGAACCGAATACGCCTATCAGTTTGTCTACCCGGTCGTAATATGGCTTAACATCCTCATATCCGATCGGCCAGTCCTCACCCAATCCGTCGATGCTTTTATGTTTGAAATCATTGGGGCCAAACCGCAATGATATTCTTCCCCAGTGATTCGTTCGTCCGCCCAGCATCTGGGACCTGAACCAGTCGAACCGTGTCCCGGGCGCATTGGTATACGGCTGGCCTTCAATTTCCCAGCCTCCATAGGCGCTGTCAAAGTCGCCGAAAGGCCGAACACTCGAAGCTCCCCTTCTCGGAGATTCCCAGGGCCATTTAAGTTGGGTTCGCTGTTCCGGGGCTGCCGGGTCGTAATACGGACCGGCTTCTACCACAGCCACTTTGAGACCTGATTCAGAAAGTACTTTCGTTGCCATTCCTCCACCGGCACCGGATCCTACAATGATGACATCATAAACGTCGGGTGATTCTTTGATTTGCATAGATACATGGATGAGTCAGACTATAAGATAGTAAAATTCTGAAGGAATGGCAGTGACAGATTTGTAATTAATCTTTGAATAGGTTCAGATCCAAGATGGAATAATTAGGTAGTATTGGAAGATATATGTGAGTATTTGAAAGAATTATGTTAATCTGTTAAAATTCCCAAAAACAGGTATCATAAAAGCGTCAATCATTGGTTGATAGCTGTTAATAGAATCAGTCAAATCCATCGAATTTTGATATGTGGTATTTAGTACCGCTGCTATAGAATCGAAAATTTGAGGACTATGAAATCATTGAAAAACTCTGCGAGGAATTCCTGCAGCTTGTTCGCGCTAATTACTCTTTTCCAAATCACATCGTCAGTAAATACCCTGGCACATCAGCAAATGATGTTTTACGAAACCGATGGTCATTACTGGACAGTTTTACTTGTTTGTAAACAGCTGGGCATTCCTGAGGCTGAAGCGATTGCCTATGCCGCAGAATATCCGGACAATGTAATGAACCAAGACGGGTATATCGTTAAAAGCCGGATGACCTACCTGCTTCCAAAGTCCCAGAAAAAAGTTCATGCACTTACCGGCGGCTTGCCCGAAGAGGAACTGGTAATTTCCAGGATCATGTTAGCGGAAGCTAAATCCGCCAGGCAAAAAGGGACAGCTGCCCATCGCCTGGGAGATACATATGCACATACAAATGATAAAAAGCATAAAATGTTTCCTCACATCATTGGGCATCTTTTTCATATGAAAAAACCAGATCAGATACATAGAAATCCCGGGAAATATCTCCAATATGTAAATGATCTTATCAAATCATTCGGCGGACCGGAGGCTGAGATTGACATGTTTGTATTCAACTACATTTCTGACCATGGATTAGACTCAGAAAAGAATGCGGCAATTCTGAAAACAGAATATAACAGACTAAATGGTGCCCTTGCTTTCAGCGTTGAAAAAGACCATATCACGGTAGTTAACGATTACCTCCTCAGCAGAAATTCCCTTGGGTCATATGCCATACATCGGAATACAGATTCGAAAGGAAGAGATACAGCAACCATAATATTTATTAAGGAAAGTGATTCATACGTTACTAAATATGCATCCCGCAATAAATAACCCCTGTTCTGATGAAAAATTTGACATTCGCTACATCAATTATTTGTTTATCTGTCTTATTCAAATCTCATTTATCTGCGCAATGCATTCCAAATTTCCCATACAAGGATGGATGGATGGGTGGGGATTATGCCATATCTGTGCTTCTCCCCGATGAACGAACGTTATGGTTATTTTCTGATACATTCATAGCCCCCATCGGTGAAAATTCACGCAAAAATGCGGTAATGATTGCCAACACCATGGCCGTTTCAAGTTGCAATGAAGATAAATGGAATATCCGGTATGATTGGAATAGAAAGAAGCCCGATGAGCCGCAAGCGATTTTTTTACATAACGATCCATCCCATAAATACTGGCCAGCAGATGTATTCATTTCCGATAATACGTTATGGGTAATTTTATCTGATATTGGCCCTAAACCAGAAGCTACCTCAGATGATCTATTCGATTTCAAACACTACGGAACGACGATCGCGAAAATAGAAAACTATGGCGATCCTATCTCTGATTGGCTCATTGAATACTCGCCATGGGAAGAAGATTTCGTGCCCAAAGAATGGGTACAAGGTATAATGCACGAAGGTTATTATTATGTCTTTTATTCTGATAATGACCGGATTCTTCTCAGCAGGTTGTTCATCAATGACTACGAAGAACGACTGGAATACTGGTCAGAAGATCTTTCCTGGAAAAGAGGTTTCAATAAAACAGATGCGGCTGTCTTATTTACTGACAAAGTCGGAGGAAGTCTCACATATCACTCAGAGAAAAAAGAATGGATCCTTATTTACGGTCCAAACTTCCTGAGCAACCGTATCATGTACAGGACTGCCACGGACCTCACAGGCCCGTGGTCTGATCCTTATGTATTACTTGAAACCGAGGAAAATACTCCGGGAACACATCGATTCAAATCAACTAATTTCTGTTATGGAGCACATGAACAGAATCAGTTCAATCATGAAGATATGATTGTAATAACTTATGACTGCAATTCATCCAGCATCGATAGCCTGATTAATGACCTTTCAATATATCATCCAAGAGCGATCCACATTAATTACCCTTCTTCAAGATAACCTTAATTACTTCACCAGGGTGTACTTAAAATCGCATCCATCTTCGTCATTACCCGTTAAGGTCAGTGTATTACCCGTGATTTGATAACGCATTTCCTGGCATAAGTCAAACTGACAAATGTTCACTTTATCTCCTGAAACGGTGTAGGTTCCTTCAATATCAAGAAAAGTCGCTCCGGCAAAAATCAAGACAAGTCGAACGGTATTATCTTTTCTAAAAGTAAAGGTGAAACATTCTGTATCAGAACAGCTATACGTACTGTTGCTATTGTTCGATGGATCATCACAGCTGGAGTACACTTCAGAAGTTACTTTCCATGTATTTACAAGGGGGGCATCCGGTGTGGTTTCATCATCATCCTTATTACAGGAGGAAAATGTAAAAAGAACCGATAATAGAAGCAAAATAGAGATTATAAGATTTTTCATGGTGTTTTTTATGCAAGATCATCATAATGATGCGGGCATCGTTAGCACTAATCTTGCGATTTCTAACACATTTATAATACTGTGAAGAGACATGGAATTACGGGACTGTTAATGTCCAGCGGGCGGAGGGTTTTTAAGATATTCAATGGGCGTTAATCCGAATTTCTCCTTAAAGACTTTCGAAAAGTAGGACAGATTATTAAATCCAACCAGGAATGCAATGTCACCCACATTCCCTGCCTGCTGCCGCATCAAATCGGCCGCACGCAGAAGTCGCATATGCCGTATTAATTCATTCGGACTGAATCCTGTAGTTGCATCCATTTTACGATATAGTTGAGTGTAACTTACTCCCAGGTCACGAGCAAGATCTTCCACTCCAAAGTCAGTTTCAGCTAGTCTTTCCTCAATGATTTCCATTGTTTTCTGAATGAAACGTTCATCCATTGACTCCACAATAACCGAGGTTGGATTGATCGTAATTTCCCTGGTATATTTCTCACGAACCAGCTTTCTGTTAAATAGCAAATTTTCAATCCGGATCAGGAGTTCATTAACCTTGAATGGCTTAGGAATATATTCATCAGCCCCAAACTGGTATCCCTTTAATTTTGTTTCAATATCAACTTTTGCAGTAAGTAATATAATTGGTATATGGCAGGTGCGTTCATCTGCTTTTAACTCCTGGCAAACTGTAAGACCATCCTTCAAAGGCATCATAAGATCTGTAATGATGAGGGTAGGTAATTCCCTGATGGCTGCAGCAATTCCCTCCTGCCCATCCTTGGCTTCAAGCATGGCATATGTATCTGATAGCTCAGATCTGATATAATGCCGGAGATCCAAATTATCTTCAATTATCAGAATGGTATCCTGCTGCAGGCTACCGACAGGGAGATGCCCGGAATCATTTATTTGATCTCCTGCATTCTCAGGAGATCCAACCACGTCCTCACTAATCTGAACGCTGATTTCATCATCATTTAAATGAGATCTGCCAAGCGGAAGACGAACTGTAAAGGTTGATCCCTTTCCAGGTACACTTTGTACTTCAATCGTACCATGATGCAGCTCAACAAGTTCCTTTGTAAGTGAAAGACCAACACCACTTCCTTCAAATTCCCTTGTACTGGAAAGATCTACCTGATAAAATAAGTCGAATATTTTACCCAACTCCTCCTCTGATATTCCAATCCCGGAATCACTTACGTTTAAAATCGCACAACCATCCGGAAACTGAGCGTCAGGTGCTGCCTTCAATATTTCAATAGCAATCTGGCCACCCTCCGGCGTATATTTGAATGAGTTCGAAAGCAAATTACCCACTATCTTCTCCAACTTATCCTGATCATAATACATTATGACCCGGACATCTTCCGATATTTTGAAAGTAATTTCTTTTGAGGCTGCAATTGAAAAAAACTGACTTGAGATTAATGAAACAGCCGTTTGCAGTTCCCCGTAAACGCATGATAGTTTCATAGCCGAAGCTTCCTTTTTGGAAAGATCAAGAAGCTGGTTTACCAAATTCAGGAGTCGGGATGCGTTTCTGTACATTTGCTGAAGCTCCGACTTTTCGGCCGGATCCTTAGCCGCCTGGATTCTTTTATCAATTGGACCAAGTAGCAATGTTAATGGGGTACGGAATTCGTGGGAAATATTGGCAAAAAAACGGGACTTCATCAGGTCAAGTTCCTGGTATTTTGAAATTTCCAGCTGCTCTAGTTTAATCCTGGCTTTTAACCTTTCGCGACTTATAATTTGCCTTCTCACGGCCAATAATAACAGAATTATGCCTAATCCATAAAGAGAATAGGCCCACCAGGTTCTCCATGGTGGTGGTAAAATGATTATCTCCATCGAGGCACCTTGTTCATTCCATACCCCATCATTATTGGTGCCTCTGACCCGAAAAGTATACGTGCCGGGATCAAGATTTGTATATGAAATATTTCTTCTTGATCCGGAATCAATCCAATCCTTATCAAATCCAACCATCTGATAGCTATACCTGTTTTTTTGTGGCGCCGTGAAATCGAGTGAAGCAAACTCAAAGGATAATGTATTTTCCAAATATGAAAGAGTATAGCCATTCTTCATTAATTCACGTGGTTCATTGAGGATATTGAATTGAGTGATAACCACCGGAGGAACGGTCAGATTATGTTTCAGACTATCTGGATGAAAAATATTAATCCCATTGATCCCGCCAAAACACAAATAACCATTCTCAAGATTACATCCGGCATTAGAATTGAATTCATTACTCTGAAGACCGTCTTCCACAGAATAATTGATAAACGAATTATCCTCCCGGCTCAACCGGGATATACCTTTAACATGCGATAACCAGAGATCGCCATGAATGTCCTCGAGGATTTTATAAATCGATGAATTTGGCAACGCGCTATTATTCGAATCATAAAATTTCAAAAGGGTAAGACGAACTCCCAATGATGCATCCGGTTCAATCTGATAAGAAAACAGTCCAACATTGGTGCATAACCACAGTAGTCCCTTGCTATCGAATTTTGATGAAAATAACTTCATTGGACGATCCGGCTGCAGAACCATGCTAAACTTATTTTCAGCATTCATGTAATAAACAGCTCCTGACTGAGATGAAACCCACAGATGGCCCATTTTATCCTCTGTGATCGACGCGATGGAGGCATGTTTGTAAGACGATGGATTGTCGGCTGCAGGGATCAGTTTTAAAAACTTTCGATTACCTCCCTGGTCAACATCTGACTTAAAAAGTCCATCATTTGTCCCTGTCCAAAGTGACTGGTCCGCAGCTACGAACGTTGTTCTTACTCCATTATTCTGAAGACTGTAAGGATTTGATGGATCAAATCCATAAATGTCAAATTCTTCCGTGGTTGGATCAAAATGGTATAACCCTCCTCCCAGGGTTCCTATCCATAATGAGCCATCCGAGCCGTCAGATATTGAAAAAATATCAGGATGGGCCATGGTCTTCCTGCTGGTTCCCTGGCGGTATTGAGTAATTGAGTACGGTCCGGCAAAATTATTACGATCAAAAACAACTTTATTAAGTCCGCCTTCCAGACTACCTACCCATATATTACCAGCATCATCCTGTTGAATAGCAAATACGTTGTTTGTGATGAGACTCTGTCCATCAATATCAGATTTACCAATATGTAAAAAACCTTTATTGCTGGAAAGTTTGCTCAGGCCCTTGGAAGCATATCCTATCCAAATGGTTCCTGATCGGTCTTTTAAAATACTTCGAATATCATTTTCCATGATACTTGAAGTATTCAGTGAATTGTACTTAATATTTTCGAAATTGTCCTTCACGGGATCATACACACTTATACCCCATCCGGTCGCAATCCAAATTTTACCATCAGCCGACTTAACCAAATCCCTGGTGTTATTATCGATAAGACTGCTCTGATCAGTGATTACCTTGTTCAGGTCCTGGTAATAATTCCTTACGCGTAATTCATATTCATTATTCAACACATCGATCCGGGAAATACCACCGCCGGGAAATCCTGACCGTGCAATCCAAATTTTACCATTCTCTGTGACCAGGATTGACATAACACTATTATTTCCAATGGTGTTCTTCTCTAATGGGTCATGCCTGATATTAGTAATA
Source organism: Fulvivirga sedimenti (assembly GCF_020328055.1). Lineage (NCBI taxonomy): Bacteria > Pseudomonadati > Bacteroidota > Cytophagia > Cytophagales > Fulvivirgaceae > Fulvivirga > Fulvivirga sedimenti. The sequence continues at coordinate 318,217 of NZ_JAIXNE010000004.1, forward strand.
AACTTTTCCTGGTCCGGGTTAAAAACGAAAATCCCTTCAGCAGTTCCCACCCATAAATTTCCGTACATATCCTGAGCTAGTGCCCTGGAGTTATTGGTTGTAATGCCGTCAAAAGTGATCGAATATTGCTGAAACCTATTTTCATCCTTCAAAAACTGATGCAGCATTCCCTGACCTTCATTTGTATTTGCTGTGGTGATCCATAACCTTTCATTCTCATCTTTAAAAATCTTAAGAATTACATTGCTACTGATTGAGTTTTGATCATCACCATTTTGCCGGTAAACAGTAAACTTCTCTTGAAATGGATCAAACTGGTTCAATCCGCCACCGTATGTGCCAATCCACAAATTGCCTTCCTGATCTTCCTCGATCGACGAAATATCATTGTAACTAAGAGAAGTGGAGTCAAAGGGATTGTTCCGAAATACCTTGAATTCATAGCCGTCAAAACGGTTTAACCCATCTTCGGTGCCAATCCAGAGAAAGCCCCTGCTATCCTGAAAAATACATTGCACTGTCGCTTGTGAAAGCCCTGATTCAAGATCGAAATGATCAAATTTATATGTGTAATTCCGGGCATGGGGAGGAAACTCTTGGGCATTTTGTGCGAAAGGAATAAAGAACAAAATAATACAGGCAATTAACTTGTTCATTAAATGCATTCCATTAAGTCAGGAAAAGATAGTTATTCTTTCAGAATTAATGGAATGATTTTTTCAGGATAGAATCCTTTTTAAATTCCTCGTCTCAATGGAAATGAGAATAAAAGGAATTAAAGGAGTTACACCCCTTAAAGAAATTGATAAAATGCTGTTATTGATTTGATATGACGATCCTGGTCAGCTTCACGAAATCACGAAAGAAACTTCTCAATTTGGCCATTTCAGTCGTATTTACCTGCATGGCTACCGCAATGGAATATTCCGGAAGATAGACACCAATGGTATAATAACCAGGGAAAAATCCGCTATGACCATATGCTTCACCTACTTCAGGAATTACCAGTTTTTGATAGCCCATCCCGTAACTTCCGCCGATCTCCGGAGAGGGAATATCCTGGAAATAAGTCTCCCCCATCTTTTCCATGTCAAACGCATTTCCCTCGAAGAGCAATTTCAGCCACCGCGCATAGTCGCGCGTCTCAAATGCCAGTCCGCCTCCTGTCCACTCAAACTGGAGGTTGTACCTTGAAATCCCATCTTCAAGCAAATGATCATTAAATCCCAGCGGAGATTCCTTATCCATATATCCCTGCGCCAACTTTTCAATCTTACGCGTATTAGTGGGTAAAATTCCGGTAAGATCCAGTGGTTTCAGCAAACGATCCTTCAAAACAGTATAATATTCTTCCCCCTCAATTTCCTCTATGATCATTCCAAGGAGAATGTAATTCGTATCTGAATAGGCGAAACCCTCTCCTGCACTGAATAATGGCGCATCGTCCAGGACATAAGCAATCAATTCAGCCGGTTTCCATACCCGATCCGGGTTCTTCAGTACTTCTTCGGAAAATTCCGGTTTGAATTCATAGCGCTCCATACCGGACTGATGCCTCAGTAGATTCATGATGGTTAGTTCTTCACTATTCGGCAAACGACTGTACCACTCTTCATCACCGAGCCATTTGGAGGCCCTATCTTCCAACTGCAATTTGTTCTCTTCGATTAACTGCATCAGAACCGCTGCGACAAAAGTCTTCCCCGTACTGCCACTTAAAAGACGATTCCCGGGTGTCATTGGGGTTCCCGATTCTACATCAGCCCAACCTGCTGTAAAAGACGTTGCTTCACCATTGGGATAAGCAACACTGAACACTATACCCGGATATTTACCCTGGGCAATAATACTGTCAACTTCCGCCTGGATTGCTTTGTCCTGTGCATGGCAAAACAGCGGAAAAACCAAAAAAAGGAAACAATATTTCATATAAGTCAATTTGCAATGGTTATGTCTCAACCGATTGTAAGAACACCCAGTATGGTCAGCATTGAATTAATCCATTAATTAAAAAGAAATGCACATATCCAGCAGCTACTAACGGCTGAATATGTGCAAATTTCAAGGAATTATCAATTCCGACCTGACATCAGGTAAAATGCAGATTTAAAAGGTTAATGCTACATCCTTGTTCCGGCACTCTGCAATTCTTTGCCAAAAGGCTGATTGTAGAATCGCTTACCAGTCACCTTGTACATGGCATTTGCCAATGCTGCAAACACAGGCGGGAATAAAGGTTCGCCAAGGCCCGTTGGGTCTTTGTCATTCTCCACAAAGTGCACTTCAATGGATTTTGGCGCTTCCGTCTGCCGAATCATCCGGTATGTGTTGAAGTTTTGTTTCTGGGGCACACCGTCTTCAAACGTCATTTCCCCGAACAGCGCGTTTCCTATACCATCCACGATTGCGCCTTCCCCCATATTGGCGGCGGCATCCGGATTGATCACAATTCCGCAATCCACGGCAGCGATGACCTTGGGAATGACTGGCGTATTATTTTTCATCTCCAGCTCAAGGATTTCGGCTACGTAGGTATTATGACAGAAATATGCTGCAACGCCCCGGTTTGAATTATCCGACTCATTCCATTTTGCCTTATCCCTCACCAGCTTCAATACGCCTGCATACCGATCCGGATCATAATCATTATTTTCTCCTACAGGATTGTTCTTTGCACGGTCAAATAATTCGAGTCGGAATTCGATTGGATCCTTACCAGCAAGTTCGGCCACCTCGTCAAGGAATGACTGTTCTGCCCCACCGATAAAGTTCGATCTTGGAGCACGGAAGGCACCAATCGTGATGTTGGAATTAATAAACCAACCTTCAGCGAGGTAATTATCTACAGCTCCAGCCGGAAAGCGGTTGGCTGCTACCGGGTGTTCCGGAATTCCTCCCCCTTTTACATGGAATGCAATTAGATTATTATTCTCATCAAGCCCGGCCCGGTACGTAGCCGTATACGTAGGCCTGTAAATACCGTAGGACATATCATCTTCGCGGGAATAGACCATCTTTACAGGAGCCTGAATCTTTTGTGAGATCATTGCGGCCTCCACCATGTGGTGACCGTAGGCCCGTTGGCCGAAACCACCGCCCATACGGGACAGCCTGAGATGAATATTTTCCTTGGGCATACCCAAACAGGCCGACAATGTTTGCATAATGAGTTCAGGTGCCTGAATTGGTCCGTACAATTCTGCCTTGTCTCCCTTAACACTGGCAAAGCAATTCACCGGCTCCATGCAGTTATGGGCGAGGTATGGTGCATAATAGGTTCTCTCAATCACCTTGGCAGCGTTTTTAAAGGCAGTTTCCGGATCTCCGTCTTTTCGTAATACCTGTGCAGGCTTTTGAGCCATCTCCTCCATCCTTGACTTATGCCCGGCTGTGCTTTCGGTTCCACCGGGAATCGTAACTTCCTGCTTACCTCCCCATCCGGCAACAACCACTTTCTTGTCGGTCGTTCCCTCCCATTCAACCTTCAGCTGTTTCCTGGCATTCATCACCTGCCAGGTTGTTTCACCAACGATTGCGACCAACTCGGTAAACGATGTGGTATCGAAGCCGTTTCGTTCGTAGTCGTCCTTAAGTGTTTCAAATACAAACACATCACGGATACCCGGCATGTTTTTGACTGATTCTGCATCCACAGATTTAACCTTCAAACCGAAAGCTGGCGGATGGGCGACCATAGCCACAAGCATCCCGTCCTCAAAGTGGTCAATGGAAAACATGGGTTTTCCGGTGACAATATTTTTTGCCTCCACGTTTTTACGTGAAGTTCCGACAATCTTAAAATCACTTATTTCCTTGAGTTCTACTTCTTCCGGCACTTCAAGTGTAGCAGCGAGTGAGGCTACTTCACCGTAGCCTGCCTTTTTACCACTGGCTGTATGGGTAAGCACCCCTTCTGAAGTAGTTATCTCATTGGCTGGAACATTCCAGGTTTGTGCCGCGGCATTCACCAGCATCTGGCGTGCAGTTGCTCCCGCAGTGCGAAGCGGTTTCCATCCAAGTAAAATTCCCATACTGCCGCCGGTAAACTGACGATCGAAGCGCTCCGGAAAGAAATCGGCCTGCTCTACCATCACGTTTTCCCAGTCGACATCCAGCTCCTCGGCAAGTATCATCGGCATGGAGGTTTTTACATTGGATCCGAACTCAGGATTGGGCGACATCAGGTTGATTCGACCATTATTTCCGATCTTAATGTAGCTGTTCAATTCATACCACTCATCCGGGAGTCCGAGCGCCTCCTGCTCCTTAGGTGAGCAACCGGCAAGCCAGCTGAAGCTCAGCATCATACCACCACCTGCCAGGGCGGAAACTTTCATAAAGGACCTTCTGTCTATGGGTGTTTTTAAATTCGTCATGTTGAGTTTTTTTAAGCGTTTGATGCGTTCTTTATAGCTTGTTTGATACGGACATATGTTCCGCAGCGGCAGATATTTCCTGCCATAGCTGCTTCAATCTGATCATCCGTGGGTGACGGATTTTGTTTTAGCAGTGACACTGCATTCATGATCTGACCGGCCTGACAATAGCCACACTGGGGGACATCGATTTCGAGCCATGCCTTCTGTACCGGATGATCTCCATTTTCCGAAAGTCCTTCAATGGTAGTTATGGGCTTATCTGCCACCGCAGAAACAGGAAGCTGGCAGGAACGAACAGCAACGCCGTCAAGGTGAACCGTGCACGCACCGCACTGTGCGATCCCGCATCCGAATTTGGTTCCTGTTAGCTGCAGGTGATCACGCAATACCCACAACATAGGTGTTGAAGGATCCACATCCACCTGTTTTTCCTGTCCGTTTACTTTCAGATTAAATTTTGCCATGATGTATCTGTTACGATTGATTGATGCATTTTATATCAAGTAAATATACGAAATACTCACAGTATGATCTTACAGATTTCAACCATATGATTACGAAAATCAAACAGTCTGCCCACGAACTCCGCCATTATACAGACAGCGCTTCATCAACAGTATTTCACCAAACGCAAATTCAAGTAAAATATTAAAGGATGGAATGGATCTCAATAAAGGAAATTAACACTTTACACAGAGCCATGCCTATGACATTGTCTACCGGCATGCGCTGGCCAATTACCATGATGAACTTGCTTTTGGGACTACCACCGGCAACGTTTATTACTCCAATGATCTTGGCGATTCATGGGATCAGCTCGCCGGAAACCTGCCAATGGTGTATGCAGTGAAATTTATATAAATCCCTTCAGGAAACCATTTTGATTAAAATGTAGGTCAGAATAAAAGCAAAAACCGGGGCAATGGCCCATACCAGGAAAAACCGTTTTACAGTTTTGTTACTGAAAGTCGGACTCCACCCATTTGAGGAAATACTCAAAGCGATGAATGCCGCTCCGTTAAGTTGCACAAGTGAAGTGGGAATTCCCTTCGATACGGAAGCGATCAGCAACAAACTGGCCACGATAATGGCAATAACAGTGGCATTAAACGGTGTTACGTGCACCATGTTTCTACCCTGACTTTCAGTTACCTTGTGACCCAGCAGGGAACTGCCTATTCCAAAACAGGGAGCGATGATCAGGACCGACAGGATGGTGATCGGAAGAAAGTTCTGTATGGATTCACTCCCCAGTGCGTTGATCGTTAGCGATGAAATGGGCGCTGCGGCATTGGCTACGTTGTTCGCCCCGATGGAAAATGCCACATAACAGGAAGCAAGGATCAGTATCAATTTAAAGCCTGCATGACTTTTCATGTGTGAATAGTCGTAGGAGTAAACCTTGCTTTTAATCAATGGGAATATCCATTTCGTGAGTGTGAGCATGAGGAGAAATGAAATAACCGGAAGGATAAACCAGGCCGGAATGATCTCGTAAAAAAGTTTGTGTGTGTTAAGTCCGCCCACAGCAGTAGCCGCACCAGCAATCGATAGAACGGTCGACTGACTGGTCGATTGAGGAACTCCCAAAAGATTGGAGATCAGCAGTGATAATCCAATAGCCAAAAGCACAATCGATGTATTAACAGGCGTAAAAAATGTCTGATCAATCAATCCTGACCCTAGTGTTAGCGTTACTTCTTTCCCAGCCAGAAGCGCACCTGCCAGCACCATGATGCCAAATAGGCCTGGAATCATAGATCTTTTAATGACATTTGCACCATAGGCCGCTGAAAACGACGGAGAAGTTCCGCTCGCCCCCATATTCAGCGCAAGAAACATTGCAAGCAAAAAAGGTATCGTTAGAAAATTGTAGAGTTCCGACATTTATTCGATTATAGATGAAGTCTGCATCACAGCTATAAATAAACTGGCCGCGATATCAGTTTGACGCAAAGCACCCTAACTGGTCACATTAATTCTTTAAGTGACTTTTTATGTATCCTCCGTCTAATACTTCAGCATATGAAAGATACGGGTATATATTGGTGGCTGTTTTTCTTCGGACTGATCACTTTTCTGTTAATCATCGACCTGTTTGTTGTGTACCGGAAAAACAGGACTGTAACCCTCAAATACGCACTCCTTGAAACGGCAGGCTGGATAATCGTTTCACTGGCTTTCAACCTTCTCATCTATTACCAGATGGGTACAGTAAAAGCGATTGAATTCACGACTGCCTACCTCATCGAAAAGTCCTTGAGCATAGACAATCTGTTCGTGTTCATGATCATTTTCTCCTATTACCGCGTTCCTGATAAATTACAGCACGGAGTATTGTTCTGGGGCATCATCGGGTCCATTGTGATGAGGGCCGTATTTATTTTTCTTGGGATTGAACTGATTGAACGGTTTGAATACATCCTTTATTTAATGGGTCTGATCATTATCTACGCAGGAATTCAGTTTCTGCGCAATAAAGAGTTCAAGGCCGATCCAAAGAACAATTTCGCTGTGAAGCTTACCCGCAGAATATTTCCGGTAATGAAAAATTACAGCGGAACGAGGTACCTGATCCTCAGACAAGGTAAATTGTTCATAACGCCCCTTTTCATTGTACTGGTTGTTATTGAGAGTACCGATATCGTTTTTGCGCTGGACTCCGTGCCTGCGGTTCTGGGTATCAGCAGAGACCCATTCATTGTTTACACCTCCAACATTTTCGCTATACTCGGACTAAGGGCACTGTATTTCGCCCTGGCCGGGGTGATGTCGATGTTTCACCTTCTTAAATACGGGTTGGGACTCATCCTGATCTTCATTGGGTTAAAAATCTTACTGGAGCACTATGTACAGATTGATATTATGGTATCGCTGGCAGTGATCCTCACCATATTCGCAGGTAGCCTTTTATTATCATTTCTAATCAAACCTGCGCCAAACACAGTTAATTATCTTAAATCAAATGAAAACACCTGAAATTATCCTTAGTATCACATTTACTGTTTTGATCTTCGGACCATTCTGTTACCTCTATTACCTCGGCAGGAAACGACAGCTCAATGTCACACGTGAACTTGAGCGGGCTGGTAAAAGCCTCGGACTCAACTTTTCTGTTAAGGAGGCATGGGGAGACAGGATTATTGGCTACGACGCCGCACACCGATCCATCGTATATTTGTCAATTGATAAAACCGAGATAAAACAGGAGACCATTTACCTGATGAATGTACAATCTGTGCGGATGATCCTTCCCGACCCTCAGCGTATTGTCCTGCGGTTTAGCGGACGTAATCAATCGACGGATATTGAAATCTACAACGCTGCCATTGACTCTCAGCATGATGAGCGGTTTCATGAAAACCTGGCAAACAAATGGGCAGCCTTTTTAGGAAGTAAAATCGACATCAACCCAAGGAGAGCCGCCTGATCGGAACTTCGGGAAGGGCCTTTACATAGCAGGCATCAGGAGAGTAGAATAAAAAAAGGCCGTCTTGCGCAGACGGCCTTTTCACAATACACTCAGTGCAAACCGATCTTATTGAATCATTACTTTTGCACCATATTTCTCCTTGATAACATTATTAAGCGTTACTGCTTTGTCCCTGGCCAACACTGCCCTTTCCTTAGAAAGCTGCAATTCACCCTGGCTCAGCAACTCGGCAGTCTCACTCAATGTTGAATCAAGTTCCATTTGCTCCTGGTTCAGACTTTCAAGATCGTTATTCAGGTTCATTACATTTGAAGACTGGGAAACCTGGAGGATCATCTGATTATTTTCTTCAAGCAGAGAACGGACTTCTTCAACAGTCGTTAATACCTCATTCCTTACCTCTTCTTTCTTTTCAGCTGTCTCCAGGTTCACCTCTTCAGCGAATGAAGCAACTCCCTCCAGCTGCTTTATCTCTGAAGTATAGTCTTCCAGAAACTTTGCCTTTTCCATCTCTACCTGTGCAATGGTATTGTTCAGCGAATCGCGGAGTTTCTGAAAACTTTCCGGTGCAAAGACATTTGCTCCTTTCAGTTCCAAACTATCCACAATAGCTATTGTATTCTCTATTTGTTCCTGCGGAACTTCCTGACATCCCGCAAACACCATCATACCTGGTATGACAGCAGTCATAATTAATCTATTAGATTTCATCACCTTATGTCCATAAAGCAGACCTGCTTTATAGCATTGTGACGGCAAGAATGTTGAAGGTAACACGAAATTTATTCCTAATTTTTTAGTAGTATTCCTTGTTCCATATGAAAGACCCCGGAAAAGATAAACTATCAGATAAAGATATCATTGACCTGATCAGGGCAGGTCGTGAAAACAATCGATATTACGACATAATTTACAGTCGGTATTTCGATAAGGTAAGAGGGAAATGCTATTCATTGGTAAAGGATCGTGAAACTGCCAATGACCTTGCCGAAGATATTATGGTGAAGATTTTCGAGAATCTGGTTTCATTCAAAGCCACCGCTATGTTTTCTACCTGGATTTATTCCATTACCTATAATCACTGTATCGATTATCTGAGGAATAAACGAAGTAGTCATTACCCGAAATGGAATAAGGAACATGAAATGTCGGAAATACCGGATAACCTCGAAGATGTTGAGAATGAAATAGACTACGAAAGGCTCAAAACCGTTATGGAAGAACTGCACCCCGAGGAACTCGCACTGATCAAAATGAAATACCTGGATGATATCCCGTTAAAACTGATGTCGGAAGCATTGCGAATCACCGAAAGTGCCTGTAAAATGAGATTGAAAAGAGCCCGGACCCGTTTGCTCTATCTATACTCAAAAAAATATTTAAAATAACCCGTGTTACAAATTCAAGCTATTCCGTCCAATAACAAAAAGCTATTATGTCAGATACGCTGAAATCGATATTCCAGGCAAAGCATACGCCGCCTTCAAACTGTTTGAATGCTTTTGAGTTGAAGTTCCCCGGGGCAAAACATGTCGAGTGGTTTATAAGCAAGGCGTACATCGAGGTTGTATTTTACCGCGAACATCTTGAGTACATTGCCAGGTTTTCACCTGCCGGCGAATTGATTGAATACCGGCGAAATTTACGTGAGGGATTTCTTCCCCTGAAGATCCGGGAAATGATACTGAGCAAAGGTGAGATCATGAACCGGGTGATCCTGAACCGGGGCAATGAAATTCTCTATGAGGTAATTTACCGTAATTCAGCCGGAGAGAGATTTATGATTTTGATTGACGATCTGGGAGTTATGATTGAGGAAAGGATATTATAATCACAGTCTCCCAAAAAACAGGGTCAAACGAATTTTCAAATCACATAGGGCTGCTTATAAAATCTCTTTCCCATTGACTGGTAAAGCGCATTGGCAAGGGCTGCAAAGGCTGGCGGAAACGCCGGTTCACCCAACCCTGTCGGATCAATATTATTTTCCACGAAATAAACCTCGATCTTCCTGGGTGCTTCCGACATACGTATCATCCGGTACGTATCAAAATTCTTCTTCGAGGGGACGCCTTCTTTGAATTCCAGGGATCCGTAGAGCGCATTACCAATCGCATCCACGATGGCGCCTTCCACCAGGTTTGAAGCGGCATCCGGGTTGACGACTATACCGCAATCCACTGCACAAACCACCCGGTCGACCGCAGGTTTTCCATTCTTTTCAGTCATCTCAAAAACAAGGGCCGCATAGGAATTATGGCAAAAGTAAGCAGAAACCCCTTTAGGAACGTTTGAATTATCCCAGTCAGATTTTTCCCTTACTAATTTCAACACCCCGGCATAACGCTCCGGATCATAATCATTGGTTTGGTCTTCCACGGGATTCCTGATGGCATAGTCGAGTAATTCCAGTCGGAAATCTATAGGGTCCTTCCCTGCCGCTTCGGCAACTTCATCCAGAAATGACTGTTCAGACGCGGCCATAAAATTGGAATGTGGTGCCCGGAAAGAGCCTACAGTTATATTGCTGCCGATGGTCCAGTCTTCTGCGAAATAGTGCTCAACGGCACCCGCGGGGAAACGATCCGGTGAAAGCGGACTTTGGGGTATACCCCCGATGTTCACATGATAGGCAACCATATTCCTGTTTTCATCGAATGCCGCCCTGAATTTTCCATAGTAGGCAGGTCGGTAAATCCCTGAGGTCATATCGTCTTCACGTGTGTAGATAAGCTTTACAGGGGCATTCATTTTTTGAGAAATAATCGCGGCCTCGATAAGCCAGTGTGCATAGGATCGTCTTCCATATCCGCCCCCAAGCCGTGTCATTTCAATATTGATCTTTTCTACCGGCAGTCCGATCCTTTCCGAAAGTGTGAGTTCGGTAAGCTCAGGCTTTTGCAGGGGACCTGCCAGCTCTGCCCTTTCGGGTGTTACATCCGCAAAGAAGTTCATAGGCTCCATGCAATTGTGCGCGAGGAATGGTGCGGTATAGGAACGTTCTATGACGTTGGCTGCGCCCCGAAACGCCGCTTCAGGATCACCATCTTTTCTTCTGAGGTTTGCGGGTTTGTCTGAAAGTTCCTTCATCTGCCGCAAATGTTCTTCCGAACTTTCCAGTCCGGACGGAACAAACTGGGCATATTCACTTCCGAAACGACTCCGTTTTTCCTCACGGGATTCAATGGGCTCACACTCGATCTTCAGTTCCTTCTTTGCATTCATCACTTCCCATGTTGAATTGCCAACTATTACTGCAACTTCCGGAAAAGAAAGCGTATCAAAATATTCCCTTCTGAAATCATCTTCAAGTACCTTGATGGTAAATACATCACGAATGCCCGGCATGGACTTCACAGCGCTGTCATCGATTGATGCAATTTTCAGTCCGAACGCCGGAGGATGCACAATCATCGCGTAAAGCATGCCTTCCCTGTAATAATCCATTCCGAAGAGCGGCTGCCCTGTTACGATTTTTTTGCCGTCAACATTTTTCTGTGAGCGACCGATAATCCTAAAGTCCTCCATGGATTTGAGCTCCACTTCTTCCGGAACAGTGATTTCTGCCGCAAGAGCTGCCATTTCTCCGTAGCTTCCCGATTTTCCGCTGTTCCCATGATGGAGCATTCCGGCGTTGGTTGTAACCTCCTCAACAGGCACCTTCCATTGTTCGGATGCCGCCTTTCTGAGCATGAACCGTGCGGATGCACCCGCCATTCGCAGGCCTGGCCATCCCCGGCGAATTGCCTGACTGCCGCCAATAAACTGCCTTGAATATAATTCGGTATTCAGCGGAGCCTGTTCGACGATCACATCTTCCCAGGCAACGTCCAGTTCCTCAGCCACGATCATGGGCATGGAGGTTTTTACATTTTGTCCGCCCTCGGGGTTGGGAGAAATAATCGTCACCGTCCCGTTACTTCCAATTTTCAGGAAGGCATTGATATCGAACCATTCTTCAGGTTTGGCGGCTTCGTCGGTCACCCTGGCACAGGATGCCAGCCAGCTAAAGCTGATCATCAAGCCCCCTCCTGCCAGTGCACTCCCCTTGAGGAAGGAACGTCTGCCGATTTTTGTCTTAACTAAGGTCATTGGATAGGTTTATTTAGCGCATGAACCTTTTGAGTAAAATACATAATATTTTATAAAGAAATGAACAATTCTAAAATCACCATCAATCTACTATCTTGTAGAGCAAACAAAATCAACCAAATGAAGAAATTGATCATTCTGTTATTCGCTGGATTTACTTTTTTATCGGGCATCACCAGTTGTTCAAATCAACCTCCATCAGAAGCCGCCGCCTCCGCTGTCATACACATCAACCAGGTTGGATTCCTGCCAGAATCGACAAAACCCGCGATGGTGATTGATGCTGACGGCGATGATTTCACCATTGAAACAGCCTCCGGACAAGAGGTTCTTTCAGGCAAGCTGTCGGACGAAAAGGAATGGGAAGATTCCGGTCAGCGTGTAAGACTGGCAGATTTCTCCTCTGTCCGGGAAGCCGGGAATTATATTCTTAAATCGGGCAGCGCCGCTCCTGTTGATGTTGTTATTTCACCGGATGCCTATACCGAACTTGTTAAGGCCTCAGCCAAATATTACTATTTTAACCGTGCTTCCACTTCCCTGGATGAACAGTTTGCCGGACCATACCAACGGCCTGCAGCACACCCCGATACCCTCTCCTATATTCATGCTACAGCGGCAAGTAACGAGAAGCCTGCCGGATCGGTCATATCCACACCATACGGCTGGTATGATGCAGGGGATTACAATAAATACATTGTCAATTCCGGGATTACGACCTGGACACTGATGCAGGCATTCCTCAGGAATAAAGCTTTGTTAAGCGGATTAACATGGAATATTCCGGAAAGCGGCAATGATGTACCGGACATTCTCGATGAGGTTCGGTGGAACCTGGAATGGATGCGCTCGATGCAGGACCCTGATGATGGCGGGGTTTACCATAAAAATACGACCGCTAACTTTGAGGGATTTGTGAAACCCGAAGAAGCACAGTCGAAACGATATGTCACGGCAAAAAGCACGGCCGCCACTCTGGATTTTGCAGCCGTTATGGCAAAGGCTTCAGTGGTATACGCCGATTATGACCCCGAATTCAGCAATTCGGCATTGCTTCAAGCTGAAAAGGCCTGGGAATGGGCAATACAGCATCCGAACGAGATTTTCAAAAACCCGAAGGAAAGCGGTCCGGATGGCCCTGCCGTGAACACTGGGGAATACGGGAACGTACAAGTGAAGGATGAATTCTTTTGGGCAGCAACCGAGCTGTACCTGGCAACGGGAGATCAAACCTATGCCGATAGCATCCAAATAGAGGAATACGGGGACTTCGGAGTCCCTGCCTGGCCGAATGTCGAAACGCTTGGCCTGATCACTTTGGTGACAAGCGATAAGGCCAGTGATGAACTGAAAGCATTGGCATCTGCCCAATTACAAAAACTTGCAGATCAACAGATGGATGCATACAATGCCTCTCCTGTTCACATCACGTTAAACTCCTACCGGTGGGGCAGCAATTCGGATATCCTGAACCAGGGCATGGTTTTAATTGCCGCTTATGACCTCACAGGAAATGAAGAATATTTAACAGCGGCATCTTCCGGACTCGATTATGTTCTTGGAAGAAACGCTACAGGATATTGCTTCGTCACCGGATTCGGAAACGTTTACCCCATGAATGTTCATCACCGCCCGTCTGCCTCGGATGACATCGCCGAACCCATTCCAGGAATGCTCGCCGGCGGTCCGAACCCAAATAATATGGAGCAGGATTGCGGCAAGGATCAATATCCCGATCACCATCCTGCAATGGCCTTTGCAGACATTGAATGCAGTTATTCAACCAATGAGGTAGCTATCAACTGGAATGCTCCGTTGGTATACGTATCGGCGTCGATTCAGAATTCATTGAGTGAATAATTGCAGCTAAGTTATCAGACTTTTACCTGGAATCAGTCAAAGAAGTTCATTCCTCTTGAAAAGGGAATGTATGCCCTTCATAATATCATTTATTTTTTCGATTAGGTCCGAAGAGCGGTTCGGTTAAAAACAGTATACCAATCTCGAAGCCTGCCCCATATGATTTATTGAAGGCCCTGCTATAGGTGCCAGCAACAATCAAATTCGTATGTTCCCATCGGATGCCCGCCCGGTAACTCAGTGGAGAATAAGCTCCCCCTGCCGTTCCGAATATTTCACTCACAATGGCCGACTGTGGAATGATTTTATAAATGGCCAGCCTGGAGCTATAGGTAAAGCCCCACTTTGTATTCCCTGATTGTTTATGATTCAAATTCACCGTGGCGCCCGGGAGAATATCCCACAATATAGTATTATTGGCAAATGCATATGTCGCCACCCCCATAGCCCACCAGGATCGAAAGCTGCTCGTGACCTCTCCCTGGTCCAAGTGCTGAGGAAAGAGACCAACTCCGGCCAGAAATGCGTATCCGGCTGTTTCGGCTTCATTTTGTGTAATTCTATGTTTCAGATAAATCGAAGGTGATGTATACGAATCGGAATTCGTCCTTGGATCATCGTAATAATGAGTTAACTGTATATTCAACTCCCAGTTCGGAATAATAGCACCGACCAGATAAAATTGAGAGTAATCCTGACCTACGGTTCCAACTAACGTCACAACACCGTGGGGAGCTACCCATTGATTATCTCCTGCGAATTGTTGTGCCCATACCCCGGTTATCGGCATGAGGGTTAAGGCAATAAGCCACAAAAAGGATTTTAACATTGGTGCAAATGTAAGCTAAAGTCATTTCAATTTTTTTCTTGAAAGTAGATACATTTTCTCTCATTTCAATTCCTCCAGATTATCAAATATTTGGTAAAAGAAACCAATAGACTTACCATACTCATCAACCAGTATGCGCTCATTTACCCCATGAAAACCTTCAAATTCTTTGGTGTTTTCCAGTTGCAAAGCAGTAATGGTATATACATCCGGAGCAAACGGGCGTGCCTGAAAATGCTTGGAGTCTGATCCACCAATCACAAAGAATGGAGAGACCATGAGGTCATTTCCCCAGATTTGGCGAATGGTTTTTTCCAGCATATTATAAGAGGGATTCCCAACCTCAGCAATGTTGGTCGCAGGCGTAGAAGCAGAAATATCCTTTACCGTAATCCGATCGTCCTGGATGGCATCTTTTACGTGTTGGATAATCACTTCAGGAGTATCGCCCGGCATAGGACGGAAATTCACTACCGCCGTAGCTGCAGGAGGCAATACATTGTCCTTAACTCCTGCATTAAACATAGAAACGGCAATGGTTGTATGCAACATGGCCCTTGTTACCTGATTTTGCGACATCACATCGATAAATTTCTGTTCCATCGGAGTAATCTCATCATCTTCACCAAAGGCAACGGCAGCGTACAATGGCTGTTGCTCTTCTGGTAATTCCGGACCCATATAACGGTATTGTGAACGGACAGCCGGGTGAATTTTATAAGGAAACTGCGCCGCTTCCAGTTTGGTAATGGCCTTGGCCAAAATTCCAATATTCGTTTCTGCCGGTGGCTGAGACGAATGTCCGCCAACCCCTTCCATTTTCAATTCAAGACTAATGAAGCCCTTTTGAGCAATACCTATAAGCGCTGTATTCCCTTCAATTCCTGGAAAAATACCAGGTGCTAATGGCGCGGATTCGTCCATCACATACGCAAAGCGTTTAATACCTCGTTGCTCGAGTACATCCGCAATATGTTTAGCACCTTCCGGCCCTCCTACTTCTTCGTCCTGGCCAAATACAAAATAGATGGTTCGCGATGGCTGCCAGCCTTCTTTAATTTTCATTTCGGCAGCTTCTAAAATGGCATGGATTTGATTTTTATCATCCAACACACCACGACCCCAGATATACCCATCTTTTACAGTTCCGGCAAAAGGATCGACTTCCCATTGATCTCTGGAATCTTCCGGCACAGGCACGACATCCTGATGTGCATAAAAAAGTGCAGGCTGTAAACCTGGGTCTTTTCCTTCCCAGGTAAATAGCAGGCTATAAGGCCGGGGGTCACCGAGGACCTCTTTTTTCAGCGTCTTGTGTACCAGTGGGTAAGCTTGTTCTAAAAACTTATGGTAATCGGTAAATGCTTTGCTGTCAAACTCATTTCTGTCCTGATTCGAGATTGTCGGGAAAGTTACTGCCTTTGATAAGCGTTGCACCGCACCCTCCAGATCCACCTCAATTGAAACTTGTTCAATCCCGGTCATTTGCATCGACGTAAATTCATCCAGGTTGATAGCCTGGTCTGATTTTTTGTCTTCTGAGCGTTCTTCTGAATTTTTATTACAACCACTAAATAAAAATATCAAACCAAACACGAAACAGAGAGAGTAATTGAATTGTGATTTCATGGGATTTCCTTTAAGACGAGATATTAGATAAGTAAACTCAATAATAAAAAATATTTCATTGTAAAAGTTGCTGAAATGCCTAAACGCAAAAGGGCTTTAATAATCTATACTTTAGTCTATTTGATGCACTGTCACCATAGCAACGGAATCACAGGCGCTACGGTGAACCGTAGTTGATGCGCAGGTCCGAAAGCATCCGGGGCTGCAAGATAATACCAATATTGAACGCCCAGACGCAGGGGTATTTTACCAGCCCTGAGGACTTTCTGAACTCCGGTTCCGATAGGGAACGTAAACTTATTTCCATCAGACCCATTGTGATTGTAGGCATACGTAGGGGATGCAGTGATTTGCCATCCCTCTTTCAGGTTAATGGTATAAAAATACTGGCCGGCAGTTACGCTCGCACTTGGTGAACCATCGGCGGTAATCCAATAATCATCGGGTATTAAGGATAAACTTCAATTAAACCAGGAAGGTGCTTCAAGAGAAGCATACCTCTCTTCTCCGCCTCAGGCGGATACGGAGGACAGACAGGTAAAAACAAAAACAATTCGATGCTACTGTATCCAGGTAAAAGTAGGAACAGGATACAGGAACAGGTGTAAAACAATAAGGGTGTGCATCTACTGTATCCAGTTAAAGTGAAGGATACCTACCTTCTCCGCCTCAGGCGGATACGGCAGGCAGACAGGGAGCAGGATACCCTCCTACGCCTTTGGGCTCCGGCGGGCAAAGCAGGGGCAAAAAAATTTGGGTTCAAGTATACTAGTAAGTGCACGAAACGTATTTGAACAGATGAGCGTCAGGAAGTTATGCCTCTGGATTTTGCTATACCAAATAGATTAAAGCCCATCAATCAATCAATCCATTCCTTCCACACGTGAGCCGCCGGCAGCGACAACCTTTTCACTTATCTCCCTCACTCTGGCTTTAATCGAATTCAGCCGACCTTCCATGGCATTCATCTGATCTGTGATGATCTTCATCGTCTGCTTATGCGTTTCCGTAGGACCGTATGTTGATGTTGTGATCCCACGTGACAAGGCAAACGCCCGTTCACTCAGCAAGGGTTTATTTCGCTCCCCGATCTGATTTTTCGCCGCATTTCCATTGAACTCGGAGTCGAGCTCATTTAACTGATCCCTTACTTGTTCGATCTCTTCAAGTAAAGCATTATCGACATCAGCCTTCAAGGCAGCCATTCCTATTTTATCAATCTTTTTCTGCTCATTTTGAAGCGATATGCCTAGGGCGCCCAGATCGCGGTTCATTTCCTCATAAGTTCTCCAGAACGCAACAACCTCTTCCATCGGACTGCCTTCCAGGGTACCTTTCATCATCGGCTCAACGAGAACATTGACCGGCCCCGCCAGCTGAGTGAACTTACCTTTTTCGTATTTATTCAGGGTTGCCGTATAGGTTCCTGGTGCACAGAGTAGTCCCTGAATCTCATCCTGGTCACCTTCGAGGGTAAGCGCTGCATTCCCTCCCACCCGAAGATTCCAGGCCACACGATTGAAGCCCTTTTTATTCTCTGCCTTGAGGCGGTTGATCAGATGACCTTCCTGATCCCTGATCTCAATATAGATGAAAGGTTCAATCTCCCGTGTCTCATCTTCCAGTGCTGCCCAACCAGGAAATGGAATATTTCCAGTAACATCTTTTTCACCGGTCTGACGCTCCTTTTTCAGGCTTTCAATCCCATCCTTGAGGTAATAGGTGAATACAGCGCCAAAATCGGGATTAGGCGCGAGGTAGAGCTGCGTGCCCTGTGATCCTCTTGCATTCTCAAAATCCATGATCGAGCGTTCGATATACCACCAGGCCTTCCTGGGTTCAAATAACACGGCTTCCGCATCGAGCTGTTCGCGGCTTATATTTCTCAATGCTGAATAATCATCGAGAATATAAAAACCTCTTCCGAACGAAGCCGCGACCAGGTCATTCTCTCTTCGCTGAATCGCAAGATCCCGGAATGATATTGTCGGTATGCCCGACTTCAGCTTTGTCCAGCTTCCACCGCCATCGAAGGTTACATAAACGCCAAATTCGGTCGCTGCAAACATCAGGTCTTTATCAACATGATCCTGTACGATCCTCCAGACCAGGTTCTTCTCCCCCAGCCCGTTATCAATCCTCGTCCAGCTGGAACCGTTATCCGTACTCTTCAGCAAATATGGTTTAAAATCCCCTTCCTTATGATTATCGAGGGCGACATACATAGTGCTCTCGTCGAAAAGATCAGCCTTAATATCATTCACATAGGAACGTGCAGGGACACCCAGCGCACTTACTTCAATTTTTTTCCAACTCTGACCTTCATTTTCTGTAACCTGGATCAATCCATCGTCCGTCCCGATGAAGATTACCTTTTCATTCACGGGAGAAACGGCTATGATGTGATGGTATTGAAATTTGACATGGCACCCACATCCCATGGTGAATCCCAGCTTTGCGTACGGCCCATGATCGGGAGTGCGAGACGTTCCTGGTTACGGGTAAGATCACCGGAGAGCGAGGTCCAGCTGTCGCCGCGATTGGAAGACTTCCAGAGGCGCTGTGATCCATGGTAGATTGTTGCCGGATCATGGGGTGAAACCAGTATGGGCGCATCCCAGTTATAGCGCTCAAAGTCCTCATCGGGACCAGGTTGTGGCATGATATCAATCACTTCCCCGGTGGCAAGATCCATTCGTGAAAGCGTTCCCTGCTGGCGCTGACCGTACATGATATTGGGATTGCCGGGTTCTGTTGCGGGCTGATGTCCGTCCCAGTCAAGTACCACCTTCCAGTCGGCATTCCGGATGCCGTGATGGTTGTCGGTCCTTGAGGGACCGCCCTGCGTGCTGTTGTCCTGTGTTCCCCCGTAAACATTATAAAAAGGCTCCGCATCGTCAACGGCAACCTTGTAGAACTGCGTTACCGGCAAGTTTTCCATGTATCTCCAGGAAGCGCCCAGGTCGAAGCTTTCATACACTCCGCCATCAGTGCCCACCAGCAGATAATTCGGATCAGAAATTTTAAACGCTACGGCATGATTATCGCCATGCTTAGCGGTTTCATCCATATTTTCAAACGTCTTGCCGCCGTCTTCCGATTTCATCAACGTGTTATTCATCATGTAAAGACGGTCGAATTTATGCGGTGAAGCATAGATTTCCTGATAATAATGCGGACCTGTCGCACCAGCTACAGCATCAGACATTTTTGTCCAGCTGCCGCCTCTGTCGGCTGACCGCCACACGCCTCCTTTGGTGCGGTCGAGCTCAATCGCAGCGTAAAGAACATCAGGATTGATCGGCGAGATGGCCAATCCGGTTTTTCCCCAGTTACCTTCGGGCAGGCCCGTTTTCAGCTGCGTCCAGGTATCACCCCCGTCTTCACTCAGGTAAAGTCTTGACTTCTTTCCCCCTCCCATCCAGGCAGCTACAGTGCGATGATGTTCCCAGGTTACCGCATACACACGGTTGGGATCACGAGGGTCGATCACCATATCCGTGACTCCTGTATAGAATTCATCGCCGAGTGTTTTTGTCCATGTATTGCCTCCATCTGTCGATTTGAAGAAACCCCTGTCGCCCCCAGGACTCCAGAGCGGTCCCTGGGACGCTACCATGATAACATCTGAATCATCAGGATGTACTATGATCTTTGAGATATGTTCCGAGTCTTTCAGGCCCATGTTTGTCCATGAAGCACCTCCGTCTGTACTTCGGTACACGCCGTCGCCGAATCCGGCATGGCGTCCTCCAACATTCTCACCTGTTCCTACCCAAATGGTATAGGGATTATTCGGATCGATTGTTACACAACCGATGGAATAGACGGGCTGATCATCAAAAACAGGTTTGAAGGTAGTCCCTGCGTTGACGGTTTTCCATACTCCGCCTGAACCGACGGCGACATACCAGACACTTTCATTCGTAGGATCAATCGCCAGATCTGCAATCCGGCCCGACATAAATGCCGGTCCGATATTCCGGAATTTCAGGTTGTCAAACAGTTCGCTGTCATATGGTTTTGGGGAAGTTTCAACGGATCTTTTCCGCTGCGCTTCCGAGGTGATTGAAAAACCAATTAATAAAGTGAAGATGAGGAGGGTAAAGGTATGTTTCATAGGTAAGTTCCGACTTTAATTAAAAGTATAAATAAAAGTGTATACATGTAAAGCCCCGATACAAATTGTGCTGAATTAAATGGCCATAATCGATGCTACTGTATCCAGGTAAAGTAGGAACAGGATACGGGATACAGGATACAGGTATAAACAATTTGAGTGTGATTCTACTGTGTCCAGGTCAAGAGAAGGATACAGGAGCAGGATACCCTCCTACGCCTTTGGGCTCCGGCGGGCAAAGCAGGGGCAAAAAAATTTGGGTTCAAGTATACCGTATCCGGTTATATGTAGCATACGGGATACAGGGGCAAAAAAATTTGGGTTCAAGTATACCGTATCCGGGAAAGTGAAGGATACGGGATACAGGATACAGGTATAAACAATTTGAGTGTGAGAATACTGTATCCAGATCAAAGTAGGATACGGGATACGGGATACAGGGGCAAAAAAAATTTGGGTTTTAGTCTACCGTATCCGGTATCCTCAAACCCAAACTGTTTTTGCGAGCCCCCTGCCGGGATCGAACCAGCGACCTACTGATTACAAGTCAGTTGCTCTACCAGCTGAGCTAAGGAGGCAATTTACAACCGGATCAGATCCGATTTGTAAATGGAGATGCAAAAATAGAGTTGCCTGAATTAATTCCAAGCGCTTACCCGAAATTTTTGCAAAAAGTTTTTAATTGAGCACTCTAGTCGAACTTCCAGCGCACAAACGCTTCCATCGCCTCATATTCCGCCAGACCCAGGTCGTGATAATTCAATGCGGTTTCACGATTCCGTTCCTCGGCACGTACCCAGAATTCACGCTGGTCTTCACCCGGGAATACAGGCGTATCCTTTTGTGACTGATGCTGGAAGATCGCCATGCGCTTACGCTCCACTTCCTGGGGCGACAACGGAACGGCCATCTCAATCTCATGCGTTTCAAATTCATGCCATGCCCCTCTGTAAAGCCATAACCAGCAATCCTTCGTCCACTTTTCGGTTTTCCGTAATCGAACCAATGCCTCATGCACAATATTGAAACACTTGATATGCGTACCATGAGGATCGGCAAAATCGCCCGCGGCAAATACCTGGTGCGGCTTCACTTTCTGAAGTAATTCCATGGTGAGCACAATATCGTCTTCCGTGTCCGGGTTTTTCTCCGTCTTACCACGTTCATAGAACGGCAAATTCTGAAAATGGATATGGTCGTCCTCCAGTCCCGCATATCGGGCGCCCGCGATGGCTTCGCTTTTTCGGATAAATCCTTTCACATCCAGGATCTCCTTCAGGTCCAGCTGATTAGGCTCCTTTGTCTCCAGGAAGACACGCATCCGCTCATAGGTCTCACGTAACCTGGTAGTATCCTCTCCAATGCTTTCCTTGAAATCAATGGTAAATTCCACATACCGTAACACATCATGATCCCAGATCGCCGTATTCCCCGATGTCTGGTACGCCACATGAACGTCATGCCCCTGGTCGACCAGGCGGATAAATGTCCCTCCCATGGAGATCACATCATCGTCAGGATGGGGTGAGAATATAATGACACGCTTCTTGGCAGGCTCTGCCCGCTCCGGCCGCTGTGAATCATCGGCATTCGGCTTACCACCCGGCCAGCCGGTAATTGTATGCTGGATCTTATTGAAAATATGGATGTTAATATCATAGGCCGGTCCCTGATCAACCGCCAGCTGCGCCATGCCATGATTGTTATAATCTTCGTCAGTAAGCTTCAGGATGGGCTTATTCACGGTCTTTGATAACCAGATCACCGCCTTCTTCACAAGCGCGGGCTCCCACTGACAGTCCTTCACCAGCCATGGCGTGTCGAAACGGGTAAGTTCCGAAGCCGCATCCTTGTCAAGCACGAATTCCACATTCTCCGAATTTTGCAGGAAAGTGGCCGGTACATCGCTTGACATACTGCCCTCAACCGCCTTTTTGATGATGGGTGCCTTCTTACCACTCCACGCCATTAGAACAATCTCACGGGCCTTGAATATCGTACCAATACCCATGGTAATCGCCTTGGTGGGCACATTTTCCTTTCCACCAAAGTCGCGCGATGCATCCCGTCGGGTGAGATCATCCAATGTTACCAGGCGTGTTCCTGAATTCGGAGCGGAACCAGGTTCGTTAAACCCTATGTGACCGGTCCGACCAATACCAAGCACCTGGAAATCCAGTCCCCCCGCATCCGTGATCTTCTGTTCATAGCGCAGGCAGTAGTCATGGATCTCGTCTTTCGGCAGGGTTCCATCCGGGATGTTGATATTCTCCTTTTTGATATCTACATGATCAAAAAGGTGTTCCTTCATGAAGTAGACATAACTTTGCACCGATTTCGGCTTCATCGGATAATACTCATCCAGGTTGAAGGTGATCACATTCTGAAAACTCAGCCCTTCCTCCTTATGCATGCGGACCAGCTCTTCATACACGCCGATAGGCGTTGCTCCCGTTGCAAGTCCGAGAACTGCCATCTCCCCGGCTTCCTGCTTCCTGCGGATGATCGCGGCAATGCGTTCCGCAACTTTTCTTGAGGCAATTTCCTTATTTTCAAATACCGTGACCGGCAGCTTTTCGTACCGTGTTTCTTCCAGTAAATTAAGTCTCTTCATGAATTTTGGTTGATTGGATATTGGGACAATTAAGGTTTTTCGAATAGTGGTTAAAGCGAAATGGCAATTTTTGCAATATTTTTCAATTTTGACAGTAAAGTCTGAAATTTTTAATTGAAATCGTGAATAACCCTGGGTAGAGCAGAGGTGGGAATCTTTTTTGTGCAATGAATCAGGGGATCCTGAGACCCCAAAGGGGTCCCTTTGGGACAAGCTCAGCCTGCCTGCCGGAAGGCAGGGATGACGATGGATAAAGACCGGCGGTACCCTAAATTCTGGTCGTAGAATCCCTTCTACGACACTGCAATGCAGATCATTAGGTCGTAGGTAGGAACCTACGACCTGGATATGGGAACCCACGATCAGGCATTGGGCGTGCCAACGGTACGCTCCATGTGTAGAAAATGACAATGTTAAAAAGAAGGCGTGCCGCTCCGAAGGAGTCCCTTCGGGAAAGGTACGCTCCATGTGTAGATAATGATAAGGGATTTACCCGGCCGTACGAATAATACGCAACTGTTTTTTCAGGTGCTGAAGCTCATCAGCGGCGGAATCAATCTTTGACTGGAACTCATCCTTCAGCTTATTGGCCTTCTTGCTGTCGGCAAAAAACTCCAGATTATTCTTCCAGACCGCTATATCGTTCTCTATGGAACTGATCTGCTTACGCAGGGACTGTTCCTTGCGGTAGAGCTTTTGATCGGCGTTCGGACTGTGAAGAATGTCACTTACTTCGTTTTCAATACGAAGCTTTTCCTTCTGATCCTCATCGAGGGTCTCCAGGCTCTTGATGTAGGTATCAACCGCCTTCGTATACATATCCCGAATCTTACTAATATCCTTTTTCGGAACGAAGCCGGTTTCATTATACTCTTCCTGGTACTTCTTGAACTTCTCGACGTGATCGCCATCGCCCTTTGCCAATTCCTGGATCTTCTTGCAAATCTCCTTCTTCTTTTCCAGGTTCTCTACGTATTCCTTGGAGGCGTCATCACGCGAAGCCCGCTTCCTTTCAAAAAATGCATCACATGCTTCCTTGAATTCCTTATAAACAGACTCACGGAATTTTCCCGGCACCGGGCCTATCTCACGCCATTGGCGCTGTAATTCCTTAAGCTTCTCTGCTGTATCCTGAAAATCCTCACTATCCTTCAGTGCGAGGGCTTGTTGTACCATAGCCTGCTTTTTCTCCAGGTTGGCCTCACGTTCCGCATCCAGTTTCTTGAAGAAATGATTTTTATTGCTGAAAAATGTCTTGAATGCCGACCAGAATTTCTTATTCACCTCTTTAGCCTGGGCACGCGGCAATCCGCCTGTATTCTCCCATTTCTTTTGTATCGCAAGAATTTCTTTGGTCTTTTCATTCCAGGCCTTGATCCGGTCGGAATCAAATTTCTCAAATGCCTCTACCTCGTCTGCCAGCGCAGCTTTAACCGCGAGATTCGCCTCAAGCTCACCCTTCAGCTTATCGACAAATTCCTTTCTGCGTTCATATACCGCATCAGAAGCGGCCTTGAAACGATGCCAAAGCGGTTCCTGCTCATCCTTCGGGACGGGGCCAATGTGCTTGAATTCGTGATGAAGTTCATTCAGCTCCTTAACCGCATCAGAAATCTGATTCCTATCTAACAGCGCTTCTGCCTTATCACAAAGCTCAAGCTTAGACTCAAGGTTTTTCCTCCGGTCGAGCTCCTTCAGCTCATAATAAATACTCCGGTTATCATAGAACCGGTCGATCAAAGCATTATAATTTGCCCACATCGTACGAGCATATGAACCCGGCACCGGTCCGACGTTTTTCCATTCCTCCTGGAATTTCTTAAATGTGTCGAAACTAATGTTTGTTTCTTCAGAGTCGACGAACTCACGAAGCCGCTCCAGTATATCTTCCTTCTTCTTCAGGTTTTCGTCTTTCTGACGCTCCCTGTTCTTCGTGTAGTCGTGTTTTCTGTCACGGATCAGCTGATAATTCGCATCGAAACGAAGTGTTAATTCATCCGGCCGATAGGAAAAATCTCCTTCTTCCCCGCCTTCAGCAATAAACCTGTCGAGTGCTTCCTGCCGCTCATGCGCCCTGAACTCATCAAAGAAATGCTTGATCTCGCGTGCTTTCTTCTCCGCCTGAATCACATTATCCGCCTTCGCCAGCTCTTTGATTACTTCAACGAGTTCCTTCCTCGAGTAGACACTGTAATCAATATCTTCATCCTCATGGTCTTCATCATCATCCTTTTCCTTCAGATCATGTTCAGACTCCAGCTCAGTTTTTGTTTTTTCGTTATCCCCGGAAGATTCAGGCTTTTCAGCAACAACACCTGCAGAAGGTTCATCTTGGTGAGCCCCCTGGCCTTCGTTCTTCGATGCATCTTCTTCGGCTTCGTTGGCTGTAATATCTTCATTGGTAACTTCAGCAGTTTCAGCCTCCGACTGTTCGGCCTCATCACCTGTGACTTCAATTTTATCTTCAGAAACAGGCGATTCCTCAACAACTTCTTCCGTTTCCGGAGAATCGGTTGTTGCAACAGGGTCAGATTTATCTATAGGTGCTTTTGTGTCCTCAGAAGGCACAGGCTTTTCATCCAGAGGCTTTTCTTCTGTCTCTGTAGTGGACTTTGGTGTGCCGTTTGTCTGATCGGCTCCATCCAACGCGGCCCGCACTTCTTTCTCTTCTAAATCCTTATCCTGCGCCATAACATTTTATTACACCTCTATAACTGTAAAAATACTAAAATCATTCAATTAAGTCTTGGGTCGGTGGGATAATTTGAATATACATAAAAACGGCCTCCCAGCTGTTTTAACACAGTTTTCCATAAACTGTTCACGTCGGAGTCAAAGATAAGCTCCGGACTTACCGGAGGAGTGACGATCCAGGAGTTGGCGGTTAGCTCTTCTTCGAGCTGTCCTTCCGACCAGCCGGAATAACCTGCAAAAAATCGAAAATTGTTAATATCTATCAATCCTTCCTGCCCCAGAAAGGTGAGTTGATCAAAATTTCCTCCCCAGAACAGGCCCGGGGATATCTCCGTGCCACCTTCAATCTTGTCCGACCGGTGAACAAAATGCAATGTATTCTGCTGAACCGGACCACCCACATACACCGGTGTTTCAATCATGTCAAGATCTTCCATGATCTCACTCACTTTTACCTGGGAAGGTTTATTCAATACGAAGCCAAAGGAGCCGTCTTCATTATGTTCGCATAACAGTATGACCGTCCGTTCAAAATTAGGATCCGGCAGAAAAGGCTCCGAGATCAAAAGGGATCCTTTTTGCGGTGGAACTTCATTATTGAACTTGAAATAATCCATATCAGTGTAAGGCAGCTTTGAGTGGTAATTCGGCCAGAATCAGCGATTCCTGGTGGTTTATTTCCTTCAACCTACTATAAACCTCCTTTTCATCAAAATAATTAAGAGCCATTTTTACAAAAATATGGCCGTGCTTCGCTTCGGAAGCCCATAAATCATGGTAGAATTTCTTTAGATCACCCTCCGGAAGCGCTTCATAGATCAAACGGAACCTTTCAGCTCCCCTGCATTCCACCACCGAAGCCACCAGCAGTCTGTCAAGAAATCGCTCTTCCCTCCCGCTCCGGCAAAAGTCAACCAATGCTTTCACATAGGGATCTCCCGGAATTTCGTGGGGAAGTGACAAGCCCCGGGATTCCATGATCTCATAGACCGACCTGAAATGTTCCAGTTCCTCAACTGCCGTGTCGATCAGTTCCGGGATTATCTCAAGCCTGTCGGGATATTTTGCCACCAGGCTCATGGCCATTGCACTTGCTTTTCGTTCACAGTGTGCATGGTCCAAAAGGAAATTATCAAAATCGGATATGACCGTTTCCACCCATTGGGGTGAACTTTCACTCTCAAGTTCAATGCTTAATTTCATGGTATCAATCTTAGTAAATCCACCACTGAAAGGAAAATTTATCGGTATATTTGAGTAGAAAAAATAACGCCATGAAATCTTCGATTGCCGACCTAAGGAAGGAATATTCAAAAAAAATTCTCGACGAGTCCCATGTTGACAAGGATCCGATCCGTCAGTTTTCCCAATGGTTCGAAGAGGCCCTCGCCTCTGAAATCATGGAACCCAATGCCATGACACTTTCTACAGTCAGTGAAAATGGGTTCCCCTCAGGAAGGGTCGTTCTTCTGAAAGGAATCGAGAATAATGGGCTCGTGTTCTATACAAATTATCAAAGCTCCAAGGGCAGGGATATGGAGAATAATGCCGTCGTCTCCCTCACATTTTTCTGGCCGGAACTAGAACGACAGGTCAGAATACAGGGAACCGCTACAAAAGTGCCCCGTGAAGTAAGCGAAGCCTATTTCAAAAGCCGGCCAAAAGCGAGTCAGATTGGTGCATGGACCTCCCCTCAGAGTACACCGATCAAAAACCGGTCGATCCTCGAGGAACGTCAACAAGCTCTCGAGAAAAAATACAGTGACGCTGAGGTGCTTCCCCTTCCAAACCAGTGGGGCGGGTATCATGTGGCTCCATTTCTGATGGAGTTCTGGCAGGGACGCCCCAGCAGGCTTCATGACCGGGTCCTCTACACGCAAACGAAAGATTCCTGGAAGATCTCACGGCTTGCACCCTGATCTGAAAATATATTTTGAACGGTATGCAGCCGGACCGGCATTATTGCCGCCTCCTGAAACACCTCCGGAACTGATCTTTACCATCCCTGCTCACCGGGAAGAGAACATCGCGCACACGATCGATTCATTGTTGGATTGTGAATTCAACCGCCCAAGCGAAATCCTGGTGCTGCTGAATTACAGCGAAAACAGCCCACAGGCTATCAGGGATGCCCATCACCGCGACCTGGAACACCTGCGTAACAGGTATGAGGAGAAGCACATGGACAACGTAGCCCTCCATTTTCTCCTAAGGGAGCTGCCCCATAAACACGCCGGCGTAGGACTTGCGAGAAAAATACTGATGGATGAGGCAGCACGCCGTTTGGATCCGGATACAGGCGTAATCATCGGTCTGGATGCTGATTGCCTTGTTTCACCAAATTATGTCAGTGAGATTGAAAAACATTTCCTCCTTCATCCTGAAATACACGGAGCTTCCATCTGGTTTGAACATGCCATTCCCGAATCCGGATTACAACGCGATGCCATCATAGCCTATGAGCTTCACTTGCGGTATTTCATCGAAGCCCAGCGCATGCTGAAATTACCTTATGCTTACCATACGGTAGGTTCGTCAATGGCAGTGCGGCCTATGGCATATGCCAAAGCAGGTGGAATGAACAGGCGTAAAGCGGGTGAAGATTTCTATTTCCTGCACAAGATCATCCCCCGGGGTTTTGGTGAAATCAATACCACCGCCGTTTACCCCTCAGCCCGGTCATCCGATCGGGTCCCATTTGGTACTGGCAGAGCAGTCCAGGACCTTATAGCAAGCAAGCGGGATCCCGCGACCTATGCCCCGGAAAATATTATGATTATTAAGAATATGCTCAATAATATTTATAACAAAGTCCTGAATATTAATAAGTTAAATTCAATAAATAAACAATTACTTGAATATATGAATGCTGAAGAAAACTTTCAGCGGATACGACGGAATTCATCCGATCTCACTGCCTATCACAAGCATTTTTATGCCTGGTTTGATGGCTTTCAACTCATGAAAGCACTCCACTTCTTACGGGATAACCTCACCCCGGATGTGCCGGTGGATGATGCCGGGACCTGGTTGCTGAAGGTGTATCATAATATTGATTTTGACGGAAGCAGCCTTGATCTGTTATTGAAATACCGGCAAATTCAGCGGATTTAAAAAAGGACTCCGGCACGGAACAGTGCCTGCCGGAGCACCTTCATCTTAACCATACCCTGCAAATCTAGTATCATTGAATTAACCCCCTGTAAAGGGGTCGTTACCAAACAATCACTATTATTTACAGCTATGTTATTTCAATATGAATTTGGTTAACTAATTTTGACCTATGCCAAAGATTTATTTCACCCCCGGTCCCTCACAACTTTACTTCACCGTTCAGGAACACCTGCGAAGAGCTTTAAGAGAAGACATCCCTTCCATTTCACACCGTTCCACCAAATTCCAGAACATCTATGCGGAAGCGGTTGATAATATTTCCGCATTGCTGAATCTGCCTTCTGGTTATAAGATCCTGTTCACCGCCAGCGCAACGGAAGCCTGGGAACGGATCATACAGAACCTCGTGGAACGGGAGAGTTTTCACCTGGTTAACGGCGCGTTTTCCGCCCGTTTTCATGAAATATCACAGCAATTAGGGCGTACTGCCCTTTCCGCTGAAGCGGCTGAGGGCTCGGTGGTTGAAATGTCATCATTACTGATCCCAGAATCCACCGAGCTTATCGCCATTACACACAACGAAACAAGCACCGGCGCCCGCCAACCTGAAAAGGATGTTGAAAGCATCAGGAAAGCCTTCCCCAATCAACTGATCGCACTGGATGTCGTTTCTTCCGTACCGGATGCGGAAATCAATTATAACCACGTGGATACAGCATACTTCAGTGTTCAGAAGGCGTTCGGACTTCCTGCCGGACTGGGTGTCTGGATAGTCAACGACCGTTGCATAGAAAAATCAGCCCAACTGCAGGAAAGCGGAACCATCACAGGCAGCTACCACTCAATCTCAGCAATGCTTGAAAAAGCGGTTAAAAACCAGACGCCGGAGACACCCAATGTACTGGGCATATATCTGTTGGGGCGGGTTGCCGGCGATATGCTGGAAAAGGGACTGGATCAAATCCGGCGCGAGACTGCATACAAGTCGGCGATGCTTTATCATACCTACGAAAACCACCCACGCCTGAGGGCATTTGTCACCAATCCGGAACAGCGTTCACGTACCACCACCGTTGCACATGTCGATTCAGGGAGTCCGGAATTGATCAGCTATCTGTCATCCAGGGGTTTTATCGTTGGAAGCGGCTATGGAAAATATAAATCCGATCACATCCGAATCGCCAACTTTCCCACCCATTCGAAGGAGCAGATCGAAATGCTGGCAGATTACCTGTCGGCCTGGAAACAATAAGTATTTAGCAAAGTAAATGTTTCATTTTGAGGGAAATGCTCTATTTTTGCATCAAAATCCAATGTTAGTATAATGGAGCCAATTAAAGATATTATTGTAGGGCTGGATATGTCGGAGATGGATAAGACACTTATCGAATTTTCGGCATTCATCGCGCGACGCGGCTTTGTGCAGCGGGTCCAGTTCTGGCACATTGTACGCGGGGAGAAAATACCGGCAGACGTGAAACTTGAATTTCCGGATATGTCGGAACGACTGGTTGCAGAACGCACCGCGAAGATAAAGGATAAGGTTGCCAAATACTTCCGGATCGACCGGGAAATCAAATTTGAATACAATGTTAAAGAAGGCAGTGTTGCCTCCCTCCTGGACATGGCTATCCGGGGCAATGCCGACTTAATAATTATTGGTCAGAAAAAGACCATGCAGGGCACAGGAATTCTGGCTCAGCGTTTAGCCAGACGCGCCAGCTGTAATCTGCTCATCATACCTGAGGGAGCCACCCCCAGTGTCCGTAAAATCCTCGTACCGGTTGACTTTTCAAAGTATTCAAAACTGGCGCTGGAAACAGTAGTGGAATTGAGCCAGCACCGCACCCAGCCGATTGAAGTCTACTGCCAGAATGTATACTCCGTCCCGGCAGGCTATCATTATACAGGGAAGACCTATGAGGAATTTGCAGAGATAATGCGCAAAAACGCAGAAAAGGATTTCAATAAACTCATCAGTAAGGTCGACATGAAGGACGTCCAGGTAACTCCGGTTTATTCCCTGGATGTGAATGAGGATCTTTCGAGCGATATCCGTGATCTTGCAACGGAAATCAAGCCAGATGGAATTGTCATCGGTGCCAAGGGAAGAACTGCTGCAGCTTCGCTGTTTTTGGGAAGTATGGCAGAGAGATTACTGAATACCAATCTCGATTGTCCCCTCCTCATTGTTCGTCCGCGTGGCAAGGCAGCCGGACTGCTGGAAACCTTCCGGGATATTAATTAACCACCCATATAAAATCACGATACGACATCATGAGTCCGGGAATATTTAAATATTTTTGGACGACTGATGGAACACCTGCGTTTACTTGAACTCAATCAGCTTATACGAAGCACACTCGACAACAATCTCGAGCCTTCTTATTGGGTGGTGGCTGAAGTCGCTGAGCTTCGGCTGAATCAGAAGGGCCATTGCTACCTTGACCTGATCGAGAAAGAGGACGATAGGCTGGTGGCCCGTATCCGGGCGACTATCTGGGCCTATACCTTTCGCGGACTTTCTGCATGGTTTGAATCAATAACTGGAAAACCCCTCCAGAACGGGATGACCGTGCTCTGCAACGTAAGTGTTGAGTACCATGAGTTATACGGGATGTCACTGAATATCCGGGAGATTGACCCGCGGTTTACCCTCGGAGAGCGGGCCCGCAAGCGACAGGAAATCATTGAAAGGCTTACACGGGAAGGCGTGGTGGACATGAATAAATCAGTTGCCTTGCCGGTTGCGCCACTGAGGATCGCAGTGATCAGCTCACCAACGGCTGCGGGGTTTGGCGATTTTTCCGACCAGCTAAAAAATAATTTGTACGGATACGCCTTCCGTACCCGTCTCTTTAAAGCAGTGATGCAGGGTGATGAGGCGCCTCCATCGATCATAGATGCACTGAACCGTATTCACAACAGTATCAACTCCTTTGACGTAGTCGTTATCATCCGGGGCGGTGGTGCGCAGGTAGATCTTGATTGCTTTGACACCTACGACCTCGCCAACCATGTTGCCCAATTTCCGTTGCCTGTACTCACCGGAATTGGCCATGAGCGTGACGAAACGATACTCGACCTCGTTGCGCATACCCGGCTAAAGACCCCTACAGCGGTTGCTGAATTCCTCATTGGTGGGGTGCGGAGCTATGAGGAAAGAATGATCAATCATTTTGAAACAATCGCCTATCACGCCCAACAGCGATTGAAATATGAGAACCAGCGTCTGAAAAACCTGGAATACCGTCTTAAAAGCGGGGTTCGAAAAGTTACTTCCCAACAGGATCTGTTGCTAGAAAAAAGAAGCGGTCAATTGAAAGCGGCAGCCAGGAAATTCCTATCCATGAAAATGGAGCGACTGCGCATCGCATCCAAATCCCTGGAACTTGTGCATCCCGATAACATCCTGAAGCGGGGATATACGTTAACAACGCTGAATGGGAAATCCATTCATCAGGTTGAATTAAAGGAAGGCGATACGATTACAACCTATACGATCAACAAAAAAATCAACAGTCAGATTACAACCATAAACAACAACAAAAATGAGTGAGAAGAAAGAAGATTTCAGGTTTGAAGATTCACTGCAACAAGTGGAGCAAATCGTGGAACGGATTGAAAAAGGAGAGCTGGATATAGATGATCTCACCAGCCAGGTGGATAAAGCCGCCGAAATACTGAAGAAATGCCGTGAGTTTTTACGAAAAACGGAAGACGACCTGGAGAATTCACTGGGTGAACTGGATCAATAATGTATTTTTAAAAATCAGGATATAACAATATATGAAAAGCTTGTATTTACTTATTTTATCAATTCTCACCGCACAAATATCCATTGCCCAGGAAACACCTGTGGGATATTGGCAACAACGTGTGGAATACGAAATGGATGTGAACATGAATGTGGAGACACATCGCTTCACAGGAGATCAAAAACTGACCTATTATAATAATTCACCCGATACACTTACCCAAATATACTATCACCTTTACTTCAATGCATTCCAGCCGGGAAGTATGATGGACATGCGGTCACTCACTATTGAAGACCCCGACCGGAGAGTGGGGAGCAGAATATCTCAACTGTCTGCCGACGAGATTGGTTATCAGCATATCAACTCCCTCAAACAGAAAGGAACGGACCTCGCATTCAAGGTTTCAGGCACGATTCTGGAAGTTACGTTGAATGAACCGATACTGCCCGGGGGAAAAAGCGTCTTCACACTGAGTTTCGAAGGCCAGGTGCCTGTCCAGATCCGCCGATCCGGCCGTGACAATGCTGAAGGCATCTCCTACTCAATGTCACAATGGTACCCAAAAGTGTGTGAATATGATCACCGCGGATGGCATACAAATCCTTATATCGGACGTGAATTCCATGGTGTATGGGGTGATTTTGATGTGAAGATAACGATCGACCCATCGTACACGATTGGCGGAACAGGTTATCTCCAGAATCCTGATAAAATCGGACATGGCTATGAATCAGAAGGTAAAGAAGTGGCTGCCTCAGAAAAACCTCTTACATGGCATTTTATTGCCCCCAATGTACATGATTTCATGTGGGCCGCAGACCCGGATTACACGCATACCAGGATCCAGGTACCGGACGGTCCCATGCTCCATTTTTTCTACCAGGCTAACGAGGAAAACCAAGCCGCATGGGAAGCATTGCCCGGGACCATGGTTAAAGCCATGCAATACATGAACAAAACTTTTGGAGTGTATCCCTACGAACAATATTCCTTCATCCAGGGAGGAGACGGCGGAATGGAATATCCCATGGCAACGCTCATCACTGGAAACCGAAGCCAGGGAAGCCTGGTAGGTGTTTCTGTGCATGAGATGATCCACAGCTGGTTTCAGGGTGTCCTTGCCACGAACGAAAGCCTGTACCCGTGGATGGACGAAGGATTCACTTCCTTCGCTTCAGCCCTTACAATGCAGCATCTTTCAGGTGAAACGGGCGGCAATCCTTTCCGGGGATCTTACCAGGGATATTTCTTCATGGCCAACAGCGGCAACGAAGAACCCCTCACCACACACTCAGATATGTATCACACGAACCGGTCGTATGGCATCAATGCCTATTCGAAAGGCGCGGTATTCCTTGCACAGCTGGGATATGTAATTGGTGAAGAAAACCTGATGAAGGGAATGCGCAGGTACTACAACACCTGGAAATTTAAACATCCCACATCAATCGACCTGATCAGGGTTATGGAAAAAACCTCAGGCATGCAGCTGGACTGGTACCTGGAAAATTTCGCATACACAACCAACAGAATTGATTACGGTATCAGCGACGTAACAGGCGTGAATGATGAAACCATCGTGACCCTGGAGCGTGTCGAAGCTATGATGATGCCCGTAGACCTTTACATTGAGTATACCGATGGCTCTTCAGAAATACTTTATATTCCGCTGCGTATCATGCGCGGAGAAAAGCCGGTGGAAAACCTGGAAGTGTCAAGAATCACCAAAGAAGCGTGGCCGTGGACGTATCCAACCTATTCGCTGAAAATTAACCGTCCGATCACAGAAATTAAGTCGATAGAAATTGATCCGACTGAAAGAATGGCCGATATTGATCGGAACAACAATACATTTGAAGGAGTTAATTCAATTAAAATCTACAAAGACCCAACCCGGTAATGAATCGCGAAGAGGCGAAAAAGAAGATCGAATCCCTTTCGGAAAAAATCGATTATTACAACGAGCAGTATTACCAGAATAACCGATCCGAAATAAGTGACTTCGAATTTGACAAACTGCTTGAACAACTCATAGCACTGGAAGAGGAATATCCTGAGCTAAGGCAACCCGACTCTCCCACCCAGCGTGTTGGAGGAACGGTAACCAAGTCTTTCAAAACGGTATATCACAAGTATCCCATGCTTTCACTCGGTAATACCTATTCCCGGGAAGAATTGGAAGAGTTTGATAACCGGGTAAAAAAGGGCCTTGGCGACGAACCCTATGAATACTTCTGCGAACTTAAGTTTGACGGCGTAGCACTAAGCCTGACCTATGAAAATGGATATTTGTCACGCGGGGTAACACGGGGCGATGGCACCCGGGGTGATGATATCACAGCAAACGTGAAGACCATCCGTACCATTCCGTTAAAGGTGAAGCACATCAAGGACAGTCCGCCTTTTTTCGAAGCGCGTGGTGAAGCATTCATGCCCCGTCAGACATTCATAGCCTTGAATAAGGAGCGTGAGGACATTGGTGAAGAAGTGTATGCCAATGCACGGAATACCACTTCAGGTACGCTAAAAATGCAGGATTCATCGATTGTTGCGCAGCGTAAACTCGACTGCTATCTTTATTCTATTATGGGTGATGACCTACCCGTAGAAACACACGCAGAAGGCATTCAACTGCTGGAGCGCCTGGGATTCAACGTTTCACCGACGTACCGATTGTGCAAAACCCTGGAAGAAGTATTTGATTATATCGCAGAATGGGAAGATAAGCGTCGTTCGTTACCATTGGAAACAGATGGTATCGTAGTAAAAGTAAATCGTCTCGACCAGCAGGAACAACTTGGCTTCACTGCCAAAAGCCCGCGCTGGGCAATCGCTTACAAGTATAAAGCCGAAGATGCCATAACCACCCTTAAGGATATAACATATCAGGTTGGCCGAACAGGCGCAATCACTCCTGTGGCAGAACTCAAACCAGTCTTCCTGGCAGGCACAACTGTAAAGCGCGCTTCCTTACACAATGCCAATGAAATCGAGCGGCTCGACCTTCGTATAGGAGATCAGGTTTTTGTTGAAAAAGGCGGCGAGATTATCCCGAAAATAACCGGGGTTGATTTGTCGGCAAGAAAGGAAGGCCTCGAACCCGTAACTTATATTACCCATTGCCCTGAATGTGGCACAGAACTGCAACGAATGGAAGGTGAAGCAGTTCATTATTGTCCGAACCAGGACGGTTGTCCGCCACAGATAAAAGGTCGTATAGTCCATTTCATCCAGCGCAAAGCCATGGATATCGACAGCCTTGGAGAAAAAACGATTGAAATGTTATTTGATAAAAATCTTGTTAAGTCGCCTGCCGATCTGTACGACCTAACCTATGAGAATATCATTTCTCTGGAAGGTTTTAAGGA
Source organism: Fulvivirga sedimenti (assembly GCF_020328055.1). Lineage (NCBI taxonomy): Bacteria > Pseudomonadati > Bacteroidota > Cytophagia > Cytophagales > Fulvivirgaceae > Fulvivirga > Fulvivirga sedimenti. The sequence continues at coordinate 354,110 of NZ_JAIXNE010000004.1, forward strand.
AAAGGGCACAAACAACCTGTTAACGGGAATTCAGAAGTCAAAATCAGTACCATTTGAGAATGTTCTTTTTGGTTTGGGAATCCGGTTTGTGGGAAAAACGGTTGCCGAAAAACTCGCCCAGGCATTCAAATCAATTGATGCCCTTATGAACGCTTCCTATGAAGACCTGATCGCCGTTCCGGAAATCGGGGAACGCATTGCCCATAGCGTAATTGAATTCCTTGGAAATGAGCAGCATATTGATGAAATCAATCGATTAAAAAATGCCGGTGTTCAGATGGTTATCGAAGAAAAGGAGGAAATTAAACTTGGAAATCAACTGGAAGGAAAAACTTTTGTAATTTCGGGAGTATTCGAAAGGCATGAACGCGATGAACTTAAAGAATTGATTGTTGCTCATGGCGGCAAGGTTCTTTCGTCTATTTCGGGTAAATTGGATTTTTTACTTGCAGGTGACAATATGGGTCCTTCAAAAAAGGAAAAGGCCGAAAAGCTCGGGATTCAAATTATTTCGGAATCTGATTTTGAAGGAATGATCAGTCAATAAGATGTTCAGAGATTTGTTTGTAAAGTACAGAACGAATGCGCAGTTAAAACGCAATAACGCTTTCCGCGGAAGCGTGCTGTATGAAGATGCGAAAAACGTTGGCATCCTTTACACAGCTGAAGATCTTACCAAACATGACATCATCAAGGACCTTGCAAAGAAGTTTGAGAGTGATGGTAAAAAAGTGAGCGTGATGTCATTCCTTCCTAAGGACGTTCAGAACTTCGAATTCCGGTATAATTTCTTCACCGACAAGGAGATCGGCTTTTTCGGGAATGTAAACTCGGAAGATGTGCATACCTTCGTTAACAAACCCTTTAATTACCTTCTTTATGTAGATTTCGAGGGAGACCCAATCATGCGATATTTATTATCGATGAGCCGTGCACAGTGCCGCGTAGGGTTTTTCGAAGAAATCAACCGGCCTTTCTGTGATCTGATGGTGGCCCCACAGCAACCCAATTACAAAAGTCTTGCTCATGAGATGTATAAGTATACAAAAGTCCTTTCATGATGAATAGGTTATCCGGAACCGGAGTAGCGTTGGTTACGCCCTTCACAAGGTCGCTTGAAATTGATTTCGAAGCCCTTGGAAGGCTGATGGATTATACCCAATCGAATGGTGTCGACTATTATGTCGTAATGGGCACTACCGGTGAAACCGCCACCCTCTCTCCCGCTGAAAAAGCAGCCGTATTAAATTTTGTCAGGGAAAACAACCGGGCAAACTTACCCATCGTTTACGGATTGGGAGGAAACAACACGGCTGCACTCCTTTCAGAATTAAAAAATACCGAACTCAGTGGAATTGATGCACTTCTGTCTGTAAGCCCATACTACAATAAGCCTTCACAACGGGGAATCGTTGCGCATTATGAGCAACTGGCAAATGAGGCACCGATCCCAGTTATTCTCTACAACGTTCCCGGAAGGACTGCCAGTAATGTAACAGCAGCATCTACACTGATTCTTGCCCATCACCCGAACATAATTGGTATTAAGGAAGCTGCTGGTGATATGGATCAGGTGATGCGCATAGCGCGCGATAAACCGGAAGACTTTCTTCTTATCTCAGGCGATGATCTTTTAACGCTTCCCATGATGAGTGTTGGTGGTACAGGAGTGATTTCAGTTCTGGCAAATGCCATTCCGAATACATTCCAAAGAATGATGACTGAATTCCGGGCTGGCAATGTACAGGGAGCAGCACTAACTTCATATGAAATGCTGGACCTGAACCCTCTTATGTATGAAGAATCTAATCCCGTGGGAGTAAAATTCGTTTTATCGGAACTTGGAATTTGTGAACCTCATGTACGGTTACCGCTATTCGAGGCCTCTGAATCGCTTAAAGCGCGTATACGGGAGATTTTGCATAAAATGTAAGGAAAACATCCCGTTTAAAGTGAATAGTGGGTTACCACATCGAAAGGATAGGAATTTATCAGTAAAGAAGTAATAATGTTCAATTTATTCAGATCAAATCGGCACGGACAGGTGATGAGTCATTTAAACAACCTCATTGCTGTAGCACTAGCAGATGGCACTCTGGATCAGACTGAGTGGGATCGTCTGGCTACAATTGCCGCAAACAGAGGCGTAAGCCAGGAGGAACTCCATCAGATACGTGAAGAGGCTGAAACCATTAAATTTGTTGCTCCTGCATCCCATCGGGATAAAATCTTCCAAATCTATGAATTGGTTGAGGTGATGATTGCCGATGGTCGGGTTGATCAGGAAGAACTATTGATATGTCGAAAATTGGCTGAAAAACTGAGTATACATCCCAGGATAATCACAGATATGCTGGCCAGGATGCTCCAGCTTATCCGGGAAGATAAGGATCCCGAAATCATCATCGATGAAATATGTGCACTTACTAATCATTAAACCATAAAAAAACCCGCTCGATGGCGGGTTTTTATATTATTACGCTCTTCTCTATTGCTCACGGATCACTCCGCAGGATACTCTTCCCCCGGCAGCACCTGATGGCTGGGAGGTAAAATCATCCGCACCAGCGTGAATGATTACTGCATGATTCAGGATATTGGTAGCTGAATCTCCGCCAATCGTCCATCCTGTAATTTCAAGTGAATTTGTTGCCGTACTGTCTGCTCCGGCTTCAAGGTTTATAATGTCGCCGGCATGATGCATTCCATCACCCATACGGTTGCCATGATCCACACCGGATGGATTCCAGTGACCTCCGGCTGAACTGGCATCGTCGGCGCTGCAATCACCCTTTTCATGCAAATGTATCGCATGTGAGCCTGGTACAAGATGATTGATTTCGATATCCATCTGAACGGTATTGTCGCCTGTCTGGGTGAAAGTGATCGTACCAGTAACGTTGCTGCCACTGGCCGGTGACATTGATGCCATCGCCATCGGCGCGGCAGGAACTTCCATTTCTTCAGCTAATTCTGTGGTCATATCATCCGTAGCTGCCGCCTCTTCCTTTGTAGAAGTTGAACATGCACCAAAGACAATTAAAAAGCCCAATACATAGATTGATCTTGATAGGTATTTCATAGTTAATTTTGCTTTATCTAATTTTCGCAAAATTACTAATACCTGACTGCCTAACCAAAAAATAGCGGTGCCGCAGCTAATCCGTCAATAACGCCCGCCACTGTACACCCCCACATTAAAAGAAGGCGTGACCCTGGGTCCACCAGGACCGAAAGACATATTCATTCCCATGCTGGTGCCCCAATGTGCATTTGAACAGCTCTCCAGTGTTCCGATAGCCGCAATCATGAGGAGGCAGAATGATAATTTTTTAACAAATGTTTTCATTTTGATCGAATTTAATTGAACGGCCACTTTTGAATACAGAAAATTGCTCCATTGGGGTCGGTAAGAACGGCGACAGAACCATTTCTTATTGCCTGATTCGGTGCCATCAAAATGGTCGCACCCAGTGATTTGGCTCGATTCACGGTTTCCTCCGGATCCGTAACTTTAATATAAGGCACCCATTGTGTTGTCATATTTGAGATCGGGTTCGGACTTATCCCCGCTATTTTAAGTTCCTGCTTACCGAAGATCCAATACGGTTTTCCATTAGCAACCTGCTCAGTGATATCATAACCTAACGTCTTACCGTAAAATTCAGCAGAGGACTCAGGCTGGTCAGACCATAGCTCCATCCATAACCATTCATTTGCATCTGCTTCCAGCAATGGCGGGTCCCCTGCGGAAGAATGAATTATACTCACAGCAGCACCCTGTGGATCCTTCAGTAAAGCCATGCTTCCACGTCCGGTGATTCTGGTTGTTCCGATGACGGTCGATGCGCCCATAGAGCTAAGAAAATCAAGTGCCTTTTCAGTATCCTCGACAGATATCGCTCCTATCCACAAATTCTGTTGAGATTTGGTCTCAATCATTCCTCCCAGATACTTATTTCCCTGCCGGATCAGTGTATAGTTTCCATCGGTCGTTGGAATTGATTCAAATTCCCAATTGAATAATTGCCCGTAAAATTCCCTGGAAGCATCCACATTGGATGTACCAAGTTCATGCCAGACAAACTGACCATAACGGTAATTATAAGTAGGAACATCAACAATTGGCGGGTAATTATCGGCTGAACAGGAAGCCAGTATCATCATGAAGAACAGGCTTACCGGCAAACATAAATATTTCATTATTAAGAGGTTGTAGATTGCAACCTATAATACAAAAATTGGAACAAATGTCCAGAGCTTCGCTAATTTTGTTTGTACCAAATCCTTTGATTTGATCAATTTGGAACAATTAAGGCGTAATATATTCGATAACGATCCCGTATATCCCCTGCTCAGCATCACTTAGCTGATTTGTAATTCCTGCTATATTGAAATCGATACCGATCATATATGTATGATTCTGATTGTCGATCACAAAAGGTCCGTTCAATGTGGCAGTGAATATTCCAGGCCCATTTTCATTGGCATTTAAACCGCCGCCAAGATCGACCTGGCCGCTGCCAAATGACCTTTCAAACAGGCCTAATTTAACGGGTGGGCCGTGCATATCCATGAAATACATTGTGATGGATTGAACGACCGAACCGTGCGGCAAATGTACAGGGGCATAAATGGATCTGCCCAGTGTCTCATCCTTGATCGTGACAAGACTATTATCACTCTCAAAGATCAACACATTATTTTCCGAATTGGCAAAATTCTGTCTGTAAACGCCTGTGAAATCTGAAGGGTCAATACTGTAATAGCTTGCTACGGGTACGACGGCTGTGGTGGCAGGTGCCCATTGCGTACCATCCCAACGTAGGAGATCTCCAACGGATGCCCCGGCCTGGTTGAGCTTCGACGGATCCAAATCACTGATTTTAACATTGGAAACCGCACCGTCCTGAATGTCTGCAGTTTCAATACTTCCATCCAGAATTTTCTGACTGTTAATCGCCCCGTCCTTTACAACGGCCGTTCCAATAGTACCGGAAAGATCACTTGCTGCCGGGAATGATATGTTGTGCAAATCAACTGTTTTCTGTCCGGTGCCATCCCCCTCAAGGGTTAGCTGAAGGATCGAACTGTTTACGCCGCTTAATACAAATTCAGTTACCTCCTGATCATCGGTTCCGGTTGGCAGCCCTGACAACGGGATACTTCCTGCCAGCACACCATTTTCCTCGATCTCAATATCAGTTGCTGTTATGCGAAAATCAGTGATCGCCTCATTGGACGGGTCGGCATCCGCATCATCCGATGTAGTAACATAACCCAGCGACGCCAGATCTATCGGAGCCCCACCGTCTTCGAGTGTCAACACACTGCCTGCCAGGCTTATCTGCTGATCATCTGTGCCCGTCGGTAATCCTGATAAGGGAATACTTCCCGCCAGGACACCATTTTCCTCGATTTCAATATCGGTAGCCGTTATGCGAAAATCAGTGATCGCTTCATTAGTTGGGTCGGCATCCGCATCATCCGATGTAGTGACATAACCCAGCGACGCCAGATCTATCGGAGCCCCACCGTCTTCGAGTGTTAACACACTTCCAGCCAGGCTTAACTGCTGGTCATCAGTGCCAATGTTTATTACGGGCGTCAGATCGAGGGTATAGATCAGGCCGTTTTCTTCTATTTCAAGTATGTTGCCGTTAAGGCGAACATCTGTAATCAATTCATTGGAAGGGTCGGAATCCGCGTCGTTGATCAGTGAACTCAAATCAACACTGTTACCGTTTTCGATGGAAAGAAGCGCCGTTGCCTGATTAAAGGCAAGGTTCTGAAATGTACCGGATGAATCCCCTAGTCCGGCGATCCACTGTGCGCCATCCCAATAATAGAAAAGGTTATCGGTAGTGTCATACACAATCAAACCCCTTTCAGTTGAACCCAAACTCATGCTCGTGCGCTGACCGCCCGTAAGCCTCGGGAGCAAAACCCCCTGGTTGTTTCCCGGTGCAACCACATCCAGTGCCGCATTGGAATTGGGATTGGTGGTTCCGACACCGACAGACTGCGCCATTACTTCCGGCATCACACACGGAATGATCAGCAATATGAGAATGGCTAAAAAGTAGTTTTTAATAGTACTGAATGTCATGGCCACATTTAAGTTGGCATTCTAAAAATGTATTTCACCCAAAAAATATCAGTAATATGATAAATCGACCTTACATTTTTGTAGCAATAGACTATCTAAAATTACATACGTAAAGCATGCGGATGATAAGGTCTTATTACCAAAAATAAATATATTTATTTAATATTCAGATTACTGGAGAGAATCCGGGCAATTGATTTATTTTTTTATGTACCTCAGAGCAGCACTATTTTTACTCATTTTTACGATTCAATCCAATCGGTCGGCAGCGCAGACCATACAGGACGGTTCAGTGTTATTTATTTCTGAAAACGGAATATTAACCGCTGATGCTGCGGTTTCAAATGAGGGTTTTCTGCAGAATGAGGGAATCTACCATGTGCGTCGGAATTGGTCCAGCAACGGCATATATCAAGGGGCGGGCACCATAGTTCTGGATGGCACTCAAACGCAGACATTCCGCCATAACGGACAGTTCATTTCCATATTGGATGTTGGCAACCCTGCAGGTATATTGATTCGCGGCAAAGTACCCGTTCGCCGGCAACTTCTCCTGACAGATGGGGAAATCACTACCTCGTCTATCGACACGTTATTTACTGAAACGGATGCCCTGATTTCAGGCGGATCACCAGGAAGTTTTGTAAATGGCCCCCTTCACAGGGGCGGGCGTGGCCTGGTGGAATTCCCTGTGGGTATTTCCGGCACCTACCTGCCGGTATCATTGCTGGATGTTACAGGCGGTAATACCATTACCGTGTTGCAGGCCAGGGCTAATTATTCCGGTAACATACCACAAGGGGTTACAAGCGTTAGCCGGGACTTTTTCTGGGAGCGAAGTAATTACCGGGATGCATTTGCCGGCAGTGAGGTAAGCCTGCCTTTTTATGATGATCAGCTGGACAGATCATCAGCGGTTATTATCGGACTTGACCGAAACTCAGGTGATTTTACGTTATATGACGATCTCGACTTTTTCACGGGCTCATTCTACGAAATGATATCTACTAATGCACCCGTTTCAGAACATATTCTGCTACTTGGAACACTGGAAGAAAATATACGCGATGAAACGGCATTTTACATTCCCAACGTCCTCTCTCCGAATGCGGCCGACCAGGATAACAGGGTCATCAAGGTTTTCGGCGACTTTGTAGAAGAGGATTTTTCATTCGTGGTATATGACCGGCGGGGGATGCAGGTTTTCGAAAGCAAAAGCCTCACCCGAATGCAATTCAACGGATGGAACGGAACATCTGCCCGCACCGGCGACTTATTACCACAGGGAGCCTATGTATATGCCTTAAGGGCGCGGAACAGCCGCAATGAAGTTATAGAACGAACAGGGACTTTAACAATTCTTAACTGATGCTGAAATACCTGATCGTTTTGTTTCCTTTATTTTTTACCCTGAATTTCTCAGTGGCGCAGTCACCTGTATTTTCTCAGTACTATACCACCTCGCTCTATCTGAACCCGGCATTGGTGGGATCTGAAAGTGATATCACGATCGGCATGAATTACAGGGCACAGTGGAACCAGCTGGAATCCCCCTATCAGACCGCTCAGATCACCTACATGCACCCATTGATCAAACCAGGCGGCCGCAGCAAGCATGTAGGGGGAATCGGGGTTTCAATCCTGAGTGATCAGGCAGGAAATAACAGTCTCTCCAATACCGGAATCAATTTCTCAGGGGCCTTCAACTATCACCTCTCCTCCTATGGAAACAACATTTTAACATTTGGATTACAGGCCGGCGTTTACAGGAATGCATTGAATATTGAAAATTTACAATGGGGTTCGCAGTACAATGCATTCAGCGGGTTTGATCCCACAATTGAGGTTGATCCGGGAAATTTGCAGGACCAAAGGTTCTATGCTGTAATCAATGCGGGCATGATGTGGTATTACCGGCAACAGCAGCGGTATAGTACAAAATCCTGGTCGTCCTATGCAGGAATTTCAGTCTATCACCTGAATCAACCGAATACGTCCCTGATCAATGATCAGGACAATCTGCCACTCAGCCTTCGTTTTCATGGCGGGATTAGTTTCCCCATTTCGGCACAGGCAAAACTCACCCCGAGTGCTCTGGCGGTGTATGAGCTTTCAGACATTCAGCTGAATGCAGGCGGATACCTGACCTATTCGCTGGGAAGTGCATCCAATGCCTCGAATGCCGCCGTAATCCTGGGAGCATGGTATCGCCTGAGTGATTCTTTCATCGTTCATGTAGGTACTGAAATCAAGAATTTCCGACTCGCCTTCAGCTATGATCATAATGTTTCCTCTTTCCAAAGGTATTTTGGAACTTCAGGAAGCTACGAGTTTTCCATTCAATACAGAATTATCCGAAAACACCAGTCCGTTTATTTCTCAACGCCACTCATATGAAGTTTTCGCGATTACTTCTATGCATCAGCATGCTAACTGCATTACCCCTGACCCTGGCGGCACAACAAACAGCGCTTCGGTTTGAGGAAATCAGGCAATTGGAAAACTCCGGTCAATATTTCGCAGCTATCGATGCCCTGAACGAATTGCTCACATTTGATGAGAACAACATCGATGCTGTATTTTCACTTGCCGAAAACTACCGGCAGACATTCCAGTATGAAAAGGCGCTCGCTCAGTATCAGAAGGTGTTTTTTCTCGACGAAAATGCCAACCCGCTTAGCGAATATTACCTGGCTCTCATGCAGAAATATACGGGCAAATACAGCGCATCCATATCATATTTCGATTCCTTTATTGCCCGTTGGGATTCAACCGGTCGCTATCCCGCTCTTATTGAACAGGCCCGGGTGGAAAAAGCGGGAAGTCAAATGGCCATATCCTATAATGGAAAGGAGAAGTTTAAAATCCGCCAAGTGGCTGAACCCCTGAATACGCCCTTTAATGATTATGCACCGGTGACCTTAGCCGATTCAGCACTTCTGATCACAAGTTCAAGGATTGAACATAAAAGGCAGGCAAGAGATCAGCGATTTGGCGAGGGTTTTTCAGATCATTATTATTTCTCTTTGTCAGAAAATGCCATCAATATTGTTGATGATACAAAGCTCATCGATGCACTGAATACAAAATTTAATGATGGCAGCGGCAGCTTTTGTAATGAGGATGGCGCATACTACTTTACCGTTTGCGGGTACAAAGCTCCATATTGTCAGATTTACGTAAGTCATCTGGAATCAGGAAGATTTTCAGAGCCGGAATTATTGTCGGAAAATATTAATTTACCAGGGAGGAACAGTAAACAGCCGGGTATTTCAATTTCAGGGGATACATTGTTCTTCGTATCGGACCGGCCTGGCGGTAAGGGCGGCAATGATATCTGGATGTCCGTTAAATCAGGCAGCGGCTGGGGACCCGCCATGAACCTGGGCAACAAGGTTAATACTTCACTGAACGAGAATTCACCCTTTCCGATAATGAATAACATTCTGATGTTCTCTTCCGATGGTCATCAGGGATTCGGCGGAATGGATATATTTATGGCACGTCGACTACTCAATGGTGACACGGTATTGGTGAATGCGGGAATCCCTTTTAATTCCAGCAGGGACGATATGTTTCCAAATGCCTCATCGTCCTATATATTCTGGTCATCTAATCGTTCAGATGGAGAAGGGGGTTTTGATGTGTACAGCTCATCAATCCGATCCAGGTTATATCTTACTTCTCTTATTTCTGCATTGAATCATAATGCAAGTCGTGACGATGCATTAAGTGGATCTGTGATTCTACCTGATCCGGGAGGAGAAATCACAACTATCGTAAATACAGGTGATGTTGACTTCAGCAAACTGTCTCTTGCAGAGCAGGCGGTCATCAATGATATTGCCCTTGGCAAGCCGGGCGTCACCAGTACATTCAAAGATCTGTCACAGGCTCAGGTTGATGCATTGCTTAAAGAGCGCAAGGCTGAATTAGCAGCATTGGACCGCCGACGTTATCAGGTTGACTTCGACCATCATGAAGAAGAGGGACACTTTGAAATAACGGGCTCACTGGATTGTGAATATTGTGATGACATCCCAACAATTTATATGTCGGACCTGAGTGGCGAACGTCGACAATTAACCATTGCCGATTCATCCGGAAATTTCCGTTTTAGCCATTTAACAGGCAATGAAAGCGTTCTCCTTGAAATTGATACTGCCTTCAATGGCCTGATCCAATTCTCGAATGTGCAGACATTATTTATCCCGGATTACAGGTCATATACCTACACTCCGGTTTATTTTGATCTGGCTGAAAGTGAAATCCGCCATGAATCCTATGGAGTACTACAGGAGATGGCTGTTTTTCTAAACAACAACCCGGGATTTCAACTGGAAATTGTTGCGCATGCAGATAACACCGGAAGTGAGGCCTACAATTTGCTGCTTACACGAGAACGCGGACAGGCTGTATTTGATGCCCTTCTCCGGTTAGGGGTATCCCCTCTTTCCATGATGATCCGGGCGAAGGGGTTTCGTGAACCTGTTGCCGACAATGAATCACCTAAAGGCAGACAGCTTAATCGTCGTGTGGAATTTCTTATTTCAGGTATGGGGAGCAAGCCTGAAGAAACCTATCATTACTGTTTCACAACCAGAGCCATGAATGGTGATGAACTCACCCGGGCTTTAAAGGAAGAGACCCTGATCCGATTAAATGGTATCGATGAAAGCGAGCGATACAGACCCTATATTCCCATCCTTGTTAAGGACAACAACCTGCTTAATACAGAAATTTTCGATTGTAATTAATTACCCAGGTATATGAAGGGCGCCCAATATTTTGGTGCCTGATACTTTTTCTTCATTTCATCAACTGCGTATTCATAGGCAATCCTCTTATTTCCAGATGCCAGCAGTTTTGCATAAAAACTTGACATGTACTCCTTGGTGACCTTATCACTTACCTGCCACAGACTTATGATCATTGATTCTGCTCCCGCTACGAAAAATGCGTATTGCAACCCGTATACCCCATCGCCATTTTTCAACTCTCCCAGACCGGTTTCACAGGCCGATAATACCACCAACTCTGTTGCTGACAGATCCATATCAGAAACCTCAAACGCAGTCAGGAGATCTCCCTGCCTGGAATCTGTGGCAGTTAAAACCAGTCCAGACCTGAATAATTCCAGGTCAGGCAAATCCTGACGCTGTTTAACTTCCCTTCTCGAAAAGAATCCGTGCGTCGCGAAATGCATCAATGCAGATGGCTCCTGACTGTAGAGTCGGGCTTTCGTTGCCTCCGTGCCTGTGAGAGAGGTAACACCCCACCCTTCCTTTTGCAGCGCGCCTGAAATCTGTATAATCTCCTCACGTGTGCCTGGAAGGGATGCGAATCTCGAATCGCCCTGTGATTCACTTAAAACGGGATCACCCACGAGCAGTGCCTGGTGCGATCCATTGAATACCCCTTGTCCGGCCTTTACCTTCACGATCTCTCCGGCATTATGTAAGTGGCGAATCCTCATAGTTGAGCCCAAAAAACTACTGTTTTCAGGGTTCATAAGTGACTCCGGATTAATCTTAAAATACAGCCCGTCATCAACAAGGTATGCCGTCTTTATGCCTTCAAGCAGTGACTCAAATGGCTTCCAGAAATAAGTATAGGAAGTTGTATCTGCGACCTCATATTTAATGGCATTCAGATAAAACTTCAGCTGCCGGTTTTCCAGATAATCACCGGATCCCAGTTCGACCACCTGAGGCCCATCCTCAAACGACGGTTTTATCACAAGTCCAACATAATTGATGCTATCTGTTTCTCCATTTAAACGGCTGAAATTCTGATTTTTATATCGGATAATTTCAACCACCGCCTCATCATCATCGAGGGCGGAACGTATGGAATTGTAATCAGCTGTTGCAGAAAGCTGCCGGCCGGTATGTCTCGCAATCTCAGATTCAAGTTCATTAAGACGACGTATCATTGATTGCTGGATTTCTCCATCGAATCCACCTCGGGTAAAGGAACTGGTCAATTCCTGACGAATGGCGAGAAATTCTTCTAATAACCCGGCCGTTTTATCATTCTGATCTAATTTTTGGATTTCTTTCAGGCCGCGCTTCGATTCCAGGGTGAGGCCCTTATAGAGCAGCTGTTTATTGATCATTATATGCGCAAGATCGGTTCGTTCACCTGCCAGCGGAGCGATCGCTGAATAAATGACATCCAAATCTTTCCTCATTTCTGAAAGGAAGACCGTCTGCTCGGAGCGTGACAACATGGGAAATATGAATCTGATGAGCTGTTCTTCCTTATTACTCGCAGCAAAGAGATTTTCAGAACCCTCTTCAAACCTCCCTGAAAGAATATAGCAAACCCCCAGGTTATTTTCAATCTGCCTCAATTGCGGTGCAGCACTGCCATAAACCGTAACGTATTTCTGCTTTGAAATTTCCAGCGATCGGATGGCCTCATCAATGTTGCCTTCGTAGATCGCCCAGGCCCCTTTTGCCGCATAGAAATTGGCCAGATCCATATCTGAAAAAACTTCCCCGTTTCTTTCCACCAGCTCAGCAGCTTTGTCAAGAGCCGGATTTGAACCGATAGCCTGAGAATTCCGGAATGTATTGGCATAGTTCAGAAGAAATACAAGCTCCTCATTCGGTGATTTGAATGAATAGTCGTTGAAAAGGTCATTAAGAATAATCTCCGATTCCAGGACCTGTCCCGTTTTTAAAAACAGTGCAGCTTTGTTCTGAAGCAGGCGTTCACAATGATGGGTACAGTTTTGCAGGGCGAGATCGATATATGACAATGACTGACCATAAAGACCGAACTTCTCATAGAGGTTGGCGATATTATTCAGGGTATTTACAGTCTCTTCCTTTGGTAAACCCAGGTATTCCTTTAATTCCAGAACTTTCTTGAAGCTTGCTTCAGCCTCGGTGAAATCCTGTCGCTCCATGTAGAGCATTCCCAGTTGTTCGAAGTAGGCCGATTCTACAGATTTCTGTAATAAATGATTCGAAATACTGTCCATTCTAACCGATACGAAATTCAGAAGGTCAAGGGTTTCCTGAAAGTTCCCTTCTCTTCTTTGGGCGTCAGCCTGAAGAAGCAAAATCATAAAGTCAAACTCCTGAGAATTGTTTAACGAAGCTGAATTTGAAAGCAGGGTCAGTGCCCGATCGTGTTCGCCCAACTCAATATAAATGTCATAGAGGTTCTGAAGCGCTTTTATAGATGAAGAGCCTCCGGCAGTTTTTAAAATACGTTCATAGATGATAATCGCCTTTTCCGTGTCGGTATACCTGTACAGTTGAGCGAGATTGAGTTGTGATATTATCCTTTCCTTATCAGTTGGTTCAAGGATTTCACTGCGGAATGCTTCGGATGTTTCGAGGACAGTCCGCGCTTTGCTAAAATTACCCGACTCATAGTAGGCAATTCCTAAATCATTCAGAATGACAAGATAGTCATGATCAAAGATTCCACGGTCGACTTTTGCCTGTTGTTCAGCCTCCTCAAGATATTTAATGGTGTTATCCCAGGAAACTCCCCAGTTTTCATGAGCGAGCGTATAGGATTTCTTCCAATCCTGACCGAAACAAGGAGTTACACTGAGAAGCAAAAAAACTCCCAGGCTCCGTTTTAAAAAATGTATGACTACGGAATGGTCCATAAAACAAAAAATACCAGCCGGAATTATTCCGGCTGGTTATCAGTGTACAATTTTCTTCTGCTACTGCCTTAATTTGAGCAGTTTATGACGTATCAGGAACTCATTGTATGCAGAACGGTAATCCGGCACATTAGGCGCCAGTAACATCGCATTCACATAACTGGTGAAGGCATCCGCTAACAAGTTATTATCTTCAAAATAAGCAGCACTGATCAGTTCGAGAAGCGCGCTATTTGAAATATTGCTTGTTAAAGAATTCAAGTTCTGGGTATGTTGCGTCCTGGTCTCATGATCAATACGCTTAAGCGCAACTGCCTTTGACTCTACATCATTATCCTGATAAACCTTTACAAGCAAAATTTCTTCTTTTTTGAGGTTTTCATTCTCAAGATTCAGCATAGTACGCTGTCCTTCCACACGTTCCTCAAGCAGAACCTCTTCAAACATGTTCATAACACGGATTATCGAAAATTCACTTTCATTCGCCCATTCCAGTGCTAGTTTATCCCCATACAATTCAGTGGCTCCGGGGATGTACAGATTCACCTCTGAGTCAGAGAAAGGCTCGAAATCACGCATGATTTCATAGTTTATTCCGGCTGCTTTTTCAGAGATCTCCCGATTTAGAATGAAATCAGTATAGCGGGTGACAATCATATTCGTCTCAGTCACCTCAATCTTTCCATACAGATCATTGGCGTCATATTTTCCGCTTTCCTTTATTTCCAGCACATGTCCGCTATTATGAACAAGTCCGAGATAGGCGCCTTCTTTTACGGTAAGTGTGAAATCTCCGGAAAGGACCATGCCTTTTTTCAATTGAGTTACGACCTCTCCAATTTGAATCTCCGATTCACCATTTTGGACGAGAATCTTAAAAGTGTTGATTTGAGCGTTTCCAGCGACAAAGCTGAAAACCAAAATCAATGTGGTTAAAAGTGGTTTCATAACATTATAGTTTGTTATATCTGCTATATATCCCATTCATGAATAAAAGGTAACTACCATCCGGGGCATTATGAATTATGTTAAAGTTGGCAATGAAACAAAGCTATGCGCAAATTCCTGATTGCTAAATTGTTTAACCAAATAAACCCCATGTCCTTTCTCCTCCGGCATTTAAATAAAAAGGCCGGATAATTCCGGCCTTTTAAACCAAATAACACCCATGTAACAACCATTTATTACTGTATTCTTATTAAAATCCTGTTTAAACCGGACTTTCCAGTGCCTTTCTTAATGATTTAGTGATGGAAATCAGGTTATGATGATACTTTTTTAAGCGTTCATGCGCTTTATGCTGTTCCTCATGTCGTTTATATTCATCTTCGTGCTCCCGGGCGAGTTCGATGTCCAGTTTTGTGCCTTCACCTACCAAACTTATATCAATCTCGTGTCTTTCCAGCTTACTCCGGTGTTCAGCAAGGACTCTCACATGATCTAAAAGTGCTATTTTATGTTGTACAATCGCCTCTTCGAAAAATTGCAAAACCTGCTCCTGAGACTCAATTTCCTGTTCCCACATTTTCAGGTCGTGGGACCACATTTTGATATCGGACTGCCATATTCCATGTTCCCGATGCATGTTAAGATGCGTAGTATTGTCCATTTCAACGTAAATTTAAATAGTGAGATTAGCCATTCTTGATTTTCCATTTTGCATAAGCCCCGGGATAGATTTGAGGGTCAGCCTTATCAAATCATTCAGGCGACTATCGCGGGTGTATTCCAGTACGAGGTGTTTTGAATCCATTGGTTCAAATGAACTCAACAAAGTGCGGTAAATTGAAAATTTATCTGAAATAGCCGGGTCATGCCGGAACAGGTTCCAGCCTGAATTATACGTATCAGAGACAATTTCAATCCAGTAGACCTCTGTATTCAGAATATCTGCCACGTCATGAAAATCCCGTCGGATACTTTTCAGGTAAAAGGTGCCTTCAAGAACCAGGTTTTTTTTGTCAAGGGTATGTTCAGACATTTCCTGGAGAAGATTCAAATAGACTGCCTCCTTTTCTTTTTTACTGAACGAAGGTGATGCTATCCATTTACGCCGAATAGCGGCAGTGTTTAAAAAATCGAACTGTAGGTATTGAGCCAGACGCTGAGCAAACTTGACTTTTCCCGTTCCTGGTAATCCAAATACAATTATCACCATGACCCTGCTGATTTGTTTATAAGATCAGCAAAAAGTCTGGCGAAAGCTATGAGGACGGTCAGCCGGTCACGTGATAGACATCAACCAGCTCAGGCGACACGCATGGAAGGACGACGTCCGTATTCTTTCAGCGTTAAATAATGAGAACGAACCGCATTTCTGAAGCCGGGCTGATCATTATACGGAATTCCCATTTTACCAGCCTGTTCAGCCACAATCGGCGATAAATCCGGATAGTGAATATGACAGATATGCGGAAAAAGGTGATGTTCAACCTGGAAGTTCAGGCCTCCCATATACCAGGTAAGAAACCAATTTTTACGCGCAAAATTAGAGGTGGTACGCAGTTGATGTTCCGCCCATGAATTCTCGGGAGATTCAGAAGACTCGGAATGGTCAACACCTTCAACCACGTGCGCCAACTGGAAAGTTACACTCAAAACAAAACCTCCTACCATATGGAGGGTAACAAATCCGATAATCAGATACCAGAATGGAATATTCAGGATCAATGCCGGTATTCCAATGATGTAGGCATAGTAGAGAATTTTTGAAACGATCAGAATGACCCATTCCCTGTTAAGGTTTTTCGCATACCTGGGATCATCATTCAATTTGATCAATTGTTTAAAGTCCTTGAACGTCACCCAGCTTAATGTACCAAGTGTATAGAGGAACCATGAATAGATGTGCTGAAAGCGATGGAATTTATACCATTTGGCATGCGGTGAAAGTCTAATTACATTCCCGTTCTCCAGATCTTCATCTGCGCCGTGAATATTCGTAAATGTATGATGTTTTACATTGTGCTGAATAACCCAGTTAAAGCGGTTACCCCCGAGGAAATTCATTGAATACGCAAGTACCTGATTCACAATCCTGTACTTTGAAAAAGATCCATGGCAGGCATCGTGCATCAATGACATGCCTAGACCTGCATAGGCAAAACCCATTATTACGCATCCCAGCCACATGACGAAAACGGGTATTGGTAAGGTGAGTATGAGCACAAACGGCAAAATGTATGCGGTAAGCAAAAGGAATGATTTAAGATACATCTTAAAATTACCCTTACGGGAAACTCCCGTTGATGTGAAGTGATTGTCCAATGCCTTTTGCAGATTTTTCTGAAAAGATTCATCAGATCTTTTGAATCGTACGATCATATAAATTTAATAAAATACAGGGCTACCTATTATTAAAAAATTAAGCCCACACTAGGTGCAGAAGAAAATAGAGGACCATAGCTAAAAATACTCACCCTGCGTTCCGCCGACTGACTAAGATACAAAAGGTAGTGATTAAACGTTCCATTGTTGAGGACATTTCGGTAATATTTGGTACGTCTGGTAACTTGCAGTGATAAATACCGTGATTTTTTGTATTTTCGGAGGCAATATTCAGAACACCCAATGGAATTAATAAAGAAGATAATCAGATGGACTTTCGTGTCTCTTGGAATACTGGGTTTACTCATATTTCTCTTCCTCTATTTTGCCAACTACAGCGATGGATATCGTGCGGGTACGCCCATCAAGGTGAGCCGGAAAGGAACCATCTTCAAGACCTGGGAAGGTGAAATGAATATTGGCGGACTCACCAGCTCCGGGGATGGTGTCATACCCACAACCTGGGAATTTACTGTACGTGATGGCCAAAGCCAGGTGCGTGAAGATATTGACCGCGCTATCGAAAATGGCAAACGTGTTAAATTGTACTATAAAGAAAAGTATGTTCGGATGTTTTGGCTAGGTGATACAAAATATTTTGTATACAAAGTCGAAGAAATCCTGTAACGTCCTAGGGCAGTGCGAAAGCTACATAGTAATCTCCTGATGGAGATCCAAGCTTGCCTCCTCCACATGCTATTACCACAAACTGTTTCCCATTTATTTCATAAACCGAGGGTGTGGCAAAACCCGCTGCAGGTAACTTTGATTCAAACAATAGTGCTCCGTCCCTCTTGCGATAAACCCGAAACATTTGATCAGGGGTAGCCGCAATGAACAGCACACCCCCTTTGGTTGCAACCGGTCCTCCGTAATTCTCAGTTCCGGTTAAGATACCTCCTGTTTCAAGCCCCGGGTACTTCCCAATTGGCACTTTCCACCGAATTTTTCCAGAGACCAGATCGATCGCGTTGAGCGTACCCCATGGGGGACTTATGGCAGGAAGCCCTTCTGGAGTCGTTAGCTTCTCATAGCCCCGGATTGAATATCCCCGGAAAAAGGAAGAATCTGAAGGCAATTCCGTAATTCCCTCCCGATAATTCAGCACATAATCGGTTACTGCATCAACCTGTTCATCAGTCAGAAAACTTAAAGCTGGCATCATGCCGCGGCCTACTCTCAGCAGTTCACGCACGGTACGATCATCTGCCTTATTTTTCAATCCAATCAGACCGGGATAATTCCCAGCCCCTTCCAGCGCAGGACCATGACATGACAGGCAGTGCTCCTGGTAAATAACCTGCCCCTTGGTAAGACTTTCAACATTTCCGGATTTCCTGATATTCGTGATAATCCACGGAACTTCGTTGGCATTAATAAAAAGCATACTGCTTTCGGCATCAAAAGATGATCCTCCCCACTCCGCTCCACCGTCCAAACCCGGAAAAAAAACAGTTCCCTCTTCTGAAGGCGGTGTAAACAGGTGACCTGAATTATACGTCATAAACTGCTCTTTCAGGGCTTTGAATGAGGAATCTGGTATAAGGCCGTTGAGATCATCAACAGTCATCCGTTGCCTCATAAAGGGCTCTGGTTTTTGTGGGATCGGCTGGGTGACAGAAAGTACCTCCCCCTGTAAATGTTCATCGACCGGAACTTTCATTTCTTCAACTGGAAATACGGGCGCTCCGGTATCCCTGTCGAGAACAAATATCAAACCTGTCTTTGTTGCCTGAATAGCAACATCCCTGTTAACACCATCAACCGGTATCGTGGCAAGAACTGGCGGAGCAGGCAGGTCGCGATCCCAGACATCATGGTGAATCGTCTGAAAATGCCAGCGATAAGTGCCTTTTTCTGCATCCAGAGCGATTATAGAATTGGCAAATAAATTGTCCCCTAACCGGTCGCCGCCATAAAAGTCAAACGCTGCTGAACCCGTCGAGGCATAAACCACTCCCCGTCCTTCATCGAGACTCATGCCCGACCATGAGTTTGCTCCGCCTGCACGCATATAGGCAGTGCTGTCGTCCCAGGTGTCAAAACCATATTCCCCTGGATGGGGAATCGTATGAAAAATCCAAACTCTTTCTCCCGTTCGCACATCAAATGCCCTGATATGTCCCGGTGCCGCAGGGTTCGACTCAGATACCCGGGAGCCTAGAATTAAGAGATCCTTATATATAACCCCGGGAGAAGTGGCCGTAACATATAGTGATGTTGCATCACGGTCAAGCCCACTGCGCAAATCAATTCTTCCCTCAGTGCCAAATGAGCGATCTGGCAACCCTGTGAGTGCATCAACTGACAGTAAATAGGAACTCACAGCATAGAACAGCCGTTTCTTTTCTCCGTCTGTCCAGTAGGTTACCCCCCTGTTGGTATTCAGTGCTTCTGGCAATTCTTCAATAACATCCCTGGGATTGAACGTCCAGACTTCTTTGCCATTTGAGGCATCCAGCGCAAACAAACGCAATGATGGTGTCGTAGCGTACAGAATACCATCCAGTACAATTGGATTGCACTGTATTTGAGATCCTTCCCTGGCATCGCCCGTTTTATATTCCCACGCTACCTGCAGGCGGCTTACATTGGAAGTGTCGATCTGAATAGCTCCACTATACTGTGTGCGTGCGGGATCCCCCCCCGCTACGGTCCAATCGATGTTTGCAGACGGGCTTGTGGAACACGCGGCCGAAATACATAGCAGAAAATACAACAAGAATCGATTCATAATTCAATATAAAGGAGCATTCGCTTCGAAACAAAAAATCCTTTCCGGGTATTGAGAAAGACGACGGCCGGTTTAACAAAAGTTCAATGTCAATGTTTGATAGGATATAGGTTATGTGAAATGTCAAAAAACGCCATTATCATCGGTTCTGGAATAGCGGGAATTGCAAGTGCATTGCGATTAAGGAAAAAAGGATACGATGTAACTGTTTTCGAAGCTAATCCATATGTCGGTGGAAAACTGCATGTAGTCGAAAAGGATGGCTTTCGATGGGACGCCGGTCCTTCGCTCTTCACAATGCCGCACCTGGTTGACGAACTGTTTGAGTTACATGATATTGATCCCCGAACCCTTTTTAATTACAAAAGGAAAGAAGTGGTCTGTAATTATTTCTGGGAAGATGGTACGACGTTCAGTGTTCATGCTGATACCAACAAATTCATCAGCGAAGCAGCAAGAACTTTTAATACATCTGAAGTTTCGCTAAAGAATTACCTGAGGAATGCCAAGGAAAAGTATGACCTGACAACATCGGTTTTTCTCGAAAAATCACTTCATAAGGCTTCAACATACCTCTCCTTCGACACCTTAAAGTCACTCATCCAGAGTCATAAACTGGACATCACATCAACTTTAAACTCGACCAATAAAAAATATTTTTCCGACCCCCGGCTGGTTCAACTGTTCAATCGCTACGCCACCTACAATGGTTCATCACCGTATCAAACTCCGGGAGTTATGTCGTTGATTCCTCATTTGGAGATGCATTATGGATGTTTTCTTCCAAAAGGCGGGATGCACGCCATTACCAAAAGCTTGCATCAGCTGGCCATTGATCAAAAAGTTCAATTCAGGCTCAATGAACCTGTAAAGAAAATTCTTCATGAAAGTGGGGTGGCCAATGGTGTGCAGACAGAACAAGGCAGTTATTATTCTGACTTATTGGTTTGCAATATGGACATCTATTCCACATACAATCTTTTGTTGAAGGATCTGAAACGTTCAGATAAAATTCTCAGGCAGGAACGCTCCAGCTCTGCCCTGATTTATTACTGGGGCGTCGGCAGAACATTTAAGGAACTTGACCTTCATAATATATTCTTCAGTAAAGATTACCGGGAGGAGTTCAGGTGCTTGTTCAAAGAAAAAACATTCTCGGAAGACCCCACTGTTTATATTAATATCACAAGTAAGGACGAGACCGATGATGCGCCTGAAGGAAATGAAAATTGGTTTGTCATGATCAATGCACCTGCCAATTATGGTCAGGATTGGGAAACACTCAAAAAGATATCAAGAGACCGCATTGTCCAAAAGATCAACAGGATTTTAAAAACGGATATTGAAAAGTACCTGGTAACGGAAGAAATTTTAGATCCGATTCTGATTGAGAGCAGAACAAGCTCACATCGGGGATCGCTGTACGGAGCATCAAGCAATTCTAAATTCTCGGCCTTTTTAAGGCATCCGAACTTTTCAGGAAGACTGAAAAATTTATACTTCTGCGGGGGCTCTGTTCATCCGGGAGGCGGCATTCCATTGTGCCTTCAATCTGCCAAAATTGTAAGTGACTTAATACCAGACGCATGATCCGGGGACTCGAAATACGGCAGGAATTAATTTCAATACCCAGGCTGACCATCGGTATTTTCCTGGTCTATCTTTTTCATATTTCTGCATTGATTGGCGTGACACTGGGTTATCAAAACTGGTTCATTGAAAAAACGCCTCTAAATCTTTTTGCGATTTTCTGCCTGCTGGCATGGCTCTTCCCTATTGATTCAGGAAAAAAGATTCTCGCCGTTACAATGTTTTTTTCCGGAGGAATGATAGCAGAATGGCTCGGGGTTCATTATGGAATATTATTCGGCGTTTATGAGTATGGTGAAAATCTCGGCCCGAAAATCGACGGTGTCCCGTTTTTTATAGGGATTAACTGGGCAGTATTGGTACTGATCACAGGGGTTATTTCCAACAGGATCAAAGTTTCAAAATGGCTAAAGGTCCTGATTGGCGCCGGATTAATGGTGCTCTTTGACTTGTTCATGGAGGTGCCAGCCCCTGTATTTGATTTCTGGGTTTTTGAAGGAGGTATCGCCCCCTTGAGTAATTATATTGGATGGTTTGTAGTAGCTGCCTTCCTTCACACAGTGTTCCAGCACATTAAAATTGAAGGTGATTTTCTTTTCAGCTTGCATGTTTACATCTGCCAGCTGTTATTCTTCGCGTACTTCTATTTCTATTACGGTCTATAGGTAATTCATTTCAGGTATGGCGAAGTGAACCACGCCGACTTCATTACCCCTTCACTTTTCCGAGCCGGATCCCAATGGCTAAAAACAGCCAAACCCAGGGCATTCCATGAAGTAAAAGATCGAAATAATCCATGGCTTGCATGCCGGTTCCCCCGCCCATGACCCATCTTATTTTGCCCACAATATGGGGTTCAGGCACAAATGGCGCTAATCCGAGGGTCAGGCTGGCCAGCAATGGCATCAGTAAACTACGATAGCTTTTTTTCGATTGCGTCGAGTCGTTTTTCAATTTCCTGGAGTTTATGAATGATTATGATATGTGTTTTTTTTGCATCAATTCCTACAACACTTTCCTCGCTTGATATCATTGACGCAATTTCCTCGTAGACTTTTTCGGGTACAACCTTCGATTTCATAGCAGTATATTTTAAATGTAAAGTTCCGGTAAGACAGGCCCTTACTGTGTAACATGAGTTACAAACCAGTGCCTTAAATCCTCGTTAGTTTGTATAAATGTTTTCAAAAAACGAAATAGAAATGAATAAAATTGAAGAATATATTTTGAATGGTGCTCCGGTAATTGACGTGAGAACTCCACAGGAATTTAATGGCGCAAACGCACCGGGCAGTATAAATATACCCTTGAATGAAGTAACCATGCGGCTTGAGGAACTAAGAAGCATGCCTCAACCGTTAATATTGTGCTGCAGAAGCGGCAACCGGAGTGGACAGGCGGCATATTATCTTTCACAGCAGGGAATTGAATGTTATAATGCCGGTTCATGGACCGATGTGAATTATATATTATCAAAAAAGGCAAGTTAAAATGGCTGAAACCAAAAATGCTTCGTTTGATGAGTTGATCAACTCTGAAAAACCTGTCCTGGTCGATTTTTCGGCCGTATGGTGCGGACCGTGTCAGATGATGGCTCCCATACTTAAGGAACTTAAAACGCGCGTCGGGGAAGATGCGGTCATTATAAAAGTGGATGTTGATAAAAACAGGAAGCTGGCAATGGACTACCGAATCCAGGGTGTACCCACATTGATGGTCTTTCAGAAGGGAGAAGTGAAGTGGGGGCAGTCAGGGGTTGTCCAGGTAACCCCACTTGAGCATATCCTGAAACAATACATGCCCGCAAAGGCATAGGTGATAAGGCCGTGTAATCCGGCCTTATTTTTTTTGATTTAAACGGTATAGCAGAAGCGCAGCCCGTTTGGTTAGATCAGGCAAACGGTTTAGGTCGGCATATTCGTTGGCGGTATGATCATTTCCGCCGCTCAATCCAATCCCATCCATCGCGGCATCCACAAGTCCGGAAGTAAATGAAACATCCGCCGCTCCTGCACGGAGTGGATCTACAGCCGAAACCGGCCCCAAACCAAGATCAGATGAAACCGTACTGTACAGATCCAGCAACTCCCTGTTTCCCTGTGTTGGCGGCAATGGCGGATACCCTTCTTCAAAGGTTATCGCAGCCTCCGTTCCCGGCAAATGGGATGAAACGATTCTTTCCATGGTTTCTTTGGTCATGGCGAGCTGCTCAGGAGAAACCGCCCGGATATCACCGGAAACCACCACTTCACTGGCAACCACATTTGATTTACCGTATGCGGTACCACCGTCCTTTCCATTATCAAATTCAACTGCCGTGCCGCCCAGGATTACACCAGGATTAAAGGTTAATAAGGGCTCCTGGGAAAGTTCGTCATAAAATGCCTTCAAAATTCGGGAAGCCTCATAGATCGCTCCGGCACCCACCTCCTCCGAAAAAACCTGGGAACTATGGGCCGCATTTCCATTAACTTCAAGTTTCCATCGTATCGAACCCCTCCTGGAAATAACTGCCGTTTTGAAATTACTGTCCCCGTTTTCAAATCCAATAGCGACATCAGCCCATTCTGCAGTCTCAACCAGGAGCTGCTTCGACAACGATAACGGACTTCCACTTTTTTCTTCGTCACCCGTCATTACAACCCGGACATTCATATTCTTCAATGCACCAGCCTCGCGCATCGCCCGCAGGGCATAAAGAATGATTACATCCCCTCCTTTCATATCCACCACACCCGGTCCGCGCATAACCGAATCTCCGTCAATAGTATATGACTGATATGGATGATCCGGCTCAAAAACTGTATCCAGGTGACCTATCAGCATTACTTTCAGGTTTTCCGGTTTTCCTTCATGAGTTGCAAGAAGATGACCGGCCCTTCCAAATTCCTGGCCATCAACCCAGGATGTTTCAAATCCAAGTGCCTCAAATTCTTCCATTAGCACCTTGCCAACCGCCTGCACGCCATCGAAATTCATCGTGCCGCTGTTCATGTTGACCACTCGTTTAAGGAGTTCCAGCTGTTCCGGAGCCAGGGAATTTACTTCCTGCACTATCTTTTTTTCCGTACGGGTCAGTTGGGCACGGACAAGGCCTGAATGATTGAAAAGGATGAATACTGACAGAATTAAATACTTCATAGTTATTTCTTAAAGCACGAATTTACACCAGCTGGGGGAAACAAAAAAAGGGCGCCTCTCAGCGCCCTTCCCAACTTCACCCTGATTTGTCAGGCATCCTGAAGTTCTTTTTTAGAATGCTTCAGATTTGCCTGTGCTGCGGCTAATCGGGCAATAGGAACCCGGAATGGAGAACAACTCACATAATCCAAACCGGTCCTGTCGCAAAACTCGATTGAAGACGGATCACCTCCGTGTTCACCGCAGATACCCAAATGCAGCTCTTTATTGGTCTTCAGACCCAGGTCAACAGCCGTCTTAACCAAATATCCAACACCTTCATTATCAAGCACATTGAACGGACTTTCCTTCAATAATCCCTTCTTCAGATATTCCGGCACAAACGTTCCCATATCATCACGGGAGAATCCAAAGGTCATCTGAGTGAGGTCATTCGTTCCAAAGGAGAAGAAATCTGCATAACGCGCGATTTTATCTGCTGTAATTGCTGCTCTTGGCACCTCTATCATTGTTCCGATAGAGAATTTGATTGAAGCGTGTTTTTCTTCAAAAACAACTTTGGCTTCATTCAAAATAATTTCCCGCTGCATTTTCAGCTCTTTATAATCACCTACCAATGGCACCATGATCTCCGGAGTTACTTCGAGCCCTTCGGCGGAAATATTCAGTGCCGCCTCCAGAATCGCACGGGTCTGCATGCGTGTTATTTCAGGAAATGTATTACCCAGTCGGCAACCGCGGTGTCCCAGCATCGGGTTCACTTCACGAAGTTGTTCCGCCTTCCGGGTGATTTCTTCCACAGGTACGTTCAGTGATTTTGCAACTTCAGTCTGTTCTTCCAGTTCAAATGGAATGAATTCATGGAGTGGCGGATCCAATAAACGAATGGTAACAGGATACCCTTTCATTGAACGGAATATACCCTCAAAATCAAACCGCTGCATCGGAAGAAGCTTTTTGAGGGCTTTCTCACGTCCCGCTTCATTGTTGGCAAGTATCATTTCACGCATCGCTACAATCCGGTCTCCTTCAAAGAACATATGCTCTGTTCTGCAAAGACCGATTCCAGTAGCGCCAAAATGCCGTGCAACTGAAGCGGCATCCGGAGTATCAGCATTCGCCCGTACTTTCATACGTGCATGGCTGTCGGCAAGTGACATCAACTCTTCAAAGTCGCCTGTAAGTTCCGGTTCAACGGTATCAATTTTACCTTCATAAACATTACCTGTAGAACCATTCAGTGAAATATAGTCACCTTCCTTATATACCTTATCCCCTACTGTCATCGTCTTATTTCGGTAATCGATCGTGAGGGCTCCTGCTCCGGAAATACAACATTTACCCAATCCGCGTGCTACAACAGCTGCATGGCTTGTCATTCCGCCACGTGCTGTTAAAATACCATTCGCTGCGTACATCCCTTTCAGGTCATCTGCAGATGTCTCGATCCGAACCAGTATCACGGGTTCCTTACGTTCGACATAGGTAAAAACATCTTCCTGGAAGAAAACAATCTTTCCTGTGGCTGCACCGGGTGATGCAGGCAAACCATTGGCAATAACAGTAGCCTTATCCAATGCACCGGCTTCAAATACCGGGTGGAGGAGCTCATTCAGTTTTTCAGGATCCAGGCGTAACAAGGCTTCCTCGTCGGTGATAAGACCTTCTTCGCGCATGTCACGGGCAATTTTAAGCATGGCACTGCCGGTTCGCTTACCGGTCCTGGTCTGAAGCATCCAGAGACGTCCTTCCTGAATGGTGAATTCCACATCCTGCATATCCCTGAAATGCTCTTCCAGCAATTGACGGATATCCATCAGCTGATGGAAAATTTCAGGCATATATTCTTCCAATGAAGGATAATCTTCGGCGCGTTCCTTTTCACTTACGTGGGCAAACTTCGCCCAGTTCCTTGAGGCTTTCAATGTAATCTGAAGCGGGGTACGGATACCAGCCACTACGTCTTCACCCTGGGCATCAATGAGGTATTCACCATTGAAAACATTTTCTCCCGTCGCTGCATTCCTTGTAAATGCCACGCCGGAAGCAGATTCATCACCCATATTTCCATACACCATAGCCTGTACATTCACCGCGGTTCCTCCTTCATTGGAAATACCATGAATTTCACGGTAATGGATGGCCCGGGGTGTATTCCAGCTTTCAAACACTGCCATTATAGCGCCCCATATCTGATCCTTGGGATTCTGAGGAAAAGGTTTGCCGGCATACTTTTCAGTAGTCTCCTTGTAAAGCTGAACAAGCTCTTTCAACTGATCTACAGTGAGATCCTTGTCATAACGCTTTCCGTATTTGCGCTTTTGTTCCTCAAGAACGGTTTCATAGGGATTTTCACCGTGTTCATCTACCACCTTCATTACAACATCCCCGTACATCTGAATCAGGCGTCGGTACGCATCCCATGCGAAGTGGTCTTTCCCTGTGAGTTTGGCAAGACCTTCAACTGCCTCATCATTCATACCAATATCAAGAACCGTATCCATCATTCCAGGCATGGATTGTTTGGCACCGGATCTAACAGATAGCAAACATGGATTTTCGCTACTTCCAAAATCAGTGCCCATAACATCCTGGATGAAATGCAGGCCATCAAGGGCCTGATCGAATATCATATCATGTATTGCATCCCTCCCTTTTTGCTGGAAGAGCTTGCATACATCAGTGGTAATAGTAAATCCGGGAGGCAATGGAATTCCAATTCTGGCCATTTCAGCCAGGTTTGCTCCCTTGCCGCCCAGCAGGTCTTTCATTCCAGAATGACCGTCAGCGGTTCCGTTTCCGAATTTATAAACATATTTTTCCATAATAATTGGGCATTTGAGTATGGTTGAAGTTGCCCAAAACCTGTATCAAATGCCGTGACAATCATCATGGAAATACCTGATAATTGAGGTACGGTGAACTGACCTACATATATTGATTCAGAATGTTTTCGTAGCGCTCCTGCTGACCGCTGATTTTTGCGGGTTCTCCCATTTCCATTGCCAGATTCGCCAGCTGCTTCAGGTCGAGGTTTCCATTTTCAAAATCCTTTCCCGGACCGGAATCAAATGAAGCATACCGATTTTTAAGCATTGAAGGATAGGGTGATTCAGTCAGTATCCGGTTTGCAATGAGCAAAGCCCGTGCAAATGCATCCATTCCTCCGATATGCGCATGAAAGATATCTTCCAGATCGGTGGAATTTCGCCTGGTTTTTGCATCAAAATTAATTCCGCCGGTGGTGAACCCTCCGCTGGATAAAATAACCAGCATCGCTTCAACCAGCTCATATATATTCACCGGAAACTGATCGGTATCCCAGCCGTTCTGATAATCACCTCGGTTTGCATCAATGCTTCCAAGTACCCCTGCATCTGCCGCAACCTGTAACTCATGTTGGAAGGTATGGCTGGCCAGGGTCGCATGATTCACTTCAATATTAAGTTTGAAGTCATCCATCAGATTAAATTCCTGCAAAAATGCGATCACGGTTGCCGCATCAAAATCATACTGATGCTTGGTGGGCTCCATGGGTTTTGGCTCAATCAGGAAGGTTCCTTTAAATCCCTGTGATCGTCCGTAATCCCTTGCCTTGGTAAAGAAAGTGGCGATATGCTCCTTTTCCCGTTTCATATCTGTGTTCAGCAGGCTCATATATCCTTCACGTCCACCCCAGAATACATAATTCTCGCCACCCAGCCTGATGGTAGCATCTATTGCATTACGTACCTGGAAGGCGGCGTGTGTAACAACCTGAAAATCCGGATTGCTCGCCGCACCGTTCATGTATCGCGGATGACCGAAAAGATTCGCCGTTCCCCACAACAATCGTATACCGGATTCCTTCTGCTTCTCTGCAGCATAGGCAGTGATCTTATCGAGACGATCTTCTGACTCCTTCAGTGTAGAAGCCTCATCCACCAGGTCATAATCATGGAAACAGTAAAAGGGAATGCCAATTTTAGAAATGAATTCGAAAGCAGCATCCATTTTCTGGCGCGCAATCACATTGGCATCGCTTCCCACATTCCAGGGAAAGTCTTTTGTAGGCGCTCCGAAGGGATCCCCTCCCGTACCACAGAAGGTATGCCAGTAAGCCACAGCAAATCGCAAATGCTCCTCGAGCGTTTTGCCTGCCACAACCTGTGATGGATTATAATACTTAAATGCGAAGGGGTTATCTGAATCTTTGCCTTCAAACTGGATCTTACCGATACCTTTGAAGTACTCTTTGTCTCCTGTTACAATATTCATAGTGTTTTTATTAGTTTTTCAATAAGTATTTTCTTCCAGGCCTGATATAAATTCAGGTATTCAGACCTGCCTGCATCACTCGGTAAATAAGTTTTTTTCAGTTTTAGAGGTATGTCCTGCATCGAAGGATAATATTTCAATCCGACACCTGCAGCCAACGCTGCACCACGCGCCCCATCAGTATCGTACAACTCCACACGACAATTGGTGAGGTCGGTAAACAGCTGGCAAAATATCGGGCTCTTGAACATATTGGCATCTGCAACTCGAATGACAGATGGCTTGCTTCCGAGTGACTCCAAGACCTCAAAACCGTAGTACATTGCGAAACAAACACCCTCCTGAACTGCCCTGAAAATATGCGCATTTGAATGTCGGTTAAAATTAATTCCCAGCAGAGCCGCATCCATCTTTCTATTTGATAGCATCCGCTCTGCCCCATTACCAAATGGAAAGAATTGGAGTCCGTCGGATCCGGGATTAATTTCTCCCGCCATCTGATTGAGTTCGTCGTAGGGTTTGCCAGAATCTGCACTGATGCGCCTGATCCAGTTGTAGGCGATCCCGGTTCCGTTTACACACAATAAGATTCCATATTTTTTGCCTGCCTGGGATGGGTGTAAAAATGTATTTACCCTTGAAAGCTTGTCACCTGAAGGAATATCTGTAACCGCGTAAATAACCCCGGAAGTACCGGCTGTCGCAGCTACCTGGCCTGCCTCGGAGACTTTTAATGAAAGCGCGTTGTTGGGCTGATCACCTGCACGATATCCGATGGGAACACCGGCCTGCATGCCGAGTTCTTTTGCTGCACTTTCTCCCATGCGTCCCTGAAGACCAAATTCCGGAACCAGGTCCGGCACAAGCCCGCGTTTTACCCCCAGAACATCCAGCACAGGTCCTGATATTTGCCAGGATTCAAAGTCCCAGAATATGCCCTCCGATAAACCTGTGGATGTGGTGGAATATTCGCCAGTAAGACGGTACGCAATGTAATCTCCCGGAAGCATGAAACGATGTACACGATCAAAAATTTCCGGTTCATTTTCGATGACCCACTTAAGCTTTGATGCAGTGAAATTACCTGGCACATTGAGCAAAGTGTCGAAGCAATAGGATTCCTCCAATTGTTCTGTGAGCTGATCTCCGGCGTCTACTGCCCGGCTGTCACACCAGATAATGGCCGGACGAAGAACCCTGCCCTCTTTATCCAGCAGAACCAGGCCATGCATCTGATATGAAATACCAATGCCTTCAATACGGTCTGCACTGCCCGGATGCCCCGCGGTAACTCTCCTGATAGCCCGAACCGTATTCTGCCACCACATCTCAGGGTCCTGTTCAGCCCAATCCGATGATGGTGAATGAATCGGCATCTCTTCAGAAGGCTCGAAACAGGAGGCGACTGCACTCCCTGTTGCCAAATCGACAAGGGATGCCTTTACTGATGAGCTCCCCAGGTCAATGCCAAGAAGGTATTTTTGATCACTCATTTTTTTTCTTTAGGAAAATTCTATAACTTATGGTCATATTGACTACAAGTTAAGTATTATTTGTGAATCTTAAAAAGAAATCTTCAAAAATGTCTGATCATGCGATTATCGGAACTGTATCCATTGATTGTGTGATTTTCGGATTCAGGGATGATCAATTACAGCTGTTGCTGGTGAAACATGCCGATGGGATTGGCAAAGGTAACTGGGGGCTTCCGGGAGGCTGGATTTGGGAATCGGAAGGCCTGGATGATGCGGCATACCGAATATTGAAGGAACTTACAGGCATACGGGAGATTTTCCTCGAACAGCTGGGTGCCTTCGGAGATGTAGACCGCTATCCTGCCAGGCGCGTAATCACCGTCGCATATTTCGCATTGGTTAACCCGCAGGAATATGAGCTCATACCCGGATTTACCGCTGCGGAAGCGAGTTGGTTTCCGATAGATCAATTACCCGGTGTGCTGTATGATCATAGCAAGATCATCAATGCCGCCAAGGAACATCTCCGGCAGAAAGTACGACATGAACCGATCGGTTTCAACCTTCTTCCCGAAGAGTTTACCCTCCTGGATATACAAAAACTCTACGAGGCGCTGCTTCAGACACAATTAGACAAATCCAATTTCAGGCGGAAGATCAAACGGATGAATCTACTTGTAAAGTCAGAAAAAAAACAGTCGGACGTACCCCACAGGGCCGCCCAACTATATTCTTTTGACAGGACCATCTATGAAAACCACCGCAAGAACGGGTTCAGCTTCATGCTGTAGCATGCAGGTCCTATTTCTGTACTACTCTATTTTGAAAGTCGCAGCGTTCTCAATATTCTAAAGAGGAAGACCGTCGACACAGCCGCAACTACTCCAAGAATTCCGGCTCTGGAAAAATCACTGTAGATGATGCCTCCAATACAGAAAAGACTCGAATAGATGGCGATACATCCCAGGAAGACCAACAGGATCTGCTTGGGCATTTCCCATGCTTTACCTTCTTCTGCCTGATTGATTTCGATACCTTCTGCTTTAGCCTCCTCGATTACACGCTTCCAGCCCGGTCCGCCAGGATGGGTAAGTCGGTAGAAAGTCCGAAGGGTTTCTTTGTTTTCAGGTTGAGAAGAGAGCGTGGTGAGCAGCCAGGTGATGGTAACGACTCCGACAGTGATCAGCAGCTTGATCGTAAACGGATCCAGCAGCTGCCCTTCAAAAGCCGAATCTTCCACGACCAGCACCATGATCACGGCCATCAGTGTGGCAACTACCATCGCAACAATTTCTGTAAGTGCGTTTATCCTCCACCAGAACCACCGAAGGATATAGATCAGGCCGGTACCTGCGCCTGAAAGCAGCAGAATATCAAATGCCTGGGTCGCATCTTCCAGGAAGGTAAGCGAGAATGTCGCCGAGATAATCATCAGCACAACAGTTGAAATCCTTCCCATCCGTACCATTTGCTTTTCAGTGGCTTCCGGATTGACAAATCTTTTATAAAAATCATTCACCACATAGCTGGAACCCCAGTTAAGGTGAGTCCCAATCGTTGACATGTAGGCAGCAATTAAAGAAGCCACCACCAGTCCGAGCCATCCCGGCCCGAGTCTTGTTAACATAGCGGGATAGGCTACGTCATTTCCCAGGTATTGGTCAGTGATATTTGGAAATTCAGCCTTAATGGATGCCAGATCAGGAAATATGATCAGTGAAGCCAGCGCCACGATAATCCATGGCCAGGGTCTTAAGGCATAATGCGCGAAATTAAATAGTAGTGTGGCTCCGATGGCATTCTTTTCGTCCTTAGCCGACAACATCCGCTGGGCGATATAGCCACCTCCGCCTGGTTCTGCACCCGGATACCAAACTGCCCACCACTGAACGGCGATTGGAATGATCAATAATGGTATATACACCGAAGCATCTGAAAAGTCAGGCATAATATCGAGTTTTCCGGCAACATTCGGGTGATTGAACAGTGCTTCAAGACTGCCGATCTCCGGCTGTTCAATCGCCACGACGGCGGCCATCACCGCACCCAGCATAGCCATTCCATACTGAAAGAAATCAGCCCAGATCACTCCTTTAATTCCTCCCAGGGCCGCATAAAGGACAACCACAATGGAGGCTCCGACAACCACGGTTACAGGCGTTAAACCCAGCATAACCCCTCCTATCTTAATGGCAGCCAGCGTGACCGAGCCCATAATAAGGCAGTTGAATAATATTCCCAGGTAAAGGGATCTGAAACCTCTCAGAAACGAAGCAAGTTTCCCTCCATAGCGTATTTCATAGAATTCCAGGTCGGTCATCACATTCGATCTCCGCCAGAGACGGGCATAGATAAATACCGTGACCATCCCGGTGATCAGGAACGCCCACCATGCCCAGTTCTTAACTACACCATCTTCACGAACCATACCCGTCACAAGGTTAGGTGTATCAGCCGAAAACGTACAGGCAACCATCGAAATACCCAGCAACCACCATGGCATGCCCCTGCCTCCCAGAAAGAATTCACTCGTACTTTTTCCGGCGCTTCGCGAAGCAACCCATCCGATTCCCAATACGATTGTGAAAAATATTCCTACAATTACCCAGTCGATCGTTGATAATGCCATATGTGAATATTAAGATGAAACTCGCCCAATATATAAATATTTAATCTTATTTAAACCGGCCGCTTTACAAGTGGTTGTTTATTTATACAGACTTTGTTTTAAAATGAACAGTGGATTGCTCCCGTAATACCTGTGCGGCATACTCAGCTGTGATATCCCGCTGGGGATTTGCGAACATTTCATAGCCCACCATGAACTTCCTGACCGTTGCGGAACGTAAAAGTGGCGGATAAAATGAAAAGTGAAAATGCCATCCGTCGGTGCCTGCAGTACGAACAGGAGCATTCATCATTCCTGCGGAATAGGGAAAAGACGTCTGGAATAAATTATCAAAGCGCACAGTGGTTTCCTGGAGGATTGAGGCAAATGCGTCTCCTTCCGCCTCATCCATATCCGTGATCCGGGCAAAGTGCCTGTGGGGAATAATCATTACCTCGTACGGCCAGACAGCCCAAAAAGGAACCAGCGCCGTAAAATGTTCATTCCTGGTTATGATCCGGTCTTCCTTCTCCCATTCGGTATGAAGATAATCCGAAAGCATGGAGCGCCCCTTCTCCTTATAATAGTGCGCCTGGGTAAAAATTCTTTTTTCAATTTCAACGGGCACCGAAGATTCCGCCCATATTTGACCGTGCGGATGTGGATTACTGCATCCCAGCATTTCACCTTTATTCTCGAAGATCTGAATATTTCGTATGCCAGGAATAGCTGCAAGCTGTTTATATTCAGTCATCCATGCCGTTACGATCTTCCTGATCTCATTTACCGACATATCCGCCAACGTTTTACTATGGTCCGGCGAAAAACAGATAACCCGGCATATTCCCGGGTTGCCGGTGGCTTCTAAAAGTCCGTCCGACCAATGCTCCTCCGATCCACCGTTAAGGAGAGCAGGAAAGTCATTATCAAAAATAAAGGTGCCGGAATAATCGGGATTGATCTCTCCGTTGTTCCGGGTGTTTCGGGGACATAAATAACAGGTGCTGTCATAGGCCACAGGGCCCTGGGCAGCAATTGTTTCGGTTCGTCCTTGCCACGGGCGTTTCATGCGCTGCGGTGATACCAATACCCACTCGTTAGTCAGGGGATTTTTTCTGCGGTGGGGTTCTTCAAAGAGTTGGCTCATAATTTACAATTCACGGGTGCCATCTGTTGTCTCTGCGGTTATAAAAGTGGGCGTTTTACCAAATTTCTTAACATATTCAGAAATTACAAGGTCGCTAAAGGCATTCACATCTTCATTCTTAATAATATTGATCGTACATCCGCCAAAACCACCTCCCATCTGCCGTGCACCTAAAACTTTGCCACTTGAATGAGCCAGTTCAACCAGGAAATCAGTTTCATCACATGTGACTTCATAGTTTACCTTCATATCATCATGTGCTTCATACATTTGCTGTCCGACATCCGGCAGATCTCCGGCCTGCAGGTAATCTACAACACGCAGCACTCGGTTATTTTCACGGATCACATACGCGCACCGCCTGTAAACCACAGGATCCATATTTCCTTTGGTCCGTTCAAGCATTTCCAGAGAAACTTCCCTCAAAGAAGTAACATGTGGAAATTCCCTACGAACTATGTCCACACCGTTCCTGCACTGCTTCCTTCGTTCATTGTAGGCTGAATCAGCCAGCTCATGAGCCACATTTGAATTACACAAAAGCAAGCAGTATTCCCGTAATTGAAGAGGAACCTCGCGGTGCGTTTCATTCATGCAATCGATAAGAAGAACATGGTCCTTTTTCCCGAAAACGGATGCATACTGATCCATGATGCCACAGTCAAGCCCAACGAAGGAACGTTCCGCATTCAGGGCCATCCGGGCCATTGTGAGCGGTGCTAATTGTACCTGGTAAAGATTGGAAAGTGCCATCAGTCCGGCACATTCAAGGGCTGCAGACGAAGACAATCCAGCCCCCTGCGGAATATCCCCTGAAATCACCATACTAAAACCACGATCAATGGTAAATTTCTGCATAAATTCATGCAGAACGCCCAGGATATAATCCTGCCATCCGCCCACAGAAGCGAATTCACCAAGGCGGAACTGATATGTCTTGTCCAGATCGAGCGCAACGAGTGTACACTCATCTCCTTCAGAAAATCCCGCACAAATATAAACGGATTGATGTATCGCAGCCGGTAATACAAATCCGTTGTTGTAATCGGTGTGTTCACCGATCAGATTGATACGTCCTGGTGCACTTACGACAATTGAAGAATCGCCAAACCTGGACCTGTATTCCTCTGCAATTCGATCTGAGATATTCAAGGGAGTTTTTTATATTGGATTAAAACCAATATTGCCAAGTTTCCTGAAATAAAGCAAGCGGAAGACTATGCAGGTTATAAAACGAAATAATTTAAAAAACATTTCGGGATTCAGGCAATATGAATTATTATTGTATTTAGATTTAGTCTAAATAAAATGAACGATACATTTTTCCCTGAAGATACTTCCCTTGAAGGTTTTTTTTCCCGTGAGAACCTGATGTGTTCCTCTGAGTGTGAGATGAAAAAGTGTTGTAAGAAATTCAAGAAAAAGGGGCGCTACTGCAAGAAATGTCCAAGAAAATAATCACTCCTGAGGCTTCAGGATAAACCCTTTCCCGTGAATGTTTTCAATATGGATATTTGCAGGCTTTAGTTTTTTTCGAAGACGGGAAATGAAGACATCCATACTGCGTCTGTTGAAAAAATCATTTTCCCCCCAAATTGACCGTAATATATCTTCGGTTAGTACCAGGTCTCCGGGGGATTTAAAAAACAATTCAAGAAGCTGGACTTCACGGCCCGTGAGCTTTACGGTTTCATTGCCCATCATCAATTCCTGCCGTGCTATGTTCAGAGATACACCCCTGAATTCAATCTGATCTGCCGCTTTTCCTGAAACCCTTTCATACCGCTTTAATACCGCGTGTATTCTGGCCACAAGCTCCTCCTCATCGACCGGCTTTACAATATAATCATCTGCACCCTGGTTAAAACCTTTTAAAACATCCACCTTCAGCGATCGTGCCGTCAGAAAAATCAACGGGATTGCGGGCTTTGCAGCACGTATCCTTTTTGCCAGTTCAAAACCATCCATTACCGGCAAGGTAACATCCAAAATTGCCAGATGAACCGGGTTCATACGAATACAGGCAATCGCCTCATCCGGGTGACTTACCCATTTCACACTAAAATCCTTTAATTTCAGGTATTCAGATAACATATACCCGACATCCTTATCATCTTCTACCAGTATAATGTGATAATTCATCTGGATTTTGGAATATGAATGGTAAATAAACTTCCTCTGCCTGGCGTGCTCTCAATGCTGATGCTCCCTCCCATCATAGAAACGACCTGTTTTACGTAGCTCAGACCAATCCCAAATCCCGGAACTCCATTTCGGGCCCGAAAAAACTTTTTAAATATATCATCGCGCAATTCAGGATCAATTCCTTCACCATAATCCCGAATTGAAATCCGGACCATTGAATCTGCGGCTTCACAGCCAATTTCAATCCTGTCGTTACTAAATTTGATGGCATTCTCAAGCAAATTAATCACGGCATTCTTCAAATGGTATGAATCTGCCAGGACCTCGCAATCGCATTCACTTTGTACTATAAACTCTCTTTCCGGATTTAACTCCTGAATGTTTTTTACCGATTCCCCGACGAGCTTTGCTGTTTCTATGGTTTCCAGCTTCAACACCTTGTTTGAATTTTCAAGAGAGGCCAACTCAAGAATTTTTTCGACATTCATCTTCACAAATTCTATCTTGGTACGCGCAGTTTGGATATAAGGCATCAGATCCGGACCTGATTTCTGCTCAAGTATCTTCAACGAGAGACTGGACGCAAAAACCGGGGTTTTGATTTCGTGCGTCAGGTGATTGATGAAATCGTTCTTTACCTCATTCAAAAATCGTTGTTCCCTTACTATACGAATGAGTAAGACAAAACCAGCCGTGAGTAGCACCAGAAATATTATTGCCGGAATAACATACCACCAAACGTTATTCCAGAATTGCCGGTTGTAATCAACGATCCGGATATTCAGATATGGGGCACACCGGCAGTCTGAGGCGATAATACCCTCAATAGGTATCTTATAATTTCCTTCTTCCTGAAACCCCTGTTCAAATTGTTCAGAAGAAAAGTAAATATCTCCATTGATTCGATCCTTCACTGCGAATTCAAACGTTGAGGAGATCCCCGCCCTTGTCAGCCTGTCAGTAAGATACATTCTGTAAAACTGAGATCCTGCAGACTTCAGGGAATCCAACCCAATAGGAAATGTAACCGTGTCCTGCCGTATGATGGCCGACAATAAATTACTGAAAGGCGTTCTGTTGTAAATTTCATCACCCGTGAGTGCCAGGGTTTCCGCTATACGCTGATCATATTTTTCTTTAGACACAGTGAGATTGCTGCGTAGCATTAAATACTGGATGAAACCCAGTCCGACCAACGAAAGGATGATCACCAACATGATGATATAGCTTTTTTCCCGTGTAATTCTGTACGGCATAACAGAAAAGTAAGAATTATTTCACGAGTTATTCAAGGTATTAACATTTCATTAAGAAACATTAACCTATCATTCACCCTTCGCCTTCAGAATTCTCTTCAACTTGGTCTAATAATCGTAATCCATAACGTTCCATGCGTCTCAGGTTATTCCTTCTTATACTTTCACTCGTGCTCATCTCTGCCCAATCATGGTCTCAGGGGTGCGTGGCAATACGACATTTTTCAACCTGCAGTCCTACATATGGACAATCAAATCCGTCTACCCGCGGTGACTTTCAGACAGGCCTTAATTACAGATACTTCAAATCATTCCGGCATTTCAGAGGTACGGAAGAAGAACCTGACAGGGTAACGAATAATACAGAGGTGATCAATCATTCACATTCGTTTGATTATTTCCTCTCCTATGGCATCACAGATCGCTGGCAGGTGGCTGTAACCATTCCGCTTGTTCTGAACTCAAGATCTTCTTTATATGAACATGGCCGATCGGAACGCTACAGTACCTTTTCCAGGGGTATGGGTGATGTAACCATCAATACAAATTACTGGCTTATTGATCCGTTCATTAACAGCAGTTTTAATCTTCAGGCCGGATTTGGGGTTAAATTACCTACCGGAAGTTACAATGCTTCGGATATCTTCTATAATGTCGGTCCGAACGGTTCTCCCGAAACCCGACCTGTCGATCAAAGTATTCAGCCCGGTGACGGTGGGTTCGGTTTAATATTGCAGGGTCAGGGCTATTACGTTCTGAATACCAGGGCTAGCATCTATGCTGCGGGATTTTACCTTTTCAATCCGAGAAACACCAATGGTATCCGTACTTTCCGGGAAACACTCAGTCCGCTGCTTGAAAATGAAGCAATCATGTCTGTTACCGATCAGTTTTCTGTACAGGCAGGATTATCGTTCGTGGCAGGAACACATATGAGCCTCCAGGCCGGGGTTCGATATGAGGGCATTCCTGTAAGCGATGTAATCGGCAAGAGTGAAGGTTTCCGAAGACCCGGTAATGTCCTGTCGGTAGAACCTGGCATTAATTATACAGTCGGAAACTGGAATTTAATGCTTTCTGTACCAGTGGCGGTACGCCGCGAACGTCCGCAAAGCCTTACCGATAAAGAAATTGAAGATGAAACGGGAAATCCGAGGAATGGTGATGCTGCTTTTGCCGATTACCTGATCAATGTGGGGGTCAGTTTACGGATTCCCGGAAAAAGAATAACAGATATTTAAAATAGCTTTCTTCATAAGGAGGAGCCCGAAAGGGTTCCTTTTTTTTTGCCCAAAACTAATCGTAATACCAGCACATATTTCATTCGCCCATGGAATTTAGTAATTTTGAAAATTAGACGTGGAAGTAAGTGATAGAAAAGTAACCCGGTCATGAAAGGTATTTGTACAATTGGATTCGTCGCCTTACTGTTATTCACGCGTTGTGGTGGCGATGGTGACGATGTACAGGTGAACTGTGCTGATACCGGCTTAAAAATCCAGGTTACAGCGGTTGATTACACCGATTGCGGTATACCAACCGGAAGAATTCGGGTTGTTGGAAGTGGTGGATCTGAACCATATTCATTCAGTATTAATTCTGGAGAATCCAATACCACCGGAGTCTTTGAAAATCTGAATACAGATTATTACACCATTATCGTGCGCGATAAAAACGGATGTACGGCTGAAGTTGAGACTTTTGTTGGAAGCAATGAAGGCATCCGTGCTGTTGCATTCACAACGGCTTCGGGGTGTAATGAGACCAATGGAAGTATTATCGTCACTGCAAGAAACGGCAAGGAACCGTACAAATACCAACTTGGAGAAAACAGCAACTACCAGGATTCCCCCGAATTTTATGATCTCGCCAGTGGCTCATACAGTATCTGGGTAGGCGATGCAAATGATTGCTTCATCGGTATTTATGTAGATCTTTTGAGTGGCATATCCTTCGCCAATGACATAAATGATATTACCAGTGCATCCTGTGCATCTTCCGGTTGCCATGACGGTTCGGTTAATCCGAATCTCTCAACGCTGCAGGGCATACAGGATAATTCACAGGCAGTTCTCGCCAGCATCCTGGATAAATCGATGCCGCCGGATGTTCCCTTAACTCCCGATGAGATTTTCCAAATAGAGTGCTGGATTAAGGATGGGGCACCTGATAACTAATTAATTCAATGATCAGATCATTAATTCTAACAATATTATTTTTAGTATCCTTCGCCTTTGAGAATAATGCACAGGTACAACATTCCATAGCACGTCAATGGAATGAGGTTCTGCTGGATGCAATCCGGAATGACTTCGCACGCCCAACCGTACACGCCAGAAATTTATTCCATGTGTCTGCCGCTATGTATGATGCCTGGACGGTTTATTCCGACGAGCCGGCGCCCTGGCTTCTTGGGAATACACGTGGTAATTTCACTTCTGTTTATTCGGGAATCCCCGTATCCACAGATATTGAAAACGATCGGGAAATGGCTATCAGTTATGCTGTTTACAGGTTAATTCTGCACAGATTCGAATTCTCACCCGGGTCTATCAAAATCCGTAATGAAGCATTCTCACTCATGATGGATTTGGGTTATGATCCGAATGTCACGGGCACCGACTACAGGTCGGGCGACCCGGCACAGGTGGGTAATTATATAGCTTCGCAATATATAGCATTCGGCTTGACGGATGGTTCAAATGAACAGCTTGACTACATAAATCAATACTACTCACCTGTTAATCCACCACTTGTCCCAACACGCAGCGGAAATCCGCAAATTATTGATCCCAACCGTTGGCAGCCACTTTTCCTGGATAATTTTATCGACCAATCCGGAAATCCGATCCCTGTAGGACAAATTAGTTTCCTCAGCCCGGAATGGGGTAATGTAACACCCTTTGCCATGGGAACTTCGGACAGGAAGTTCAATGAGCGTGATGGCGACACCTATTGGACCTATATGGATCCCGGGCCTCCGCCTTTCATTCAGGAAGATGGTGAAGGAACCAGCGAACAATACCAATGGGGGTTTTCGCTTGTAGCCATCTGGTCGGCTCATTTAACGCCCAATGATGGGGTAATGTGGGATATATCTCCGCGGTCCCTGGGTAATGTCACGCAACTCCCGTCGTCCGCGGAAGAAATGCAGGCATATTACGACCTGATTAATGGAGGCGACCCGGGCACCGGATATGCAGTGAATCCTTATACCGGTGCTCCTTATGAGCCTCAGATGGTTAAGCGTGGAGATTATACACGTGTTCTTGCTGAATTCTGGGCCGATGGACCGGATTCTGAAACACCCCCTGGTCACTGGTTCACGATTCTTAATTATGTCAATGATCAGCCAGAACTGGTGAAGCGTTTCAAGGGCGAAGGACCTTTGCTTGATGACCTGGAATGGGATATAAAAACCTATTTCACCCTTGGTGGCGCCATGCATGATTGTGCCATTGCCGCGTGGGGTGTAAAAGGCTGGTATGATTACATCCGTCCGGTTTCCGCTATCCGGTATATGGCAGATAAAGGCCAATCAACTGATCCCGGTGACCTCAGTTACCATCCCGCAGGAATTCCATTGCTCGAAGGTTACATCGAACTTGTTCGGGAAGGTGATCCGCTGGCTGGTCCGCAAGGAAATAATATCGGTAAAATCAAGTTGATGGCGTGGAAGGGGCCAGATTATATTCCAAATCCTGAGGTTGATTACGCAGATGTGGACTGGATTCTGGCTGAAAACTGGTGGCCTTACCAACGGCCTACATTTGTTACCCCGCCTTTTGCGGGTTATGTTTCAGGCCATTCAACATATTCAAGGGCTGCAGCCGAAGTGCTCACCATGATTACAGGGGATCCGTATTTCCCTCGTGGGATGGGTGAATTTATTGCCAGAAAAAATGAATTCCTTGTTTTCGAAGAAGGACCCAGTGAAGATGTCATTCTTCAATGGGCAACCTACAGGGATGCATCCGATCAAACCAGTCTTTCCAGAATATGGGGAGGAATTCATCCACCTGCGGATGATATTCCAGGGCGGAAAATGGGAATTAAAATAGGTTTGCTTGCATTTCAAACCGCAGAAAAGATTTTCAATAATGCCGTCATTACATCATTGGACGAACCTTTTTCCGCAACCGCTGAAATATTCCCAAATCCGGTAAAGGAAGGAAGCCCGGTTAGAATTCAGCCTGACCCCTCCGGCGACATATCCGAAATAAAAGTAATGGATTTACAAGGCAAAATCCATCGGGAATTAACGTTCCCCAGCCCCGTTTCTTCCTTAACGATTGAGGGATTTTTATCATCGGGATTGTATATCTTACAAGTCAGTAATAGTCGGGGTGAAATATCATCTTTCAGACTGATAGTAAAATAATACGGACGGTATCCGAAATAAGAATAAATGAAGTGCAGGCTGATTCTGTTCCTACTGATGTGGGCACTTGCTCTTATTCCTGTCTTTTCCTACGGACAGGCAGATACGATCAGACTACCCATGAATAAGATCCTGGTCCTTCCGGACTCAGTGTATATTCCGGACAGGGATACGGTTTTCATAGTTCCAGAAGGTTTCAAATACAGGATCAAGCCTAACCCCTACTTTAAAAGTCAGAATTTTTACGAAAAACTGAGAAATAACAAGGAGAAAAGTGCCCTGTCCCGTGAATTATACGACCTGGTCATCAGGGATACCACCTACAATGTACTTGATAAGACGAAACCTGTGCGCGCGGAGGCCTATTTCAGGGACTTCCGCGGAATGAGAATTAATTCGATTCGTCATTATCCTGTGCAGCTCATAACAGGTAGTGTAACCGATACCTTAAGGGAATCCTCGAATTCATTTATTGACAAGCTCGATGAATCCCATATAGATACCCGAACCCGCCTGGTGCGAAACAATGTCCTTTTCACGGAAGGAGACCTGCTGGACCCCTTCCGAATGGCCGATTCAGAACGAATTCTCCGATTATTTGAATACATCAATGACGCCCGGATATATGTACTCCCCTCTATCGATAATGAAGGTAGTGTTGATGTTATTATCGTTACCCAGGACCGGTTTCCATGGGGACTGGATCTGGATATTTCGAGTTTATCAAAATTTGAAATAGGACTTTCGCAACGAAACATACTGGGAACGGGAAATGAACTCTCGGCAGGATTCATTCGCAACAAAAATGACGAGCCACAAAATGGCTACGTTGTTCAATACGTTTCTGCTCCATACAAGAATACATTTACAAATTTGACATTAACGGCAGAAAACAGCTACATCCGTGAATATTACTCAGTAAAAGCAGAAAAGAACAACATCAGCCCTGTCATAAAATATGCGGGCTCCCTGGAGCTGGCGACGCTGTCGAGGGATTTTAATTTTGCGATCGAAGATTCGACTTATGAAAATTATTTAAGTCTGAATTATGCCGATATATTTTTGGGACGGGCATTTCAGACTTTTAGTGATGACCGTAAGACAGTCAATATTGCATTGCGGAATGTTTACGTAGATTTTAGTGATCGACCCACGGTGGAAAGTGACAGCAATACAATTTTTTATAATCGGAATACATTAATTGGAACATTTGACATACGAAAAACCAATTTCATCAAAACTACCAATGTGGTAAGCATTGGAATCACAGAAGATCTGCCGGTTGGATACTATATCGGAGCATCCCTGGGAGGGAATTTTGATGAATTCAAAAACCAGGTGTATACAGGCATGCGATGGCAGTGGAGCAATTATCTGAAGTTTGGATATATATATTTGAGAAGTGAACTGGGGACTTTCTTCAACTCCAAAGAATTTTCTGACGGCATGTGGGTCAATGAATTCGCCTACATGACCCAATTGTTTAAATTACGACGGTCCACATTCAGGTCGTTTGCCAGATTTAACTATATAAGGGGCATCAATCTTTCCCTTCCGGTTTCCGCCCGTCTCAGGGATTACATCCGTGGTCTTAAAGGCTATTACACCCAGGGAAATGAGGCAATTGCTTTAAATTTTGAGTCCGTATGGTTCACCCCCTGGTACTGGTATGGCTTCCGGTTTGCTCCGTTCTTCACTTTGGATATTGGCTATGTAAGTGAAGACAGGGTTTCCACTTCCTATAAAGAACTTTATCCGGCCCTGGGCACTGGTTTCAGGATTACCAATCCGGGCCTTTTTCTGAGTTCATTCGAAATAGGAGTGAAATATTTCACGAATACCCCGCCCGATGGTAATACCATTTACTTCAACCTGTCAGTCTCTCAGCGACTGCGGTTCAATTATAATACAACTGTAAAGCCAGATGTGCTACCATACCGAGCCTATAAATTTTTATGATATTCATTTTGAAATCCTGATAAATAGATTCTTCTTTCGGAATACCTCTTAACCAATGGTAAAAGCATTCTTTCGATTCCTGTTTAAAATTAAAGGATGGAAGCTGGCCCCGGGCATCCCTAAGGACGCACATAATTGCATTATGCTAGCAGCCCCACATACCTCCAACTGGGATTTTATTTATGCAATAGCCGCACTTGATATGCTTGGAATCAAGGTTAGATTCACAATTAAAAAAGAATTCAACCGGTTTCCGTTGGGTCCGATGATCTCCTCTATGGGTGCCCTCTGGATCGATCGCTCACCACGAAAAGCGGGAGAAGAACGCCCCAGCATGACAGAGGTTATGGCTGATTTTTTTAACCATGAAGAAAACCTGCCACTCGCCGTCCTTGTCACCGCAGAAGGAACACGTTCAAGAGTGACCAAATGGAAAACAGGATTTTATCATACAGCATTGAAAGCAGGTGTACCTCTCTGCCTGTCCTATCTTGACTACAGGGATAAAATAGCCGGCATCGGCCTCTGCTTTATGCCAACAGGCAATATTGAAGAAGACATGAGGATCATAATGGATTTTTATGCCGATAAATCACCCCGCCATCCGGAAAAATTCACGCTCGACCATCGCTACAGGTAACTTTATTCTGATCTGAGCGCTTCAATCGGATTATCCCTGAGAACCCGTGCCGATTGAAATACAAGGATCATGA
Source organism: Fulvivirga sedimenti (assembly GCF_020328055.1). Lineage (NCBI taxonomy): Bacteria > Pseudomonadati > Bacteroidota > Cytophagia > Cytophagales > Fulvivirgaceae > Fulvivirga > Fulvivirga sedimenti. The sequence goes on from NZ_JAIXNE010000004.1 coordinate 398,585, forward strand.
AGGCCACGCCAAACAGTATGAGCCCTCCACCCAGGTAGGTAAATCCATCAATGGGAATCTTAAACTCAAAGTTGTCCAGCCAGGAGCTTACAAAATAATAGGTCAGCGGAATTGACAGTAATGTGGCGATAATAACCAGCAACAAATAGGACTTACTGAGTTCGATAACCATATTTCCGATCCCCGCTCCAAGCACCTTGCGTATACCTATTTCCTTTCTGCGGGCATTCATTGTCAAAACAGCCAATCCAAACAGCCCGAGTGAGCCGATCAATACAGAAATAATCGTTGCTGTAACTATAATAGTATTCAGATTACCTTCCCGCTCATACTGGGCCTGGATTGTATCATCCAGAAAAGTCAGATTTATTGGGTCTTCCGGAAAAAGCTCATTCCACGTTTCCCTGATGTCGGCTAATCCATCCGCAGTCTGTCCGGCACGAAGCCTCACCATTAATCTTGGTGCAACGGATGAGTGAATGCTCAGGCCATGGATCCCCTCAAGCAAAATCTGCGGGTTAATCACCAGGGCCAGCGGCCCTACCTTATTGTGAAGAGAAGCAAAATTAAAATCCTTAACAACGCCAATGATTTCATGATCCTGAAATTCTTCATGTGGAATTCTCTTACCCACAGGGTCCGTTAGATTGAACTCCTTCACAAAAGCCTCGTTCACGATTACAGATCGTCGTTCATCAGCCTGATCCTCCTCCCGAAAATTCCTGCCCGCTACCATTTCCATCTCAAGTGTCTCGATGAAAGATGGATCCACAACATTAAAAAAGAATCTGTGCATGCTTTCCTGCGCGTCTACATAGCTGCCTTCCATCCATGTGCCTTCCTCGAAATTCTGACAGCTAATTCCGACGCTTTCAACGGTGGATAGTCCTTTGAATGTACGCTGACCTCTTTTAGCCTTATCCCACCCCTTGCTGATCACATCCATGAAACCACGTGTATCGTTAACGGTTATTGGTAGAACAACAACTTGCTCACGATTGAATCCAAGGTTTTTTGACTGCAGATAATTCAGCTGATTCTTCATGAAAAGAACCGTCGTGATGAGAAATACTGACAGGATCAATTGAAGTGTTATAAGACCCTTTCGCACATTCTGGCGCCCCTGCCCAACCATTAAATTGCCTTTCAGAATATTAACAGGTTTAAATCCTGAAACAACCATAGCCGGATAAGCACCTGCTAAAATTCCAACCAAAATGGCAAGCCCTGTAAAAAGTAAAATTTCATCAATATTCAGATTGAATGACAGCTCCTTCCCTGAAAGCTGGTTAAAGAATGGCAGTGCAAAATAAGCGGCAATCAGTGCGATCGCCAAAGAAATCAAGCTAAGGATAATAGCCTCTCCCAGAAATTGAGAAACCAATTGGCTTCGATGCACACCCACTACTTTCTTCACTCCGATTTCACGTGCCCTTCCAAAGGATCTTCCGAGTGAAAGATTCATGAAATTAATACAAGCCATCACCAGTATCAGGAAACATATCGCAGATAAAATCAATGTATACTTGGGGTCACTAACAGGAGCGAGACCGCTGGGCATATCGGTATCCAGGTGCATATCGCCAATGGACTGTAATCCTATGGTGAAAGTCCGCCCTTCCAGATCATCTCCAATAGCCCGTTCCACCAAGGCGGGTAACTTGGCAGCAAGGCTTTCCATCTCAGCCTCCGATTGAAGCAGTACATACGTCTCCGAGGCTACAAAATTCCATGAATTCATCATCTCCTCCGGCATAATATCTTTCGCATGACTGGTATTCAGTAAGAAATTGAAATGAAATGAGGAGTTGGACGGCGCATCCTCGACTACCGCGGAGACAATAAACTCTTTTTTACCCGGACCGATGACGATCGCTAACGAATTTCCGGCCACCTCCACTTTTCCAAAAATTTTGAGAGCCATGGATTTTGTGATCACAAGATCACCAGGCTCATCCAGCGCCCCTTTTGCGGTGCCCGAAATCACTTTAAAATCAAACATCGAAAGGAAGGATGAGTCAACCATATGAAGTGACTCCTCAAATGTATCGCCGCCTTCTTCAACCTGACTGTTAAATTCAAACCAAATTGTTTTTGCCTCTGCTTCCGGGTAATTAGCCAGAATTTCATCACCCATGATGATAGGTACCATCGGGCTTTTATTCAAGGTCCCATCTATTCTTTCGGCTTCATAAAAAAGACGGAACAAGCGTTCCTTCTTACTATGAAACCGATCAAATGTGAGTTCATCCTTTACAAAGAAAATGATCAGGATCGCGCAGGCAATTCCCAGGGTAAGTCCGAGAATATTGATAAATGAATATAACCTGGTTCGGGAAAGGTTTCGAAGAGAAATCTTAATGATATGTTTGAGCATTGTTTTTTGAGTTTGACCTATCAATTATACAAAAATGGTTCCTGCTCTATAAATTTTTCCTGTTAAAAGATGTTAAACAAAAAAAGAGCCGCGATTGCAGCTCTTTTTAAATCTGTTTATCCAGGTTAGGCTAGCCCATTTTCATCGTATGACTTACAAACGGCTGATCATACAATCGCTCACCTGTGAGTCTGGCCATGGCATTTGCCAGTGCGCCCATAACTGGAGGCAGTGATGGTTCACCAAGGCCGGTAGGATCAATTCCATTATCTACGAAGAAAGTTTCAACCGCAAGCGGTGCTTCGTTATGACGGATGAGCCGGTAGCTATTAAAGTTATTGGACCTCGGTTCACCGTTCTGGAAGGTCATGGCGCTGTACATGGCATGACCGATACCATCAATGATACCTCCTTCCACCTGGTTTCTTGCGGCATCGGGATTCACAACAATTCCACAATCAACTGCACACCATACCTTTTTCACACGAGGCTGACCATTATCAAGCACAATATCCAGCACCTGGGCCACATAGGAATTATGACAGTAATATGCGGCAACACCCCTGTACACCCCGGGTGTTTCCTTACCCCATCCCGACTTCTCCCGAACAAGTTTCAGCACACCGGCATAACGTTCGGCGTCATAATCATTATTCTCTCCAACAGGATTGCTGATTGCACGATCGAAGAGTTCCAGTCGGAATGCAATCGGGTCTTTTCCTGCCGCTTCAGCGACCTCATCGAGAAAAGACTGCTCAGCGCCTGCCACAAAGTTTGATTGGGGCGCACGCCATGCACCCGTTGAAATATTTGATTCCAGGTTGAGGTTTTCACAAATATAATTGTCAACAGCACCAGCCGGATAACGGTTTGGAAAGAGCGGACCTCCCTGAACTCCTGCACCACGGGCATGAAATCCAATGAGATTATTATTCTCATCAAGAGCAGCCCTGTAGAGAATTTTGTAAGCAGGACGATAGGTGCCCTGTGTCATATCATCCTCACGGGTGTATAATAACTTCACAGGAGCCTGTAATTTATGCGAAATTACTGCCGCTTCAACACCGAAGTTTCCATACAGTCTGCGGCCAAAGCCACCTCCCTGACGGGTCATCATAATGGAAATATTATCTTCCGGAATATTGAGAATTGAAGAAACCGTTTTACTGAGGTATTCCGGCGTTTGTATCGGGCCAAGTAATTCAGCTTTACCATCCCGTACGTCCGCGAAGAAATTCATCGGCTCCATGGTATTGTGAGCAAGGAACGGAGCAGTATACGTACGTTCGATAACCTTGGCTGCACGTTTAAAGGCACCCTCCGGATCGCCGTCTTTTCTTTGGGGTTCGTCTGCCGGATTGGAAACTAATTTCGACAGTCCTTCTTCATGGCCTGAGGTATCTTCAGCAGGTGAGGTCCTCTCCCATTCAACTTCAACCGCTTTTTTGGCTTGCATCACCTGCCAGGTAGCATCCCCCGCAACAACCACCAATTCAGGGAAGGCATTTACGTCAGACCATTGGAACTCTGCACCTTCAGGACGGGCATTAATTGTAAATACATCCCTGATACCAGGCATAGCCTTTGCTTTTTCAGCATTCACAGATTTTATCTTCATTCCAAATGCAGGCGGATGTATGATCATCGCCATGAGCATACCCTCCTTGTAGGTATCAATACCATACAATGGCTGTCCTGTGACGATCTTTGGTGCGTCCACATTTTTACGCGAAGTCCCAATAATTTTGAAATCCTTTGGATCCTTCAGCTTAACATCCTCGGGAACCGTCAATGTTCCTGCCACCGACGCAACTTCACCATAGGACAACTCCTTCTCCCCGTGCATGAGTTTACCCTTTGATGTCTTGATCTCCGAAACGGGAACCTGCCACTTTTGAGCAGCTGCGTCCATAAGCATACGGCGGGCAGTAGCTCCTGCCATCCGCAAACTTTGCCATCCAAAACGTATTGACTGACTTCCTCCTGCGAGCTGCCGGGTGAATTTAGAGACATCCAGCCCAGCCTGTTCCACCACCACATCATCCCAGTCTACGTCGAGCTCCTCCGCAATAATCATCGGCATGGATGTCTTAACATTCTGTCCAATTTCCGGATTCGGAGAGAATATGGTTACAAGTCCGTTATCAGCTATTTTCAGATAAGCGTTAATGTCAAACCAATCCTTTGGCAATGATGCAACCTGTTCCGGGGTAGGCTTACAAGCCGTTAACCAGTTGAATGTAATCATCATACCTCCGCCTGCCATCGCCGACGCTTTCAGAAAGGTTCTTCTGTCCAGTTTATTTTTTTCTTTGATCATGATCAGGTTTGTTGAGTGAGAAGTATGAAAAATCAGGAATTGGAAGCGGTTTTAATGGCAGCTTTAATTCGGACGTAAGTACCACATCTGCAGATATTTCCCGCCATTGCCGCCTCAATCTCCGTGTCGGAGGGTGTCGGATTTCGTTCGAGTAGCGCGGCTGCATTCATGATCTGTCCGACCTGGCAGTATCCGCATTGCGGCACGTCATGTTCGAGCCATGCCTGTTGCAATGGATGGGATCCATCTTCAGACAGTCCCTCGATAGTCGTGATTTTCTTATCTCCCACAGCAGATATGGGAAGTGAGCAAGATCGAACAGCGGCTCCATCCAAATGAATGGTACATGCTCCGCATTGCGCAATTCCACAACCGAATTTTGTGCCCACCAACCTGAGATTGTCGCGCAATACCCATAGGATCGGAGTGGTTGGATCAGCCTCGACAGACTGACTCTTACCATTTACATTTAAGGTATAATTTGCCATAATGGAGAGATTTATTAGAAAAATTAAAAGATTGAGTTCTATTAAAGTTCATGACTTTTAGCCATAAAAGCAATATATACCCCGCCTATTTCAATAATGAAGGCTGTTCTGGCAGGCCAGGCTGATCACCTCACCAGGAGTCGATGTGTTTCAGAACCCCAACTGCCTGAAATCAATATCAGATATACCCCGGGAGAAATAACAGGAATATTCACCTTTACTTCATTTTCAGTGCCCAGAAATTCTTCAAAAATGTGCCGGCCCGTCAGATCCAGCAAAGTCATCTTCGAGTAACCGGAGGGTTTCCTGATACTCAGTTTCTTGTTTCCCTGCAAAGGATTGGGAAAGATAATTACTTCCGACGAGCCCTGTTCTTCCAATGAAGTAATAACCTCCCCGTTAAAGATACTATTGGCCAGGTCAACTGCCTGCTTTCCAATTTCTATTCCAATACGCCGGCCCGGAATATCATCCTCCGGAGGATGAATGCCGCCCCAAATCCTGGACATACTGCTTTGATCTGATGCATCCCGATACCGGGCCCATTGTAATTTGATATCCATACTCGGCCCCTCCTCAAATACAAGGAACTCATTCTTTCTGGCGATGTATTCCCCCAGACCACCTGGAAAATACTCACTGCCGGTTATAATACTCAGTACTTCAGCACCCGCGCTTGAAAAAGTTGAATGCCCTGAAATATACCCGGCAAAAGGAGGTGTTACAAACGTGGGGCGCTGATAGGAAAACCAATTCTCTGCGAGTATCCAGCCAACGCCTGCCTCATCAATCTCAGGGTTATCAATGAATTCATGTCCCCGCCACGTGTAGAGTTTAATCTTATGTACATTTTCACCATTCGTTCCCTGAAGCTCATCACCCGGGTATACGAGTTCTACAAAGCCCTCCAGCAAGGGTAATCCATGCGGATCATAGGACGGTAGATCCGGATCAGAAGACTGACCTTTTGCCGCCATATACCGAATGGCTGAGATGGGACGCACGTAATCGTAGTAGCCCTTGATAGACCAGGACGTGACCGCAGCATCGTGCATTGCGCCTCCCATGGCCATGTAGGCTTTTACATCCCATTCCAATGGATTCATAAAATGCCCCTCTCCAAGCCAGCGAGGCTCAAATTCGGGGTGGTCGGTCACATCATTCAGTAAGGTAAACCAATGTCCGGGCGGGGTTTCAGAATCAGGCCCGTCTGCCCAGAATTCTGCCAAAACCCGGCTAAAATCACCCCTCGGAACAATCTGTGGATCATAGGGATTTCCAGTGACGGGGTTTATTTCATAACCGGTCCCTGCATCCCCGCCATTAAAGTAATCATAAAAGTTGCTGTAACCGGATGGACTGGATGGATACGCCAGGTTATTCCCAAACGACGCAGGGGATATATCGATCATAACCCCATCATGCGGATCCAGGTGCGAACCCCAGATACTCACCATGGTATGTGTCCATTTATAGGGATCTGTAAGTCCGGGTTCATTCCCGATATATGCCGGTGCACCAGGATCATGGAATATGCGATATTCATGACCATCCCGGATCCTTTTAACAGCCGCAAGTGTATCCAGGGCAAAAGGAACCAGGTTACCCCATTCAGGTCCCAGAAACGGCGGCGTTGTACCATCTGCATTGCCACTTTGATCAATAAAATTTTCCAGCTGAAGCGGTTGCCACCGGTTAGCATTAAAAATAGTCGGATTGCCCGGATCGAAAGGGTTTAACGGATCATTTACAGGCTCGTAATAGGTATTTGAATAATTATTGGATTCATTCGAGCCATCGGTTTTACCAAAATTGATCACCTCTCTCCCAATATAATTTCCCAGGCCCGCAGCATCGCCATCAAGATACGCCGAACTGGTATAGTTCACGTCGTACCCCAACCTCTCCATCAGGGCTCTGAAATAAGCCCTTGAAACTCCACTTCCCGGAGAGTTTTGAAACCGGTAATCCAGAAGCCTGTACGCAGCATAACTAATCGCTTTTATCTGAGCATCCTCAGGCATCACTATACCTGCGAACTGACTTTTATAGGAACCCCGTTCCTTGCCCAACAGGTATGTATTCCCCCCGAAAGCGGCCCATGCATCGTACATGGCAACTGACAAATGAAATAAATTCCTGGCATGAACTGTAGGTCTTGCGAGATCATTGCGTATTGCAAAGAGCAAGGCCTCATTCCATTGCCGGGCAATGCTTTTAGAAGCATCGGGCAACGGCGGAAGTGCAACAAGAGGCAGGGATCCAAGGTCCGAGGACGTGATCAGGTTATTGTAGGTTCCGGAGGTGTATGGTAAAAGGCTTTCTGATTGGGACAAAATATACCTCTTATTCACCTGGTCCGGATAATGTCTGGAATTGGTACCGTCGGGCCAATTCACAATTATCGAATCAACTTTATCCGCCTGCCCAAGTCCGAAATATTGACGAAATCCATTCTGACTTGCCCAGCCGGTTCCTGCCCTTACCTGTGATACCTGGCTTTTACCATCAAAAAAGACGGAGATTCTGGCCCCAAGCGCAAATGCATTCACCGTTGAACCAACCAGATCCAGTTGAAGCCAGTTGTTTGCCGAAACCGTCTCATTTTGAAATATCCTTACCGCCTTGTCGGTCTCACCATTCACCAGGATGATGTCCTGCAGACCATCATTGTTCAAATCGGCAGTGGCCATACCATAGCCGGTCAGTTTATTTTCAAGAGGTGTGCCTTCTGCGATATCTTCAAACGTATTATCAGATTGATTAATGAATAAGCGGCTTATGTAGGAAGAAAATCCGTACGCATTGTGCACATAAATATCAATATCGGCATCATTGTCAGCATCGAATAGGCGAATTCCCCAGCTCATTCCGTAATCATTTGAACCAGATGCCATGGCTCTTTCATTATAATCGCCGGAATTACTTTCAAAAAGATAGTTGTCAAACAGGTTTGTTATGTAATAATCAGGCTTCCCGTCGCCATTGATATCCGCCTCATCTATTCCCATGGCCTGGCTTTCCGTTTTTAAGCCCCATTTTTCGGAAGCATCCGAGAAATTACCTGATCCGTCATTTTCAAAGATTTCCGTTGGCTCATAGGTGTCATAAACCAGGTAGATATCAAGATCTCCATCAAGATCATGGTCGACCAACACGCCTCCCATACCGGTATGAACCGTCGCTACGCCCCTGTCTTTCGCATCATCGATGAGCAGCCCATCACCGGCATTTAGCAGAAGTTCATGCGGATCGCGGAAATTCGCAGAGAAAATATCAACCCAGCCATCATGATTCAGATCCCCGGCCAATAGAGATTGTCTTCGCGCAATTCCAGGAGAAAATCCCTCGCGGAATGTTCCATCGGTATTATTAATGTATACATCAGAGGAAGTCCAGCTACTGGAAACAAGATCAAGCCAGCCGTCATTGTTCAGATCAGTCCAGACCGCTACTGATGCTTCCGTACCCCCCATTCCAGCGGAGGCGGTTACATCTGTAAAATTCCAGTTGCCATCATTACGGTAAAACCGGGATGGCCGTCCTGTAACAAAGAAGTCTTCATCGCCATCGTTATCAAAGTCAGCCACGGCAACTCCGCGGGCTCCATTAATTGAGAATAAACCCGGGTTTGATGTCTTTTCGGTATACAGAACCTGAGCGGGCAGGGTAATTATACGTGCAAACAAAAGCGAACAGACGATCGAAACTCTCAACCACATCCGGTAAAAATAAATAAAAGGTTATTCTGATAGTCTGAAGTCTCCGGAAAAAGATATTTCAGCGCGGAAACTTAGCGGTGAAATATAAAAAGCGGATAGGTTGCTTTACGGGTCATTTCCCGAATCACACTTTTGTGGAACATCGATTCAAAAAATTTCCGCTGGCGTGAAAATAATGCAAGAACGTTCGCATTATGCTCCAACATGAACTGATCAATTTCATCGATCATTTTACTTTTACTCAGATGTTGTACCTGAATAGCTTCTGAGCCAATACCGGGATGGGAAACACGTGAAATCGGAGCAGGATCCTCTGTCTGAACGCCTTCGAGCAATGTGATCTTGGAGTTCCATCGTTCTGCCCACATTGTCAGTTGTTCTATCGGCGTTTCTCTTTTTTCCGACGGATCAAAAGCAAAAGCAATACGATCAATTTTTTCAAATGTAAATTCATCCGGAACCAGAATCATTGGCAATTCAGTATGTTTAGATACCTGAAATGCCCTGCTTCCAAAAACGTAGCTGAACAGATCATAATCCTGATCAATGCCCATGACAATCATATCAAACTCACTTGAAAACTCCTCGATCAGCCCCACAAGCGAACGACCCGAAGCAATTACATCCGCATAACAGGAAATATGAAATGCCTTCGAAATCTGTATGCACTGGCTCTCCAGTTCATTGGCTATCGACTCGGTCAGGGATGATTTACCCAGAATGATTTCTTCCGGTGACGCACTCCAGAGTGAATGTTCATGAAACAGAACAAGGTCGGCATTCGATACCTGGGCTAATTTAGCCCCGTATGCAATGGCGTTTAGCGAAATGTCGCTAAAATCGGTCGGACAGAGTATCTTTTTCACGGCTTTATTGTTTACAAAATGTATAAAAGACAATGTTGTATTCCAATGATACACATCAGTGAATTCGAAGATGAAAATCAGGGGTATATGATTATTTTTTTACAATTTAGCATTCCAACTAAACACATCAAGATGAAGAGAATTATCTTATTTACGGCAATGATATTAGGCACGAGCCTTTATTCGACGGCCCAGGACAAACCGGATAAATACATCCTATCGGGTGGTGAACTGATATTTTCTTTTGCCAATGTAGGTTCAGGTTATGACAATATCATTCGTTTTTCACCCTTCTTTAACGCCCAGTCCTGGCGAGTTTATGACTGGGGTGAATTTGGCCTGTTTCATGGACTGGCCATTCGGAACGTCGGATTTATCGCTGAGGATCGTTCCACCAACACACGTGTAAAATTCAGAACCTACAACATCGGCGTTCCTGTTGGATTCAAATATGATTTCAGTCAGAATGTTGGAATCTACGCCGGATATGAATTTGAAGTGCCTTTCAATTTCAAGCAGAAAACCTTTATAAACGAGAAGAAAGAAGATAAATTCAATTCATGGTTCAGCGACAGAACTCCTACCCTGGCACATGGCTTGTTTGTAGGATTCCAGTTTGTCAACGGAACCAATATTAAGTTCAAGTATTATCTGAACAGTTTTCTGAATACAGACTATGAGGCGATTGTAGATGGCACACCTTTCAGGCCTTATGAAGACCTCGATGCACATGTCTTTTACTTCGCCCTGACCTTCAATATTTTTAAGGATCTGGATGTTTATGTATTGGACTAAATAAAAATTACCAGGCATAAAAAAGGTCCGCTAACTAAGCGGACCTTTTTTTATTCTTAAATAGCGAATACTCAATCCCTGCCAAATATCCTTGGCTCGCCGATAATGATTCCTTTATTAACGATTGGATCCCCGGCATAGGTGATGATAGGTTCTCCGAAGGAGGTTATTTCCAGCTCATGGCTCGCATACAGAGACAGCTCGCTTTCACCATATATTTTAGTGTTGGTATGCTGACTTTTCAATCCGGAAACCTCCACTGAATTATCACCGTAAAGTGTATATTTCTGGTATTCAACATCTCCATTCTTGACCGTGAGCTCATTTTCTCCAAACAGAGATACTTTAAAATACTCAGCATTTACACGATCGAATGTAACATCATTCTCACCATAGATTTTCAGCTTGAACTGTCTGGCATTGATGGGCGATTGAACTTTTACCCATTGATCACCCCGAATTTCAAGCATTTCAAGTTCCGTAAATGTCACATAAGCGGTCACCTCTGCTCCGTCATAGATGCCTTTGCTGTAATGATAATTTACCTGCTCAGTCTTCTCAATCATTTTAGCGTGTTCGAGGTAAATCCGCAAGGTTGAGCCATTGACTTCTACATTAATCTCGTGTTTGTCAACATTATCATATTCAATGCGAACTCCTGGGGTATCACCGGTCTCCAAAACCAGATTTATATGTGGCGATAGCACCAGGCGATTAAAATCACCTGTTTCACGTTCAAAGGATTGCTGGGCATTTAGAACCAGGGGAGCTGACAACAGCAGGGTAATTGCGATAAATCTGTTCATAGTATGATTGCGTTTAACCTAAAGACGTTCAGATTTATCTATGGGTTGCATATTGATTGTAATAAAATGTCACAAACATCAGGAGAACTCACGAACAGCATGGTCCACCGCTCTCGCCGCAAATGCCATGTAGGTAAGTGATGGATTCTGCGTGGAGGTTGAAGTCATACAGGCCCCGTCGGTTACATATACGTTCTTGCAGTTGTGCAATTGATTCCATTTGTTAAGAAGTGATGTAGCCGGGTCTTTACCCATTCGAACACCTCCCATCTCGTGGATATCAAGCCCGGGTGCCTGTTTCTTGTCATACGGACGAATATTGGTAAAACCGGCCTTTTCAAACATTTCAGTGAATTGCTCAAAATAGTCGGCTATCATCTTTTCATCATTTTCATCATAGTCAACATCAATCCGCAGCTGAGGCATTCCCCATTCGTCAGTTTGATCCTTGTCGAGCGTGACCCGGTTGGTCTCCTTAGGTATGGTTTCACCCATCATATGAGACCCGACACGCCAGGGGCCATATGAAGGATTGAGAAGATTATTTTTTAAGGTTTCTCCAAATCCGTCATAATCGGTTCGTACCATCCTGTCAGCGCCAAATCCAGCTGCATACCCCCGTAAGAAGTCTGTTTCCTGCGTTTTCACATTTCTGAACCTAGGAACGTACATGCCATTCGGGCGGCGTCCCACGGTATGCATATCTGGAAAGCCATCATACTCCGCACTAATTACTGCCCGGTAATTATGAAAGGCGATATACTTACCCAGCAGACCATTGTCATTTCCCAATCCCTCCGGAAAGCGGTTTGAAATTGAATTTAACAGGATCAGGTTGGTGTTAAGTGCTCCTGCATTCAGGAAAATGATCTTTGCATAATACTCAGTCTCTTCCTTGGTTTTTGCATCAATCACACGAACGCCCACAGCGCGTTTCTCTTTTTCATCATACAGGATTGAATGCACTACAGAATCGGCCCTTAGTGTCATATTACCTGTTTTTTCTGCCCATGGCAGCGTACTGGAATTGCTGCTGAAATAACCTCCGAAAGGACAGCCCCGCTGGCAAATATTGCGATGCTGACAGAGCGTCCTGCCCTGGGCCGCAAATTTCTCGGCGCTTCCTGTGATATGGGCGCACCTTCCTATAATGATGTGGCGGTTGCCTCCGTATTCCTTTTTAACAACCTGACTGAAGTGATCCTCCACACAGTTTATTTCCATCGGAGGCAAAAACTCACCATCAGGCAATACATCTATATTATCCGGATTACCTGAAATACCTACAAACTTTTCTACATGGCTATACCATGGTGCCAGGTCATCGTAGCTTATTGGCCAAGGTACGGCGAACCCGTCCCGGTCCGGACCTTCAAAATCATATTGGCTCCATCGTTGTGTCTGACGGGCCCACATCAATGACTTGCCACCGGTTTGATAACCCCGAATCCAGTCAAACGGTTTCTCCTGAATGTATGGATGTTCCTTATCCTTAACAAAAAAATGTGCCGCATCTTCACGGAATGCATAACAACGGCTGATAACAGGATTTTCCCGTTGGATTTCCTCGGGAATCCTTCCCCGGTGCGGAAATTCCCAGGGCATCGTATTTGTGGTCGGATAATCCCGCAAATGCCTTACTTCCCTGCCTCGTTCGAGGACAAGCGTTTTTAAACCCTTCTCCGTCAGCTCTTTTGCAGCCCATCCTCCACTCATTCCGGAGCCAATCACAATGGCGTCGAAGGTATTCTGTTTTTTTGCGTTGATATTTAAATTAGCCATTGATATTGATTCGTTTAGCTGGATCTACCTTCAGGCATCCTGAAGCAGGTCCTGGTACAAGTTTGTAAGGCATCACTTCCGTCATTATATACTCAGAATCCATAAACCCCTCGATTGTAAATCGCTTTGTCTGTCCGACGAAATATTGGATATCAGCCAAATTGAACTCCGGGTTCCCCTCCCGGTCTTCAGGCACAGCATAATCTGCCGGAAAGGATACTATTTCAGTGAGTACTTCTGATCGCACTGCAGGTTCAATTTCCGAAAATGACTGACCCCGAGTATGCTTCAAAAGCTTGTTGACCCCCCCTATTCCATTCATGAACCGGTCCTGATCCTTCACATCCATACAATCATCGGCCATGACCCAGACAAAATTATGTACTTCGAGAGATTCAGCACCGGGAAGGTCGGTTTGAGGTATAATGACTGAAACAATTTCCTTCAGGAGATCTTCCTGTTCGACGGAAACTTTAAGGTTGTTCAATGCGATAGGAAGTCTTTCTTCACCAAAGCCGCATCTTGTAAGGAGTGTGACACTCCCTGTAGCAAGTGCAATATTACGAATTGCCGTTCTTCTGTCCATAAGCCTGGAAATGTAATCCGACTTTAAATAGCTGAATTTTTTGAGAAAATAAAAGGAACCCGATGAGAAGGTGATGAACGGCAATACTTCTCATCGGGCTTTGGAACCAGGGTAATCTGCTACCCTGTTAATTTGATGAATTTTTATTCCTGCAGAACCTTCATGGCAGCCTTATAATCAGGCTCATGTCCAATTTCGCTTACCAGTTCTGTGTGAATTACCTTCATCTCTTCATCCAAAACAATCACGGCACGGGCATCGAGACCGCCAAAAGGTCCGTCCTCGATCAGCACACCCATATCTTTCGAAAAGGATGTGTCTTTGAAATCTGAGAGCGTCTGAACATTTTCAATTCCCTCTGCACCGCAGAACCTTGCCTGCGCAAAAGGCAGATCCTTCGAAATGCACAATACAAGGGTGTTATCAAGATTCGCTGCCTCCTTGTTAAAAGTTCGCACCGAAGTTGCGCATACCGCCGTATCAATACTCGGAAATATATTCAGGATCACCCGTTTGCCCCTGGCATCCTGAAGATGAAAGGGTTGCAAATTGTTCTGCGAAAATGCATAATTCTTAATGTGTGTTCCGTGGGAAGGCAGTTCGCCGCTGGTATGACATACTGAACCACCAAGTGTAATTTGAGCCATATTTTTTTATTTCTTTTAACACGTTTCAATGATGTTTGTTCCACGAAATCATTACCGTAGAATGATTGGTGAGTTCAGCCATATGTACTTGCTTTTATCATAAAATATTTCTGGCATCAAGATTGTACCACTGTAATTAAGGTTGTTGTTTTGAGTTTATAAGGAGTCGCTTCCAGCAGGGAGCGGCTCTTTTATTATAAAAACATCATCAGGGTGGAATTAAACCCAAATCACATCCTAAATTTGAATTTTGGATGAATTCCAATTTTTAAGACAAATTACTGATTCGAAGAGGGTTACCTCATGTATTTGAAGGGCATTAAGAAGTGGTATTCCTACCTGGCAATAATGAAAAATCCAGACTCGTGAAATTCTCAATATTGCATATCAGATAGTTAATTGACCAATAGTTATTCAGTATATACTTAATATATTTGAAGTTAAAATAAGCACATAAGAATCATAAGAAACACCTGATGAAAGACCTTATTTCAAACAACATAATCGCCCGAAAACTAAAGGAGACCGATGTTTATTTCCGTTACAGAAGGTATGTGAAGAGAGAAATTTACAACAGACGTATAGAATTTGTCGATTCCATTTTCCCTAAGAATGGTGTTGGGGCAGAATTAGGTGTACTCAATGGACATTTTAGTCAGATTCTGCTGGATGTGGCCAAACCCAAGAAACTTCATCTTGTTGACCCCTGGTATTTCCTGGAGCCACATTGGGAGTGGGCCAATGGAAATAAGAGTACTGTTCGCGCGGTTCGGACAATCCTTAAAACATATAAGAAAGAAATTGAGGCCGGCCAGGTTCTCGTTCACGTTGACTTTGATATTCCAGTTTTGGAGGCGTTTGCTGATGATTACCTGGATTGGGCCTACGTTGATTCCAGTCATCAGTATGAGCATACCCGCCAGGAGTTGAACATATTGAAACATAAAGTGAAAAATGGTGGTATAATCGCCGGGGATGATTATAATTCAGATCCAAATCATGTTCACCATGGTGTTCTTCTGGCAGTAGATGAATTTGTTAAAGAAAACGGGCTTGAACTGGTATACGCCAACAAAGAAAATCTGCAATGGGCAATTCGGAATAAAAAATAACCAGGCAAAAATAGTAAATACCTGAAACTGCAAAGCACGAATTTACGAGGTAACAAGACGGGCCGTCAAAAGATTTTGACGGCCTGTTTCTTTATATAAGTATTTGATATTCAATTCGGAATAAGTATTTTATAATTAAAAATATCGATTGAATAACCATAATAATTTTCTTGACATCTTCCGGGCCATCGGAAAACAGGACTACGTAGTGCATGACAGGAACTACATTCCGGAAATTCTTGAGAACCCCATCGTTGGCGGACTGTGGTCGGTAGGCCCATGGTTTTGCTTTATCGCCAATATTTTTACCAAAAAGCTTGAACTCGTAACCGGAAACAGTCAACAGGTTATAGGTTATTCCCACCACGAGATTCTTCAGAATAATGAGCGATTCGTGGAGGCCTTCATCTACCCACCTGATTTTCCCTTTATCACGTCAATCATTGGACGTGCCATGATGTATATAAACTCAGTACCTGACGATGAAAAAGAAAGCGTATATGTAGTATTTCAAAACCGTTCAAATCATAAGAACGGATCAGTTATTACCACGCAAAATCAGAATATTCCGCTCGTTTTTGATGAAAACAGGGTCCCGTTCGTTTTTGCCAACATCATCACGGATATTTCGCACCTGGAGATCAGCAATCTGCCGCAAGCCACATTATTTAACCAAAAAAGAAATGAACATTTTCATCTGGACATGAAGCATATGGAGCTCAGACCCTCAGAAGATTTGTTTACATCGAGGGAAAAAGAAATTCTCCGCCATCTGATCCGGGGGGAAGACAGCAAGGAAATAAGTGAAGCGCTGAATATCAGTTATGAAACTGTACGAACCCATCGTAAAAATATCCTGAAAAAAGCCGATGTCCACAGTACCGTTGAACTGATTTCTTTTCTTATGAAAAATAATACAAATATCTGAATATACCCCAAATGCGGTATGGTCAGACCAAGCCATTAGTTGGATTTTGCATAAAACCCATACTGATGAACTCACTTATAAAATCAATTCCGGCCTTACTGTTATGTTTTGGTCTGCTCCTAACCATAGATTCATGCAACAATTCTGAAGATCCCGACCCGGTTGCCAATAATGGTAACAACGGGGGAAATTCTGGCGGTACCGATGGAGGCAATGATGGAAGCGATATCGAAGGTTGCCAGTATCCCATTCATGATATTCTTACAGATGGTTCCTACACCATTGAACAGGGTGATTTTAAAGCCCTTGGAGATCACACGGGTGTCTATACTGTTTTTGGATATACTTTCACAATCGCATATGACGGAGAATTGAAGGAAATTGGAATTCAGGTGCCTGAAAATGGTAATTACCAGGTTAGGCTCTACCGGTCGGACCTGAGTGATAATACCGTACTCGCTGAAACGACTGTAAGTGCAAATAATGCCGACTGGCATTATAATACAGTTACAGGTGTTCCTCTTTCTGCAGAGGATGAATACCTGATAGCAATATATTTTGCAGCAAAACCTGAAGAACTGGAAACATATTTCTTTTCGATACAGGATTTTTCCTATCCTGTAACCAGTGGCGATGTGACAATCGAAAGTTATGCCTTCAATACTTTCCGCGGAGACCTTGAAAAGCCCGAACCAAAGGACCCGGATTTATTCAAGCTGTTCAATGGATTAGTTGACTTCTGTTTTGAAGCCAACTAATCCACATATTCCTTAATTAGTTTTCATACTCAGGGCATTGCCCTCTGCAGGCATAAAGCTTGCTGCCACATGCACCATCAGGCTTTGCCCTTCAGGCGCATTCTCATTCTTGTAAACAAAATAAAGGTCATGCTTACCCGAGGTTGGCGATAATGAAATCATGGCTGTTCTTGGAGCCACACTCATGATAGGCCCTTCGACGGGCGAAAGCATTTCTGAGGTACCAATCACTGGGCCATCCGGGCTATCAAGGTGAATCTCGATGATTCCGCCAGCCGCATTCAACATATTAACCGGAACTGATGCCACACAAAGAACCCCATTAATCCCGGTCAGGTCTATGGCGCTGAACTTAGCATAGGCTCCGGATTCCTGAATAATCGCAAGCTTCCGGGTGGGATTATTTGTTGTATAGACGTTTACACCTTCCATTTCATCGGCATCTGCGGGAATTATGTTGGGGCTTTTCAAAATAAACATATCCTGAGATGTAATGGGCGGAACCCCATTCGCTCCCCTGTCTGTGTAGGCGGCACGTATAATGACTACGCCGTCCTTTGACTGACCATCTTCAATTCTGGTAGTATAGGAACCACGTACAGGCAATGATACCACCGGCTCTGCCTCCCTTCCTAAACTAAAAATATATTTTACAATGTTTGCAGCATCATCGTTGGACATTTGCGGGTGTGCTGCCATAGCTACATCCCCCCAGACACCACTTCCACCGTTAATAATTTTAGTGGCCAGGTAATCAATCGCACCGGGATCGTCCATGTATTTTGCCGCAATCTCTTTAAAGTTCGGGCCAATAGACTTGCTGTCAACCTTGTGACAAGCAGCGCAATCGCTTTCCTCCATTAGTTTTTTACCTCCAGCAGCCGCAACCGCATCATTGGCCATCAGGTGACCCTGCGCAATTTCAATTCGGTCAAATCCTTCAGGCAGATAATCGATAGTCACCGCTACCTGATCCTCGTCGATCCCATTCCCCAATTCACCATCTTCAGCATCAGAAACCTCTACCTCATAACTGAACGGTATTCCCTCAAAGAAAAAGCTGGTATTATGATCGATGATGTTAAACGATAATGACGGAGGTTCATTTCCGGCAATCAATTCCGTTTCAGCAATGGCTCGCTCTCCCTTGTCATCTGTAACTGAAAGTCTGGCATTGTAAACCCCGGGTTCATCCAGTGTAAAGGTAGGATTCATTTCTGAAGATGACGCTACCTGGGTGCCCGTTGCATTTAAAACCTTCCATTCATAGGTCAGAGGGTCGCGATCAAAATCCTCGGTGCCCCTGGTATCAAATGCAACGGTTAAAGGAGCTGCACCTTTTGTTTTGCTTGCGGCAACCTGAACCAGCGGCTTTCGGTTTCCTCCGTTGTATTCGATTCGAACAAGACGGGCATCATCATTTTGCACAAACCAACCGGTACCGTATTCAAGCACATACAGATCACCGTCAGGGCCGAACTCCATATCCATAGGGTTGCTGAATTTATAGTCGGGCATAAAACGCTCCATTTCGGCATAATTACCTTCCTCATCCATTGTGACGGCGATAATCCATCCCCTCATCCACTCATAAATAAACAGCTTTCCGTCGTAGTAATCGGGAAACGCGCGTGCAGCACCCTCAAAATCTCCTGAATAATACACAGGGCCAGCCATGGCCGTGCGGCCCCCGGATCCCAACAGGGGAAATTCCTCAGATACTGCATACGGATACCAAATGAAATTGGGCGATGTTGGCGGCAATTCAGTCAATCCCGTATTATTTCTTGAATCATTTATAGGCCTCTTCGGATCAAATTTTGGTCCGGATACGCCTGTTTCAAAATCATAATCATTATACGCTGCATCATTTCCGGTAAAAAGCGGCCATCCGAAAAAACCAGGGGTTCGGGCCTGATTAATTTCATCATAGGCCATCGGACCGATACCGGAGGAATCTGAGCGGGCATCCGGTCCTACATCTCCCCAGTAAACATAACCGGTTCGCTGATCAACGGATATCCGGAAAGGATTACGTGTACCCATTACAAAAATTTCCGGACGTGTTTTATCTGTTCCAACCGGGAACAGGTTTCCTTCAGGAATGGTATAGCTACCGTCAGCTTCCGGGTGAATGCGAAGAATTTTACCCCGCAGATCGTTCGTGTTTGATGATCCCTTACGCGCATCCCATGGAATACGCCCCGGACGGTCATCAATCGGCGCATAGGGTGTTGCACGCGGACTGGTATTATCGCCCGTACTCAGGTATAGGTTGCCTTTTGAATCAAACGCGATGGAGCCTCCTGTGTGACAACACTGGTCTCGTTGCACAGGTACCTTCAGCATCACCTTTTCTGAAGACATGTTCAATTCATCATTTCTGAATTCAAATCTGGAAAGTACGTTCACAGGTTCATTTCCCGCAGGTGAATAATAAAGATATATCCAGTGATTATTATCGTAATCCGGATCAAGTGCAAGACCAAGCAGTCCATCCTCAGCCTCAGGTTGATTACCGTCCTGGTTAATATATTTATGACTTACATCGATTTGTCCGACCTCTTTTATACCTCCAGCCTCAGGGTCGAAAAGTCGAACTTTTCCCAGCCTTTCAATGAAAAGGACCTTTCCTGAACTCATCACGGCAAGTTCCATGGGCTCATTCAATTTTTCAGCCAGTATAACTTTGCTAAAACGGTTTCCATCCGGCACCCGAATTGTGCTGGCCATTTTATAATCAAGATCGGCCGGTTTTTCTCCGCCTAATGCATACTGTATTCCGCCCGCCAGGTTATATAGAAAATAAGGTTCTGAATAGGATTCATCTGTATGTCCCATAGCCGTGTAGAATGCCCTTCCACCGTCAAAGTCATGATACCAGACCATCGGGTGAAAATCTCCATTGGTTCCGCCCTCATAGGTGCTCTCGTCGATCGTAATAAGTACATTCAGATCCTCCTGAATATTTCGGTAATTGTAAAATTCATCAGTGCGTTCATAACGTGCCGGAAGGGAATCGGTTGAGATATGGGTATTGTCGACAATATCAAACGATGCCGTTCTCACATTCGGACCGTTGGGATGTCCGTTAAAGTACCCTCCCACCAGTCTGCCGTACCAGGGCCAGTCATATTCGGTGTCTGCCGCAGCATGAACACCCACAAAACCACCACCAGCCTGAATAAATCGCTCAAAATCATTCTGTTGCTGTTTATTCAGCACATCTCCCGTAGTATTCAGAAAAATAACAGCCTTGTAATTTTGCAGATTTTCTTCGTTAAAAGCATCGCTGCTTTCGGTGGTATCCATTACAAAATTGTACTGCTTAGACAGTTTCTCAATTGCCTTGATCCCTGCGGCTATCGATTCGTGACGAAAACCGGCAGTCTTTGAAAATACCAGGACTTTTGAAGGCCCTTTCGGACCGCTGCAGGAAACAGCTGCAATCATTAACCCGGCAAATAGCATTAATATGACAGACTGAAATAAATTTCTAACTTTAAACATGGTGATCGCTTGAGGTATTTACTTGTTAAATTACGGATTGCCCGAAGGTACAATGATAAAAGAATTTTTAATGTGTTCCAGTAACACATTGACTAATGGTTTAAAAACCTTATGAGGTGTTGAAATTCTTCTTTAACCAACCAAAATTACACCGATTGAACTTAACAGAATAATATGAAGAGAGTTTTAATGATTATAACGGCCATATCGCTTGCCTTATTGGCATCCTGCAGTCAAACAGGGGAAGGTTCAGAGGAATTGATCAATTCCGTCCGTGAAGCTGAAACGGCATTCGCGGAAATGGCCCAGCGTGATGGTCTGCGAGCCGCTTTCGTTGCATATGCCCATCCTGATGCCGTATTGAACCGGGGGGAACTTATAAAAGGCAAAGATGAGATTGACCGATATTACAGCGATCCAAATTTTGATCAGATAACCCTGAAGTGGTCCCCATCCTATATCGATGTATCCAGCTCAGGTGACATGGCTTATACCTACGGGCCTTATGAATTGATCCGAACCGATAGCGCAGGCAATTCAGTCACCAATCAGGGTACGTTCCATACAGTTTGGAAACGGATGTCTGACGGCTCCTGGAAATACGTATATGATTAAGGCTTTTTTCAGCCGAACGGCTATGAATAGTCCTCCAATACGCTTACTGGCTTGTTCGTTTTCCAATGACCCCGTGTAAAATCGGGAACATCCACTGATGCCGACCGGTTGGCAACAGACCATTCACTTAACGGGCTGATCGAACTCCACAGTGCAGCATCATATACATCCTGGTCGAGCGGTAAGCCATTTCTCAAACAATCGATCAATCGCCAGTCCATGATAAAATCCATACCGCCATGCCCCCCAACTTTCCTGGCGAGATCGCCCACTTTTTTCACGATTCCCGGCGTATATTTTTCTTCAAGCTCCTTCACTTCCTCAGTACTATACCATCCATGGCCTTTGGAAATATGAGGCTCCGGCCACTTTCGTGCCATAGCCCTGGTACCACTGATTAAATGAATCCTGGAATAAGGCCTGGGTGAAGAAACATCATGCTGAATCATAATGGTTTTTCCATTTTTCGTACGCACAAGTGTTGTATTCATATTACCACGGTAGGTATGCGCCGCAAACTCGTTAAAGAAGGCATCTTCCTGCGCGAGTTCCCTGGCATGACCAGCCATGGTAAAATCATTTGTACTCATTGAAGTGAGATGATCCATCTGATCCCCGCGGTTAATATTCATGATCTGGCAAACAGGCCCCAATCCGTGAGTTGGGTAAAGGTTACCATTCCTGAAATTCTGTTTAAGCCGCCACATGCCCTGATAACCAGTTTCCTTGTTAAAATTCAGATCAACAAGATTATGGATGTAAGCTCCCTCGCCATGAATAATGTCGCCGAAAAACCCCTGACGGGCCATATTAAGGGTCATTAATTCAAAGAAATCATAGCAGCAGTTTTCAAGCATCATGCAGTGCTTCCTGGTTCTTTCCGACGTTTCCACCAGTTGCCAGCATTCGTCAAGTGTCGTTGCGGCAGGAACTTCAACAACGGCATGCTTGCCGCTTTCCATCGCGAATACAGCCATCGGAGTATGCCATTCCCAGGGTGTAGCAATGTATATCAGATCCAGATCTTCACGTTCACACATTTCTTTCCATGCAAAAGATGAACCGCTGTACAATTGAGGCTTATGCGGAGTATCCTTCAGGGAGGCTTTCGCTTTTTCCGCACGTTCCGGGATCAGGTCGCAAAGAGCCCTGATTTCTACGCCCTCAATAAAACTGAGTCTGTTCACTGCACCCGGCCCGCGCATACCCAGTCCGACTATACCTACCCGAACGGTCTCCAGCGGGGGTGCCGCATATCCGCTCATGTTGAATTCGGCATTTCTACCTATGGTGCGGAACATAGTTGTCCGGGCATTTACCTGGCTCACACTGCCAGCAAACAATCCCAGCCCTAAGAGACCTGAATTTTTGAGGAATGACCTTCGATCTGTAGATTTCATATATACAAGGTTAAAACCCGTATGCACGGGCTGCATTTTCATAAAACAATTTAGAAAGAACTTTTTCAGGAAGATCAAGCCCCTGAAAATCTCCATCAAATTCAGGAGCATCCTGCCATTCGGAACTTGCAAAAAAATTCCAATGACGTTTCCATAAATCACCAAAACGTGCGGCAATACCGGGGTCAGAACCGTCGTCAATCACATCCGTTCCATAGATTATACGATCCTGGTATTTGATCATGAAATCCCTTACTGACTCCCGGTTTTCCCGGGCCTGTAGCTGCAGATGACAGATGCGCTCGGCCAGATCAGTCATTGCATTGGGAAACCGGTCCAGGCGCCTGGCTACTTCTTCAATGGAATACTCAAGACTCATCAGGTGTAGTCCTACAAAGCGTAATTTCGGATTTTTCTGTAATCGGTTATCGCGGGCATCGATCTGTTTTTCATATGATGGGAATTCCGGATGCAGGAACATATGATATTCCGGATGGTTCTTAAAATAATTTCGGTCGGAATTAACCGTCATTTGCTCTAATGGAAGCCAACAGTTACGCGGTTCACCCTGATGCCCCAACACAAGAATCTGATGGGTTTCGAGGTAATCAAACACCGGATCAAGACGATCATCATCGATCATCACAAAATTGCCGGATTCATCACGCAGATCCATTCCCAGATTCTTCCAAATCTTGATACCAGCAGCGCCTTCATTGACAGCGGATTGGATGTTATAGATGGTTCTGTCAAGCCATTCTGGCGAAGGGAAACCCTTAAAATCAAAGGTGGCGATGTAGCGCACCATTTCCGGGTAAGCAAAGGCCAGCGTACGGGTAATGTGTTGCTGTTCTTCAATGGATACGAAATCCGGCACGTCGGTATTAATCGATACAAATTTGCCGCCCATAGCCTGGGCGACCGATATTTTTTCCACTGAAAGGGAATTCAAATGGACGTGAGCATCTATGAAAGGATTTATCATATTCATGTTTCTGTCGGATGAATCTAATGAATATTTAAAATATTTCGAAGTTCATTGGAACTACGGACGAACGGTAGTTTAAACGGTAACCCCGTTTTCAAAAAACATCCCCCGGAGAAGCAGCCAGCATCATCCGGGGGAAAATCTTTAGAAAATATGGAACGATGATCAGGACCAGGCAGGATCGTATACCGCCCGGGGTTTGATTTGCTCCTTGTTTAACAACAGCACTTCATCGAGGTCATAACCTTCCACCGGCAAAATTTCCTGGCGGTTATTATCCCAGTAAATCCGCTGCCCTAATTTATAGGATAAACCTCCCATGTGCGCGGTGATTGCTTCCTCGAACCCTTCCTGAATGCCGCAACTTGGTTTACCGCCATTACGAATACAACTCAGCCATTCGCGCAGGTGGAGGAATGTGGAATCCACGCGTTTGCCATCTACATAGGTCCATAACAAGCCCTTGTCTGCAAAGTATTTTGACGTGGCTGAAGTCACTCCGTCTACTGCATTTGCCGCAGGGTCATACTGATAAATCGGAACATTCGGATCCATTCGCTTTTCTTCGAATGCCTGCTGGTAACGTGTAGACCGAGGATCTGCCCAGATGGTCAGCCGGTTACCGAGTTCCATGGTTCCATCATGTCCCATGAGAAGGGTCGGTCGGTTGAATTGGTTGCCCAGTGTTGCACTGTATACCAGTGTCATTCCGTTTTCCTTACCTGGCTCCTGGCTACTTCCGGTTGAAAAATCCGGGAACTCCATGTTGATCTGCATGACGTCAGGCACGTTCCTTCCGTCGTTATGGGTATATATACCTCCGGATGTCATTACGGATGCGGGGATTCCCATTTTCAGGACACAATTGAGGCGATCATAATCGTGCGTCATCAGGTCTCCCGATAACCCGGAACCATATGCCCACCATTTTCTCCATCGGAAGAAATGTTCTTTATTAAAGGGCTCTTCCGGTGCATTTCCGAGAAACTGTTTCCAGTCGATGGTGGCCGGACTCGCCTTCTCATGAATTTCATATTGCCATGCTCCATTGTCGTCATTCCTGTTGGTATTGGTCTCCACGAGTGAAACATGACCAATCACCTTTTTATCGATAATATCCTGGGCAGTACGGAAGCTTTGAGTCTGCCGATGCTGGTGCCCAACTGCAAATACAGCACTTGAATTCAGCGCCGCATCGCGTAATTCATAGGTTTCCTTAATATTATGCGTCATTGGTTTCTCCACATACACATGAACCCCGGCGTTAAGCGCAGCGATCGAAATGGGTGCGTGCCAGTGGTCAGGGGTCGCAATGATCACCGCATCCACATTACCGCTATTGATCATTTCCTCATGTGTCCGGTAACGCCTGATTCCTTCAAAGGATTCCTGTGCAATTTCTGCACGAACGTCAAACAGATCACAGATACCTGTGAGTTTTACATTCAAATCTTCCTGATCCAGAAATTCAGCGAGCCTTGTATCCCTGGGATTATTCCTGGCTGATTCTTCCATACTGGTGAGCCATTCTTTGGTAGCGAAACCCAGTGCCCGGGTTAATTGCTGACCGCGTATACCAAATCCAATGATTCCAATTCGAACAGGATCACCACTCATTGGTCCCGTCGTAGCGGGAGCTGCGGCCTGAATATTCAGGGTCTCAAGGATCGCTTCACGTTCCCTGTTCTTTTTAACGGCATATCTTCCTCCTGCCCACCATACGGTTCCAACTACCGGTAAGCCTCCGAGGCCCTTTAACATATCTCTTCTGGTCCATTTCATAGCGTTACAGGTTTAGGTGTTAGCGAGTTTTTTATCCCCGGTAAATATCCTCCTCAAGCCGAATGCAGCACTTGTAGGGAAATAATACAGGGCAAGAAGGGTAAATCCTTCAATCAGGTTTTTATTCACGATCCAGTAGTTGCCTTCTGTAGGACCCTGCTCCAGTCCGGGAAACGCCGGATGGGCCAGGTAATACAGCATGAGCAATACGAATCCAGACAATGCCGCCGGTCTTTCCAGAATTCCTGCAATGAGGGCAATGCCCACAAACATCAGTATCACGATATTGGCAGAATCAATAAATCCAATTTGCCCGTCACCTGCCATCCAGGTGAAAAGCGGACGAAAAATGCCCTGAGAGGAAAGCAAAAAGCCCTTTGCCGTCCATTCAGGATTATATACTTTTAATACACCTTCATACAGAAAGTGCCAGCCGATTAATATTCTTAGGATAATAAGGATATTCAGCTGCGGTTTTGAATAGTTATTAATATTCATGGCAGCACGATTTTTTTTGTTCCCTAAATTTTATCCCTTTGTCGGATTTATTTTATGCGGATTGTCAGTTTGAAAAATGAACTATGGCATCAAAATACAGTTGATAAACTTTAAGCCAGCACCAATTTGAAACCCCCGGTGACAGTGAAGGGGGTTAGACGAGAATTGGGTTTATACGACTAATAGGTAGCATGAAAGTCACACCAAAATCCATAACTGGAATTCGGATGTCTTTCATCAAAGGATCTGAAGGATTCCAGGAACTCCGTTTTAACCTGGTCATAGGTGAGCCAGTCATTGGGGAGTAATTCTCCAAACGGACCAGAGGTACCGATCTGATATGTCAGGTTGGAAGAAGGATTCAGTAGAAATTTAAAGATTTCCCTTCCTTTAAATTTGCGCAGTGCCCTGATAAAGAAATTCTTATTATACATGACCTGTAAGTAAAGCCGGTCATTAAAGTTCATTTTACCGGGATTCAATTTCATTTCATAGGGAACGCTCACAGGAGTGAATGTATTCTGATTGATACATTGAAACTTGGTATATCCAACATCCCTGAGTGCATCAAGGGATTCCAGATCTGCCTTGTTATCCGCTTCGAGCGAAACATACTTTGGCAAATTCCCAGGCTTCAGATCCCTGACACAATAAATATCATTACCCTCAATATCAATCTTCAGATAAAACGGAACGCCGTGTTCCTCGATGATATCAGCAAACGGAACACAGGTAATCTTAATTTCCCGGTATGGCATGTTGTCACGTCCGGTTATTTCCTTATCGAAGGAATTCCAGATTGGCATTGCATCGTTTACATAAAAAGTATCCGTGCCCCGTTCCTGGGTTATTCCTACATTTATAATCTTGAGTCTGCCCGATTTAATGTAATTGCTGAACTTTCTTTTTGCCTTTTCTACGAGTGTGGGATCAGCCTCTACAGCAACAACATCATAGCCCAGGGATAAATACTTGCGGGTATCTGAACCGTCGCACATTCCGATATCATAAACAAGATTTTTATTCATAAGTATAATTTAAAATGTAATTCTCTTTTCAATTATACTCTTACTAATAAATCAATTTAATCTGTTAATGCAAGGAAGAAACTCAATATTGCAGCTACCATCGTTCAACTTTAAATCAAGAGCAGAATTTTGCCCCCGGGGATTTCCTCCTTATCGCTCAAATTTTCTAAAAAAGGAATCTTCATTCCACTTCGGACGTTCATCATCCACACTGATTTTGTAACTGTTCATAAACTGAAGCTTCACATATGTCCTGGCCGCTTCAAAATCAAAAAGTCCGTCCACCTCATCCGAAGGTTTGTGATAGACATTTCTGGTAAATGTATTAATCAGGGAATCTAATCCGGTTTCGGAGTCTTCCGTTTTAAGTCCGTATTTCATGCGCAACGCCGGAACTCCTTCAAGGATAAAATTATAGTTGTCACTTCTTACAAACCTCACCTCCTCGGGCATGTGATCCTCATTCACCTGTAGGTTCAACAAGCGGGCATTGGTCTGTACATGTTTCATAATGCTGCTGTGTTCTGCACCCAAGGGCTCGATCGACAACAAAGGGGCGATCAGCGTTGGCATATCCGTATTTACATTGGCAATAACTTGTTCTTTTGGAACCGGCGGATTACGGGCCAGGTATTTTGATCCCAGTAATCCCATTTCTTCGGCCGTAACAGCCGCAAAGATTACAGATCTCCTGGGCTTTGAGTCCATGGAGGTGTAAAGTCGGGCAATTTCAAGCATCGCACTTATGCCCGATGCGTTGTCGTGAGCACCGTTATAAATTGAATCGCCATTTACAGGCTCGCCAATGCCAACATGATCTAAATGAGCTGTATGGATAATATATTCATCTTTTAAATCTGTCCCTTCCAGCAAGCCCAGCACGTTCGCACTTTCAAATTCCTGCCAGTCAGAGACTACACTGCCAGACAGAATTAGTTCTTCACCAGGCTGGAGGAGTTCTCCCTGTTCATACTTGATAAGCAGTGAATCCATTGCACCTGGAATCAATCGGTCAAGTGATTCCATGTTATAGAAACCGGCAATTTTTAAATTCTCACCTAAATTTGCCCTTCCATCAGCCAGACCCGATGGCATCAGCACATTGGTTATTCCCGATTCAGAATACCGGCGGCTGGCACCCTCAAAGCTGCCCCTTCCATTTGGCGGATAGATCAGTAAAACTCCACTGGCACCTTTGGCATCCGCCGTCTGCATCTTTGTTGAGAGATTACTGAAGTATGCCCTTTCGCTTGGTGGCAGTGTTTCAGGAGCACCCAATAGCACAAGCACAATTTTATTGGCTACGTCTATTCCTGCATAATCATTATGACCAAAAGTATCGGCTTCAATGCCATAGCCAACAAATACAACGCCGGCCTCAACGGCCTGTTGCTTCTGATTCGCATTTCCCATATACAAATAATCCGAACCGGCCTTGAGGGTATCACTTCCAAGCAACAAATGAGAATGGTATGGATTCACTCGTACCGTTCGCAGGGTCAGGTGTTGTAAATAACTTCCGTTATCCCCTACCGGCTCAAGTCCGAATGCCTCAAACTGGTCTACCACATATCCCATTGCCTTTTCATATTCAGGAGTTCCGGGAAGTCTGCCCTTCATGCTGTCGTCAGCCAGCAGGGCTACATGATACCTGAACTGGTCGGATTCTACCTTATCTGCGAAAGCGAGGAGCTCTTCATCGGTAAGGACTTTGTCTTTACAGCCGGCAAAGGAAATGAGTAGAATAAGGAAGATTGCAGTTAATCTCATGTTTAAAGTTGTTAGTCAGATTCAAAAATTCCGTGGTAATATAAACATTAACCAAAGAAATTAATGCAAATTTTTAACACACCAGGAAGTGTTCTTAGAAATCTTTTGTGGAATGCTAATGCAATTGCGTCAGCATAGTTAAAATGAGAGCAATTTGTTCAATAATCGAAGATATGCTCAATTGTGGATGAAGACCGTTTCATTGAACGGATAAAAGGAAGCAAGTCATCCACATTCATTAGTACAACCATTCGCTTTTGATCCGGTTGGGTGACAAGTTCCGATGTATACAGTATTTCTGCATCGCTGAATTCCAAATCCTGATCCTTATTCAGAATTACGGAAACCGCTATCTCATCATTCCCCCCAATGTCCCGGATGATCATATTGCTGCTGGTGAGTGTTAGCATAGTTTCGGTAAATGCTCCCCAACGGGTAATGGCCAGAATATATTCATTTCCCTCTGCCGCAATAATCTTTAGATCACTGGTGGGCTGAATATCCTCTACTGAGGAAGCGCTTACATAAATATCTGTAACAGGTTCTTCATAACTGGCCCTGGCAGCCCATTCAATCAATTGAGCATATCCTGCTTTCAAAGTAAATTCGAAAGTAAAGAACAGCGTCCGCTCCCATTTCCGTAACCAACTCGCAGAGGATTCATCCCGCTGCCTCCATACTTTGCCAATCCAGGGCAAAAATTCAAATTCATACCAGGCTGTATGATAAATAAAGTTGCTGTAGGCTCGCTGTGCCTCCATGATTGTTCGTTCCTGCGTTGATATTTCCTCATTGGCGAACCAACCAAAAACTCGTCCGACCGTATTCTCATAAATCATTTTACCAGCATACTCCATCGTAACGCTAACGCCGATCACATTTAACATGGTGATATATTCGTCGTTAGGTGGGTATGCACTCGAGGCCAGTTTAATCGAACGATCATATAGTTTCCAATATTCATCAATTGACGAATAGTACGGAAAATCTGAAGGGTTGTTCCCGGATTCCAGCCAGTCGGCGTATTCTTTCGGGTTGAAGACGAGGTACCACTCCGGCACAGTGAGAATAGTCTGCTCCTCGGCACGTACATATCCCGGGATTTGACCTTTTTTTAACTCAATCGAATTGGATTGAGAAGGATCATATTTATCAAGGAGCTTATTGGTAAATCTGTTCAAAGAATCAAACTGGTGTTTCACTTCAAAATAGCGTGGAGCTGATGAGAAAGCCTGATAAAACTGCTGTTGAGTTGCGTGCGGCTGGTACGGCAGGTACCATTTTCCATTTTCACTAAGGATGGCATCGGTCATTTCTACCGTCCATTCTTTAACTTTCTCGCGCGACTTGACATCCGTACCTTGTTTATAATACACCACAAAGGCAAAGACCTCCTCATCGGCCCATGATAAAAAGGACTCCTTATCCGGATAGGCATGTCGAAGTGAGACATTGATGACATTCACATCATATTTCTCAAAAACGTCTCTCATTTTAGGAATAAAGGAAGTTATCCTTTTTACCGGAATGAAATATTCCTGTAATACGTAGGTTTGCTTTTCCCGGGATGAAGGCTCCAGTTCTGCTACATCATAGCTGGCTTCCTTGTTTCTCCACACAACTGATTCAGATTTATAAACATAGGGGTCAATAATTTTTTTCCGAACCCATTTACCAAAATCTCCCCAGGAAACCACGTTCACCAACCGGGGTTCAAGCCAATAGGTTTCCCCTTCAGGGGTCACACGCGTGGTATCGGTAAGTTCCCTTTCTGATGTCCGCCAGGAAACGTTATTTATGACCTCATAATCAGGCGGGTACAGATCACCGTTTTGAAAGATAACTGTGCTGTCATTTCTAACATTTTCATCAAAATAAGTCAAATAATCCTCCACATTGAGCAATTCCGTTCTGCGCTCCACCTTCACATTTTCTGCCAGCTGGAGTGTTGCCTCGGCAATAACCCCGACACCGCCGTACCCTCCGATCGCTGCCCGAAACAGTTCGGAATTCTCCTGCCGGCTTGCGTTAACCACTTCGCCATCGGACGTAACTATTTTCAATGCAATCACAGAAGAAATGATCGGACCATGACCAACATAGCGTCCGTGACAGTTAACCGATATCGATCCACCCACGGTAAAGTTGGCGTAGGTTTGCATAATTTTTACGGAAAGGTCTTCCTTGTCGATAATCTTCTGAAGGTCGCGCCAAACGATCCCAGCCTGCAGGGTAACCTGTTTTTTTTCTACGTCCAGGTCCAGCACTTTATTGAATTGCCGCATATCCAGGTGCAGACTATTTTCAAACGCAGTCTGTCCGCCCATGCTGAATCTACCTCCCCCAATTGATATGGGTCCTGTGGTAGACCGAATGGCGTCTACGATATCATCAACCGAATGCGGTTGAACGATCTTACCCACCATGACAGGATTAAGCTCGGTAACGTCATTTACACGTTTATCGGGAAGTACTTTTTGATATTCCGAATCACCCGAAATGGCGATGAGTATGAAGACAAAGAGGAAGTATGCACAAACGAGGTAAAACGGAATAGCCCTCCTCTTTTTCTTATTGATGAATCTGAAAAATGAGGTAATGGTTCTTACAATGAACCGAAATATCCAGACGAGTACAACCCACGCCTTAATGAAAATTATTTTCAACAGTCTCATGAGTTGGTCTCTAAATTTTGGTAAAAAGCATCAGCGCATTTTTGGTTGGATCACCCGCCTGGTAGAGGGAACATCCTTCATACCTGAAACCCAGGTTGGATACAAAGTTTTGAATGAATGCCAGGGAGTAAAAATTCCGAATCTCCTTTTCATTATTCTCCCACGGCTCCTTCGTTCCCATATTAAAAACATCGTGGGCCAGGGCCACAAGTGTTTTTTGTTCCTCTGTATCACAGTCGTGGTCTCTCAAAACCAGTTTACCACCTGTTCGCAGGGTATCGCGAATGGAAGAAATAAAGGATGTTCGTAATTCAATCGGGCAGTGATGAAAGCCGATATAGACTGTCACGAGGTCGAGGCTTCCCCTTGGGATTTCACATCCATACTGCGTTTCATAATTTGTAAAGGGAATATAGCTGGCTCCAATTGGGATTTGACCCCGATCAACCATTTCAGTAATAGAATAGCCGGGCTTCTTTCCATCGGCATAATAGCGTTCCCCGGTTATTTTTACTTTTTCTTCAAGGTAATCCAGGTATCTGCCCGATGAACCAATCTCCAGGTAGCCATTATAACTGCTATTCTTCCCGAGCAACTCCATGGATTGCGCTGCCATCACATCCTTCTGATGAAATAAAGCAGGCAGCTGATACTTGAATATTGAAAATAATGGGGTGATTTCCTTGAGCTTCGACTGAACTTCCAGGTAAACTTCCCGGTCACCCTCTTTCACGCTTACCACCTGTCCGATCAGTTTGTGGAAATCATCTTCGGGATAGAGGTTGAATACATTTTGCAGAAACAGAAAGAATTCATTCCGCAGTTTTTCATCCTTATATATCCGCATGAAATTTCTGCGGGCATCCACGATTGAGTCGTTATCAAGGGCGTTAATGAAACCTGCCGGTAGTAATGACAGAGGAATAACACCGGCAGCCAGTGCCGTTAAAAATTTACTTCTGTTCATAAATAAAGCCTTTAGACAATTCCTCAGGGGTATGCCTATACATAACCCCGGCGATTGAAAGGTAAACGTAGAAATCTATTTCCTATTGCGGTTCGCGTATTTTATGCGAATTTCGACGAAGGGTAACGAATATAAATCCGATAAGAAATGACTGATCCACATCGCATGGATCAAAAGTTTGAAGTGAGTGGAGTTAAAAAGTCAGATCCCTCTACAACATTTTGATTATTAAGCAGTTATTAAATGAATAATAGCTAAATAGACCTTAAGATACATGAAAACCATCACGCTTATTTTCTTTGGCATTCTGTTTTCCATAGCCGTTTTTGCGCAGGAGCCTGGTCTGCGAATCATAAATCGGGAATCGGGCAAGGAGATCTTCATTAAGGAATCAAAAAGAGTGCGGGTTAAGAATAGATTCGGACAGGAATTCGCGGGACGATTTGTCGTTACTGACCGGGGAAAGATATCAATTGACGGAAAGACCATAGAATTAGTAAATATCCAGGAGATTCAACGTGTTCCCATTTTACAATCGGCACTTACCCGCGGAGTACTCATCTATGGCGGGGCGGTTGTTACAGGAATAGGAGTCCTTATTGGGGCGTTCGGTAATCCGGCAGGATTTTTACTGATCATCCCCGGCTCGGCCATGATCTACCTTGGGGTAAGATCCAAAAATTTCAATAAACGTTATCGAATCGAGGATGACTGGATTTATGAGCTGGATGGAGCATTTTAATGAAATGCCTTCTGAATCACCGGTAAATGAGATTGAGTAGAATAATCACTCATTCTCTTTCTCATTCTCTTTCTCATTCTCATTCTCTTTCTCATTCTCTTTCTCTTTCTGCATTTGTAGCCCGTCCACCTTCGCTAAAGCTACGGCGGATGCAATAGGAGCACCGGGTGATAAGAAAAGCTCCAGTAGAGCTTTTTAGCGAAGAGGCCAGCCTGTCGCGCAAGCTTCCACGAAGGGCTACAACGCAAAAAGGCTACCTTCTGGTAGCCTTCGCATTGTAGCCCGTAGGGGAATCGAACCCCTGTTTCCAGGATGAAAACCTGGCGTCCTAACCCCTAGACGAACGGGCCATTTGTTAAATGGAGTTGCAAATATAGATGGCTCTTAAATATTTGCAAAACTTCCCCGAAAAAAAATTTACAATACCTTCATTTTTTACTCCGGCGCTTCCTTTGCATTTCGCCTGCAGGTAATGTAATTTTACCGCTCTCAAAAAAAGAAAGAAATTCTAACTTAAACACTTATACCCATGACTAGAGTAGCTATCAATGGTTTCGGTCGCATTGGCCGACTGGCATTCAAGATCCTCCTGGAAAAAGAGAATGTCGAAGTGGTTGCCATCAACGACCTTACCGATAACGCCACACTCGCTCACCTTCTGAAGTACGATTCTATCCACGGAAGATTTAATGGCACCGTTGAATCAACCGATGAACATATCATTGTTAACGGAAAGAAAATCCTTGCCCTCGCAGAACGCGATCCTGCTGCCCTGCCCTGGGGAGAAAATAAGGTAGATGTCGTACTTGAGTCTACCGGACGGTTCACCGACCGCGAAAGTGCCGGAAAACACCTTGCAGCCGGAGCCAAAAGAGTAGTAATCTCTGCCCCTGCCAAAGGAGACATTACAACCGTTGTACTCGGCGTAAACGATGACACCCTTACCGGCGACGAAGACATCCTGTCCAACGCATCATGTACCACCAACTGCCTTGCTCCTGTAGCCAAGGTGTTGAATGACACATTCGGTATTGAAAAAGGTTTTATCACTACGATCCACGCCTATACGGCAGATCAGAACCTGCAGGATGCCCCGCATAAAGATCTTCGTCGTGCACGTGCTGCGGCACTTAACATCGTTCCTACTACTACCGGTGCGGCTAAGGCGGTTGGACTTGTACTTCCGGAACTGAAAGGGAAACTGGATGGAAATGCAGTACGCGTTCCTACTCCTACCGGATCGCTTACCGACCTGGTTTGTATCCTGAAGAAAGAAGTAACTGCCGAGGAAGTCAACGCAGCGATGAAAGCGGCAGCCGATGGACCAATGAAGGGAATCCTTTGCTACATGGAAGATCCGATCGTTTCAACAGATATTATTGGTGATCCACACTCTTCCATCTTCGATTCAGGCGTTACAACAGCCAATGGAAATTTGGTAAAAGTAGTATCCTGGTATGATAACGAGGCCGGATATTCAAACCGTGTTGCAGATTTAATCGCAAGACTGTAATACCTGATCAGCATTATTAAAAAAAGGCCTGTGAACCAGGCCTTTTTTTATATCTCACCCCGAAGGGATTTGCCAATCACCTCAGCTTTGCTGTGCACATGAAGCTTGCTGTAAATGTTTCGAATATGATACCGTACCGTTTCAATCGAAATAGACATCCGATCGGCAATCATTTTATAACTCAACCCATCCACCAGCGCAATCACTATTTCCTGTTCACGATCAGTAAGCACGTTCCGATGGTTTTCCTCTTTCTCCCTTTTGCCGGTAAAGGTCTCAATGACCAGCCGGGCGATCTGGGGCGACATGGGTGAGCCTCCCGACTGCACCTGTAAAATTCCTTCCTTGATATCGGGGAGCGGTGTGTTCTTCAACAGATAACCACTTGCACCTGCCCTTAACGCCGGGAAAATCTTATTGACATCATGGTATATGGTAAGTATGATGAATTCCATTGTGGGATGACGCTGCTTGAGCAGCTTCACTCCCTCAATTCCCGACATACCCGGCAGCTCTATATCCATCAACATAACGTCAGGCATGAGGTTTTCACTAAACCCGGACAATCCTTTCTCAACACTTTCATACGCACCCAGGCAATTGAATTCCGACTGACGGTCTATATACGTTTGTAATACCGTCCTGATCTGCGCATCGTCCTCAATTATACCAATTCCGATCATATCTGTCCCGTAAAGTGATTTCAAGATACCAAAAGCATCGTTTCGTGTAAACCACATGATTATGTGGTGCCAAATGGTCACCCCACCTCAATGGTGGTACCCCGATCCGGCATCGAATCCATGGCGAATCTCATACCTATCCGATCGGCACGTTTTTGCATATTTTGCAAACCATTACCCTTTTGTTCCTTAATGGAAACATTCAATTCGTTCTGCCGGGTTCCATTTTCCAGCATCATACCCCTACCATTATCGGTTACGCGCAACGAATATTTTCCATGATCAAACATTACTTCCACCAATACCTTTGTTGCCCGTGAATGCTTGCAAATATTATTTACCGACTCCTTGAAAATCAGATAGAAATTCTGTCTGAAAAGCGGATCAATAAATGCACCGGATTGCACGCCCTTTACGGTGAATTCGAGATCAATATTGAATGCCTCAAACGTTTCTGTGGCAAATTGTTTCATACGTATGATGAGGTTGCCTGCCGTATCATTTTTATGATCGATCGACCAGACGATATCGCTCATCTGACTGATCACGTCACGGCTTAATTCACCAATATTTCTCAGAAATCCATTTGATTGGTCATCTTCTTCGCTATTACTAAGAAGACTCGAATAAAGAGATATCTTGGTGAGTGATGATCCAATATCATCATGCAGGTCCTGGGCAATCTGATTTCGAAGGTTTGCCACGGCGAGTGCCTTCTGTAAACGATAATAGTGAAGAAAATAAAGCAATCCGGCAACCAGCACTATAGCCAGCGAAATGAACCACCAGGTCTGCCAGAACGGTGGATGGATCAGAATATCAAGTTGAGCAGGTGGGCCCCAAATTCCTGGCACGAGAGAAGCCTGAACCTCAAACGTATAGTTTCCGGGATCCAGGTTTGTAAATGATACTTTAGAATCAGAAATGCCACTCACCCATTCATCGGTAAACCCTTTGAGTCGATAGCGATATTCCGAAGACCCGCTTGAATAAAACTGCAGCGCGCCATATCCAATGGTAAATTCCTTATGCCTGTAATTAAGTTTGATCTGGTCAGTATAATCCAGGTTCCTCTCCAACGAAACACCATGTATGCTATCCCGAACCCCCACCCGTACCGGCCGGTTCAGAATACTGAGCGATTCAAAATGCACGGAAGGCCCATCAACAGGGGACTGAAATTCATCTTCATTTAAGATATTAAGCCCCTTATCAGATATGACCATGCTGATATCAGGCCTTGATCGGTGCAGTAAATAAAATTCTGTACCTGTCAATCCATCTTTACGGTCAAACTGGTTGTATCCTCCGTCGGATTCGAGCCGAAGTACATCCCGCCGACTGACCAACCAAGTGACCGAATCTGTTATTTTCATAATTTCGATCAGCCGCTTATCCTTGACAATCCCGGGGGGCAGGTCGAACTTCCTGAAATCAACTGAAGACATGCCATTGTACGTTGCTTCTATGAGATCATTTGCATCATTGAGGAGAACGATTCTTCCGGAAGGCGACTCAGCAATACTGTAAAAATTGAAATTACTGACCGGCATTTCAGGCTTTGCATTATCGATTACGCTTACGAACTCATGTAGTTTTTTGTCATAGAGGACAACTCCCGAACTTGTCAGGATCCATACATTACCGGATGAATCCTCGTAAATATTGTTTACATCAACGTATTCCTGTAATGAGGATTTTGGAAAGTTATAATTGCCAAAAACACCTGTATCAGGATTATAGGTCCCGTAGCCGCTCCCATATGACCCATACCATATAACACTGTCGGTAGCCAGGACAGTACTAAGTGCATTATTAGAGACACTGTTTCTCCCTGCTTCAAACAGGTAATGATCGAATATCCCCTCCCGAACATTGAAGTGATTAAGACCTCCCCCAGCCAGACTGAGCCAGAGGTCGCCCTTACCGTCTATACTCACACCGCTCACATGGTTATAGCCAATTGAAGACTTATTGGAGGCATCATGCTTAAAGTGATCTATTTGATTCGTGATGAGATTCAATTTTACCAGTCCCCCGCCGTTGGCCCCGATCCAAACAATGGAATCAGACAGAGACGCAGCAGACATGATTCCATCAATAGATAATTGATCATGCGTGAACTGCTGAATCCACTTTTTACGGGCATCAATTTTAAATAACCCGGTATTATCGGTAAGCACCCAAACAGATTCATCCTGGTCCCTGAACAGGCCGGTGATATTATCCTCCATCAGGGATGAGTTCTCACGCGTTATGTAGGAAAAATTTCTCTTTTCAGGATGATAAATATTAATACCACCCCCATAGGTTGCAATCCAAATGTCCCCGTTACCAACTTCCACCAGAGCCCAAACTGAATTATAGTTCAATGATTTTCCAGCTTCCCCGGT
This sequence comes from Fulvivirga sedimenti, assembly GCF_020328055.1. Classification (NCBI taxonomy): domain Bacteria; kingdom Pseudomonadati; phylum Bacteroidota; class Cytophagia; order Cytophagales; family Fulvivirgaceae; genus Fulvivirga; species Fulvivirga sedimenti. The sequence continues at coordinate 436,336 of NZ_JAIXNE010000004.1, forward strand.
AGAATAATAGTGGCGCACTGAGAAATCTGATTTGGAAGTAATATGCAGCCCTCCATATGTTCCTGCATAAAATGCGTCTTCCGTTTCAAGAAAGTCACGGATCACATTGTGCTTATAGTTATCTTCTGGGTTTTCCGAATTATACCAGAGGCGGTAAAACTTTTCTTCCTTAATGTTCAACAGGCAAGTACCTTTTGTCGTACTGATGGTTATAAAGCCCTGCTCTGTACCCGGCGAAATATCGGTAATCAGATTATCGGATAAGCTATCCGGGTGATTGTACATGCGATATGTTCTGAGGGTATTTTGTTGACGGTTCCAGAAACACAATCCGCTGTTGAGGGTTCCGATCCAGAAATTCTGAAGTGAATCCTGATAAAACGAGAGCGCCACGGCCGGAAGGCGGGTAGTTGAGTCATTACGTATTTCAAAGTAATCCCTCAGGGGGTCATAGGACAAAATGGCACCAGATGCTGTGGCTGTCCAAATCCCACCGTGCGGATCCCTGTAAATACGCATGGCGGATGTTTCCGGAAATCCGGGGCCTGAAAGCTCGTTATTCAGGTAATGCCTGAAACTGGTACCGTTAAAACGGCTCAATCCTTCCTGGGTAACCATCCACAAAAAACCTGAGGAATCTTGCGCAAGTTGGTACACTTTGTTGTTGAGCAACCCATCCTCCACAGTATAATGTTCCATAAAGACCTGCGGCGATTGAGCCTTTGCGCATATGGCTGTGACAAGCAATAAAAAACATGACCATAGTTTCAGCTTCATGGCAAGTTGCATTTACTATTATTTACAACTTTTTCAGCTGATAATCAATGATCTACAGTCAATTGAGAAGGGAAATACTCATTTTTAGGTATAAAAAAAGCATGTCCCGGACATGCCTTCTAACTTTTCAAAATCAGTTACAAAGATTCAAGCTGCTCTTCGGTGGCATCAAGGTTATGATAAACCTTCTGCACATCATCATCGTCCTCCAACGCCTCAATCAGTTTCATCACTTTTTCAAACCCATCATTATCCAGACTTACATTGGTAGTAGGAATCCTCACAAGACCCGCCTCCTCAACTTCAAGCCCAAGTTCATCCAGCTTTGTCTGCATACTCCCAAAATCTTCCATCGCGCTGGTCACACTGATGTATCCTTCGTCAAATTCCACTTCTTCGGCACCGCCATCAATGAGTTCCAGGGTCATGTCATCATGATCCATTCCGTCTTTTTCCTTGATGAGAAAACTGCCCTTACGCTCAAACAAATATTCCACAGATCCATTTACCCCAAGACTTCCACCATATTTCGAGAACAAACTACGCACATTGGAAACAGTCCGGTTTATATTGTCGGTGGCACATTCCACGAATACTGCGACGCCATTAGGACCGTAGCCTTCGTAGGTAAGTTCCTGGTAGTCGACTGCATCCTTTCCTGACCCTTTATTGACCGCCCGGTCAATATTATCCTTAGGCATGTTTTGCCCCTTGGCATTCTGAATCGCCAGCCGCAGGCGCGGATTCATATCGGGGTCCCCGCCACCTTCCCTTGCAGCAACGGTAATTTCCTTGATCAGTTTCGTAAAAATTTTACCTCTTTTCGCATCCTGGGCACCCTTGCGATGTTTTATATTCGCCCATTTACTATGTCCTGCCATAAATTGAATAAAAATGATCCAGTTGTAAAATTAATTAATTTTTGGCATCCGATATTGCTTGTACCACAGATTAAGAACAACTCCGAGTAAAACAACGGCCATACCCAGGTAAGTTTGAAGATTGAAGTTTTCACCAAAAATCACCCACCCGAAAATCAGGGCATAGAATATCCCGATATAGCTCACGCTTGCCACCTTATTTAATTCCTCTTCCTGGTAGGCACGGGTCATATAATACTGTGCAATTTGTGTAAGAACACCCACCATAAGCAGGAAAACCCATTCCCAACCTGAAGGCTGAACCCACTTAAAGGCACTGTAAGCACCTGTAAGTGGCATGGTGACCAGGGGAAAATAAAATATAATCACCAGCGGGTGTTCGGAAGTCTTCAATTTCCGGATAAAATTATAGGCCAATCCGCTAAAAAATGCAGCAACAACACCAATCAGTAATAACTGCGGGGTAATGCGCGGATCAAATCCCTGTACCAGCAGCACCCCTGAAAAGGCAATAAGAAAAAATATCCATTGCACAGGTGCGACCCGTTCACGGTTAATAAAAATGCCAATTATAGTGGTGAAGATCGGGGTGATGAACTGAATTGTAACTGCAGTGGCAAGAGGAATGAGCTGTATGGTAATAAAATAAAGGACAAGCGCGATTGCTCCGGCAGTTCCCCTCAGGAGAAGCCAACCCCTGCTTTTACCCCAAATGGATACACCCTGCGAACGCAGAATAACCACACTGATCACCAGCGAGATCAGTGAGCGAAAAAACACTATCTCAACAGCAGGAATCGCTGGCAATAGTTTGACGAATACGTTCATTAAGGCAAAAACAAATGTCGCCAGCAGCATGAAGCCTACTCCTCTTGAGATCATGCCCTAAATAACACGATTTGAAATGACTTGCCCCAACCGAACTTGGCTAAATTTCCTATCTTCAGGGAAAATGCCACACTATGCATCCCATACTGTTTAGTTTTGAAGTATTCGGTAAGGAATTCACGGTTTACAGCTATGGTTTCTTCATTGTTCTTGGCGCCATTCTCGCCGTTATTTACCTGGCGCGTCAGGCAAGGAAGGAATTTAACGTACCCTTCGATACCATTAATAACCTTTTCCTTCTTTTGCTGGCCAGCGCCTTCATTGGCGGAAAGGTATTCCTGTTTTTTGAGAACCCTCCGTATTACAGGGAAAACCCGGCAGATCTTTTCTCAGGACGCGGATTTGTGTTTTATGGTTCGCTGCTTTTCTGTATTCCTGTCATGCTGTGGTATTTCCGTAAAAATAAATTACCCGTACTACCTATGCTTGATATCATGGCAATCGTAACTGTAATTGTGCATGGATTCGGACGTATTGGCTGTTTCATGGCGGGATGTTGCTACGGAAAAGAAACCCATGGATGGCTGGGGGTCATTTTTTCCGATCCGGCTTGTTTTGCCCGTCCCCTGGATACACCCCTTCACCCTACTCAGCTCTATTCAGCCTTCATGATCGCAGCAATAGGCCTGACATTGGTGATGGTAAAACGGCGTAAGATGTTTCCGGGTCAGGTGTTTTTATTGTACCTTATCCTATACGGAATTGGCCGGTCGGTCGTTGAAATATTCCGTGGCGATGAAAGCCGCGGTTATGTGATTGAAGGAATTTTATCACATTCCCAATTTATTTCTTTGCTTGTAATTGCGGCAGCCGTTTACTTTTATCGGCGTAACTACATTAATGTCAGGAAAACTTCAAAGACTTCATAAAAGGAATGCATGCAGAATTATTATGAATTGCTTGGGATTTCTTCCACTGCATCGGACGATGAAATAAAGAAAGCATATAAAAAGCTTGCAATACGGCATCATCCCGATAAAAATGACGGAAATTCTGCCGCAGAGGAAAAATTCAAACAGATCAATGAAGCCTATCAGGTTCTGTCGAACCCTGAGAAACGTTCCCGATATGATTTTATCCTGGAGTACGGCCATATCGCCTATTCCGCGTTCGAAAAAGCACAGGAGCCTGTTCGTAAAAGACCACCGATCTATCCGCGCTATGCACGGTTTAAGGATTACGGAGGCACCGATTTCGGCAGGCATAAGGAATATCAGGTTGACAGGAAGTATTTCCGGGACCTCTTTCTTTCACTGGGTTTATTCGTCATTCTAAGCGGCTTCTTCCTTGGCTTTTACTGGCTCAACGATTATATATCGCATCGCGAAATGCTTAGGATTCGTGAAGAAAGCATCTCAAGGTTAAATGAAGCACAGGAAATATTCTCCCGGGGGGATTACCGAACAGCTCTTCAGGAGGTCTCAACACTCGCCGTACGTATACCCAATGAAGAAAGATACAGCGAGGCCAGGGACCAAATGCTAAATTTCCTTCGCAGCAAGGCAGCAGATCATTTCAACGAGGGAAGTTATGACAAGTCGGTGGAAACGTATGTAATTGTCAAGGATTTCGAGGAACCCCTCAACCTGAATACCTGGTACCAGATTGCCATGTGTGAATATAAGATGGGTGAATACCGGAAAGCGGTCCATGCCCTTGATTATATTCTTATACGTGACAGGAATAACCTCTCCTTGTTGCTCGAAATTGCGGGCATATACGATCATAACCTCAATGAACCCACCGAAGCTCTGGCATATTACAACGATGCCAAGGCACTGTTTAAGAAATTCCAGGCAACCAGTTACGGGGAGGCATTCGAGCTCGTCATGCCTGTCGACCAAACACCTGATATCTACTTCGAACTTTTTATGAAACGGGCTGATCTGAATTCGCGCCTGAACAATATTGAAGAAGCCATTACCGACTGTAACTGGGCTGTCTTTCTTCGGCCAACCCTGGTTGCGCCCTACATGCTTCGTGCCCGAATGCATTTACGGCAGCAAGACGTTCGTAAAGCTTGTGCAGATTGGACGAAAGCCACTGAATTAGGAAATGAAGAGGCTGAAGCACTCCGGCGTTCAAATTGTGGTTTTTAACTTTGAAGAAATGGAAAATCAATCTATCATGCATCCATAAACTCTGAATCATGCAGCTTACTCCCGAAGAAATCAGTTCAGTTAAAGACAGTTACATACAAATTCTCAAATTATTCCTGAGCAAGGAAGTCGTTGAAACCAAATATATTACGTGTCTTCTCAAATGGGGTGTTCACCTGAATGTGAATGTTCAGGATATCAAGGCATACGAAAGTATTGCGCTTAGAAAAGAGTTTACCGATACCGCAGATAAGGCAAGATCTCTTTACAATCTCGTGTATATGATCTATCTGGATGACGTTGTGGAAGATATCGAACTGGAAATTGCAATATTGTATGCCCGGGAACTTGGAATCGACACATCGCTGGTTGGGGACTTCTTTAAGGCCATTGCCACAGCCCCTTTTGACGGAAGAAATGCACGTGACGTACGCAACGAAATTCATGATTACCTGAAATTGTATGGCATGATTGATTAGCTGGATCCGATATAAAATGTTTGATCAGCAAAATTCGGCAATGACCAATTGCCTCAAAGCACTAACCCCCAGATATTTACCGGCAAAAACTCCCTCTACAGCCGTTTAAATGATCCGAATCTCACCTCTTTATTTCTCCTTCAATCTATCTAAAAACCGTCAAAACGGCCTAAAAACGATGATTCAGGCACTTTTCGACAATTCTCCTTTACACATCACTGTATTTTAACGGCAAAGGCTGTACGTTCATCGTTTCCAGCCGTTCGTCGTCGAAGAAAGAGGTTACTGTACCCTGTCAGGGGGTATGAAAGGTAAGAATCTGTCGTTATACGGCGGAAGGGAAAGTGATGAGAGTAGCGTTATTTACGATATTATGTTTGATTTTCTCTGTTTCCGGATCTTTTGTGTCTGCACAAAACATAAGTCCCGGGAAGCAGTGTAAAGTCCTTATTAAAAAGCGTCAGGGAAAATATCACAGATCTGTGTCCCGCCGACCACGCGTTAAGAAATCCAAAGATCCCAAGCCGTTTAGAATGGCTGAAACCGAATCGTCCGTTGTGTCTGCACCTACTAAAAAGAAGGTGAAACAGCAGAAGTCAACAACTACCGAGGCAGGTCTTGCCGGAACCAATGTTATCATTTTCAACAGCATGCAAATGCCTTCTGATGATGAAATGGAAGACATCCGTAGTGAGGTAACTGAAATGATTGCTAATAAGAAGGACGGCGCACCGCTCAAACTTGACCCACTGTTGTTTAAAGACAATAATGGTCAGCTTGAAATAACAAACATGCGACCTTTCCTCATGGCTGTTGAATTTGGCAGACAGGGCAGGATCATTATTATCGACGGACATTTAGGCTCGGCAGAGGCCTCAGCCGAACGTATGGAACGTGTAAAAAGCCTGATGGTGAACATGGGTGTAGATGAGACATTGCTATCCATTACAGGAAACCAGCCCCTCGCGAGCAACACGTCGGCACCTCGTATCGATTTCACAGTATTTTAACATCGGTATTCCTCAGGTCTCAATTTCCTTTGTACTTTTGAGGCATGGAATTCAGTCACGATGTCTTTCTGAAAAATATTGCCCAGACAACCGGATCACCTTTCCTGCTGGACATTGAAAAAGCAGAAGGGTTGTATTTGTACAGTCCGTCCGGGAAGAAATACATGGATCTGATTTCAGGAATTGCCGTAAGCAATATCGGCCACCGTCATCCCGATGTTGTCAAGGCTGTGAAAGACCAGGTTGACCGACACTTTCATGTGATGGTTTATGGTGAATTTGTACAGTCTTCCTCCAACCTGCTCGCTCATCGCCTCATTTCATTCCTTCCCCAAAACCTGAATTGCTGTTATTTTACAAATAGCGGTACCGAAGCCAATGAAGGGGCCCTCAAACTGGCAAAGCGTGTGACCGGAAGAACCGAATTAATTGCGTTCAGAGGATCCTATCACGGAAGTACACATGGGTCACTAAGTGTTTCCGGTAATGAATACAAGAAATTCGCTTTCCGCCCCCTCCTGCCTGATGTCCGGTTCTTGACTTTCAACAAGGTGGAGGACCTGGATAAAATAACGCGCAAAACGGCTGCTGTGATCATTGAGACGATCCAGGGTGATGCGGGGGTCCGGATTCCAGATTTAACATTTCTACAGGCTCTGCGGCAGCGCTGTGATGAAACCGGGGCAATCCTGATATTCGATGAAATTCAGACAGGCATCGGACGTACCGGAAAATTATTCGCGTTCGAACATTATGGCATTATTCCAGACATCCTTACCACTGCCAAGGCATTGGGTGGCGGACTCCCACTGGGCGCATTCATTGCATCCTATGACATGATGCAAACGCTGACGCACGACCCCATGCTGGGACACATTACAACTTTCGGAGGAAATCCCGTTTCTTGTGCTGCCTCATTAGCAACTCTCAATGTGGTGGATCAGGTTTTACCGCAAGCAGAAGAAAAAGGCAAACTCTTCGAGTCGCTTTTACAACATCCGCGGGTAAAGGAAATACGAAGAAAGGGACTTATGTTCGCCATTGAATTCAACACGCCTGATGAGGTATATCAGATCGTCAGACTTGGCATTGAAAAAGGCATTATATGCTTTTGGTTTCTTTCCAACCCCAATAGCTTCAGGATTGCGCCCCCGCTAACAATTACCGACAGTGAGATCAGGGAAGCATGCAGAAGAATACAGGAATGCTTTGATTCCCTAAAATAACTCCTTTACATTTTCAGGCGGCCTGCCGATAACCGCCTTATTTCCGGCAACTACTACAGGACGCTCCATTAATATGGGGTTTTCAGCCAGAACATCCAGCCACTCCGCATCGGTGAGTGACTGGTTTTTGTATTTTTCCTTGTATATGGCTTCCCCCTTACGGATCAGTTCAGCGGGCTTAATTCCCAGCTTCTCAACAATATGCTCAAGTTCACCTCTGGATGGAGGCATCTTCAAATAGTCAACCACCTGCACCATCTGGCCGGCATCTTCAATAATTTTTAGCGTTTCCCGGCTTTTCCGGCATCGTGGGTTATGGTAAATGGTAAGCATCACTTGATCGTTTCTATAATCAGATTATGATTCGTGTAAATACAGATATCTGCAGCGATATGAAGACTTTCCTTAACGATTTCTTCCGCGGTTAATCCAGATGCATGTTTTTTCAGTGCCAGTGCGGCTGCCTGTGCATACATCGCACCCGACCCGATCGCAGCAATCTGGTGATCCGGCTCCAGTACATCACCTGTACCCGAAACCACCAGCAGTTCGTCCTTGTCGGCCGTTATAAGCATCGCTTCCAGTTTTCGAAGATAACGATCTGTTCTCCAGTCCTTTGCCAATTCAATGGCGGCCCTTTTCATATTTCCGCCGTAGCTGTTGAGCTTTTCGTCAAACCGCTCCAGCAGTGTAAAGGCATCGGCCGTCGAACCGGCAAAACCGGTAACAATCTTTCCTTCCTGAAGCTTACGGATTTTACGCACATTGCTCTTGGCCACATAATTTCCCATGGTCGCCTGACCATCAGCGCCTATCGCCACCTCACCGTTATGGACTATCGCCAGTACTGTTGTTGATCTTACTCTCGTCATTATTTCCTATGGTAAAAAAAACCCTGATCCGGTAACGGTCAGGGTTCGAATTTAAAATTGTCTTAAATCAGTATCCTGACCGGATCTTCAAGCAGACCCTTCAGGGTTTTGAGGAATGCAGCACCTTTTGCGCCATCCACCACGCGGTGATCGCAAGACAGGGTCACCTTCATCACGTTGCCCGGTACGAGTGCCCCGTCTTTCACTACGGCAGTTTGCTTGATACCTCCGACGGCCAGAATACAGGCGTCAGGCGGATTAATGATGGCCGTAAATTCCTCAATGCCAAACATTCCCAGATTCGAAATGGTGAATGTATTTCCTTCCCAGTCACTCGGCTGAAGCTTTTTGCTATGTGCTTTCTCAGCAAGTTGCTTTACTTCAGCGGAAATATGGGACAATGATTTATTATCAGCAAAGCGGATCACCGGAACCAGGAGTCCCTCATCAACCGCGACTGCCACTCCGATATGAATATGCTGGTTGTACCTGATTTTATCACCCAGCCAGGAAGAATTCACATCCGGATGCTGGCGAAGCGCTGCCGCAACCGCCTTGATCACCATGTCGTTAAAACTAATCTTCACCGGAGCATATTCATTCATGGATTTACGGGCCTCAACGGCCTTATCCATATTGATCTCCATGGTCAGATAGAAATGCGGTGCGGTAAATTTGCTTTCTGAAAGTCTCTTCGCAATTGTCTTACGCATTTGGGAGACTGCTTCCTCAGTAAACCGTTCCTCACCTACTACGGCAGGAATAGCCATTTCTGCAGCGCCGGACGTGGTTGCGGCTGGCTGAGCCTGGGCAGGTGTGAACTGTTCAACATCACGCTTCACAATTCGGCCGTTATCCCCGCTGCCAGGAATCTCGTCGAGCCTATATCCAAGATCCTCGGCCATCTTTTTAGCCAGTGGAGAAGCTTTCACACGGCCATTACTGGCACCACCGGACTGCGCTACCGCAGGTTGCTGAACGGGTGTTGCTTTCGCTGCACCATTGCTGGCTGCAGGAGTGCTCACCGCTTCTTCTTTAGCAGGTTCCTTTTCTGTTTTTTCTTCGGAGGCTGACTTTTGTTTATGGGCTTTCAGCAGTGTTTCGTAGTCGGCCCCTTTTTCCCCGATAATGGCGATTACATCATCTACCGGCACCGCATTCCCTTCTTCAACCCCAACGTAGAGAAGCGTTCCGTCTTCATACGCTTCAAGCTCCATGGTCGCTTTGTCGGTTTCCACTTCTGCCAGTATGTCTCCGGACTTCACTTCATCACCCTTCTTCTTCAGCCAGGAAGCAATCGTTCCCTCCGTCATCGTATCACTCATTTTCGGCATTGTGATGACCGATGCATTGATTGACGATGTATCAATCTCTGCTGCAGCAGGAGCCTCCTCTTTCTTTTCTTCCTTCGGTGCAGAAGAATCGCTTTTAGCTTCGCCTCCTTCGGAATTCATTTCTTTCAGAAGACCTGATATGTCTTCACCCTTTTCACCGATGATCGCAATCACGCCATCAACCGGAACACTATCCTTTTCCTTTACACCAATATGTAACAATACCCCGTCTTCATATGACTCGAGTTCCATGGTGGCCTTATCAGTCTCAACCTCGGCGAGAATATCGCCTGATTTTACTTTATCGCCTTCCTTTACCAGCCAGGAGGAAATCACACCTTCCTCCATGGTGTCGCTCATTTTGGGCATTCGAATTACTTCAGCCATTATTTTTGTCTTTACGTAAATGAACGTCAAAAATAGCGGTTATATCTACTTTTGACAAAATAAATGATTTCTAATTTAGTCAGTTTCAGAAATCAATATTCAGAAGAATATTAACAGTGTTTTCTCCAGTTGTTAAAAGTCTTGAATATCGTACCCCCACACCAAACTCCTGCGGGAAGCGCATCACATGCAAATCAAGGGAGGCTTCTATGCCTGCAGACCTGAAAATATCTGTCTGCTCCGGTGTTTCCAAACCGACATTATTCTTGTAATCATAGAAAAAGAATTTTGTTGTCCCTTTACCATAATCATAGAAAAGATTGGCTCTCAACCGTTTGATGAAAAGGACCGGCCCCAGTGAAATATCAGGATACCATAGTGGCAGCGTATAATTTACTCCGGCATATTGGAATTCAGGATACAAGGGATATGAATATCCCCGTGGTCGCGGTATTTGATTCCTGAAGACATACAGATCTTTGGTCAACTCCATGTCTGAAGACTGCCAGGCACCAGTAAAAAAAAGCGAATGATGCTTAAAGGCAGGCATTCCGGTCAGCTGCAATGGCGACGGCAGATAAACCGTTGCCCTTGCCGCATATGTATGCGCGCTAAAGTCCCCTCCGAATGGCGTGGAAAGCCAGCGGCCATTCAAAATAATGCCATACCGACTGTTGATATCGCGCTCACTGCGCTTCAACAGCGCATAATAGGTAACAGACAGGTTGTTCGAAATGAGGTTCCCATCAGCCAGCTCATCTTCAAAAAACAATGCAAGGCTGTCACGCGGACTCCTTAAGAGTGGAACCAGTCGCTGCACAAACACCGAATCATCCACCCTTGGCGGAGCTGTTGGATTTGTGAATTGAGAAACGCGCGTATACTCCACCCTCTCCGAAATTGTAAACTCACTGAGCATTTTGGATCTGGTCAGCAGGAATGGCAATCGAACTCCACCATAAATAGTGGTTTCCTTCCAGTCAAACACCACTTCCCGACCGTCGTCAAATCCTCCCCGGTTGGATCGGCGGTTGCCCAGTTCCACACCAAAATCAAGGATCGGATATAGCCCCTGATAGCTGATTTCTGCGTAAATATCACCAGTTTCTTCACTAAGATCATATATATAACCGGCTCGTAGCTGTGTGGTGCTCAGGACATCCTTGCTCGCTACACCCACTTCAATGGAATTGAGATCGGTGGAAGCCAACGGTCCCCAACTATGGATATTAAACATATGGGCCGCCTTGCTGTACTTTTGTACCACAAAATCCTGCTGCGGAATCGAATCGAGTATATCCCCTCCTTCCTGCGCCAGCAAAGGTTCGAAATACATTTCCGGTTGCGGCACAGAATCCGGAACCTGCTGCCAGAGATCACGCTGGATCCTTTTGCGCACCACATCCATGCCATTGAGACGATGTTCGTTGTAGATGATCCACTGACCATCTTCACTTACCTCCGGATTATAGGCGCCATATCGACTGTTGGTCACCTGGTAGTGGATACCTGCCGACCGGTCGAATGCAAAAATGTTGTCGATGCCCGTACGAGGTGTATTGTAAAATATTACAGAATCATACGGTACAGGGTGGGCGATGTTTTCATCCCCTGCATCCCAGAGAACCTGTTCTGTATTACGCAGATAATCATATGCAATGAGTTTTTTTCCCTGGTCGTCCAGCCTGACCGCGATAACCTCATCCCCGTTCCATCGTGGCATGAGATACACGGAGCCAGCCGCATTAGATGTTGTATTCAGCCGGGTTCCAGTGAGCGCATCAAGGACAACCAGCCTGCCCGTCTGATCTGTGGTTGATTCTGAGGTCACCACCTTCCGTTCATCAGGAGCGAGATCTGCACCTATGTACCTCGTGCCTTTTGAAAGAGTTTTAATTCGTCCCGTGGAAATATCATACATTTTCAACACGCTGTGTGTACGGTTTCGCCACCTCGGATCGAATTGGAATTCATTGTATACAATTTTACTTCCCCGCGCTGACAGCATTCCGGCATCGTTGATCACTCCCGGGATAAAGAGCTTTTCAGGGAACCCCTGACTATTGAACGTAACAAACTGCGAAAAATCACCCAGGCCGCTCATGAGGGCTACAATTCGGCCGTCCTCCAACTGCTGGGGATATAAATAGTCGGTAAACGTTGTTTCCTTCCTGCGGTTCACGTCACCGGGGTTATCGAAAATGACTTCCGCCTCTTCTGCCTGCCATATTTCAGACAACTCATCCATCATCATTTCATAATTCGGAACCAGGTGAGTACCGGTGTACTTCTTCATGGAATTTGAAAACGTAAATGGAACCAGGGACTTACTGAAGGCATCACCCGTAATCTTTTCCCAAATTTGCGGATCTCCTGTCCTGCGCCGTATATGAGCAACAAAGTAGTAACCAAGCTTGTAATGATCCGGCACAAAATCCTTATAACTCCGAAGGTGCTGTTTGTTGTAATTATATCTTTTTTCTTCAAGTAAATTGGCCCGGAACACCCGGCCAAAGGCGGGAATGCGTCCCCTCCCGCTTCCTGAATAAAGGGTTTCAATGAGTGTGGCATCCCCTTCCCAAAACCATCGGGGCACCGCGGCAAAGGCCATTCCAGCCTGTGTTTGCTGTCCGAATATGTAATACAGGATCTTGTTTATACCTCTGCGGCTATGATGAAACTGAACAACGTGGCGATATTCGTGGGCCGAAATCAGATCGTCCCACGTATTGGTACCTAACAGTTCTGGCCGCGGAGATGGCATCAGATTGAACTCAGAACGCCATGGGCCCATGGTAACAAATGCATTGCTGATTGATTGAAACTGATTAAGAACGATTGGAATTCTGGGTACAGGCGTAACAGACATGGTCTTTGCCTCCTGCCCCTTCAGATGTTCGAGTGTATTAGCAATTCGCAGCGCCTGTTGATCGTAACCCGACGGGAAGATAACCTGAAAGGAAGGTGTAACCACCTGGTCCCAGCGGACAGATCCGGGATTACTGTTCAGAACCGGCGCCTGGGCAAAGGATCCGCTGAACAGGAACAGCATAAAAAAAAGTATGGCACCCTTTCTCATAATAAAGACCCCTAATGTAATAAAATTTACCTGCCTCATTTCAACTAAATTACCATAAGACGGGACTACGACCATTTTTGGTCAGAAATTCATTTGATTTACTGAAATGGCGACAACCGAAGAAGCCTTTGTGTGCTGCAAAGGGTGAAGGGTGAGCGGCTTTGAGTACAAGGTGTCGGTTAGTATCGATTATTTCTCCTTTACGCTGTGCATAAGCACCCCATAACAGAAACACGAGGCCATTCTTATCTTCCGACAACTTTCTGACCACCGCATCGGTGAAAATCTCCCAGCCCTTGTTCTGATGGGAGCCCGGCGAGGATGCGCGCACTGTAAGCGTCGCATTCAGCAGTAACACGCCCTGATCCGCCCAACGTTCAAGGTTTCCGCTTTCCGAGACCGGAATTCCTATATCATTCGAAATCTCCTTAAAAATATTCTGAAGTGATGGTGGTTTAGCAATACCGTCAGGAACCGAAAAACAGAGGCCGTGTGCCTGCCCGGCACCGTGATAGGGATCCTGACCCAGTATGACGATTCGAACCTGATCATAAGGGCATTGTGCAAAAGCGTTAAAGATTTTCGGCCCGGGGGGATAAATCGTGAATTGCTGGTATTCCTCCTTTACAAATTTCACCAGATCAAGAAAATAAGGTTTCTCAAACTCCCCATTTAACTTCTCCTTCCAGGAAGGTTCAATTCGTACATCCATATGTTTTGCAATAGAAAAAATACTCTTTTAAAGTTATAACTTCTTATCTTTTAACGACGTTAATACTATAAATAATCGTATTATTGAATATGGTGACTGAAATCACACAGGGGATCAAAGTAAGCGTGGTCACGGAGTATCAACCAGTGTACTCCAGCCCTAGTCAGTATCATTTTGTTTTCACCTATCGCGTACATATTGAGAACCAAAGTGAAAACACAATTCAGCTGTTGCGACGCCATTGGCACATTTATGATGCCGGTGCCCGAACCCGGGAAGTGGAAGGCGAAGGTGTTGTCGGGCAACAACCTGTGCTCGAACCCGGTCAGAAGCATGAATATGTTTCGGGATGTAATTTGAAATCAGGTTTAGGGAAAATGACAGGTACTTACCTTATGGAACGCATTGTTGACGGTAAGCAGTTTGAGGTGAAGATTCCGGAATTCAGCCTTATTGTTCCCTTCAAGCTCAACTAGTATTGTCATTCACCCATCAGGCAACGATGTTTCTGCGCCATTGGTTGCTTTCAACCGGGCGTCATTCATTGCATGAACCATTCATATATGATCTATATGATCGTGTCATTTGCGGAAAAGAGCGTCCTGCATCTTTTCCACTGATCGAAGAAATTCGTCAGGGCTATACTTCAGAACAACATATCAAATTACCAACTTTTGGTGCTATATCTCATCAGAGCGACAGGTCTCTTCGTCAAATTGCCCGTGATGGAAGTACAACACCACAGATCGCATGTGTGATCAACCGACTTATTTCAGAAAGAAAATATAGGAATGTGCTTGAACTTGGTACTTCTCTCGGACTTACCACACTTTATCTTTCTGATAATCCTGACGTACAGGTGACCACGATGGAAGCAAATCCTGATCTGATCAGGCTGGCTCTTGAAAATTTTAAAAAAATAAATCGGGAGAATATTTCGCTAATCCGTGGAAATATAGATGACACGCTTGATCAGGCGCTAAAAACAATGGGACATGTAGATCTTGCCTACATCGATGCCAATCACCGCTTCTCCCCAACCATTGATTACTTCAACAAAATTCTGCATTATGTGAATGAGGAAAGCATTGTGATACTGGATGATATTCATTGGTCTGTTGAAATGTCTGCTGCATGGAATGAAATCCGGCAGCATGATTCAGTAACCATGACTATTGATTTTTACCGCATGGGATGGGTTTTCTTTCGTCCTTTCCGGAATGTGTATCATTATCGTCTGGAACTGCCGGGGAGCTGGAAATAGTTGATTGTAATATTGAATCGAATTCGGCATGATGCATCGTATTATTCGCGTTCAAACCATCATGATACTTGTATCAGGGGTATTCCTGCTGCTTTTGCCAAATATTTTCAACGCCCGTGAAACAGCGGCTTTTGATGGTTCCGACCGTTTATCCGGCAGGTATATCATAAGGGACTCCGATACATACACTACCGCTGGCATTTCTGATTTCTATGACCGTGGAACAGTGATTACGTGGTTACTGGGAACGCATCATCGTGAACTTTGGTCTGTCCCGGTGACACTACCTGTATTTCAATGGATGAATGATTCATCGCGTTTGTTAATTACTGAACTCGGCGGCGGGCAGCAGACAACGAGTTTTGCTCTGGAAGATGAAAATGGATTATCATATACGTTACGTTCGGTAAATAAAGATCAGGCCAACGCTTTACCATTTTGGTTGCAAAAAACAGGAATTCGCACGCTATTCAGGGATCAGGCCTCAGCGTTGGACCCATTTGCTGCCACTGTTGTCGATCGGCTGGCACGATCCGCGGGAATTTTTTCCACACAACCGAAATTGTATTTCATCAAAGACAGCCATATGGTTCCGGAAGAATACAAAAAGTTGCTCGCCAACAGAATAATGCTTCTGGAGATAGAGCCTGATCAAACCTGGCAAGGCCATGATCTAACCGGTCGTCCTCAGACGGTGATCTCTTCCACCAGTATGCTTGAACTTTTATCAGCAGGTAAGATCAAAGTTAATGTCTCTGAATATGCCTATTGCAGGTTATTTGATATTGCAATAGGCGACTGGGACCGGCACGGAAAGCAGTGGAAATGGTCAGTCGATTCGACATTTACCGCACATCCACTTCCCATGGACAGGGATATGGCATTTTACAAGTTTCACGACGGGCTGATCAATGCATTAGCGATTCGCGTAAACCCTAAATTCCAGTCATTTGTGGCTGACATAGATGATATTTCCGGCTATTTGATCAATGGAAAGGAATTAGATTCGGTGTTACTGCCATCGATTTCATCAAAAGAATGGATAAGAATCGCTGATTCACTGCAAACCAATTTATCTGAATCGGTAATTGAAGACGCTTTCAGGGCCTACCCGGAACCAATTTACAACCGTATTGGACCGCAGCATGCTGAAATTTTAAAGCAGCGTATAGGACAGTTAAACAGGGTCGCTGATCAAGTTTCGGAAGTCTATACCAGCAGTCCAGATCATGGCAGTGAATTGTAGCTTTGCTGGACCTTGTAACTGGTTTAACTTATTAATTAATGGTATATTGCTAACTCAATAAAAACCAACCTATATGAAGTAATATAAAAATTCAACTCAACTAAAGTAACCTTATTTTCATGAACATTGACAACGAATTCAAACCAGAGCGAATCATTATGCTTCGCAACATGCTGCAATTGTCGCAGGTGAATTTTGCAAAGAAAATCCACATTTCGCAGGGCGCCTTATCGCAAATCGAAAATGGAAAATCGCAAATTTCGCTCGAGACATTACGAAACATCAGCCATGAGCTGAATGTAAACTGCAATTGGGTAGTAAACGGGCAGGGAAACATTTTCATGAATGGTGAAAGTGAACACCCTAAACAAAAAGAAGTAAAACAAGTCGTAGTAAAAGCGACCGGGGTGAAGAAGCCGGGGCTTCCACTGGTGAAAGCCAGTCAGCAAAAACAATATGCCAAAAAGTTCAATCAGGGTGATTTTATAAAGGGACTGGACATGTTTCTGATCCCAGGCTTTGAAGATGGTAATTATCGCATGTTTGAGGTCGCAGACGATGCTATGGCTCCATCATTATCACCAAAGGAATATGTGATCGGTACACCTGTTTCAGATCATACAACCATTGAAAACGGCACATTGGCGGTAATCGTGAATAAAGACGGGGTTATCATCCGGCGGGTACATTTCTATGCCAATGAAAAACACGTTCTTATTCTGAAAAGTGACAACCGAAAAGTAAAGAATCTTAATTTACATCACGACAAGATCGATGAAATCTGGGTCATAAAGGGAAAAGTGACAACCGCTTTTACCTCTGCCGGATTAATCGATTCGAAACGGATTGAAAGACTGGAATCCAGTTTGGATAATCTTCGAAAGGAAGTGAAGAAATTAATCAGATCCTAGCTTGGAGAAAAAGGCCTTCCTGAATACCCGGAGGGCCTTTTTTATTTTACGTAGACCGTCTTGATATTAACAAATTCGCGAATTCCAAACGAGGATAATTCCCGTCCGTAGCCCGAGGTCTTTATCCCGCCAAAGGGCAACCGCGGATCTGATTTCACAAAATCATTTACAAAGCAACAGCCTGCATCCAGGTATTTTTCAGCGATTTCACGACCATGATTTATATCGGATGTAAATACAGCCGCTCCCAGTCCAAATATTGTTTGATTGGCAAGATCAAAAGCCTCCTCTTCGCTTTCAGCTCTTATTACAGCCGCAACCGGTCCGAATAGCTCTTCATCGAATGCCGGCATTCCGGGAATAACATCAGCAAGAATGGTAGGCGGGTAAAAGGCTCCAGGCAAATCCGGAATATCTCCTCCCTGTATACACACCGCACCTGCCTTGATACTATCTTTGACCTGTTTATGCAGCTCATCGCGCAGATCGATACGCGCCATAGGCCCGATGCCTGTATGATCATCGGCAGGGTCACCCATGGAAACCTCAGACATCTTAGATTTCATGCGATCCAAAAACTCATCATATATGTCGGCATGAACAATAAATCGTTTCGCTGCAATACAGCTTTGTCCCGCATTAATCAGTCGGCTGGTAACACATGACTCTACTGTTTCCTCGAGGGGCGCATCTTTCAAGATTACATAAGGATCACTCCCTCCAAGTTCAAGAACCGACTTTTTAATGGCCCTTCCTGCAGATTCTGCTACGGACCTCCCTGCTGGCGTGCTTCCCGTGAGGGTCACCGCCTTGATAACCGGGTGCTCAATAATATCAGCCACATCCGAGGAAGGAACGATAAGTGTGCTGAACAGGTTCCTGGGGAATCCTGCACTGGAAATAATATCCTGAATGGCCAGTGCACATCCGGTAACATTTGAAGCATGTTTCAATACTGCGGCATTACCAGCCATTAAGGCTGGTGCCAGGAACCTGAAAACCTGCCAAAACGGAAAATTCCAGGGCATAACTGCCAGCACGACCCCAAGTGGCCTGAAAGCGACAAAGCTTTGTGATGCATCACTTTCTATTTCTTCCTTTCTGAGAAAACTTTCGGCATTCTCAGCATAATAGTCACAAACCCAGGCACATTTCTCAATCTCGCCAATACCGTCCTTTCTGCGTTTGCCCATCTCCTCCATCATCAAATCTGCCAGGGCATGTTTCCTTTCGCGTAAAATGGCTGCGGCTTTTTTCATGTGATGGGAACGCAATGTCCAACTGCTGAACTTCCATGTTTCCCAGGCATTGGCACCTTTATGCAAAAGATCATCCACCTGTGCCCAGGACATGGGTTCATACTCACGGATGACACTCAGATTATATGGATTGATAGATTTCATTCAGAGAAAATTTAATCTTTTTCAGTGGTTTCTGGTATGATTACCAAAATTGAATTGATCTGGTTCCTTTTATCCAGAATTCCATGCAATTTCCCGCCGGAAACAATCTTACTAATGGTTACGATAATGTTTGATTCCGACAATTCACGGATGGCCTGCCGAAGTTCATGCTTGTCAGATTCGGATTTCTCAAATACCGGAATATCCCAGAGGTAGTCACGACCGGACTCTGCAGCTCCCGCAAATTCAGAGAAGGCCTGATTCATTCGGATAACTTTTCCCTGGGAATTTAAAACCGCCAGATAATTTCCGGACTCATTGAACCAATAACTGTTTTCCTGCTCTAATTCTGATATTCTCATTTCGAGTTCAGAGACATATCCTTTGTATAATCCCTTCAGTAACAGAATATCCTTATGAGGCTGAATCAGCACACCGTACTCACCTGCCACATTCTCATGCTCGAGTCTGAATTGGGTTGTCCTTAAATCCCCTGATTCTGAAGCTTCAATCAATTCATCCAGAAACTGGTCCCGGGTGTCCTCAGTCAGCGTCTTTGAAAGAATCCGTTGAAGAGATGTTTCCCCATCCGGACGGAGGATCGCATCAGCCTTCGAATTCATCATGTTCACGTGGAAATCAACAGTTTCATCAAGGTCACGAACCGGACGAACTTCCACCCAAAACTCATCTGAAATATTCAGGATCAGATTCCTGGAAGATTCAAGCCTCTCCCGATCTTCAATCTCCTCACTCAGAATCTGTTGATTTTTACGCAATTTTTCCTCGATTCCAGCGACCTCCCCTTCCATTTTCACTACCTGCCGGCTAATATAAACCACACTTCCGATTCCCAAAAGCGCAAGAAATGCGATGAATGCCGGAGTTAGAACCCCTGATTGTCCAAGGTTTTCCGATAATCCCGCGATACTGTCTTTATCATGATCTATCGTTTCCTGAATACGGTTTTGATCTTCCAGGGATTCATTCAGCAGCTTTAATGAAAGCGTATCGTTAACAAGTGATGCGTCGTTTCGCAGCCGGAATTTCTCCATCCGCAGAAACTGGCGCGATATCAGGGTTCGAAGGCTATCTGAGGGCAAGTCGCTTCGTCCCAATTCAGAAACCATCCCTTCAATTTCCGAGAGTTTTCGATAAATATTTTCTTCAGAGCCAAGGTACCGGTCGATATGGCTCCGGTCGCCAGAAAGATTAAAAATCAATACCTGCTCATACGCATCCTTTATCTGAAGTGTAATATCGTCATACGCAGCGAGTGTAGTTTGCACATTATACCGGATCTTCAGGGATTGTGTTGAAGAAGTATACGCCTGATACGTGAAAAACGCTATCAATAATAAAGCGGCGATCAGGAATGAAATCACGATTTTGCTCATAATGCGAATCTCCGCATTAAATATTAAAAAAATGAATTTGCGGTAAAAGCGAATTTATTTTCAATGAAAAAAGACTAAAAAATTTGTTTGCGATACACCACCCTTCCTTCTCCATTCTCCGGATCAACAGCTACGAATTCTACCCAAATTTCGCTGGAAGCATAGTATAACATTCGGCTGTATCCCCTGTTCTGATGCACAAAGTTTGCTTTATGACCACTTGCAGCATAATTGAGTTTTGAACCAGCTCCACTTATGATCTGCCGTATGTTGTCCTTTTCAATCATTTGCAGATTATGCTCGTGACCTGAAGCGTAAATCAGCCTGGGATGTTTAGTGAAAGCTGTATCGATGATAGCTTTATAAGATTTAAAAACCTTATTGGGTGTATCCTGCCTGGAAACGCCACTCATTCGGGCAACCGGATAAATCGAACCAATTACAGGAAGCGGGACATACAGGTAATTCCGAACATTACGCAAAGGAAAAAGGTGATCCAAAAACCCGAAATGACCTCCGTGAACACCGTTTGTAACTACCGGATGATGTGCAACCAGGAGTACTTCCCGTTCCGAATTAGATTCCAGTGCCGCATAAAGCTGCTCAACAAACTGTTCCCGGGAATCTACCGAACAGCCATCCTTAATGCCAAGCCCTGTCTCATATTTATGAAGCCACCATTCTGAATCTATTATAACTAAAACCAGGGAATCGGTTAATTGCAATTCTACCGGGCCGGGGCATCCGTTGTCAGGGCGAAAAACATTCTGACCGCCAAAATGGGCTTCTACATAATTCTCCTCCCTGCGAATCGCACTGAGACCTCCCTCCTTTGACTTATTCCAGTCATGATTTCCCGGAATAAAAAAGGTGTTTCCGGAATAACCATCAGCCAGTTTCATTTGGTTTTCGATGATCTCTTCCTTTTCCTTTCTATCGGGCGCGTCTGGCAGCGGAAGACCGTAGTGATATATATTATCCCCCAAAAATATTAATGAACTTGCCCCATCAGGATGGGTTGCGAGCTGTGTGGTCAGGATTGTTCCTATGGGATCTTCTGCCTGAAGATCACCGGCATCACCGATAAGATAAACCACGTGGTCGGGCTCAGATTCGGGCAGTGGACGCGTCTGCCATTCCTTCTCCTGTTTGGCATAATAAGGCTTGACCGTATTGCATGCGCTGAGGCTTAGCAGGCTAAACAGGCTCAGAATGATCCCTGATAATAATAAACTCCGGTTAAACATTACATCAAAGAAACAAAAAAGCCAGTGATTCCACTGGCTTTAAAATGTTTTTTGAGGCTAATCTGCCTTATACATTGTGCAGATTAATGCTTAAGACAGGCACTTCAGATTCTTTACTGAGTTCTTCGGACACGCTGGACGAAAATATCCTGAAAAAACCTCCTTCCGCATGTGACAGAACAGCGATTATGCCTGCTTCATTCAATCGCGCAAATCGTGTTAGTCCATCTTCAATATCATCGGAATAATGAAGATTGGATGTGTAATTTTCAATGTTGAATTTTTTTGCAAAAGAATGAATCTGGGCTTCTACCTCATCCCTGTTCTTATCACCAGGTTTACTGATATGGACCAGATGTAGTTTGGAGCTCATCGCGGCTGCGAAGGCATTCAGATGTTGAGTGGCCGCACGGAAATTATCCTTGGAATCTGAATCCAGTTCAATACCCACTACCACGTTTTCAAAGTTTACGTTTTCCTGTCCGCTTCTAAGCGAAAGCACGGGAACGGTGGCTTTTTCAATGATTTGCTCGGTATGATTTCCTGTGAAGAATTCTCGTGCAGTTTCCTCACCGGTTGTTCCCATCACGATCAGATCAATGTTTTTATCATGCACATATTCTTCAACTCCGTCTACCAGGTCCTGTCCGTAAACCTGGATATTGATTACGCGGCCTTCAGTATATTTAGTAGCCAGTGCCTGAAGACGCTCATTATTCCTGCGTATCAACTGGACTGTAAAGAGTGTTTCCTCATCATCAAATTTAGCTCGCATGTCCCCTGTTGTAGTAAAGGATTCATCAAAGGGGTGTTCGGTAAAATTGACCAGATATATTTCTGCGCCTGATTTATCTGCGATGCTGGAAGCAAGTTTCAATGCATCTTCGGATGCTGGCGAAAAATCAGTGGGTACCAGTAATCTTTTCATGTGTGAAAGGGTTGATTAATATTTTAGAAAAATAAGTAAATATCGACGGCCGTCAAAGATAAAAGTTTATCAACCTGCAGTAGACCGTGAAAGAGAAATAATCTTATTGGCCATATCAAGTGTAAGAGGCTTAATGAAATAATTGGTGACACCCAGTTCTTTACACTGACGAAGGTCCTCTTTATTTTCAGAACTGCTCAGCACAACCACTTCACATTCTCTGCCTTCGGGATAACTTCTGAGTTCCTTTAAAAAATCACGCCCATTCAGGAAAGGCATGTTCAGATCAAGAATAATCAGCGACGGCATCTCATCGAACTCGTCCAGATATTTTTGCGCTTCAAGTCCATGGTTGAGTCTCTCAATCTTTAACCCGGGCTCCTGCCGCAACAATAATGTACGTGCGATGAACGCATCCGTATCATCATCCTCAACCAATAATATCAAATCCCTCTTAATCATACAATTATGAATCACTATTTAAACCCCTCATTCAATCATTGAAGGTACGTTCATTTTGAATTTTGACATAAACTTCAAGACCAATGAACAGAAATTTTCGGTAAACGGTAGAAATTTTCTGTATCTCGAAGATTGCAATTTATTGCTAGCTAAACATTTGAATTCCCAACCATTACTTACGTGCGTTATTATGTTGCCTCTTTCACCACGAATTAATGACTGTATTTTAATGAACAACGTTCAGGACTTCTCCGTTAGTTTTCCGTTAGTTTATTTAACTTTCCATCTTATGATAAAAGAAGCAAATACAACCTTTCCTATTCACCCTTTAATTAAATCCCGGTGGAGTCCACGCGTTTTTGCAGATACTCCCGTAAGCGACGAGGCCATCTATACACTTTTTGAAGCAGCAAGGTGGGCTGCCAGCTCAATGAACGAACAGCCATGGCGATTCATCTATGCAAAACGAGAATCAGATGCCTATAAAATAATACTGAAACACCTGGCGGAATTTAATCAACAGTGGGTAAAAAATGCCCCTGTAATCATTCTGACCGCATATAAAGAAAAGTTTAACTCGGGTAAAGAAAATTTTCACGCGTTGCACGACCTCGGACTAGCCATGGGTAATCTGAGTTTACAGGCCCAAAGCATGGGACTGGCTGTACATCACATGGCAGGGTTGGACTGGAAGAAACTCCAGGAAATATTTAATGTTCAGGAAGGCTTTCACATTACCACGGCTGTAGCAGTGGGCTATTACGGGGGAGATCCATCGGTCCTGCCTGAGGATTTGGAAGAAAGCGAACGCGCACCCCGCAAAAGGCTGCCGCTAAACACGCTGGCATGTGAAGGCAAGTGGATTGAACAATAAACGATATTTGATGACATCCGAATGAACAAAGAGCGATTATTCCTGCTGATCCTGGCAAGTGCCATGTTCACCCATATTATGGATTTCATGATCATGATGCCGCTAGGTCCGCAACTAATGCGCCTTTTCGATATTACCCCGCAGCAATTTAGCTTCCTGGTATCTTCCTATTCATTCACAGCGGGTGCAAGTGGTTTCCTTGCTGCATTTCTGATTGACCGATTCGATCGTAAAAGCAGTCTCGTTTTCATTTATACCGGCTTTTTACTCGGTACGATCGCTTGCGCTCTGGCGCCAAATTATCAAATCCTCCTGTTGTCCCGCTGCCTTGCAGGTGCTTTTGGCGGTGTTTTAGGAGCGCTAATCCTCTCAATTGTCAGCGATGCCATTCCGCTTGAACGCAGGGCAGCAGGTATTGGGATTGTGATGGCATCGTTCTCGGCTGCTTCAGTTTTTGGTGTTCCGTTCGGATTGTATCTGGCCAGCCTCTTTAGCTGGCAGGCACCCTTCTTCTTCCTGGCAGGAATTTCCCTGGCCATCCTTTTTATGATCAGGTTCCTGGTGCCTGCTTTCAAATCTCATTTAGCTGAAGGGCAAAAACCTGCTGGTATTAAGGAAGTTATAAAAAATGTCTTTGGGCGAAAGAATCCGCTTCTTGGACTCTTATTCACTTCAGTTCTTATGTTTGGTCACTTCACGATCATCCCGTTCATTGCACCTTACATGGTGGGAAATGTAGGTTTTACCGAACAGGAGCTTACCTATATCTACCTGGTTGGCGGTGCTCTTACCATATTTTCATCGCCCTGGGTAGGCAGAATGGCAGACAAGAATGGCAGACTGAAAGTATTCACGATATTCGGATTTCTCGTGCTCATACCAATCATCATTATAACACATATGCCGCCAATCCCATTGTGGGAGGCGTTGGTTGTGAGTGGATTATTTTTTGTGCTGGCGAATGGACGAATGGTCCCGTCGACCACCATGGTTACCTCTGTGATAAGGCCTGAGAACCGCGGAAGCTTCATGAGCGCACGGTCATCCATTCAGCAAATGAGTAGCGGATTGGCAACACTGATAGCGGGTACGATGATCACAGAACGACCATCGGAAGTTACTGAAGGCGCCAAGGCACTGGTAGGTTATGAAAATGTAGGATGGATCGCCGTCGTTTTTAGTCTGCTGGCCCTTTTACTTGCAAGAACCTTGCGGGTAGCCAAAGGCGCTTAATCATTCAGAAATTCTGCGGCAAATCGTTCGCTGGCCAGAATCCGCTCCACCCATAACTCATATTGCCTTGCCGATGGGTGCAGATTATCATCTGCCACGAGTGACGCATCGGTACTCCGGGAAATATCGGTAATGGAAACATAAATCACATCATATTCTTGGGCGATGGATCTGTTTATCTCGTTATAGTTATCCAGTTCGGCAGAAATCTTCTCCTTGTTGGCGGCACCAAACGGTGTATAGCCATAGTCAGGGATCGACACAACCAACACTCTATCGGGATTACCCCGGGCTTTTTGAATCGCTATTTCGACCAGGTCACGGAATTCCTTTCGATAATCCTCAACCGGACGCTGCTGATATTGATTATTCACCCCGATCAGAAGACTAACCAGGTCAAAATCGTCTGTAGGTTTCCTGTCACCAATTGCAGAGATCAGCTCATCCGTTCGCCATCCGGTTCTGGCGATGATTACCGGAGCTGCAAATGCTGAGTCAGCTAAACTATTAATCTCCTCTGCAAGTTGAACAGGCCAGCGGTCATCCTCCCCCACGGATTCACCAATCGTATAAGAATCGCCCAATGCAAGGAACTGCCGCATTTCTTTTTGCTCACTTTGATTATTCATAGAAATCATTTCAGAGGCAGAATCACTTCCGCAATGAAAACACAAGATGCAAAAAAGAAGGATGATTACGCGCACAGGCAACCTCTACTTTTGATAAAAGTAATGGATTACGCCTACAAAAGTTGTCACCAACAACGATGTATTTTCCAGTGATTTGGCTGTTGTGGAGGAAGGAATTACACTTTCTATTTCCGTCTTACTGGCCTTGGAAGCTTTCAGATGCTGTTTGCCAAGATGCACCGCACTTATACACCAGGCACACAGGAATAATGCGACGAAGATATTACGGATTTTTCTTGTAAGAGATAGCATGACCTTGGTTGTTTATGTATTAGACTGATTTTGCTGCCTTTTTGTTACACTAGCTCAAGATTTTTTTTTCAAAAAACATTTTTCGTCAACTATTGTAAGGATTTTTAATGTCGGGTTACTAATAATTCAGGTTGAACACAAAGGAACATGCATTTATTAAAATGATCACCGAGAATCAGGGGATTCTCCATAAGATCTGTAATGCGTACACATCCCCTTCTGAACGGGATGATCTGTTTCAGGAGATTCTCACAACCCTCTGGCAAAGCATCGACAGCTTCCAGAATAAATCAAAACTGAGCACCTGGATGTATAAAGTGGCATTGTTTACAGCCTTGAATTACCAGCGCAAAGAAAAATTGAGGTCTTACGATCCTCTGCCGGAAACCGTTGTAATGGATAAGACATCTTCAGACGAAGCTGAGTTGGTTCAAATAGCCATTCAGATGCTCAGGCCGGAAGAACGGGCATTGCTCATTCTGCAGATGGAGGATTACAGCTATGACGAAATCGCTGAGATTGTTGGAATTTCCGTTTCCAATGTAGGAGCAAGACTCACCAGAATACGAAAAAAGCTAAAGGAAATCATTGAAAAGATCTAGGGACATGGACGAGATTCAATACACGGAAATATGGAAAAAATCGGCTGAGGACAGTACTCATTATAACTTTAGCCAAATGGAATCCTTCATGGGCAATTCTCTCAGGAAATCCATTGCTCACCTACATAAAAAATTGATATATGATTACTTCATATCAGTCGCTATAAGTATTTTAATCATTGGCATATCCTTCATGTTTGCTTTTAAATATAAGTGGATCATACTGGCATCGATGATCGGATTCAATATTTTACTCTGGGTTCATTTCCAACTGAAATTGGCCCTGATCACCAGGAAACACACCGAAGCCGGAGGGTTACTGCAGCTTCTTAAGAATAATCTGGACATCCTCCTCCTCTATCGCAATGTCTACAGATATGGCATACCTTTATTTGCAGGCTTTTTAATGTTACTGTACGCTGTACTTTATATGCCCCCTGTGGGTTTCATTGAAATTTCTGCCATTGCCGGGGTGGTGCTATTTTCATCTCTGATTGTAGAAGCTTTATGGAAACTGATCTACCATGAGCACGTACGCAAAATAAAGTCACTAAAAGGAATTTGCGAACGACTGAGCGATCCGCACGCGACAGTGTGATAATCAGGTTAGTTTCAAAGCATAACTGACAAGGCAATCCGTAATTCCGGTCGGAATGATTTTATAAGACTTTTATTTCTCACTCCATTTGAAGTTCAGACTTCTTACCTGTGCCCTGTGAAGGAACCTCGGCAGGAAAAAGACGCCTTTGGCGCTGAATGCGCAGCACGATGGCAACCTTTTCAAAAAGATTGCGTAAATTACATTAATATAATATATTTATGATATCAATTTAATATCACACAAATGGAAAAAGAAAATAATCCCCTGTCCGGTTACATCATGTTATTTGTAACCTTTCTGCTGCTGGCAGTTACCCTCTTTCTGTTTATTGGAATGAGGAATTTAATCGGACTGGCGAGCTTACTTGCCTTTCTGATCATGCTACCCGGATTCTTCTATGTGAATCCAAACAGTTCCCGTGTTCTGGTTCTTTTCGGAGATTACAAGGGCACAGTAAAAAAGAATGGTTTCTATTGGGTGAACCCATTCTTCACAAAGCAGGCCATTTCACTGAGAGCCCGCAACTTCGACAGTGAGCGTGTCAAGGTGAATGATAAAGTTGGTAATCCAATCCTCATTGGAGTTATCCTGGTATGGAGGGTAAGCGATACATTCAAGGCTGCTTTCGAGGTAGATGATTATGAGAACTTTGTTCGAATTCAGAGCGATGCGGCAGTACGTAAACTTGCCGGATTGTATCCCTATGACAATTTTGAAGATGATGAAGCGGAAATCACTCTCAGAAGTGGCCTCGATGAGGTAAACCATGCACTGGAGCTGAATTTAAGTAACCGTCTGGAAATTGCAGGAATTAATGTAATCGAAGCACGTATCGGCTACCTTGCATACGCCTCTGAAATTGCTGGTGCAATGCTGCGACGTCAGCAGGCAACAGCCATTGTAGCGGCCCGCCATAAAATTGTGGAAGGTGCGGTAAGCATGGTGGAGATGGCGCTTGAAGACCTTTCGAAAAGAAATGTGATAGATATGGATGACGAGCGAAAGGCAGCTATGGTGAGCAATCTCATGGTAGTTCTATGTGCCGACAAGGATGTGAGCCCTGTTGTTAACACCGGAACCTTAAATCATTAGAAATGAAGTCCCGCATTTACCACGAAGTTCAGTACATGCGACAGACCGTATTCATGTATATTATGACAGGCTTCGTTGCGCTGACCCTGGGAGGTATGGCCTTCATTTTTCTTACCGAGAATAAGGAAAGGGACACCATGGAAATGATTATATCATCTGGAATTGCCATGGTTGTCCTATTCTTCCTGACATGGCTACTTTATAGCTTGTACCTGGATGTGCGCATCGAGGAAGGCCGTATCATTTACAGAATGCCTCCCCTGGTCAACAAGGAAAAATCGATATCGCGCACAGATATCAACAGCTATGAAGTCGTTAAATATCCCATCCGTCACTATGGTGGTTGGGGTGTGCGGTATTCGTTTAAACACGGTAAAGCCCTTACTATTTCCGGGACAAGGGGACTGAAACTACATCTGAAAAGTGGACAGACCCTCCTCCTGGGGACACGAAATCCCGAGGGCATCAAGAACGCGATGGAGAGAATGATGAAGAACGAATCAGATTATGTCTAAGAAAAAAGCATTTGCCTTACGTTTGGACCCAAATTTGCTTAATGCATTGGAGAAATGGGCAGCGGATGAATTCAGAAGCACCAACGGTCAGATCGAATGGATTTTGAATGATGCGCTAAAAAAAGCCGGTCGCCTAAAAAGGGATGGGAAAAGATCGGATTAATTGTAATTTTGCAAACATGAGAGGACTGATAATACTGTTTATTTTGCTTGGGTCGTATACGCTATACGCCCAGGATCAACTTGTTACCGTTCAGGGTGATACACTTTCAGGGACTATTGAAATTTTATTCCCTGAGGAATTATATGAGGAAATAATTTTTGATGACGGATCAGATAAAAAGCGTCTGAAAGCCTATGAGTTCCAAAGCATCATTAAGGACGGTCAGAAATACAGAACCATCAAGCAAGGGGATAAATATCGGATCATGATGCTGGAGAAAGATGGATACCTGAGTCTTTACAGGTTTCGCATCGATAAGAACTTCGCTTTTGCCGGCACCTACCTGTATAAGATGGACGGGACGGGTATCGAAGTTCCCACCATGTTATTCAAAAAAACCATGACGAAGTTCCTGGACGGATGTAATGCGATCACTTTGGGACTGGAAGACGGCACATACAAGCGGAAAGAAATGGAAGAACTTGTGGATGCCTATAATGCCTGTATCGCATCCAATACTTCCAATCAAATGGCTGGTAGTCCTGCAGGAATCACAACCACCGTTGCAGTTGATACAGAAGTGATGGCACAGGCAAATGATATTTTGAAGGGAGCCAAAGAAATGGGCGATGACGAATTAACCACCATGATTAATGATGTTGTCAAGCGCCTGGGCACTGGCGAGGAAATTCCACCCTATCTTAAAAAGGCCATAGAGGGGCATGTAACCGAATCACATGCTTTATATCAGCAGGTTACAGGGTTTTTGTCGCTGCTCTGATCAAAGAATATCGTCCCAGTTTGAATTAAGCGATACTACCGTGTGGTGTGCTGTCAGGTCGAACTGACATGGCACCACCGAAACGTAGTTATTGGCAATCGCCCATTCATCATTGTCCTCACCCTTATCATGATTGACGAAATTGCCCGCCAGCCAGAAATATCTGCGGCCGTTGGGATCGTACCTTAAATCGAATTCTTCCTGCCAACGTGCTCGGGCCTGCCGGCAAATTTTTATTCCCCTGATGGATTCATTCCTTTTAGGTGGAAAATTCACATTAAGGGCAACTCCCTCATTCAGACCGTCCTTAAGGACTTTTTTCGTGATGGTGCGTACGTAATCAGCCACATGACTGAAGTCAGCATCAGATGCATAATCGCACAATGAAAATCCAATCGCCGGCATCCCTTCTATGGCACCTTCAATAGCAGCTGACATGGTTCCGCTGTAAAGCACACTGATGGATGTATTACTGCCGTGATTTATCCCGCTCACCACCAGATCCGGTTTGCGGTCCTTCAGGACAAAGTGCTTGGCTATCTTCACACAGTCTGCGGGCGTCCCGGAACATTCATAAGCTGCTACGCCCGGAAAGATATCATTTTCCTCCAGCCGGAGAGTATTGCCAATCGTGATAGCGTGCCCCATCCCGGATTGCGGTCCGTCGGGAGCCACAACCACCACTTCGCCAAGTTCACTCATGATACTTACCAACAGCCGTATTCCTTTGGATGTGATTCCATCATCATTTGAAACGAGTATAAGCGGCTTCTTCATTTAGTTACGAGTGAATTATAATGGGAACAAATCTTAATCAAATGATCCAGACGATCAAGCTTTAGACGCTCATCCTTCACAAATCTTCTGATTTCAGCGGCATGATCTCTGAAAATACGGTTCAAATCGCTCTTTTTACCATTGAACTCGTTGATCCTACCAGACCTGTCAAGGAAATAATAAGTATACACCATCTCCTCATTTGTATAGGTTGAATACATGTAGGGCAGGCTTCGCACAACCAGCTCCAGCTTTTCAGTTCGCAGCAGGGAGACATACGGACCTTCATAGGACAATTCAAAAATAAAAGGTGCCTCGTAGGTTCCCTGACTTTTATAAGGAAGTATATAGAATATCCTGTAGGACTGGATTATCTTGTCATAGATTTCAAAGGCCAGGATTTTCCGGGGGCTGAACGCCTGGACTGTCGATCCATCCCTGGTGAACTGGACCGACTGGTTTTCCATATTGTACTTTATTTCACCACTCAGGGTATCCCCCTCAAACAGGAAAAGGTTGCCACGGTGCCATACGTCAGTTGAATATGACTGTCCGTGCGCCGTAAACGCAGTTACCAGGAACCCGCAGAAAATCAACGTTACTATTCTACTTTGCATCGCGCAAGATCTGATGACCCATCTTGTCTCTCTTCGTAGTCAGATAACGCTCATTGAATTTGTTTGGTTTGATCTCTACCGGCACATTATCAATAATTTCAAGTCCGTAACCGATAAGGCCAACTCTCTTTTTAGGGTTATTGGAGATAAGGCGGATTTTATTCACGCCCAGATCGCGCAAAATCTGTGCACCTACCCCATAGTCCCGCTGATCCATATCAAAGCCCAGTTTCAGGTTAGCCTCAACTGTATCAAGACCCTCTTCCTGGAGTTTATAGGCCTTCAGCTTATTCACAAGACCAATACCCCTACCTTCCTGGTTCATGTAAAGAACTACACCTTTACCAGCTTTTTCAACCATTTTCATGGCCGCATGCAACTGACCGCCGCAATCACACCTGCAAGACCCAAAAATATCACCGGTCACGCAACTTGAATGAACCCTTACAAGTACTGGTTCATCTTTCTCCCATGTGCCCTTTACCAGGGCGATATGATTATCTCCGGTATTCGTTTGTGTATAGGAAGTTAGCTTAAAATGGCCCCAGTCGGTAGGCATATCCACGTCCTCAACCTGCTTTTCGATAAGGGACTCTTTTTCGATACGGTATTGAATAAGATCCTGAATAGACACCAGCTTCAAATCAAACCGGTCAGCCACTAAACGTAAATCGGGCAGCCTTGCCATCGAACCATCCTCATTCATAATCTCTACCAGCACGCCAGCGGGCTGAAATCCTGCCAACCTGGCAAAGTCAATGGCAGCCTCAGTGTGCCCTGCGCGGCGTAAAACTCCCCCACGTTTGGCTTTCAAGGGAAAGATATGTCCGGGCTTACCAAGATCTTCCGGTCTTGTTTCCGGATTGGTTAGGGCTTTAATGGTTTTAGAACGGTCGTGAGCAGAAATACCTGTGGTGCAACCATCCCCCAGCAAATCAACCGAAACAGTAAATGGGGTTTCATAGGCCGCTGTATTTCGACCCACCATCAATTCCAGTTCAAGCTCTACACATCGGTCTTCTACCAGCGGAACGCAAATCAATCCACGGCCATGAGTGGCCATAAAATTTACAATTTCAGGTGTAATACTTTCTGCGGCACAGATGAAGTCACCCTCATTTTCACGGTCTTCATCATCGACTACGATAATGATCTTGCCATTACGTATGTCCTCAATAGCCTCAGGTATTGTATTTAGTTTTATTTTTTCCTCCATAAGATTCCAGCTGCGGCGAATTTACCGCATTTTTACCGCTTTAAAAACTCATCAGGGTTAACAATGAAATACCTGATGTCGTTCATATCTTTTCAATGTTTATTTGGGAATCACGATCCCCAGCACGTCTGCAAGCTGTTTCTCGGTTCTTTTAAGTTCCTGCTGGATGTGCAATAATTCATCAATTTCATCCGGATCAGTAGCATTTTTCAACTTCTCCTTATGTTCATCAATCAGCTTCTGAATGATACTGCGTTTCAGGCGGGCCATATTTGTAAAAAACATCCTTCCTACCAGATCCTCCTCAGAAGGAACGTAAATTTTAAACCGTTCAAACCACAGGCTGCTCACTTCATGACGATCGGAGATCAGATCCACCACGATCTTTTTTACTTCTTCCGAGCCATTTCGAATAAAATAATCTGCATCCACGGCTTCACCCGCCTGAACCCGTTTGGTGTACATGGTGAAGATTTCGCGATATATGGGGGTAATGAATTCAACATCCTCCAGTTCCTGTCGGGCTACTTCATGCATGGGCTGCTCCTCATCGTCGGGATGGGATCCAAATTTGATGAGCAACCGTATAAATTCACGTTCGTGCAGCGCTATAAGTTCTTCATGAGCTGCCGGCTGCTCCTCCGTTACAGGTTCCTGTGAATAATCGGGCAGTGGTGGCTCTGGCATATCGGGCTTACGCTGACTCCGTTGCTCCTTTATCATGAGCTTGTTGAGTTCAGACCAAAGCACTGATTCCTCCATCTCAAGCATCCGGGAAGTATCTTTTACATACACCGCCCGCTTCAGTCCATCCGGTATCTTCGAGATACTGTAAAGAATCTCCTTGATCGATTCTGCCCGTTTTATCGGATCACGAGCCGCCTCACTGGCATACAATGCCGCCTTGAAAGAAATGAAATCCTGCTCATGCTCTGCCAGATATTTCTGAAAACCCGAAGTCCCTAACTCACGCGAGTAACTGTCGGGGTCATGGCCTTCCGGAAAGACCACCGTACGCACATTCATTCCCGATTCCAGGATCATGTCAATCCCTCGCAGCGAAGCCTTTATCCCCGCCGGATCCCCATCATAGAGAACGGTGATATTCTTGGTAAACCGGCTGATCAGTTTGATCTGATCTGTGGTGAGGGCTGTACCTGAAGAAGCCACCACGTTGGGCAGATCTGCTTCATGCATCGAGATAACATCGGTATATCCTTCAACCAGGTAGCACTTATCCTGCTGACGGATGTGGTTCTTTGCCTGAAAAATACCATAAAGAACCTTGCTCTTGTGATAGACATCACTCTCGGGTGAATTCAGGTATTTCGGCTTATCGTCTTTTCGCAGTGTCCTGGCACCAAAAGCGATCACCCTGCCTGAAACGTTATGAATAGGAAAAATAACCCGTCCCCTGAAGCGGTCATAAACCTTGTCTTCAGACTTTCTTACGATAAGGCCTGCCTTTTCAAGCAATTCCTCCTTGTAGGCCCTGGCTGTGGCATCCTCGAATAAGGCAGTCCACTTCTCAAGACTGTAACCAAGCTGAAACTTTTCTATCGATTGTGAATTGATGCCCCGCTCACGGAAATAGCTTCCTGCAATGCTTCGACCTTCATCAGTATCACTGAGATTTCTTCTAAAAAAATCGGCTGCGTAATCAAGAACAATGTAGAGGCTTTCCTTTTCATTCTGAAGTTCCTGATCCTTATCAGACATCGTGGTCTCCTGAATTTCAATTCCATATTTACCGGCCAGGTAGCGGATTGCCTCCACATAACTCAACCCATCATGTTCCATCATGAAATTGATCGAGTCACCTGATTTACCGCATCCAAAACACTTGTAAATCCCTCTGTCGGGTGTTACTGAAAATGACGGTGTCTTTTCATCATGGAACGGACAGTTGGCCCATAAATATTTACCACTACCCTTTCGCTTCAGCGTAACAAAATCAGAAACGATATCAACGATATCCATTCGATCCTGCACTTCCTGTATAGTGGCCTTTGAAATCATACTGTAAATCTACTAAA
This sequence comes from Fulvivirga sedimenti, assembly GCF_020328055.1. Classification (NCBI taxonomy): domain Bacteria; kingdom Pseudomonadati; phylum Bacteroidota; class Cytophagia; order Cytophagales; family Fulvivirgaceae; genus Fulvivirga; species Fulvivirga sedimenti. The sequence continues at coordinate 470,386 of NZ_JAIXNE010000004.1, forward strand.
ATATATGGTGTCGTTCGATCCGATTTAATTTTTCGAATAATATGGTATATTCAGAATATCTAAGCCTTTTCAACATGAAAAAACCAATTATCCTTCAACTCCTGCTTGTTTTCAGCTCTTCTTTTGTCATCGCCCAGGATTCACAACTTGAAAAATTAAAAATGCTTTCCGGAACATGGCTGTTTTCTCCTGCCGACTTCTCATCGAGTGTTGACATGCCTTCACCACCCGAGACAATGATCACATGCAACGAGGTTACAGAAACCAATGGTCTTTATTGCATAGTCTATTCCAAAAATGCTACCGGCAGTTTTGAGCTTACGCAATCTGAATTAATGGCATATGACCAAATCACAGACAAAATTCACATGTTCTTTTACGATGGTAAAAGTGCTATACGTGCGGAAGGAAGTTTCAAAGGAAATTCGCTGATCTATGCCGACCTGGACATGAATGGAAATAAACTGATGGACGGCACCATTACCATTGAAAAAAATAAAATGACTCAGAAAGTGGTGACAGCCGGTGATAATCCTGCCTCACTAACATTGATCTTCCATAAGAAGAAATAAGGTAAAAGAATCCTTCATGCATTGCTGTAAAGGGAATAAATGACGTATTTTTGATGCTTCAACAAAGAACGGACAGACTGGAAATATGAAGTACGGAATTGAAGATGTTAAAAAGGCCCTTTCCACTGTAATTGATCCTGATTTAAAAAAGGATCTGGTGACGCTGAATATGGTGAAGGACATCGAGGTATTTAGTGATGCGGTAAAGTTCACTGTGGTACTAACCACCCCGGCATGCCCCCTGAAAGAAGTGATCCGGAAGGACTGTGAACGTGCCATCAATGAGCATTTGTCGCCTGAAATCCGGGCGGAGATCCTGATGACCTCAAATGTGACTACAACCCGGGACAAAGGACCTTTGTTGCCGGACGTTAAAAATATCATCGCTATAGCATCCGGAAAAGGAGGCGTAGGAAAATCAACTGTTGCCGCTAATCTGGCAGTTTCTCTTGCGCAACAGGGTGCCTCAGTAGGGCTTATCGACGCGGATATCTATGGTCCGAGCGTGCCAGTCATGTTCAATTGCGAACATGAACAACCCGGGGTTCAGCCCGTTAACGGGAAGAATATGATTATGCCACTAGAGCAATATGGTGTTAAGCTCATTTCCATTGGATTCCTCACGCCTGCCGACAATGCGGTCGTGTGGCGCGGACCTATGGCCAGCTCGGCACTTAAACAATTCATAAGTGATACGCTTTGGGGCCCCCTCGACTATCTTTTAATTGATCTGCCTCCCGGAACCAGTGATATCCACCTGACCATGGTGCAAACCGTTCCTGTGACAGGTGCAATCATTGTAACTACTCCGCAGAAGGTGGCGCTTGCGGATGCCAGAAAAGGACTTCAAATGTTCAGGCAGCCTCAGATCAATGTTCCTGTACTGGGGATTGTTGAAAATATGGCGTACTTTACTCCGCCTGAGTTGCCCGATAAAAAATATTATATTTTTGGCGAATCCGGCGGGGAGAACTTATCAAAGCAATACGATGTTCCTCTCCTAGGTCAGCTGCCGATAGAACAGGAAGTACGTGAAAGCGGTGATTCCGGTTATCCGATCGCACTGAAAAATACAGTTTCCAGTGAAGCATTCAGAAACCTTGCCGAGTCATTGGCCCAGCAGGTTGCTATAAGGAATGCCACACAGGATAAAACCAAACCAGTTGAAGTTCAATAATGGCCACTTTGAGCAAAATGAAAAAAGACGAGTTAGTTAAACGAATTGATCAGGCACTTGACAACATCCGCCCCTACCTGGAAACCGACGGGGGCAATGTTCAGATTTTAGAACTGACTGATGATATGGTCGTTCGTCTGGAATTGCTGGGCGCCTGCGGTAATTGCCCCATGTCTACCATGACCCTAAAGGCAGGTGTGGAAGAGGCCATCAAGAAGGCAGTACCTGAAGTAATTTCGGTGGAAGCCATCAATATCACCAAACCGGGAGACCCGCATGCGAAACTTCCCGATAATATGCTCTGACAGTGGCAAAATCCCGGCGAAATACATATAATTTATCAATCAGCCTGTTAATAACAGGCTTTTTGCTATTTATAAGCACTACAACATCTTTCGCCCAGGAAAAGTGTGCCATCAAGTCTTTCCAGGAATTGCAGAAAAATCAAAACTACGGCTACGAGGATCCAGCGCAATTTGAATCGTGGATGCGGGAAAAACTCAGGCAGTTAAGATCAAGGGAAGCCAATGAAAACCAGCCTCAATCAGCTCAACAGGTTATCACCATCCCGGTAGTCGTTCATATCATCAATGAAGGCGAGCTGATTGGCAATGGGACCAATTTGGCTGAAGAACAAATACTCTCCCAGATTGAGGTACTTAATGAAGATTTCAGACGCCTGAATGAAGACCGCGTCAATACCCCGTCTGTGTTTGAACCGGTAGCGGCAGATATCGAAGTGAATTTCGTACTCGCCGCCCGGGACCCCGAAGGTCTTCCCACGAATGGCATTGTTCGCAAGCAGGGAGACCGGAATATCTGGCAGCTCGCCGACAACTATGCCCTGAAAAATCTAAGTTACTGGCCGGCAGAAGATTATCTGAATATCTGGGTTACCGATCTGAATGATAACTACCTGGGTTATGCCCAGTTTCCTGTTTCCAGCCTTGCCGGGCTCGATAACGGCAGCGAATACCCATTCACGGATGGAGTAATTATTGACTACAGAGCTTTCGGGTCCAAAGAAAAATACCCGCCGGCCAATCTTATTAACCAGTATAACCTGGGACGAACCACCACCCATGAGGTCGCCCACTACCTGGGGCTTCGACACATTTGGGGCGATGGGGATTGCAGCGACGATGATTTTTGCGAGGACACCCCCCGTCAGGGCAACCCAAATTCAAATATCGGCGAACCATGTACCTTCCCGGGACCAAATAGCTGCAATACAGGACCGGGTGACCTGCCCGATATGTTCCAGAATTATATGGATTATTCAAATGATGCCTGCCTCAACCTTTTCACTCAGGACCAAAAAGACAGGATGCGTATTGTGCTCGACAATAGTCCGCGCCGACTGAGCCTTCAGTCTTCACTGGGAGCTGTTCCCCCTGTTATCGTCGCCAACGATATGGGGGTTCGGTCCATTGGTAGTCCGTCTGATTTCGTATGTCCCGGTCCCCTTATCCCGATGATCGAAGTGCGAAATTATGGCACGAATACAGTGAATTCTTTTGTTGTTGATATTGCAAAAAATGGAACTGTAATCGACACAAAAAATGTGAATGTCACCTTAGCTCCAGGCGAGATAACAACCGTTGAGATGCCGGTCGTTGAGTTTACTGGCGAGGGTGAAATATCCTTTTCCATCACAGGTGTAAACGGCGGATCTGATGGGAACCCTTTGAACGACAGCAAGTCAAAATATATTCAGGTATCTGATGAAGCATCAATCTCTATTGATTTGAATTTCAGCACATTACCAAATGATTGGATCATACAAAATCCGGACGGCCTGAGTACCTGGGAGCTCCAGCAAGCCGACAACGGAAACGCAATGAACCAGAGTCTTTACCTGAACCTTTTTGATTACGAAAATTATGGTGAACTGGACCTTTTCATTTCACCGGTAATTGATCTTACCGATGCCTCCCAGGCTTCACTTATATTCGATGTTGCCTATAGCGGATACCCCAGTGTAGATGCTAACTTCGAAGGCCTGATGATCACCGCCACCAGCGATTGCGCTTCTCCGATTTTCGCCAGCGACACGGTCTATTATAAGGTGGGATCAACATTGCGAACTGCCAGTTCAAGGACTTCACCTTTCACGCCCAGCGGACCAAATGACTGGCGTACCGATGTGGTAAACCTGACTCCCTACCTCGGCACAAAGGTGCGACTTGCATTTGTTGGAATTAACGGATATGGAAATAACCTCTATATCGATAATGTTCGTCTGGACATCGGATCATCAGTCCGTTTGCTTTCACCGGGCCCTTCCTATTGCGCTGATCGCACTGTTCCGCTTACCTTTGGAGTGGTGAACACCACTACAGAAACCATCAATTACTTTGAGCTTGATCTTCGTATCGATAACCAGCCCCAGGGTGTTTATGTATTCAACGGCAATCTGGCTTCGGGTGAAGAAATACAGATAACGACCGACATGCCGGAGCTTGCGCGAGGGTACCATTCTCTTTTTGCACAGGTGCGTAATATTAATAATTCGGGGGTCGGACTGGGTGAAAGCGGTGAATTAAGCCGGAGTTTCATTGTAAGCGACAAAACTGTTGAATTGCCAGTCCGCGAAAGTTTTGACAATTATGACCCTGAGGATCCTGCTGCCTGGCTTCCACTAACCCAGCCACCAACTACAGGATGGGAGTTGGTCTCTACCGGAAGCGGCCCTGCCATGGCTCTTTTTAATCAGAATAATAATAATCCCGGGGATTTCGATTACCTGATCGGTCCGAAATTTTCGTTACGTGATGCCGATAATGCCTTTATAACCTTTGACCTGGCGTATAAACGGGTAAATAGCACCTCCGATTCCTTCAGCGTACTTTTATCTGATGACTGCGGAATTAGCTATGACATCGTTCTCTTTTCAAGAACCGGTTCGGAGCTCGGCAATAATGATTTCAACGGACAGGAAGTTCCCGCATTACCACAGGATTGGGAGAAAATCACCATCAACCTGACACCTTACCTGGGGCAGGAAGACCTTAACATCGCCTTTCTGGGAGTGAACGGAAATGCCGGGGCAATATTTGTCGATAACATAGAATTCTTCGTGAGCAATCCGGTCGTTTCTGAAAACGGGACTCTTTTTCCCAACCCTTCAGTCAATGGACGCTTTAAGCTCACCTTCAATCTGCCTTCAAAAGAAAATGTGTTCATGCGTGTGATGGATTTAAGCGGTCGCGTGGTTAGTGAATATGAGTTTTCCGGGGTTCTGAATCAGACCTATGAATTCGATATGCAAGAGCAAAAACAGGGGGTCTATGTTATTCAGGTAAAAGGGGAAACTTTTTCCTTTGCAAAAAGGCTGATTCATGCGATATATTAATGAAAAGTGCATTATCTTGAGGGTTAATTTTATTTTTTACTTATATGAGCAAACTGCACGTAGCCGTACTTTTTGGCGGAAAATCAGTTGAACATGAGATCTCGATCAACTCAGCCAGAAATATTTTTGAATTTATAGACCGGTCGCGTTTTGAAGTATCCCTTATCGGCATATCCCGTACAGGCGGATGGTATCTGAAGAAGGAAGTAAACGCTGATATTTCGAGCGGGGAACCGCTGCGTCTGAATATGTCAGGTTCCCGCAAGGGTTTTATGCGCCTGAATAATGAAATCCTACCGATTGATGTGGTTTTCCCGGTTCTGCATGGAACAGATGGTGAGGACGGAAGCATTCAGGGTCTCCTGACTTCGTTCGAGATAACATTTGTTGGTACAGGTGTTCTTGGTTCCGCAATGAGCATGAGCAAGCTTTATACAAAAAGACTTCTCGAAGCATCCGGAATTCCGGTAAGTAAATTCCTTACCTATTCTTTTGAAGACCGGTCATCAATCCGATTCGATCATATTGAAAAAAACCTTGGTTTACCATTCATGATCAAGGCCGCCAACCTGGGTTCATCTGTTGGTGTATTTAAGGTCAAGGAAAAAAAGGGTTTTGAAGCAATAGTGGATGAGGTCTTTAAATTTGATCATACGCTGCTTTTCGAAGAGTTTGTGGAAGGCAGGGAGCTCGAATGTGCGGTTATGGGGAACCGGGACGTGAAGGCCTCACTTCCAGGCGAGGTTGTGGTAAGTTCAGATTATGAATTTTATACCTATGAAGCAAAATACCTCGATCCGGAAGCTGCGAAAATTGTGGTTCCGGCAGACATACCTGAAGATATCGCTGAAAAGATCCGGCAGCATTCCATTAAAACATATAAAACCCTCCATTGTGAAGATTTTGCCCGGGTAGACCTTTTCCTGAAAAAGGACGGAACCATCCTGATCAATGAAATTAATACGATTCCCGGATTTACAAATTCGAGTATGTTCCCGATGATGTGGAAGGAAAGAGGAATTTCATTTCAGGATCTGATCAGTCAGCTTATCGAACTGGCTATGGAACGGCACGAACAACGGAAACGGATCGTGAAGTCAAGGTGACAGACGGTTTATTTTTTACGAAGGCAAGAATTACATAATTTAGAGCGTTATTTCTCAAATCATGAATATTTTTTCAAATAATATAAAAGCATTACTGATCAACCTGGGCATCATGAGTTTGCTGCTCCTGGGTGCACTGCTTATTTTCTTCTTTGTCTATTTACCAAATAAAACCAACCACGGCGAGACCGTGACGGTACCTGACCTGGAAGGCATTCATATGGATAATGTTGAACAGTATGTTGTACAACGGAACCTTCGTTATGAAGTCAATGATTCGGCATATTCAGATGATTTCCCTCCTCTGACCATTTTGAAACAGTACCCGAAAGCTGGCTCCAAGGTTAAGGAAGGACGAAAAATATTCATTTCTGTAAATCGTGTGAACCCGCCTTCAGTACCGGTGCCGGATCTGGTAAACCAGTCCTCACTGCGAAATGCAGAGGCCGTCCTGAAGAGCAATGAATTACGCAGGGGAAATATTGACTATAAGCCAAGTCCGTTCCTCAACCTGGTTCTGGAAATGTACCATGATGGAAAGATCATCAAAGCCGGGGACAGACTCCCCAAGGGCAGTGTGATAGACCTGGTGGTGGGTAACGGGTTTGCCCGTTCCAACATCCCTACTCCCGATCTGATCGGACAGAATTATGAAGATGCCACATTTATTATTCTGGGCTCCAGCCTTCAGGTGGGACAAGTCTCCCTTGAGGTTGACACCGCACGGACAAGGGCCGTGATCATCCGTCAATCACCCAAGGCCGGAACTGAGATCAAAATGGGGGATCCTATTGACCTTTGGCTGGGAAATCCGGCCGATACCGTTAGAAATGAACCACAAGCGATGCTGAATAATTGATGAAAAGAATCATAGCTTTTATCGTCCTGCTCACCCTCCCAATGATGACATTGCGGGCTCAGATAAAGCTAATTCCGATTCAGCAAGCGCAATATCAAAAGGCCGAAAACAAAGAAAGCAAATCCGGGATATCGGCTAAAACAGATAATCAGCCATTGATACTTCCGTTTTGGGAAGATTTCTCTGCCTCACGCACACTGGATCCGTTAAAGTGGCAAAACAGTGAGAATGTCTTGTTGAATGACGGACTCACCTTCACCCCTCCCAGCCTCAATGTGGCTAGTTTCGACGGACTGGATGCCAATGGCCAACCCTATGGCAGCGGTTCTGTCAGCGGATTGGTTGACAGCCTCTCCTCTACTACAATTAATCTGAGCGGCTATTCATTTGCCGATGACATTTACATGAGTTTCTTTTATCAGGCGGGCGGACTAGGGAACATGCCGAATGACGGTGACGATTCCCTGCGTCTGGAGTTCCTCAATAACCAGGGAAACTGGATCACCGTATGGCCGGTCGCCGGGGAAACTATTATGGATGGTGATTGGCATCAGGAAATTATTCCAATCAGCTCCTCTCAATTCCTTCATTCCGGATTCCGTTTCAGGTTTCAGAGTGTTGGAAACCTGACAGGAATGTTTGATATCTGGAACCTTGATTACATTTACATCAACCGTAACAGAAACCCCACGGATAGGTCGTATCCCGATCGGGCCATTAATGAACCGTTGTCTTCTTTCGTGTCAAATTATTTCGTAGTGCCCTACGATCACTATTTGGCCAGTCAAAATATTGAGCCCTATTTCTGGATCCGAAACCTTGTTACAGGCGTATTCAATCAGAATAAAGCCTATAAATACTTCTTCAATTATCAAATTGATGTGACAGATACATTGGGAAATACTTTTCAGTTTTCCGACAGTGAATTTGTTGAACCACTGGAAAGTCCGATCGGTATCGGGGAGACGGAACAGGTTGTCATACGGGAACCATTGGCTGACTTTGGTGGAATAGATGGCGGTGATTCTGCCAGAGTTTCCATTGAGATCATCCTCGATGCTGAAGACAACCGTCCGATCAGTGATGCCGGAGATTATGATCCTTCGAAATATGCGCCCATAGATTTCCGGATCAATGATACGCTCAGGTCCACTTATTTCCTTACCGACCTCTATGCGTACGACGATGGTACAGCGGAGGCAGCAGCAGGGCTTAATTTTGCGGCCGACAGACTGGCGGTTCAATTTGAATTGCTCCCGGACAGCGGGAGAATCACCGCAGTTGATATGTACTTCCCCTTTATCGGAAGTGAACCCGCCGGAAAATCGGTTGACCTGATTATCTGGAATGATGATGAAGGTGTACCTGGCGATGTTTTGTACCGTCAACAAACAACCATTCGGCGTGAAGGCGGACTGAACAACTTTGTTCGGTATGAACTGAACCGTTCTGTAAAGGTACAGGGCACTTATTATGTAGGGTATCGCCAGAATACGAACGGTGAACTGGGTTTAGGATTGGATTTAAACACCTTCTCGGGCACAAAAATGTTCTTTAACCTGGACATCCAGTGGGAAGAAAATTCACTTGTACCGGGAAGTCTCATGCTCCGACCCGTCTTTGGAAAGGTGGACGATGTAATTGTTGGTAATGACCCATTGATCTCGGAAGAATTACAGCTATGGCCGAATCCCAGCACTGATGGGAACTTCTATTTGAGGGGCAACGTGCACTCATGGACCGTGATGGATATCACAGGAAAATCGATGAAATCAGGAAATGTCACACCGGGTCTCGGTGATCCTGTGCTGGTGGATCTCAGCACTTTCCGGTCTGGATTGTATATTCTGCAGGTAAGGCTTTCCAATGGCCAGTATCAATCCCTGAAGATCTTCAGAAAATAATTCAGCCAATTATGAACGGTGCAGGGCTGAAGGATATCACAAAAATGAGCAAGGCAATCCAACCCAATATCTGACGAGTCCTGTTCAGCGGTTCTTCATCCGTCGCTCGGGGATGTTCGATGCCAATCAGGCGACTGATCATGAATGCAAACAGCAGCCAACCGCTGTAGCCCACAAGCTCAGGATAGATCATAGGAATGAGAAACTGCGCGGTAAACATAATCAGGGCGTACATCAAAGTAGTCTGCGGAGGTTTCTTGAAACTCCGTAACACATAATAGAGAAATCCCACATACAGCGGCGCCCAGAGGAGCTCTTCCTGCGTATCATTCGGAGTGAATAATCCAAGTCCGGCATAAAACAGAAATGCCGAGAAAATAATCCTCGCCACATACGAATGAGGCTTCCACCCTATTAGTCCGTACAGCACATGACCGCCATCGAGCTGTCCTATGGGCAGTAAATTTAATGCTGTAAAGAACAAGGCGAGGAATCCTGCAAATAGAAACGGATAATGTATAATTTCATTGGCCGGGGGAATGAAGTCATCCGTTCCTGGCAAAGTTTTCTCCATGGCCAGATACAGTAGATTCTTTCCTATAGCCAGATTGATCACCGAATCGGAGTCTGCCATCGCCGCGCCCTCCTGAATGCCTGATTCCGCATATTCCGGATGGATTTCATACAGATAGGATTGATCAGGTAAATGTGTGAAGCCGTATGCGAGTGAAAGAACAGCAATCACAAATCCGGCCAGCGGTCCTGCAATACCAATATCAAAATATTTCTTTTTCGACTGAATCTTTTCCCTGATCCGGATAATTGCTCCGAGCGTTCCGACAAGGAAAAATGGGGGCAGTGGAATATAGTAAGGCAGGGTTGTATCTACGTTATGCTTACGTGCAGTGAAGTAGTGCCCGAATTCATGAACTGTAAGAAACCCAAGGAATGGCAGGGTAAAAAGTAAACCTTCCTGAAAATCCTTCCAGGTAAATTCGGTGAATCCCGGGAGTTTACCGCGCATCCAGTATTCCCCGGAAAGAGTGACTGTAACGAAGGTTGTAAGAAACAATACCAGCTGAATGATGTAGATGCGCTTAATTCCTTTCATATATCAACACCTCAATTATACGTGCAAACAATACGTGAAACAATGTTTCCATCATTTCATTAATCAACAAAAACCGGTTTTTGTTTGTAATTTCCGGTAATCTCCCCCCTCAGGGGATGCAACTATCAAAAACACGATTTTGTTGTACACCATATGGCGCGTTTATTCATTATTGTTCTTTTTCTTCTGTGCACTTTAGATGTTTCCGCACAAAAACTGCTTTTGGCGGAACAAAAGTTTGATGAGGGATTAATCCACTGGGCGCAGCGTGATTACAGCGAAGCGTTGAAATATTTCAATGATGCCATCCGAATTTATCCGAGGCTTGAAGAAGGATACCTGTACCGCGCGGATTGCAGGGCAGCACTGAATGACAATGAGGGCGCTATACAGGATTATATCCTGTACTTAAACTGGTTCCCCGAAAATCGGGAAGCCCTGTTTTCCTACAGTGAGCTAAACTACAGGCAGGGGCATTATGAGCAGGCCAGGGATGGATTCCTCCGCCTTAAAAAGCTGCCGGGGGGTGTCACCAACAGGGTTTATTACCGGCAAAAGGCCAACGAGGAAGGGGTCGAGGGTATTTTCACCACACAAACCAATGACCGGAGTTTCCTTGATAATTACCTTGGCCTCACCTACCGCGGAACCGGTCAGCTTGATAAAGCCATCTCCTATTTTGATTCTGCATTGTTTGTTCAACCGGAAAACTCAGACTACCTGACTAACCGTGCTGTTACCTACCTTGCCATGGGCATGCGCACAAAAGCGGAACAGGAATTGCGCAACGTTCTTATCATCGATCCCGGCCATACGATTGCAAAAAATACGCTGGCTATGATGATCGACGAGGAAGGCGACTCCCGCAAAGCCATTGAATTCTATTCGGAAGCTATCGCTGACAATCCGAATTCTCCCCATGCTTACCGAAGCCGTGGAAGGGCCCGGCTGCTGACCGGCGCCAATGAAGCCGCACTAAAAGACTTTAATGAAGCTATTGAGCTTGACCCCGACGAACCCACTACATGGCTGAACCGGGGGATAGTCCTGATGCGGCTCAGGTTTTACGAGGAAGCCTTTGCCGATTTTTCAAGGGCCATAGAACTGCGGCCTAATATGGCTTCAGCCTACCTCAACCGGGGCAATGTATTGTATCAGCTTGAGGAATATGGGAATGCCCTGAACGACTATGAGGTGGCACTGATGTATCAGAAGGACTATCCTCTTGCGCATTATCATAAAGGTATTACTCTCTACAATCTTGGTCGTCTGGATGAGGCCTGTAAAGAGCTCACAAAGGCCACAGGGTTATCCGTTGCAGCGGAGGCCAGACGCCGCATCTGTCCGGAATAAAACGCGCTGAGCATTGTTCCATGGGCTGATTTGATTATTTTGAATTCTATTAGCCCTGCCGAATGAGCCCGATTATTGAAATACTCCTTCTTCTTGCCGGTGTTGTTGCCGGGATTATTTTATCGATATCGGTGTTCCGGCTGCATCCGGCGATTGCCCTCGGACTGGCGGCGATTATTACAGGGTTTGTACTGGGTTTTGATATCCCAACCATCATGAATGCCCTGTACTCAGGATTCAGAAACGTGGTTTTAGGAGTAGGTATTGTAATTATCCTGGGCGCGGTTCTTGGCACATTGATGGAGCATTCGGGAGCCATGGACACGATCATCTCCTATGTATTACGCATTTTTGGAAGGGATAGACCACTGACTTCCCTTTCGGTTCTTGGCCTTGTGGTTGGGATACCGGTCTTCTGTGATTCCGGGTTTATCATTCTTTCAAGGGTTGCGAATGGCATGGCGGATCAGAACGGGATAAAACGACGCTATACGGCCATGGCACTGGCAGGCGGACTCTATACGGCCCATACCTTGATCCCGCCTACACCGGGACCTGTGGCAGCGGCCGGAAATTTAGGAATGGGCGGTGAGCTGGGTCTGGTTCTCGGAAGCGGCTTGCTGGTAAGTATCCCGATCCTGTTGGTACTGATTATGGGCACAACCTGGTTATCGAGAAATCATCGTCAGCAAACCATTGGACATCCTGAAAATCTTGTTCCTCATGCCGCATTACTCCTTCCGGTACTTGCCGCCATGATTTTAATTTCGCTGGGATCCGTTGCTTCCGCCCTGCATGAGGGTGAATTACCGCTGTGGATGAGTATTGTAGTACATCCGGTCACTGCCCTTTTCATCGGAACCATGATCGCATGGTTTCAGATCGGTGTTGAAAAAAGGAAGTTTACGCTTTGGAAGAAAGGTACTGCAGACGCGCTGCCGATTGTTTTGATCACCGGTATGGGGGGTGCTTTCGGACAAGTCCTGAAAGAAAGTTCATTATCAACCTCGTTGTCCGAGACATTTATCACCTCCGGCGGAACATTCGCTCATTTGTTGCTGATAGGATTTACAGGCGCGCTGATCATTAAAACTGCCCAGGGTTCGAGTACTGCGGCAATTGTAATTACCAGCTCAATTTTATTTCCGCTTACTGGCGGGTTATCCGGTTGGGAAACGGCGTTGCTGATTAGTGCAATCGGGTCGGGAGCAATGGCGATCTCCCATGCCAATGATTCCTACTTCTGGGTTGTTTCGAAATTTTCAGACCTGTCGGTACGCGAGAGTTACCAGTATTTCAGCGTGCTTACATTGGTGCTGGGGCTGACGGGCTTTGTTTCCTGCTGGATTTTATCGTTGATTTAGAGCAACCTGGAGCTGATGAAATCGGGAAGTGTATTGATATCCGTGAGATGATGCGTCTGGATACCCATTTCACCGGCTGCACGGATATTGAAGGGATTATCATCGATAAACAATGCCTGGGCACCCCGGATATCATGTTCAGCCAGTACGGCCTGATAAATGGCCTGATCTGGCTTTCGCAGTCCCATGCGGTGGGAATAATGTGCTTTTGTAAAGAACTGATCCAGTTCCTCGTAACCCATCTCCTGAACTTTCGAATGCACATAGCGCAGGTGGATATCATTGGTATTACTCAAAAGGAGAACTACATACTTTTCTGCCAGCTCCTCCAGCAAAGGGAACCTGTCTTCCGGAAAATCAAGAATCATCTGGTTCCAGGCCCAGTCGATCTGTTCATCGCTCACATTTGCTTTAAGAATCTCCCTCAGTCCGTCACGAAATTCAGCGTCGGATATAAAGCCCTGTTCATAGCGCAGCGGTATAGGATGGTGCAGCATTTCCTTCCAGTTAACTTCTGACTGTGGCGCCAATTCCTGAAATGCTTTAAAAGTCCGGGGCATATCCAGGTTGATCAGTACTCCACCCAGGTCGAAAATAATATGTGTCGGCTTGTTATTATCCACTTTTTGTTTTGTTTGAAAATACTATACAAATATGTAACATTGCAGTCACTTAACAAGTGAAAGGTGAAGATGAGCATAGCTCTCATCACCGCACGGCAGTGTGGAAATAGCGTTTGGGTCTATTCCCTATTCCCTATTACCCATTAGCTGCTCCGGGCCTATAGCTCAGTTGGTTAGAGCACCTGACTCATAATCAGGTGGTCCCTGGTTCGAGCCCAGGTGGGCCCACCTTCGCCCGCCATAGCTTTATACTGCTATGGCGGGCATTTTTATGCTCTTTTTGGCGGGCTATGGTGGGCGCAGCCCACTTCTTAGAATCAAAGCGAAGGCGGGAAAAAAGCCGCGACATAGTCGTGGCTTTTTTAGTTTGAGGATGCAGCAACAGGATACAGGAGTTTTGAGTGGAACGTTATTAATTTCCACCTGGGCGAGAAGTTTACCCTGAACTTGTTTAAGGATACCCACCTTCGCTTTGGCCTCAGTGGGCGAAGCAGGATACGGTTGTCTGAAAATGATTTATACTCACCAGGGCGAGAAGCCTGTCTGCCGGAGCCTTCTCTTTGATGCTTAATCCAGGTGCCTGTTAACTTTGGTTCTTGTTCCGAAAAATTATACCATAAATAACAGGAATAAAAATAAATATATAGGTACCTAAATGAATGTTAAAAGCTGCAACCGGGATTGCAATTGCGCTAATTATCGGAATTACCAGAATTTTATAAGCAATGTTTCTCTTCATGTTCCTGTCCACGGGAAACTTGAGATATTCGTTATTCGCTGTTAAATAATTCCATATGAAAAAGAGGGTAATACCCGTTATGATATGTGCCATTGCAAATATTCCCACAACAAAAAAATCATATCGGTACAATGATTTCAATTTGGAAATAAAGGGTATCAGGGAAATTGAAAACAGAAAAATGATATTTAAAACTATAATTGTCCGATTAACAAAACTCACCACATTGAAAATACGATGATGGATGATCCAGTAAATAGCGACGATCAGAAAGCTGGTGACATACGCAATTAAGGCAGGTTCCAGTTTTATTAAGAACGCCAACAAGCCATCCTGATTAAAGTCATGATCATCAGGGATATCTATTCCCAGGACCAGAAGTGTCAACGCAATTGCTATTACGCCATCACTTAAAGCATTAAGCCGCTCAGGACCAGTCTTTTCATCTTTCATTTCCTTCCACTTTATATTAATTCTTAATCAGTTGATTTTTCACCTTCGACCGCCTTGTACAATCCCTCAGATATATCAATCTCTGTATTAACAATGTCATCGATATGTTTCTGAAATTCAGGGAAGAACAATTCTCTGCGCAATTTCCAGAAAAGCCTAAACCCGGGCTGGTCCTTTACGCCTACGGCAGCCTTTGTAATTGATTCTTCTATGTGTGAATCGAGTGTTCCTTGCTGACTTAAATAGAAACTGTTTTGAAATGTCAGAAACAGGCCATGCAAACTGATGATTACCTGAAATCTTTCTTCAGAAGTTAATGAATCAGGATTTGCCATGAAATTATAGAACAGACTGCTTGATTGCTGATTATTCCCCATTTCAGTATACCATGAAGAAATGGTAGCGACCGTACTCGCAGCTGTTGCCGACTTTGTCGCCTTGGTGTTTTCTGTAAACTGAATACCGACAAAAATCAGTGAGATGACAATCGCTACGGCACCTACCACCTCGGTGACGATACTTATTTTCTGAAGTCTGTTTTCCATATTTCTCTTTGCTGCAGGAATCTTGTTGAACAGATAAGTTAGTTACAATACTACAACATCGCAATAGACAACTATCACTCCCCTCTCAGCACAGTTGAAGGATTCTTATTGGTGGTGACTGTTATCTGATACGTGAGCGTCAAAGATATCAGCATAAATAGCAATCCTCCCGAGAGTAAAAAACCTGTACCATTGATTGAAATATGATAGGCATAGTTAGCCAGCCACCCGTTCATAAGCCAATATGCCAACGGAAAAACGATGATCATCGATACCAGCGCAAGTATCATATACTCACGGCTTAATAACCGTAACGAATTTAACCAGTTGGAGCCGAGCACTCTTCTTATCGCCAGTTCTTTAAGCCTAAGTTTGATGGTATAGGCCATCATTCCGTAAAGACCGATAAATGCAATCAGTATGGCCAAAAAAGTGAAGGATGATATCAGTTTTAACTGTTTCTTTTCCTGAAGGTACTGTTGCTCCAACTCGTAATCAAGATTGCTGATTTCCAGGGGCTGGTCGGGGAAGGTATTTTTCCATAAGTCTTCAATCGAGCTATACAACCCGAAATGATCATCTGAATTTATTTTAACCAGCATATGGCGAACCCAGAGCGGTTCATAAGTGATGACTACGGGTCTGATTTGCTCATTCAGACTTTCCTGGTGAAAGTCTCTAATCACACCCGTTACAGGTCCATGCTGCAGGCTAAAATCTCCAATGGACCAGTTGATTTGCTGACCGATAGCCTCCTCAGGACTCCATCCCAACTTTTTACAGGCCGATTCATTAATGAGATAAGCCCGTTGCTTGGTTGCAAAGTTTTCCCACAAAACAGAATCCGGCTGATCTGTCGACTGCTGCAAATATTGCGGCAACTGACTGCCGGCTATAAACTCAATTCCTAATAACTCAGGGGCATTCAGATCCATTACCTGCATATCGGCAGAGATAGTGTTTTGCTCATCACCCAAAACCGTGACAGGCCCCTGATCTTTTACCGGCACAGAAGGCACCTCCATAACGGCCGTAAGATCGAGCACCCCGGATATCCTCTTCAATTCATTTTTAAAGCTTTTATATTTACGCATCACCTCTCGGTTATTATTCCTGAGAACCAGGATCTGATCACTTTCATAGCCGAGATTTTTCTGTGTCATATACGTGAACTGCCGTTGTATAATTACCATGCTGGTAATTAATAAAAGCATTGCCGAAAACTGCAGCCCTAACAAGATATACTTTTGTACACTCTTGTAACTGGCGGATGGTTTAAACCAGTTGCCGATCTGCCCAAAATCTATACGCATCATTGACAAGCCTGTAATTAATGCAGAAACGAGGGAAATAAGACCCGTCAGTGCAATCAGGCCTAAAACCATTTCCAAATAGGAAAACACAAGGCTGTGCCCAACAAATTGCTCAAAATATTTCAGGCCTGTTGTAAAAACTACGAGAGCGATGGCAGCACTGAAAAGAGCAATAATCAACGCCTCCAATACCATCTGAACTTTCATTTCTCCTTTTGGAGCCCCGAAGCTTTGTCTTAGTCCGAATTCCTTGATACGTTCAAGTGACTGTATGGTGTTGAGGTTTATGAAATTGACGGTTCCAATAATCAGCAAAAACAAACCGACAAAAATGAAGATGACGACGTACTTTATATTTCCATTGGCGACAATCTCCCTGCTCAAGTTGGAATGAAGATGAATGGAAGTAAGCGGTTGAAAATTTACAGTCAATTTATCTTCATCAGCCAAATTTTCATGGTCAGCAATGAAATCCGGCATTTTCTCCTGAATGGATTGAATATCGGCTTTATCTTTCAGAAGCATGTAAACATATGCCCAGCCTGTCCGTTCGTTCTCACTGTTAATGCTGGTGAGTAGTGTGATGGGTAAATGCGTATTTGATGGAGGGTCCTTTATGACTGCACTAACTTTGTAGGTTTCTTTGATGCCCAAATCATTGGAAATCTCCATGGTCTCACCAATTGGATCTTCACTTCCAAAATATTTTTGTGCAGAAGTGGTGGTTAGCACTACGGTATATGGTGTTAACGATTCTGCCAGGCTGCCTTTAACGATCTCAAAATCGAACAGATCGAAAACCTCCTTATCCACGGCATACGCATAGTTTTCTCTGAAATTATTACTGCCGATCTGAATGTCCCTGGTTCTGAAAGACTGAAAACGAACTAATTTATCAATCTGTGGAAAGCTGTTAGGCAATTCATTTACCCAGGTCTGGTTCATCCGGGCCCACTGGATGTCATAACCATTGGCATTTTGAAACCGATAAGTGACACGGTAAATCCTATCCACATTTTTATGGTACTTATCGAAAGACATTTCATGGGACACATAAGAAAAAATAGCCATGCAGATTAAAAAAGTCAGGGCCATTCCAAACACATTCATGGCTGTAGTCGCTTTCTTCCTCTTCATGCTACGCAGAATCACCCGAATGTAACTCTCGTACAGCGACCTGTAAAAACGGGGGCTGTTAAATGAAAATGGTTGCATAAACTGTACTACATTAAGCAGGTAAAAAATCGAGGCAAGTACTCTCCCATACTTGTGTTGATGCCGGGCAAAAGCTCAAACAGATTACCGTCGACAGCTTCCAGGAGCTCTTCAATTTATAAATATGCAATAACTTCTCCATTTTACTCAATCGTACTTATAACATTGACTATATAATTTTCAACCTTCCCAAAGTTACAATACGAACAACTTATAACCTTTACCCATCAGATCGGTAGTGGCCGTAAATCTGGATACGGCCATTTTGATACCCGGATATATGTCGCCGGGAAGCAGGTTTTGCTTCATCATGGACTGACCGCAGACGATAACCTGAATGCCGTTTCTTATAAGCTCCTCAAGCAGGGCGGCGTTCGGATTTGTCTGATCAAACCGTTGACTGTAGGTTGCGTCAGCCATCGCAATTGCAGTAGAACTGGAATAAACCACGATGGCCAGTTGAATATTTTCTCTGGGTACTCCTGCGTAAATGTGGAGATTATACATCCGGGCAGCGTAATCCAGCATATCGGCTACCTGGGTCTTGTCGGAATACCTGTGCCCCAGCTCAATCACAAATTTGTACTGCGCCGCGGGATCCGGTTTTTCGGCCTCAAAAGGGACCGGGTTCACTCCGCCATATCCCTGAACAGCCGGAAATACGATCTCCTGGGCCTGGGAAAGAGCAACTGAGAAAATTATCAGAAGGAGAAGAATAAAATGTTTTTTCATAGGATTATGGATGGTTCCGGGTACACCGTTTTAATTAATACCTGCGGCAAATTCATAATATGTGATATTCATTCCTTCCAGCGCATTTTTAAGTTCCTGGGTAGGACTTCCGAATATATCAAAAGACATATCACACAATTCAAATAACGCAACCACCAGTTCTCCCAGATTGGCAATATGCTGGAGGCCCGCTTCTGCATTAATATAACGCTCATGAACTATGCATACGGTGTTGTTTTCATTAAAATACCAATCGTATTGTAATGTTCCCTTATCCTTTTGTTTCACCATTTCAATACAGGAATGGGCCAGCGTTTTAAACTCATCAATTTTTCCTGGCTTAATATTCAAATGGGCGATTACCTGAATCTCTGTCATTATTAATAAATTAAATGTTAGTGATGGGTGCGTAAAAATAAATGTGGGACTTAAGATTCATTAAAAATATAAAAAGAGATAATTTTTAGTTCTTACAGCCAAAACCTCTCCGGATTTTTAATCATACTCCCCAAACCCCCTTGCTTAGGGGTAAAATAGTCACCTATGCGGACAGACCAAAATCCTTCTTCAGTTTCGTCATTGCCCCGTCTATTCATGCAGCTTGATCCACTCAACAGAATCCGCCGTTGTAAATTTAAAAACCAGCGATTTACTGTTGAGGGTCCAGAATCCGAGATTTGATTCATCGATAACATAATAAATATACTCTCCATTCGTCCTGTCGGGCTTTCCCAACAAATCAAGGATCTGTGTTTTCGAAAGCGTTCGAAGCGAATCACTGTATAAGACCTCCATATACATTTCTTCCCGAAAAGGATAGTTCCCTTCCCTTTTCATCTTCCATTTCTTCCAATCCAGGCCCACCTCCGTAACCGTTTCAACCGAAGATTCCGTTTCCCGATCGCTGCAGGCGATCATTCCGAACAAAAAAAGTATCACCAACACACTGTTTTTCATGAGTAGAAAATAGAAAATTTTATCAGTATTAATTCGTAATGCCCCTTCTTTCTGAATAAATTCTTCCCGATCACATCAAATGTTTAACTATTACGTAAAAAAAGGAAACCCTTCCATCATGATCATACGAACATTAGTCTTATTCTTTTGCAGCCTGCCCTGTTTTCTTCTTGCGCAAAGCAGGGAGTTTAACGACCTCCCCTACATTAACGGGCTACCGGCTGAAGACAGCCTTCGCCGGTTAAACCTTGTAATTCCGCAAAATGTGAAATCTCCTGCCCCGCTTCTTATCTGGATCGGAGGCGGCGCCTGGTCCTATGTCGACCGAAATGTGGAAATGGACCTGGCCCGTAAAATTGCGGAAGAAGGAATTGCCGTGGCCTCCATCGGCCACAGGCTCAGTCCGGCCACATGGCGCGACCCCTCCCTGAATTCGGGCATACAGCATCCCGCACATATGCAGGACCTCGCAGCTGCCGTGAAGTGGCTGTATGATCATGCAAGAACCTACGGTATCGACAAGAGCAATATATTCATCGGCGGCTTTTCTTCCGGCGCACATCTTGCAGCGCTCATTACCATGGATCCGGATTATTTAAAGGCCGCAGGATTACCATCAGACCTGTTCAGGGGTGTGATCCCAATTTCCGGGGCTTTCGACCTGGTGGACTACTACAACGCATTGTTAAACAGTGACAGACCTGAACTTGCAGAACTTCATGTTCAGGCCGTATTCGGACCAAACAAACAAGATCTGATCAGTGCCTCGCCTGTTACATACCTGGATAACCTCTCAATACCTATGCTGCTTATAAGCGATATAACTGTGCAGAACTATACACGCCTCTTTGAAGAGAGGATTCAACAGACAGATTTTCGCAACATCCAGGTAATCTATGCAAATACACTGACCCATGCTGCGCTGTGGAAAAACATGTCTTATGAAGAGGAAAGCCCATACCGCAATTATGTAATTGATTTCATCCGCCAGAATTACCGGGATCACCCGACATCAATAGCTAAATAACATCAGCATAGCCTGAATTATTTAAGAACAAACAGCAAACGGATTTGATTTTCACAATCAGCATTTCATGAAGTGAGTGTGATTGATTTGTTGAAATTATTAATCACAAATAATCTTCTGATAATCCAGAGATTTAATTATCTTATAATACCAATCAAACTATTAACAATCATGAAAAAGTTATTCACCTTATGCCTGGTCATCTTCATGGCATCCAGCATGTTTGCCCAGGACTTACCTTATCTCGTTTTTGAATTCATGAAGGTTGAAGACACAAATGGGGGGGATTATATGGAAATAGAGACATTCTGGTCAAAAATTCATCAGCAACGGGTTGCGGACGGGACTATTGACGGCTGGGATTTATGGTCCCTAACCCCGAATGGTTCGGATCAGGGAGCACAATACCTGACTGTTACACTGTATTCAAGCCTTGAAAAAATGATGACACCAATGAGTGAAAGTCAGATACGGGCATACGCAAAAAAAGCCCACAATATTTCCGACAAAGATCTTGATGCCATGATGAACAAAACCGTGGCAAGCCGAGACATTGCAACACAATTATATATGAAGGAAATCTCAGCTACCATTAACGGTCCGGAAATGAAAGTGGGCATCTACGCAACGCTTGACTTCATGAAAGAACTGGATGAAAATTATGAGAAAATGGAAGAAAGTATCTACAAAGTCTGGCACCAGCAGGCGGTGGATGCAGGTGAAAAAATGAATTGGGGACTCGTTCGCGTAATCCTTCCTTCCGGATCTGAAACCTATGCTACCCACATAACTGTGAGTATGTTTGAGGATCTTGCTCAATTGGTGAATGACATTGAATCTCCGGTAGACCCTTCGGATTATATGGGCATGATGGCTGCATCAAGTGGAATTCAAACCAGGGATCTGCGACACAGAAAAATCGCCCAACTGATCATGATGGTGCGTTAAAATTCTACATATATAAAAAAAGGCGAATCTCAGTTCGCCTTTTTTCTTTTCAGCACTTTCATTCGGGGTTGTACCAAATCGGACTTGTATAAGCCCTTTCCTGCTGGATTGTTTTGGCACCTTCCGGAATGTCGATGCCAAACCGGAATGCATCATAAACGACCCATCTGGGGGTTGGTATTTCCAAAACCCGCACATAATAAAATGCTTCCATATCAGGGTCGAAATCCGGATCAGTCCATACGGTTCCCAATTCTGAAGCACCTATGGTATTAGTCCAGTTCGCAGATTTTAAATCAACAGTATTACCAACAGGAGGTAGTTCGCCGTTCTTATTCAGTTTGCGGTCTCCGGACCAGGCAACATTATACACTTTTTCATGTGTATTGCCTTCTTTATCCATCCAACCCTTTATGATTTGAATACGATCCAGGTTGGCTCCGAGCGGATCCCTCAACGCATAGACCATGAATGTTGGTGATTTCGAACCTGAAAATGCAGGGAGGTCTCCTCCCATTGGAACACCTTTTTCATATCCCCGTGTCGCCGGTTGCCTGCTGTTGATATCATCATTTGTATAATCCCATCCCCCAAAAAATCTTACGATCATTCGGGTTCCTGTGGTAGCATACACTTCCTTCCGCTCCATCGCATCCCAAATAGCTTCCCGGGTATTTTCGGAGGCCCAAACTGCAGCACGGCCAGAGGCGGTAAGCTCATACCCTTCATATGCTCCTTTATCCGTTTTGGCAAACGGGTGAATCATCCGTTTCGTTGAAGGTTCGGCATTGGCCGCCTTGCCGAAAAAATTATCCTCCTCGATAGCCGACAAGGATGTATGGGAGTCGGTTGATCCCACCATGCCAAATTTATAAGGATTGGTACCGAATTTCGACTCAAGTTGTAAGCCCATTTTTAATGCCTCACGGGCATATTCATGTTTCAGCATATCATTTGTCTTGGCTTCACTTAAATCAAGGTTTCCGGCATCCCATGTCTCATAATCCGCAAAGGCATCTTCGGGAGACAAAAATGGATGTGCTTCCCCATCACCTTTAATCTGAGTTACCTCATAAAGTGGTTCCCACTTATGCCTGCTCTCGACATACATCTTATCGAGTTTCCTTCCTGTAAACTGAGCGTCAAACGGGAACATTGTACCGTTGGACAAATTTCCGTTATGAGCGATAGCAAGTGCCGATCCTCCCGTTTTGCTTTCATAGTTCTCCAGCCACTTGTACAATTCAAGAACATCCGTACTTCCAAAGGGTGCCTGCGTCACCATCGGGACGATCTGAGATGCCCGGTTGCCATTATCCCTCAGAATAACATTCCGGTGCATATTATTTCCTTTATTCAGAGAAGTCCACTCAAAGCCAATAAGAGTCGTGAACTTTCCCGGATCATTGTATTTTTCTGCCATTTCAATACAATCTTCCCAAACGGAAGAATAAGTGGCCGAACCTGGTGAATAATCGGCCAGCAGCTTCTGGGAAATCTTTCCCTGTGCAAACGTCGTAATCAAATCCAGGGCCGCAGAGGCAGCCTCTTCACCGCCCTTCTGAAATCCTTCATACCACTCCTTACCTTTTGCGTCGCTCAAAATATTTGGAGCACCCCTCGATAAATCTGTCGCAAAACCCATCATGTCGGAATGATCTGCAATAACTACCCAATCCAGTGGCCTACCTAACCGGACCGGAAGTCCGGTCGAGGAAATCACCTCTTCCCCCCTGCTGAAACGGTATGCCTCCTCAAGGCCAAGCACGTTGCCAAATAGACCGGCATCCGGTGATAATGCAGTGTGCAAGTGAGAATCACCCCAAAACACCTGGGTGGGATAACCCCGCTGGGCATAGGGTGAATAGGTTTTACCCGGATACAGACCGGATAACGATTCTTTTGACGGATGTATCTGTGAATAACAAACAGTGATCAGAAACATCGTTGACAGAAATAATGAGGCTATGAATTTCATATTTATAAAGGATTAATGGTAGGTTTTCACACTTTAACCGTGACAAGCCTAAGTTATACCTCATTGAATGAAGTTCCAATGACATGAATCAGCTATACGATAAAAATAACCCTGAACCCGGGTTCGAAGGGATGAATAAGAACAGTTAAATTCGAATGAACTAATTAACAGGATATTCTTCCAGGTAATTTCTCGTAAGAGCGCCAGGAATGTGAGGTACCGGGTCAGCGTACTTCGGAGTTGTATCCTCCAGATCGAAAATTTTATGGATGCCTTCGTTCTTGATGTATTTCTGACATTTGATTAATGCCTTTGCCAGGCGATGTCCTGACCTTCCTGAAATTGTTCTGCGAAGGCTCTCAACATAGGGATTAAACCATTGCTTGTTCGCACTCAGATAGATCAGACGCACAAAAAAAGCTTCGAGCGTGTCCTTCTTGGTCGTGGTTTGAAAAAAGGATCTGCGAAAAGAAGAACCGTCCGTTACGTTAGCGTACAACTGCCAGAGGGCAATGATCTTTAGGTTATGGTCTTCAGATCCCTGATAAATAATATCCGACCTGTATCCCGAGAAAATGAACAGCGCATCAGTACCCAGGATAGCATTCACGGCAGATTCAAACGCACGAATCCGGTTCTGCGGAATTGCCAGCAAGCTGGCATTAGTGCCCTGAATACTAACCATATACATAATAATCTTCTTTATTGAAGTAACTTGATTATTTCCTGATTGCCTTGCTTTTCAGCGAGTCCCACAACCGATATGCCGCTCGCATCCCGGACAGACCGATCTGCATTATGATCAAGCAATAACCTAACCATTTCTATCTGGCCAAAATTAACAGCGAAAAACAATGCCGATGCGCCGTTTCCATTCTTAAGATTCACATCGGCCCCCTTTTCAATCAGCAGTTGTCCAAGCTCAACATTCCCCTTGAAACATACACCCATCAATGCGGTATTGCCGGATGCATCCTGCGCGTTCACGGCCGCTCCATTATCGATAAGATAGGAAGTTATCTCGGGTTGTCCCAGATATGTTGCTAAAATTAACGGACTGAACCCCCTGGCATCCACCTGATTAACACTTGATGGATCGGTAGTTACCGCCTGTTTAACAGCTTCTATCGATGTTTGCTTAATCGCCTCAAATAAGTTCATACTCTGATTCTTGTAGTTAAAACATCCTCAGAATCACAATGTTCTGAAAATCCCGATGATATGAAAATGCGATAATTTAATTTTATTAAAATTATATACTCATAAGATCTTGTTATACATGAATATGACTGGTTCCTATTCCAGCCGGCTAAGAAATTCCAGGAGATCCCGGATTTCCCTTTGGGATAATAACAGTCCCATTGGAGGCATACTTGATGGAAGATTAGTTCGTTCACTGATTCTTTCAGAGGCAATATGAAGCGGTTCAGCCTCATTTGTCTTGAGTATTAACTCCGTATCATTCTCCTCCATCAGAATACCGGAAACCTTCTGTCCATCTTTCAGCGTGAGCGATACTGAACCAAATCCGGGCGCAAGACGTGCGCTGGGTTCAATGAGTGCCTCAAGCAGCTGTTCCCTGGTCAGCTTAGAAGCAATTCCACCGAGTTTAGGCCCAACATCTGAACCTTCACCCCGAATTACATGACATCGGGTACATTGGGCTGTGGCATTATAAAAGAATATCTGTCTTCCCAATCCGGCATCTCCGCCATATAAGGCCGCCTGAAAAGCTTCAACCGAAGTCTTATCCGTTGATTTCAATCCCTCAACTTTGGCCATTAATGCAGGATCTTCCGATGTCTCAACTGCTTCGAACACATCAAGAGTTAAACTCGGGTCAAGTTTACCAGCAACAAGTTGATCTGTAATGGTTTCCAGAATTGGTAAACTCTTTTCAGAGGGCATTTTACCTAACACCTTCAGTAATTGCTGCTGTTCTTCCAGTGAACCTTTCTGAAAAACCGGCCTTACAATGGAAGGAAGTGCTTCTGCAGAAACATCCATCTCATCTAGCAATCCTAGCGCCGCAGTTCGCACCCTGCTGTCGGCATCATTCATGCCTAAGCGTATCAGTGATTCCATATCCGAATAATTCAGTTCATGCAGGCTTTCAAGCGAGGCCGCGCGTACCTCAGGTGATGCGCCCGATTTCATCAGTATTGCCAGCTGTTCATTGAAATCAGTAATGTTCAACCCGCGCAGCATATCGATTGCCGCGATCTGAACCCGCGTGTCAGCAGCATCAAGAAATTCATCGGCAACCGGAATAATTTTTGCCTGAATGATCGCCGGATCGCGCTCGATAACTCCCCTGAAACGGCCATCTACACGATCTAGTACAGAGGGTGACGACCAGGTTCCGAGTGTGGCAAGTGCCTCCGCCCGGATCACCGGGTCAACATCGCTTCTTCTGGCAAAACTGATTAGCATATTCAATTCTTTTTCACCTCCCACGCGTAACGCAGCGTTAATACTGCGCCTCAATAATGGCTCGGAAGTAAAACGGGTTTCTGCAAGAATCGAAGCCAGTGCAGGAAGTGCCGCCTCAATCGAAAGATCATCATTGATGGCCCGGGCTGCTTCTGTTACAAGATATTCATCCGGGTCATCCAGGAACAATGCCACCTGCTCATCCGCCAGACGTCTGAGCACAAGCACTGCAGCAATGCGAAGCGCACGGCTGTCACTATCCTTCAGGGCAACGACGGGCGCCACCTCCCCGATCCTGCTTAATGCAAGTACTCCGGCATGTCGCAGGTAAATATCTTTGTCATCATTACTGTGAAGCATGGAAATCAATTCAGGAATGGCTTCTTTGTTGCCGATGCGGCCGATCCCTTCAGCCGCGTAAAAGCGAACCCTTGGATTTTCATGTTTCAGCAGACCCGTTAGCACGGGCCCCGCTTCTGTGTAGCGAACGTCACCCAATACCTTGGCCGCTTGTGCGATTATTTCAGGGTCTGAATCATTCAGGTATTCCATCAAAGGCGCGGCATATTTCACATCCTGCCTGCCCAGCTGACCAAGGCCCCAAATACCATGAATCCGCTTCAGTTGTTCGGTTTTTTGCTCAATTGCTTCTTCCAGGGCATTGGAATCCTGTCTTCTGACCAGCTCAAATTGAGCTTTTTGCCTGATGCGCATATCTGCATAACCCAGGAGATCTGATAATTCATTATCGTCAACATCTTCATAGTCCAACTGCATCAGGCGAAGCGTCTCGGCCCTTTCATCGGCTAAATCATTAGCAGACTCATCCACGTCAATTTTCCATACCCGTCCGTAATTTTTTGTATTCCAGCCATTAATCCAGTCAGCCGCGTACAGCGCACCTTCAGGCCCGAATTTAATTCCGGTAGGCAGTATCCCCGAGATGACCTTCTTTTCCTGCTCCAGCTTAAAGCTGGCACCTTCGGGCTTTAACGTGAATGCCCAGATGGCCGACCGGCTGGGATTCCCGACAAATTCAACCAGGAAAAAATGATCTTTCCAGGATTTACCAAGCGCCGTTCCCGGGTTGAAAATCATCCCCGTAGGTCCGTTATGATAATTCTGAATAGGCGGAATGATGTAGGCTGCCTGCCCTTCCCACCTGGGTTGAAACAGGCGCTCATTCATCCAGACCTTATATTCATTATTCTTTGGATCGGTATACTTTCCATATTGCCAGTTAGACCGCCAGCCTGCATCTGAGCCCTCTACAATATGAACCAGTCGTTCACTCTCTCCGGGATGATCCCCATCATTGTCTGAACTGATTATATTTCCGTAGGCATCAAAGACAAATTCATGTGTATTGCGTAACCCTTTTGCAAAAACCTCAAAATTGCTTCCATCCGGTTCCGATCGCACGATAACCCCTTCATTCGGGTGCGGAAGATGGCGCCCATCTACTGTGGTGATGTCAGCACCAATATCCCCGATACCGTAATATATCCGTCCGTCCGGACCTTCCACAGCACCTGACATGCCATGGCCGCCGAAACCGATATGTACTGCAAACCCATCGGATATCGGGGTTTTTGAATCCAGCACTTCGTCATCATTGGTATCTTCCAATCGCCACATATTGGGACCAACTCCAACAAAAACATCTTTATCACGCACGAGCAGTGCACCAGCAACATCGGTGATTTCATCATGAAAATCACTCAGAATGCGCTTTGACACCTCAGCCACACCATCTCCGTCTTCATCACTCAACTTCCACACTTCTTCTTCCTCCACTGCCAGGTCTTTCCAGTCATGGGATCCGTCATTATTTAAATCTGGCAACCACTCATTTTCATTGCTTTTTTCCGGGGCAAATGTCTGATGCAAAAATTCCCGGCGGTCTGCAACACTTTGAAGGGCAATCGATGCTGTCATCCAGTCCTGATGCCCGCGAATATCAAATTCGGAATTCTTTTGTCGGTTGGTTCTCGTCAGATAAACGTTTCCCTCATCGTCGATCGACATCGCTATCGGATCGGGTGCAAGTGAATCCGAAGCCCACAGGCTGATGTTTAGTCCGTCGTACAACTCGACCGGTGTAGCTGCCTCAATATCCCGGGCGCGCTGAACAGCAGTCTCGGCGTCTTCCCGTATGGTATAGGGGGTTTCCTTTGGTGCCTTTGTTTCACATCCCGCAATCAAAACAATACCCAAAAACCCAAAAACAGATGATTTCATGTGGTTGAAAAATTTCATTGAAATGTCATTAATGAACAACTAAAATATACAAAAATAAAATGCCCTCGTACCAACCTTACACAAACGGAAAATAAGTAATAGTTTTTAACTAATTCCTGAAACCATTAGAGGCTCCAATAAGTAATTTTAATTAATTTTATACCGTAATAAGATTCAATTATGACCTTCACTCAATTGCAGTATGCTATCGCATTGCAGCGATACGGGAGTTTCAAGCTGGCGGCCTCCAAGCTGGAGATTACCCAACCGGCCTTAAGCCTGCAAATCAGCAAACTGGAACGGGACCTCGAACTTTCACTTTTTGATCGCTCACACTCTCCAATTAAGCCAACTACAGAGGGTTATCAGTTTCTTCTAAGGGCGCGGGAGATTATTGGTCAGATGGAAGAATTACACGCGTTTGCTGCAGGATTCACTGAAAAGGTCTCCGGGAAACTAAAAATAGGGATCATCCCCACCCTTGCTCCCTTTCTCGTTCCGTTGTTTGCAGATTCTCTCCAGCTGGACCATCCCGGCATATCACTGGACATCCATGAGCAAATTACAAATCAGGTGGTACACGGAGTACGGCATGGAGATCTGGATGCCGGGATTATTTCCACGCCGCTGCAAGTAAGCAATATTGCAACCATCCCATTGTTCTATGAGAAGTTCATGTTTTACACGTCCGATAAAACGCAGGATGGAATCATCCGGCTCTCCAGTGTCGATTACCAGAAACTATGGTTGCTGAATGAAGGAAACTGCTTCAGGGATCAGATCAATAATTTCTGCAACCTGTCGGAAATACGCAAGAACAAGTCATTCGTATACAGAAGCAATTCGATAGATGCACTAATCCGGATCGTTGACACAAAGGGAGGCTATACCATATTGCCGGAACTTACCACGCTGAGCCTGTCAGAAGAACAGGAAGAGAACCTTCGCCCGATTGCAGATAAACCCTTTGCACGGGAAATCGGACTGATCACCCGTGTAAAAACCAACAAACAAATCCTGATCGATCAACTCGCAGATTGTATCCGTACCAATATCCCCAAACCCATGCTTTCACCAAAGGGCCTCTCGGTGGTTGATCCGGATATACATCTAGACGAATAAGCCCGGCCCGTTCAGCCGGCGATATTTTTCAATATATCGAACCACTCCTCCGTGATCGACGTGTCGGGTCGCCGCCGTCCGGCCCGGTGGTACCAGTAGTCGGCATTCCATAGGTCACCTTCCTTGCGATGCAGGTAGGCATGAACCCAAGCCCCGTTACCGGAATCCGCATCCTGAACGAGTTCATGCGCTTTTTCCCATTCACCCTGGCGGTCATACCAAAGTGCACAAATTTCCACCGGCCACTTTTTCAATGGTTCGGACTTTTCCGGCAGTCGCAATATCTCCTCAAACTGCATCATACGTTTCCGGCCAGAAAATTCCTTAATACATAGTGGAGAATACCTCCATTCTTATAATACTCAATCTCAATTCTGGAGTCGAGCCGGCAGACAATATCAAATGTTTTTTCATTCCCGTCGCCAGTTGCTACTACACTAAGTACTTTCCCCGGCTCCAGTCCTTCTTCTATACCGCGTATGGAATAAATTTCCCTTCCTGTTAAGCCAAGAACCGAAGCACTCTCACCTTCCAGAAACTGGAGTGGCAAAACGCCCATACCTACCAGGTTACTTCGGTGAATACGTTCATAGCTCTCGGCTATTACCGCCCGAATTCCAAGTAATGTCGTACCCTTTGCCGCCCAGTCACGGGAAGATCCACTTCCATATTCCTTACCGGCAATCACGATCAAATCTGTGCCATCTGACTGATACTTCATGGAAGCATCAAAGACACTCATTTCCACATCTCCCGGAAGGTATGTTGTAAATCCTCCCTCTTTGGTGCCAAGCTCATTTTTGATGCGGACATTCGCAAAAGTTCCGCGCATCATTACCTCATGATTTCCACGGCGGGATCCATACGAGTTGAAATCCCGGTATTCTACGCCCTGTTCCAGTAAATATTGACCGGCGGGCGAATTGGGAGAAAAGGCTCCTGCAGGTGAAATATGATCTGTTGTGATGGAATCAGCCAATTTAAGCAGTACCCGTGCGTCAATAATATCTGAAGACTTAGACGGGAATTCTGAAATATTTTTAAAAAATGGGGCTTCCTTGATGTAGGTTGAATCATCGCTCCAACGATAGTCCAGTCCGGAAGGCGCCGGCAGATCCTGCCATTGTGCTTCACCGTCAAAGATTACACTGTAGGTTTGCGCGAAATCTTCACGGGATATTGAAGTTTTCATCACTTCCTGAATCTCCTTCATGGTTGGCCAGATATCCTTCATAAAGACCGGGACGTCGTCCATATCATATCCTATGGGTTCGGTCATCAGATCGATGTTAACACGTCCTGCAATGGCATAAACCACCACCAGCATCGGTGAGGCAAGAAAATTCATGCGGACCTGGGGATGCACACGAGCTTCAAAATTCCGGTTCCCCGATAGTACAGAAGAAACATTCAGTTCATGTTCGGTAACTGCCTTTGCGATGGGTTCGGGAAGCGGCCCGCTATTGCCAATACAGGATGTACATCCGTAGCCTACCGTATTGAACCGCATCTCTTCAAGTGCCTTATCCAGTCCCGACCGTTCAAGATATCGTGTAACGACCTTAGAACCGGGCGCCAGGGAGGTCTTTACCCAAGGCTTCACATTCAGTCCCTTTTCCCTGGCTTTCCGCGCCACCAGTCCGGCACCCACCATTACACTCGGGTTTGAGGTATTGGTACAACTGGTGATCGCTGCAATGACAATTGAACCGTCGTGCAGAACAAATTCTTCTCCATTATATTTCACACGTGCCGACCGTACTTTTTGGATTTGATTTTCTGCATGTACGAATTCAGTAAGTGATCCTCCTTCGCCAAGCCAGTTGGATTCCGGAGCACTCTCCGCGGCCTTTTTCCGATGGTCGTACTCTTTGTTGATAAGCTCGTAGAATTTCTCCTTCAGGTTTCGAACCAGTATCTTATCCTGAGGTCTTTTAGGTCCCGAAACCGTTGGCTCAAGGCTTGACAAATCCATGGAGATCACGTCACTATACTCAATTTCTTCATTTCCGGTTCTCCAGAGATGGTTTTTCCGGGTATAGGAGATCACTCGCTCGATCACTTCATCCGGCCGGTTTGTACGCCGCATGTAGTCGATAGTCTGATCATCAATCGGAAAATAGGTGGCCGTACATCCAAATTCCGGAGACATGTTTGAAATTGTAGCCCTGTCCGGAACTGTCAGGTGATCAAGGCCGTCCCCAAAAACCTCGACGAATTTACCAACCACTCCGTATTTTCGAAGTAATTCTGTAATGGCCAGCACCATGTCGGTCGCCGTTATGCCTTCACCCAGACGTCCTGTTAATTCAAGTCCGATAACCTGCGGACAAGTAAAATAAATCGGTTGACCCAGCATTGCTGCTTCTGCTTCGATACCTCCTACTCCCCAACCCAGTACACCAATACCGTTCACCATGGGCGTATGTGAGTCTGTACCAACCAGCGTATCAGGAAACAACCAACCATCCCGATCCACCACCCCCTGTGCTAGATATTCCAGGTTTACCTGATGACAGATACCCATGCCCGGTGGTACCACACCAAAATTATCAAAGGAATTCTGCCCCCATTTCAGTAAAGAATAGCGTTCGTGGTTACGCTCATATTCTTTAGCCACGTTCTTTTCATAGGCATCTTCTGTTCCGAAAAAATCCACCTGGACCGAATGATCCACAACCAGATCCACAGGAATAAGTGGATTGATTTTCGAACCATCTTTACCTTTTCGGATTACTTCAGACCTTATGGAAGCGATATCAACAATTGCCGGAACTCCTGTAAAGTCCTGCATCAACACCCGGGCGGGTTTATAGGGAATGTCACTGTCGGTTCCCTGCGAATCCCAACCTGACAGAATAGTGTAATGATCCTCTGTAATTCCAAGTCCGTCGATATTCCGCATTACATTTTCAAGCAAAATACGAATAGAGAACGGAAGCCGGTCAATACCTGTGACCGAACCCAGGTCTGCAATTTTTCGTGTTCCTTCAGATGTGTGTATTTCTTTTATATAATTTGTCATCGTATTATAATTCCTAATTTGCGGCGTTGAATTATTTCAAGATTTTACGAGGTCAGCCGATTCCTGTGTTTACTAAAATTTCGGGAATCGGCGACAAAGAAAAAAACAATATGGGTATGATATTCATAAAAAGCTGGCAAAACCCCGGCAGCATTTAACCACTTAGGTTTCACAGGGAGTTTAAATATATTCGGGCTGCATTCAGGGCAAAACTTCGAAACTCTATGAAGTCTGCCTTATTTTTTCCGTCCATCACATTTTTCGAAAAAATACGTATGTCATTGGTTATTTTCAGGGAAACGCATCTGAACATCCATGAAGAAACCACTACTACTCGTACTTACCTTTCTGTGTGCATCAATATCCTATTCACAGGAAAAATCAGACTCAATCCAGAAATCAAACGAAGACCTGCCGCTTGAACCTGGCCGGGAATTTTCGATAAGCACAAACCAGGGAAGCTGGCTAAGTCTGGATATTCACCCCGATGGAACTCAGGTGGTTTTCGACTTCCTTGGGGATCTGTATCTGTTGCCATTTTCCGGAGGATCTGCTGAGCAACTCACCTCAGGAATGCAATTCGACAGTCAGCCACGCTTTTCCCCCGACGGCAAGAAGGTAGTTTTTACCTCCGATAAAAGCGGCGGCGAAAATATCTGGATCATTGATCTCGAAACGCGCGAGGATAAGGCGGTTACTAATGGTAATACGAACCGTTATCAAAGTCCGGAATGGTCACCCGACGGCCAATATATCCTTGCCTCCAAAGCAGGATTCAGAAGCGGCACTCTAAAATTATGGATGTATCATGTGGATGGCGGAACAGGCGTGGAATTAATGTCAGAACCCGGAAATATAAAAATGACCGGTGCAGCCTTTGGCAATTCAGACCGCTTTATTTGGTATGCCCAACGTGAGGGCGACTGGCAATACAATGCCATTTTTCCGCAATTTCAGATCGGAAGATATGATCGTCAAACAGGTAAAAACGAAGTGATGTCGTTCCGGGAAGGGTCGGGAATTCGTCCCACACCTTCACCGGACGGTAAGTGGCTTGTATACGGAACCCGCTATGAAGCTCAGACAGGCCTCATCATCCGGGATCTCGAATCCGGTGTGGAGCGTTGGCTCGCCTATCCTGTTCAGCGAGATGATCAGGAATCGCGGGGAACCCGGGATGCCTTACCGGGAATGTCATTCACCCCTGATTCGAAGGAATTAGTTGCCTCCTATGGAGGTAAAATCTGGCGAATCCCGGTTTCCGGCGGACAAGCCGTAGAAATCCCCTTCAGCATCAATACAACCATTGAGCTCGGACCGGAGTTGCAATTTGAATACCCGATTCCCGACAGCAGTGAATTCATCGTAAAGCAAATAAGGGATGCAATTCCATCACCAGATGGGTCGAAACTGGCTTTCACTTCCCTGGATCGTCTGTATGTCATGGATCTGAACGAAAAAATTCCACGCAGGCTTACGAACCAGGAGTTTATCCAGGCACAGCCCGTATGGTCGCCCGACGGCACCTGGATTGCATATACTACCTGGAATGATGGGGTTGGCCATATTTATAAAACTCTCATTAGCGGTAAAAAGGCTGGTCAACCTGTACAGTTGACCCGTGAAAATGCCATCTACGAAACTCCGGCCTGGTCGCCTGACGGCAAGCGGATTGTTGCACTTCGCGGACCGGCTGTGAATTTTCAGAAATCCCTCAACCAGCGTGCGCCCGGAACCGGACGGGAACTCATCTGGATCAGTGCAGACGGCGGGACCGCCACACTGATAGATTACACCTATCGGCGTGAGTTTCCACATTTTTCCCGTAACCCCGACAGAATTTATCTGAATAACAATGATGGTACACTCCTGTCCATACGATGGGATGGTTCAGATGAAAAGAAACATGTGAAGGTTGTTGGCACAACCCCACCCGGCTCCCAAAGCCCACTCGAGGCCTCCCGCATCATCATTGGCCATGATGAATCAAGAGCCGTCGCTCAGGTCTACAACGATATGTATCTGCTCACTATCCCGATGGTGGGAGGCGAAACGCAAACCATCAATGTTTCCAAGGGGGATAAAGCGTCCTTTCCTGTTCAAAAGCTCTCCGATATCGGCGGACAGTTTCTGGCTTTCTCAAAGGATATGACAAAGGTGCACTGGTCAATCGGCAATGCGCACATTATCTATGACCTCGATTCTGCAATGCAGTTGAAATCGATGCGTGAAACGGTAGCCACAAATTTTGAGGAAGAGAACAAAAAGTTAAACAAGGACACCCTTCAATATTCACCGGAGGAATTCCGTATCCGGGTAACGGCGAAACGGGATTTGCCCGCTGGCAAATTACTGTTAACAGGCGCGAGGATTATCACCATGAATGGTGATGAGATCATCGAAAATGGGTGGCTGCTGGTTGAAAATAACCGCATTAAAAATGTCGGTCCCTCCGGAAGTTTTGAGGTTTCAGGGGACACTGAACGAATGAATGTAACAGGAAAAACGATCATTCCGGGGTTTGTGGATACCCATGCTCACGTCAGACCGGCCTGGGATATACACAAACCGGAAGCCTGGCAATTCTGGGCAAACCTGGCGTTTGGTGTAACAACTGTTCGCGATCCTCAGACTTCCACTACAGATATTCTAACGTATGAAGACAGGGTAAAGGCGGGAAAAATGCTTGGGCCGAGGATTTACTCCACCGGGCCGGGTATGTTCTGGCAGGAGCAAATTGAGAACCTGGATCACGCCCGAAAACTTGTTTCCAGGTATTCGTCCTATTATGATACCAAAACCATCAAGATGTACGTGGCCGGAAACAGGCAGCAGCGTCAATGGATTATCATGGCTTGCCGGGAACAGGAGATCATGCCAACCACAGAAGGCTCCCTGAATTTCAAGCAAAATCTCACGCAAATCATTGATGGATACCCCGGACATGAACACTCCTTCCCCATTTTTCCATTGTATGATGATGCGATTGAATTAATCGCTTTTTCCAATACGGCGTACACCCCAACACTTCTGGTAGCCTATGGCGGACCATGGGCGGAAAACTATTACTATACCCGTGAAAATCCACATGACGACCAACAATTGAATTATTTTACTCCTCATTCTGAAATCGACAGTAAGACAAGGAGACGCGGAGCAGGCACTGGTCCCGGACCTGGCGGATGGTTCATGGATGAAGAGCATGTATTTAAACCACTGGCTGCTGAAGTAAATTCGATCGTGAAGGCCGGAGGACGTGCGGGAGTAGGGAGCCACGGGCAGCTCCAGGGTCTTGGCTACCACTGGGAGCTATGGTCTATACAGTCCGGCGGAATGTCTGCACATGAAGCACTCAAAGTAGCAACCATAATGGGCGCTGAATCGATTGGGTTGCATCAGGAGGTGGGTTCCATTGAACCAGGGAAACAGGCTGACCTTTTAATCCTTTCCAAAAATCCGCTGGAAAATATCCGGAATACACGGGGTATCGAGAAGGTAATGATGAACGGACGGCTCTATGATGCGACAACCCTTGACCAGGTATTTCCGGACAAAAAATCAGCACCGGTGCGTACATGGACCGAGGATATGCCCGGTCAGGTACCCGGCATTTCTGGTATGGAAGGGCATGAATAAGCTTTAATGAATTTGGATTTCACCTTAAATTTTATCTAATTCAACTGGTACAATTGTACTTTATAGATATTTTTTTGCAGAGAATGCATCATTTTTACTTTTTACCGGGTATTGAACCTGGAATTCATGCGTTACTATAGAGGCACCTTTCTATTCCTTGTTGTCATATGCTGTTGTTTATCTTGTTCAGATGATGACAATTCTGCAGATGTCGTGGAAACTGATCTTTC
Source organism: Fulvivirga sedimenti (assembly GCF_020328055.1). Taxonomy (NCBI): domain Bacteria; kingdom Pseudomonadati; phylum Bacteroidota; class Cytophagia; order Cytophagales; family Fulvivirgaceae; genus Fulvivirga; species Fulvivirga sedimenti. Next base: position 506,404 of record NZ_JAIXNE010000004.1, read on the forward strand.
AGAGTTCCTTCCGCTGGAGGTCGACAACTATTGGGAATTTGACAAATACTTTTATAATTCTTCAGGGGATCTTTTTGCTGAAACCGAAGTTTACTGGCGCGTGGATACCTGTTGTTACTACATTGATAAACTTGAATTGGTGCCGGACAGTGTAGATCTCGGACGGGATTACCTCTACCCGGCAGAAGATGGATGGATCTACACCGCAGGTTCATATAAATACCTCAGCCTCGAATACATCAATGAACCACAGGATGCACAATTCATGGTTTCTTCCCGGGATGGAATAATACCCTATGAGCACTATATTTTAGGCGGCCTGCCTTCTATGGAAACACGCTTCGGCAACCGAAGGTGTTTGCGTACGTTAAGCATCTATTACTATCAGAATGAGCGCATAGAACAATTCCGGTGGTTCTGCAAGGGTCTTGGCGAATACCAATTTGATAATTTACAGATTGAAATAGATAAAAACGATGGCGCTGAAACATCGTACCTCACCTCTACCATCCTGAGGGATTATTCACTGAAATAATTAAATGTGATCCAATACGCGCTTTAACCGCTCCTGAACTTCTGCCGCCACTTCTGCAAGGCCTTCATTTTCCACCGCCTGCATTGAGCCCATCGGATCAACTACTGCAACTTCAGTGTTACCATTCTCAAGCTCCTGCACAACCACATTGCAGGGCAACATCGTTCCGATCTTATTCTCCAACGATAAGGCCTGATAGGCAAAGTTGGGATTGCAGGCGCCCAATATTTTGTAGGGCCGCAGGTCTTTGTCAAGCTTTTCCTTCATAACACGGGCCACATCAATTTCAGTTAGCACTCCGAACCCTTCCTTCTTCAGTGCTTCGGGAACAAGCGCCAATACCTCCTCATAGGATAACCCGGCAAATTCCCTGGCGTGATAATATTCCATAATTTATTCTTTCCACTAAGTTCAGCGTAAAGTATGTAAACACTTATGACCAGCATCATTGCAATCCTTGATGCAGGTCAACGAATCCGACTGAGTTCCTTTGTATATTTTCATAAATAAAAGGAGGTTATCATGTTACCGCTGCATATTCGAAATAACCCGTTTCACCGGATCGGGGATAGTTATGGACATTTTATTGACTACGGGCATTTTATGGGGAGGAGTGCCTTCGATGACAGATGGTTAACCAAACCAATGGCCAATATCATTGAAGCCGAAGACGAGTATAAGATTGAACTTACCATGCCGGGATTTTCGAAGGAAGACATCACCATTGAGTTGAAAAATGATATCATTAAGGTAAAAGCTGAAAGAAAAAGAACTCAACAGGATGAACTTATTCATCAGGAAGTACCGGGAAGATTAAGTGAGCGATCATTTGAAATTGCCGATGCCATTGACCAGGACAGGATTCATGCTTCACTGGACAAGGGTATACTTACTATTTATATGCCTCATAAAACAGGAGTACAACACATCAGCCGTAAGGTAATGGTGGAATGAAGCAAACAAATCAATCAATGGGAACAGCCTGGCAGGTAACTGTCAGGCTTTTTGTAAACTGAATATATGGAGTCGGCCTACAGTTTTTTCGATCAACTTATACTTTCCGAACTTACCAATTCACTCCAATTACTTAAAACGAGTCATGAAAATGTTGTACACCCGGTAGTTCATGAAACGCGAAAATCACTAAAAAAAATAAGAGGATGGCTCAAAGCAGCTGGCTCTCACCCAAATACTAAAAAATACAATCAACAACTATCCTCTATCGGGAAAGAGATTTCCGCCCTGCGCGACAGTTCTTCCGCCATGGATGCTCTTCAAAAAGTAAGGGAAAAGTATGGATCACTTTTATCCCCGGCTGTATTCATGCCCGTTGTTGAATATCTGAACAACAGGAAGGAAATACTTTCCGGGGCCGCTATTAAGCGTCTCAGCAAAACCGAATCGCGATTACTGGAATTTCAAAGGTCTTATGAACCATTTTATGTAGATGATCCGTCGGATTTGTTGCAGGGTATTTCAAAAACCTATGGTGCTGCACGTGCGGCTTTTTCAGCTACCAAAACCACCGGAGAGTCAGAACATTTCCATGAATGGCGAAAGCGCAGTAAGGATTTACAGTATCAGTGTCTTTTATTCCCCGAACCCCCGGTATTTATTCAGGATCTGAACAGGGAAATATCCTTACTTACGACCATCCTCGGTGATGATCAGGACCTGTATCTTTTAAATAATGCCCTGGCACACCTTAACCTGGAAGACACCCACCAGGACCTGATAGAGGATATTCTAACCCGTGAGCACAGCCTGCATCATAATGAGGCAATCACCATAGGAAGTAAAATATTTAAAGATCCAAAGAATATTTTCATAAAAGAACTGGCAGAATTTTATGACGAAAACACCTCACAATGAGGCAGGTAAGATTAAGTATAATAACGCTTTGAAATAAAGGTATTTATCTAGTAATATAGAAACAAAAAAAGCTATGTATCAGAATATTTTAAATCATGAATTCAAAAGAATCATGAAAGAACCCGGTGCGGTGATCATTGATGTTCGAACACCACAGGAGATCCAGGAAGGATATATCCCCGGCGCCAGCATTTTCGTTGACTTCAATAATGAATCATTTGAGGATAAGGCAAAAACCATGGATAAAAGTAAGACGTACCTGATCTATTGCCGAAGCGGTGCACGTTCGGCTAAAGCATGCAGGATCCTGGAGGAACTGGGCTTTAAAGGTCCTTTGTATAACCTGGCAAAAGGCATTTCCGAGTGGGACGGAGAAATTAAAAATAAATGATCCTTTTACTGATGTTCATCAGACATCAGGTCGTTCACGCTCTTAACGGGATTAAAAGTAACCGCAGGTACTTCCATAAAAACAGTTAACCAGTCGGCCATGGAACCATTCCATAAGCCGGGCAGTTCAAGCGCCTTAAGACTTTTGCCACCCTGGGATTTTTCGGTGATGATACCCGTATTATCATCCCTGTATTTCATTAAATTAAAAGGCTGTCCCTTATAATCCCTGAGTCCGCAGACCACGTCTACCGGATTGAAATAATTCGCGTCTTCCAGTAGTGTTTTAACCTTCGGATCATCCAGGTTCATCTGCGCTGTCTCCACAATTTGAAGTGATGAACTTCCGTCTTCATTTCGAACCCAGAAAGGACCTCCGCCTGTAGCTCCCGTATTCACCACCATCCCGCAAATACGTATAGGCCTGTTCAAGATATGGATGAGCACCTGTCGCTTTTCCTTATTGGTCAAATTGTTAAACGTGGGTGCAACCTGATAAAAGACTTCTTCACGTAAAAATTTAACTACTTCATTCACAAAATCATCAGCAGGATCGGGCTGACTCTCCAGTGCCTCCATGAAGCTGTAAATCTTGCGCTGATAACGAATGAGTAATCCTCCTAAAAGTTTCTTATAGGTAATGGTATCGGCCTTGAGCCTGTCGGGCACCACATTGTCTATATTCTTTACAAGTACGATATCGCTATCCAGTTTATTAAGATTCGATAGCAGCGCCCCATGCCCCGCAGGCCGGAAGAGGAGTCTGCCATTCTCATCCCTGAATGGCTCATTATCAAACCCTACGGCGATAGTATTGGTGGCAGGGTCCTGAATACTGTATTCAATATGGTAGGTAACATTAAATTCATTTTCGTATGCCCCTTTAACTTCGTTCAAATGGGCCCTGAACAATTCTGTATGTTGGGGTGAAACCGTAAAATGAAGGTATACCTGACGCCCCTTTGAAACAGCATATTGGGCAGCTTCCACCAAATGCTCCTCGGCAGCTGTTCTTGAATATGAATCGTACTGGTGGAATTTTATAAGACCTTTTGGCAGAAAGCCGTAATTAAGGCCCTGCTCATCCAAAAGATAATTTAAAACTGTTTTGTATTCACCGCCTGCAATCAGCGCATCCAGATCTTTGCCATTTTCCTGAAGCACTTTCCTCAAGTCTGAATAGAACGCAAATTTGTTGATACCTTCGAAAAATGCTTTCACATCCTTATGGGTGCCGAGGCTGGCATTATCATCCGCCACGAATTCATACAATGCTTTGAACATCCTTGAGGCGGCTCCTGACGCAGGTACGAATTTTTGGACCTGAAGATTTTCACAGGCAGTTTCATAAAGCCCGATCAACTCCTCCCGGTCGGATTCCTGAATTTTGTGAATTCCATCTCCTTCCGAAACATTCTTTACAATGGGCAACGGTGGAAAACCATTCCTGAACTGCACCAATTGCTTTTCAATATCTGAATGAGAAATTCCAAGTTGGTCTATCTGTTGCTGATCTTCGGAAGTAAACATACAATAGTATTTGATTATGGGCTCAAGTTACACACAAGCCGAAATTAGTGCAAATACAACCCACAGGTAATCGCATTTATCGTTACAAATATTTCAGCTCCCTTGGGATACATCAGCAGGAATCGTAATTTCACCAACGAAATAATTAAATCCCCAGACAGAGCAAACAAACATGCAAAACGACATTCAACTAAGAGCTGCAGATAACATCCGAATTCTTTCGGCTGCCATGGTCGAAAAGGCAAATTCCGGTCATCCCGGAGGCCCCATGGGAGGAGCAGATTTTGTACAGATCCTGTATTCAGAATTCATGAACTTTGATCCGGATAATCCGCGGTGGCCCTACCGCGACCGCTTCTTTCTTGATCCGGGCCATATGTCGGCCATGTTGTACGCAGTTCTTTCATTTCAGGGAAAGTATTCCATCGACGATATGAAAAACTTCCGGCAATGGGGCAGCCCGACCCCCGGACACCCGGAAGTGGATGTTGAACGCGGCATTGAAAATACTTCAGGACCACTGGGTCAGGGCCATGCAATGGCTGTGGGTGCTGCCATTGCAGAACGTTTTCTGGTTGCCCGCTTCGGCGACTGGATGGCGCACAAGACATATGCCTACATATCCGATGGTGGTATTCAGGAAGAGATCAGCCAGGGTGCAGGCCGGATCGCGGGATACCTGGGGTTATCCAACCTGGTTATGTTCTTTGATTCAAATGATCTACAGCTGTCATCAGCCACAGAGGATGTAACAAATGAAGATACGGCCGCAAAGTATGAAGCATGGGGCTGGCGCGTAATGACGATTGACGGGCATGATCATGCACAGATCAGAAGTGCGCTGAAAGCCGCCGGTGATGAAAAAGAAAAACCATTCCTGATCATCGGAAAGACCATTATGGGTAAAGGCGCAGTCGATGAAGAAGGCGGCAGTATGGAAGCAAATTACCATACGCACGGACAGCCATTAACCGGTGCAGGGGCATCCTTTGCGAAAACTGTATCCAACCTGGGAGGTGATCCGGAAGATCCATTCAGAATATTCGACGATGTAGCTGAATACTATGCCAGCGTTCTTGATGAAAAACGCGCCTATGTCAAACGTAAAAATGAGGAATACAACGGCTGGGCATCGGCAAACCCCGAAAAAGCCGGTCTGCTTGACCAGTATCTGAGCGGTGATGCTCCCGTTCTTGATTTCAGCCAGGTTGAACAAAAACCGAATATTGCCACAAGGAACGCATCCAGCACGGTACTTTCCATGTTTGCAGAAAAGGTTGGAAATATGATCGTCTCGTCGGCAGACTTGTCAAACTCAGATAAGACCGACGGTTTTCTCAAGAAGACAACTTCATTCACGAAAGGGAATTTCCAGGGTGCTTTCCTGCAGGCCGGTGTTGCCGAGTTAACAATGGCAGCAATCGCGAACGGACTGGCATTGCATGGCGGTGTAATACCGGTGGTGGCTACATTCTTCGTATTTTCTGATTTCATGAAACCTGCCATCCGTCTGGCTGCTTTGATGCAGTTACCGGTGAAATACGTCTGGACCCACGATGCTTTCCGCGTCGGGGAAGATGGACCGACACACCAGCCGGTAGAACAGGAAGCGCAGATCAGGCTGCTTGAAAAGTTAAAAAACCATTCCCATAAAATGAGTCTGCTTGCTCTTCGTCCAGCGGATGCAGTGGAGACGACGGTGGCATGGGAAATGGCACTTGCCAATACAGACTCCCCTACCGCCCTGATCTTCTCCCGTCAGAATATTAAGGACCTTCCTGTCGATGGCTCCATGAGTCGCTATGAGGCCGCACAGGGTGCAAAAAAAGGAGCGTATATTGTTACACGGGATGAAAATCCAGACATCATTCTGGTTGCCAATGGTTCTGAGGTTTCGACCCTGGTAGATGCCGCAGAAATTTTACGTGAAGCAGATGGGTTGAAAGTACAGATCGTGAGTGCGATTTCTGAAGGTCTGTTCAGAACACAGCCCCAGGCATATCAAAAGGAAGTGATTCCTGATAATGTGCCTGTATTCGGACTTACAGCGGGATTGCCGGATAATTTACTGACACTTGTCGGACCAAAAGGCAAAGCAGTTGGTCTGGATCACTTCGGATATTCTGCCCCAGCGGGAGTCCTCGACGAGAAATTTGGCTTTACCGGCAAGCAGGTAAGTGAAAAAGTGAGGCAATACCTTTCAAACTATTGAAAAGATGGAGTTACATATAAACGACAAATCAGGCATTACCCCCTATCTGCCTGCTTCCAACCGGTATGACCAGGAGTCATTCAGGCGATGTGGAAATAGCGGCATTCTGCTTCCCAATATTTCGCTTGGACTGTGGCATAACTTCGGATTTATTGATGACCTGCACAAAGGACGTATGATCATCCGCCGGGCATTTGACCGGGGTATTACGCATTTCGACCTGGCCAATAATTACGGACCCCCATTCGGGTCGGCGGAAGAGAATTTCGGGACCATTCTACGCCATGATTTTAAAGGATATCGCGACGAGCTGTTTATTTCAAGCAAAGCTGGTTTTGATATGTGGCCTGGTCCGTACGGAAACCTGGGTTCGCGCAAATATCTGATTGCAAGCCTGGATCAAAGTCTGAAGCGTATGGGGCTCGACTATGTCGACCTTTTCTACCATCACAGACCTGACCCCGACACTCCGCTGGAAGAAACAATGGGCGCACTGGACCAAATTGTTCGTCAGGGCAAGGCGTTATATATCGGCATTTCGAATTATCCGGCTGATGAAGCTCAAAAGGCATTTGATATTCTCAATAAACTGGGCACACCATGCCTGATTCACCAGGCGAGGTATTCCATGTTCGATCGATGGGTTGAAGACGGCCTGCTTGAAACACTTCGGTCAAACGGCACCGGGCTTATTGCATTTTCACCCCTGGCGCAGGGCATGCTCACTTCCAAATATATCGACGGAATTCCTGCAGATTCCCGGGCAGGTAAAAGTATGACCTACCTGGAAAAGGATGAAGTCGGGAAAATGGTCCCGGTCATACGGGCACTGAATGAGATTGCGAAAAATCGCGGACAGGAATTGTCACAGATGGCGATTGCATGGCTTCTCAGGGATCCGGTTGTGACATCCGTACTGATTGGCGCAAGTTCTGTTGGTCAGCTTGACCAGAATCTTGAATCACTGAAGAACACTTCATTTACCAGTGATGAACTGGATGAGATTGATAAAATATTAAAGGGCGCCTGACAGGACGCCCTTTTCATTATAGTTTTCTGATCCAGATATTTCTGAAACTTACAGGATTCGAGTGATCCTGTAATTCCAGGGGCAATGCATCCGGATGAGGCTTATATACCGGCTGGCCAATGTACTCTGTAGGCCCCTTCAGCTCCACATCATGCTGTAGCAAAACACCGTTATGAAACACCGTTACACGGGCGGGTGTATCCAGGGATCCATCGGAATTGAAAGATGGTGCGATGAATACAATATCGTAGACCTGCCACTCACCTGGTGGTCGTGTTGCGTTTGCGAGCGGGATATGTTGCTTGTAAACACTGCCAGCCTGTCCGTTGGAATAGGTTCTGTTATTATAGGAATCAAGTACCTGAACCTCATATCTGCCCATTAGAAAAACACCACTATTTCCCCTGCCCTGGCCTTCCCCAACCACTTTTTCCGGTGCACGCCACTCGATATGCAATTGAATACTGCCAAAACTATCCCTGGTACGGATCATACCTGTACCGGGCTTTACTGTAAAGTGATCTCCTTCTACTATCCATCCAGGTTCGCCCCCTTTTGTCGATTCCCATGCGCTAAGCCCCTTTTCTTCAGAAAATAAAACAATCGCATCAGAGGGAATTTCACCCATGGTATTGACAACCGGAGGTTCCGGCTCCCAGACTTCAGTCTCTTCAGGCTTGGTCTGACCATAAAGGCTAACAGATAAAAGCATCAGACCGGACAACAGTATATTCGAATATTTCATAGAGTCTCTTTTTTTATCCCAATCTAAACATTCTGCTCCACAGGTAAAAGTGCATATACATGAAATACATGTTCACACCCCTATTTATCCCATTCACTCCGGAATATATGCAACTCACTCCTTTAAGCCGGGAACATCTGCCAAAATAGAAGTTATAACATCCAAAGCACTGAATCAATTTTTAAAAACTAAAACATTACAGAGTCATGAAAAAATTTAAATCACTTTTGTCTATGATGCTGATGGGTACAATGATTGTTGTACTTAGCGCATGCGGCGACGATGATGACGGCGGAATGAATGTCAATGACGACAGCATCGTTGAAATCGCACAGGGCAACGCAGATCTAAGTATCCTGGTTGACCTTCTTGAAAGAAACCCAGACCTCGTTCAATTATTAAGCAACGATGGTGACTTTACAGTATTTGCTCCCACTAATGCAGCGTTTGCAAGCTTGTTGGGGGTTGTTGGACAAACAAGCGCAGATGATATTCCTGACGCAGTTGTTCGTCGAATCCTTTTGAACCATGTTCTTTCAGGTGCACGTGTTGCTTCAGGTGACATTACCAACGGACTTACGGCGACAACAGCTCTGTCGGCAAATGATATCCTTACCTTCGGTGTAGCCGGCGGTGGTGTAACCGTAAACGGTGCAAACGTAACTACAGCAGATGTAGATGCCAGCAACGGTATTATCCACATCGTGGATGCAGTTCTGGTTCCTGAACTTGAATTGAGCATTGTAAATACAGTTGTTGAACCTGCGTATTTCAACAAAAACTTCTCAATTCTTACTGAAGCTGTTGTAACTGCCGGACTACTTGAAACTTTGATTGATCCGGAAGCAGAACTGACAGTTTTCGCGCCCGATAATGACGCGTTCGCTGCTGCCAACATTACTTCCCTCGAGGGATTGACTGCAGATGATCTTACTCCGATTCTTACCTATCACGTATTAGGTTCAGAAGTGAAGGCAGCTGACCTACCCAGCACTGCTGGAGGATTCGCTACCACAGTTTCTTCACTTGGCGGTGATTTTTACCTGACTAACAACGCCAACGGAGTTTTCATCAACGGAAATTCACAAGTGGTTGCTACAGATATCGATCAGGACAATGGTGTGGTACATGTGATCAACAGAACCCTGGTACCTGCAAGTGCCGACATCGTAGGTGTAGCCGTAGCAGCTGGTTTTTCAGATCTTGCCGCAGCCCTTACTGAAGCAGGTTTAGTTGATGCTGTAGCATCGCCTAACGGACCTTTTACTGTATTTGCTCCTACCAATGACGCATTCCAGGCGTTGTATACTGCACTGGGTGTAGATGGTCCGGAAGACATCGATCCCCTTCTGGGCGACGGTACATTGTCGGCCGTACTTACATACCATGTATTGCAGGGAAGAGTATTCTCTTCAGATCTTTCTGATGGATTAATGCCTTCTACTCTGCAAGGTGGAGATTTCACGATCAACGTGGGAGCTACAGTGACACTTACTGATAAAGATCCAGATGTTGCTGATCCAACTGTTACATCAACAGACGTATTGTCAACTAATGGTGTGATACATGTGATTGATGGCATATTACTGCCTATCGACACTGCACTTTAATCAAAATGAAAATATGGGAAAAGCGCGGTCAATCCGCGCTTTTCCCTATTTTTAATTTCAATTATGTTCACAAATCCATACAGATATCTTTTTATCCTGCTACTGGCTGTATATTCCTACCTGAATATACTGTTTACGGAAGGGGATAAATTATTCGGGTTTCGACCGAGTCCGCTGTTATTCTTCGGAATAATCCTCGGCATGGTATATCTGATATGGGAAGGAAACCGGCTCATCGAAAAACGACTGTCAATACTTCAGTCGATCCGTGTTCATCCATTACTTAAGTTCTATCTGATCAGCCTTTTTTGGGTTTTGATGATTGGGTTTGCCGTCACCGGAATACTTCAGATCACTCACCAGCTATCAGAAGATGCCTTTCTTACATTAAAATTATCACTTGGTTTCGCATTCAGGGTTAACCTGTTTCTGCACTGTGTTAATGCGATTGTTTATTTCATGAATCAGAGTCGTGTCAACCAGCTTGAAAAAGAAGGTTTGCTCAAAGAAACGGCTGAAGCCCGCTTTGAAGCTTTGCGTAATCAGGTAAATCCACATTTTCTATTCAATAGTTTCAATGTACTCAATACACTGGTACACAAAGATCCTGACACTGCTTCAAAGTTTATTCAACAATTAAGCAAGGTATATCGCTACCTGCTCAATAACCAAACCAGCAAGGTGGTTCCACTCAAATCCGAACTGGAGTTCCTTGATGCCTATATATTTCTTCTAAAAATTCGTTTCGGTGAAAATCTGCAAATTCAAAATGAGATTGAGAACACCGTCGGGCAAAACTATATCGCTCCGGCAACGCTGCAGATGCTCATTGAAAACGCAATCAAACATAATATTGTCTCGAAAGCAGACCCGCTCCAAATCAGATTGTTTCGAAATGGAGAATATTATGTAGTGGAAAATAACGTTCAGTTGAAACCGGTCCCTGAGGAGTCAACCAATACCGGACTCAGAAATATTCGACAGCGCTATGAGTTTTTATGTGGAGAAAATGCGGTAATCGTTCAATCTGATGGGAAATTCGTTGTAAAAATACCTATTTTGGACGTTGAAGATGAAAATTCTAATCGTTGAAGATGAGGAACTGGCTGCAGAACGCCTGCAGGAAATGGTCAACACGTATGATCCGTCTATTGAAATTCACGGACCCCTGGATACCATTAAGGAAGCCGTCCGGTTTCTTCAGAAAAATCACGAATCCATCGACCTGATCCTGTTGGATATCCAGCTTGCCGATGGTAAAAGCTTCGAGATATTCAATCAAATTCAGTTCAATAACCCGGTAATATTCACAACAGCTTACGATGAGTACGCGATTGACGCGTTTCGTCTGAATAGCATTGATTATCTGTTGAAGCCTATTTCAACGGAAGACCTTAAAAAGGCACTGGACAAATTTTTTAATGTCCAGAAAAGTCAGACCCCTTTTATTTCCCGTGAACTAATTCAAACTATCCTATCCAAGCGCAAGTTCAAAGAACGTTTCCTGGTGAAAGCAGGGCAGCGTATGTATTTCAGGGAAACCCCGGAAATTGACCATTTCTTTGCCGATGACAAGCTTTGCTATCTTACAGATCTTGAAGGTAAAAAATTCCTGATCGATCATACGCTGGAACAACTGGAGGATCTGCTGGATCCCGATATGTTTTTCAGAGTGAACCGGTCGGCAATTGTACAATTGCAGGCCATTCGCGAGATCCGTCAAATCAACGGTAATCGTCTTCAAATCTTTACAAAAACCGGAACGGGTGATCACCTGATCGTCAGCCGCTCACGGGTGCCCAATTTTAAGTCATGGCTTGAGTAGCACCCGGTGAATTGTCTTTCGGTTATTCAATCAACAATAAATTAGTGTCTCAAATATTTTCAAACATCACGGAATGATTTAATTTGGTGATATGAAAATACAGCTTGTGCTTACAACGATCATATTATTATTTGTGGCTGGGCCAGTAATGTCTCAAACCCAGGATCGACTGGACTCGCTCAAACAAGAGATCATACACTTACAGGCAGAAGTGGATAATATCAACCTGAATCTGGAAAAATCCCGGACAAAATTTCAGAAAGGCATCCTCATTGCGACAATTGGATACACGGTGACCATTGCAGGAGGATTGATGCTGGGAAGGGAAAATGACAGTCTCGGACAGGTATTGCTTATTACCGGCGGGGTTACCGGCATCACAGGAACCTATATGATGGTTGATGCATTTAAATTTTTAGGAAGAAGCAGAAAGGAATGAAGAATTTGAAGTGGGTTTGTGGGGTGATAGCCCTGGTTGCTGCTGGTTTTTTTGCATCATGCAATGACGGAATAGAATTACCCGAACTCACTGGTGAATATCCTATTGTTGAGGTTGCACGCCCCCTGGCTATCCGTGATACCGTACAAAACGAATTGGGCAGATTTGAAATGGGCTATGAATTTATACCCCGGGTCGATGGTCAGTTTCAATCCATCACCGGCGTATTACCTAAAACAGCCACCTATAAGATCACCCTGTGGGATGCCTTTTCGAAAGAAATCATTCAATTCTGGGAAATACAGTATTTTGAAAACATTTACCAGGAAGTATTTATTGATGAGCCGGTTGATCTAACCGCCGGAAAATCCTACATGCTCACCATCAATACGATTAATTGGTATGATTATGAGCCTCCTGCCGTTGGAACGATTTTCCCCCAAACCATCGGGAACGTGGAAATTGTTCGGTTTGGACTGAAAGAAGCATTTCAAACAGAGTACCCTACACAGTTCTATGATAATCAAATGTGGGGGCTTATTGATTTTCGCTTCGAACCCTTCCGGGTTGATTAAATAATATTCGTATCCCACCAAAGTAGTTTCGTTCTGCCGCAGGGTTAAAGTACCGGCTTCCAAAAGCATTAAGATCATTCCCGAGCGAATAGGATCGGTTCAGCAGATTGTCAACCCCGCCAAAAATGGCCAGTGACAACTTGTTATTCAATTTCATTGTCCACTGAAGATTTAGCTGGAGAAGGTCGACTTTTTTAGAAAACACCGTATTGGCATCATTCAAAGGAATTACGGAAACATGCTGATAATTCAAATCTGCCTGGAGATTTCTGAATATCCGGGCTGTAAGCCAAACGTTCAATGACAAATCAGGAGTTCCGGTAAGACTATTATCGCTGAAATCGGTGTTTTCACCATTGGCCACACGAACATATTCCAGGAAAGTAAACCGGTACCAGGTGACAGCAGTTTTAAGATAGAGATAGTTTAACAGCGCGCTATTATTTTCAATCAGGCGCAGGCCACTCAAAACTTCAAGTCCGGCATGCCCGGTTTTACCGGCATTTGTAAAGGTACTGGTCCCATTTGCATCGATCTGACTAACAATCGTATTACGCTGACGCATGTAAAAAGCATTCAGGTCTATTGCCAGTCGTTCATTAAAGAAATTACCACGGAACCCAATTTCAAAATTGTGAGCAATCTCGGATTTCAGATCGGTATTGATGCTGGCATCACTGGTACGGACCTCATCCAGTCCGGGAGGTGAAAAACCTTGTCCGTACGACCCATGGATCGAAAAATCCCCCAACTTTCGAACTACTGACACACGCGGAGAAAAAATGACATCAAAGGGCCTTTCCAGCGTATAGCTGCTGTCAAGCCCGGCGTCTCTGAGGCGGTTAAAATTATACGAAAGATGGTTTATACTCCCGGCCAGGCTAAAGTGCCAGTTATCCCGGGCATAAGAAACCTGAAGATATTCAAAACCTGTAAATTGTCGGTTCTCATCGGCGTATCTCAGTGTATCGGGAAATCCCTGTGCATTGCCAAAATTATCCGCGGTTGCTGTACCCCACTGCCATTCTCCACCGATCGTAAATCGCACTGGTCCGGCATCCTGGTTAAAACGGGTTCGGATTCCCCCTCCTCCCAGGTTCTCAAACTCATAATTGGTAATGAATGGATTTCGTTTTGAAGAGCTTGAAAAGAATACCTGTGTTTGATTGGACCCTTTATCCCAGGAAATTGAATGGTCCACCCCTGCCAGCAAATATTGCTGATCAATCAGACTGTTTTGGGACACTGCAGCCGTTCGTGCCATCGTAGGATCTTCTTCAGCCTGTTCTTCAGTTAGCCCTCCCGGCAATTGATAGAAAAGATCTGCCGCAAGCAGGTGGTACCCCAACTTCTGACGGTCTGATATATGTACCGTTCCGCTTAGCACAATATTTCCTCTTTCAGAGCGGGAATGGTCACGATAACCTTCGGAAGTAAGTTTAGAGGCTTGCAGCTGAATGGAGTGTTCTTTACTTACGAATGACACCCCGGCCTGAAGCCTTCTCATCTGATAGCTTCCAACAGTGAGGGCTGCCTCTGCCGCTAACCCCGGTTCAGAACCTGCTTCATTTTCCATTAAAATAACACCTCCGATTCCGGCTCCGTAACTGCTGCCGGCAGGCCCGCGAATGATCTGCACATTTCCCAACTGCTCAAGTGCGAGCATGTTGAGCGGCGTATTCCCTGTCGGTTCCGTCAAAGGAATATTGTTCCAGTATACCTTTACATTCCTCACGCCAAACGGTGACCGCAATGTACTGCCACGAATATTGATGCGGTAGCTTGCCGGTGACCGTTGTTCCATTCGTACTCCTGCCAGGCTGTTCAATGCGGTAACGGGAGTTACAGCGGAAAATGTTGATATCTCCTTGCCTGGAAGGAACGAATACCCGCCGGCCACTTCCTTTAACGACACAGGTTCCTGGTAGCCCTGAATCACAACTGTGGGTAAAACTTCAAGCCGTGGAGTCAGATACAGCCTGGATGAAGCTGATTGAATATCAGAAATTTCAAGAGGTTCATAACCGACATGACGAATTACGCATACACCACTGGCAATTTGCATATATCCTTCTTCATCGGCTATTGATGAAAAGCCATTATCACATTGAATCGTCGCTCCTGCAATTGGAAGATTGGTACGATTGTCAAGGATCTGAATGCGCGACTGCCCGTACAGCGCGGCTGAAAATAATACAAAAAGAAAAATGGGAAGACTCCTGATCATACCGATTACTGATCCACGGCCTTTACCTGTTCAGGAGAAATATAATCATGGCTGTTGCCCCAGGAATTCAGAACATAATTCAATACGTCGGCCACTTCGGGGTCCGTCAGCTGCTGTGAGGTCATAATCGAATTATACGTTTTACCATTTACCACGATTTCGCCCTGCAGACCAAATTTAACCGCATGAATACCTCTGGTGATGTCCTCGAGAAGATAATCCGATTTCGCAAGCGGCGGAAACGCTCCAGGGATTCCTTCTCCGTTGGCCTGATGACAGGCGATACACAGCTGGTTGTAAATTTCCTTTCCCCGCTCCATGCTTTTCACCTTTTTCTGGTCCTGCCAGGTGAACGAAAGAAGGACTACCGACAAGATAAGAACTGCAAAAACTCTCATGATTTTTCTGGTATAATTCTGAATATTCCTTTTCCCTCTACAAGTATGTAAATATAACCATCCGGCCCTTCTTTCACCTCCCTGATCCGGCCAATACCCTCAAGCATCTTTTCCTTCGAAACAACCTTGAGCCCATCGAGTACCACGCGCTCAAGGTAACCAAATTTGAGTGAACCAACCAATGCATGCCCCTTCCACTCCGGATAACGGTCACTCTCCACGATAATCAATGAGCTTGGTGCTATGGACGGTACCCAGTACGTAAGGGGTTGCTCCATGCCTTCCCTTTTCGTTTCTTCAGTTATAATCGTGCCGTCATAATTTTTCCCATATGTAATCTCCGGCCAGCCGTAGTTAGCTCCTTTTTTTATAAGATTCAGTTCATCCCCACCCATCGGACCATGTTCAGTTTCAAGCATAACTCCAAGTGATTTATGCCAGGCTAAACCCTGCGGATTCCGGTGGCCCCATGACCAGATTTCCGGTCTTGCCGATGTTTCACCCACGAATGGATTGTCCTCCGGGATTTTTCCGTCATCAAATAACCTTACAATACTTCCGGAAGTTACCGAAAGATCCTGGGCGTTCTTTGAATCACCTCGTTCGCCAAGGGATAAAAATAAATACCCCTTATCATCAAATTCTATCCGCCCCCCAAAATGCTGCCGCCTTGTGCTGTTGGGCGTGGATCGAAATAATTCCTGTAGTTCTGTAATACGGTTTCCATCGATTTTTACACGGATCAGCACTGTATTTCCTCCATCGCCGTCCTGTTCACCGGAATATGTAATGTAAACCCAACCATTATTCTCATAATCAGGGTGCAATTCCAGGTCCATCAGACCGCCCTGTCCGCGTACATAGACTTCAGGTAATCCTTCGACTTCATTTCGGTCGCCTCCCTTGATTCGATACAGTTTACCGGAACGTTCAGTAACCAGCATAGCGCCATCTTCCAGCCAGACAACGCCCCAGGGAACTCCGCTCAGGCCTTCAACCTGCTGCAGTTCAAAAGATATTTTTCCCGAGCTGTATCGCTTTTCATCCTGCGCCTGCAGGCTTAAAAAAAATGCAGTTAGTATAATTACGGTAAAACAGGATTTCATTTAGCTAGTTTTTCTATTTAACCCGAAGCAAGAGTAACATGTTATGACATTATTAGGCATCCTTTTTTCTATTTGTTTAAAAATACATATAATCCGTTATGCGTGAAACCTTTTTAAATAATTGGGCCGAGGCATCACTCACGTCATTGGGGTTCTTTTGGATGGCATTTTGGGCATTTGGACCGGGATATCTCATTAGCAGTTTAATTCGGGTTTGTAACCACGCCCAGGCGGCCGATCGCGGTAAAACAGAAGCATTGCTGAAATATTTAGCCTGGGGGTGCTACCTTTGGCTGGCTACCGCAATGGTAATTAAATTTATCCTATAAATGAGAACAAGTTCATTCATCATAATGGCCGCTATGGTATTCGCTTGTAATACCGGGCTGAGATCTGATTTCCTTGACAAACTTGAATTACAAACCCTGGATGCCTGGTCCGCACAATTGCCGGGTGACGAAAACACATTTTATCTGATCAATTTCTGGGCTACCTGGTGTAAACCATGCATCCGTGAAATACCAGCCCTCCTCGAGCTTGAGAAAAACTTAGCCGGTGAGGGATTAAAGCTCATATTTATTTCCAACGAGGATGGAAAAAAGGTCGAATCCTTCATCAATAACCGCGAACTTGGGATTTCCAGCTTTCTGATGCCTTCGGCTATAGAAACATATGAACTGCTTTATTTGCCGACCACCTACCTTATCAGCCCGGACGGTCAGATTCTTCTGAAGCAGGAAGGTGAACAGGCGTGGGACGAACCCGTTATGATTGATAAAATCCGTCGGTTGATTTCCGAATGATTATCTGAGAGGTGAAAATTTGATAAATTTTTGTAAAATAAATCTTCATTGAACCCGAACCAATATATGGCAACACCCAAGAAGATCTGGAGTATACTTTTAATGGCTGAAATATTCATTCTGGCATTTGTTTCCGGGTTTATGCCGGTGAAACTAATTACCGGACTAAATGCGCTGATGTTCATCCTGATTTATTTTACCTCGGCGATGTCCATTTCCACCCTGAATAAGAAATTCTTTATCCTCGTCTGGATAAGCATGGGCCTTCAAATCCTCTCCCAGCTATTTGATTACAATGAATTCGTTGTAACGATGCAGATTGTTAATATTTTCTTCTTCTCGGCGATTGTCGGACTGTTAATTAACAGGATCGCCCGCGCTAAAAGCATCACGGAATCAGTGATCTTCGAGGCCATTAATGGCTATCTTCTTCTGGGGGTATTGTTTGCCGCCATGGTCGGACTGATGTTTCGTTTTGATCCCACTTCCTTCAGCTTCAACAATATAAGTGAAGTGCGAAATAATGAATTCATTTATTTCAGTTTCGTAACAATAACAACCCTTGGATACGGTGATGTTTTACCTGTCCAGCCCTATGCCAAATCACTGGCTATGCTTGCCGCAGTAACCGGACAGCTTTATCTAACTATAATTATTGCTCTTTTGGTCGGTAAATATTCGAATCAGCTGACGCAATAATGTTACTTCAATTATTGTTTCAGAATCGCTTTGAGTTGATCTTCCCCTACCTGTAAAAGGCCGGATGCCGGCAGGCGCCTGGTGAGTTCCTTCCAGTTTTTGTCTCCTTTGAATACTTCCCTGAACATTGGCAGTGCCTTCTCCAGATCACCATTGTTGGCAAGTGCAACGGCAGTCCAGTATTTCATTTCCAGGTTATCCGGAAACATTTTCTGGGCGGCCCCGTATTCGCTCAGTGCTTTGTCCATGTCGTTTACTTCAAGGGCCAAATCTCCTGCCGACATATGTTCATAGGCCCTGTATACCCGCAACAGGCGATCGAGTTCTACAAGTGGTTCCTCAGCATCATCCACGCGGAGATCAATCTGAGGATCCTCCCATGGCTTTACGTTTTTATCCCCACTTACCACCAGCAATGCCGCAGATTGCTTTCCGCGGATATCACCTCCCGCCTTCTGGGCAGCCTTCAGCGCCGAAACAACGCGCTCAGCCAGCGGCATTCCCTTCGATTTCTCAAAATCTTCAGCCATGGCATCCCATACTTCGTCTGTAAGCATCATATTCGCCTGAACCGAATAGCCCTCCCCGGTACGCATGCCCGCTTCCGATATACATTTTACCCCGGTATGTACAGCGACGTTTCCGTTGGCATCCACAATCGCCACCTGACGGAAGTCCCGCCCGTCATCATCTGACAGCAGAATATCGAGCGTTTGCTGCGCCGTTTTTCCCTCCTCGAGTAATTCGAGACCCCTCGGACCGAAACTGATGTTGGTAAATGACTGGGTAGCAATAGCTCCAACCCCTGCTTTAGCCCAGGAGACCGCCGTACCCACCGAAAACCAGTGACTTTGAACTCCAACCGCCATTTCGCCGGTTTCTGAATCACGCGCGACTATGGAAAAGGTATGCGCCAGTGGCTCTGATGATTTAAAAACCTGTCCGTTCACCGACAGACTTACGAGACTAAACAAGAATATTAAATAACGTTTCATTTTTTACTGGATATCAATCAATTATAAATAAAAAATCATGCTTTGTGTCCAAAAATTACTATATTCTGGCTACCAAACCAATAATCAACCTAATACAACTATGAGAAAACTAGTAATGCTTGCGGCACTGATGTGCTTTTGTTTATCTCCCCTGTTTTCACAGGACATGCAGCCGGAAAAATTTCCGGACTCAAAATTAATCCAGATCACCTACATGAAATTCCATCCGGGTAAAATGGGAAGGGCCATGGAAATAGTCCGGGACTATTTCATGAAGGCCTCCGTGCAATCCGGAACCCGCACACCCATGATGGCAGTCAATATGATGACCGGGGAATGGGATATGATGGTTGTCTGGGAAAGCGATATTTCTGACCTGGAATGGCGCAGATCGCCTGATGGCATTAAATGGCAGAAGGCACTCAATGAACTCGCCGGGGGCGCCGACAAAGCCCGTGAACTACAGGAGGAATATGGTTCTACGATAGCCGCCAGTACCTCAGATATGGGGCGAAAGAGAAACCTGAATTAAGGTAATGATCCAAAGGGCTGCTTTTTTAGCAGCCCTTTTTTATTAAGTATTCCATTTTTATCCGAAATTTAGCCTTCATTCATTTTTTAATTTACCGGCTGAATGCAAATCCAGAAAAACTTCCCGCTTCAGGGCTTCAATACGTTCGGGCTACCATCGGTTGCACAGGAATTTGTGCGATGCAATTCCATCGAAGATGTACAGGATGTGATAAAACAATTACATCCGGATCCGCTTTTCATCCTTGGTGGCGGAAGCAATATACTGCTTACGAGAGATATTGAAGGACTTGTTCTGAAAATGGATATCTCAGGAAAGGAGGTGCTTCATGAAAGCGATGAAGATGTAATTGTACGCGCCGGTGCCGGCGAGAACTGGCACGAATTTGTCATGTACGCGATCGATAATAACCTTGGTGGCATCGAGAACTTATCCCTGATACCGGGAACGGTTGGTGCGGCGCCCATGCAAAATATCGGGGCATATGGGGTGGAAATTGAACAGGTATTTGATCACCTTCGGGCTGTGGATCTAACCACAGGTGAAATTCGCACTTTTTTCAAGGAGGAATGCGATTTTGGATATCGCGAAAGTATTTTCAAAAAAGAAGCAAAGGGGAAATATATCATATGCGATGTGGCATTCAGGTTACGCAAGTTTCCGCATACACTGAACATATCCTACGGTGCCATCGGCGACACACTGCATCAAAAGGGCATCACTAACCCAACCATACGGGATGTTAGTAACGCTGTTATTGAAATCCGGAAAAGTAAACTGCCCGATCCGGCAGAAATCGGAAACTCAGGCAGTTTCTTCAAAAACCCCACCATTTCGGCTGAAATGTTCAACCGGCTGAAGGAAGAATTTAATGAATTGCCCGGATACAAGACAGATGATCATCAGGTCAAAGTTCCTGCGGCCTGGTTAATTGAGAAATGTGGCTGGAAAGGGCTTGTTCGTGATGGCATTGGCGTCCATAAAAACCAGGCACTTGTACTTGTAAATTACGGGTCAGGGAAAGGGGCCGACATTGAAAAGCTGGCATTTGAAATTCAGGCATCAGTTCGGGAACGGTTTGGTATCGAGCTGCAGCCTGAGGTAAACATCATATGATCAGATCATATGGGTAACATTATCCAGGTTGCCAGCATAACGAATCGTTTCCACACCGAATTTTTCCAGAAAGTCAACGCCCTCATCACTGCCAATTCCCTTATACTCGGCATATGAGTTCAGGTATACCACCTTGGTCACACCCATCGTGAAAATGATTCTTGCACACGCCAGGCACGGCGCCAGTGTCACATACAAGGTTGCTCCCTGAACTTCCGTCTTATTTTTCACCGCGTACAGGAGGGCATTTTGTTCTGCATGGATCGCCAGTGAACACCCACCCTTACTGTCACGCGGACATCCGGCTTCCGGCCATTCATCATCACAGTTATGAGTGCCTGCGGGAGGTCCGTTATACCCGATTGAAATAATACGCGTGTCTTTTGTGAGGACAGCCCCAACATGACGTTTGATGCAATGAGACCGCTTGGCGAGATTCACAGCAAGCTCCATATAGATATCATCGAAGTCGGGTTTATTCATGAATACAGGTGGATTTTCAGGTATAATATTTGTGTGGAAAGTTGCGTATATTTAGCCACAAATAAAAATAGAAAGCTCTATGAGAATCGTGCCTTTAGTTGTCATTCTGTCTTTTTTAACCCTACAGGTATTGGGCCAGGAAGCCGTAGCGCCCCGCCCCAGCCCTACCGCCATCGTTACGGTAAAATATGAAGACACGTATCTTAAAGTGACTTACAGTCAGCCTCATAAACGTGACCGCGCCGTATTTGGGGAGCTGGTTCCATACGGAGAAGTCTGGAGAACCGGAGCGAACGAGGCAACAGAGCTTACTGTTACAGAAGACATTGAAATCAATGGAAACAGGCTCAAAGCCGGAACTTATTCTTTATTCAGCATACCAGGTGAAAAGGAATGGACCATTATTCTGAACAGTGAACTGGGGCAATGGGGAAGTTATAATTATAATGAAGCCTCCGATGTGCTTCGATTCAATGTTCCGGTTCAAGCCCTTGAGAATGTCGTATGGGAACCATTTACAATTGCGTTCGAGCAAAACAACGAGAAAGCGGAAATGCGTCTCATGTGGGATCGGACCATGGTAGCCATCCCAATACAATTTCTTGATCACTAAATTCTGCATGGAAGACCGATTCAATTCTTTCCGGGAGTTCTACCCCTATTACCTTACAGAACATACGCATACAACATCGCGCATCCTTCACTTTACAGGCACGTTGCTGGTATTTGTATTACTGATTATGGCAATCTATTATGGTAACGGCTGGTTGCTGCTGGCAATTCCAGTCGTCGGTTACGGGTTTGCCTGGGTTGGACATTTCTTTTTTGAAAAGAATAAGCCCGCTACCTTCAGATATCCCCTATTCAGTCTTGCTTCAGATTTTAAACTATTCTTTGAACTCTTAACTGGCCGACAAAAATTCAAATCCTCCTGAAGGATTTTCCGTAAACCAAGATATGGATGCCGGCTGGAACTTCTGGACAGTTTTATTTCTTGTTATTGCAGGACAAGGATTATTACTCTCCGGACTGATCTATAAGCAAAAGCCGAAATTCAGATATTTTTCCCTTTCGATATTATTTTTTTCCTTCCTGCTTTTTTACTACGTCATATTCTGGTCTGGCAACATCCAGAACATGCCTCGCTGGATGGGAATTATGATGGGACTTCCCTATCTCATTGCGCCGCTCATGTACCGGCAAATCAGGACCATCGTCCTTTGGCGTCATTTATTGATATTTCCTTTATTCATGTCCTTTTATCTCCTTACGCTGTTATTGTCATTTCCTTCCTGGACATTTCAGCTTCAGGCCATAATTCAGTGTGTATTCCTGCTTACCTATGCAACAGCCGCAACTTTGAATGCTAGCACCAACATTAGCCGAAGGATCTCATGGCTCTTCCTCGGTTTTACCCTGGCACACCTCACCTATTATATCCTGGTATGGACGAATATTCTTACCCCACTTCGGGATTATTTTGTATCGCTCACAGGGGCCATATTCATGTACGGAAGTGCATACCTGGTTCTCTTCGGAAAGGAGAAGGAAGATATCCGGGATGACCTTCAGCTTAAAATGCGCAATATCCTTATTGAGCGCATTGAAGAAGAAAAACTATACCTGGATAATGAATTACGATTACAGTCATTGAGTGAAGCGACCGGATTCTCAATACACCAGATTTCGGAATTGATTAACAGCGGCGGTAAGAACTTTGCCGATCTTATCAACGGATACCGGGTTCAGGAAGCACGGCGTTTATTGCGAAGTCTTGAGGCTTCGCATATGTCAACGACCGAAATCGGATATGCCGCGGGCTTCAACAACAAGTCGTCATTCTACAAACATTTCAAGAAGGTGACAGGTGAATCTCCCATGCAATTCCGAAGCAGGTCGAATGTGGCATTCAGTAAATAGTATATTTTTATAATTTCAGACTTTGATCAATACTTAATTATGTTAATTGTGGCTAAACGTGTACAGCCATGAAAACATTACTGACTCTGATATTTTGCCTGATAACTACAGCAGCATTTAATCAAACTCCTGAAGCCGACCAATATCTCCGGAACAATGAATTTGAAAAGGCAGAAAAATTATATTTGTCCTATCTGGAAAACCACCCGGGGGATTCTATGGCAATGTTCAGATTAGGCCGGGCATATTCCGGACTTCAGCAATGGAGCAACGCAGAAATGTATTACAAGAAGGCTGCAGCCCATAATTTTCCAGTCTCTGCGACAGCCTTCCAGATAGCTCAAAATTATCTTCACCAGCAAAATAATCGGGAAGCCATGAAAGCCCTGAATGAAGGAGCTGCTGCCGGCATGAGGAATTATATCCGGCTCACCCAGGACCCTTTGTTCACAACACTGCATTCTCACCCGGACTGGCAACAGTTACTTGAAAAAGTAGAACTTAATACCTATCCGTGCCTGAGTCAACCTGAAGCTCGTCAGTTCGATTTCTGGATCGGATCCTGGGATGTTCACCTGAATGGGGCCAAGGTTGGGGAAAACCAGATTACCCGCGCCAACGGCGGGTGCGCCATCCACGAAAACTATACTACTTTTCCGCGGGATTATACCGGGCAAAGCATCAATTTCTATGATCCGCTGGAAAAACGGTGGCACCAGCACTGGGTTGGCAGTGGCGGCGATATAACCAACTATTACGAGACCGGAAAATCAGAAGGGGTACTTGAATTTACCGGTCAGATGATCAATGCCAGCGGCGTGGAGATCACCAACAGGATGACATTCACTCTGCTGGAAAATGGGAATGTCCGTCAACTGATTGAAACCTCCCTGGACAAAGGAAAGTCCTGGAGTTCTTCATTCGACGGACTTTATATTCCGCAGAAAAACGATTAGCCGTTGTAAGTGATCCGGTAAATCTTTCCGGCCTGATCATCGGATACCAGCAGGGACCCATCCGGCATTTCAAGAACATCAACTGGTCTGCCCCAGGATTCCTGCGTGTCGTCGTTGAGCCATCCGTCAATAAAAACACTGTGGCCTGTAGCTTCACCATTTTCAACAGAAACGCGCATCAGTCTGTAGCCGATCTTCTTGGAGCGGTTCCATGACCCATGTTGCGCAACGATAATATCACCCTTGAAATCAGCCGGAAACATATTTCCGCGGTAAAATTTCATACCCAGTGGTGCGGTATGTGCCTCAAAACGAACCTGTGGAGCGACAAAGTCATCGCAATTTCCTAATTCTCCGAATTCAGGATCGGAAAGATATCCGCCATGACAGAACGGATAACCGAAATGCTGGCCTGCTTCTGTAACCCGGTTCATTTCACAAGGGGGAATACTGTCTCCCAGGTTATCGCGGCCATTATCGGTGAACCAGAGATCTCCCGTTTCAGGGTTCCAGTCGAAACCTACTGAATTTCGAACGCCATGCGCAAAGACTTCAAGGCCTGTACCATCAGGATTCATACGTGTGATGGATGCAAAGATCTCATCATCCGGATTACAGATATTACAGGGTGCTCCTACCGGAACGTAGAGCTTGCCATCGTTGTCGAAGGCAATGTATTTCCAGCCATGATGCTTTTCAGTCGGGAATTCATCATAAATCACTTCCGGATCCGGAGGGGATGCCAGGTTACTTTCAATGTCTGAATATTTCAGAATTCTGTTCACCTCTGCTACATACAGATCCCCATCCCTGAATGCGACACCGTTAGGAAGTACAAGCCCGCTGTCTATCACATAAGTAATGTCACCTACAAAATCTCCGTCAGTATCCTGAACTGCATATACTTTGTCTCCACTACGGTTGCCCACATAAACTGTTCCCGACGGACTCAGCGCAAGCGAACGCGCGTTTTCAACGTTGGCGTAGGTATGTATTTCAAAACCATCAGGAAGATTCAAGGCAGCAAGCGCTTCTTCCGGTAACGGCGGCGCGGGCGCATCCACTTCTTCGGTTTCAGGTTTACAAGCTACAATAAGGACTGAGAGAAGGAATATATAATATCTTTTCATTTTAAATTTCATTTGTACGAATCTAAGTTTTTTTCACTGATCTGCCATGCTGTGTAAGGTCATTTCTAATGGATTGCTACCTTTGCAGCATGCTTGCAATAAATAATCTGAGCTACTTCATCGGCGGAAGGGCATTGTATCAGAACGCCGCCCTGCACATTAAGCCCAAGGACAAGATCGGACTGATTGGTCTGAACGGGAAGGGAAAATCAACCCTGCTTAAATTGATCAATGGCGATTATCAGGCGGATGAAGGAGAAATTTCAAAGAGTAATGAATGTACCGTAGGTTTTCTGAACCAGGATCTTCTCTCCTATCTCACCGACGATAGTATTCTTACGGTTGCCATGACCGCTTTTGGAGAAGCAGTCGATACGCAGCGCCGGATAGAAAAGATATTAAAGAAACTGGAGACCGAATATTCTGACGAGTTGATTGACAAGCTCACAAAGCTTCAGGAAAAGTTTGAACGCCTCGAAGGATATTCAATGCAAGCCAAGGCAGAGGAGATACTTGAAGGGATCGGTTTCAGAACCGAAGATCTGCACCGTCCGCTGAAGCAATTCTCCGGGGGCTGGAGAATGCGTGTCATGCTGGCTAAACTCCTGCTGGAAAAACCTTCTCTTTTAATGCTCGATGAGCCCACCAACCACCTGGATCTGCCATCTATTGAATGGGTTGAGAATTATATCCGCAATTACGAAGGCGCTGTGATCATTGTTTCCCACGACCGCCAGTTTCTCAACAATACGGTAAGCAGAATTGTGGAAGTTTCCCAGGAGCAGTTGATCAGCTATGAGGGCAATTATGATTTCTACATGTCTGAAAAGGAATTGCGGTCTGAAATTCAGAAAAATGCTTTTGAAAATCAGCAGCAGAAGATCAAACAGACCGAACGATTTATTGAGCGATTCCGCGCAAAATCCACCAAGGCACGTCAGGTTCAATCACGCGTGAAGGCACTGGAACGAATGGATCGTGTGGAAGATGTGATCGATGATACTGCGGCGGTAAATTTCAAGTTCAAGTTCAAGCAAAAGTCGGGCAGATATGTCATGCGGCTGCATAATATATCCAAGGCATACGGAGACCTGTCTATTCTTAAAAATACGTCGGCGATTATTGAACGTGGAGATAAAATTGCGCTTATCGGAGCGAACGGAAAAGGTAAGTCTACCCTGCTGCGCATCATATCCGGTACGGAAATGATTGAAGGAGAGCGTGAGGAAGGTTACAATGTTATTGAGGGTTTCTATGCCCAGCACCAGCTCGAAGCGCTTCATGTGAATAATGAGATCCTTGAGGAATTGAAACAGGCCGGGAGTGATAAAACAGAGTTGGAACTGCGTCAGATACTGGGCTGTTTCCTTTTCAGTGATGACGATGTTTTCAAAAAGATCAAAGTGCTCTCCGGAGGTGAGAAATCACGTGTGGCACTGGCAAAAACGCTGATTTCTGAAGCTAATTTTTTACTGCTGGATGAACCTACCAACCACCTGGATTTCATTAGTGAGAATATCCTGATCCAGGCTCTTCAGCAGTACCAGGGAACCTTTGTCGTGGTAAGTCACAACCGTCATTTTATTTCTGAGGTAGCCAATAAGATCTGGTACATCGAGGACGAGGAAATTAAGGAATACCCGGGTACCTATCAGGAATATCTATACTGGCGCAATGAAATTAAAATGTCGGAACAGACGGAACCGGCAGAAAATGTCGTAAAAAAGGAGCCCGTAAAAAAAGAACGCCACAGGGAGCCGGAGGATCAGAAGGAACTGAAAAAACTGCAGGAAAAGCTGTCGGGTATTGAAGATGAAATTGCCGAAATTGAGTCTGAAATCGAAATGAGTGAGACGCATATGGCAAAGCCTGAAGTTTACGCTGATCCGGATGCGTTGTCTAAAGCAACCGTAACCTATGAAAAGTTGAAATCAAAGGTTAATTCGCTCCAGGACCAATGGGAAGACGTGGCAGGAAAAATCGATGAGCTGGAACAAACCTCCTAAAATACGTAGCTGAGGCGAAATCCCATTTCGAGAGATACCGGCGGACTGTCGTTTACATCCTTCTGAACGGCCGACAGGTACTGGCGAATTTGTGGGTAGGCACTCACCGTATAATGCCTTCCGAGAGGATAACTTACTTCAGCGCTAACCAGGGCACTAACTGCATATTTCTTAAAATTGGAATCCTCATCAAGGTTGGTTGATCCAAGGTTTCCTTCTGAATCTGAAACCCGGTGTTGCATGAGAATATCATTAGACATTCCTCCCAGGAGGGTAACATCCACTTTTTTGTCGAGTAGAACATAGCCTACCTGAACGGGTATCGAAACATACCCTATCCTATGCTCAACATCATATGGCTGAGTAACACTCAGCTGGGCATTTCCCTGATATTGTCGTACATCGAGCGCTACAGATTGCTGGTTCTCCGGTCCTGAAACCAGGTTGGAAGTACCACCTGCGGTTCGCTGACTGTAATTCAGCCCTCCCTGGATTACCCATCGGCGGCTGATTCTCTTACCTAATCCAAGTCCGACGTTCATTAATGTCCCTGTCGTATTCGTTTCGGTACGACCCACCATTATACTTCCGGAATTATTTTCAAAATCGGCCACCTGCAGCGATGATACCGAACCCGCAGTTGAAGTAACCGACCCGCCCGACAGATTCAATCCGGCCCAAAGTTGATCGCTTTTCAAATCTTTAGGCCCGGGCAGTACCGGAATCCGATGAAATACAGCCTCAGCAGGCCGATCAATAGATAAAGTATTAAACGGGTACAGACCTGCCAGCAACGGTGCTTCAAAAACGAACCATTCACCTGGTGCCACGTCTTTTAAAACGTCGGTTGTTTCTGGCTGATCCTGTAAATCTCCTGCAGCATCAGGTTGAATACCTGACAATAAATCATATGAATTGGCATAGGCTTCAGAGGCATCAATTGATCCTCCTTCCATTGAATTTGCGGTAATATCGGATGCTTGCTTCTCTACACTATTCTCCGCTGGTGATCCTAATTTGGCAGTTATTGATGAGGATGGCAACTCATCCCTGAAGGCTGAATAGTATACGCCTGCAGTGGTCATGGCAAAGAGCACAGAAGCTGCGATAGCGATTGGCAAGAGCCACATCCGTTTACCATTCCGGCCACTTGCATCGAGTCTTGCCTCAATCTCTTCCCAAATTTCGGGCCGGGGCTCAACCTCTGCACCTTTCATAGCCTGTTGCCAGGCTCTTTCAAAATTATTATTATTCTGAGCTTCCATAGGTTACTCCTTTTTCTTTCAATATTTTTTCTTGTAACAGGCTTCTGGCCCTTGCATACTGCGACTTTGAGGTTCCTTCGCTGATGCCCAGCATCCCGGCGATATCCCTGTGCGTGTAGCCTTCAATGGCGAACAGGTTGAAAATGGTCTGACAACCATCGGGCAGCTCCCTCACCATTTGGAGCAACTCCTCAAAATGGAAATCGGCCAATGTGAATTTCTCCCCTACATGCAAAGGCAGTTCATAGACGTCCGACATAGGGAAAGAGTATAACTTGCTTCGCTGGCTGTTCAGTGCAGTATTAACGACGATGCGTTTAATCCAGAAATAAAGACTCGATTCCTCCCTGAAATTTGAGATGTTTCTGAATATCTTAATAAATGATTCCTGAAGAATGTCCTCTGCCTCCAGTTCAGATTTGGAATAGCGCTTACTGATCGCCAGCATTTGCCCGGCAAATCTATCATAGAGCTCACGCTGGGATAAGCGGTCTCCCTGTTGACAACCTCTGATTAGCGCTTTTTCAGATTCCATGTATCTGTTCTTAGTGACCCGGAACCTGGAAGTTTGGTTGGAAGCCAGGTAAAAATATTTTCATAAATTCGTATTTATTGAAACATGGCAAAAATTTTGCCACAAAACGACTATGACATATCCCATTGCATCTGCGATTACCCTTCTATTGGGCCTTGTTTCCTTTTTCCAGAACGACAAAACGCTCAGGTATGAAGACTGGTCCTACGAGGCAGAAATAAGAACTGTCATGTTATATCCGTTTACGGGCCGGCCCCAGGATATGTTACAGCCTCCTGCAAGCCCTTTGGGCACACAGAACCTGGTTCTTGAATTTGACGACCTGGTTGACTCGCCGGAAGACTATATGGTGCGGATCATTCATTGCAACAGCGACTGGAAACCTTCCGGACTCAGGGCGCTTGATTATTTATTTGATTACAATGAATTCAATGTTAACTCCTATGAATTTTCGATCGACACCAAGCTCGCATACATTCATTACAGGTTTCAGGTTCCACGTGTAAAAATTCCGGGAAATTATCTCCTTGTCGCCTACCGGGAGAATAACCCAAAGGATATCATCCTTACAAAGCGTTTCATGGTGTTTGAGAACCGGGTGAATGTCCTTTTGAGCACCGGTCTTAATAATATAACATCATTGAGCCGGATGAATCAACAGCTTGACTTTGCCATCAACTATCAGGATTTCCCAATCCAAAATCCGATGGAGCAAATAACGATTGTACTGCGACAGAATCAGCGCTGGGATAATGTTATCCGTGTCACCAAGCCTACTTTTTTTAGAGAAATTGACAAGATGCTGGAATATCGGTTTTTCGCCGAGAAGGATTACTTCACCGGTGGTAATGAATTTCGCTTTTTTGACATGCGGTCCCTGAGATCTCCAGGGCAAAATGTTGCTTATACAGATCTTTCAAAGCGACCGACCCAGGTTGTTTTAGGAAAGGACAAGCCCCGTATATTCGAAGTTTATTCGCTGCTCAATGATCTGAATGGCAATTTCATTGTCTCAAATATGGATACAGGCAATGGAGTGGTAGAATCTGATTATGTGGAAACCGTATTTACCCTGGAAAGTGATCCGTTGCCGGGAGACGTCTATGTGGTTGGCAGGATGAACAACTATCATTATATCCCTGAGAATAAAATGCAGTACGACAGGTCGCGCGGCATATATACAGGCAGGCAAATATTAAAACAAGGCTGGTATGATTATCAGTATATCATCAAAAATGACACACTCCCGATGAATTACCTGGAAGGCAATCATTTTGAAACTGAAAATGAATATGAAATCCTCGTGTACTACACACCGTTAGAAATGCGTGGCGACCAGCTTGTTGGCTATCGCCACATTACACTTAATGAACGGTTGCGTTAAATTCGTATTTCAGCACACGGCTGTTGGGATCAGAATTAGCTACATCCAGCATCCCGAAACCTTTGTGGGTGAATTGACCCAACCCGCAGTTAAAGACGAAATCCAATACTTCGGGAGCCGCGTATAATGTGAACGGAAAGGTATAGCCCCTCACTTCATATTTCACATCCTGATCAAAGACCGGATAAATCCGCGCATACTTCTTTTGCTGAGCCGTTAACCGGGCGATATAATTTTTATCGGGGATCAGCTGAAATTTATAGAAGCTGGCGATCTGCTCGTCGGTAAAGTCTCCTGTACTGGCCATACGCTGAATCGTGGATTCGTACAGCAGGTCGGAAAACGAATCCGTTTCCGGCGGAATAAAGCGTTTTGCGGTACTGTCGTTGAAACTTGAGTTCATGAGAACAAGCGGGGAAATACAAATAAACTTTCCATATTCGCCCATTTCAACAGCTTCCTCCAATTCAACAAATTCCGGCTGAAGTGCCAGGGCACCAAGCTCCACTTTGGGAAAATCGAAAAGGTTCGCCAGAAAGTAATCGATAAAGTCCTTGCTGGGTGAAGAAAGCACCAACGTAACGCGTGATGAATAATAATGCAGCCCCTTACGGCTGATCTTCGTCTGTCCCTTCAACCCCGAAAAATTATAAAACGAATAGTTTATATACTTCTCGTCGCTGCCCTTCATAAGGACTCCCTTAATCATCTGAGCTAGCAAATATTGATGATGAAAGGGAATATGACTTCCTCTGTTCTTAAGTAGAAAAATGATCCTGACTCTCAATTTGTCTTCGTTTTTTTAAAAAATCAGGGCACAGGATATAGTAGAGTATAGCCTCAATGCCTTACGAATTTCATGGTCTATTCAAAAATCGTTGGATCTTCCAAGCGATTAAAAAATGCTATTATAGCTTCTAAAAATAGTATTAAAAGCTTAAATGTAAAAATTCATGTAATAAAATGTTTCAATTTTAAACGTTAAAGCGAAAATGCATGATATCCCCGTCTTTAACGATATAATCTTTTCCTTCCACTGCCATCTTCCCCGCCTCTTTACAGGCATTTTCAGTCCTGTATTTTTCGTAGTCATCCAATTTGATAACCTCTGCACGGATGAAGCCCTTTTCAAAATCGGTATGGATCACTCCAGCTGCCTGAGGGGCCTTCCATCCTCTCTTGATGGTCCAGGCACGAACTTCCTTCTCGCCGGCGGTAAAATATGTGATAAGGTTCAATATATGATATGCCGCCTTGATCAGCTTATTCAGTCCGGATTCTTTCAACCCATACTCTTCTAAAAACAAACTCCGCTCGTCAGGATCTTCCAGTTCAGCAATTTGTGCCTCAATGGATGCTGATATCACAATCACCTCTGCTTCCTCATCCTTTACCGCTTCCCGCAGGCGATCACTGTGCTCATTGCCTTCCGGCAAAGCACCTTCTTCCACATTCGCCACATAAATTACAGGCTTCACTGTTAGAAGGTGTATGTCATATATGGACTTTTTCTCCTCTTCGGTAACCACCAGTGACCGGGCATTTTTCCCGGATTCCAGATGAGCCTTGAATTTTTGGAGTA
Organism: Fulvivirga sedimenti; assembly: GCF_020328055.1. Taxonomy (NCBI): domain Bacteria; kingdom Pseudomonadati; phylum Bacteroidota; class Cytophagia; order Cytophagales; family Fulvivirgaceae; genus Fulvivirga; species Fulvivirga sedimenti. Next base: position 538,304 of record NZ_JAIXNE010000004.1, read on the forward strand.
CGGCGAGGTCTTTTTTCGCTGCCGCATCACCACTCTTTGCAACCTTTTCGAGACGCTGAATCTTCTTGTCAACAGATTCCAGATCCTTCAACTGAAGCTCGGTATCTATTACCTCTTTATCGGTAATCGGATCTACCTTGCCATCAACATGCACAATATTATCATCGTTGAAACAACGTACCACATGCGCTATCGCATCCACTTCCCTGATATTGGCAAGGAATTGATTACCAAGACCCTCCCCCTTGCTGGCACCCTTTACCAGGCCGGCAATATCCACAAATTCAATGGTGGTGGGCATTACCCGCTGTGGACTAACAAGGTCCTTCAGAATATTAAGACGTTCATCCGGAACCGTTATAACTCCTACATTCGGTTCAATTGTACAAAACGGAAAATTTGCCGCTTCAGCTTTATTATTAGAAATCGCATTAAAAAGTGTGGATTTTCCTACGTTCGGAAGTCCAACGATCCCGCATTTGAGTGCCATGGTTGCAAGCTTTGTGTTCGAAATACCTTATAACTTCGGTAGCCGGTGTATAATTCACCCAACGACACTCGCAAAACCGTGTAAACGGGTATTGCAACAATCATTCCCGGGATCCCGGCCAGCGAAGCGCCTGCAAATATAATTATAAAAATTTCCAAAGGATGCGCTTTCACACTTTTTGAGAAAATGAGCGGCTGCAATACGATATTATCAATTAGCTGAACGATTGCAAAGACCGAGGCGATCTTAATCACCAGCAAAAGAAAATCCTGTTGGGTAACAATATTGGCCCCGGTGGAAACCCCCACAATGATTCCAAAAGTAGCCCCCAAAATCGGACCCAGATAAGGAATCAGGTTTGCCACGGCCGCAAACAACGCGATGGTAAGTGCATATTTAATCCCGAGGATGGACAGACCGATGGCTGCGATGCTAAAAACAGAAAACATTTGAATCAGCAGTCCGACGAGGTAATTGGACAGCAACCTCTCAATCTTGTTAAAGGCCGCGATCGTCACTTCAAAATATTTATTGGGGATCAGGGAGATCAGCTGTTTACGCAAATATCCCATCTCATAAAGGAAGAAAAATGTGATAAATGAAACTGCAAGGACACCCACAAAGAAATTACCCGTGAATGAAAGTAACTCATTCAGAATGTTGCTGATGCGTATCGTAGAGATAAAGCTGATAAGTTTCTGTCTCAGCACATCCACCAGAAAACCAGGTTCGTCCCCGGTGAGGTTATTAACAATCATGAAATCCTCAAGGTCCTGCAGGGGAACCGTGGCGCGCTCATAAAGCTCTTCGTAATTAATTCTTCCAATCACCTGGATTTGTTCGGAGATCAGGGGTATAAACAGCACAACAAATGCTGAAATGAAAAGTATAAGTGCCGCGAAGGACATGATCACCGCCAGAAATCGCGGGATACGCTGCTTGAAGACATGAATTCGCGTTATTAGGTTGGTAAGGGGGCGCAATATCGCTGCCAGGACTACTGAAATAAGGATATAAATAAATATATCCGTAAAGAGCCAGCCCAGGAAAAGCAATGCCAGCACCAGTACAGCCAGGTATAGAATTGGCTTTCTCCTCATCACATCTTCTTAATAAAAAAAAGCCCCGAATCTCTCCGAGGCACCTCTGTTAACAATGAGTATAATCAATCCCATTTGAGCTCACTATCGAGCCCGCTGCCATTGGAATTATTGCTCTCATAATCACCGTCCTCATCACTCAGGCGATCATACTGTGAAAAGTCCACCTCCGGCAACAGTTCATCCTTCACATGATTTACAGTATTATGCAGTGCCTCTACGAACTTGTTGAAATCTTCCTTGTACAGGAAAATTTTATGCTTCTCATACGTAAAGCCATCATCCTTGTATCTGCGCTTGCTTTCGGTAATAGTTAAATAATAGTCATTAGAACGTGTCGCCTTAACATCAAAGAAATAAGTCCGTTTACCGGCACGCACCCTTTCCGAAAATATTTCTTCTCTTTCATTCGTATTGTTCTCTTCCACAATCCAGGTTATTTAGTTTATACTATCGTATTTTTTGAACAAATCAAGTCCTAATATAGTATAATAAAAGTATTCGATGCAAACAGCATTTTGCGATTTATCCATAAATTTCAGTAATATTCAGGGTAGATCAATTTAATAACATTCGCGTAACATCCGTACATGAAACTTCCACTCGACAGGATCAAAGAACTTGGGAATATAGACTTCCTCGCGCGTCAGCTCGTCGATGGATTCATTACCGGCCTGCATAAATCACCCTATCACGGCTTTTCCGTGGAGTTTGCAGAACATAAGCTGTATAATACCGGAGAAAGTACGCGACATATCGACTGGAAAGTATATGCCAAGACCGAACGGCTTTATACCAAGCGATATGAAGAAGAAACGAACCTGCGATGCCAGCTTGTCATTGATGTTTCATCCTCCATGTATTATCCCAGCGAAACGCGCGGTAAGCTAATGTACAGTCTGTTGAGTGCCGCGGCGCTTGCATTCATGCTCCAGCGACAGCGCGATGCTGTAGGTCTGGCTACATTTTCCGATAAAATAGAATATACTTCGCAAATTCGTTCTACCTCGACACATCTTAATAAGCTGTTTATACAGCTTCAGCAGCTGGCGGATGATGAAAAGGTTGAATCAAAAACTTCTGTAGCCACCATTCTGCATGAAATCGCTGAAATGAACCCCAGAAGATCCCTGATTATACTTTTCAGTGACATGTTCGACAGCCAGGATACAAATGAAATTTTCAAGGGCCTGCAGCATCTCAAGCACAACCAGCATGAAGTACTGTTATTTCATATCACCGATAAGAAAACAGAATTTGAATTTGCCTTTGATGACCGGCCCTATGAATTTATTGATCTTGAATCGGGTGAGAAAATGAAACTGAACCCGGCAGATGTAAAAACGGCCTATCGTGAACAGATAGACCGTTTCTATAAAGAATTGAAATTAAAATGCGGACAGTTGAAAATTGATTTTATCCCGATGGATATTCACAATGATTTCAATGACGTCCTTTATTCGTACCTGGTGAAGCGCTCTAAAATGCGTTAGAGGTGCATCCACTCCTTTTTTGCCAGTAACTCTTCTTCCGTCTCCTCATAATCAGGATCAGGAATACAGCAATCCACCGGACAAACCGCGGCACACTGCGGCTCTTCGTGGAAGCCTATGCATTCTGTACACTTACTTGGAACAATGTAGTAGAATTCATCTGATACGGGGTCCTGAGGCGCATCAGCCGCCACCAGTGTTCCGTCTTCCATTTCAACATTGTCCAGGTCTGTTCCACCACCCCATGTCCATTCCATGCCACCTTCATAAATGGCGGTATTCGGACATTCCGGTTCGCATGCACCACAATTGATGCATTCATCTGTTATCATTATTGCCATATGTCAGCTACTTAAGTCTTATCTAAATTTAACTGTTACAAAAATAGAAAGTATCTTCGTGGTCTCAAACAAAATAAACCATCCATTGGTTACGCTTTCTATGGGAATTAACATTTTTCAGAAGGAATTCATTCAGGCAATATCGAATCTTCAGCATAAACTGAAAGATTTATCAGAAGAAGAAATGGATACCCTTGCCCTGAGGGCCTCCAATGAAAACCCATGGTTTACCAGGGAGAATGTGGAATTTGCTTTTACAGGCATTACCTCCATGTTGAATGAACCTTCTCTCACCCAGTGGCTCTCCGGATATGATACCGTAAGCAAACCATCCAGGATCGGGCTCATCCTGGCTGGCAATATTCCGCTGGTCGGCTTTCACGACTTGTTATGCGTTCTTGCGAGTGGTAATTATGCAGTCGTTAAAATGAGTTCAAAGGACAATGTGCTCATGCAGTTCATGATCGGCCAGATATCCGAAGTAAGTCCGAAAATTGGTGAAAGGATTATCCTTCAGGAAAGACTGAACGATGTGGACGCGATCATTGCCACTGGGAGTGATAATTCAGCCAGGTACTTTGAATATTACTTCGGGAAATATCCTAACATAATCCGGAAAAACAGAACGTCTGTTGCCGTTCTCACAGGATCGGAAGATGCTGAAGACTTTAAGCGACTGGGGTCGGATATATTTACATATTTCGGACTGGGTTGCAGAAATGTATCAAAGCTTTATGTCCCCGAAAAATTTGATTTTACACCCTTCTTTGAAGGGATTCAGCAATATGCCAATGTAATTCACCAGCATAAATACAATAACAACTACGACTTCAATAAGTCTGTATTGCTGGTAAACGGCGAACCGCATCTGGATAACGGCTTTCTGCTGTTGCAGTCGACCTCACAGCTGGTCTCACCGGTTGGGGTTCTGTTCTTTGAAACCTATGCAACACCCCGGGAACTCGAAGAAATGCTGGGTCAGCAGCGTGATAAGATCCAGTGTATCGTAGAGGCTGAAAAGACCCGTTTAATTACGGGAGCTGTGCCTTTTGGTAAAGCACAGCTGCCCGAATTATGGGATTATGCTGATAATGTGGATACGATGGAATTTTTGATGAGCCTTTAAGCCCGGGATCGAAAATTTAAGGGGCTATATTCCGTAAAATCTCAACCCAACCCTTATACTCTTCTCCATCTACCATGATATGGTAGAAATAAACACCATCCGGCAGATCACCACCGTCCCAGTTATTCTGGTAATTGTCTGAACTGAAAACACGTTTACCCCAACGGTTCGTAATAATCAGCTTCACATCATTATCCGGCTTATTTCGGATGAAGAATGTCTGGTTATCACCATCTCCGTTCGGCGTAAAAATATTCGGAATAAAGATGTCTGTATCCAACGGCACCCGGGCCACCAATTCAATGGAACAGCCCTGCTGATCCGCAACAAATACGCGATAACGCCCGGCAGGTATATCCTCATAAAGCTTCTCAAAATCAAGATTGCTATTGAGACGTACAGTATCAAAATCAGTAGAGAACGATTGTCCCGGCACTGCCGCTGAATCAAGCTCTATGGCAATCAGGTAAGGGAAGTCATTATCAACCGGCTGATACCCACCTATAAAATTGATTATCTGCATGGTACCTGTTGCCCTGTCGGGAAGCGATTTTGTCGTTACTCCGATCTGCGCCATCAATGGTGCCGGGATCAGCAGGTTCTCGGGATGATCATAGCGGATTTCCTGACCCGCACATATTGCCGGACTTTGAACAAGTCTCAATTTATATTCCTTGTTGGTTGTCAGGAAGAAATAATTCTCGATCAAATATTGGTTTCCAATATTCAGATTAAAGGTAATTTCCTCTACCAGCTGCGATGACAGATTATCAAATACACGTAACGTATAGGCGGTATTCGGATCACCCTGAATATCGGTGAGCAACAGCTGTTTCAAATTCGTACCGCCTGAACAGGTCAGCGCAAAATCAAAGAATACAGGCTGCGGTCCTCCGCTGATCGTTCTTTCCAGTTCAACCGGGCAGAAATTTGGATTTGTTGGAATCACAACCACCAAATATGCGGCGGAGATCAGCGTATCAAATTCAATATAACCGCCATTGTAGGTCAGATCCTCGTAAATTACCTGGCCCGCCTGTGCTCCATCCAGGGCCTCAATGGTTAGTCGGTAAGGACCTGGTACATCAATCGTATTATTTACCTGAATCTGTAAACCTCCGCTTCGGCCGTCATTTGAACAATCTGCCTGGATTACATTGGCCACAAGATCCACCTGGTTAGGCGAACCTACAGTGACAGGTATACGCTTGATACATCCGCCCTCATCCTGAATGAACACCGAATAAGCTCCAGCGGTAAGATCAGTCACTAACTCCTCGGCAGTGAATGGCTTAAAGTCTCCTGCCGGACCATTTCCAGGCACGACGGAGATCTGCCAAAGGTTATTAGGCGAATTACCACCCATCGGCGGGAAGGTAACTGTAATAGTGCCTTCATTGCCGTCACAAGAAGTTACCGGTGTTGACGCCACTGGCGTTACAATTTCCGGGTACAAATTATTGATGGTTACAAATACCTCTTCCGGACAAACATCCGAGGCATCATCACGGATCAGAATACCAATTGGTGAATCCGCCGCTGATAAATTGGTAACGGTAAATACCGAAGTAAGCGCCTGATTCCAGAGGACTCCATCCAGTGAATATTCGTATGGTGCATTTCCACCGCTAAGAATCTCTATTGTTGCCTGTCCGTCTGGTTCATTAAAACATTCACTGTCAACAACGTCAATTACAGCTGCCTCGAGAATTGTCTCATTCTCAAGTGTGAATGGCAGTGTACAGGTATTGCCATTGGTATCTGTAATGGTATACTGGTAATCATCTGCCGAAAGATCTTCGAAAAGGACCGGAATACCGGATGCTCCAATTTCACCCTGGTTAAATCCGTTGCTTCCAGACAACACCACAGTATAGCTTCCAGATCCTCCCGTTATGAGGAAACTCAGGGATCCTTCATCAGGAAGATTACACGGAGGCCTTACAGGTGTCACCTGTACTATGAATGCTCCACAACCTGCTCCACCGGTACAAGCCGGGTCGGTTGGCGGACGAACAGAAATATTTACAACATTCGAAGAAACCGGACCTGCAGGCGCACAGGATGCTGCAGGATCAGGATTCACTATAACATTCACCTGGTCTCCATCCGCCAATGTATTCGTAGTAAAGACATCTGAATTGGCACCTGCAACCGGAGCTCCGTTAATCTGCCATTGGTAAGTCGGGTTCAATCCAGCTTCTGTTACCGAAGCGGTAAACTGAACAGGGTTACCTGAGCAGATGGTTGTATTGTTAGCGACAACCGAAACAGAAGGATTTAGCGAATTAACAACATTGATGGTATACGGTGACGAAGTAATCACAGGATTATTCACACATGTTGCTGCAGGATCTGCTGTAAGAACAACTGTAACATTATCCCCGTCGGCCAGTGTGGATGAAGTGAATGTGATATTCGTCTCACCTGCCACATCAGCACCATTCACCTGCCACTGGAATGTTGGATTAGCACCGGCATTCTGCGCTGTAGCAGTGAATGTTACAGCATCGCCGACACAAACAGGATCCTGATCAGCATCGATCGATACCGAAGCAGTAAGATCTGAAACCGTAGAAAGGGTAATTTCATTACTGATTACTGTTGTAACAGTTGCACATGTTAACGCAGGATCTGCTGTTACAACCGCTCTGATCACATCACCGTCATTCAAACCGGCGGAAGTGAATGTTGTACCTGTCTCACCCGCTGCATCAGTACCATTCACCTGCCATTGAATAGCAGGAGAAGCACCAGCGTCTGAAATGTTAACAGTAAATGTTGCCAGATCACCAATACACACAGGGTTCTGATCAACAGTAATATCTGCTACAGGAGTAACCGCATCCTGTACCAGAATGGTTACAGGGGCTGAGGTAAACGGACTGTTGGGAACGCAACCTGCAGAAGGATCGGCAGTCACTACTACCGTAATCTGGTCTCCGTTCAGCAAGCCGGTTGCTACATATGTAGAACTGGTGGCAGCAGAAATATCCAGACCATTTAATTGCCATTGATAGGTAGGATTCGCTCCTCCATCAGTAACCGCAGCATCGAAGGTGACATCTTCGCCGGCACAGATACTGGTATTATCTGCCGTTACATTGACAGTCATTGGTGTACCAGCCTGAACCTGCTGGGTTATCTCATTTGATGTTACGGGACTGTTATTCACACAGGTAGCTAATGGGTCTGCCGAAACAACCAGGCGCACGATATCTCCGTCATTGAGTGAGTTTGAAGTAAACGTGGGAGCTATTGCACCTGCAACATCAACACCATTTACCTGCCATTGATACGTAGGGTTCGCACCTGCATCCGTAACAGTTGACTGGAAGATAACATCTTCACCTATACATGCGGGGTTCGCTGAGCTTATTATGCTTGCTGTTGCTGTGAGATCACTCACAATATTAATGGCTATCTCATTCGACTGAGCTGTAATATTGGTCACACAGGTAAGTGCAGGATCTGTACCGATCGTAACACGCACCAGATCACCGTCATTCAAAGACGATGTTGTGAAGGTTTCTGATGTTTCACCTGGCACATCTACTCCGTTAACCTGCCACTGATATGTTGGAAGTGCCCCTGCATTCGTTGTTACCGCCGTGAAAGTGACATCTGTTCCGATACAAACAGGGTTCTGATCGGCACTTATCGTAACATCCGCGGTTAATGCATTGGTTGAATTATAAGTAATCTCGTTTGAAGTGGCCGGATTGTTGATCACACAGGTAATCGTCGGATCTGCCGTCACGATGGCTCTTACGATATCACCGTCATTCAGCAGTGTTGTCGTAAAGTTAGGTGAAGTCGCACCCGGAACACTTACGCCATTCACCTGCCACTGATAAGTTGGGTTGGTTCCTGCATCTACCGGTGTTGCAGTAAATGTAGTGGGTGTACCAATACACGCGGGCAGCTGGTCTGCAGCGATAGTTACAGATACGTCATTCGCAGGTGAAATCAGAGATGCATTAAAAGAAACCCTTGCCTCGCCATCATTCTCGAAATATTCTAACACAAGATCAGTCGATCCATCCAAACAGATATTGATCGTTCGGGTAGTATAGGTTTGTAGAATAAATTCATCAATAATAAAAGTAGCACCGCCGTCGAGGGACAGTCTGAAACCATCGTCCCCTCCTACTGTGATCTGGTACGTTCCTGGCGCAAAATTCTTTCTCAGCTTAAAACGAATGCTGAAATTATCATCATACACCCCGCATAAATCAGGTCCGCTAAGGGGTGTAAGATTATTCCCCAGATTTAAGTCAAAATTTTCAGGCTGATTAATGAATCCCTTGTATTTCGCGGGATCAAAGTCTACACGGCCGGGATATGGAGGACCTGTCGGACCGTCTTCATATACATATCCAATCCAGTCTCCAGAGCCAAAACTCACCTGGTCTCCAACGATCGGCTGCACCGTTACAGTAGCGCTGCTTCCGAGTGGATCGGTTGTACATCCTGTACCCAGGTCAGTAACGCGGACAAGATCGTAGGTAGTAGTTGTCCCTGGATTCACCTGGAAAATAAACGGAGATGCAGCAACATTAACTGTTGTCTCAGCTACACCATCGCTGTAAGTGAGATCCCATGGCCCAACTCCAGTTAGGTCAACACCAAGGTCGGCCGGTGAACCTTCACAAGCTGTTATATCACCCTGGAATATTGCGGTTGGTGCATCTGAAACACTAACGGTGGGCTGATCGGTAAGAATTGCCGAACACCCTGCTCCATTCAAAGCAGCAATTTGATATGTTGTATTAACAGCTGGTGCCTGTGCAGAAGGAATAATAAGATCTACATTCCCTCCGTTTCCGGCCACTGTTACCGGTGGAGTGAGCGGGTTTCCTCCCAGATCCTGAAGTTCGTACGTGACGCCGTTTTCCGAACCTGAAATGGTGATCGTAACCGGATCGGAAGAAGGGTTACAGGATGCAGCATCGGATACTGCAAGTGAAATGTCCGGCTGTGGACTAACCGTTACCACCGGTTCATTTGCGTTGATTATCTCACCACACCCTACTATCTGGGCTACAACACGGTAGGTGGTAGTTACTGCGGGGGCGTTTGCCTGAAGGATAACAAGATCAAGGTCTCCACCTGTACTCACAGCGGTAACCGGAGGCGTAAGAGAAGCTCCTGACTGGGTCTGTAATTCATAGGTCAGGCCTGCTGTAGTTCCGCTAACAGTGATTATCACATCTGAAAGTGCAGGATCACAAATCGTAGGATTCGTTACAGGAAGGTTAATGGAAGGTTCTCCAATGATCAAATCTGCCGTTGTTACCGGACCGCAAGCATTAGCATCCGTAATTTCAACCGTGTAGGTACCTGAAACAAGACCTGCAAATATTCCCGTCGCATTCGAAATTGCACCGGGCTGGAGGGTATAGGTAAGTGCGCCAGTACCACCTGAAGCTGTAACAGCTATGCTTCCGTCATTTCCGCCGCCACAGGTAGCATCCACTGTGACTACATTATCAATGACAATAGCTGCCGGATCAGTAAGTGTTATGGTCCCTGTTACCTCAGGTCCGCATCCGTTATCATCCGTTATCTCAACTGTGTAATCACCTGCCACGAGGTTATCGAATACACCCGTCGTATTCGAAACCCCGGCAGGTTGTATCGTGTAGGTAATTGTACCCGTACCGCCCGATGCGGCAACCGTAATGTTTCCATCAGCAGCGGCGTTACAAAGAGGGTCTGTAAAGCTGGTATTGTCAATTACAATTGCAGGAGGCGCAGAAATTATGATGTCACCAGTATTGATCGGACCACAACCATTTGCCTCCGTAATATCGATGTTATAGGTTCCTGGAGCAAGGTTATTGAAAACCCCGGTATTGTTTGAAACAGCACCCGGATTCAATGTGAATGTATAGGGTGTTACTCCACCGCTAACGGCAACGCTGATTGTACCGTCCGTTGAAGTAGCACAGGTAACGTCGGTTGCTGTAATATTATCAATAACCGGCAATGCAGGCTCAGTAATGTTGATTGCAGCTGTCGTAACCGGTCCGCAGGCCGTTGCATCATCCACTTCTACTGTGTATACGCCAGCGGCAAGACCTGGAAATATACCCGTAGCATTGGTAATATTTAATGGCTGCAATGTATAGCTTAACGGAGCTGTACCCCCGGAAGCCACCACAGTTATGGAGCCATCTGCTCCGCTGTTGCAGGTAACATTCGTTGAAGCCACATTATCAATCGTGATGGCTGTTGGTTCAGTGATGGTGATCGTAGGAGTGGCGAACGGACCACAGGCATTGGCATCTGATACATCTACCGTGTAATCCCCTGCGGCAAGACCAGTAAATACCCCGGTGCCATTGGAGATTCCACCGGGCTGCAGGGTATAGACAATTGCACCGGTCCCCCCTGAAGCTGCAACGGTAATTGTACCGTCATTTCCGGCATTACAGGTTGCATCGGTTGAGGAAAAAGTATCTATAACAATCGCCGGGGGCTCGGTGATATTGATTAGCTGGGACTGCGCACAGCCGTCCGCATCGGTTACGCTAATTTCTATTACACCCGGACCTGCCGCTGAAAAATCCAGTGATGCCGCATTCGGCGTAATCGTTGCGCCTGCAGTATTCTGATCGACAGTAAAATTGAACGGACCATTTCCGCCGGTTACCGTAAATGTTCCGGCACCATCCGCTACTGCATTACAATTCAGTAAAATGTCTCCGGGAGATACCAGTTGAAGGTTATTCCAGGTAATGGTCACCTGATCCGTTGTTCCGGGGCAAATTCCACCATCGTCGGTGATGAACCATTCAAAAATATTATCGCCTTCCGATAAGCCGCTAACGGCTGAATTCGGATCATTGGGATCTGCAAATGTTCCCGTTCCTGATACCACACTCCAGCTGCCTATTTCACCTGGATTCCGGTATACATTACCTGCCAGGACAGCACTATTATCACAAACCACCTGATCCGGACCGGCATCAGCAGCAGTAATAATTGGCACAAAAATATCGATGATATCAATAGTACAACCTTTATCATCTGTTATTGTCACACTGTAATCCCCAGCATCAAGGTTAACAGGATCCTGAACATTCCCGGGATTTGTAGGGCCAGACCACGCGTATGAATAATTGCCATTTCCGCCTGAAACTGAAATGTCGATGGCTCCTGTTCCGGGTGAACATGCGGGAGTTACGTTGTCCAGTCCTGCTACAAGCGGGGTTGGCTGAAATATTTGAAAAGGGCCGGAATTACTGAAACCCGTACAGCTCGGATCAGATGGAAAGGTTATAAAAATTGAATAGTCGGCCGCCGGCAAATTGGTGAATGTGATACTGGGCGTATTAGCAACCTGGTTCTGAATCACTGCATCACCGCTCAATGGAATTCCGACTATAATATAATTGTACAGCCCGGTGTATCCGTTCGGATTGTTAAGAACAATTTCAAGTGTTCCATCATCAAAGCCATTACAGGTAACATCCGTCAGGTTTACCGTAATATCATTTACAGGACATTGCGCCTGCACCGAATACAACGGTGCGAGCAGAAATGATAGGGCTATAAATAATCGCAATACTTGCGGATAGCGTAAAAAATATCCTTTCATACTATTCAATTTCCTTTATTTGAATATTATCGATGATGGATTGGCATCTTTTTTCATCAGTAATATGAACACTGTAATATCCTGCTTTCAGACCCTTGAATTCCCTGTTTCCCTTTACGGGTTTGTCTACGGTAATCCACACAATCTGAACTTTTCCTGCACCCGGCGGTAAATCAAGTACAATTTCCCCGTTATTCTGACCGGGAGATGCGTGCCGTATGGTCGCTTCAATCTTTCCGCCAAAACACTTGCTTGAAAATTTTTCCTTTTCCTGTTTGGACTGGCTGAGCGCAGGTACTGTCGCTATGAACAGCAGCAAAATGGATAATTTTAATATGCTGGATACTGACATAAAAAATCTGCCTATTCAAAAAATAGTTAAAAAAATGATATTGATTCGATAGTTTACAGACTACCGAACATATCGTAAATATGGTTTTAAATTTAATTTATTCAAACTATTTTCTAAGGGAAATCCGAAAGGGCCTGATTTAGATATGTAAGAAAAAACCCCTATTAGTGATATTTCCGCTGAAGAATTTCGGCAAGGATGATGGCTTTGCGGGCATCTTCCGGGTTCTTCAGCATCTCCCTGATGCCTGGTTCATCCATGGCAGCCTCCTCTTCTTCCTCTTCCTGAAGGGTAACGGTTGACTTTGTTTTTACTCCTTCGATATTGACCATTTCATCCAGGCTTCGAAGTTTGTCCTGACGCTCGAAAGTAAAGGGATTTTCAGTTTCACGCTGAAGGGGCCTGCCGGCCCTCCTTACTTCGCGCTCGTCAACTAATTCATCTTCCTCCCATTCATCATCAAAGGTAGGCTCCGGTGATGGTTCCCTTCCACTGGTAAACTCCTGCAGGAGCTCTTCAAAGGATTTCACAGGCTGTTGAGGTCGTCGTGATGGCTGTCCGCCGGATGCGGCAGGTTTTTTCTGTCCTTTTTTACCACCCATCAGCCGTCCCAGCAGGGCGATCACCAGAAATATGATGTAAATGATTATTTCGCGGTCCATCCTTTTCAAATATAGGATTAAAAATGATAAATTCAGGAAGTATGACTCCCCTGTGGCTAGACCTGTTTTTTATTTTAATTTGTTTGACAACGGTTGGACTCTTCTATCGGGCCAATCCCGGCCTTCGAACTACGATACTTTTGATCCTGGTATGGTCGGTACTGCAATGTGTTCTGGCGATCCTCGGTTTTTACGGTGATCTCAAAAGAATGCCTCCTCCTCTCCTTGCCATCCTGTTGCCCCCATTCATTCTGATTATATATGGAAGCACCGGTAAGCGCCTCAGAAGGATCGAATCCCAGCATAATATTGTACGAAGCACCTGGGTACATTCCGTCAGACTCCCGGTAGAGATTGTCCTCTTCTATTTGTATTCTTATGAAATGGTGCCTCAGCTGATGACTTTTGCTGGCCGGAATTTCGACATTATTGCAGGTATATCTGCGCCGTTTGTAGCCCTGCTTTATTTCCGCGACCGAATCAGTGATCTTGGGCTGTTTCTTTGGAACGTTGTTTGCCTGGGACTGGTATTGTTCATTCTGGTGAATGGTGTGCTTTCAACGGAGGTTCCCTTTCAGCAATTCGCTTTCGAGCAGCCAAATAAAGCGGTTACACTCTTTCCCTACGTGTTGCTCCCGGCAACAGTGGTGCCGCTGGTTATTTTTTCTCATGTGATCGATCTGCTGATACTCGGACGTAAAATTAACAGAAATGATTAAGGACAACGGCTTCCGTGATAATATGCTGCTTCTGGCATTTCTGACCCTGCTGGTTTACCTGGGTTTCCGCCTTCACGGTGATACAGACATACAACTGCACGACACTTATTTTGTATTCAGCCCGCTAACTGTAATGATGTTGATGATGGCTCCCGTCTGGATGCTGGTATTGCTTCGCAGAAGCATTAGAACACGTTTCCGGTCCGTTCCATCAATAATTGCCCTCATCATCGCTATTGTGGCTTTCGGCTGGGTGTGGATTCCGTTTATTTCTGCCGTAATGGATTTATCCACTTAAGATTAAATCAGGTGAGTAAAAAAACTTGATGTAATCTGCCGGCTGACCGATCATTTTAACGCCAGCCACGGTGCATTATTAAGAGAAAGTAATAAATTTGTTTCCTTGCCAAAAGTGGGGCAAATTCTAATAAACACTTCACGCGCGTATGGAGCTTTCAAAGCTGGAGATCAAGGGATTCAAGAGTTTCGGTGATAAGGTCACGATCAATTTCGACAAAGGTATTACAGGTATTGTAGGACCTAACGGGTGCGGAAAATCGAATATCGTCGATTCCATCCGTTGGGTGCTGGGTGAGCAGAGCAGCAAAACTCTTCGTTCCGACAAGATGGAGAATGTGATCTTTAACGGAACCAAGAAAAGAAAGGCTTCGCAAATGGCAGAAGTGAGCCTAACCTTTAATAATACCAAGAACCTCCTCCCTACTGAATACTCGCAGCTAACAGTCACCAGACGATATTATCGCTCCGGAGACAGTGAATACCTGCTCAATGGCATCACTTGCCGGCTGAAGGACATCACCAGCCTGTTCATGGATACGGGTATTGCTTCCAACAGCTACGCCATTATAGAATTAAAGATGGTGGATGATCTCCTGAACGATAAGGACAACAGCCGCCGTGAATTGTTCGAGGAGGCAGCGGGCATTTCTAAATTCAAAAAGCGCAAGAAGGAGACACTCCGCAAGCTTGAAGATACCGATGCAGATCTTGAACGCGTTGAAGACCTGCTTTTCGAGATCGAAAAGAATATGAAATCGCTCGAAAGGCAGGCAAAGCAGACAGAAAAGTACTATGAGTTAAAGGAAGAGTACAAGGCATCCAGCCTGGCACTGGCACGTCTGCGGATCGGCCGTTTTTCTGAGCAGTACAAAGGTCTCCAGAAACAGATCGAAGTTGAGAACGATAAAAAGATCGGCCTCAACAAGCAGATCAAGGAAAAGGAAGCCCTGCTGGAAAAAGCGAAGACAGATCTGATTCACATGGAAAAGACACTGGCCAGCCGGCAAAAAGCGCTGAATGACCATGTGCACAAGACCCGTCAGTATGAGAGCGAGAAGAAGATCAAAAATGAACGCCTGCGGTATCTGAATGACAAGTCAGATAACCTCAAGGAACAGATAGAGCAGGATAAGAAGAGCAGTGAGCGCGCATCCTTCAGCATTGAAAGCCTGCGCCAGGAACGTGTGGCGGCCGAAGACAGGATGCAGGAACTAACAGTCAAAAAAGAAGAGCTCCAGGCGGAATACGAAACACAGAAAAAGAAAACACGCCTGCTGCAGGAAGAGACGGAAACATTGCGCCGGGTTCAGAAGAACGCACAGGAAGAAGTATATCAGCTGCGCAAATCCGTGGAGCTAAAAGAATTACAACTGAGTTCGCTAAAGCAGGAATTGGAGCGAACAGCTTCCAATACCAGTGAGCAAAATGCCAGCCTGCTGGAATTTGAAAAGAAAGCGCAGGCACTGGCCGAGGAATTGGCGGTAAAACGACAGCGGTTTGAGAAAATAAAGAACCAGGAATCCGCATTGCAAAGCCGCATCCAGAATACGCAGAAGACCATCGAAATGATCCGGGAGGAGCTGGCACAAACCAACCGTACACTGGATGCCCGTCAGAACGAGTATAACCTCACCAAATCATTGGTTGAAAACCTGGAAGGATTCCCCGAGGCAATAAAGTTTCTCAAGAAAAAGGCCGGATGGAAAAAAAATGCACCACTCCTGTCGGATATCCTAACCTGTGATGATGAATACCGGGTTACCATCGAGAATTACCTGGAACCATATCTCAATTACTACATCGTAGAGAAGGAAGCAGACGCCTACGAGGCTATCAATATCCTGAGCGATGCGGCAAAAGGGAAGGCACACTTTTTTATTCTTGATTCTTTTGACGGATTCAAACCGAGTGACACCCAACTCTATGACAGCGCATTTCCTGCCACCGAAATCATCGAATATGATGACAAGTACCGGGCGCTGATGTCCTACATTCTGGACCGCGTGTACATATATGAGGGGGATCATACCTCAATCCCGGCTGATGACAGCATATTTATCACAAAGAACGGTAAGGTCACCCGCAGACGATTCAGTATTTCCGGTGGCTCAGTAGGGCTGTTTGAAGGAAAGCGAATCGGAAGAGCGAAAAACCTTGAGAAGCTTGATAAGGAAATCAAATCCCTGAATAAAAAGCTAAGCAGTGTTCAGCAAAGCTTGTCTCAAAATCAGAAGGAGCTGGAAAAACTTCGGGGGGATACCCACCAGTCGGAGCTCGAAGAGATGCAGGAAGAAATTCGTCATATCAATGAGGAATATATCTCCATCAATACCAAAAGAGAGCAGTTTGCTCAAATGCTTTCGGCCGCAGATCTGAGAAAAGAAGATATCCAGGCGAAAATTGAAGAGATCCGGGAGGAACTTGATGATCATCGTCCCAAAGCAGATGAAACCAGCAGGGAGTTAGTCAAGATTGAAGAAAAACTTGCCGGGATGGAAGCTGAGTTCTCGGAAGAAGACCAGCGGCTAAATGAGCGATCCGCCGCATTCAATGAACAAAATATTTATTTCCATCAGCAGGAAAACCGGCTGAAGAGCCTTATCCAGGAAATGGAATACAAGGAAGAGACATTCGAGTCGACACGCGCACGCATCGATAAGAACGTTTCAGAACTTAAGCAAACGGAGGAAGAAATCCGTCAGCTGATCGACCGGTCGGAAGCCACCGATGATGAGCTGATCGCGATGTACGAAGAAAAGGAAGCGATTGAGACCGGCGTAAATGAAGCAGAAAAGGATTACTATGCGGCACGCGGACTCATCGACCGGATCGATAAGGAAGAAAGGGAGATTCAGCGAAGCCGGGAACAGCTTGATACACTCCTGATTGAATTACAAAACAAACTCAACGATACGAAGCTGGAGCTCTCGGCGGTGAAGGAGAGACTTTCGGTTGAGTTCAACATCGAAATGCATTCGCTGATGGAAGATATTCCGGACGAACAACCGGATCCTTCCGCCGTAGAAAACCTCGCCAACACTGTTCAACGTATTAAGGACCGTCTGGATCGAATGGGGCCCATCAACCCCATGGCCATGGAGGCATACCAGGAGATCAAGGAGCGAAATGATTTCATTACTGTACAACGGGATGACCTTATCAAGGCCAAGGAATCCCTCCTTCTCACCATCGATGAAATTGATGCCGTGGCTAAGGAGACGTTTCTGGATGCGTATGAAAAGATCAAGGAAAATTTCGTCAAAGTATTCAGGAGCCTCTTTACCGAGGAAGATGACTGTGATCTGAAACTATCCGATCCGGATAATCCGCTTGAATCAAAAATCGAGATCATGGCGAAACCAAAAGGCAAAAGGCCGCTGACCATCAACCAATTATCCGGTGGAGAAAAAACGCTCACGGCAACCTCCCTCCTGTTTTCGATCTATCTGCTGAAGCCCGCGCCCTTCTGTATTTTCGACGAGGTGGATGCCCCTCTTGATGATGCCAATATTGATAAGTTCAATAACATTATCAAGACGTTTTCAAAGGACAGTCAGTTCATCATCGTAACCCATAACAAACGCACCATGTCCAGTACCGACGTGATCTATGGAATCACCATGATTGAGCAGGGTGTTTCCAGGGTTGTGCCGGTGGATCTGAGAGAATTGGTCGACTAGTGGTGCAGTCTTCGGTAATTGTCCAGCATAATGGCTGTGGCAACACCTACATTCAGTGATTCAGCACCCCCAAAGGAAGGAATGGTCAGTCGTTCGGTAATCAATGCTTCCAGCGATGCGGAAATACCGTGCGACTCATTGCCCATCACCAGTAAACAGTCTTCAGGGAATTTGAAAGAATGGACATTCCGGCCCGACATATCGGCCGCATATACAGGCAAGCCAGCGGTTGCGATGACAGTATCAAGTTCCGCGTAAGATACCTCCACCCGGGTAAAGGAACCTTTCGAGGAGCTGATCACCTTCGGATTGTACAGCTCACAGGTATCAGGCGAAGCACAAATCCGATTAATTCCATACCAGTCGGCCACCCTGAGGATGGTTCCGAAGTTTCCCGGATCATTGATGCCATCCGAAAGTAAGGTAAGGCCGGAGGTCACCGCAAACGGTTGCTCAGGTTTCATTCGAACCAGGGCAATTGCGGCGTCATTGCTCTTAAGGGTTCCGATCGCTGAAAGATCCTCAGATTCCAGTACAGAAAGGCTCTCCAGGAGATGACCATGAAGGCTTCTGAATTTTGAAGTAGCAATGATCTCGGTTATTTCAAAGTCGGAATCAATCACTTCCAGGACACTTTTTTCACCTTCTACAAGAAAAGTTTGCTCCAATTGCCTGTATTTTTTTAATTGGAGTGATTTAATGAACTTCGTGTGGGCCTTTGAGAGTTTTACCATTCGTCATCTTTTGAGGAAATTCAGACATCTAGCATTTTTTACCCTCCTGCTCCTGACGACAGGATGTCTGGGTACACGCCATCTCAAAGAAGGAGAAAAATTATTGGTCAAGCAACAGGTTTCCAAAACCACCAAGGATATTGATACCGAAGACATTTCCCAGCTCTATGTCCAAAAGACCAACCGAAAGGTACCTCTGATTCCATTTGCACCCTATGTAGGACTTTATTATTACGGTCTGAACCGCTATGATATCGCAAAGTATGAGGCAAAAAAGGAGGAAATTCAGGAAAAATATAATCGCAAAATAGCCCGGGCTGAGGGTAAGAAGAAAAAGGTTGACAAATACGAACGCCGAAAGAGAAGGAAAACCGACAAGATTGACCTGAACATTCAGGAAGGCAATACGCTCATGCGGTGGGGTGAACCGCTCGCCGTTTTCGACACATCAAAAACCGCTGCTACTGCCGACAGGATTGAGCAATACCTGCAGTCGAAAGGATATTTTCAGGCCCGTGTAGATACGGCTTTACGCGTAAGCGGACGAAAAGTACGTGTAAAATTCCAGGTGAATCAGGGGCCGGCTTATATCATTGACACACTGATGCTGGAGACCGATGATCCGGTAATCACATCTTTGATGCGTGCTAATAATGAAGAAAGCCTGCTGGTGAAGGGAGAGAATTATAACCAGTCTAAGCTCACCGATGAGCGTCAGCGCATCGATGAAATGATGAAAAACAATGGCTATTTCTCCTTTTCCCGCCAGTATGTTGAATTTGAGGTCGACACTGCCTATGGGGAACCGCAGCATGTCGCCATTCGCACAAAGATCAACAAACCCCTGAACCGTGACCGTCACCGGCAGTTCCGGGTTGACTCCGTAAATTTTATCACCAATAGAAATCAGGGGGTAATTCCAATGAATACCACAACCCCCGAGGAATACAAGAATATCAATTATATTTTCGTCAAGAACCGATATAACACAAAGGTCCTGAACCGACGGATATTCATCGCCCAAAATGAACTCTACAACCGTTCCAACACGTTCAGGACACAACGCCAATTGGCAAACCTCGATATATTCCGGTTTATCAATATCAACTACGATTCCACTGGCGGTAAGCTGGTGGCCAATATTTATACGAGTCCGTTGAAGCTGTATCAGCTTACTTCCGAGATCGGAATGAACGTGACACAGGGCTTTCCCGGGCCATTTGTTAATTTGTCCCTGAAGAAACGTAATGTCTTTGGCGGACTGGAAATTTTTGAAATCTCGGGGCGGATCGGATACGAAGGAGTGCTTCCGGCAACCCAGGTACAGGATGTATATACCAGCGTTGAAGGAGGGATCAATGCCAGCCTTACATTCCCGCAATTCATTATGCCCGTGAGCGCCGAAGTCAAGGAACGCATGGGTAAAGTGAACCCGAAAACCAGGTTAACCGTAGGTTACAGTTATACTGATCGTCCTGAATATATTCGAAAGAATACGAATTTCGCAGCAGTTTATACCTGGCAAAGTGAAAAAAACACATTCTACCAGTTCACCCTGACCGATGCGAGTATCATTCGCTCAACACTCACCGATTCCTTTGAGGAACTGCTGGATTCATTGCGTACGGAAGGAAATAACCTGATCAATACGTTTAATCCTTCTTTCGTTTCTTCGATGATCCTGAGTGCTACCTGGAATAAGAACAGCTACGGACTCAATTATGTGAATTCATCTTTCTACCGGCTATTCGTGGAAAGCGGCGGAACGACATTGAATTTTGTAAATACGAATTTCCTGGAACGTGAAAACCTGGAATTTTATCAATGGATCAAGGCGAATTTTGATTACAGGAATAATAAACCGCTCAATAAAAATACGACCATTGCCTTCCGGTTCAATATTGGCTTTGCCAAAAGTTACGGTCAGAATAATGACATCCTCCCCTATGAAAAATACTTCTTCGCAGGAGGCAGCAACGGCATCAGGGCCTGGAGGCCAAGACGACTCGGCCCGGGGTCATTTGTAAGAATTGATTCAACCATCACCAATAGCGAAGGGCTCATTACACCGGAAGTGGATTACAGTTTTGAGCAGCCGGGAACGATTCTGATGGAAGGCAGTGTAGAATTCCGTAAGAACCTGATCGGATTCATCGACTATGCCTTCTTCTTTGACTTCGGAAATATCTGGAACTTCAAAGATACACGGGACGATGCGGTTTTTAAGCTGAACCGGTTCTACCGTCAGATCGCTGTGGGTTCCGGGGTGGGCCTTCGTTTTGATTTCTCCTTTCTCGTCCTGCGGCTGGATGCAGGTATCAAGGTATTTGATCCCGCCCGTGCGCCCGGTAAAAGGTTTATTTTATCGAGGGGCTTTTACGACGCCCCCTTCACCCGCTCAGCATCTGAAACGGTCATATTCAATATTGGTATTGGATACCCGTTCTGATCAATACGAAAGCAGCCATTCCAGCTCAGACGCAACTTTTTCAGCATTGGGTAACATCTGACTTTCCAGGTGAACATTCAACGGCACGGCAGGCAGGCTTGCTGAACCCATTACACGAACAGGTGCATCCAGATGTTCAAAACATTCCTGTCCGATCTGGCCTGCCAGTGATTCAGCAAAAGAATTCATTTTCTGTTCTTCGGTAAGCACCAGGACACGATTATGGGTACTTACTTTTTCGGCAATCAGATCCCAATCAACCGGATGGAGCGTACGAAGGTCCAAAACAGATATTCTGCCCTCAAAGTTCTTCGCTGCTGCAGTGGCCCAGTACACGCCCATACCATACGTCACGACCAGTACGCGGCTCTGTGAACCTTCAGCTGCTTCAAGATGCATTCTGCCCTTTCCGAGCGGAATAACGTAATCTGAATCAGGTTCTATCGTTTTTGCTTCCGCCGTTCCGGGAACCTTTGACCAGTACAGGCCCTTGTGCTCCAGCATTACTACCGGATTCGGATCGTAAAAGGCTGCTTTGAATAATCCCTTCATATCGGCGGCATTCGACGGATAAACGACCTTAATGCCGCGGATGGCCAGTAACGCGGATTCCACGCTGCCGCTGTGGTACGGTCCGCCCCCGCCATAGGCACCGGTTGGTACACGGATGAGGGATTGAACAGGAAATTTACCCATCGACAGATAGCAGCTTTTCGAAAGTTCCTCCACCAATTGGTTAATGCCCGGCCAGATGTAATCGGCGAACTGAATCTCGACGATCGGCTTGGTGCCTACCGCAGACATTCCCGCCGTGGAACCTACGATATATGCTTCCTGAATAGGTGTGTTGAACACGCGTGTGTCTCCATATTTCTGGGCCAGTGTGGCCGCCTCACGGAATACACCGCCCAACGTTCCTCCTACGTCCTGGCCATATAACAAGGCTTCAGGATGCTTTTTTAATATTTCATCGACTGCATGCAGGGCGGCATCAACCATCACCACCTTCTCCCCACCCTCAGGGTGCCGGTTGCCTTTCTCTTCTACAATAGGGGTAGGCGCGAAGATATGTGTATCAAATTCAGACGGATCCGGCTCGGGGGCATCTACAGCATATTGATAATCGGATTCCACCACCTTCTCGGCAGCCTCCCGCAATTTCTTGAGACGGGCTGTGCTGACCCCCATCTGGCGCAATGCTTTCTCATAAACTGGAATCGGATCCTGGGCTTCATGGGCCTTAAGGTCGTCATCCCCCCGATACCATTCCTTACGAACCCCGGAAGTATGATGCCCCAGCAAAGGACAGGTGGCATGAACAATTGCCGGACCCTTTCGGTCGCGCACATAATTCATCGCCTCTTTGATCGTACGGTAGGACGCCATGAAATCAGCGCCGTCTACCTGATAACGCTTCATACCCTTAAACCCTGCTGCAAATTCATAGGCATTCATTGCACGCATCTCTTTTCCCGTAGCAGAAATCCCCCAATCATTGTCCTGCACCACATAGAGGATGGGCATGTTTTTCAGGACGGCCATCTGGAAGGCTTCACTTACTTCTCCCTCGGTGATAGAGCCATCCCCAAAGGAACAGAATACCAGGCCCTTCTCTTTCTCTATCAGTTCCATGTCTTCCAGGTACTGGAGGCCCTGTGCCATACCTGTGGCCGGGATGCCCTGCATACCTGTAGCACTGCTCTGATGCGGAATTTTGGGGAAACCGTCCCTGTCAAGGGAAGGATGCGCATAATAGGTCCGCCCACCCGAGAACGGGTCATCCTTGCGTGCCAGGAGCTGAAGCATGAGTTCGTAGGGCTGCATACCGATTCCCAGCAATATTGATTCATCACGATAGTACAGGGAGGCATAATCCCTGCCTGTCAGCTGCAAACCGATGGCCAGCTGGATCGCTTCATGCCCGCGTGATGTGCTGTGCACATATTTGCTGCAAATGTCGCGATGCTCATCATAAAGATCAGACATCCGCCTTGCCGTGCACATCAGCTGATAAGCCTTCAGCAATATGTCTTCAGGTATATCAGCAGGGAAACTGTTTTTTTTGGTGGTTGATGCTTTTCCCGGTACCGCTGCTTTCGTTGTCGACATAGTCTTTTTCTGTTTCAATCGTTTGCGAAGTTACTGAATTTGATGCTTTTTGCCCTCCTTGGGAATTAGAATTTAACGACTTCTTTATACTCGGGTATTCGATCGGATTTGACTAGTTTTGCCAGATGCTCACCAAAGAAAATATTGCCGAAAGCTATCGCGACCTGCAGAAAAGAATTATTGGCGGACTGGAAAGTGCTGATGGTCAGGGTTCTTTTGAAACCGATACCTGGGAACGCCCTGGCGGTGGTGGCGGCATTTCACGCGTGATACGCAACGGAAGGATCATTGAAAAAGGAGGTGTGAACTTTTCAGAGGTTTACGGGGAAACACCGGATAACATTTTACGGTCTATGGATTTACCGAAGGCCGACTTCTTTGCTACCGGGGTTTCCATTGTACTTCATCCCAAAAATCCAATGGTACCGATTATCCACATGAATGTGCGCTATTTTGAAATGACGTCGGGCCACTGGTGGTTTGGTGGTGGAATTGACCTGACCCCGCATTATGTAAACCGGGAAGATGCCAGGTACTTCCATCAGTCACTGAAAGACGTTTGTGACCGTTATGATTCGGGCTATTATCCAAAATTCAAAAAGTGGGCTGATGATTATTTCTACCTGAAGCATCGTGAAGAAACACGAGGAATCGGCGGGATATTTTTTGATCGCCTGGATGGCAATAAAACGCATATCCACGATTTCACCATTGCACTTGGGGATCTCTTTGCACCACTCTATGCGCATTTCATGAAGAAGAACCATGAAATTGAATACGGTGAGAAAGAGGTCAACTGGCAACGGCTACGCAGAGGACGGTATGTTGAGTTCAACCTGGTGTGGGATCGGGGAACAAAATTCGGACTGGAGACCAACGGGCGTACAGAATCGATCCTGATGAGTCTTCCTCCACTTGCCGGTTGGGAATACAATGCTGTACCGGAAAGTGGAAGCAGGGAGCATAAGACGCTCCAGTTGCTTAAAAAAGATATCAACTGGCTGTCTGAGTAATGGAACAACTCGCAGAACTGGATAAGGATCTATTTTTTATACTGAATGGTCTGCATACTGCCTGGCTTGACCCGGTGATGTATTATATCTCGCAGACACTTACCTGGTTGCCGGTATACCTGCTTTTCATGTGGTTGCTCATCAAAAATTTCGGATGGAGGACTGTCCTCTGGCTTACAGGATTGGCTCTGGCCATCACCCTGGCGGATCAGGTTACATCCGGACTGATGAAACCTTTCTTTGAGCGTTTCAGACCATCACGGGATCCATCCTTTGAGGAGGGACTTGTGCATATTGTAAACGGATACAGGGGTGGTAAATTCGGTTTTGCATCTTCCCATGCTGCCAACGCGTTTGCTGTTGCCACATATCTGTACTTGCTGTTAAGAAATTCGGTACGATACTCAGGCTATCTCTTTGTGATGGCGGCGCTCATCGCCTACAGCCGCATTTATCTGGGTGTTCACTATCCAGCTGATGTTATTGCAGGGGGTGCCATCGGAATCGTAGCAGGAAGTTTGTGTTACCGTCTTGCAATGCTGGCAAACAACAAATGGTTAAAGTCGACCGCTTAGGGTAAGTATTCGCTGCACATACTTGCCTACGACATCAAACTCCAGGTTTACCAGATCTCCGGGATTCAGATTTTTCATTGTCGTATGTTCATAGGTATAAGGAATGATGGTAACGGTGAATTCCGTTCTGCCGACATTAAAACAGGTAAGGCTAATGCCATTGATGGTTACAGATCCTTTCTCCACCATGAACTTGCTGAATTCAGCCGGGAAACGGAAAGTAAACAGCCAGCTTCCGTCACGCTCCTCCCGCCGAGTTACCTCGCCCACTGAGTCCACATGTCCCTGAACAATATGGCCGTCGAATCGTCCGTCGCTTTTCATGCATCGCTCGAGGTTAACAGCTGCTCCGGGCTTTAAATGACCCAGGGATGACTTTCGAAGTGTCTCTTCCACCGCAGTTACACGGTGATTATTCTCCCCTACCGCCGTTACGGTAAGGCAGACACCGTTATGAGAGACACTCTGGTCCACTTTAAGTTCAGATGAAATCGGACTTTCGATATCGAAATGCCGGTTGGAGCCTGATGTCTCTATGGCTTTTACTGTTCCGGTTGCTTCAATTATTCCTGTAAACATGTGTTCGTTGTATACCTCAAAAATACATTTTTGAGGGCACATTTGGAATTCTGAAAATTAATATCTTACTTTGGTTTATAATATAAACTACTTTATACAATGAAAACATCAGACACCATTCAATCATCGGAGGAAAGCTTGGCGATCATACAACGGATGATCAGTCAGACCCGCGGCAATATGCGCAGCGGTGGGTTTTACTTCATTCTTTGGGGCTGGATCGCCGTACTGGGTAACCTCGGCCATTATCTTATTGCAATGTATACTGATTATCCACACCCCTACATTATCTGGCTGATCAGTATTCCGGGATGGCTGATCAGTATGTGGTACGGAAGAAGACAGGAATCACGTGCAAGGGTCGTCAATTTTACCGACCGCCTGATCATGTGGACCTGGGTGGGTTTCGCCTTTTCGATCATCGTGATCATATTTTCGGGAAAATTCGCCGTCTATATTCCTGCTTTAATCCTTATACTTGCGGGTATGGCTACATTCATTACCGGTTGTATCACCCGTTATAAGCCCGTTATCTATGGGGGAAGCTCGCTATGGATCTTCGCTGCACTGGCGTTATATGTATCGCCGCAAAACAGCCTGTTGGTTTCCGCCCTCGCCATCGCAGTTGGTTATCTCATCCCGGGCTATCTCCTAAAATTCAAAAAGGAATCATGACCGCGTTTAATGATCTGGATCCCCTGTTGCACTCCCAGCTTCGACTGGCAGTAATGTCCATTCTCATGAATGTGGAATCAGCTGAATTTGTGTACCTGAAGGAACAAACCAACGCCACAGCCGGAAATTTGAGTGTACAGCTGGACAAGCTGTCAACCGCCGGGTACATCCAGGTGGATAAATCCTTCCGTGGCAAGAAGCCGGTTACCACATGCCGTATTACCAAAGCAGGTATTCAGGCTTTCAGACAATACGTGAAAGACCTGGAGAAATACCTGAAACCATAGTCTTTTTTTTAACCATTAAGTTTATAATATAAACCAGTTTATTATGAAAAATCTAGCAATCTTTATCATTCCTCTTGTTTTCGGATTTCATCATATCCATGCACAGAAAACTATGGAGGACCTTTTAAAAACCGAGAGCACCTGGGTGGGTGAAGGCTACCAGCAAATGCCACAGGGCGACCGTGTGGAATTTAAACAGACCGAAGAGGTGACAGTACTGCTGGATGGAAAACTCCTCATGTTCCATGGAACAGGGACCGATAAAAATTCAGGGCAAGTAGGATTTGAAGCCGTAGGAATCCTGTTTCAGGATCCTTCCAGCAGTAAAACGCAAATTCATGCGTGGACGAGTGATGGTCGTTTTACTGCCGCGGATGTAACATTCACCGATTCGGGGTTTTACTGGCAATTTGATGTCCCAAATGGTGGAACCGTTCGATATACAATTGAATTGACAGATACCACCTGGAAGGAAACCGGCACCTACTCCCCTAACGGAGAACAGTGGTATCCCTTCATGGGAATGGAGCTGAGCAGGCAATAATCAGGCATCGGAATAATGAATAGTTGGAAGAGGAATCTTCTTTCACTATTCATTATTCATCGATATATTTTAACTTCGTGTTTTGAAATTGAAAAAGCATGTCGTTACGCGAGGAATTTCCCATAGAACTGTACAACACCCTAACCCGAACCAAAGAAAAATTCGAGCCGCAGCATGAAGGCCATGTGGGAATGTATGTTTGCGGACCGACAGTATACAACGATGTACACCTGGGGAACGTCCGCACGTTTTTAAGTTTTGATGTCATCAACCGCTATTTCCGTTACCTCGGATATAAAGTTCGGTACGTACGGAACATTACGGATGTCGGGCACCTGGAGAACGATGCAGACGAGGGGGAAGACAAGATCGCGAAGAAAGCCCGCCTTGAAGAGCTCGAGCCCATGCAGGTGGTGCAGCAATATACCAACGGGTTTCATTCCGTTTTGGAAGAGTTCAACCTGCTCCCCCCCGACATAGAACCTACTGCTACCGGGCATATCATTGAACAGATCGAATGGGTAAAAACCCTTCTTGAAAAGGGACTTGCCTATGAAGTAAATGGCTCGGTTTATTTCGATGTTACCAAATACAATGAGTCGCACGATTACGGCAAACTCTCCAATCGTAAAATCGAGGAACTCATGGACAGCGGACGTATGCTGGACAGTCAGGATGAAAAGCGTAACAAGATAGACTTCGCGATTTGGAAAAATGCCTCCCCTGCTCATATTATGCGCTGGCCGTCTCCCTGGGGTGATGGCTTCCCGGGATGGCACCTGGAATGTTCAGTGATGAGCACCAAATATCTTGGCGAGACTTTCGATATTCACGGAGGCGGAATGGATCTCGTATTTCCTCACCATGAATGCGAAATCGCTCAATCCGTTGGATGCAAGGGTCATGACCCGGCCAAATACTGGCTCCACACCAATATGCTTACGGTGGAAGGTCAGAAAATGAGCAAGTCACTTGGCAACTCATTTCTGCCACATGAATTGTTTACCGGTAATCACCCACTCCTGGATCGTGGCTATCCGCCGATGGTCGTCCGCTTTTTCATGCTGCAGTCCCATTACTCAAGTACCCTGGATTTCAGCAATGAGGCATTGGGCGCTGCTGAGAGAGGGTATAAGAGACTCATGGAAGGATTTAAAACGGCCCGTCAGCTTGAATATACACCGGGTGCAGTCGACACTGCCTTTGATACCGAGGTAAACGCACAGATCGATGCGATTTTCAAAAACCTTAGTGATGACTTTAATACGGCCAAAGCGCTGGCTTCTTTGTTTGATCTGACTTCCGTTATTAATAACCTGAAGACGGGAAACAAAAAAACGGGCGCATTGAGTAAGCCGACGTTCGAACGGCTCATCACCCATTACACCGGTATCATCACAGATGTTCTCGGGCTGAAGTCGGAACAGGAAAGCAACAGTCACCTGCTTGACGGAACCCTGGATGTGCTGATCAATCTGCGCACTGATGCCAAGCGCCAGAAAAATTATGCCCTGGCTGATCAGATCCGGGATGATCTGAAGAGAATCGGCATCACACTGAAGGATGGAAAAGACGGAACAGAATACTCTATTGATTAGCACTTATGTAGTACATAGTCAGTAGTCAGTAGTCAGTAGTCAGTAGTCAGTAGTCAGTAGTGTAGTGAATAGTAGTGAATAGTAGCGGGTTAATAGTTTTTGGTGTATCACTTACTATGAAATCATAACATGACTGGGAACGCTTAAATGCAAAATTGAGTTATATAAAAAAACCGAAAATAAACCGACAACTACATACTCTCAAACTATCAACCGTCACTACTGACCACTGACTACTGACTACTGACTACTGACTATACTAAAGTCCATATTAATCTTCCCCATCCGCATATACCAGTATGCGATAAGTCCGCTTTTGGGCTCCAACTGCCGGCACTCCCCTTCTTGTTCGAACTATACCATTGAGGCCATCAACGAATGGGGACCGGTAAAGGGTACCTGGCTGGGCTTGAAGCGGATTGCCCGTTGTCATCCCTGGGGTACTCACGGGTATGATCCTGTCCCGGAGAATCCAAAAAAGAAACAGGGTTAGGTAATATTCTTCCGCATTTGATACTTTTGTTTCAGGCAATACCCTTCATTCCATGCTAAAGATTGACATGCACACCCATATCATCCCGAAAGAGATGCCCAACTGGACCGAGAAATTCGGGTATGGAGATTTCATCTATCTTCAGCACCACAGGGATGGCTTTGCCAAAATGATGAAGGGAAATCAGTTCTTTCGTGAAATCGAGGAGAACTGCTGGGATGCTGAAGTCAGAATTCAGGAATATGCCGCATTTAACACCCAGGTACAGGTGGTATGCACCATTCCGGTTATGTTCTCCTATTGGGCCAAACCGGATGATTGCCTTGATTTATCCCGGTTCCTGAACGATGATATCGCACAATTGTGCAGCGATTATCCCAGGAATTACATTGGACTGGGCACTGTACCCATGCAGGACACGGATTTAGCCATACAGGAGCTCCAGCGGTGCAAGGAACTGGGATTGCCCGGCGTACAAATCGGGTCCAACATCAATAATGAAAATCTCAGTGAACCGCGCTTCTTCAGGTTTTTTGAAGCCTGCGAGCAGCTGAATATGGCCGTACTGGTCCATCCCTGGGAAATGATGGGCATGCAGCATATGACAAAATACTGGCTGCCCTGGCTTGTGGGAATGCCTGCTGAAACATCACGGGCTATTTGCTCCCTGATCTTCTCCGGGACCCTTGAACGATTGCCGGATCTCCGTGTTAACTTTGCGCATGCCGGCGGTTCGTTTTTATCAACCCTCGGAAGGGTCGAGCATGGATTCAATTGCCGGCCTGACCTGGTGGCAATCGACAACAACGTTCCACCCAGCAGCTATTTGGGCAAATTCTGGGTAGATTGTATCACACATGATCCGAAAATGCTCCAGTATGTGCTTGACCTGCAAGGTTCAAAACGCATCACATTAGGTACTGATTATCCGTTTCCCCTGGGGGATCTGGAAATTGGCAAGTTTATTGAAGATATGAATTTAGATCAGGGTGTGGTTGAAGATATTTTCTGCAATGCAACCATGGAATGGCTGGATTTGAATAAAGAAGATTATGTATAGGTTGATTTTGTTTATCGGTGTTCTGCTGACCTCCTTCACTCTTTCCGCCCAAACGGAACAGGAAAAAATCCGGGAAGATATTGCCCAGCGCCAGGCCCAGTATCAGACCGCTCTGGACAGGCTGATTGAAAACGGCGTTGAAAAAATGGATGCCGGGGATTTCGAAGGCGCCAATGTGATATTTAAGGATGTACTTAAAAATGCGCAGGTGGTACCTACCGAGATGACTTTTTATTTCGGAAAGAATTCGTTCTATCTGGAAAAATATGAGCAAAGCATAGATTGGCTGAACAAGTATATCCAGCTTAAGGGAACCCAGGGAAGGTATTTCGAAGAAGCCACCGATCTTCTGAATAAATCAAATGCCGCTGTACGCCTCATGCGGCAGCAAGAAGCCAAAGCGACCGAAGCCATACTGGCCGCCGACTATGATATCGATTGCGGACCAACAGGCATGGTGATCTGCCCGGTATGTCAGGGACGTGGCGTGATCATTACCAAAACATCTTTTGGTCAGAACTACAGGGAATGTCCGTACAGTGACGAACATGGCCTGCTCACCTGCGAGGAATACAACCTGTTGTTAAAAGGCAAACTCGAAAAAAAGATCAATAACTGATCCTTTTGTTTGAAATTATAAAAACAGGCAAATTAGAAAGGGTACAGGATTACTCTGATTTTCAATAACCGATCTGAACGGTTAGATTTAGCTAAACTTTAAATCCATGACTTTCAAATTTTTGCCTGGTCTGCTGGCCATTATAGTCTTCACAAGCTGCGAAACTTCAACCAAACAAAACAATACAGAACAAAACACGGCAACCTCTCCTTTGCCTGAGGTCGTGAACAATCCCGATAAAGACGTTTATTTCGGGGATACGCACTACCATACCACTTTATCAGGTGACGCATTTGGTGGCGGTACCCGGATTACTGCTGAACAAGCATTGCGCATGGCGATGGGGGAACCGATGAAAACAAGTACTGGGCAGGACTTTCAAATCAGAAGACCCTATGATTTTCTTGTAATCACCGATCATGCAGAGGGGTTCGGAGTATTCGATGAGATAGCAGCCGGCAATGATATTCTTATGGCTGATTCCACGGCAAAAAGATGGTTCAACCTGCTTCAGGGCGGCGAGGAGGAAGCGAAACAGCTGGCAGTTGAAATTCCGTATGCACTGGCCAATAATAAACTTCCGGAACCTGTTACCAATCCCGAAACCGCCATTCCAATTCTCAGGTCGGCATGGCAGAACTTTACATCCCTGATCGACAGATACAATCAACCCGGAAAATTCACAACCATCATTGGTTACGAGTGGACATCTGTCCCCACCGGAAACAACTTACACCGGAATATCTTCTTCAGGGACGATAAGGAAAAAGTGAATCAAATACTTCCATTCTCCGCCCTGCAAAGTGAGGATCCTGAAAAACTCTGGGAATTTCTTTCTTCCTACGAGGAAAAGACCGGTGGCCGGGTTTTTGCGATTCCACATAACGGGAATATTTCCGGAGGTTTAATGTTCAATACACTTGATGCCTCGGGCAATCCTATAACTGCTGAATACGCGCAAAAAAGGCAGAAATGGGAGCCAATGTATGAAATTACCCAGATCAAGGGAACAGGTGAAACCCATCCGATGCTGTCACCTACGGACGAATTTGCGAATTTTGGTATCGCCGGATGGGATAATGGAAATCTTACCCTGGATATTTTGGAAACTCCGGAACAACGCAAATATCAATATGCCCGAAAGGCATTGATTGACGGCTTGCAGTTGGAGAAGGAACTGGGTATTAATCCTTATAAATTCGGTTTTGTTGGAGCTACCGATACGCATACGGGCATTCCCAGCGTGGATGATGATAACTGGTGGGGTAAGCACGTCAGCTCAGAAAAATCCCCAAAACGATTGATGGAAAATGTAAAGGAATTGAATGGAGCAACGCGATACGGCTATGGCTATCTGGCCGGCGGTCATACCGCTGTCTGGGCGGAATCCAATACACGTGAATCGATCTGGGATGGCCTGGCAAGCAAGGAAGCCTACGGCACTACTGGTACGCGGATTAAACTGCGGGTTTTTGCCGGGTATCAATTTACAGAAAGTGATATGAATCGGGATAATTATATCCGTTATGCGTACGATAATGGTTTGCCGATGGGCGGTGATCTTCAGGCCAGTCAGATTGCCCCTAAATTTCTCATCCATGCCATGAAAGACCCTGAATGGGCGAATCTTGACCGGATCCAGGTGATCAAAGGTTGGGTTAAAGATGGAAAATCCTATGAAAAGATCTACAATGTCGCATGGTCCGGGGATCGCCAAACAGATGCCGGCGGAAACATACCCCCTGTTGGTAATACCGTTCGGATTGAAGATGCCACCTATACGAATGAAATTGGTGCTGCCGAACTAAAAACGATATGGGAAGATCCTGATTTTGACCCTTCTGTCCCGGCATTCTACTACGTCAGGGTACTGGAAATCCCGTCCCCCACCTGGCAATTATATGATATTGTAAAGTACGGACTTACAGAATTTCCCGAAGATGTCCCATTGGTACAACAGGAACGGGCATGGTCCTCACCTATCTGGTATGATCCCAGGTAAACCACCTCATGTTTGAGCTTGAATTAAATTGCATTGGTAATCAACTTTTGTAATTTAAGGTCTGCATGAAACAACTTTTTTCTTCGCCGATCTTCCACATCCTTGCTTTTGGTGCGCTACTGGCCATCGTTCTCATTGTGACTGTTGGACCCAAACTTCCTTCATCAAAGGATAAGCAGGTTTTAATTGCAGATGACGACGTCGCTCACTTGCTGGTTATGTGGCAAAAAACCTGGCAACGTCCCCCTACCCGGGAAGAACTGCGCGGTGCACTAAACGGGTATGTGCAGGATGAAATTCTGTACCAGGAAGCCATCAACCGGAATCTTGACTATAACAACGCGATGGTTCGGCAAGCATTGATTGTTCAGATGAATATGCTCGCAGAAACACAAGGTTCAGGCGATAAAATAACTGAAGAGAGCATACAGGCCTATTATGCCTTGCGAAAGGACCAGTTTGTGCTTCCGGCTCGAATTAGTTTCGCACAGCTTTATTTCAGTCCGGATAAACACCCGGCGCTAGAAAGTCATGTAAATGAAGTCCTCACCCGCATAAGTCAGGAGGAAATTCAAGATATCCACGAGCTTGGTGATCCTACCATGCTCAATTCCGAATACAAGGATTATGCAGCAAATGATCTGTTGAAAATATTTGGTGAGAATTTCGCCGAAGAAGTGTTTACCATTAATCCCGGCGAATGGACAGGCCCCATTGCTTCTGCTTACGGGCTGCATCTGGTGAAAGTACAGGAGGTAACAGCGGAAGCACCCGCTCCTATCGATCTTGTGCGTAATGAAATAATGCGTGAAATTGAATATGAAGAGAAGGAAGCGGCCAGGGAACAGTTTTTCACTGAACTGATCAGACAATATGACATCGTCTATGAAGGAACTGCCAAAGAAGTGATGAAAGATGATGAATAAACATCTGGTTTTCAGCTGCTTATTCAGCATAATTTTATTTCTGATACCAAAAACGGCATCGGCAGACATTGTATATCCGGCCCGTCTTGAAATAACGGAAATCTCACCGGGTGTTTATGAAGTCTACTACGTACTGCCCGTGGTTCAGGGTAAGGTTCTGAAAGCAGAAGCGATCCTTCCTGAATTATGCCAACTGATAACCGACAGAAAAATTGGCGGTGACGCCTTCATTAAATGGGAACGATGGACCATCCGCTGCACTGAATCCCTTCATGGCAAAAAGATAGGCATTGAAGGGCTCCAGGGAAGCCAGATCAGCATCATTTTAAAAATAAGCATGATAAATGGAAGGGTTTATGAGACCTCCCTGAGCCCGGTAAACGCCTTTTATCTTGTGCCTGAACCACCGTCATTTTTCAACATTGCAGGCCCCGCGATCAGGGATGGACTGAACATACTTCTTTCAACAGGCGGATTGTATTTTCTCTTGCTGATTCTTTTCATGATGAAGGCCCGGAGCTTCAACTGGCTGAATTTGTTCCTGTTATCAACTGCAATTGCTGTTGGAAATTTTCTGGCCACAGATCAACTCCTGATTATACCGGGCTATATGGGTTTGTTAATTCCATTGATCCTTGCGGCACTTTGCTCCATACACTACCTGCACAACCGGGCTCTGCCATCTGTAATCACACACTGGTTTGCCATCGTTTCCATCGGAATGATCATGGGCGCATCAATGCCCGTTTTAGGATCATCCCTTGGGCTCACAGAAAGTGAGATGATGCTAACGGTTCTTTTCAGATGGGTTGGAATTTTCGCAGGTCTGATTCTTGCATATCTACTCATTCGGGAAGGCCTGCATTTATTCAGATACTTTCTTCTTGATAAAGAACGCTGGCTGGTCTATGCTGTAGGCATAGGATCTGTGGGATGGCTCATCTACGAATCAAGCCTGTTCCTTATTGCACCTGCATTGCTCCCCAAGATGATACTTTACAGTCTCATTTTACCCATTCTATTAGGATTGATGGTGAACCTGTCGGATCGATCGGCTGAGCGGACCCTGTTGCTCTTCAGCAGTTCATCCATTGCCGGACTGGTTTGGGGACTTTTTGTAAATCTTCCCATCATTGTGATTCCCGCCATTATGGGAATCGTGTTTATACTTATCACGCTGGTACTGTATAAAACTACCATACGCCCGCTAATCTGGACATTGATGGTATTGCTGATCGGTATCGGGGGAGGCTGGGCTACAGGATACTTTACTGAATTAAACCAGTCCTATGCGATCGGCCACGGGATTGCATACTGGCTTTACAGTACCGCTGTGTTCATCTTGACTGTTACACTGTTCACCGCATCCGGCAACGTAAAGCAGGGTTCAGGAATATCCGGGATATTGCTGACGGCAGCAGCAAGCGGACTTTTCATATTATTTATTCGGGATTCATATTCGGAAGACCTCCGTGAATTGATCGCCATGGGAAAAATACCGGTGCCTTTCGTAAGTATCTTATTAATCATTGCAGCCCTGTATTTCTGGCCGCGCAAAAGACGGATCCATGAGAAAATGAATATGGCCCAGCGTACACCGCTTACCTCAGTCATACTTATTGCTATGGCACTGGTATGCCTTCCTTTTCTAAATTTACGTATGCAAAATCCTATTAGCGATAGCGGGTTAACCGATTCAGGTAGTGCCCGCCAGATCCTGCAAGGCATCCTCAGTAATACGTATGAGTCATTTAATATTTCAGATGAAGATCAGTTATTCGAACAACTGTCGGCCAGTGTGGATGAAGAGCTGATCGACGAGGTATACCTGGACAGCAGACGACGATTGAACGCAGGAGTTCGTCTGGGTGCTGAGGTCCGGATCCGTAATGTTGAAGTTCTAAGCATAGAAAATATCCATCAGAGATCGATTAATTCCTATGAATACGATGCGGAGTGGGTGGTCATCGCCCGTGTAAAACATCTTCAGCACATTCACTTCAGAAGAAATAAATACCTGGGAACCATTCAAATGCACCAGGTGGAAAATCAATGGAAGATTTCAAATATTGAATTAAAATCTGAAGACAGGTCGATTGTACCTGCGTCGGCGTCATGATCAAATGCCAGAACATATTATTTCGGTATCCTGACCAGTATTTTGAACTGAAGATACCCGACTTAACGGTTTACGATCACGAGCAGGTGGCTGTTATCGGTTCCAGCGGCACAGGGAAAACAACGCTGCTGCATTTGATTGCCGGTATTCTGGAGCCGGCAGAAGGCTCCATAGAAATCGATAACATCGATCTTACACGTTATGGCAAGGAGGACCGACAGGACTTCAGGATAGTCAGAATCGGACTGGTCTTCCAGGAGTTCGAATTACTTGAATATCTTTCTGTACTTGACAATATCCTGCTCCCATTCATGGTGAACCCGGTACTTCGGCTATCGGAAACTTCGCGGAAGTTGGCCGGGGAACTCGCAGACAGTGTGGGTCTGAGCACGAAAAAACAACGGCTTCCGGGTCAATTATCACAGGGAGAACGGCAACGTGTTGCTGCCTGCCGGGCACTGGTCACCCAGCCAGACGTATTGCTTTGCGATGAACCAACAGGCAATCTCGACCCTGCAAACAGGGACATTGTATTGAATACACTCCTGAACTACAGCATTCAAAATAAGAAACCCCTGGTCATGGTCACTCATGATCATGAGATCCTGTCAAAATTCAGTCGCATTGTAAACATAAATGATTACAGCCTATCAAAACTGTAGTATACATAGCGTGGCGATACATCCGGTTTCATAAGTACAAAACCCTTGTACTTGTGTTATCGATCGGGCTAATACTTTTCATACCACTAGGGTTAAACAAACTTGTAAATGAGGGCGCTGGCCGGTTGACCGGACGTGCTGAATCCACTCCCCTTTTGGTGGGCACTTTGGGAAGTCAGACGGAGCTGACACTAAGTGCCCTGTATTTCAAGGAGGCGGCATACCGCCCCATGCAATACCGTGAATTTGACAGTTTACGGTTTGAGGTTGATGGCAAGGTTTATCCGATGCATCTGAAATTCAGGGCTGGTGAACAACCGATTGTGGGTACTTCTCCAGAATATGTGACGTTTCGAAACATGACCTTCAGTGAAGGCCGGAACTTCGTTATGCTGGGCGAATGTATCCTGGGGGCGAAGGCCGCCGAGGCACTTCAGGCAGGTGTTGGCGACGCAGTCATTTCAAGTCCGGCTGGCGCTTTCGACGTAGCCGGGAGTTTTCCGTTAAAAATGAAGGTCGCAGGGGTTCTTAACCCGGTAAATTCACCCGATGACGAAGCGGTATTTACCGACATCAAGACAACCTGGGTTATTGAAGGACTGGCACACGGGCATGAGAATGTCGAAAATTCAGAAAATCAAATGCTCCTGAAAACCGATAGCCTGATCATCGCCGGTCCGGCGGTTCTTTCCTACACCGAGATCACAGAAGAAAACAGGACATCATTCCATTTCCATGGCCAGGAGGCTAATTACCCGATACATGCTATCATTGTTGAGCCACGCAATGACAGGGAACGCATTCAGTTGCGCGGGCGATATGAGTCACGGACCGACAATATTCAAATGATTGTACCTGCAGATGTCGTGAATGAACTGGTGGCTACGGTTTTCACAATTCGGGATTTGGTCTTCAAAGCCGGGGTCTTCATTGGCATCGCAACACTATGCATTGCAACACTGGTGTTCATACTTTCTGTCAGACTTCGGAAAAATGAACTTAACACTATCCGCAAGATGGGCGGCTCGGGTCGATGGATACAACAGGTTCTTGGCCTGGAAATCGTCATCGTTTTAACCCTGAGTATTGGTACCGCCTGGATAATTACCCTGTTCGTGAGTACTTTTAGTAATGAGATTATTGAAAAATGGATATGAATAACTTAGGTAAAATCAGCTTCGCACTAATCCTGTCGGCACTTTGCGTTTTTTCCTGTGAGTCGAAGAAGGATGCGGAAACCACAGATGCAGAACCTGCATCATTCACTGTTTACACGTCGAACTATCCGCTGTATTATTTCACAAGCAGGGTTGCCCCCTCCAACGTGGAAGTGCGCTTTCCTTTTACCAATACCTCCGATCCGGCGTATTGGGAAATAATTCCCGATACGGTTAATCAAATGCAATCGGCGGATTTGATCTTCATCAATGGCGCCTCCTATGAGCAATGGTTAATATCGGTGTCATTGTCCACATCGACCCTTGTGAATACATCAGAATCAATTGTCGATAAATTTATTACCACGGATGAATCTGTTGTTCACAGCCACGGGGAGGAAGGTGAACATGCCCATAGCAAAACTGCCTTCACAACCTGGATGGATATGGAACTTGCAACAGCACAGGCGGCTTCGATCAGGGATGCGCTGATAAGGATTGCCCCTGAACATGCTGCGGAGATTGAATCAAATTTCGAATCGTTGCGCAATGACCTAAACCAGCTGCATCAGGAATTTAAAACTGCTGCAGATACTGAACTTAAGGTAGTATTTTCCCACCCCGTATATCAGTATTTTACGAATGCCTATAACCTGGGCGGTCCGAGTGTGCACTGGGAGCCTGATGAATCACTTACAGATGAAATGAAACATGATTTTGCCCACCTGGCTGAGGAAGAGGGTCCATTTGATATTATGATTTGGGAAGGGACACCACTGGCGGAAAACGTCGAATTCCTTAATTCCATAGGCGTGCGCAGTATTGTAATCAGTCCGTGTGCCGCGTTGCCGGATTCAGGAGATTTTCTTGAGGTTATGCGAAAAAATATTGCGTCCCTGGAGGCAACGAAAGTGAAATAAAATTCGACAATTTTTATTATCTTTCTTTGCTTCCGTTACACCGGTCATACCGGTTATATTATAAGTACGATAGCCTCTTTAAAGAACAAAAAAATACCAGCAATGCCAAAGTTTTTAATTGAGCGTGATATACCCAATGTCGGTAGCCTCTCAGCGGAGGAAATGCGCGCCGTTTCGCAAACATCCTGTAATACACTGCAACATCTCGGGCCTTCTGTTCAGTGGGTCCAAAGCTTTGTGACCGATAACAAGGTTTACTGTGTTTACATTGCACCAAATGCCGAAATGATCCGTAAGCATTCGGAGCATTCCGGAATTCCTGCACATAAAATCAGTCAGATTTCAGGGATAATTGATCCAACTACGGCTGAATTGGTGTAGATTCACCGTCCTAACATGCATTTTACGCCTCAAAAAGGACGATTACCGGAGAATTTTAAAAATAAATCAAAGAATTCGGTAGTATCCATTTATTTAAGCGTACCTTCACACTTTATTATTTTCAATTAATTATTATCATGAGTAAAGGAACAGTAAAATTCTTCAATGAATCGAAAGGATTCGGATTCATCAAAGAAGATGGTTCAAACGAAGAACACTTTGTACACGTATCAGGCTTGATCGATGAGATCCGTGAAGGTGACGAAGTAGAATTTGAATTGCAACAAGGAAGAAAAGGATTAAACGCGGTTAACGTTAAAGTTGTTTAAGCGTTACGCGCTAACTTTATATCGCTTGAAAGCCCTTCGCGAAGAAGGGCTTTTTTTTGCCCCACATTTTTTAGTAACACAACCCCTATGAATTTTAAAGAACTGGGCATTATCACGCCCATCCTTCAGGCCCTGGCCGAAGAAGGATATACATCACCCACGCCCATACAGGAGGCGTCAATCCCTGTATTACTACGTAAAAAAGATTTAATGGCGAGTGCGCAAACAGGAACCGGTAAAACCGCTTCATTTGCGATTCCCATTCTGCAAAATATTGTTTCAGACAGCAACCGAAAAAAAGGCGGCCGTCAGCCATTACGCGCACTGATCGTTACCCCTACCCGTGAGCTCGCCATTCAGATCGGCGAAAGCTTTACAGCCTATGGCCGTCATACGGACGTCCGGAATACCGTAATTTTCGGCGGCGTTAAGCAGGGCAATCAGACCAACGCCCTTCAAAGGCACCCGGAAGTACTGATTGCCACTCCCGGACGATTACTTGACCTTATGAACCAGGGATACATTTCCCTAAGGGATATTGAATATTTTATCCTGGATGAAGCTGATCGAATGCTCGATATGGGATTCATTCACGATGTAAAGCGCATCATTCGCGAATTGCCTGAGCGCAGACAATCGCTGTTCTTTTCAGCAACGATGCCACAGCCAATTATTGAACTGTCGGCCAAG
The DNA here is from genome assembly GCF_020328055.1 of Fulvivirga sedimenti. NCBI lineage: Bacteria > Pseudomonadati > Bacteroidota > Cytophagia > Cytophagales > Fulvivirgaceae > Fulvivirga > Fulvivirga sedimenti. Next base: position 578,094 of record NZ_JAIXNE010000004.1, read on the forward strand.
ATCCTGCACAACGCCGAAAAGGTGATCATCAAACCAGAGCAAACAACGGCAGAGAAAATTAACCAATCGGTTTATTTCGTTGAGAAAAAACAGAAGGCATCATTATTGATCCATCTGCTTGAAGAAGAGAACATTCCTTCAGCCATCGTTTTTTCAAGGACCAAGCATGGTGCAAACAAAATTGTAAAACAACTGGACCGCGCCGGCATAAGCTCAAGCGCGATACATGGCAATAAATCTCAGGGAGCCCGACAGAAATCACTTTCTGATTTCAAAAACGGCGATATCCGGATTCTGGTTGCCACTGATATTGCCGCACGTGGCATTGATATTGACGAATTGTCACATGTGATCAACTTTGATCTTCCCAATGTTTCAGAGACCTATGTACACCGGATCGGACGTACCGGACGGGCGGGAGCGAGCGGCAGAGCCATTTCATTCTGTGATTTGGAAGAACGCGCATACCTGAAGGATATTCAGCAATTGATCCGTCAGCAGCTGCCGGTGATCCAGCCGCATCCGTATATGGATGCCGACCGGCCGGTGAAGGATGCACCACAAACAAGACAGGATTCAAGGACGGGGAATCCGAGAAACCGGAACTCCCGAAACCGATATTCACGATCACGGTAAACAACACAGAGGCCGGAGAATTACTCTCCGGCTTTTTTATTCCCTGAAGAATCGGCAGCCCTTTAATATTCCAACCAAATTTGTATATTATAGATCTTTCAAAAGAACTGATCATGATAAAACGTGATTATTTGCAGGATCAAATTCAGCAACTCGGTAAGGTCCTGGGGAAAATACTGGCAGAACTCCTGGGCACTTCGCTGGACAGCGATATAAATGATGTCATTGTCGATACGGAGCAGGCGCTGGAAGAACACCTGGATATTCGCCTCAGGAGTGCCGTGCGAATCGACGACCGCGAGTTTATTGATTTTTTGTCGGAAAAAAATATTAAAGGTGATTCAGTCCTTGAACAAATGGCAACCCTGCTTTTTGAACTGGGTTTACGAAAAAAAGAAATGGATGATGACGATGGTGCGCGACTGCTAATGTCGAAAGCCCGGGTTCTCTATCAGTTCCTTGCTGAAAATGCTGCCACATATTCTTTCGACTGGATGTATAAAATTCAGGATCTGGATGATTACCTGGAGTCCGGAAATACACTATAAAGTATACAAATTTTACCTCACAAAAAGAAGCTGAAGAATCATGTCAATCCATGATTTAAATAGCTGATTAGCAAAAATTTAATATTATCAAAGACTGTTTTACAGGTAGATAAGCTCCTGTAAAATGAAAACTTTCAACAGAATTTTTGCACCGTTTATGATAGTGGCCATTTTTGGCCTTTTGCTGTCATGTAACGAAGAGGAAATTTCCGATCCCCTTGCTGAGGGTTATGTGGAAATATCCTTGAATGAAATTTATCAAAACTTTCCATCGGGAAAAGCAGGTGACACGGAACTTCCGGCGCAACTCAATCTGCTGATATCCCTGGAAAATACCAACGGCGGTATTGTTTGGAACTCGGAGGAGATCAAGCTGAAAAAATGGGGTGAATCCTATGCCTCCAAACCTATTCGCCTTCAGGTTGGAGAATACGCGGTAACAGAGTTCCTGGTAGTCGATTACGACTATAATGTATTATTAGCAGCACCTGTTGCGGGCTCACCCCTGGCCTATTTAACCGACAATCCCCTGCCGGTATCATTCATAGTCTATACAGGTGAAACCACGTCCGTCACACCACAGGTTTTGGATGCCCTCAATAAAAAACCTGAGGATTTCGGTTACACCAGTTTCAAGTTCGACAAGATCAAAACCCTCGATTTTGACCTTCGTGTTTTCGATCTGAATCGAACTACCGGCGAATTTGTGTTAAGCGAAGCATTTCTGATGGTCGAAGCCAGCGGTGATATTTTATTTGAAAAACCGGTAGGCAACACTAGCAATCATATCACCGTACGCGACGGTTATGAGGATTATTTGCTGCACGTAACCAAGCCGAACCGTGTTACTCTTGATACGCTCATCAATGAACAGGTACTTAAAAAACTGCTTGAAGGAAAAGACGGGCCACTTGATTTATATCTGTCAGATGGTTTGATCGTCTGGAACAAGCTGGGAAGCACTGATGAACTGGCTAATAGTGAGGTTGGTCCATCATTGGTTGTTCCTGGAACACCAAATTTCGCGCCTGCCAAATTCGGCAACGGTGTGTATCCCAGATATGCATCAGAAATTCCGGAAATTCCTTCGGGAATCTTTAATGAATTCATTCCGAATCCTCTTCTCGAGCCCTGGACCATAGAAGTCTGGTACAAGCCTAATTATTCTGTTGTGGATAACCGCATCGTCGGAACCATTCCATATGGCAGGGCACACGTAATTGTCGCCAATTGCTGGAACTGGGATGGAGCAAATGCCGGAATTCGAATCGTTCCGATCAACGGCGGCTATACCGGCCCAACAGATGTAGTAGCAGATCTGGTATATTATAAAGCTCTGGGTGACTATTATTTCTTCCGAAATGATGTAATAGACAATGACGTTTCATGGAACGCCGGAGACCTTGTACACATGGCAGTGGTTTATGATCCCACCGGATATGACGGGGCACCCAGGTTTGAATTATGGGTTAATGGGGTATTGCACGGTCATTCGCCCGAAACTGAAATCCATGAATATGCAGAACCAGTGGTTGCATGGCCATTCTATGTAGGCGGACATCAATACAGGGTGTCCAACGGAGTGGTAGATAACATGAAGGTTTATCAATGGGCAAAAACAAATTTTGATGATCGTGATACAGAATAAACGATAGAATTCACAAGTATGGGGGCCATAGCATCAGCTGTGGCCCCTTTTATATTTTTCTGCATTTCAATATTTTTTATATTGCTGAATGAAAAATATTCTACCTCTGCTCCTAATTATTTTCTCACTATTCTCATGTCAACAAAATACCCCGGAATACGATGTTATCATCCGTAACGGGTTGGTTTATGACGGCTCCGGTCAGCCGCCTCAAAAGACTGACGTGGGTATACGTGGGGATTCAATCTCTTTTATTGGTGATTTGTCGGAAGCCACGGCTGTTCAGGAGGTTGATGCCGGCGGACATGCCGTTGCACCGGGCTTTATTAATATGCTCAGCTGGGCTGTCACTTCACTGATTACAGACGGAAAATCACAGGGAGATATCCGACAGGGCGTAACGCTCGAGGTTTTTGGAGAGGGTATTTCAATGGGACCTGTAACGGAAACGAGCGCACAGTACATCAAAGGGATGTTCGATGATGATACCAAGCTCGAATGGAAAACTTTGGGAGAATACCTCTCCTATCTTGAAAAGAAAGGGATTTCCACAAATGTAGCCTCTTTTGTGGGGGCTACTACCCTTCGTGTGAATACAGTTGGATTCGAAGATCGCGAAGCCACACCCGAAGAATTGGATCAGATGAAAGCGATGGTGCGCCAGGCCATGGAAGAAGGCGCGCTTGGTGTGGGCTCGTCACTCATCTATGCGCCGGCGTTTTATTCAACGACTGAAGAGCTGATCGAACTCAGCAAGGTGGCAGCCGAGTACGACGGGATGTACATTAGCCATATGCGTAATGAAGGAAACCGATTGCTGGAGAGTGTGGATGAATTAATACGGATCGCTTCGGAGGCGGGCATAGCTGCTGAGATCTATCACCTGAAAATGTCCGGGAAGGATAATTGGGATAAGTTTGACGATGTTGTGCGCAAGGTAGATTCTGCAAGGGCCGCCGGACTTACGATTACGGCTGATATGTATAATTACGTTGCAGGGTCCACCGGACTGGACGCGGCCATGCCGCCCTGGGTTCAGGAAGGTGGTTATGCTGAATGGGTAAAACGATTACAGGATCCTGAAATCCGCAAACGGGTGTATGACGAAATGACTACCCCGACGGACAAATGGGAAAACCTGATGCTTTCCGCAGGAAGTGCCGAGAATGTTCTCCTGGTCGGATTTCGAAATGACTCATTGAAATACTTACAGGGAAAAACACTTAAGGAAGTAGCTGAAATGCGCGGAAAAAGTCCGGAAGAAACCGCAATGGATCTGGTGATCCAGGACAGCAGTCGCGTGGAAACCGTATATTTCCTGATGTCGGAGGAAAATGTAAAAAAACAAATCGCCCTCCCCTGGATGACATTTGGTTCGGATGGTGCATCGATGGCGACAGAGGGTAAATTTCTGGAGAACAGTACCCATCCGCGTTCTTATGGAAATTTTGCCAGACTCCTTGGCAAGTATGTGCGGGAAGAAAAAGTGATCCCCCTTGAAGAAGCCATCCGTAAGCTCACCCTTCAGCCCGCAATGAACCTGGGAATTGAAAAACGAGGTGCCCTCCGCACGGGTTATTTTGCCGATGTGGTGATTTTCAATCCGGAGACTATCACTGACCATGCCACCTTTAGCGACCCGCATCAATATGCCACCGGTGTTGATCATGTTTTCGTGAATGGTGTACAGGTAATAAAGAATGGCGAACACACCGGGGCCCTGCCAGGGAGAAAGGTTACTAAGTAGTGGAGCACTGCGTTCAGCCTGCCTGCCGGCAGGCAGGTGGAGCACTCTATTCAGCCTGCCTGCCGGCAGGCAGGTGGAGCACTGCGTTCAGTGGAGCCTGCCCCGCTACCGTCATCCCTGCCTTCCGGCAGGCAGGCCGGCGTTACTTCCTGAGATCAACGGCGATAGCCGGGGATATTCAACACCCCTTCACCGTCATCCCGGCTTTACTCCCTGAGATCAGCGGCGATAGCCGGGGATAATCAGGGAGTCGGGCCGGGACCTATTTAATACAACCATGGCATCCCATAAGTCCATGGCAATGAATCTATCAGGGATAAACATTAAGATGACAAACAAAAACGGGGGCACATCTTCGTTCGGCAACATTTGTATTTCCCGAAAAATGGAATAATTTTTGAGACAATACTTCAATATGAAAACCCTAAAATTCGCGGTCATTCTGATTTTAATAACTCCCTCGCTGGTATTCGGACAAGCCGGGAGATCTGCCCTGAATAATTCCTTCAAGGGGGGCGTTGACGCGTTCAGGCTTTTTGTAACCAACAAGCTCTACTACCCGAGGGATGCACGGATTAATGGAACCATCGGAACATCCATTTTCACATTTGGCATCAACTGTGATACTGAAATGCCCTTTGATTTTGAGTTCGAAACAAAGATGGGCGACAACATCGAGGATGCCATTATCAATGCTATCATGTCGACGCAAGGCAGCTGGTATGCCTGTTCCACGAGCAATTCGGAACGTATTCGGATCAAGCTTTCATTCACCATCAACGGCGTTGGCCCTGTGGCAAAGGACGCCCTGGCTGTGATAAATGCCATGGATTCAGGAAACCAGGCGCTTGACGACGGAAAGCTGATCGACAGGGCACTTAAAGCGCAGCGAAAGAACAAGATTGACAAGGCAGAAAAATACGTAAACCAGCTCATTGCCCGGTACCCCGACAATAGTGAGTACCGTCAGATGCTTGAAAATCTTCGGAATAATTGATCGGTAAGAACCCAGACCGTATTTTGCCAATGTGATACGCGCGCTGATTTTACTCGTTATTCTAATCTCATTTTCCTGCTCCAATCCGGAAGAAGGCCCTCCCCCGAACATTGTAATCATTTTTACCGATGATCAGGGGTACGAGGACGTTGGCGTATTTGGCAGCAAACAAATAGAAACACCGAATCTTGACAGAATGGCAACCGAAGGAGTTCGGCTGACATCCTTTTACGCAGCACAGGCGGTTTGTTCTGCCTCGCGCGCGGCCCTGCTTACCGGCTGCTATCCAAACAGGGTGGGAATCCACCAGGCGTTTATGCCCCAGGCAAAGAAGGGTCTTCGTGAGGAAGAAACAACCATGGCTGAAATGCTTGAAAGACAAGGGTATGCAACAGCGGTCTATGGCAAGTGGCACCTGGGTGACGCTCCGGAAAATTTGCCACTATCCGAGGGGTTTGATGATTTTTTTGGCATCCCATACTCCAATGACATGTGGCCGTATCATCCACAGCAGGAATCATTTAACTTCAGTCCGCTTCCCCTATATGAGGACAATCAGATTATCGACACACTGGAGGACCAGTCGTTTCTTACCACCGCGATCACAGAAAGAAGCGTCGAATTTATAGACAAAAATAAAGACCAGCCTTTCTTCCTGTACGTGGCGCATCCACAGCCCCATGTCCCCCTGTTCGTATCAGATAAATTCAAGGGAAAATCAGATCGCGGCCTGTATGGTGATGTGATCATGGAGATCGACTGGTCGGTGGGTGAGATCCTGGACGCGCTGGAACGAAATGGCCTGGCCAACAATACGCTGGTGATCTTTACTTCCGATAACGGTCCGTGGCTTTCCTACGGCGACCATGCGGGCTCGGCCGGTCCGTTCAGGGAAGGTAAGGGAACTGCTTTCGAGGGTGGTCACCGGGAACCGTTTATCGCCCGGTTCCCCGGCAAACTTCCGCCAGGAAAAATAATTTCAACTCCTGTGATGGCCATTGATATCATGCCTACGGTAGCAGAACTTACAGGCGCTTCATTGCCGGAATTACCGATCGACGGGAAAAATGTCTGGCCGGTGCTTACCGGCGAAACCGATGTAAGTCCACAACCGGCGTACTTCTTTTACTACCATGTGAATCAGCTCCATGGAGTTCGGTACGGCAATTGGAAAATGTACTTCCCGCATATTTACAGAACGCTAGGCGGAAGACCAGGTGGATCGGGCGGATTACCAGCACCCTACGACTACATCAAGTTGGAAGAGGTGTCCCTTTATGACCTGGAGAACGATCCTTCAGAAACCATGAATGTGGCCAATGACTATCCCGATATCGTTCAAAAGATTAATCACCTGGCCGATTCAATTCGTCATGAACTGGGAGATGCACTTACCGGAGAAAAAGGTGTGGGAAGCAGAGACTTTAGTAGTCAGTAGTCAGTAGTCAGTAGTCAGTAGTCAGTAGTCAGTAGTCAGTAGTCAGTAGTCAGCCTGCTGCCTACCTCCGCATTGGCTCCGGCAGGTAAACCGGCAGGCAGGTAGACAGTAATTTCATCAGGATTTTGTACATTTAGTATAATGAAAAAGCGTTTCTTATTTCTGCTGATCTTTTCATTGCTGGCGACCATCACCATGGCACCGGTGAACGCACGGACTGATTTTAATAAGTTCAGGACAGAGGTGGTTGAAAGAACACCTCAGCAGCAATTAAAACGTACTTTTCATTTTCTAAACCCTGCGACATCAATTCCATCTGGCGGAAATGATGTTATTTGCGGTCTGTCTGACATTGAGACCCATTCCGTACTGGTACGGTTGAAATTGCTGAGGGCCTTCGATCCCCCTTTATTTGCCCTTCTTCACAGCCATTTTTTCATCATCCCATCCAATGATGAGGTTCCCCTGGGCTAATCCATAACCAGGTATAATCAGGAATTTCATCACAAGGCAATCAGCCTTTTACAACCATACGTATGAAAAAAATTAAAGTGATCCTCAGACGGATCGCGCTCATCCTGTTGATCATACTGGGATGCTTTGGTATTGGGATCGTCGGCCCGGTCCCCCTCCTGCCGATCAAAAAAAAGGATGACGAAGAACCGGCCAAAATAGAAATGGTAGACGAAAAAGAAGAGGACGATCTAAACCCATTTTAAATTCAATTCCAAATTGGTTTCAGATGTCCGCAGAGGTATGTATTTTCCCCTTAGTCAGGGGGTTTGGGGTGTCATGGTCAGGATTTTGCATCAACCAAATCCCCTTCATAATCGTTTACAAAAAGAAACAACATTTCCATGGGAAAACGATCTGAATCCATTACACCAGAGTTGCAGGACTTCATTGAAAAACAACATATTTTCTTCGTGGGTACCGCGATGACAGAAGGGCGTGTGAATATTTCTCCCAAGGGAATGGATTCACTTCGAGTATTGGGACCGAATAAGGTGATCTGGCTCAACCTTACCGGCAGCGGGAACGAAACTGCCACCCACCTGCAGGAAAGTTCGCGCATGACCCTTATGTTCTGTGCATTTGAAGGCAAACCGCAGATACTACGGCTTTATGGCAATGCCATAACCCTTCATAGCGGAGATAGCAGGTTTCAAAAACTGATGAAGCATTTTCCGGATATTCCTGGCAAACGGCAGGTCTTTGAAATGGAGGTTGACCTGGTGCAGTCGTCCTGTGGTTTTGCAGTACCGTTAATGGATTTTCAGGCGGACCGTACGATCCTGAGGGACTGGGCGGAACAAAAAGGAGAAGAAGGAATCCGGGATTACTGGCAGGAAAAAAATACCGTTAGCCTGGACGGGCATCAAACCGGTATCCCGAAAGACCACTAGCCGATCATGGAAGGAACTGAGATCAGGAAGCTTCAGCCGGATGACCTGAATTTATTTATTCAGCTCATCGACACATTCGCAGAGGTGTTTGAAATGAAAAGTTTTGTGCGTCCTCCCTCAGATTACCTGGAATCCTTGTTGAAGAAAGAGGGTTTCATGGCATTTGTAGCCATAAAGTCAAATGCAGTCTTAGGGGGGCTGACCGTTTACACACTCGATCAGTATTATTCAGAAAAGCCCCTGGCCTATATTTACGATCTGGCTGTGAAGGTCGATTTTCAGCGCATGGGCATTGGACGGAAACTCGTTGATGCGGTTCGCTCAACTTGCAGGGAACTGGGATATGAGGAAGTTTTTGTACAGGCGGATGAACCCGATGACTATGCTCTCGATTTCTACCGTCTCACTGGCCCTACAGCTGAAGAGCGCGTCCGCCATTTCTATTATACCCTCTAACTGGATTTAATAGTTATTGACCAGTTCAATTTGCTTTTTGCTTAAAACGCGCTTTGATATTATTAATGCGAATTAAGAGTCGGTCTTCGTGCTTGCGAATCGCAATTTCTTGCCATATATTGATTAGCAATCAACCAACCGCATGACCGACCCCGACAAAAAACCAGAATTTAAAGGCTTAACGCGAAGAAAATTCCTGAATAAAGGCATCCAGGGCTATACGGGACTTACGCTTTCGCAGGGCCTGAGCGCCTCGCTCATCAGTACCCTTTCCTGTACGGTAACGGAGGCAGGAGCAAAAACAGCACATGGAGCCTGTTACCATGACTGTCCGGATACCTGCAGCTGGACAGTGACTGCGGATCAGGGTAAAATCACCGAATTCGGTCCGAGTAAAACCAACCCATTCACTGCTGGAAAACTTTGTTCAAAGATGGACAAGTTTCCCATGGATGTCACTTTTCACCCGGATCGGATTCTCACTCCTCTGAAAAGGGTTGGGGCCAAGGGTGAAGGCAAGTTTGAGCCGGTCAGCTGGGAAACCGCCATTGCCGATGTTGCGAACAGGCTGAAACAGACTATCGGTGAGCACGGAGGAGAATCCGTTCTCCCCTATTGCTACGCAGGCACGGAAGGTCTCATTCAACGGAATTCCATTGGCGGAAGGTTTTTCGCCACGTTGGGAGCCAGTAAACTGGATGGGACGATTTGCGGAGATGCGGCAGTAGCGGGCGTTACATCTGTGTACGGACAAACATCCGGGGTGCTTCCGGAGGATATCATTTACAGCCGGTTCATCATTTTCTGGGGAACAAATCCGGTATTATCAAATCAGCATGTCTGGCCGCTGGCTGAAAAGGCACGCGCAGAGGGCGCAAAGATCATTGTAGTCGACCCGTTTAAATCGGCCACCGCAGCCGTTGCAGACCAGCACATTCAACCGCTGCCGGGAACCGATGTGGTACTCGCCCTCAGTATGATGCAGGTAATCATTGAGGAGGGACTGGCAGATCAGGGCTATATCGACACACATACTATCGGATTCAATGAATTAAAAGACTATATCCAGCAGTATTCGCCTGAAAAAGCCTCCGGGATTACCGGGCTCGAACCTGAACTGATCCGGGAATTTGCGCGCGAATATGCTAATGCCCAACCATCACTGATTCGAATGCTGATTGGTATGGAACATCAGGCAAACGGAGCAAATGCCTTCAGGGCCGTTTCCATGCTGCCGGCCCTTACCGGCGCCTGGAAAAACCGGGGTGGTGGATTCATGCATATGACGTATGAATTTTTCGGTCAGGCCCTCAATTGGGAAAAGCTTTCGGTCGCTGAACAACTTTCAAATCCTGATACCCGGGTCATTAATATGGTACAGATCGGCCGTGCATTAAATGATACGGAAAATCCAATACGGGTCCTGTTTGTATACAATTCAAACCCGGCGGTGATCGCTCCCGATCAAAACAGTATAATGACGGGTTTGCAGCGCGAGGATCTTTTCACGGTTGTCCTTGAACATTTCGTCACCGATACGGCCCGGTTTGCAGATTATATTTTTCCTGCCACAACCCAGCTGGAACACTGGGATTTGCTGAGTTCCTGGGGTCAAACGTATCTCAACATCAACGAACCTGTGATACCGCCGCTGGGTGAGAGCAAACCGAATACGGAGTTTTTCAGGCTGCTGGCCAATGAAATGGGTTTTTCAGAAGATTACCTTTTTGAATCAGACCTGGACATCCTGAAAGCTACAGTTCGCAGTGATCATCCGTACATGGAAGGGATCACCTTCGATTCCCTTCGAAAAACGGGCTGGGCCCGGCTTAATATCCCGGAGGGCTGGATGCCGTTTGAAAATGGCAATTTCAACACACCGTCCGGGAAGATCGAATTTTACAGTAAATCCCTCGAGGATTTGGGCATGGCCACGCTTCCGGTTTATACTCCTGTGATCCATACTCCGGAACAGCTTCAAAAGTACCCCCTGAAAATTCTTACCATCAAGTCAACCAAAAATTTCCTGAATACAAGCCATGCGAATGTTGACCACCTGAGAAAAAAGGAAGGAGGTGCACAGCTCGACCTTCATCCCGATGATGCCGAAGCACGGGGCATTTCTGATGGAAGTGCTGTTGAGGTCTTTAATGATCAGGGGCGGGTGCTGCTTACGGCAAAGATTTCAGACCGGGTGGCCAGGGGTGTGGCTTGCCTGCCTCAGGGGTTCTGGCCTTCACTGATGGATGGCGGCAGAAGTGCCAATGCGCTTACTTCTGATCGCCTGACCGACATGGGAGGTGGAGCAGCTTTACAGGAAACCATTGCTGAGGTACGTTTGCGTACCTGACATATCTAAAATATACTTTAAAGAATACGGATCTTTGCTACAGGTTAAACGATTAAATATGGATACCAGCTGGTGGATAAAATGGGATGACACCGTGCTCATTCTTGACCCATGGCTGATTGGCTCTGAAGTGGATGGCTTCAGCTGGTTCAATGAACAATGGCATGCCACTCCTCCGGTACCCATCGGGGAGATCGGAAATTACGATGCCATTATCGTTTCCCAGTCCTATTCGGATCATTGTCATGGAAATACACTGAAAGCCATGGAAAAGGTGCCTGTCTGTACAACCCCGTCGGCCCGCAAGCGTGTTGAAAAAGAAACCGCCGGAAATCGTATCGAGGTCCTGCAGGAATTGGGCACGGATGAATGGCTTGAAATTGGCGATGTGGAACTGGCCTATCTTGATCCCGGCAGAAAACTTGATCCGATCTATAACGGCATTGTTATTCGGAAGGGGAAAAAAGTAGTGGTTTATTTTCCACATGGTTTTACCCTTAACCCAAAGCAGCTGCGCCAGCTACGTGATTATGAAGTTGAACTGCTTATTACAAGCTTCTCCCTCTTCAAGCTTCCGGCATTCCTCGGTGGAGCCGTCAACCCCGGAAAGGAAAATGCCATCCGGTTGGTCAATGAACTGGGGGCCAGGAAAGTCGTCCATACCCATGATGAAAATAAGCATGCACGCGGACTGGTGAAAAAGATTGCCAGGGTGGTTTATCCTGATCCGGAAGATCTCAGATCAATACTAAAAGAACGATTCGAATACCTTCAGTACGAAACGCTCGAATTATAAAAGGACGGGAAAGCCGAAAACCGATCAGAGTAGGCAATTAAACAATCAATGAACTATGAATATTAAATCTTCACACGCACGCCTGATGCTTGCAGTATTATTTTCAATGAGCACACTGGCAGGTTGCCAGCAATCGGAACAGGTAAAGGAAGTAGTTGAGGAAAAAATTGAAGTGCCCGCCGAAACAGCCGAGTACTTTCTGCTTCGCCCGGATGTCGAAAAAGCCTATGGATATTCCCATGCTGTAAAAATCGGTCGGGAAGTAAAGGTTTCTGGTGCGGTGAGCATGGATGACCAGGGAAATCCAACAGCAGTGGGTGACCTGGAGCAGCAGATGAAGAACTGCTACAGCGACCTTGAAAAAGTGCTTGCTCATTTTGGATGCACCTTCGATGATGTAGTCGTGGAAAATGTTTTCACAACGAACATGCCGCAATTCCTTGAATTTTCGGCATATCGAAATGAGATCTATAAAAATCATTTTCCTACCGGATCATGGCTCGGCGTACGAGAACTGGCGCTGCCGGAATTTATGATCGAAATTGAGCTTGAAGTCCTGATCCCGGAGAAGTAAACTCCTGATGCGACCGTCAGTAAATATCAAAAAATTGAATACATCCGCATGTATCCTGCTGGCTTGTTTGCTTGCAGGGTTTGTGCAATCAGCATGCGGACAGGTGGCACAAAAGCCGCCTGTCCCCTACCTGATCATCCTGGGCACCATTCAGGACGGCGGATCGCCCCATATCGGCTGCGACCGGGAATGCTGTTCCGGATTATTTACCGAACCAGATCCGGACAGGATGGTTGTTTCACTCGGGCTCATAGATCCGGTAGCAGAAAAACGATATCTGTTTGAGGCAACGCCGGATATGACCCGGCAATTGCACAGGCTTAACGAGGAAGCACCCTATGGCGATGGGAAAACGGCAGATGGAATATTTCTCACCCATGCGCACATAGGGCATTACACAGGACTGATGTACCTGGGCAGAGAGGCACTGAACAGCAACAATGTTCCCGTCTACACAATGCCTTCAATGAAGGAATTCCTCGAGTCAAACGGACCCTGGGGTCAGCTTGTCTCCCTGAACAATATCAAACTCATTCCGATAAATCACGATGTACCGGTTGAACTTGGAGAGGGACTGTCGGTAACACCGTTCCTCGTCCCTCACCGGGATGAATATTCAGAAACCGTGGGGTTCAGGATAACCGGTCCGAATAAGAGCGCGCTTTTTATTCCTGATATTGACAAATGGCATAAGTGGGAAAAGGATATTTCGGAAGTGATCAAAGAAGTTGATTACGCCTTTATAGACGGATCATTTTATGACGCAGAGGAAATCAGTTACAGGGATGTATCTGAAATCCCCCACCCTTTTATTTTTGAAAGTATGGAGACATTGAAGAACCTGTCGGCTTCCGACAAGGCCAAGGTTTATTTCATCCATTTCAATCACACCAACCCTGTCATCGATGCAGAAAGCGATGCCCGCAAAGCAGTGCTTGAGGCTGGATTCAGGGTTGCAGAGTTGGGGACCGGATTTGAATTGTAAGATAGTTTGTGATGTTATGAAACCGTCCGACAAGCTCCTTTTCATCAAAGTGATTCATACCCTGATTTGGGTGTTCTTTGTAAGTGTAATCTTCTATATCGTTTACAGCGGGGCTACTGATCAGGTATCAGTGTACACCTGGATAGCAATTGGGCTGATCGTTGGTGAAGGTCTTACATTATTGGTTTTTCGGATGTTTTGTCCGCTCACCCTCATCGCGCGGAAGTATTCCGATTCAGACAAGGACAATTTCGATATATTCCTCCCCAACTGGCTGGCAAAGCACAACAAGGTCATCTTCACAACAATTTTTATTGTCGGACTTATTTTGGTACTATGGCGGACATTTGAATCATAAAAGCAATGGGGTGGATTTGCAAAAGATCCCATATTACTGAAGGCAAGCCAACGGGATAAATGAGAAAGGCAACTAAATCTGATCAGGCGAAAGTAGTAGATATCATCTCCAAATCCTTCGCTGAAAATCCTGGTGTAAACTGGATGTTTAAGAAGGGCGGCAACCATGCGAGGATGATGAAAAGCCTTGCCAGTTATGTTTTTATGAAAGGATTGGTGAGAAATGGTGTATATATCTCCTCCAATGAAAAGGGGGTGGCAGTTTGCTATCAATTTAATGAAACGAAATTCTCACTGACGGAAATCCTCCACCAACTAATATTTGTTTTCCATTCCTTTGATTTCAGATCGATACCTAAAATCCTGAAGCGTGAATCATACCGAAAAAAGATTCGGCCAGCATCGGGAGAGTATCTGTATTTCTGGTTTCTTGGGGTTTTACCGGGCGGAAAAAATGCAGGATTTGAACTAAAAAATGCCATTTTCAATGAAGCCAGAAGGAAAAATCTCCCCATTTATTTGGAAACTGCTGTTGCCAGAAATCAGCAGGTATATGAACGACTTGGTTTTAAGACATACCATTACTGGGAGAATACAGCGGAAAACATCAAATTTTGGTTTATGAAATGGGAACCCGGAGCGTCAGTGAACCAGGGCTGAGCGGAACTACATTCCAGTTTAATTCCCTAATACAGCATTCATCACTTTTCATTCACTTGATGAAAGCAGTATTGTCGCAAATCGATTTCTATTTTATTATGTTTATTTGTTGTAAATCCAACGACCGCAGAAACCCCGTACCAGATGACCCAGGAACTACTTCAAAAGAAAGGACTTGAAAAAATAAATACTGACTTCCAGTACCTGGTATCCCTGTTCAGGGAAATGCTTACGTCTATCGGAGAACCGGGACTGGCAGAAGCGCTGCCATTTGGAGATCAACGGGGGTCGCATATTAACGGACCATCTGATGAAAAGCTAAAGCAGGCCATTGGAATCTGTTTTGAGCTTCTGAATCTTGTTGAAGAAAATGCGGCAACACAGTACCGAAGAAAAACCGAAACGCAATTCGGGATTGCCTCGACACGGGGGTCCTGGGGTGAAACCCTGCATCAATGGAAAACTGCCGGATTGAATGAAGAAGACATGGCGCAAAAACTCCGGACGATAAGGGCGGTACCTGTACTTACTGCCCACCCTACCGAAGCCAAGCGTCTGACCGTCATTGATATCCACCGTGAACTATACCTGTTGCTTGTAAAAAAGGAAAATCCCAACTGGTCCGACTCTGAACGATCCGGACTCAAGCAGGAAATCATGACACTGCTGGAACGATGGTGGCTGACAGGTGAGATCTATCTTGAAAAACCCCGGTTGGAAGACGAACGGAATAACCTGATGCACTATTTCAAAAATGTGTTCCCGGAAGCGGTTCGGCTGACAGACCTGCGCTTGCAGGATGCATGGAAAACCATGGGGTTTTCCCCTGAACTATTGCGATGGCCCGAAGACTATCCGCTGGTGCAGTTTGGCAGCTGGGTTGGCGGAGACCGCGACGGACATCCATTTGTAACTGCGGAATTCACGGCAGGCACGCTACGTTTACATCGCGAGGCCGCATTGAAGATGATTCGCGCGCAACTGTTTGATCTTGCGGGCAAGCTCAGTTTCTCTAGCTATCGCATTGATGTTCCCAGGGAGTTTCTCGATGAGATTGATGAAGTAGCGCAATTATTTGGCGAAGCGGGACAGCAGGCAAAGGATCGCAATGTATTTGAACCTCTGCGCCAGTTTTTAAATTTACTTCTGCTCCGGCTTGACAGAACAATTGCCGGTGATCTTTCTCTTGGTGAGAAGGGATATTTCCCAACAGCCAATGATCTCGGATCTGAATTGAGAAAATTACGTGAGCTGCTAATTACACTGAATTCGGAACGGGTCGCAAGAGAGTACCTCTTCCCGGTCGAGCGGACGTTGCAATGCTTTGGATTTCATCTGGCGAAACTGGATATCCGGCAGAACAGCGCATACCACGAGAAAGCGATCAGTCAGATCCTGGCTGCTTCCGGATTTGAAAAATCTGATTATGGCAACTGGAACGAAGAAGAAAGGCTGGCATTTCTGAACCAGGAGCTAAAAAGCAACCGTCCATTCCTCGTGACGGGAACGTCATGCGGACTGGAGGCTGACAACGTACTTGGCTATCTGCGTGAGGTGAAGGCATATATCGATCAATTTGGAACAGCGGGAATCGGGTCGGTTATTGTGAGCATGACACGCAGTGTGAGTGACCTTTTGTTGGTCCACCTGCTATTGCGCGAGGTCGGACTGGGAGATACAAAATTACCCGTGGTTCCGCTGCTGGAAACCATCGACGACCTGGTGGCCGGTCCGGATATTTTAACCGCTTATTTAAGTCATCCCGTTGTCGAAAGCAGGCGACAGTCTGATGAAAACTTCACCCAGGAGGTTATGCTGGGTTACAGCGATAGCAATAAGGACGGAGGAATTTTAGCCAGTCGGTGGAATATTTACAAGGCGGAGGAGAACCTGACAAAAGCTGCGGGAAAACTGGGAGTTAAGTTATGCTTTTTTCATGGTCGTGGCGGAACGATCAGTCGGGGCGGCGGAAAAATTCACCGGTTCCTGGACAGCATGCCTCCCGGTTCAGTGAGCGGGGATATAAAAATAACCGTTCAGGGAGAAACCATTGCCAACCAGTTTGCTAACCGCCTGACCGCCACCTATAACCTGGAGATGTTTGTAGCCGGGACTGCCCGGCAAGCCATGGTACAGGGAACGAATACAAGGAATGACAAACGGTATGAGGCGATGGATCATTTGGTTGCTCTTTCCAGAAAGGCTTATCGAAAATTGCTGGATCATCCGAAATTCATTGAATTCTACGCTGCTGCCACTCCCATTGATGTTTTGGAGCAAAGCAAGATCGGCTCCCGGCCGGCAAGGCGTACCGGAAAGCGCTCCCTGGAAGATCTGCGATCGATTCCATGGGTATTCAGCTGGAGTCAGGCCCGGTTCAATCTTACCGGTTGGTTCGGTATGGGCAGGGCGCTGGAGGAATTCATGAAGGAATATCCTGACGAGTTTGAACTTTTGAAGAATTTGGCTGCAGAGTGGCCCTTCCTGAAATATTTTCTCATTCAGGTGGAATCGAACCTGCTGGATGCCGACAGGGAAATCATGGAGCGGTTTGCCGAATTATACCCGGATCCACAGGCTCGGCAGGAACTAATGAATTTAATCGTGACTGACTTTGAAATATGTCATAACATTATTGAAGGAATTATGCAGAAGCCGGTCGAAGAACGACGTGTTTCAAAGCTGGAGAACGTCCGCCTGAGAAGCGAGGCCCTGAAGGTGCTTCATGGCATACAGATCGATTATCTAACGAAATGGCGAAGCATCCGTGATACAAACAAGGAAGAGGGCGAAAAATACCTGATTCACTTATTACTGCTGGTAAATGCGTTGTCGGGCGGACTTAAGAGTACGGGATAGAATTTTGTGAAGGTCCGTGCAGCCAAAGACACAGTGCATCGAGTATCCGGAAGATATTGAAAAGGTCCTGCACAACGGCCGGCATCTCTAAGCGGGTCACGCCGCATACGCTTCGGAACTCGTATGCGACGCATATGCTCGAGCTGGGGGTGGATATCCGTTATATTCAGGCGATGCTGGGCCACCGGCGGCCGGAAACGACGATGATCTATACACACATCAGTACGCACAAGATCCAAAACCTGCCCAACCCTCTGGACGAACTGGTCCGTGAGCAGCTCGAATCCCTCCCGAATAAAGAACACTCAAATCCATCAAATTTTCCTCTTATCCCGGGAAAATTATGGGGTTATTGATATATTCAGGTACGCATATAACTAGTTGGCATTAATTACGAAAAGCAGAACGTTGAGGAATGTTTAATATATTTAAAAAGAAAAAGTCAGAACCAACAATAGAGGAGAATAAACATAAAAAGGCTTTTGAAACTCCTTCAAATTGGGACCATAATTATATCTATGGATTTATAAATGGAAATCCACAACAAACTATTTCTGACACAAATGCGGTCAAAGAAATTGTTCAAAATACAGCTGGAAATAAAGGGTTTGTAGCCATAGACTCTATATTTCATCCTTACAATTTAGTAAACCATAAAGGAGCAACTGCTTGGGATTTAGCTTGGTTTAAAGTAGCCTTTCATGACAATGGAAAATTCATAGGAGAAATTGCTCGCGATAAATCGGCAACTGTGATTAAATCCGAAGAATTAAACTTAAAGGATAATTATAGGGTATGGCCAAATAATGATCTCGACCCTGAAAGAAATCCACACTACGCGAAATACGTCCCGTTTGTATTTCCATACTTAACATATCAAAGTAAAGATGAACCTCATTGGTCGAGAATGATTAATAGTGAATTAAAAGATTACGGACATGCACACACATACATAGAATACTTCAATTCAATATTTTCTAAATATGTTAGTGGACATATCATGACTTTAGGATTTGGAGAATTTGATAGAGAAAACCTGGATGGTTTGATTGAAAAGTTCACAAGCTTCTATGACCGAAATATTAAAAACTAATGCCAACAATGGCTATACCCAAGTCCCACACTCCTGCCCCGGTTCGCCATTTTTCTCCTTGTTTACTTTTTCGTTTATTAACAGTATTCAACCCTAAAAACGGTCCCTGGGCATAGCCCAATCCGTAGGCCATTCGCCAAATTTATCCTGTATGGAAAATAACGTTATGACAATTTAAGATTGACCGTTGAAATTTGTCTTATGAAAAAAATACATTTATTATCACTCTTGATCTCAATGTTATCCCATTCTTTATTTGCTCAAGCAAGTGAATCTGTAGAAATAGTTGTTCCTAAAAAGATTGAAAGATTTATTGATGGTTATGTCCAGGCATGGTCGAGAGGTGATGTGAAATATATTATGGACAATGTTTATGATGTTCCTTTTTCTATTATAGATGGGGATTCTACGACAGTATTCAATGCTTCCGCAAATCTTGAAAACTTTTTAGTCGAAACATTTAAATCATTGAGAAACCAAGGTTATGGTTATTCAAAAAGAAATAAATGGGAGAGATTTGAGGACCATTCAGATAGTAAAATTACTATTACCCTAAACTACACCAGGTACCTGACAACAGGTGAAATCATGGGAATTAAAGAACGAAGAGCAACTTATATCATTCAAAAAAATGGCAAAGGCTATAGAATCACGCAGTTGATTGGAAATAAATAGAAGTCGGACTTTTTATTAATTGACTGATTAACAGATACGACTCGGCGAACATAGCAGTACAGTTGAAGTGAACGACCTACAACAACAGCTATAATTCAGCGCCTTGACTGCAAAGGATTTTATCACGACATTAATATCTGTAATCTGCTATGATCAGCGATGTTTCCACCGCTAAAATGCAAACGCATTTCTGAATCGCGGCGTAAGCCAGGCATAGAATGAAGAGCGCCTAATCATAGCCAAGTACGATGCTGGTCATTTAATTTCAGGTAACTCCAGCAATCCTTCATCAATTAGACACGGAAAATGATGATTGATGGAAAAAGTTATGATTTTGGTTTTGGTGGCACAGAAGATGGAGATATGGCAACACAGAAGAATGCGTCAAAGCGAGTTTTTCATTTCTTATCCAAGTTAAAAAATGAATGACCATCAACATAAATTGCGTTTATCTTTATATACAACATTCGTTTTGGCTGCTTTGGTAATCTTATTTGATTTTATTTTACCGGGAAGAGTGGTAAACGATGAAATCATAGATGTTAAAAGAGAACGACAGCAATATTTCAATGCGGCCAGAAACTATCACTATTCATATAAAGTAATCACGAGTGAGCATCAATTTTCGGTTGCAGAAAATTTTGCACAATTAGTTCAGGATCATGAAAAAATCGAATACTCGGTTTCTCGAATATTTAAAGAAGTAAATTGGTATAGATTGCTTTCATCTGAAAACAATTCTTTTTATTCTTTAAGAATCTTATCAGGACTTGTACTTCCATTGCTGACAATTATTTCGATTTTAGTGGCTTATCTATATAAAAAGAATATTGGCATATTAGTTTTTGTACTTCAGGTCTTGTTGGTTGCGGATCTGATATTTTTAATGACATAAATAAAGGCAGTTGCCAACAAAGCATATAACTTATGGCGAGAGAACGGCTGTCAGCAAGGTTCTGGATTCTTAGCCAGCTTTGGATTCTGTGGACCCGCCTCCACAGAGCTACGGAAGGGCAGGCAGGAAAGTGCTTCGAAACCCTGCCTTGCGGGCAGGCAGGCGCCACAAGCCATATGTAAAACGTTAGCGATAATGAAAAAGTCAACTTCATTAGATATTTTGCATAGTAACTAAAAAGGTGAAATACATTTCAATCAATCTATATCGTAAAGTGATTAATCATGCTATCGCTGAAGGCATGACCAGAAATGATTTCATTAAACTTCCAACACCGATGTCTGATATTGACAACATTCAAGCTGTACCAGCTGATGAGTTTTTTAAACTCCATGAGATGATCGATGAAAGGCTAGGGCCTGGTTTCTCGGTTAGAGTAGGCCAACAAATGAAAATTGAAGATTATGGTGTTCTGGGGCTCTCATGGCGGACCTGTTCCTGGGCAGGTGAGATTTTCGATAGAAGTGAGCGCTATTTCAAATTACTCTCCAATACTTACGTTTTTAAAGTTGATAAAAAATCAAATATTTCAACTATTTACTTACTACGCGAGCCACATCGAAGAGGTTTAGAGCTTTCTAATGAAGCTACCCTTTCTGCTGCTGTGGTTGTATTAAGAGACATGACAGAAACGAATATTTCGCCCATTGAGGTTTCTTTTAAGCATAACCCTCCCAGCGATCTCAGCACTTATGAAGAAGCATTCAAATGCACAATACTTTTTAATCAACAGCATTACGCAATTACTTACAAGACTTCTGACCTGGAAACCCGTACAGCTAAGGCAGATGCAAGTATCAATCGTTTTCTCGTTGAGCGAGTCGAAGAAGAAACCAATAAACTTGAGGTTGCGGGTAATAAACTGGTTTTTGATGTAGAGAAGCTGATAACAGACGCACTCCCTAGCGGCATCCCTAGCATTCATCACATTGCCGAACATATGGGCATGAGCAATCGTACGTTGACACGAAGATTAACTGAAGCTGGAGTCTCTTACCGCGATCTAATTAAAAAGATTCAGGAAAGCGTTGCTACAAATCTGCTGAAAAAATCATCGAGAAGTATAGCTGAAATTGCATTCGAAACTGGTTTTTCAGAGCAAAGTGCTTTTAACCGTGCATTCAAGCGATGGAAGGGCCTTTCTCCTGTCGAATTTCGGAAAAACTAATTCACACCTCCATTTTGGCGTAAAGTATCAAAGCTTTGGCTCAAAATGTCAAGCATACCCCCTCCCTTACTTTCAATTTTACACTCGTAATCAATTACGATTAAAATGAAAGCAAGATTCATTAAAACATCATGGCTAGGAGTAATAACAGCAGCGCTGATTGTGATTAGCGCTTTTAATACCCAAACAGATATCCATAAGAATCATGGCGAGCTACCTTTAAAGGACGAAAAGCTAAAAAAAGAAGCATTTAAGATTCTTGATACGAAATGTAATGTCTGCCATCGCAAACAGAACCCTTTCATGGTCTTTAATGAAAAGAACATATCCAGAAGGGCAAAAAAAATCTATCAGATGGTCTTTATCGAACGGAGAATGCCTAAAGGAAACGAGATCCAATTGACCAATGAAGAATTCATCAAGCTGAAAAAATGGCTGTTCACTGAAAACATACTATAAATATGGAAAATTCACTAAAAGCAATGGTCTTGTTGGGAGCAGTAATCCTGACTGGCCTTTCAGCAGGCTTGTTATTCGCCTGGTCGGTTTCGGTAATTCCAGGAACTAAGCTAATAGGGAATCAACCCTACCTAGAAACTATGCAGTCTATCAACAGGGCAATTCTCAACCCAGCATTCTTTACTGTATTCTTTGGCAGTGTGATTTTGCTAAGCATTGCCAGTATTTATGAGTTTCATTCTAACAAAGTCGTGTTCGGACTTATGCTCTCCTCTGCTATATCCTATATGGCAGGAACGATACTAGTGACAGGGCTTGGCAATGTACCACTCAATGATCAATTAGATGTTCTCAAAATTGCAGAAATGAACGCCTCACAGATAGCACAATTCAGACAGTTCTACGAAACCAACTGGAACAAGCTTCATCTAATTCGGACAGTATTTGCAGTAGTCTCATTCCTTCTGTCGGTAGTAGCGCTCTTTGTTCATGTAAAAGAATATAATCCTTAAATCACAAATCAAATGGCCTTTTTTAGTTATCTCAACGAAAACTCCGATATAACAGATATCACCTTCAATGATCGTCCAAGGCTCGGCCCTATGGATAAAGCGTCACAGGAAATCATGAGAGGTAAATCCTCTTTTACCGAAGCAGAGCGCGAAATAATGGCTGCTTATGTTTCAGGGCTCAATGCTTGTGCATTTTGCCACGGCTCTCATAAAGCCGTAGCTGAGCAATTCGGTATCAGTCCTCAGGTAATAGAACAGCTGATTGAAGATGTCGATTCAGCACCTATTAACGAATCACTAAAGCCGGTCTTTCATTACCTGAAAAAATTAACCCTGACCGCAAGCAAACTCACCAAAGCCGATGTGGAAAAAGTAATAGCAGCAGGCTGGTCAGAAGATGCGCTGCATGAAGCCATTCTAGTCGGCTGTCTATTCAATTTCTACAACCGATTGCTAGACGGACACGGTATCAAAGGCAACCACGCAATTTACCAATTTGGAGGGCAGCACCTCGCAAAGAATGGCTATGGTGTCCCTTGGTTCATAGGACTTATTAAGAACACCATCAAAAAAAGCAAACTCAAAAAGCTGCATGAATTAGAGAAGCA
The DNA here is from genome assembly GCF_020328055.1 of Fulvivirga sedimenti. Classification (NCBI taxonomy): domain Bacteria; kingdom Pseudomonadati; phylum Bacteroidota; class Cytophagia; order Cytophagales; family Fulvivirgaceae; genus Fulvivirga; species Fulvivirga sedimenti. The sequence goes on from NZ_JAIXNE010000004.1 coordinate 601,021, forward strand.
GCTTTGAGCAAAGATTTAAACTCAAAATAATAAAAATGAAAGACAATATCTTAGTAATCGGAGGAACCGGTAAGACTGGTCACCGAGTAGTAAAAGGCCTCTCTGAATTAGGCCACCATGTAACCGTAGGGTCAAGGAAAGGCACTCCTGCATTTGATTGGGAAGACTACTCCACTTTTGCGCCTGCCCTTAAAGGAATGGATCGTGCCTACATCGTTTATTATCCTGATCTGGCAGTTCCGGGCGCCAAAGAAGCCATCACAGCATTAACCGAGGCAGCTTTGAAAGAAGGTGTAGAAAAAGTTGTGCTGCTATCTGGAAAGGGAGAAACGGTAGCAGAAGCCTGTGAAGAAATCGTGGCGAATTCGGGGCTTAACTATACTCTGGTAAGGGCATCATGGTTTAACCAGAATTTTAGCGAAGGAGCTTTTCTTGATTTCGTCTTGGCGGGACAAGTAGCGCTACCTATGCCAGAGGCAGAGATTCCATTTGTAGATGCAGACGATATCGCTGAAGTAGTGACGAAGGTGCTGGTAGACGATTCCTACAATGGTGAAACCATCACCGTGACCGGCCCCAAAAAACTAACCTTTGGCCAGATAGTAAAAATAATGGAGCAAGCCATTGGAAGAAACATCCAATACATCCCTATCTCTATCGAAGAGTTCAAAGCAGGAATGAAAGCTGCAGGCCTTCCGGATTCTTATGTATGGCTCTTTGGCTATCTATTTAAAGAGGTGCTTGGAAACCCTGACAATCAGGCAGTGTCTAATGATGTCAAAAGAGTGCTAGGCCGCAGAGCCACTTCTTTTGAAGAATATGTGCAAAAGACCTTAGATACGGGTGTTTGGAATCAAGCCGTATCAGAAAGCATCTAACATCAACTACACACGGACATAGTCATAGCTAATTGGGGTAATAAATCGATGGAATGTATTAAAGAAACAGGCCGACTCTATAGAGACGCAATGATCTTAATCGTTGGCCTGGTCTTTTTGGGGCGTTCCAGAATGTCGGTCGAAAAGTAGAGTATTTAGTCATTTCAACTACTCAATTATCCGATTATCAAGAGTTGAGTGATAGCTATAAATTAATTAAAACGTACAATTTTAATTCGAACGAAAAACTACACCCATAAACTCAATATCATGAATCTAAGGCACTTAATGAACACATTCACGGCTATAACATCAATTATTATTTCATTTTTAGTTATTGGAATAGATGTTCAATTAAACCCAAATAGCTCAGAAAAATTACTAGAAGTTAAAACGGTTCTTTTTACATATACCTCAGATACAACACTAACACTAGAAGAGAAAAGTGTGATAGAAAAAGCACTAACTCAACATACAAATCAGGTGAGTATGGTATTAACAAAGCTTCCAGATACCATTATGTATAAAGTTAATATAGTAGATCACAATCTGGATATAGTCAAAGGTGTCTCGGGGATGACTTTAAGGCATAAGATGAACGCGTTAATTCAAGTTGATCTTTCAAGTCAATATCCTGGAGGGGTAGTTAAAGCTGGGCAAGATGGTTTAAAGAGCTTGCTATGGCACGAATTACATCATGTTCAACGAGGCTGGTCTATTGAGCAAAATGAATTTGACCAGAGTATAGATATCGCAGCAATAAATGAAGGATTGGCGGTAGTTTTTGCTGAAGAATATACGGGAGAGTCAGAAGTGGTGAACTCTCATGCCGATGTTACCGATGCTTGGGTAGATGAAATCCTACAACTGCCAAAAGAAGCCGATTATATGACATGGGTATCGGGAATACACCCTGATGGTAGAAGCTACATTGGCTATAGAACAGGCAATTATATAATCAGAAAAGCAATGGAGAAATCAAGCAAAAGTATATTAGCCTTGAGTGAATTAAGTCCGACTGAGATTTTTGAATTGGCTGGTTATTAACATGAATAAAATAATTCACAAAAAAATAACTCCACCTAAAATCATTGTCACCAATGCTCTGCTATCACCAAGCTCCTTGGCTAATTCAATGTAGCACTTATAGTGCTCAGTAGTTAGTTGAAACAGGAATTGAATCTAAATGATGTTTGCCAAGTAAATGAATATCAAACCAATCAATATTGTGGAACCTTGCTGGGGATGCTGTTTTATCTGGGTTTAAAACCATTCCGCATAAAAGTACATAACCTCAAATAGGTTCTTATAGCAGCCTTATAAACTTGATTTTTGAAATAAAATGAGATCTACAAACCTGCTTAAAAATACGAGACTGTCTACTCGAACTACTATATTCTTAACAGTCGGATTGATTGTTATTTGGTGTTCTAATCATATTACAAAAAAGTCGAGATTAATTTCGCTTAGTCAGTCACCTGCCTATGATGAGGCAGTAGTTTTTGGTGAAGGAAAAATCTCAACAGATGCCTTTGAGTTTGCGATCACTTTCACACCAGCAATGGACGAAGTATTTTGGACCAGAAGGCAGCCTGACTCGAACAATGAGATTATGACGATGCAACTGGTGGAAGGTCATTGGACAGATCCGAAACCTGTGTTTTTTAAGGCTAAATCTGGATGGGACTTTGAGCCACAAATCAACCCTCAGGGAACGCGACTCTTTTTTGGAAGTACCCGACCTCTGCCAGATTCCTCTACATCTAATGGACTGCACCAATGGTATAGTGTGAGGAGTCTAAACGGATGGAGTAATCCGGTTCCATTAGAAAGCCCATTCATTGATAAGTCAGTAATCATGTACTTAACTTCTTCAGAAAAGGGAAATCTCTTCTTCACTACCGGAGAAAAAGGCGACAAACCTGAAGACTGGGTAATCTATCAGTCTATCAATCAAGAAGGAAAGTATCAGCCAATTGAAAGAATGGGAAGTGCCATCAACTTTGAGGGCAAATATATAGCCCATTCTTATATAGCACCTGATGAAAGCTACCTCATCTACGATGCAAAACGTGACTCAGGTCAAGGTGGCAGTGACTTATACATCAGTTTCAACCGAAAGGGTCACTGGACGAAAGCATTGAATATGGGACCTCAAGTAAATACCCCTCTAACTGAAATGTGCCCGAGTGTTTCTCCCGATCAGAAGTACCTGTTTTTCCATAGAGGTGATGAAAACAAGGGAAATATTTATTGGATAGAATTCCAGCCTATAAAAGCACAATTAGAGTTTCAAAGTAAAAACAATTCAAAAAAATGAATAACAAAATATTAATTCTGGTAACACTTGCTCTGGTGTTTTCTTGCAAAGAAAACGACAAGCCTCAGAAAGCAGAAACGCAATCAATAAATAACTACGCGGTTGAAATAGACAGTTTTTTGACGAATCTTGCAAAGGATCAGGTATTCATGGGAAGTGTATCTCTCTCAAAGAATGGTGAAGTTGTCTATTCCAATGCGATAGGTTACAGCGACCTTGAAGGTGAGATAAAAGCGAATAAAAACACAAAATACAGAATAGCCTCTATTACAAAAGTCTTTACTGCTGTCCTTATCTTTAAAGCAATTGAAGATGGCAAAATTCAACTTGATCAAACAATTGATAGTTTCTTTCCGACATTATTAGATGGATACAAAATCACTATAGCTCACTTATTGCACCATCAAAGTGGAATTATGAGTTATACTAAAGACCAGTATTTTTGGGATAATCGCACTCAAAATCAATCTACAAAAGATTTAATGAATGTGATAAGCAGTCTTGATAGAAATTTTGAGCCAGGTGAAAATACCGAGTACAGTAACTCCAATTACTTTTTACTTGCACAACTGCTTGAGCTCATTTATGACGATCGCTACGAAAACTTATTAGAAAAAAACATCATCAAACCGCTTGGGCTTCAAGATACCTATGTGGGTAAAACCACTCATTCAGATCATAACGAAAGCTTCTCATACACTTCAGAAAATGGAGAATGGAAATTATTCCCTGAAACTCATTTATCCATCGCTAAGGGTAGTGGCTCACTACTTTCAACTCCTTCAGATCTAAACATCTTTTTTAGAAGTTTGATGAATGGTCAATTAATTTCTTCAGCATCGATAGAGAAAATGACCACTATTATTCGCAATCATGGTATGGGTATTTTCAGATACCATATACATGATCAGTCTGGGTATGGGCATGGTGGAAATATCGATGGTTTTACAGCCAATAGCATTTACTTTATGGATCTTGATGTAGCCTTAACTATAAGCTCAAATGCATCATCCATGCCTATTGAGGAAGTATATTCTGAAATCTTGAAAGCCTATTTGGGAAAACAGGAAGTCACCATTTCTGAAGAAGAAGTTGCACAGTTTGTAGGAGTTTATATTTCTGAAAATGACCCTGAAGATCAATGTGTTTTCATTCAAGACAACAATGTTTTAGTCAATTTCATAAAAAATGAATTCAAAGCACCATTAGTTTATTGGGGCAATAATAGGTTTGTTTTAGAACAACTTTATGCAGAATCAATCTCGTTTACTTTTTCGGATGATGGGAACCAATTGATTTTTGACCAAGGTGATTATAGGGGTGTCTACAAAAAAGAATAACCACCTAAAATACGGCACATGCACTATGCTCTTTGGGCTACGGAATTTATCCACATCGAAATAGTATTATTTATAAAACAGACTTCAATAATAGAGCTCAAATGATGATCAGAAAAGCAAAAGAGATTGATTTACCACTAATTGTAGCAATGCTAGCTGATGACAAGCTCGGAAGCATCCGGGAAGATTACCAGCTACCACTACCCTCTTCATACATTGAGGCTTTCCATAAGATTGATAGGGATTCCAATCAGAAACTCATAGTGGTTGAGAACGAGCAGGGTGAGATCATTGGTGCCATGCAGCTTTCATTCATACAGTATCTGACTTATCAGGGCGGAATTCGAGCCCAGATGGAGGCAGTACGTATCCATAAAAATTATAGAGGAACTGGGCTGGGTACTAAGATGTTGAAATGGGCTATTTTCACAGCCAAAGAAAATGGTGCCCATGTGATACAGCTAACAACAGACAAAAAGCGACCTGATGCCATACGTTTTTATGAATCTCTTGGATTTAAGACCACACACGAAGGAATGAAAATGCATCTATAGAGCATGTGAATGGTATGCTCACATTAACAATACTTACTTTTTAACCTGCAGTAATCCCTCAGAACAAATTTAACACCAAATGAATAAAAAACATTTCCTATTGCTCGTAATTGGACTTCATTTAATGTTGCTTGGCTGTAAGCAAACTAATTCTAATCAATCGTATTTAGATCAAGCACCTCCTGCATCTACTCCCAAAGTATTTGCATCATCAATTGTTAACACCGACAGTATTGAAATTAATACAGTGTTTAACACTTCTTTTACAGAAGTATTTTTCACAAGAATCATCAATAAGAAATTTGTTATCCATCATTCTGAGTTCATTGATGGTCATTGGAGTTCACCAAAACCTTTACAAATGTTTGCTGATCACGAGAAAGAGTCAGTTGCCATTGATCCTTCCATCAGCCAAGATGGAAATACAATGTATTTTCTGGGGATAAGTCCAGAGGACCGGTTGAAAAAATCTAAACCTGATATTTATAAAAGTCAAAAAGTTGATGGGAAATGGCAATTAGCTACTAAGGTTGAACAGCCTATATCAACTCAGGAATATGCAGAATCATACCCTGTTGTGGTTTCAGACGGTAGTTTATACTTTACATCTGATAGACCTGGTGGTTTTGGAGGAAGAGATATTTATCGTGCGCAATACTTAGGAAATGGAAAGTTTGATACACCAGTAAATATTGGCGCAGAAGTAAATTCTGAAAAAGGAGAAAGAGGTACTTATGTTTCACCAGATGAAAGTTTCCTTATCACGGCTAATACCTATACTGATGAAAGGGGCTTTGCAGTTTCATTCAAAAAAAATGGCAAGTGGCAGAGACCTACTGTTTTTAACCTTGGTGAAACTATAGATGAAAACTGGGTTTATTATTGTCCTTATATGTCACCCGACAATAAATATTTTTTCTTTTCCAAAAGATATAGCTATCCATCAAATAGCGGATGGACAGGTGTTATGAAAGGCAATGTATACTGGGTCAATTCTACTGAGATTTTTAAAAAATGCAATTAAAGTTTGAATCAAAAGAAAAAATAAAGAGTGCGCCTTTATGAAAAGATGAGGGTATGAAGCTATATCTATGATCAGGCGTTGATAATAAAAAATGAGTTACAGGCATATTATGAAGCCAAAATTAGCTATTCGATTTCTACTTTCGATCTTAATTCCTCTTACCCTATTTCACATAAGTGTACTCCTAAAGATCATACCACAAGACATAATATGGGGAGGAAGATTAGGTAGTGATAGTGAAATGTATATGCTTGAGTGCATTTCGATAATAGTCTCCATTTATTTGACAGTAGTTCTAATGATAAAAGGATCATTTATACGACCGCTTCTTACTTCGAAAGTTGTAAACTTCTCTCTTTGGGCATTTCTGGTGCTGTTAATCCTAAATACGGTTGGAAATGTGCTAGCAAAATCAGCTACAGAGCAACTTTTTGCACTGCTTACGATGGTAATGTCAGTTTTGCTATGGACTGTCTTGAAAAAACAGGATGCCTAAAAGAGTTCATAAGTAGGGGTATTATTAATCGCTAACAATAGCTATACGTAAGCCGGGGTTTAGTGCTAAATTTATATTTAGAGAACATTAGCAAACATATTGGTAACCGGAAAGAGAAGTGCCATGAAATCCCGCACTACGAATAGCCAAACCGTTGGCAAGCATCTGCCGACTTATGAAATGATGCGATTATGGTGTATATTTACATCAAAAAAATTATGCCAAGACAGAGCATCTCTTTCACCGAGCCCAATGATAAATGGCTTAAAAGTCAAATTGACAGCAAAGAATATACGAGCAAGAGTGAACTGATCAATGACTTAATCAGACAAGCAAGACAGCAGCAACGGCAGGTCGACTGGATTAGGCTAAAACTCGAAAAAGCTGAAAAGTCAGGATTCACCAACGATTCCGAATCTGAGATATTGAAAGACTCGAAAAGTCGGCTGAATGGCTAACTACAAGTTAAGTAATGATGCCAGGGAAGATTTGATCAGAATACATCAGTACGGGATTCAGAAATTTGGTGTAAGGCAAGCTGACAAATATTTCCATGCCTTTTTTGAGTGTTTTGATCGAATAGCTTTAAATCCGTATCATTTCGAATCAGTTGACCACATTAAAATGGGATACCGCCGATTTGTATGTGGAGTGGACAGTATTTACTATCGCATAAATAATGATACTGTAGAGATTATTTCAATCATTGGCCGACAGGACGTCAACCAAATATTAAAATAAAACGCTTGCCAACAACGGCTATAATTCAGCGCCTTGACCGCAAGGGATTTTATCACGACATTAATATCTGTAATCTGCTATGATCAGCGACGCTTGCGACGCTAAATGCTGGCGCATTTATGAACCGCGGCGCAAGCTGGGCTTAGAATGAAATGCGCCAAATCATAGCCAAGTACGTTGGCAATAATTATAATTAATCTTATGAAAACATTAAAAACACTAACCATTATTTTCGGAATCATCATCCTAATATCTTGTAAGCAAGATCAAAAAGAGGCACTTATTAATACTGCTGTTGTGTACAGTGGAGGGGACATTATAACTATGCAAGGTGATTTGCCAGAATACGCAGAAGCCCTAGTGATTAAAGATGGTAAGATTGAATTTGTGGGCTCATCTGCTGATGCAATGGTAGCTGCAGGCGAAGGATATCAAATGATAAACTTAAATGGAAAAACTTTAATGCCAGGTTTTATTGACCCTCATAGCCATTTTATAAACTCTTTGGGGATGAGTAGTCAAGCCAACTGCTCACCTTCACCGGTTGGTGAAGCTGATGATGTAGCTGGCATTATTAAATCATTAAAAGACCTGAAAACCCAAAAAAGCATTCCTGATGGGCAATTGATTATGGGGTATGGATATGATGATAACGCAATGCCTGATGGACATCTATTAAATCGTGACGATTTGGACAACGCTTTTCCAAATAACCCCATAATGGTCATGCACGTATCGTTACATGGTGCTGTCTTGAATTCAAAGGCAATGGAGCAGTTTGGTATTACTGCTAAAACTGAAACGCCACCTGGTGGAATTATTGTAAGAAAGCCAGGAACAAATGAACCCTATGGTCTAATAATGGAAACCGCATTTTTACCCGTTTTCGCAAACTTGCCCAAACCAACAGATGAACAATTATCGCAACAAGTAAAAGATGGTCAGATGATATATGCAGCTGCAGGTATTACTACTGCACAAGAAGGAGCTTCGCATATAGGGGATGTTGGAATTATACAAAAAGCCGCAGATAATAATTCTTTATTTATAGATGTAGTATCCTATCCTTTTATTACAGAATATGACACTATTTTTAAACTGTATAGCCCTGAAGATTTTGGTAAATACAACAACCATTTTAAACTTGGTGGCATAAAAATTACCATTGATGGCTCACCGCAAGGAAGAACGGCATTATTTACAACACCTTATTTGACTGGGGGACCAAGTGGAGAAAAAAACTGGATGGGCGAATCAACTTTCACACAAGAGGAAGTAAACCAGATGCTCAAAAAGGTATACGATAAAGGCTTACAATGTACGTTTCATGCAAACGGCGATGGAGCTATAGATATGTGTATAAAAGCTCATGAATATGCTAGTAATGGAAATCCAACAAAAGAACGTAGAACTACCATTATACATTCTCAATTTGTACGCCTAGACCAACTAGACAAATATGTAGAATACAAAATGATACCTTCACTTTACACCGAACATACTTTCTTTTTTGCCGATGCACATATTAAAAATAGAGGTTTAGAGCAAGCATCCTTTATAAGCCCTATGAAAACAGCTATTGCAAAAGGATTAAAACCTACAAATCATACCGATTTCAATGTGGCACCTATAGACCAAATGATGGTCGTTTGGACTGCTGTAAACAGAATATCTAGAAATGGTGAAATTATTGGTGCGGATGAAAGAATTTCACCCTATCAAGCCCTGCAAGCAATCACCAGTAGTGCCGCTTATCAGTACTTTGAAGAGGATAAAAAAGGGACATTAGAAAAAGGTAAACTGGCAGATTTGGTCATTCTAGATAGTAACCCCTTGAAAGTAGCCCCGATGAAAATAAAAGAAATCAAAGTTTTAGAAACCATTAAAGAAGGAACTACAATTTTTAAGAAATAACTATTGCCAACAATGGCTATAAGTAATTGCTTGTTCTCGCCTACTTTGGAAATTCCACAGGAATTTCCAACTTGGTGTGTACCTGCCGGCAGGCAGGCAGGCTTGCAAAGTTAACCACTAAACCACGCAACTACTCATAGCCGAGATCGTTGTGCAACAATTAAATTGAAATGAATAAAAAGAATAAAATTATCCGAACTTGGAAAGGTTGGACAACATTAAAAAATGCACCTATTTATGAAGATATGCTCATTAATGAGGTATTTCCAACAGTAAAAAAAAGGGGTGTTGAAGGGTTGGAAAAAGTCAGTATTTCCACAATGGTAAAGAATGATGAAATGGAGTTTTTTCTTGTTCTTCAATTTGATTCACTGGATTCCGTTAAAGTGTTTGCTGGAGAAGACTATGAGCAAGCTTATATACCAGACAATGCTAAACATGTACTATCGAGATATGATAAAACTGCTCAACATTTTACGTTGAAAGAAGAACTGATTTTAAAATAAACTCTGTTGCCAACAATGGCTATAAGGAATTGCTTCGCAACTACTCATAGCCTAGACCGTCGGTAAGATTTTGGAGAAGCAAAAGTATTGAAATAATATGACAGAGAAGAAACCTCGATTATTAGACCAAGGCGGCATAGCGGTCTTGAAGTGTCAGGACCAGAATCCACCGGGAGCAATCATGCTGATGAAGTGGGCGCTCACACTCGCAAGCCTGGTCGTCGTTTCGGCGTGCACTGTGGGGACGGCCGAGCGCTCGCCTGACCAACGCGGCGCCGCGTCTGAGCTTAAAGCGCTCCTGGACGAGGCCGTCGCCTCTGGCATTCCCGGAATCTCTGCCGCCGTAGCAACGGGTGACAGCGTCCTCTGGACGGGGGTTGCCGGTAAAGCGGACCTGCAGACGGGCGCGCCCGTACGCCCCGAGATGCTCTTCGGCATCGGCAGCATTACCAAGACTTTCGTGGCCGTCGTGATTTTGCAGCTGACGGAGGAAGGGCGACTGGATCTCAACGCCACAGCGGCGAGTCTGCTGGGGGCGGCGGTGGATGGAATACCCAATGCGGAGAAAGCCACACTAGCGCAGCTACTTAACCACACTGGAGGAGTGCGCAGCTGGGAGGACGACCCCGCCTGGATCCACGAGGGTCGGGGCGACCGGCTCGAGCCGGCCCGCATCTGGGACAAGACGGCGACGCTCCCTTACATCAAAGGGCAAGCGGCGCTGGCCCCGCCAGGTGAGAAGTTCAGCTACGCGAACACGAATTTCACACTGCTCGGCATGGTCATCGAGAAGGTGACCGGTAATCAGGCGGTGGACGAGATCCATCGGCGGATCCTCACGCCACTCGGCTTGAAGGACATCCATCTTGAAGGCTTCGAGCCCATTCCCCCAGGGCAGCTGGCGCACCGGTATCACTGGGCGACTCCGACCTTCCAAGAGGACGCCGGAGTGAACGCCGCCTTCCCCGAGGTTCGCCCGGGCTTGATTGACGCCAGCAGCTCAAATCTCTCGGTGGAGTGGACGGCCGGTGGGATGGTGGCGACAGCGCGGGACCTCGCGCGCTACGCCGCAGCGCTGCGCGATGGCCGACTGCTCAAGCCTGCGAGCATGAAGTTCATGACCGAGTGGTCTCCGGCGGGCGATGGGGAACAGGTGGGGCACGGCCTATTTCGCAGCGCGTATCCGGGCGATCTCGCGGTCATCGGGCATGACGGCGACGTGCTGGGGTTCACTGGATCGTTCTACTGGGTCGAGGGCACAGACGTGGTGGTGGCCGTGGTCAGTAACGTGGGATCGATGCACTCGACGAGCGCCGGCACTGGCTCCGCCGCGGCGGGGAACGTGCCAGGGACGGCGTACCTGGTGGCAAAGGACAAACGGTTCATCGACCTGGCGATGAAAGTGGCGGCAACAAGATGACGGAGGCGCAGCGTCAATAATTATTGGAATCGTAGAATCGTTTGAATTTGGGCCTGAAAGAGTATTGGAATCTATTGCATCATATACAATTTATCAACTTTGGATTTATGCCGGACTTGGTATACTTCACGGATTATTAGGCGGAAAATTACTAGCTAAGGACTTAAGCTTGATTCTTACGGAAAGTCAGGCAAAACAGACCACTATGAAAATAAAACTTTTACTAATAGCTTGTGTTTGCTCTCTCACAACAGCATGCCAGGATCAAAAAAATGATTCTCAGACGGGTATTGAAAGCAATAAATCAGAGAGTTATTTTGATTTGCCCGATAGTTTATCGACACGAAGAATTTCTTTTGTTCTTAAACTGAAAAAATCTGTAGCTGAAAATACCTGGCCAGACTTTGGCACAAAATACAATGAAGGAACTCTTATTTACTTCGATTCAGAATGGTCGGAAGTTTTCTTTCCAGATTCCTATATGATTAAAAAGTTACAGGACATCAAAAAACATAGTGATAATTATTGGCTCTCAGGAAGGACTGACAGCATTCCTTATCACATGGAAGTAATGATCAGTTTCAACGAAGAAGATTCTACAGAGTTCTTCTTTAAAAATCCTGTGGAACAATATTCTTCTGTTGAAGAAATTGGTAAATACATTCCTTCTGTAGAAAGCACAGAAATGTGGTCGACCATGGTTATTCATGAAATGTTTCACCACTTTCAATACAACAATGAAAATTTAGTGAAGTACGCTGAATCCGTAATTGGGGTTTTGCCTTTTGATTCCAGAAATTTGGTAGCCCTTTGCCAGGAAGACGAGCAGTTCCTTCCCATGATTCAAAATGAAAACAAAATTCTAATGAAAGCCATTTCAGAGGGCAATAAAGATTTGCGCGACTCTCTAATTACTTCATACCTGGGCCAGAGAGAAAAGCGGATTATCAAATACGGTTCAGAACATCCACATCTTGAACAGGTAGAAAACTATTATATCATCCAGGAAGGATCAGCCAGGTACATTGAGTATCAAAGCATGTTTAACCTTAAAAGCTACTTTAACAATTCTGATGCTCCTACGATCCTAAACGATCCAAAGTTTAAATCTTTTTCGGAATTTGAAGAAATTGATTTGGAAAATAGTGCTTTTAATTACTTAGTATATGCCGGCCCAACCGACTATCACTACACGATTGGCTTTAATATAATGCGCCTGTTAGATGAACTGAAAATTGAGTTTAAAAAAGATCTGCTCAATAATCCTGAAAAAGGATTACATCAATATTTACAGGATTATATAAACTCTTTACCAAACAATAACTAAAAAGCATTAAAGCGCAGTTCAGCAAAACCATTGTGCTTAATTCTAAGCAATCTTAAAAAAATGCTAAAATTCTTCAGAAAAATCAGACATAATTTGCTTTCAGAAGGAAAAACCTGGACGTATTTGAAATATTCTGTCGGAGAAATTATTCTTGTTGTAATTGGAATCCTGATTGCGCTACAGATTAACAACTGGAATGAACAACGAAAACAATCTATGCAGCTTAATACCGCGATGCAATCCATCTATAAAGATCTTGTCGCAGATAGTGTTCTTATACACAATGCGAAACCAATAGTTGATTTAAGATATCGCACTATAGTAGCGCTGATAAAGCGTTCTTATGCAACAGAGGTTACGCTTGATTCACTTATCAACATAATGAAGAACGAGTTTCCGGTTCGATGGTACTCATCGCCAGTGTACAATACAAATACATTTTCTAACTTAAAATCCACCAGCACGTTTGACCTCCTGCCCATTGATATCAAGGAACAATTATCTGACTATTACACCACGCTGGATGAATATAAATACAGAAATGAAAACACCCTGGACCAGTACCGAAATCACCTTGACGAATTTGTAAAAAAATACAACATCATTGGACGGTTGTATGACCCTAATTACAAAAACAGTTATATCTACAATAACACCTGGGAAAATGTAGATGAACGTGATTTTACCCCACGCGTAGCGGTACTCATGGCGGCATATAAGGTGTTATATGACAACGCTCAAAATGAATTAGAAACAAACCTGGAAAACATCCATTCTATTTTACCAAAACTCGAGCCCTATGCTGCTCAATAAGAAATGTTTTTTCAGGAGGTCCTCCGATCAGGAATTGTTATTTTACAGAGTTGTCGTTGACAGTGCCGGGAGGATTAGGTTGAATTCCCCCTGCTAAATAATCCCCTTATCACGGGAAAGTTAAGGGGTTATTTATATATTCAGACAGGCATAAACGGTTGTAAACACATTTTACAATGGTTGTTTATGACCGGATAAAAATTTAAAATATTCCTTATGAAAAAATTAACAATATTCATTTCAGGAATCTTAATTGCATTCAGTTGTTCTGAAAAGAAAGTAAGTGAAAATGATATAAAGAATCAGGTATTAACTACTTACAATGACATGTATAATTCCTATGGCGAGGGTACAGATGAATTTTTTAGATTTTTTGAGAATGACTTTTTACGAGTTACTCCTTCCGGGAATTTTCAAAGAGGTGTTGAGGAACAAAAAACCAATTGGAATGACTATTTAAAAGTCAAAAAATTGGCATTAGAGAGTTTTGATGAACCCGAATTGATAATAAGTCAAGATCAGGTAATCACAATCGGAGGTTACGTTGAATATTTTATAGATAGGGCTACAAATGACAGTTCTTATAACCGCGGAGTGTATGTTGCTACCTGGAGGAAGCAAGAGAACGGAGATTGGAAAATATGTATGGACACCTGGCATTCGGGATTAGAGAAGAAATAATACTATGAAAGAAATTCCAAAGGAATATGCATTAATAGCTGAAATTACATCTGCACTTGCCATTATCATTTCATTAGTTTTTGTCGGCGCACAGATGAAAGCAAATACAAAAGCAACCCAAGACTCAATGTTTCAGGGAATAGAGGATATTAAAGGTACTCGTGGATTTTGGTGTTTATTCTTGTCGTTGGTGGTCATTAGAGATAGAAAAATTTGGCTGACCACGAGACTTGAAAGTATAGAAAAAGTAATCCGGAATATCGATATGGAGCTTAACCACCAACAAAAGATGAAATTGATTTAAAACTCATTTTATCAAAACGTTGTGAGCAACGAGAAACAACCACATATGAAACTAATAAAAATAATTTCTATCCTGTTAATTGTCTTTACTGTATCGTGTCAAAAGAATGCTGACAAATCTGAAATTAATTCTATTCCGGATGATAGTAAAACCCAATTTGATGTTGCTGAAGCTACGGCAATTATTAAAAAACGAAATAAGGATTTTGAAGATGCGCTGAAAGCTGGAGACTCAATTGCCGTTGGAGATATTTATACGGTTGATTCAAAAATAATTGGCGCCTATGCTGGTAGGGATAATCTCATTAAAGAGGTTCACGAATTAGTGCGGGATAGTATTACTGACATAAGGTTCAAAATAATCAACATCTGGGGAAACCAAAACATTATTGTTGAGGATGCCTATGTTGAATTTTATCATATGAATGGAACGCTTGTGAGTAAAGGAAATTCACTTTTCGTATGGAAAAAAGAGAGCGATACATGGAGAATTTTCCGTGATGTTTATAAACCGGAAAAGATTGAATAGCACCTGGTTTCCATTAATAAAAACATCTTGCCACCCTGAGTATCATTAATGCTAACCTCCTGCTTCACTAACACCAATACATTCTGTTCAATTGAAGACTAGATAGTATTTAAACATGAAAAAATTTAAATCATATTTAAAATGGTTTTTTGGCATTAGCCTTATCTTGCTTTTAACCTTAATCGCATTGGCATGGTGGTATATTAGGTCGGAAGAAAACCAACTTTCTGGTGCGAACACATCAATCGTTGATGCTTCCCAATTTAAAACTCAATTTGGCAAACTGGCAATAAAAAATATTAATGTTCTTGCGGCTGACCAGGATTCTATACTTCCAAATCAAACTATTCTAATAAACAATGAACTTATTGAATATGTAGGTGAAGACAATAATATCCCACATAACTACACGATTATTGACGGAGAAGGAAAGTTCTTAATTCCTGGTTTAATTGACACACATATTCATCCATACAGAAGTAAAAATGATCTTTTACTTTTCCTGGCTAATGGAGTAACGCAAGTTGCCACTATGAGTTCCTGGCGAGGGCTTTATCTTGAATGGAGAGAAGAAGCAAAAAGAGGAGGATTAATGCCCCGGATGTATGTAGCCGCAGGACCAATGAATACTGCAAACGATTTTCGGAGTAAAGTATATGGTTTACTTGGTCCAATCCCTTTGTTCAATGATACCGCCAAAACTAAGAAAAAGGTTGCTGAGTTTAAGTCATTAGGCTACGATGGGCTCAAGGCCTATAGTTTGGATAAAGAAAATTACTATGCCGTTTCAGAAGCATCTAAAAAGTACAACATTCCAATGACTGGCCACCTCACACCAGCGGTCGGACTTGAGGATTTATTTCGCTCAAATCAATCTCAGGTTGCGCATGTGGAAGAAATTGCCAAGGCTGTGGAACGCGAATTTGGTGGTCGTTCTAAAATATTCTATGATAATACAGAAGCCTACCTTTCCTTTTTGAAAAATAATGCAGATAGCATCGCCAGAAGGATTAAAGATAAAAACATTACAATATCCACTACTGTAAATGTTTACCCAAGAGCGAAACAACAAGATTTGGATTTAATAACATACCTTAAATCCATCGAAATTGAATATGTAAACCCGGGCATTTTAGAAGGTTCTGTATTCAATCCAGGATGGTTACCAGGAAGCAACCGATATGAAGTCGCTTTTAATACCGACCCGGAAGGAGTTAAGAATGCTGAAATCTATTGGAGTACCTACATCGAAGCAGTTAATATTATGACTCTTGCCCTTGTTCGCAATGGGGTTACTATAACTGCAGGCACTGACGCAGGTAATGCAGGCATTGTACCGGGATTTTCAATTCATGATGAATTACAACATCTCAGTGATATTGGAATCGATAATAAATATGTCCTGGATGCGGCAACTAAGATGGCCGCCGACTGGATCGGAAGCAATACCGGAGTTATACAGGGTGGAAAAGCAGCTGACCTTGTGATACTAAATGACAATCCACTACAGGATATTAGAAACACTCGAAATATATATGCAGTGATTGTCGGGGGGAAGTATTTGGACAGAAATCAACTGGATGAAATGTTAGAATCGGTACGATATGCTAATAATCAAAGCAGAAAAATTAGTATAGATAGCTATCTGTCAAAGTAACGTATGCAAATAACTACGCACAACCACAACTACGAGTAATTGTATAATTTCAGACGAACTTAATCCGCACCACTTTTAAAATTCGACCATATGTCAGCCATAATAAAAACTACTCTTTCCCGACAAATACTCCTTTGGTGCATAGTACTACAGTCCGTAGGTGCATTCGGACAAAGCCTTGAAAAAACAGACGCTGACTTAATTAATGGAAGTCCGGCAGATAATTTACCGCCCTATATCAAACTTGCCAGCGGTTTTGGAGAACGTCCGGATTGGTCCCATGATGGCCGGTTCATTCTATTTCTGGACAAACCCATGGGCGAAGTATATGAACTGGAATTAGCCACCGGAATCATCAGTCCGAAAACAAGGCACTTCAATCATTACGGATTTACAAGGGCCATGTATTTATCCAATGGAGATATTCTGCTCTCCGGTCCGAAAGAACTCTTTGACCCTACCGACACCCAGGAAAGGGACAAAGCCCGCGACCTTACCTGGTTGTATGTCATGGATAAAAGTGGCACAAAACCTCCGGTTCCGCTAAATACCCTCTGCGCTGAAGGGCCTGCTGTTTCCAGGAACAGGATGAGAATCGCCTGGACCCATCGGGATCGCCAATTGCCTGAGCTGGGGAAAAACAGGGCGAAGTTATTAATGGCTGAAATTATTTATGAGGACGGGATACCCAGGTTATCGAACCAAAGGACGATTTTTGATTCGAAACAGTTACCCTTTTCACTGGGTCATGCAAGCCTTGAAACGCAAAGTCTTGTACCGCCGGAAGACATAAAAGTAACATTTGCGGTATACACCATTAACAATGGAAATAATACGGATGTCTACATGGTAGACAGCGAAACCGGGGAATACAGAACGATCACCAATTCTCCCTGCTGCTACGATGAGCCTGAAGGAATATTCCCTGATGGTTTACACACGCTGGTCGAACACGGACCATCCGATAAAACTGCCTGGCCCCTGCTTGATCTGTATAAATTGAAATTAGATGGTTCGGGGGAAATGCAAAGATTAACTCATTTCACCGACTATAAAGGGTACAAAGCCAATCAGGGAGTAATTTCAGACGATGGTAAATTTATGTGTTTTCAGATAGGAAAAGATAATACAGAACCCGGCGTTGGCTTTGGTTTTCTGATTATGGATCTGGAAGAAGCCGCCAAGCACCTGGAGGATTTTAAAACGTATGATGAATAACTTTTTCAGGCGAATCCGCCAAAATATGTTTATGGAAAATAAAAATGAAGAGCCTGCCTCTCCGGAAGGGAGGCCTGAATCTAAAGTAGGCAGGTATTTAAAATATGCCACCGGAGAAATAGTACTTGTTGTGATCGGAATTTTAATCGCACTGTCCATTAATAATTGGAATCAAAACAGACTGAAGGAAAAAAAGGAAATACAGATATTGAAGTCGTTCGAAATTCAATTCCAGGATGATATAGCTCAGTTTGACCAAAGCATAAAGTTTTATGAAGCCGCATCACGGTCAATTGATATAATTTTCCATCATTTCCAACAAAATTTGCCCTACTCTGACTCTCTAAGTCGGCATTTCTATATTTCAACCAGGTTTTATGGAGATTCAGATCTGGACAATAACGTTTTTGAATCCTTAAAATCGCTGGGGGTTGACTTTATTTCAAATACGGATTTAAGAAAAAGGATCGTTCAATTATATGAAGATGATGATGAATGGATAGTAAACTTTGAAATAGTATACAGAGACTTCCTTTTCGATGCTAGCAAAAATATATTTAACACCCGGTTTAATAATTTTTGGGGTGGAAATTATAAAGATTTAACATACAGTCAGGGAGAAATGATTCCTCTGGATTTTGAAAGTTTAAAAACTGATCAGGAATACCTGTATTTTTTACGAAATCAGAAGAACCTTCTGGGATGGCTTATCTATAAACCAATTGAAGAAACCAAATTGAAAATGAACGGGCTGTTGAATGATTTAAGTACGGAAATCGACCGGCTTGAGAAGAAATAACGAACCACACGCAATTGATAAATTGAATGATAAAATTCTTTAGAAAAATCCGACAAAAGCTACTTTATGAAAACACGCCATCCGGACAGGCGGGCAAATTCAGCAAGTATTTGATTTACGCTATTGGAGAGATAATCCTCGTGGTAATTGGAATCCTGATTGCACTACAAATCAATAATAATAACGAATTGAATAAACAGAGAGCGAAAGAAGTACAGTTCTTGAAAAATCTAAGGAGTGATCTGATTTTTGAAGAAAGCGAACTTGAACGCTACACCCGAATTAGAGAAAGTATAGTGAACTCTGCTCAAATTGCACTCGAACACTTTAATGGAAAGCCAGTAGAGAATATTCAAATGTTCAATTTCCATACTTTTAACGTGGGCATTTGGCAGGAGTTTCAGAGAAACAACAATACTTTTCTTGAATTATTAAATTCTGGAAACCTCACCATCATTTCAAATGATTCAATCAAGAACGGTTTGCTGAATTTAGATTTAATTCACAAAGAAATTATCTCAAACCGATCACATTTAAGAAATGACTTAGAGCAATATTTCTATAATCCCTGGTTTAATACTGTTGATTTGGACCCATTAGCTCAAAGCTATATTTTCTATGCCAATAATGGAGAATTTGACCAGAGTATAGAGCTTTCGAAGCAAGAATTAGAAAAACTCTTAAATGACAAGGTGTTTAAAAATGGGTTTGTCTTATCAGTATTTACCAATTCCTTAATTATTGATGATTATAAGAAAATGAAAGATTTGAATAAAAAAGTGGTTGCGTTGATTAATAGAGAAATATCGAAAGACTAATAATGGTTATTCTCCCCCGCTGCTGAAAATCAGCCTGGGATCGACACAGTGGAATAATTATTAATCCTTTAAATATGAGCTATCAAAAAGTTGTTGCATACTTTTTCTTTATTGTTCTGGTTTTCCTGAATAATTCAATTTTCTCCCAAAACCTGAAGCAGGAAAAGATGGAAAACCTAAACTACCTTATTGGGGAATGGGTAGGAACATCTAAGATTTATGAAAATGGTGTTCTTGTGAAACAAGGTTCAGCATATGAATACATTTCCTATGACCTTGATAAGAACATTCTCGTAATTGAGTTGAATACCGAGTTTTTGCAGCTCCATACAATAATCCTTTACGACGAAAATGACCAAAAATATTATTACCACCGGTTCTCTAAAAATGGCGCTGCCAGGTATTCCGCAGAATTCAAAGACGGGCAACTCATTGTGTGGAAAGACGACAAAACCAGGTTTTTCTTCAGAAATACTCCGGATGGAGGCTTTCAGGAACGCGGAGAACAACTGATCAACGGAAAGTGGATCATAACTTTTGAAGATACATTTGTGAATACTCAATGAATAATTCTTATGGGCGTTTAAGCAAGACCCGATGCTCACACCTCCATTTGAAAAAAGCCATTTCACTTCATTGGGTAAATGACCTGATAATTATTCCGAATAGACATATATCGCTGGAGGGGTCTGTGATTTTTACATGCTATGATGTAGATTAAAAAAATGAAGTCAAATGCGAATAAATTGTTCTTTCAGTTTTTCCTGTTGTTTTTTATTGGCTCCTGTACCTCACAGCCAAATGACACGAGTGATCTGATAGATCACGTGAACAAACCGGGTTGCATCTTGCCTGATGAATCTGTCGCAGGAAAGGAACAGCTTGAGCAAGGCATACGCCGACAAGTTAAGTTTTCGGGTGAGCCGGAAAATTTCAGTTCCATTCCAGATAAAATGAAAGAATATCAGATTCCCGCATTATCGCTCGCCATCATAAAGAATGGGGAGATTGAATGGTCAGACGTCTATGAAAATGAGGATTTCGCTGATGAACAAACCCTGGACTGTACCAGTATATTCCAGGCAGCATCATTGTCCAAGCCAGTAACCGTTATGGCGGCCGTTCGTATGTATTCCGCCGGTGAGATAGACCTGGATACAAATATTCAGGATTATCTCAAGGATTTTGAAATACCTGAAGGCAAACAAAGAGCAGAGAATCCCGTCACATTTCGCAATATCTTTTCCCATACTTCAGGCATTAATCCGGGTGGATATCAGGGTTATAACAGAAGCCTTCCGATGCCCACTGATATGGATATTTTAAGAGGTAGCGAAGGAGTCAATACCCCGGCTATAGAAGTGACCAGTACACCAAACGAAACACTGGCTTATTCCGGTGGCGCATATACGCTGGCGGAAGTGGCTCTTCAGAATATATTCAATGACGAGTTTTCAACCATTATGAAACGATGGATCCTTGATCCTGCCGGAATGAATCATTCTGAATTCACGCAACCGCTCCCTGCTTCAGATTCCAACCGGGTTGCAAAAGGATATACGTTTTCGGGAGATATGGTGGAAGGAGGTTGGCGAAACCATCCCGAGCAGGCTGCGGCAGGACTTTGGAGTAATTCTGTTGACCTCGCAAAATTTCTGATTGAAATTTACAAAGCCTACAATGGCGAAGTCTCGATATTCTCACAATCTGAAATCAATTCATTGCTAAACGACGAAAGAAATGGTCATGTATATGGCTTCATCATTGACAGATCCGGCGATGATATTTCTATCACCCACTATGGCGGCAACGAAGGGTACCGGACTGGCATGACCATAAGCCTGACAAGTGGTAATGGATTGGTTTACCTCACCAATTCTGATAACGGGGGAACACTTGGAAATGAATTGCTTTTATCGGCATCCCAGATCTATGACTGGCGGCACTTTAGTCAAACTGAAGTTCAGCGGAAACAAGTAGATCAGAAAATTTTAAAGGCGCTACCTGGTAATTACAGGTGGAACAATCAGATAGACCTTTCGATCACGTTCGACGCAAACGATGGACTCATTTCACTCATCTTCCCAAATGGCGATGAATATGAGCTTGTCCCAATTGACGGAGATGAACTTGATTTCATTCATCCGGGAACCGGTGTCACGGTTTCGTTTTCAAAGCAGGATGAGTTCCATTCTTTCATCCTCTATGGACAATCTGCTAAAAAGTTGTGATTCACGAAGGATGCACACAGAAATCAAAGCCTTAAATGGCTTGGGGAACATTAGTAGAAGCACGATATTGGCGTTACGTTGACCAGTTTTGTATTATGAAAATTATTTCCATAAGAAAAAATCCTGAATATAAAGATGACGCAATCGCCTATTTTCAAAAGAGTTGGCCAGACGTTTTGCCTATAATTTATGAAGATTGCATCAGTCACAGTATCAATGCTAAAAACGCATTACCTCAATGGTATTTATTACTGAATGATGACAAAATTATTGGGTGTGCCGGGCTTATTACGAATGATTTTATCAGCCGAGGAGATTTATACCCCTGGATTTGTGCGCTTTTTATTGATGAAAAGTACAGAGGAAATGCATATGGTTTAATACTCATTGAATATGCCAAAACCGATGCTAAAAATGCTGGTTTTGAATTTTTATATCTCAGCACTGAACATATCGGATACTATGAAAAGTATGGATTCAAATATATTGGGAACGGATATCATCCATGGGGAGGAGAATCGAGGATATATGAAATTGAGTTAAGATAAAGAAACGTAATAATATAGAATTAGAACTGCTGCGGCATATCCCTTAAACATTCAGGACCAACCAATAATAAATGATAAAATTCTTTAATCGCATACGCCAAAAACTCGTAACTGAAAGTAAATTCAGTAAATATCTACTTTATGCTTTTGGCGAAATTATTCTGGTTGTAATCGGGATTCTAATCGCTTTATCAATCAATACCTGGAATGAGACAAGAAAGCAAAATATTGCTGAACACGAATTTATTGAGGGCATAAAAAATGACCTGGCTCAGGATAAGGAATACATTAAGTATATCATTCAACTGGCTCAGGATAAAGATTCTGTATACTCAGTTTTAAGTAAAGACTTATCTTTTCTGTATGATGCCGACAGACCATTGTTGGATTCTTTGCTCCGAAACTACTTTGCCACTCATCGGACATTTTATCCAATATCAGGTTCTTTTCAAGCTGCAATAGCCGGAAATGAAATAAGTAAATTCAAAAATAAGGCTTTTTGTTCTGCGGTAACGAAACTGTATAATTCGACTTACACAAGGCTCATGGATAATGCAAAATCTGCAGATGATAAGTGGTTTTACTTTACCAGGAAATACAGCGAAATCAGAAGAACCGGTCACATACCGGATATGAGCGAAGCTCAATTGAATGAATTAATTAATGATATGTACTACCATACGTTCTCACTAAATTATTATGGGGATAATTTGAGCAGTACAATTGCAGAAATTGACGAAATAGTTTCATTGCATTAATTAACAGAGCCTAACCCTGGTTCTCTCGTCCATAGCCGGAAAGGACTATAGCTCCGGCCCGTATTAGGTATGCCGGCCTTGGACCTAGATAGCAATATACATGATGACTTAACGAACGAAGCTACGTTTTTTGGTACTTTCATTGTGGTTCTGATTATATTGCTTTTAGCATTTACCTGTAAAAATAAACTGATCCCGTCTAAAATTCCGGCCGTTGGAAATCAAACCAAAATTCGAACCTTAATACGCTTATGATAAAAACAAAAATCAAGGAATGTTATTTTATCCTTTTGGCTTTGATTTGTTTCTCCTGCAATGAGGTTAACAAATCCAATTCAGAGGATAAAGGTAATTCCTATGTATTGGTTAAGGACTGGCCTCAATTATCACAAGGATTTTCATTTAGTGCCGTTTCAGCTGTAGGAGTTGATAACGAACAAAATATTTTCATGTTTCAAAGAACCGGCAGAGAGTGGACATGGACCATTCCCGACTCTTTGATTTCATCCAATACCATATTTCTCCTGGAAAAGAATACCGGAAAAATTTTGAATAGCTGGGGATCCCATCTCTTTATAATGCCACATGGCTTGTCGGTCGACAATAAAAATAATGTCTGGGTGGCTGATGTTGGTTTACACCAAATTTTTAAATTCAGTCACGAGGGTGAATTGTTGATGAAATTAGGTGAGGCAAAAATCCCGGGAAATGATTCGCTGCATTTTAATCTTCCCACAGACGTTGCTGTGGCAAATGATGGTTCATTATATGTAAGTGATGGATATGGTAACAGCAGGGTTGTAAAATTTTCAAAGGAAGGGAAATATCTTTTTGAATGGGGAACAATGGGAAACAAACCTGGCGAATTTAATACCCCCCACAGTATTGATTTGGATGCACAGGGTAATGTCTTTATAGCCGACAGAGAGAACAATCGAATCCAGAAATTTGATCCCGACGGAAATTTTCTGAATCAATGGGAAAATAATATGGCAACACAACTATATTCAATAGCAATCGACCAGAAGGATAATTTATTCGCAATAGATAATTTAACTGTGAATGACACTTTGATAATGGGCGCTGATATTTTGCTTTTTGATGCAGCACTAAATGAATTGGTCCGATTTGGCAGGACTGATTCAATTGCTGCTCCCCGTTATCATGATATAGACATTGATGGCGAGGGTAATATTTACGTTGCCGAAACAGGAGGCAGAAGAGTGCGGAAGTTTAAGAAAATAACAACAGAATGAGACGGTGATGTACGAACGAAAAACCTTCAACTGTTTTGTCCTTTAACTAATCGGGGATAAACCTTAACCAATGATAAAATTCTTTCGAAAAATTCGGCAAAAATTGCTGACTCAGAACCCGGCTGACGGACAGGCAGGCAGATTGGGCAGGTATCTGCTTTATGCGGTTGGTGAAATAATTCTGGTCGTAATCGGAATTTTAATTGCGCTTTCAATTAATAACTGGAATCAAAATAGAATTGATGGCCGAAAGGAGAGTTTGTTGCTAAAAGAAATTAATGCCGAATTTAAGTACAATAAGGAAGAGCTGGAAAGTACCGTAAGAACGTATAACCTCATTTTAAATGAGTGTGATTTATTGATAAAATTGTTCCCAATAAACCAAAATGAAATAAATAAAGACACTTTATCGATAGCATTGGAGCTGATCCGAAACACCATTTCTGCAGATCTTTCCATGGGATCCATTTCTACTTTGATCAATACGTCATCCTTTGAAATTATTTCAAATAATGAACTTCGAACTTTGCTCATACAGTGGGAAGACCTGATATCAGATTATTTTGAAAGGGAAGAGCAGGCAATTAATTATACCCGGCAAACTATTACCCCCTATTTGGCAACAAGATTACCACGTCCGTACAAAAGGGGATTAGATGATGAACGTGTTGATCTGTCATTTTTGACATCGATCGAATTTGAGAATTTAATTAATGACCGTCGCAGAGATGTAAATGTATTGTTGAATATCGTAAAAGATGAGGACACTGAAATTCGAAAAGCCATAGATCGAATTATCTTACTAAGCGAGAGTAGCAATGATTGATTTCCAATCCGAGAGTGAGGCATTTTTTGTTTTGAGCTATCAACTATGAATATGATTTCAGCCGAACAAATTTACCGGTTTGTAACATTCTTGCTTTTTCATCGTCTTTGCTAAAAGCAAAACACTAAAATCATAACCATGGGTATAAATTCGACGGGATCGGAATCATCAACCAACTTCAAAATCAACATAAAAATTAAACTTGCCAGTCTTTGGACCTCGTTGATGTTCCTGTACATTTATGCCGATTATTTCCAGCTAATGACCCCCGGGAAATTAGAGAGAATGATGAACCTTCAAACTCCTGTAGGACCAACATCTCCAGGAATTTTAATGATATTTTCCCTGATTTTAATTATTCCGGCCCTGATGATATTTCTTTCCATCTTTCTCCAGCCCCAACTCAATAAATGGTTAAATATCATCCTTGCATTCGTGTATGCTTGTATCTCGGTGCTCATTATTGTTTCCAGCATTACAGATGAATGGCATACATTCTATGTTATGTTCAACTTTGCGGAACTTGTAATTTTTGCCATTATCATTTCACAGGCATGGAAATGGCCCAGGGGAAATAATTCATAACAAAATGCTCCGGCAAAACCGAAATACCAGTGTGTAAGATCAGATAAAAATAAAACATGTTTCCAGAACACAACCAACGTCAATTAGTAACTACCGCCAGAATCGCCGGGATCTGGTACCTGCTTATGGCCATATCCGGCATTTTGGGATTTATGATATTTCACCCCCAGGTATATGTATCCGCAGACCCGCAAAAAACACTTGCAAATCTGATTGACAACGAATCACTCGCCAGAACCCGGTTGCTATTGGAATTTGGCATCATCGTTTCACAAGCCCTTACCGCGGTATGGTTCTTTAAACTGTTCAGAAAAATAAATGACTGGGCTGCATGGGCCGTCGGAATCTGGGGAATGGTCAACTCAGTAGTCATTATCATCAGCGCCATTTCAATGGGTACGGCGATTGATATTGCCGGTTCATCCCAGAATGTTGAAGACAAGTTGATTTTAATAGAACTTTTGACCGACCTAAGTTCCAATGCCTGGCGGGTGGGCGGACTGTTTTTCGGACTATGGCTGATCCCCCTGGGATACATTATCACCAGTTCAAAAAGGATGCCCTTATGGCTGGGGCGCACGCTCATAATAGGCGGTATTGGCTACCTGTTAAGCACGACAATCAGTTACTCGGGAATTGAATTCCCCCCGGCTAAATACTTAACAATTCCAGCAACTATTGGAGAATTCTGGATGATCGGATATTTATTGATTTTTGGAATACGACCTTTGAAAGAATCACCGTCAAATTAAGATAATAGTTAAGGAGGTATCTCTAAGTCGGTATTCTTGAATACCCTGCACATCATATTTCGCATTTTGAATTCTTAACACTATTTCTTCTAGAAGCGAAATTTGAACTCCGTTCCCGAATGAAAGAAGAAGCAGTAAGCGATAAGGATAAGTTTCTTTACCCTGAATTCTTTGATAATCCTGAATTCAGGAATACGTTGTCAATTGGACTATTACACATGGAACTGATCTATGATGAAGGAGAAATTGTTTGAAAGGAGTTGGAAAAATTAAATCGAGTGATTGAAAATAATATCAAGAGATTTCAGGAATAGTGTAAATTAAGTCCGGGGACCTTGTAATTTGGGAATATATCCCGACTAATAGCAGAGCTCTTGCAAGGATTATAAACCCTGATTACTAACAAATTACGACACCTAACCCTCATTTAAATAAAATCTAATGAAATCCTTCCTGATCATCGTTTTATGCATATCGGTCACCTGTACCACCCTGGCTCAAAAACCCAAGGCCGTGGAAGCCATGAAAAATGAAACCGCTGCTTCAATTCAGTCTGACTACGACACCTATAAAGAACTCGCACTGGAAATCTGGGACTACGCAGAATTGGGATACAAGGAAAACCAGAGCTCTGCCCTACTCGCCAGGACTTTGGAGGAAAATGGGTTTGCGGTTGAAACAGGTGTAGCAGGCATGCCCACCTCGTTTGTAGCCACCTATGGCAGCGGCAGCCCTGTGATCGGGGTCCTGGCCGAATACGATGCACTGCCTGGCATTTCCCAGGATAATACACCAACACGGTCCCCTGTTGATGGCAAGTCAAATGGTCAGGCCTGCGGTCACCACTTGTTCGGCGCCGCAGCAGTGGCAACAGGAATTGCCATTAAGCAACACCTTGAGAGTGGAAAGCTGAAAGGAACGATCCGGGTTTACGGTACACCGGCAGAAGAAGGTGGCAATGGCAAATCCTATATGGTTCGCGCAGGACTTTTCAACGATGTAGACGCAGTGCTCCACTGGCATCCATGGGATAAAACCGGTGTGATTGGGACAAGCACATTAGCCAATAAAACAGCAAAGTTCCGTTTTCACGGAATTGCCTCGCATGCCGCAGTGGCACCAGAAAACGGGCGTTCTGCCCTTGATGGTGTAGAGGCTATGAATGCAATGGTGAACATGATGCGGGAGCATGTTCCGCAGGAAAGCCGGATCCATTATGTTATTACCAGCGGCGGTGAAGCACCCAATGTGGTCCCTGAATATGCAGAGGTCTTCTATTACGTACGCCATCCGAAAAAGGATGTTGTACAATCAATATTCGAACGGATAGTAAAGGCCGCAGAAGGCGCTGCGCTGGGAACCGAAACATCCATGGATTACGAAATCATCAGCGGTTCCCATGATTTGCTGATCAACAATACACTGGCCGAAAATATGAATACCAACCTGCAACGGGTTGGCGGGGTAATTTACAGCGAGGAAGATAAAAACTTTGCGAAAACGTTGCAGGAAAGTTTTCTCAAAAAAGCCCCTGATGTATCTGACGCCGCTCAAATTTACCCGACGGGCAGCCTCCCTCTGAGCGGCTCAACAGATGTTGGGGATGTGAGTTATATGGTGCCAACTGTTGGGTTATTAATAGCAACCTGGGTACCCGGAACCAGTCCGCACAGCTGGCAGGCCGTCGCATGCGGAGGAACGGATATTGGCATCAAAGGCATGATGGTGGCCGCAAAGACTATGGCACTCACGGCCATAGATTTATTTACGCAGCCTAAATTGCTGGTGGATGCAAAGGAAGAATTCATTGAGGCCAAAGGTGATTATGTGTACAAGGCCCTGCTGGGTGACCGACAGCCGCCTTTGGATTACAGGGATTAAGTTTAACAATGAAGGTCAGACATTAAAAAAATACTTTAAAATCACATCGATACGAACAAATGAAAAGCATACTCATCAAAACAGGCATGATCATTTATCTGCTCCTGTTTGCCTATATCCTGATCTTTAAATCCCTGAGCATCGACAACACAGAAACAAAAATATTTTTCCTGTTAAGTCCGCTCGTCCTCTACTTCGGCCTGCGGAATTCCAAAATTTTAGAGAAGAAATAACACCCTATGGTCATTTAAGCAGTATTCTGTCGACAGATAACCGGTTTACATCGGGATACGACATTGCCCTTTCTATTAAATCCGTTGATTTTTGGTCATCAAAAAACCAATAAAAACAACGTATGCAATTCTTCGAATTACTGATAATTATCGCCTCTTCCATTACGATCATTTTCAATCGTATTCTTTACAGATATGTTAATAAACGCTATGTCATCGGATTCCTGATCCTGATCCTGGGCATACACCTGATCGCGGAAGGACCCCGTTGGCAAATAACTCCGGCCTACCTCCTCTTTCTTGTCGCAATCATCACCAGTTTCAGAAACCCGGAAAGGAAGTCGTCGATCTTTCTGAGGATCATTAAGACCATCGGCCTTGCTGTACTCCTGGCAATGGCCATTCTGCTGCCTTCGGTTTTCCCGGTATTTGAACTGCCGTCCCCCACAGGACCCTACGCGGTAGGAACAACAGATATCCTGTTGAATTCCGACCGCCCGGAGCCCATCACAACAGATGAAGGCGATCAAAGGCGGTTTATGATCAAGGTTTGGTATCCATCGACAGAACCTGGCGAAGAAATGGATTCATACATCGACAAGGGAGGCAGAAATGGCTTTGCCCAGAAGTACCAGCTTCCGGGATGGATGTTCAACTATCTCGATAAGATTGAAACCCATGTTTACCGAAATACTCCGGTTGCCGGTGAAACCTTTCCGGTACTGATCTTCTCGCACGGCTATAACTCCAAGGCGAACGGATACTATGCAATTCTCTCGGAGCTCGCCAGTCAGGGTTATATCATTTTCGCCATCAACCATAGTTATGAAAGCACCGGCTCAACCTTTCCCGACGGATCTGAAATTTATTTCGATTACGACTATGCTGCCCGTATCGAAGCGGGAACCTGGGAGAAGATTCAGCCTGTGCAGGAGGCATTCAGGAACGGGCTCTCCTTTGAAGAAAGACATCCCATTGTTGAGAAGGCACTTACAACCTATTTCGTCAGAGATATTGTGGAACGGTGGGCACTCGATATCATGGATGTTATTGACGAACTGGATAACTGGAATAAGGAAGGCTTGTTCAAAGGCCGATTGGAAGTAGCGAATGTAGGAGTTTTCGGACATTCAAGAGGCGGTGGGGCTGCCGGACAATCACTGTTAGTTGACAACCGGATTAAAGCCGGGGCGAACCTGGACGGTGTGCAGTGGGGACAAATCGTTGATACGGTGTTCCAGAAGCCCTTTCTTTTTTTATCGGCCGACTGGCCCGCGGATCACGAGGACCTGAACAGCCATGCTTACATCAACAAAAGTACCTCCTGGTTTTATGAGGCCAAACTACTGAAATCAGAACACAGCAACTTCATGGATATCCCCTACATGATTCCGGTAAGAGCACTCAGCCAGGCGGGACAAATTGATCCGGATCTGGCCATGAAAATTACGGGCAGGCTGACAACATCCTTTTTCAACCGACACCTTAAGAATGATGGCACATCGCCTGTTGAAACGCTTGATTCAACCTATGAAATGCTGGAAATGAATATCTATAAGGGGGATTCATTATTGCTCCATTAAAAGGGGTAATCTCTTCAGAGCGCGTATATTAACGTGTATATGAAATTCCGTTGTTTCACTGGTTCCCTTTTACTACTTTGGGGATTATTCGGCAGCTGATGTTGTCTCACTGCTGCCGGATTTCAACGGAACCCCTAAACTATATGCACATTTTCAAATATGCTGTGATCCTATTTGCAGCTGTAATTCTTGATATCAGTAATTCCCTCGCACAAAGCGATAAAAACTACAACAGCCTGATCCCCCACCTGCAGGCATTCGCGGAAATCTCTTCCGTAACAGGAAGAGAGGATGCCGCAGCTGCCTATATCCGGTCATTACTCCCGGATGCTGATGTAAAAACCGATAAACTGGGCAACCTGATCCTGACCATCGGCTCGGGGTCTCCCAAAAAACTGATCACCGCACCGCTGGATGAGCCGGGATATGTGATAAGCCAGATCCAGGAAGATGGCTATCTACGACTTGCCCCGATTGGATTCGGACATGCAGGCAATCTTTATCATCAATTTTTACAGGGGCATGAAGTTGTCATCACAACAGAAAAGGGGCCCTTAACGGGTGTTTCAACGGTGCGATCCATGCACTATGAAAGACTCCGGATCATCCTGGAAAGTTCTAAAACTCCCTTTACATGGCACGAAGCATTTGTAGATGTTGGTGAATCATCCGAGAAGGGCGTCGCTCAAAAAAACATCAAACTTCTCGACCCTGTAACACTGAATAAAAAAGTAAGTATAATCAATAATACCATGATGGCGGCGCCGGCTATGAAAACTAAGTCGGCAGCGATAGCGCTTGCCGCCGTGGCCAACAGCATCCGTGAAAAAGATATCAAGGGTACGGTGGTCATTGCATGGACCACCCTCGAACTGATCAACGGAAAGGGACTGGAGGCAGTGATCAATACGCACGGACCCTTCGATGAGATCCATCGGTTTAACCGTTTCCTGGAATCGGATAATCTTGCGGCGAACACCCTGCTTACAAACGGCCGATCATTCAACAGCGATGTGAACTACGCAGATGTGAAACCGTCGATTCCCTTCGGTAATCGTGCCTCTACTGTTAATTTCGATGAGCTTAACGTTTATGAAATCGGTTTACCCGGACTGTATGAGCACACTCCGGTTGAAATGGTTGCTATATCGGATGTGGAGCACCTGGCAGATTACTGGCTCAGAGTAGTGGGCGGAAAGAACAAATCAAATGACTTGCCGGCAGTAAAGACTGAAATACCCGGAGCGACCTACAGAACTTTCAACGATGAACACAATGTAGTTTCAGAACTCGTAGCACGTTACGGGGTAAGCTCCGATGAGGGACAGGTAAGGGAGCATATACTGACTCAATTGCCCGATTGGGCGAAGCCTGACGTCGATTCTGAAGGAAATATTCGTCTCAGCTTCGGCCAGGGAGACGAGCATATCGTGTTTGTTGCCCACATGGATGAGACCGGATATATTGTGGATTCCATTACCGATGATGGCAAACTGGTACTCGGGACCAAGGGCGGGATGCTCCAGTGGTTATGGGAAGCGCAGCCGGCATTGATCCATGTATCAAACCAACCGATACCGGGAGTCTTCGAGCCAAGAAAGGATTATAAAACTGCTGAGGCAAGAGCACTCCCGTCGGACCTTACCGTATTTGCCGGCTTTGATTCAAAAAGTGAGGCATTGGCTGCCGGAATTAAGATTGGGTCCACTACCGTAACCATGCCCAAGAAAATGATCCGTCTGAGTGAGAACCGTGCGGCCGCGCGTGGCTTTGATGACCGCGTAGGCAGCGCTGCGTTGCTGATGAGTTTAAAAGATTTAAATCCTGCTGAACTTGACCGAAGGGTAACCTTCGTCTGGTCGACCGCGGAAGAAATCGGGCTTACAGGCTCTTCCTATGCCGCAAAAGATCTCACAGATGCGGATATTGTCTACCCTATTGATACTTATGTCTCTTCTGATGATCCGTATACTGATGAGACATTTGCGAACATGCCATTGGGTGATGGCGCAGTCATACGGGTGCTGGAAAGTATTAATTACGTAAGCCGGAAAAATCTCAGGGCCGTCCAGGACCTTGCCGCCAAAAACGCAATTAAAACGCAATACGGCATGACGTCTGGGGGAACCGACGGACAGGCATTTCTGGGTTATGGGATTCCATCTATTCCCCTATCCTGGCCGGGAAGATATTCGCATTCGCCGGTGGAAGCGATGGATTACCGGGACATGAATAATCTTGTTAAACTGATTCAGGCGATTATTCATGAGTAAAGACAATTTCAGAATTTCATACGAATTCCTTAAAGTATAAAACTCCGAAACCACAATGATTCTGCATTCATCAGACAAATAAATCATTTCAGAATATTAAATTGGGGTAATTGCGGTCAAATGAAAAATGACTGCAGGGTCTTACTTGTAGAATCCATGGTATTTAAACAGAGTAAGCTTACCGCTCTTTTGTGGTTTACAATTCACCTCGGCTGTATATATACAACATCCGCCCAGAGTAATATTGAAATCACGCATCGCACCACCGATTACGGAAAGAACTTCCGGTGGGTTTATGACATCACCCAGGATGATGATGGCTTCATCTGGCTTGCCAATCATACCGGACTCAGGAGATATGACGGCGAGAATTTTATTACCTGGCAGCATTCAGATAATGATTCTGCAACGCTTAGCACCAATACCATCATTCGAGTCAGCAAAGATCAGCAAGGTAATATTTGGGCATATGGTAACGATGGAGTTTTCAACAAACTGGAACTGGCATCTGGAAAAATTACAAGGGTTCAACATACATTCGATGAGGGCAATCTCAATGCTGAAATGAAACATTTCGGCCCTCTGAGTAACGACGATTTTATTGCACTTTACTATCAATCGGGGACCAATACCATATGGAGATACAACCCCGCGAAAAACAAATTTGAAAACATATTGAATATCCCGGTGGCAGGTACGACACTGGAATATTTTACCGAGCGATCGGATGGAAAATTATGGCTCTGGGGTATGGGAGCAGGCTATTATCTGGCCGATATTTCAAACAACACTATTGAATACTTTCCGGTGAATGCAAATGGATATGCTATTCCTGTCGACAAGGATCGCAAATTCTGGTACCCTTCAAACAATGTCGATCCGCTAAATGAGGCATTATTAAATTTTAGTTTACCCGATGACATTGACGTATCGAAAATTGAACGGGTACAACTGGATAATGCCGGGAACATCTGGTTCTATCATGGGGAAGGAGACGTTTATCAGTATGATGTGAATTCAAGAACACTTGAAAGATTTGTCGACCCGATGTTCAAAAGATCCAATGGTGTACAATTGATGTATCATTTCTTTGAGGACCAGGATGGTGGTTTCTGGAATGGCCATTTTTTTGGCGCAGTCCGGTTTAAAAAGCGGGAAAAATTATTCAATACCTACTTCAACCAGGCAAGTCCGTCCGAAAGCATCAGAGCATTCAGCGCCCGGGAAATCATTGAGCTTTCACCGGATGTGTTGCTGGTGAAGGAAAACGAGCAAGACCTCTACACGGTAAACCTGGTGACTGGTGAAACCACTCAGATTAAAAGGCAATACAGAACAAGCTCTGGCGAAAATATCTCAAAATGGTTTTATTCCATGGTATTAAACCGTGACGGATACCTCTGGACAAACCAGGCTGATAAACTGATTAAAACAAATATTGTAACAGGCGCCGAGGAAGTTTATGCCATCCCTGTTTCTCCATTGGCAGAGAATTTTACTGAAAATGCTTTTCAAAAGTATTGGCCCAGAATTTTCGAAGATGCCTCAGGAAAACTGTGGTGGTGTGGACCGGGTGATATCAGTATATTCGACAGGAAGAATAAAAAAATGATTCCGGCAGACCTAAGACCGGGTCCGGCTGCAGTACATGCAGATTTCAAATTCGCGCGGTATGATCCAGTGCATGATGCCATATATGGCAGCTATGACCAGGGTATTTACCTCATTGATTGCAGCAGACAGGAGGTTTCCCTTCTTGAAGTTTACTCAATCCAGGAAGGCTATGATATCATGATCACCTCGGTATTAAACTGGAATGATGAGTTCTGGCTGTCAACCAATAAAGGTCTGATAAGATATAATCCGCAAACGGGCGACAGGCAATTCTACACCAGAAAGGACGGACTTCCTTCCAATGTGGTTTACAATGTATTAGGATCCAAGGATCATTTATGGCTGGCAACACGTGATGGTTTATGCCAGTTAGATCCATATGAAAATGTAATGGTTAATTACTACCAGGAACAGGGCCTGGCATCTGATGAATTCAATTTATGGTCCTGTCATAAAACCTCATCAGGCCGGTTGTTTTTTGGCGGACCGAATGGCATCGTAGGGTTTAATCCTGAAAATTTCAAAATGACCACAGGTAAAAAAGGTCAATTAAACCTTGTGGGGATATCAAAATACAATCAAAAGGAGGATGCACTCATCAATATTCCAAACCTTCCCTATACAATAGCTGATAAGATCATTTTTAATGCCAACGAAAGAACCATTACATTCAGATATACGCACACCATTTATGGTGACGAATTCAGCAGCAATTATTCACATATCCTGGAGGGGTTGGACAATCAATGGATTGACGATGGGTTCCGCAATGAAGCCAGGTACCTGGAAATTCCACCGGGAGACTACATATTCCACGCAAAAGCGGTTGGACCCAATAATATTTCCGCGCTGAATGAAATCGCCATACCCATCAGTATAAAACAATATTGGTATTTAAGGTGGTGGGCTGTTCTGATTTATATTTTCATAGTGGCTGCCGCGATCTATTTTATCTACCGGATGTTGCTGAAAAGAAACCTGGAAAAGGAAGAAGCCCTCCGGATGAAGGAGCTTGATGAAGTAAAAACGAAAATGTACACCAACATAACACATGAGTTTCGCACTCCCCTAACTGTTATGCTGGGAATGAATGACGCGGCAAAGGAATATGCTGAGGAAGGCGAAACGGATAAGGTTCTCCACGCGGTTGAAATGATTGACCGAAACGGAAAAAACCTACTGAACCTGATCAATCAAATGCTTGAGCTTTCTAAACTGGAAGCAGGTGTACTGTCGGTCAATAACCAGCAGGGTAACATTGTCGATTACCTGAAATACCGAATGGAATCATTTCAGTCCTATGGTGAAGCAAAACAGGTACAGATTTATTTTGATCCGGAAGAAGAGGAGATTATAATGGATTTCGATGTTGATAAAATCTCCTATATCGTCGGGAACCTGGTGTCTAATGCCATTAAATTTACACCCGGCAGCGGGAACGTTTATGTTCAGGTACGGAAGACTTTTGCAGACCAGGGGCAACCTTTTCTGGAGTTTAAAGTAAGAGACACCGGCATTGGCATTGAAGCCGATAAAATTAATCGAATATTCGACCGCTTTTACCAGGTGGATGACTCCAATATCCGGAAAGGTGAAGGAACCGGAATCGGATTATCCCTGGTAAAACAACTTGTGAAGTTACTTAATGGTAATATTCAGGTCGAAAGCACGATAGATGAAGGGTCGGAATTTACCGTGCTGTTGCCGATAACTCAGGATGCTCAAATCGCCGAAATGATTCCATTGGAAAATGCCCGTGATGAATGGTCTGAGAGTATATCTAATTTCATCGAAACTGAAATGGATTCTGCCCATGAAGACATGGATAAACCCTTAGTCCTGATAGTGGAGGATAATGCAGATGTTGCTCATTACATTGGTGCCAGCATCAAAGAAGGCTACCAGACCATCAGGGCTACAAATGGTGTTGAAGGAATCGAAAAAGCCATTGAACTCATACCCGATATCATTATCAGCGATATCATGATGCCGGAAAAGGATGGCTTTGAGCTTTGCGAAACATTGAAAAAGGATGAACGCACCAGCCATATCCCAATCATTCTGCTCACAGGTAAGGCAGACGGAGATTCCAAAATTCAGGGCCTGGAGCATGGCGCCGATGTTTATCTGTCAAAGCCTTTTAACCGTAAGGAACTTTTAATCCGTCTCAAGAATTTACTGGCGCTGCGCGCAGAAATACAGAAGCATTATTCAGAATCTGATTTTTCCAAACCGGTCAGCGGCCTGTCCGGAACCGAAAACGCTTTTTTATTGAAAATACGAAATGTCATATTGGAAAATATTGAACATGAAGATTTCAACATCACCAAACTGTGCGATCTTGTCCATTTAAGTCGGCCGCAACTGCATCGAAAACTGGTTGCCATTACTGGGGAATCTACCTCAAACCTCATACGAAAGGTGCAATTGGAAAAGGCCAGGGAATTACTTTCTTCAGGAGAATTTAATGTAAGTGAAGTAGCTTACCAGACGGGTTTCAAGACCCAGGCACATTTCAGCAGGGTATTTTCTGAGGCCCTTGGAGCTCCCCCAAGCTCCTACGTAAAAAAATAAACAGCCCAATCAATCCTTGCTATGAAGGCAGGAAAACCTGCTTTTTAAGCCTCAAAATCGTTTCAAATGCCGGAATTTCGGCGAATGAAACATACAGACACGTCTTTGAAACACAGAGACAAATTATGCCCGGATTATTTTCAGAGCTTTAAATCATCGATCTGCAAACGGCATCTCGATAATTTATGTAAACCAAAAAAACACTATCATGAAACGCTTTGAAATTATTGTACTTGTATTTATCGTCCTGTTCGGGTTCAACTGTTCCAGTGATGATTCCGAACCAACACCGCAGGTGACCATTGAAGATTTCGAGGGAAGCTGGATTGCATCTTCTGCGATTTTTACAAATAAATCCAATTCCTCGGAGGTCGTGAATTTTATTGCCGCAGGAGGAGAAATTCGCTATACCATGCTGCCGGGGGGAGAAGGACGCACCCGAACCTGGATTGAATTTCAAAATAATCCGGTTGATGAGTGGGATGCCATCATATCACTGGGTCCGAATAAAACTTATATATCAACTCCTGCAGAGGCAGGCAGGCCCGTAGTTACCGGAACGTATGAAATGGGGAATAATACGATCACACTCACAAACAGTAATGACAGTTTTGATTTTGCAAATTCCGGAAATGAAGAACCTGCAACGTCTGTTATTGTTTTTGTCCCCAACAATTAGGATTTACCAGACTGAAATATATCGCAAAGAATCTGCGCTATAATTGGTAAAATTCAATTAGGGCACTAAATTGATTGTGAAGGATTGATCAGAACAAATTAGCTGCGGACATTCTCTTTCGTCCAAGGTTGATTTACCGGACGTTTCAAGATCTGATGATTTCTTTATCCATCGTAAACATTAATCATAAGCCCCGTTGAAATTATGAATACCAGTGAATTTGTTAAGGATCTTAATGTTCAATATTTCAACGGGGAATTGTCCCCGAAGTTCCAGGCCAAACTAGAGCGATTACCCATTGACAGGCCCGATGTTTTCGCCTTTATTCAACGAATGTTTGGCTGGATCAGCAGTTCAGGGTTGCCGGCAAAGGACATGTCCCTTCTTCAGGCAGATATATTCGGGACGCTCCTGGCACGAATACTGCCGGGTGCCTGGGAGGGCAAAGTGCCTCCCATCACCATCCAGGGCCGACATGCGGTCATTGATCAATATGTTAAATCAAATTCCTGGTTGGCTTCCGAGGGGAAAGAAATGCTGGACATAGGCTGTGGATTTCCTCCATTTACAACGCTCGAAACAGCGGGATTCCTGGATGACTGGAAAATCACCGGCGCAGATCCCTCACTGCCAGCCTATCTCATCTTTGATTCTGATGGAAATTATGCCACGCTTGATGAGGATAAATCTACCGTTTATTTCCAGCCAGCTATTCCATCCATCGAGAACTGGAACAAGTTACTCACGGATTCAAATGCCACAAGAACACGCTTTGAAAATTTACTGGAAGAATTACTAAATAACCCTTCCGGGGAAGACTATCCTTCCCTGAAGCTAAATCCCATCAAAAGCTATGAGACCGAACAACTGACATTTTTGAAGGGTGGAATTGGTCAGATTGACATCACTCCCAAGGATGTCATCCGATGTTTCAATGTCCTGTATTACTTTGACGATGCCTTTCTTGAAAAAGCGCTTGAATGGTTTGCTCAAAAAACAAAAGAAGGCGGGATCGTTTTAATCGGCGGTGATTGGGCAGGATCAACCGAATGCTATTATCATGTATATCAAAAAAACGGTAACCAGCTGGTGAACCGTGAGTTTGCCTTCAGCATCGATTGTCTCTGCCCCATGGGGATTGTTACCTGGTACTCCAATCATGCCGATGACAGGCAAAAAGCCGAATTGGTTAAATACATCAGTATTATCCGTAAAGATCCTGAATTCATGAATACATTTTATGCATTTCATGATGATCAGCGAAAGAATTACGACCTCTGCCCGCGGGACAGTGAAGGCTATTACGGGGGTGTGGATCCTGCCGTTCCACCTCAAATTCTGTGGACAAATGCGAGTAATATACTCAAAGAGCTTAACGAAGAAGGCCTTAATCAACTGGCGGTCGATGTACTGCGCCGCGCAGGATTCACGGCACGGGTGAACGAGGTAGGCCATATTGCTGTGGCTCCCTAGCCGGGATGCCTATCCTGACAACAATTAGTCATCGGCGTTATAAAGATTGCTTTTTTGCAATTCTATCCTGTTATTACGGTTTGTTGGCGTGAGAAAAAGACCGCCTGATGTTACCAGGTAAGGCCGGCGCCCTCATCACACAGAAACACATGATAAAATTTTTTCGGAAAATCCGTCAGCGTCTGCTTACTGAAGGTAAAACAGGCAGCTATCTCAAATATGCTTTCGGTGAAATCATTCTTGTCGTCATTGGAATTTTAATTGCACTGCAAATCAATCTCTGGAATGAGGATCGGAAATTGAAAATTCAGGAAACAAAAACGCTGCAGAACTTCGTATTGAGTTTGTCACAGGATTCCGCTTATCATGCACAGAGCACTGTGAATTACGAGAAGGCCATAAATTCAATCAATTACCTCATAGATTATATGGAGAAGGACCTTCCATATAAAGACACACTGAAATTTCATTTTTCAAATATGACCAGCGACTGGGGATTGCGATATGACTTTTCAACTTATGAATCACTTATGTCGAACGATATTAACCTCATTTCAAATGAATCGTTGAGGTCCGATATTATCAGCTATTACAACTATGCGGGCGGATTGGCAGCAAGCCTCTCTCAACGATATACCGAAGTCATTGAAGATGCTTCCAAAGCTATTCTAAGCAAGCATTTTGATCAGATGTGGAATGGGCGACCAGATGTGGTGGGCGAAATGGTTCCCATTGACTACGAGGAACTTAAAAAGGATCACCAGTTCAAATATTTCCTGAAGACACTGAAAAATCAAAATTTCTGGCTTATTCAACGTCCATTAAAGATCTCGAAGGAAAGTTACCAGCAACTTGCAAGGGATATCGAACTGGAAATAAAAAAGTTATCCAAAGATTAGAAACTTTGATCGGAGAAATTATGAGACTGAATTATCCTCTGCTTATCATCGCTTTTTTAGTTACATTTTCAAATTGCAACCCTCCCGTGGGAGATGATTCGGAATCTTCCTTTTACTCCTTTGATAAAACCAGGATCGCCTACACCGATGAAGGAAAAGGAGAACCTGTCATTCTGATTCACGGGTTTATATCAAATGGGAGTTCGTGGAACAATACTGCCCTGAAAAAACAATTGATGGAAAATGGTTACCGCGTCATTATTCCCGACCTGCGGGGTAATGGCAATTCCGATAAGCCGCAGTCCGCAGATGCCTATAAGAACAATGCCGAAGTTAAAGACCTGGTCGCCCTCGCAGACCACCTCGGCTTAACTTCGTTTATGGCCATAGGATATTCCCGCGGATCGATTGTGCTTGCCAGGTTACTTACCCGGGAAACCCGAATTTCCAAAGCTGTTTTTGGAGGTATGGGGCTTGACTTCACCAATCCGGAGTGGGACCGGCGAATTGCCTTTGCCGATGCTTTTTCGGGCCGCGCTGAGCCAAATGAAATGACAGAAGGGGCCATCAATTATGCAAAATCCATCAATGCGGATCTGAAGGTTTTAGGGTTTCTTCAGGACTATCAGCCGGTTACATCAACGGAAGAGCTTCGGAAAATTAAAAATGAAATCCTTGTGATTTGCGGAGATCAGGACAGAGATAATGGTGATCCGGAAGAGCTCAAAAATCAATTCCAGAACAGTACCCTGATCATCGTTGAGGGAGATCATAATAATACCTACAAACAGGACAATTTTGCGGTAGGTGTTCTGACATTCTTAACCAGCAGTTGATGACGTTCTTATCATGAAAGCACTCAAAGCCCTACTTTTTGTCACACCGCTCCTGTTGCTCATCGTTTTCCTGCTGTTTGGGTACCGGGATATTCCCATTGAAACGCTGACAGAGAAATATGCGCCTCCTCCCTCCTCTTTTATTAACGTTGAAGGGATGAATGTCCATTACCGGGATGAAGGAAGAAGTTCAATACCCGTTGTGCTTATCCACGGCACCGGTTCAAGTTTGCATACGTTTGAGGAATGGGCATCACAGTTAAAGAAAGATCATCGTGTTTTACGAATGGATCTGCCGGGGTACGGCCTAACAGGACCCTTTCCGGATCAGAATTATTCGATGGACCATTATGTAGAATTCGTGAGGGATTTTCTGAAGGCTTTGGAAATAAAAAAATGCATACTCGGTGGAAACTCTCTGGGAGGTAATATCGCGTGGCGTTTTACCGCCGAATACCCGGAAATGGTTGAGAAGCTCATTCTGATTGATGCCTCCGGGTATCCACAGAAGGCAAAAAGTGTTCCGCTTGCATTTAAAGTGGCACGGATCCCGGTGATTAAAAATATATTCACGTATATCACTCCCAAGTCCGTAGCCAGGTCAAGCGTAAAAAATGTGTATGCCGACAAATCAAAGGTTAGTGAAGCGTTGGTGGATCGTTATTTTGAACTTACACTGCGGGAAGGAAACCGGCAGGCATTTATTGACCGGTTAAATACACCCCTGGATACCACCAGCTATAAAAGAATCAAATCCATTCAGCAATCAACCCTGATAATTTGGGGTGATCAGGATCAATTGATACCCATTGAAGCTGCCTACAGGTTTCATGATGATCTGCCTGCAGACACCCTGGTAATTCTGAAAGATACAGGACATGTTCCCATGGAAGAAAGTCCGGATCAGAGCCTGGAAGCAGTTGTGGCCTTCCTTAAGTAGGCAAAATCATAAATTATCCTTTGGGCTAAACATCTGTAAGCCAACCGGATATAAAATTTGAATCATCAGCCTTTGAAAACATGTACCTAAAAGGATGAAAATACAGCGGTTTCTTTGAAAGATTATTGATTAATTTATGATCTGGAACTCTATCGTTATATTAATATTAGTTACTGAGAATAATGAAATATTTTTTGACATGCATCCTGATATTGTTAATGCAGGAGGTGAATTCACAGATTAAAG
Source organism: Fulvivirga sedimenti (assembly GCF_020328055.1). Taxonomy (NCBI): domain Bacteria; kingdom Pseudomonadati; phylum Bacteroidota; class Cytophagia; order Cytophagales; family Fulvivirgaceae; genus Fulvivirga; species Fulvivirga sedimenti. Next base: position 642,546 of record NZ_JAIXNE010000004.1, read on the forward strand.
CAGTTACTGAAAAAGGAGATACCATTTACGTTTATGACAATGGTACCTGGAGTTTTGAACTTCTTGACGAACTGCCTGACGATTCCGATGAATTGAATTTTCTTTCGGATGTGCTGGTACCGGATACCATCGCCCAACATTTTCTGGTACCCGGCAATGCCACAAAGGAAGTGAGTGATGCCAGGGGTATGTTTACCATCAGGTATGACGAAAATAAGTGGAGACGGGTTCCGCCGGCCACATTGAATGAGGAAGCAGATTTTGCCTTCCAGGCGAAGGAAACGGATATATGGAGCATTGTAATCGCAGAGGAGATCACCATTTCACCTGATAAGTTATTCCTGATCGCTAAAAACACAATGAAGGAACGAATCGGTTACGAACCGAAGGTAATCAAAACAGAAGTCAGAACAGTTAATGGTTCCGAAGTAGTGAGAGGAGTTTTGCTGGCCGAGTTTTCAGGGATCACGTTCATTTTTGATACGTACTACTTTTCCAATGACCTGGGGTCTGTTCAATTTACCACCTATACAAGTGATAAAATCTGGGAGAGAAATGAAGATCTGATTTTAGAGCTGTTAAATGGGTTCATCGGTAATTAATATATCACCCATTATTAGTGCTGCATCGGACTAAATTGATCCGGAATCAATACTTCAGATACCAATCAAAGTATTCTTCCCTGATCTTCTGCTTTTCGGTGCGGATGAATTCCAGGTAATACTCACTCACCGGGGACATCTTCTTTCCTTTCAGCCAGATCAATCGCCATTCTGTTTTTATGGGTAAACCCCTGGATGGCAACAAATGAAGTTCATTATTCAAAAGTTCATTCTTCATACCGATCAACGGCATAATGGAATAGCCAAGCCCGGCGATCACTGCCTGCTTCACCGCTTCATTGGAAGTAAGCTCCATTCTTTTTCTTTGCTGACCTTCGTGCTTGTCAAAGTACTGCTCCATGGCCATGCGCGTAGCAGAACCCTCCTCCCTGTAAATAAGCGCCTTGTCCTTCCGCCTCCTGCTTTCATTCCCAAACAGATAGAGTTTATTTTCAATGAGCAGTTCTTCCTCAATATCCAGTTTATCCGGCAGAACGGAGACCAGGGCAAAATCAGTCTCGTTGTTCTTCAGGCTTTCAATCACCCTGCTCTTGTTGGTAACATCAAGCACCAGGTCAATCCCTGTATTCTTCTCCAGGAAACCGGATAAGAAATATGGAATTACATATTTTCCTGTGGAAGCTGAAGAAATATTGAGCCTCCCGGTTAATAATCCCTCGTAAGCCTGGGTCTTGTAATTTATATTTTCCAGTTCCTGAATCACCTTCTCCGCTATCTTGCCGATTTCGATTCCAAAATCAGTAACATATAATTGTCGCCCAATCACCTCGGTAAGTGGAATATCAAACTGATCCTGGAATTTCTTAAGCTGAATGGATACGGCAGGCTGCGTCATAAAAAGCTCCTCCGATGCCTTGGTGATACTTCTGGTCTGAATCACCTTCAGGAATATCTGCAATTGATGTATCGTGTAATTCATAACTTTTACTTATGTATTATATAATAAATATAAATAAAAATATATGATTTTAATTCACAAACTTTGCACCGGATTAAAAATAAAACGTATCTGCATGAATTTAGATTTTATCATATTGATCATCCTGCTGTCACCGCTCGCATTTTTAGCGACAGCCATTGTTTCATGGTTTCAGCCGGGTATGCGGCCAATACTTACGAAAAGAATGGGAATCTCATCCGCTTTACTAAGTATTATAACCGCCGCGATAAGCGGTTTTTTTGTGATTAAATACGGACTCCTTGAATCGTCCTTACTGGGCGTCAACAACCTTGGATTTAGCGTACGCCTGGATTCTGTTAGCATGATCATGTTCTCAATGATCGCAGTCATCGCATTCATTGTGATGAAATTTTCCCTCAATTATCTCGACGGTGATCGTAACCACGGCCGCTTCATCGGACGCCTGGCGGCTACAATCGCATCGGTACAACTTTTGGTCCTTTCCGGAAACCTTGGTCTGCTGCTGATATCCTGGATTCTGACCAGTATTTCATTGCATCGGCTGCTCGTTTTTTATCATGACAGGCCCGGAGCCATCAGCGCAGCACGAAAAAAATTCATTATGGCCAGACTGGGTGATCTCTGCCTGCTGATCGCCGTTTCCCTCCTCTACGCTCAATTCGGAACAGGGAACATGGAGACCATATTTCAGCAGATCAACCTGGCTTCACTTCCTGTAAATGTGGAAGCAGCGGCCATCGCACTGGTATTTGCTGCACTCTTCAAATCAGCCCAGTTCCCCACCCATGGATGGCTGATCGAAGTAATGGAAACCCCTACCCCCGTATCCGCATTGCTCCATGCCGGATTACTGAATGCAGGCCCTTTCCTGCTTATCCGAATGGCATTCGTAATGGATGCAAGTATATATGCACCCATCTTCATCATCACAATCGGCGGATTTACCGCGATGTTTGCCTCCCTGGCATTCCTTACCCAAACATCGGTAAAAACTGCCTTAGGTTATTCCAGCGTTGCTCATATGGGATTCAGCCTGATGGTGTGCGGACTCGGAGTTTATCCGGCAGCCATGCTGCACCTGGTAGCCCACTCATTTTATAAAGCCCACTCTTTTCTTTCCTCAGGAAGTATTATCGATTCAATCAGGACATCAAAGGTGAAGATGACGAAACGTACCGGCAGCCCCATCAAAATCGCTGCCGGATTTATGCTGGCACTTGGCATTTACGCCGCATTTGCTCTTCTCTGGGGTATTGACCCAAATAAAGAACTGGCACTTCTGGCCATTGGCGCGATCATGGTAATGGGACTATCGACGCTCTTTACTTCCGCTCTCGATTCAAACGGAAGTTTCCAGCTGGTCATACGGGCATCCATACTGGCACTGATTGTCGCCACCTCCTTTTTCACACTTGAATCAGGTTTTCACTATCTCCTGGCAGGCCAGGTTCCTGACCTATCAGGATTGAGCCTTACAGAAATGTGGCTGATCGGTGGAGTACTACTGGCTTTCAGTATGGTCGTTTTCTTTCAAATCCTGGCACCATTATTTGGTACCAGTCAGACCTATACAGCAGTTGCCATTCACCTGCGTAATGGCCTGTACGCCAACGCGGTACTTGACCGTATCATCGGATCTCTGCGGATTCCTGCTCCTGCTCATGGTTCCATCGCAATCGAGCAACTGGAAATGAATAAACGCCAGGAATCCGTAACCATCGAAAAACTCGAAAAGGAAGTTATATAGCCTGTTTGTCAACAGTTTGACTCATACTAACAAGAAAAGAATGAACAAAAATAATCCTGAAATAAACAATATGTCAGCCGACTCAAAAAACCGGAAACAATTACTGGAAACCATGCGCACGGCGGCAAAAAAGATCGCGCCGGTATGGCCACTCGAAAGGTTTGTGGCGGTAAACCCGTACCTGGGTCTTACAGATAATCGCTTCGAAAACGTTGCCCGGGATCTCGCTATGGCCGGAGGAATTCAGATGACCCTTCCCACCGCCTTCTACCTTCAAAAGATGGAGGAAGGAAAACTATCCCGGCAAGATATTTTTGAAGCGCTCAACCGACATCACAATGAAACAAGCGTAGATGAATTCCTGGATTCCGCGAAACAAATTTCGGAAATCCACACTTTTGAACTCATTCCCACCATGGCCGACGTTGCCCAAAAGGTTACCGAAAAAGACTGGACCCGGTTCATGATCGCACGGATCTCCACCTGGGCGGCTTCCTATTTCGACCAGGGTCAGGCGATCTGGAAAGCAGCAGACCAGGAAAAAAGTCCGTTCGCTGCCTGGAAACTTGAGGCCAGCGTAGATCTTACCACAGAAATGAGCGGACTGAAGGGATTCAGAAAAGCGGTAAAAGCGTTCCCCGAAAATGCGGTTGACGCGGCACAGGAAGCACTAAAAACCCTGAATATACCCGACGATGGAAAAGACATCTACCTCCACAGCCTGCTCCTGCGCGTCGGGGGATGGGCGGCCTACGCTGCACGTGTAGACTGGGACAATGAACTGTACGGAGGAAAGGATGGAGTACTGATTGAATTCCTGGCAATTCTTCTCTGCTGGGAAGCATGCCTGCTGAAATGCATACCGCATAAAGAACTTGAATCGGAATGGAACACAGCAAGGAAAACTTTGCCCTTCGCTACCATTCAAAAAGAACTTAACCAGCAGCTAACACAAAAGCTCATACTGCAGGAAGCCTATGACCTGGCCGCACAGCGTGAAATTGTCAGCAAATTCAACGATTCCGGTGAGATACTGAAAAAGTCAAAAGAACAGGCTAAAGCCCAGGCCATATTCTGTATCGATGTGCGCTCGGAGGTTTATCGCAGAAACCTTGAAATGGCCGACAGCGATATTGAAACCCTCGGTTTTGCTGGGTTCTTCGCCTTCCCGATCAACTATGTCCCCATAGGACATGAGACCGGCGAGGCACAGTGCCCGGTACTGCTGAAAACAGGTCCGACGATCCTGGAAGAAATGCCGGATAGCGAAACAACACAACGGGCGTTGAATAACCGGGTATTGTACCGACAGGTTAAACAGGCCTGGAAATCATTCAAATCGGGTGCCATCACCTGCTTCAGTTTTGTAAGCCCCATCGGCCTGTCATACCTGCCTAAGCTTTTTACCGATAGCTTCGGACTAACCCGGCCTGTCCCACACCCGGATCAGGATGGTTTGAAAAGTGAGTTTGTTAAAAATAAACGGGTAAGTCTTACTGCCTCAGGGCATGACCACCCAACAAGTGGAATTCCACTGGATCAGCAGATCAGCATGGCAAAGAATGCACTTTCGGCCATGTCTCTGACCGATGATTTTGCCAGATTTGTGCTGATTGTGGGTCATGGCTCTACCATGGTGAATAATCCGCATGCCACCGGATACGACTGCGGAGCATGTGGCGGACATACAGGTGAGTCTAACGCCAGGGTTGCGGCCGAGGTCCTGAACAACAGGGAGGTGCGCGCCGGTCTGCAACGGGAGAATATCTTCATACCTGTAAATACAGTATTTCTCGCCTGCCTCCACGACACGACAACAGATGAGGTTACGATCTTCAATGAATATGACGTGCCTTCGGATCGTCACGCCGAACTTTCTGAATTAAAGGAATCACTGCGGAACGCAGGTCACGGTTCACGAACAGAGCGTGCACTCCGACTGGCATCAGAAGACGGGCTGGATGCCGACAAATCAATCATGTTCAGAAGTAAGGACTGGTCACAAACAAGGCCTGAGTGGGGATTGGCGGGCTGTTCAGCCTTTGTGGTTGCCCCGCGGGAACGCACAAAAGGAATCGATTTCGGCGGACGCTCCTTCCTCCACTCCTATGACTGGAAAAATGACAAGGATTTCGGAGTCCTGGAACTGATCATGACCGCTCCCATGGTGGTCACCAGCTGGATCAGCCTTCAGTACTACGCCTCCACTGTCGATAACCGCCTCTTCGGATCCGGGAACAAAACGCTTCACAACGTAACCGCTGGCGTGGGTGTGCTGGAAGGTTATTCCGGGGATCTGCGGGTTGGTCTGCCATGGCAGGCAGTGCATGACGGAGAAAATTTCCAGCATGAGCCTGTCAGGCTGAATGTGATCATCGAAGCACCGATCAGCGCGATGAACAACGTCCTTGAAAAACATAGTGCGGTAAAAGATCTGTGTGACAACGGATGGATCAACCTGCTTGCCATGGATGAAACCGGATCCGTTTCACATCGCTACCGCGGCGAGCTTGGCTGGGAAGAAATGAACGTTCATGCAGCCTGATCCCCGATGGATTTCTTCAAAGGCCGGCGGCTGGTCATAGCCACCAAGCATCAAAAAGAAATAATCATTGGTCCGAAGGCAGCATCGCGACTGGGGGTGCTGCCTTTTGTACCTGAGGATTTCGATACAGATGTTCTCGGAACTTTCTCCGGCGAGGTGCCGCGTGAATCGGATCCGCTATCCACTGCACGCCGTAAATGTGAACTTGCGATGGAACTCACGGGCTGTGACCTGGCCATCGCCAGCGAGGGATCATTCGGAGCGCATCCCGCATATGTCTTTATCCCGGGAAACGAAGAAATCGTCATGCTCAAAGACCTCAAAAATGATCTCGAGATTGTAGGTAAAAAGCTGAGCACAGATACCAATTTTGGCGGAGAGGTCTGTCGGAACCAGGAAGAGCTGGAAGCCTTCGCCATCAAATCTGGTTTCCCAGATCATGCCCTGATTATTCGTAATGCCCAGGATTCTGCCGAAACAATCTTCACGGGCATCAATTCCTGGGATAACTTACGTTCCAAATTCCAAAATATAATGGGCAGGTATGGTGACGCCTTCATTGAAACTGATATGAGGGCCATGTACAATCCTAAACGCATGAAGGTAATTGGCGAAGCAACAGATAACCTGCTGGAACTGGCCTTAACTTCCTGCAGTGAATGCGAAACACCCGGATATGGAATAACAGATGTTGTAAAGGGATTGCCCTGCGACTTGTGCGGGGCCCCCACCCAATCAATTAAGTCCTACATTTATTCCTGCAAAAAATGTGGACATCGAGAAATCCGGCCCAATCCACACAAATCGGTTGAATCACCCCAATACTGTGATTTCTGCAATCCGTAGTACTGAGATAACTCAAATAATAATCCGGGACCCATCCTGATATTGTATCTTCCATTGCTTTTTCACTTCTTGTGTTATGTTTAGCCATCCCAAAGGATAAATCAATCAGATTATCAATGAAAACTGTGGTCTTCCTGATGCTGTCCCTTTCTATCCTTTGTAAACATCTTCCTGCTTTAGCTCAACAATCAGACCCATCATCCAAGAATAAATGGAGTCATGACATTGAGGCCTGGCTATATCTTATACCGGACGGCACCATATTTTCACCCATTTATGCGGCCGACAAAGACCGGATTCACCTGGAAGCCCATTACAATTATGAAGACCTGAATACTTTCTCCGCCTGGTTCGGATACAATTTTAGTGGCGGAAATAAACTCTCTTTTACCATCACCCCCATGGCAGGAGTTGTTGTTGGAAATCTGAACGGACTGGCCCCCGGACTGGAGACAAATTTTGATTTTGGAAGATTCAATTTCAATTCAACTTCTCAATATGTTTTTGATTTTTCAGATAAGCAGCTCGACTACTACTATAACTGGACAGATTTCTCCTATTCACCGCTCGACTGGTTATTTTTTGGGGGGAGTTTGCAACGAACCAGGCTTTACGAAGGCTCCCTCGAACTGCAGCGGGGCGCCCTGCTTGGCATAAGTTACAGATGGCTTGAGTTATCGGGTTACTGGTACAATCCCGCTCATAGTGATTCCTATGTCGTACTAGCAATCACTATGTCCATCCCTGAACCCTAGCACATTATTCGGATTTCAGCTCCAGTATTTCAATTTTCCTGAATTGTGTCGGATGACTTTCAGCCTGGATAGCAATATATCCCGAGCCCATGGGTTTACCCTCCTGGTATACTAGCGAATCATACCCGCTGATGGCTCCGCCTCCCATCTGCATGTTGGTATAGGTAAATACGGTATCCCCCTCAACAAGATGGTGAATAACCGAATCCCCCAGCACGATCATTTCAACCTCTACCCACTGATCTCCCCGGTAGGTTTTGGATGTTGAATTCATGCAATGGTCTGTCCTGAACTCGCCATCAATGAACACATTAGATCCGGGCGTACAAAGGTTCATGGTTGATCGCTCGCCCTCTTCACTTCCGCCCAGGATCTGAGCTTCCAGGCAAATTGGAAAATCCTGGTTCAGACCCATGCTTTCTGGGGACTGACAATGCAGCATGAACCCATTATTTCGAAATGCCCAACCTGGTCCGCCTTTCACCTGATCCCCGATGAATCGATATTCAGCCCGAAGCCTGTAATGCGAAAAGGGCTTTTCATAGAACAGGTGACCGAATTCAAAATTAAAAGAATCATATTCGTCGTAGGATACCGTTAACATTCCATCCTCAACACGAAACGTATTTTTATAATTATCTCCGAGTTCAGCGCCCCGGATCTTAATCTTCCATCCACTTAAATCCTTACCATTGAACAATTGGACCCATTCAGGCTGCCCATTTTGCTCGGCCGAATTTCGGGTATCAGTACCGCAGCCTAAAAGACCTGCCAGGAGGAACAAATAGCAAAGTTGTTTCATAAATCTGGGTTGATTTTTGAATAAATATAGTAAAATAAAACCGGGCTGGATGAACACCTTTTATCCACCACTTTCCGGAATTCAGTTACCTTCCCGGTATACGAATGCTAATCACAATGTTTGTAACTTCAGGCAGCAACAAGTATTATACTCATTGATATGAAATACAACAAATATATTCAGGATGCACCACCGGTTTCTGAAATCGGACTGGGCGCATGGCAGCTGGGCGTCGACTCCGGCTGGAAAGTCATGTCGGAAAAAGAGGCAATGGAAATGGTGCATAAAGCACTTGACTACGGCATCAACTTTTTCGATACCGCCCCGAATTACGGGTATGGAACAGGGGAAGATCGGCTTGGCCGCGCACTGAAAGGTACTGACCGAGACAAGATCGTGATCAATACCAAATTCGGACATACAGATTCCGGAACCATGAATTACGAATCGGACTATATTCGGAAGTCGCTGGAGGGAAGCCTCAGAAGACTGCAGGTCGACTATGTAGACTCCCTCATTATCCATAATCCCCCATCCCACTACCTGGTTGGCAACCAAAACGATCATTATGAAATTCTGGAACGCCTGATTGACGAAGGAAAAATTAAGGCTTATGGTGCTTCCCTGGATACGTACGACGACATGAGTCTGCTCATGCAAACAACCGGCGCAAAAGTGATTGAAGCTTTTTTCAATATCCTTCACCAGGATGCTGCCCGGGCGTTTGACATGGCCATTCAAAAAGAAGTTGGCATCATCGTAAAGATTCCGCTCGATTCCGGCTGGCTTTCCGGGAAGTACGATGTTAATAGCACCTTTGATGATATCCGAAGCCGATGGACTCGTAAGGATATCCAAACACGAGCCCGGTTGGTTGAAAGAATTAAGGAAATCACCACGGCCAGTGACAATCTGGCCCAACTTGCCATTGCATTTTGCCTGAGCTATGATGCTGTCTCAACAGTAATTCCGGGGAATGTGAACCTGGCCCAGCTGAAAAGCAATGTTGAAAGCATCAATCACCGAGTTTCGCCTGAAATAATTCTAGAGCTGGAAAAATTCTATAACGATGAAGTGAAGCATCTGAATCTTCCCTGGTGAGGTAATCCGGAAGCAGAATAGCAGAAATAACTAATAAGAAAAAATCTTAATATTGGTCTAAAATATTTTATTTGGATATTCTGTATCCATGCTGGATATTGAGGTAACCAACTAATTATCAGCCCATATGCTTAAATCCATTCATCCGAAGTTGCCGATGCGCAACAAGAAAATTACACGGGACTATTACCTTAATCAATTAGGGTTCCAGGATGCCGGAAGTGCCGACTATGATGGCTACCTGATGATAAAAAAAGACAATATTGAAATACACTTTTTTGAATTTCCTGAACTCAACCCGCGCGAGAATTACGGGCAGGTCTATATTCGAGTTCGCGATATCGAAACATTCTATAAAATGCTTCTGGATAGAAATGTTAAAATACATCCGAATGCCCCCCTCCAGGAAAAGCCATGGGGTCAAAAGGAATTTGCCCTGCTGGATCCGGATACGAATCTTTTAACCTTCGGGGAGCCAGGCTGAAAAGATCATCATTCGAGCCTTCCAGCTCCCTTTTCGATGTGATTACTTTTTGCTTTCTTAAGGGAATAAACTACCACACCATGGGTCCAGGGCATAGCCTGATCCGTCGTGCTTAATGTAGGAAAACGAGAATATTCAAATAAGGAAAGAAATGATAGAAACATTAGAAGAATACGCATTAATCGCAGAAATTATATCAGCAATTGCTATAATCATATCATTAGTATTTGTTGGTGTTCAAATTAAGGCGAATACCAAAGCCACACAAGCATCATCATTTCATGAAATTGCTGCTCTGGATATCAACATACTCCTGAATTTTAGTAGTTCTCAAGAATTAGCAAGGTTAATCACAGTTTTTAGAGATAATCCTGACTCATTGAGTGAAGAAGAGAAGATGCACGGTTTTTACTTGTTTGGTGCTGAAGTCCGGCACGTTGAAAATTTATTTCTACAAAATGAAAATAAAATGTTGAGTGCGAAAAATTGGAAATCTCGAAAAGCACTGGTTGATGGCGTGGTGCTATCTGCTGGATTTGGAGCATTACTAAAACATCCTTTTCGTAAGTTTTTTGATGGCTCATTTATTGATTACGGCATAGATCAAAGAAAAAAATCTGGACTAACTGATTAATTTTGAATGCTAGCTATTCAAAAATAAGCACAACAACGACAATCATTCTGAATCTTGACTACTAGGCATTTTATCACGACATTGATAATTATAATCTGCTATAGTATGTGATGCTTCCACCGCAAGTACGTTGTCGTTCATTATAAAAAACTACCAGCTGTGCAGCCATTTATCCTTGTTTGAAAACATGAAACTTTTAAGAAGCCGTAACCTGATCTGTTCATATATGAAAGTTTCATTCCCAATACTTGTCCTGCTCAGTGCATTGCTGCCCTGCCATGCCCAAAAAACCCACAGCGATAATGGTGACGGAACCTTTACCAATCCTGTAATTGCCTCAGATTTCCCGGATCCGGATGTCATCCGGGTTGGTGAAACCTATTACTTCCTGTCAACTACCATGTTTATTTTCCCGGGTGTAACAATCCTGAAGTCAAAGGATCTGGTAAACTGGGAATATTGCGCAAATGTGGTCCCCCGAATGGATGAAGGTCCGTGCTACAACCTGGACGGCTGCAACAGGTATAGTCACGGTCAGTGGGCCAGCAGCATCAAATATCACCAGAGCAAGTTCTACTTGTTATACAATACACTTGATGAAGGCGGTTTCCTATGCACTGCGGAAAAAGCCGAAGGTCCCTGGACAATTACACATCTTCCCCGGGGATTTCACGATCCGGGATTGTTGTTTGACACGGATGGTAAAATTTACGTAGCACACGGTTATAATAAAATATACATCACAGAACTTGATCTGAATTTTAATGCCATTGGCAAGGATGTCCTCGTGTATACCGGCGATATCCGCCCAGGACTTGAGGGGGCTCACCTGTACAGGATCAATAATTACTATTATTTATACAGCACTTACGGGGGTCTTGACGGATTTCAGGTAGCGCTGCGGTCTGAGAATATTTATGGGCCTTATGAACAGCATATGGTTCTGAATGATACCACCGACGGGCCTAACTATGGAATACACCAGGGTGCGCTTATACATACGAATACAGGCGAGTGGTGGACCGTGTTAATGGTTGACAGTGGTCCTTTTGGCCGGTTCCCTTCCTTACAACCTGTTACATGGGAAAATGACTGGCCGATAGCAGGATCGAATGGAAAGGCGGTTGTTACCCATAAGAAGCCCGGTGTAGGTAAATCATACCCGGTTAAATCTTTACCCACATCCGATGAATTCACTGAAAAGAATTTAGGTATGCAATGGGGATGGAACCATAATCCTGAACCTTCAAAATGGTCATTAACAGAACACCCTGGCTATTTAAGGTTAAAGACCGCTACCATAACGGACAGTTTGCCAAAGGCCAGAAATACGCTCACACAGAGATTCTTCACGTATTATTCTGATTCTCTTCTGACGGTCGGAACTACGAAAATAGACCTTGATCACATGAAGGACGGTGATATTGCGGGTCTTGCGATTTTCCAGGATCCCTATGGATTTATTGGTGTTGAAAAAATTAATGGCGAATATTATGTAATCATGGTGAATAACGGGGCAATCATTGATTCTGTGAAAGTGAATACATCATCCATCTATCTTCGCGCTGATCCCTTTCATGGTTCAGGAGCTGCCATGTATTACGGTGGTGAAACAGTTGACGGTACCGGCACAGTAACATTTTCCTACAGCCTTGATAATAAAACGTTTACAACCCTTGGTGATGTCATGCAAATGCAATTCAAACTGACTGTTTTTACCGGAAACAAGTTTTGTCTATTCAACTACGCTACTGAGGAGTTGGGGGGATATGTTGATGTTGACTGGTTCAGGGTCGAAGCGCGGCCAATAACAACACGGTGATACCTGTTCTTAAACTGATAAAACGCAACTATGCGATCACCTGGTTTCACAAAAAACTGAAATGGCAAATCGCCGTTGGTTTCCTGGTCTGGGCAGCGGGATTGACAAACATAATCCTACATATGAATTAACTTTCGGGTAGAATTGCGATAATTATCCCGTTCCGGTACTAATTGAAAAGGTAGATTGTGAATGATAATTTCACTAGATTGGATTGTACCAAGCAATCTCACCACAATGAATCAGACTAATCCACTGGATGGTAAAACCATCACATACACCTACGATGACCTCGGAACCGTTCGGGTCTCATTCAAAGACGGACTCGTAAGCTTTGAATGGATTGCCGGTCCTTTCGCAGGTATGGGACGGACCGGCATTGATTATAACGCAAAGCTGATCGTACCCGGTATCTGGTTTATTAATTGGTATGAAAAGAACGATGCCTCATTTGTGACCCTTCTGATCAACCTGAATGATCAAAAAGTTCATTCTTCGGGCCTGCTGAATGCTACCAAAGACGATGAAGCGATCCTCTTTCATGAGGCTAAAATTGAAAGCTCCGGCTTCTAATAAAAAACCATTCGTTTTTTGAAAGAGTATATCCTGTAAATTATTTAATGTGGGATTTTACTATCTTGTGACTGACCTAATCAACCACAAGAATGAACCAACGTTACTCCCTGTCACCTCTTAATGTAATTATCCTTTCTTTAATCCTTATCTCTGGCTGTAATTCCACAGAGAAGAAAATTGAATACGCCCCTGCAACCAAGGAGCTCATCTCTCTTGTTGAAAGCAGCCCGGAATTAAAATCAATGCTTATCTCCTCTCTCGAACAGGCACGGAAGATCAACCCAGACCCAAATACAAATCCTGCGCAAAGCCTGGAAGAATACTATTCATTTGTTTCACACTGTGAGACCGCAATGCCCTGGGCGCTTATGGAGAAAGAAGAATATCCCGAGATATTTGATCATATTTTTCAAAGCCTTACCTGCTTTTACTTTCTGATTGATCAGCCGTTGCCGGAACTGGAAGGAAAAGACCTTGTTAACAACTCACTGCAATATGCAGAGCCCTTTGCCTCCTGGCTAATCACATTCAGTAAATCTTGGGGGTCTTATCTTGATACAGAAGATTCCTGGAATGAAGAGTATTACCAGGCCGCTTTGAATGACCCGAATTTCGGACTACAAAATGGCTGGTATGAAGACCCGTCAAATTGGAAGACATTCAACGAATTTTTTGCTCGTTATCTCAAGTCTCCTGAAATGCGGCCCATTGCCTCCCCGGATAATAACTCCGTTGTGGCATCATTCGCGGATTCTGAACCCCAGGGGGTGTGGGCGATAGACAGCAATTCACTGCTCATTGCTGATGATGTTGTTGTAAAATCTGCATCGCTCCGATCAATTTCCAACCTGATTGGCGATGACAGTGAATATAAGGATGCTTTTGCCAATGGAACCTTTACGCATTCTTTCTTAAATGTGAACGATTACCACCGCTATCACTTCCCCATGAGCGGAACTGTGAAGGAAGTAAGAATCATCCAGGGCATAAATCCTACCGGCGGAGAGCTTTGGTGGGATGCGGAAAACGGCCGTTACGCCTTCGACCCTTCGGCCAAGACAGGATGGCAAACTATAGAAACCAGGGGCTGTGTAATTCTGGAAACTGAAGAATACGGATTGGTGGCATTAATGCCAATTGGCATGGTGGCTGTCGGCTCGGTGAATTTTGAAAATAACCTTAAACCCGGGGTTCAGGTAAAGAAAGGCGACATGCTTGGCAACTTCGCGTTTGGCGGATCTGATTTTATCATGATATTCCAGGATGGGGTAAACTTCTCTATTGACAGCCCGAGAAATTCTGATGGCAGTGCTTACGAGCATATTCTGATGGGTGAGCGACTTGGTACCGTGTCATTAAATTGATCCGGGTGACTAAATTCAAATTAACCCTTTTCGCATTCCTTACCTTTCACGCCGGCATTGCCCAAATTATTGACAGTGGGGAGTTCACGATTGGCGAAACACTGCAAATCGTATCCGAGGCATTAGGGGAAAACCGGACTATCAATCTATACCTTCCAGCCAGTTATCATGACGATACTTTGCATACATATCCGGTGATTTATCTGTTGGACGGCTCGAAAGATGAAGACTTCATTCACATTGCCGGACTGGTCCAGTTCTGTTCGTTTTCATGGATCAACATCATTCCCGAATCCATTGTAGTCGGTATCGCAAACACCGACCGAAAACGAGACTTTACGTATCCTAGTATGTCGGAAGATGATAGACAGGAATTTCCAACCTCGGGAGGCTCTCAGAATTTTATAAACTTCCTGGAAAAGGAACTTCAGGAAATTATTGCAAAAAATTATCGGCTAAATGATCAAAAAACACTCATCGGACAGTCACTGGGCGGCTTACTCGCAACGGAGATTCTATTTAAGCACCCCGGAATGTTCGATAATTATATTATCATCAGTCCGAGTTTATGGTGGGATGACGAGCGTCTGCTTTCCCGGAACATAGCTCCGCTTACCTCCCCTGTGAAAGTCTACGTAGGGGTTGGAAAAGAGGGTGAGGTAATGGAACGGGTAGCCGTAGAATTACATGAGAAGCTGCAGCAACACCAAAATCAATTCGATGTGCATTTCAGATACTTCGAAAATCAGAACCATGGTGATGCACTTCACCTTGCCGTGTATGACGCATTTGAAAAGCTTTTTAAGAAAGGATTAGAAGAAGAAAATTAAGAAATGAAGTTCCTTGAATCACCCAAATATCAGTGGATCGGACCTGCATTGGTCCTGATTAGTGGAATAGTCAACCTGATGAATCCGGATTTGGATAAGGAGTTGGTTTATATCTGGTATGTGCTAACCTCATTTGCCGGAATTCTGACCGCAGCAGGATTATACAGGCTTTATAAACCTAGAGAAAAAGAGAAATGATCAGTTTTTTTCGAAAAATCAGACAGAAGCTTCTTGCCCAAAACAGGCTCAGCAAATACCTGCTGTATGCACTTGGTGAAATTCTCCTTGTGGTTATAGGAATATTGATTGCCTTGCAGATCAATACCTGGAACGACGCAAAAAAACAGTCAAGACTGGAACAAGAGTATTATTGCAGGCTTCTTGAGGACGCCTTGCAGGATAAGGAGCAGCTTATTGAATATATTTCTCTTTCAGAGGCCAGAATAATAACCGCAAATGAAGCACTAAGATTACTTCAGAAAGAGACTACCAGAAAAGCGGAGATCGGAATTCAGATCAATCGCTCCATCAGTGCAATATACGTTGATTTCCGGCCAAACAACTCGGCATTTGAAGATCTGAAGTCAGGAGCCAACCTGAATATCATTGGCGACAAAAGTATCATAAAGGCGCTGAATCATTATTTCAACAAGATTGAAAGCTACTTTAGTATTGTACAGGTGAACGGACAAAAGGCGGTTGATCTCTATTATGATCAGAAAAACAATTTCGAGAATGGCTGGCTTGAATCAAATTTAACAACCGACAGATTTTTAGATAATCTGGACAAAGATGTGCTGGAGTCCCTCCCGATTGATAACCAGGGGGCCATATCGGATGAAATAAAAAGAGCACTATACATTGATGCACTGTATTATTTTGCCACCAATACCCGGCAAAAGGAACTATATCATCTTATGAAAAATGAAAATGCCGTACTCATTGAGATTTTAAACACGAAATGCGCTGTAGCCAATGATTAAGTTTTTTAAAAAAATCCGTCTGCGACTACTTTCCCCGGGTCCCGGGGGTTCGCCCAATACTTCTTCCCGGATTACTAAATATCTGCTATATGCCATTGGAGAAATCATTCTTGTGGTTATCGGAATTCTCATTGCAATTCAAATTAATGGCTGGAAGATCGCATCGGATAACAAAAAGCTGGAAAAAGCAACCTTGATCAACCTAAGAAGAGACCTGAACGATGATATCCGGGAATTACAGCGTGTTAGTTCCTTTAAAACAACGCAGAAAGAAACCTGTGACCGGTTGCTTGCCTATATCATCAATCCCGAAATCCCGGTAACAGATGCATCGCAATTCGATAACGATGTAACGCGATTGGTGTATTTCATTTTACCCAGCTTAAATAGTACAGCGTTTGAAACAGCTAAGAACAACGGGCATATCAATTTCATCCGCAATGACAGTTTGGTCGATCTTATTTCAAAATACTATTCCGACATTACCCTAGATCAGCATGTGACAGAGACCAAAAGATTTACCAATAGTTTTTCAGAATCGGTTTTGATGAAAAGGTATAGGATTTTTAACAAAAACACTTACGCCCTGGATGGTCTGGACGGATCCTATTTACTTCCGGGATATGAGAATGATAACAGATTTCAGTTTTCCGCCGAGGCTTTCCGCCGGGATATGGAAGTTGAAAATTATATCAACTCTTTCTCTATCCGGCTAAAAATTGGCATTAATTTTCTTGATAATAAACGTTTGTGGGCAGAGCAATTGATTGAAATCATAAATATGGAAATAGAAAATATTGATCAGAAATAAATAACATGAGCACAGCGAATCAGGAGCAAAATAAACAGAACGCTATCGACTTTTACAGGACAGCATTTGAAGGAGACCCTGAAACGGCCGTCCGCAAGTATGTCGGTATCGAATACATTCAGCATAATCCGGCTGTAGTCGACGGCACTGAAGGATTCATCGATTATTTCAAACGGATGCAACATGAATATCCTGAAAAAACCATTCGGTTTGTACGCTGCATCGCTGAAGGTGACCTGGTCGCCCTTCATACGCACCAGATATGGCCCGGGAATGACGAATATGTCACCATGGATTTCTTCAGATTTGACCATCATGGCAAGATTTGTGAACATTGGGATGCTATCCAGCAGGTACCTAAAGAATCGGCCAATCCCAATACCATGTATTGAAAAACCTGCTCCCACAACAGAGAATTTGATTAGTCGGTCTGATTTTCACTATTTGTGATTCCTATTTAATTAATACTCAAAATAACAACCATGAAAAAGGTACTCAAAGGTTTGAAGTGGACGATACTGTCGTTAATATTCCTTGTGTTCCTTATTTTGGTGCCGCTCGGTTTGAATAAGCTTTACGAAAAAATTCAGGCATCATTTCTTACGGAAAATGAAAAACGACTCGAGGACATCGACCGGCTGGAATATATTTTCAAAAATGAATTCTCGGGATATAATGTACTTCCCGGAAGGCAGTCCTTTGATGAGCAAATAGAGGCTTTGCGGCAAGCAGCAGCAAAGGAACCGCTTCAAAGCCAGGAAGAATTCAACATCGCCGTAATCAAGACCGTTGCCTCTTTCAGAGATCCTCACACGAACATAATGAATAAAACGTCCCTTGTCGGACCGCGATTCCCATTCTCACTAACCTGGTCGGAAGGGAACTTCTATCTGATGGGGGGTCAGGTTGATCCGCGAACATTAGGCGCCAGGGTGGTAAGAATCGGGAACATGGATAGTCAGGAAGTCTTCAAAAAACTGTCATCCTACTGTAATTCACCTAACGAAGCGGGAGCTGCCTATTTCATTGGCAGTATCATTTCTTCGTCCGAAGTCTTGTACCATGAAGGTATAATTCCGGATAAAAATGAGGTTGAACTGGAAATCCTTCAGGACGGCAGACTGTCTACCCTTACCTTTCAACCTTTATCGGAAAATGAAATCGCCGGGCTGACAGACTATGTAAGAATGAATGATAAATGGGATACTGATGAAATCCCTTTGTACCAAAGGAATCCTGAAAAGAACTACTGGTATACGACTATAGAGGATGATAATATTTTCTACCTTCGGTATTCAGCGTGTATCGCCCAGGGTGACATTGAAGCATTCTGGAATGAGGTATTTGAAAAAATACATAATACCAGACCAGAAAAGGTAGTGATCGACGTACGGGGCAATGGTGGTGGTGACACGCAGAATCACAACTCCTTCCTGAACCGGATTGCTGCGGACACACTCATTAATCAATATGGTAAGCTTTATACCCTTATCGACCGGGGTACAGGTTCAGCTGCTGTGAGTTTTGCGAGTGACATGGAGAGAATGACCCACACCATTCTCGTGGGTGAGAAAACGATGGATACGCCGAACACGACATCAGACCCTACATTTTTTACGCTGCCACATGCCAAAATCAAAATGATTGTTCCCAGTTTGTACTCACTTCATTCACATCTGAATGATCACCGGGATGCTGTAATTCCTGATATTCCAATCCCGCAAAATCTTGAAGGTGAGGCCTATTTGCATGATGAGGTCCTGGATTCCATCGGTCACATCCATCTCACTGACAATGCGATTTATGCCAGTCTTCCAGAAAATGCAGGCGGCAATTATATCTTCTCAGAATTAAGAAACCTTACTATCCATCCTCGTGATTCTGTTTGGTATGTAACCATAGATGGCTTAACTGAAGCGCCTCTCTTCCAGAATGATACGGCATACTATACCCTCAGGTATGGCATTAGACTGGAAATGCTGGACAGCCTTGGGAAGGAGCTGATTTTACATTTACATGGTTCATCCCTGAAGCTAACTGGATCTGGCGATGCACTGAGTATCGAAAAGCTCATTTCAGAAGGAAAATATGAGGAGGCAGAAAAAAATATAAGGCAACTGGAGACGGAAGGCCGGCTACCATACTATCTTGAACGCCCCTATTTTCAATCCAGGGTTTATACAACTTATAATCAACAGGGCTTTGATAATGCCTATGCATTGAATCAGCTGGCAAAGTCCTTTTACCCGGATGATCCGGTGGTATACATCGTAGATTTCGAACTATATCAATACGAAGGTCAATCGCTGAAGCAGTTTACTTCCTTTTTCCCAGTAATTGGTAAATTGTTAAAACGATATTATCGTGTCATAACCACCGATAAAGTTATGAATGATGAATACAATGCATTTATCGGCCGGTAGTATATAATTTGCACTGAACAACCCACCTCTATGAAAGCAGCTGTGACAGTAACCCCCGGAAACCCAGAAGTGATCCTTCTGAGGGAAGTAATGAAACCAAAGGTCAAACCGGGTTGGGTGCTGATCAGGGTTAAAGCATTCGGACTAAACAGGTCGGAGCTTTTTACAAGAAGAGGAGATTCACCGGGTGTTGAATTCCCGAGAATTCAGGGTATAGAGTGCGTAGGTTATATTGAAGAAGATCCCTCGAATACTTTTGCTAAAGGGCAAAAGGTGGCCGCTTTAATGGGTGGTATGGGCAGGTTTTATGATGGTGGCTATGCCGAATTTACCCTCGTGCCGCTTGAAATCGTATTGCCTTTTGAAAGCAGGTTACCTTGGCATATCTTGGGAGCTATTCCGGAAATGTTCCAGACAGTATCGGGCTCTCTGAATCAGGCACTGGAAATTTCGGAGGGAGAAACCCTTCTCATTCGGGGAGGAACCTCATCAATCGGAATGCTTGCCTGTCAGCTGGCAAAAACAAAAGGGCTGACCGTCTTATCCACAACGCGTACTGATGAAAAAGTACAAGCACTCAAAGACAATGGCGCAGATCATGTGGTAATTGATGATGGCGAGATTTCCTCAAAAGTAAAAACAATATATCCTGAAGGAGTCAATAAAGTCCTTGAATTAATAGGCACACGCACATTGAAAGACTCGTTAAAGTGCATCAAGACGGGTGGTATGGTATGCATGACCGGGATCCTCGGGAACGAATGGACTATGAAAGAATTCACGCCAATGGGTGATATCCCCTCATTGGGGAAACTTACCGTATACATGGGTGAATCATCCAATCTCCCGAAAGGATTGCTTCAGGAATTCATCGATGAAGTGGAAAAGGGTTCGGTAAAATTAAATATTGACAAGGTATTCACACTCGAACAGGTTCCTGAGGCCCACAGGTATATGGAGGAAAATAAGGCGAAAGGTAAGATTGTGGTTGAGTTGAAATAACTCCTTTCACCCTCCTTTTACAGCCGGAATTATCCATTAATTCATGTATATTATCGGAAATTTTGTGCCGACCCACCCTGTGAAATATGATATATCAATTCAAAAGCCTTTTCATCAGAATCATATTTTTAAGCAGTCAGATGCTGATCTCTTCATGTGCTTCGGATAAACCTTCGGAAAACTCATTATCGGTAGGTGCAGCCTTTGGAATTATAAACCCCGCACCAGGCGATTTCATCGCAGGTGATAGAAATAACCGTAAATTTTCAGGTGTTCATGACCCGCTTTTTGTAAAGGCCGTCGTTGTTTCTGATTCTCAACACACCGTGGCCATAATAACGGTCGATTGCATTGGGTTGCTTTACCCAACACTTCTTGAAATCCGTGAAGCCGTAGCCCGGCAGATCTCCCCTGAATTGTTGGATCCGTCACATATTGTATCTTCATCTACCCACACCCATAGCGGTCCGGATGTGGTCGGTCTGTGGGGGCAAAATCAGCAGAGTTCTGGTGTGAATACGGAATATATGCAAAGACTTGTACAGATAGCCGCAGCCAAAATTATCGAAGCATTTGAACAGAAGCAGCCTGCTGAGTTGCACTATGCAGAAACTACCTACGGAGAAGATTGGGTCTATAATATATCGAAACCGGAAGAACTTGACCGATCACTTGGCGTGTTGCAATTCACCGATTTAAACGGCAACTCGATCGCCACACTCACAAATTTTGCTTGTCATCCAACCTTTATGGACGGAACCAATGATGAGGTATCATCCGACTTTATTGGAGGTTTTTATGAGGCGATGGACCAGGAATTAGGCGGAACAAACCAGTATTTGCAAGGTTCCATCGGAGGATGGGTTCAACCCGAGTATGAAGAAAAAAGCTTTCCGAATGCATTTAAAAGAGGTCGCGAACTGGCCGATGCGGTACTCTCCTCCCTCAAAAATTCAAAAGCAACGGTATCAACCGATATTCAATTCAATCGAAGTGTGTTTTCATTGCCGGTTTCGAATGAAGGATTCAGGCAACTCGCATCAATGGGAGTTATTGATCGTGCTATCACCGATAGTGTTGAAACCGAAATTGCCTGGTTCAGGGTCGGGGATGCTGAGTTTATTACCCACCCGGGTGAAACATCCCCGGTTTATTCACTGGAATCAAAAAAATTGATGAATACCACCGGGCCAAAATTCGTCCTGGGATTGGGTATGGATGGTTTGGGATACATTGTAACACCTGATTTCTTCGACGCGGAAAATGAAATCCCCCATTCAGAATACCTGACCGGAATGTCGGTCGACAAAAATGCCGGCGAAATCATTTTGCAGGTAATCGAATCATTGACAAACCCGGAATGATTATCCCAACCACTGCTAACTATTTATTGAATAACAAAATGACTGAATATTTAATCCTCCTGAAGAATTCCAATCATCATATATTCTTTTCACTATTAGTTGTCCTGGCTATTTCGGCTTTGGGCACATCTGTCGTTAATGCTCAATCTGAAATCCAATATGACATAGTCCTTAAAGGCGGCCGTGTGATTGATCCTGAAACCAAAATGGACGACATCCGGAATGTGGGAATCAGTGATGGCAGAATCATGGAAATTTCATCCGGAAGTTTGTCAGGCAAACAAACAATTGATGTTTCCGGATTGGTGGTTTCTCCCGGTTTTATCGACCTGCATGTACATGGCGTTACCAATGTGGAACAGGAATATCAGGTAAGAGACGGGGTAACTTCAGCGCTGGAGCTGGAATGGGGTGTACCGATGCTCAGGGCTTGGTATGAATCAAGGGCTTCAAATGCGCTGATCAACTACGGAGCAAGTGTCAACTGGGCTTTTTGCCGAAGTCTGGACAATCCCGAAATGAAATCAGGCGTTGAAGAAATTGAAAAACGGATATCAGGTGGCCAATATAAGGGCGTGGATATTATCCTCGACGAGGTAAAGCCGGCATTATATACAGAACTATCAGCCGATCAACTTCCGGGTATGCTCGAACATGTGAAGGAGTCCCTTCGGGAAGGCGGTGTTGGCATTGGATTGGTACCTGCATATGTAACCGGGTCCAGTCGGGAAGAGATCTACCGAATATATCAGCTCGCGGGAGAAATGCAGGTGCCGATTTTCACCCATGTACGGGAAGGCGGAACGATGGCCATACAACAATCCATTTCAGATGCGGTCATAACCGGTGCTCCTCTGCATATCGTTCATGTGAATAGCATGGCCCGCAGTGAAATTGGCCTGGCACTGGAAATGTTACAAGCAGCACAGCAGCGGGGCTTTGATATCACTACGGAATTATATCCCTACACCGCTGCATCAACGGGGATTGAAACCGCACTGTTTGACGACGGATGGCAGGAGCGGCTCGGTATTTCCTACAACGATCTACAATGGGTTGCAACAGGTGAACGATTAACGGAGAAGACTTTTATCGAGAAGCGAAAAGAGGGTGGTATAGTGATAGTTCATATGATGAAGCCGGATTGGATTCGCACAGGTATTGCCGCAGATAAGGTGATTATATCTTCCGATGGTATGTTTTACGCAAAACTTGCCCATCCGCGTACTGCAGGTACGTTTTCCAGGGTCCTGGGTAAATATGTTAGGGAAGAGAAAGTAATCAGCCTGCCCACGGCTATAGAAAAAATGACACTCTTACCCGCCAGAAGACTCGAAACGATATCTCCCATGATGCGGTTCAAAGGAAGAATCCAGGTAGGAGCCGATGCCGATATCACTGTTTTTGATCCGGATAAAGTGATCGATCGCGCAACCTTTGATGAAGGTTTAAAGTTTTCGGAGGGAATTCACTACGTGCTGGTGAACGGGGTTCTTGTGGTGAATGAAGGGAAAACCGTTAAAAATGTTTACCCGGGTCAGCCTATTTATGGTAAATTCAAAAAACAATAAATAGCTGACCGTGTGATATGATCAAATTCTTCAGAACAATAAGACTTAAACTGATTAACCGTAACAGCCCTTCCAGCGCTTCGGGAAGATTCAGCAGGTATTTGATTTATGCCATCGGGGAAATCATTTTGGTCGTGATAGGCATATTAATTGCCCTGCAGATCAACACCTGGAACGAACAAAAGAAACAACGGGCAGAAGAGATTTCTACGCTGCGTAATATACGGACGGATTTCATCAACGCGATCATTGAATTTGAGGAGAATAATGCCTTCAGGGAGGAGATTATTTCAAAAACATCTTCACTGTATACACTAATCCGGGACGAACAAATCAACTATACAAAACAGCGCATAGACAGCCTGATCGCCGGACTTCTGATAAACCCCACATACAATGGACAGTCGGAAACACTGAATATTCTATTCAATTCAGGTAAAATAAATATTATAAGCAACGATTCAATTAAGAATGCGCTGGTCCTCTGGCCTCAACAGGTCGCAGACATTACCGAAGATGAAGTATATTCGAGTAACGCCCTATATAACATGGTACTTCCCGTGGTCCGGCAATATGTTGCGTTGTACGATGTATACCGGAGCATTGATTACAGGGGATATGCTTTGTTCCAAAGCCAGTCACCAAGTCCGTTTGAAAGCGATTACGCTGGTTTATTAAAAGACCCCGACTTTGAAAGTTCTCTTACTACCAGGGAGCTCACGATATCCGTTTCATTGCTACAATCCAGGGAACTCATTGAAACAGCACAGGAAATTATCAATATGATCGATGCCGAAATAAATAAATCCGAATGATTAATTTCTTCCGAAAAATCAGGCTAAAAATGCTGAGTGAAAGTAAAACTGTCAGCTATTTCAAATATGCCATTGGGGAAATTATCCTGGTAGTAATCGGCATACTCATTGCACTTCAAATCAACACCTTGAATGAACAGAGAAAAACGAGATCGGAAACTCAGAGCCTCCTGGTTGCCTTGAAAGGCGATCTGATCCAGGATACTTTGCTGATCACCGATCGCTTGCCCTTTATAACCCAACAATATGAATTCAATGAAACGCTGAGGTCACGGGTCGCCCAGCCGGCTGCCACAGTAGATACTTTAATCCGGATCATGCGCTTTGAATTCAACCCTAACTGGAGCGCCCAAATTATTTACAACACAAATTCCTTCAACAGCCTTAATCAGACCAGTTTGATCGAAGAGTTGCCGGATTCGCTCAAATCGAAGATCAAGACATTTTACAACCGTAAATTTTCCCTGAAAGACCGGGTCGAAAAAACTACCCGTGACTATCAGGAAAAGATCACCTCCTACGTAAATACATATACCTTTGGGTCCACACCTATTCACGACCAGGGGCCTCTGATCGATTCCCTCGTTTGGTCGGAAATCGATTACAGTCACCTCGCAGCCACTTTCCAGGGCATCAGCAATTTCAAACGCATCCTGTTCACAGAAACCAAAGAGGAGCTCGAATATTCCTTATCCAATTCACGTGAAATAATTCATGATGTTGATTTATATTTAAGTCAGGTAAAGTAAACAACCCAAACAATTTGAATTCTGTCGCTAACAAGTAGCCTGTATGCCAAAATGTGCTTTTCTCTCGATCGCGAATACTGAAGGTTGGTTTATCGATGACGATCTTGTTCATGAGCCCTTGACAAAATTGGGATGGGAAGTCGATAATATCCCCTGGAACCAGCCCACCGATTGGAATGCCTATCATGTGGTTGTGATTCGCAGTCCTTGGGATTACCAGGATCACCTGGAACAATTCCTGGATGTACTCGAACAAATCGAGAAATCTTCTGCTTTATTGCTCAATGATATAAGTATTGTCCGCTGGAACATCAATAAGAACTATCTCTTTGAGCTGGAACAAAAAGGCATACAGCTTGTCCCGTCCATTCGAAAAACAGGGCCGAATCATTCAGACATTGAAAAGGCTTATAAAACCTTCAAAACCAGTGAGTTGATCATCAAGCCCATCATTGGCGCCAATGCAGATGACACCTTCCGGATCCCAAAGCAGAATACTGAAGTTTCTCACAAGGTCATTCAACTGTTCCAGGACAGGGAATGCATTCTTCAACCGTTCATGAAGTATATTGTGGAAGAGGGCGAGTTTTCACTGATGTATTTCAATGGTGAACTGAGCCACGTAATCCTGAAGACGGTTGGTAATGGAGATTTTCGCGTCCAGGAAGAGCACGGCGGAGACGTGATTCCCATCATACACCCGGAACCGAGGCTTCTTGAGGCAGCCGGGAAAGCTATGAAGGCGCTTCCGGCTGTACCCATGTACGCCCGTGTCGACCTCGTTCGCACAGCCCGGAATGATTTTGCATTGATGGAACTGGAATTGATCGAACCATGCCTCTATTTCAGGTTTGATCCAAAATCGGCCACACGTTTCGCCGCCTGCATCGATGACCAATTGAAAAGGGTTCAGGCATGACATTTTCCCGATGAAATTTCACCTTGTGAAGGAGATGGTTAATAACGGAACCGCCTGTGAGTAAACCCAATACAGACATCTATGATCCGGAGTTTGTGAGCGGAATGTTCGACAGAATGTCCAAGACCTATGGCCTGGCAAACCTCATTACCTCGTTTGGGTTCACAGCGATCTGGAGAAAACAATGCCTGAATCAACTTGCATTAACGAAAAGTACCCCAACCGGATATGATCTCATGTCTGGAATGGGAGAAGCCTGGGGGGATATTCAGGAACGGCTGGGTGATGGTTGCAGGATTATTGCAGTAGATATTTCAGACGAGATGAATCGGAAAGCGGCGAATCATCTCAACAGGCTAAAGTCAAAAAATATTGAAATCAGGAATGCTAATGTGCTGAAAAATAATATACCTGATCAATCAGCAGATTTTATCGTTTCCACATTCGGACTGAAAACATTTAAGAAGGAACAGCAACAAATTTTAGCTGCGGAAGTTCATCGTATTTTAAAACCCGGCGGAACCTTTTCGTTTATTGAAATCTCAAAGCCCAAACCTTTGGTGCTGAAATGGCTCTATATGTTCTACCTGAAAATAATCATTCCATTAATCGGAAAGATCTTCCTCGGAAATACTGACGACTATAGAATGCTGGGCCGGTATTGCGCCGATTTCGGGACATGTGAATATTTCCATTCATGTTTGGTCGAAGCCGGACTTAAGTCAAATGTGAAGAACTTCTTCTTCGGCTGCGCGACAGGTGTTTACGGAGCAAAATAAGTATTACCCCTGGATCTGATTTCAGATTAATTGGAAATAAATGACTAATTTATCTGTCGTTCCGGATGGGCATCATAATTTATTCTTCAATTCAATGATCAAATTCTTTCGTGACTAAACGAAGTGGACAATTAGATATTTATTCATTTAAACCATACCATTAGTGAGTACAATTAAAGATAAAGTAGCCCTGATCACGGGGGCCAGCAGCGGGATCGGAAGATCAACCGCCGAAGCTTTTGCCGCAAAGGGAGCAAAAGTTGTCGTTGCCGCCCGCCGAAAAGATGAACTTGATAGCCTGGTGGAATCAATTGAAAATATGGGGGGACAGGCATCTGCCATTAAAACAGATGTGTCCAATGCAAAGAGTGTTGAACAAATGGTGGAACATACGATGGATGTGTTTGGCCGTCTCGACTATGCGGTTAATAATGCCGGGATTGAAGGTAATTTCGGTGCCATCACCGACCTGTCTGAAGAGGACTGGGACAACGTCATGAATATAAACCTGAAAGGAATATTTCTTAGCATGAAATACGAAGCCAGGGCGATGATAAAACTTGGAAATGGCGGTTCCATTGTGAATATCGGCTCGGTGAATTCATTTCTGGGCTTTCCAACAGGATCTGCCTATGTAACCTCTAAGCACGGGTTGATCGGGTTGACGTCCAGCGTTTCCGCAGAACTTGCGCCACAGGGAATTCGGGTGAACCTTCTTTGTCCGGGTGTTACCGATACTCCCATGCACCGCCGACTTCGGGGCATTGTCGGTGATGAACTTTATGATCAGGGATTACTCCCTACGGTACACCTGAGACGTGCAGGTCTTCCCGAAGAGATGGCGAAATCGATATTATTCCTTTGTTCGGATGAATCCAGCTATATCACCGGTTCAACACTTACCGTTGATGGCGGACTTACCCTGACTATGTAGTGCTGACCTCAAAAAAATTAGTATTATTCCAGACAGGGCTTCTGCTCAATAATCCATGATCAAACTATTCAGTCAAATCAGGAAACAATTAGTTTCCCAAAACAGTATCAGGAAGTACCTTCTCTATGCCCTTGGCGAAATTTTTCTGGTCATGATTGGAATACTCATGGCCTTACAGGTAAATACATGGAATGACGAACGAAAATCAAGAAAAACTGAAATCAATATTTACGAGGAAATACAGGATGATCTGAGTGCCTCTTTGCGAGATTTGATGTCTGGTCTGGCAACACACAATGAGCGACTTGACATGACAACAAAACTCAGGGATCATCTCATCAAAAAAAATCCATTAACAGATTCACTCGTGGATTATCTAAGAAATACCAATAACGACGATCAGTTTTTCCCAAAAACATCCGGTTTTGAGGCGTTGAAATCCGTCGGACTAAGAACGCTTCGAAATGATACGTTACGGGAAAATATTACAAATTTATACCAGCTGGGATTCGAAAGGGTTGTGGGCCTTGGAAGAGATAAAGCGCCCATCCGGAATTTTGAATTTATGACACCTTTTGCCGATAAATATTCACAAGTAACCGACGGCAGCGGTTATTATTTACCCAACTTCCAGAACGACAGCATTTTTATCTATCCGACGATGATCCACAACTATGAGGAGATGCTAAAGGATGACCTCCTGATATTAAAATTACAAGAGGCTATCTGGTTACGAATATTCAAAATCAGAAACTATACCAGGATTATCCGATGGACAAATGGGCTCAACAGTCAAATCGAACAGGAACTCGACCGGCTGCGGAATGCAGATTAAATGCATAGTCCGGAATGATCACCAACGGGGCATTTCCTACAGTAAATTACAATTCTATCTCATTTTCCACCCTTATGTCCCTGGAAGACGCGCCAGCCTGTACTTTATAACTCCCATTTTCCAGTACCCAGCCCCCCTGATCTTCGTTCCAGTAACGTAATTCAGCCACCGGTATTTTTATGGAAATTTCAATGGAATCCCCTGGATTAAGTTCCGGTGTTTTACTGAAGGATTTTAATTCCCGGGGGGCCCGATCAATCGAAGAATTGGATTTGGAAACATAAAACTGTACCACTTCCTTACCCGCCAGGTTACCAGTGTTGATAATGGTCAATTTAACATCGACGGTGTCATTCACGACTTCGGTTACCATAGCGGAATATTCAAACGTTGTGTATGAAAGGCCAAAACCAAAGGGATAGGAAACATCAAGACCGGCTTTATCAAAATGACGGTAACCCACATAAATACCCTCTTCATACAGGGTATAATCTTTATTCCTGATCTTTTCATCCTCAGCTCTTTCACCACTGGAAAACATCATCGTCTTCCAGTCAAAAGGCTCGCCGTCCAGCGGGAAGTTAGCATTTGAAGCGTGATCATTAAGATGTACTGGAAACGTCATGGGTAACTTACCGCTTGGGTTCACATTTCCAACCAATATGTCTGCAACGGAGTTTCCTCCCTCCTGTCCGCCCTGCCAGGCCAGCAGAATGGCATCCGGCTGATCTTTCCATGAGGCTGTTTCGATCACTCCCCCAATATTCAGTACGACGAGAAGCTTCTTGTTCACTGCATGAAATGCCTTACTCGCACGCTCAATCATATCCTTTTCCACCTGGGTTAATAAAAAGTCATCTGTTTCAACCCTGTCATAACCCTCGCCGCTGTTCCTGCCAATAGTAACAACTCCGATATCCGCCGTTTGGGCAAATTCCCCGAACATGGCATCTGTATAGCTGATTTGTGGTGGATTATACGGTTCCAGCATGGCATTAATGCCTTCAGGCTTAAAAAATGCATCAGTATTGGCTGCTTTGTGCTGATTATAGATTTCGACAGCTGCAGCATTGATCTCGAAGCCGGCATTTTCAAGTCCTTCCCGGAGAGAAACCGTATAGGCCTCATTCACGTCACCGGATCCTGTACCACCGGCTATAAAATCGTAGGATGTAACACCCATCAAGGCAATATTCCTGGGCTGCCTCAGTGGCAGCAACTGATCATTCTTAAGAAGCACAATGCCTTCGGCAGCAGATTGCCGGGTGATCTTTGAATGTGCTTCCAGATCAGGGTTATTCCCGTTAACATAGGATTGCATCTTTCGCGACTCAATGACCAGGGTTAGAATTCGTTTTACGGCTGTATCGATATCGGCTTCCGACAGTTCCCCTGATGCAGCCGCTTCCCGAAGCGCATCCCACTGACGCCTGGTGCCGGGTTCGAGGAGATCATTTCCTGCTGCTATTTGCGCAGGTGCATTCTGTCCGCCAAACCAGTCGGACATCACGATCCCTCTGAATCCCCATTCATCCCGCAAAATATCTGTAAGCAATTCCCTGCTTTCCGAAGCATAGGTCCCGTTAACTCTGTTGTAGGACGACATGATCGTCCATGGCTGGGATTCTTTAACGATGATCTCGAAACCTTTCAGGTAAATTTCACGCAGTGCGCGTTCAGAAACGATGGCATCATTTTGAAGTCTGCGCGTCTCTTGATTATTGGCAACGAAATGTTTGACCGATGCCCCTACTCCATTGGATTCAATACCATTCACCATAGCGGCTCCGATATAGCCGGTAAGGATCGGGTCTTCTGAATAATATTCGAAATTCCGCCCGCATAAGGGATGGCGATGAATATTCGCTCCCGGGCCAAGAATTACATCAATACCGTACTCGACGGCCTCATTCCCCATGGCAGTACCTACTTTCTCAACCAGACTTGTGTTCCAGGTTGAAGCCAGCAGGGTTCCAATGGGAAAAGCCGTGCAGTAATAGGTGGCATCATCATTTTCACGGATCGGTACAATACGCAGACCGGCGGGTCCGTCTGACAGGTATACCGTGGGAATGCCCAATCGCGGTGTCGCCACAATCGTACCGGCAGCACCCGGAATTCCTTCTGTCGCATCTGTATTTCCTAAGGCCGATGCCAATCCCGATCCCTTTAGCAAGTGAATCTTTTCTTCAAGGGTCATCTGTGAAAGCAGATCATTGACACGCTCGGATGTTGAACGCCTTGAGTCCTCGTAAATATCAAGCATACCATTTCCATTTCGGTCAGGAAACGTGTAGCCATCTATTGTAACCTCCTGAATATCTTTGTTTTCAGTGTATTCGTTTTCAAAATTCAGGAATGTAGAACGTACGTAAATCCAACCTACAGTAGCCGCGATAAGCAGGAGTCCAAGTAAGGAACCAAGGACAATCAAAGAAACTTTCAAACCCTTTTTCATTATTTCTGATTATATTTGTGTCACAACGCCACAAATATACATATTTTTTGTGGCATAATGTCACAAACATTGTTGTTTTCGTAAATGGATTTAAAAGAATTTCTGGAAAAGGGACAGGATCATTTCCTGCCAAACCTTTCGATTGATCTGGTGATCATTGGCCAGGAAGACAGTGTTCTGAAATGCCTTTTGCTGCAGATTGGTGACAAGTGGATCCTTCCCGGCGGGTTTATACAGCTTGATGAATCTGTTCAGCAAGCAGTGGAACGTAATCTGAGAGAACGAACCGGTCTGGAAAATCCCCATTTCAAATTCCTGTCGGTATTCGGAGATTCACAGCGCAAATTCAGTCATGAAATAAAAGAATTTCTCATTCATACCGGTCAGCCATGGAACGATGACTTCTGGCTGAACACCCGATTTGTCACTCTGGCATACTACTCGCTGGTAAATATCGGGGAAACCCACCCTACTGTCTCCAATTTCGATAAATCGTTTGCCTGGTTCAGTCTGGATGAGTTGCCGGATATGTGGATGGATCATGCCTCCATTGTTCAGGAAGCCAGAAAACGTCTCAAGGAGGATATTATCAGTGAGCATATTTCCTACAACCTGCTGCCTGAGCAATTTACCATGCCTGAATTGCACCAGCTTCATGAATCCATCCTGGAAGAGAAACTCGACCGCAGCCGGTTCCAAAAGAAAATGCTGGCCTCCGGAAGATTCAAGCGGCTGCCGAAGTTAAAAAAAGAAACACCGGGAAGGAATCCGTACCAATATTCCATTCGAAAATAGCCTCGTGCTGAACCTGAACCCTTCAAAATCACCTATTTAAAATAATATTTAATCATTATCTTGTTCAGAAAGTGAATTGAGACTGCAAGCACTTACTTAAATATTAATTCAACCATCCTTCCCGTTATGAAAAAAATGTTCCTGTTCCTGGTCTGTCTTCAAATCATGATTCATGCACACGGGCAGCCAGATCAATTTTCCTCAATCGACAGTATTTTTGCGGAATGGTCTCAGCCCGGATCACCGGGTGCCGCGTTAGGAATCATACGTAACGGTGAACTCATCTATGCCAAAGGATATGGGTTTGCCAACCTGGAGTATGATATCCCCAACACAGCCAACACGGTGTTTCGTATTGGCTCCACCTCCAAACAGTTCACCGCTGCCTGCATTGTACTCCTGTCTGAACAGGGAAAGCTGAGCCTCGATGATACACTTGATAAATTTTTTCCGGATTTTCCGGCCTATGCCTCATCCATAACCATTCGTCATTTATTGAATCATACAAGCGGCATCAGGGACTACCTGGCAATCTCCTATTTGAAAGGGCATGGTGATGATACCTTTTACACCGATGAAGATGTTATGAAATGGCTTATCCGGCAGCAAGACCTGAATTTCCTGCCCGGGGATGAGTACCTCTACAGCAATTCCGGCTATTGGCTTCTAGGGCAAATTGTAAAAGAGGTTTCAGGAATGAACATGGCTGATTTTGCGCGGAAGGAGATTTTTGAGCCCCTGGGAATGACAAATACGCACTTCCATAATGATCATACTATGATCGTTAAGAACCGGGCTTCGGGTTATTTGCCCAAACGTGAGGGAGGATACCAGATCAGTATGACAACACTTGATATGATTGGCGACGGGGGTATTTTCACCACGATCAATGATATTAAAAAATGGGATGATGCATTTTATGATTCAGATATATTCACCCGACAATTCTGGTCGGTCATGACAGAGCCAGGCAAACTGAACAACGGTAAAGAACTGGACTATGCAGCAGGATTGGGAATTGACACATACAGAGGATTAAAACTCATCAGTCACGGCGGAGCATTCGTAGGTTTCAGGGCAGATTTTTTTCGTTTCCCGGAGCAACGGTTATCAATCGCGCTTTTTGCGAACCGTGGAGATGCGAACCCAACCGCCATGTGTTATCAGATTGCCGACATTATGCTGGAGAATGAATTCAGGGATTTACCGGAAGAACCACAACAGAGAAAGAAAACAGCAACTGTTAAAAAGATTTCGGCACAAAAGCTTCAACAGTTTGCCGGCGATTTCTGGAGTGAAGCAAACAGTTACTCGAGGAAAATTTATGTAAGGGATGACACCTTACGTTATTACCGCAATGAAAACAGTGAGAATGCCCTGGTTCCAATCGGTCCTGATGAATTTAAAATGATCAATGTGGGAGCCAGCGTCCTGGTGAAATTTGAAACCAGCGGTGACCGGTCCATGGTCGTTACAGTAAATGAGGAACCACCATCGCGGTTTGAAAGATATCAGCCAAGAAGCTACAGTGTTTCTGAACTCACCGATTTTGAGGGAACCTATTACAGTGAAGAACTGGATGTCCAATACGTCCTCAGACTGGAGAATGAATCCCTCATGTTGTATATCAACGATAACAAAATTTCACCCCTTGATGCGGTTATGTCTGAGATGTTTTCAAACGATCAATATG
This sequence comes from Fulvivirga sedimenti, assembly GCF_020328055.1. Classification (NCBI taxonomy): domain Bacteria; kingdom Pseudomonadati; phylum Bacteroidota; class Cytophagia; order Cytophagales; family Fulvivirgaceae; genus Fulvivirga; species Fulvivirga sedimenti. The sequence continues at coordinate 675,728 of NZ_JAIXNE010000004.1, forward strand.
GAACTTTTCTTTTTAGCCGCGAAGGTGATGGAAGCGTCGGAAGCTTCAGGCTTGCTGCCGGCAGGGTAAAGAATCTATTATTTGTGAAGCGTTAGAAACATATTTAGCATGTAAAGCGCCATACACTGAAAAATGGATTCTATCTGATTGGATGCATCAATGAATAAACTAGATAGAAAAAAGCATTGGGATACGATTTATAATACAAAAGAAACAAAGGATCTGGGGTGGTATCAATCTGTGCCTGTCATATCCCTCGACATATTTCTGAAATGTCAGCTGTCTCTAAACGCGAAAATTATAGATATCGGTGGCGGAGACAGTTATTTTGTCGACGAGTTGATCAAACTTGGATACACCGACATTACTGTTCTGGATATATCTGAAACTGCTATAAATCATGCAAAAAACAGACTGGGAGATGCCGGAAAAACAGTGAACTGGATCATTTCAGATGTGACTGACTTTAAACCTGTAGGCAAATATGACCTTTGGCATGATCGGGCAACATTTCATTTTTTGACAGATGAAAAAGAAATTTCAGCATATGCGGACATCGCCGGCAATAACATGAATCATGATGGCATCCTGGTTATAGGAACATTTTCAGAACAGGGGCCTGATACATGCAGCGGCATTAATATCCGGCAATATTCGGAAAAAACTCTTTGCCAGCGGTTTCATCCTTACTTTGAGAAAATCCATTGCTTTAAGACAGATCATAAAACACCACATGGATCACTTCAGAACTACATTTTCTGTACCTTCCGAAAGATCACTGTGAAGTGAAATGAATAAAGTATTAAATATCTATCAAAATGAAGCCATTCATTTGGATTATACTCATCAATCTCATCCTCACCGGATGTCAGAATTCAGAACCCACATCTTCTGAAGGCATGGATTTACCGGTTGAACGCCCCGGAATTTCAAATATGCAGGATGATCTTTACAAACAGATTAAATCACTGGATAGCCTGTATTTCGATGTTGCCTATAACCATTGCGACAGTGCACTGGCGCGAACCCTGATAAGTTCTGATTTTGAATTTTATCACGATAAAGGAGGTGTTCTGCTGGATTCAGCTGATGAACTGGCTTCGGAGGTCATGGTTGAAGATTTCAGCTGGGTGTGCGAAAGGACCTATAGAAAATTAGTTAACAGTTCAATGGAGGTTTTCCCATTGTATGAGGGTGAGATACTATATGGCGCAATACAAAGTGGCGACCAGGAATTCTATGACCGGGAAAATGACACACCAACAAAACTGAGGACCACAGCCAAATTCATTCACCTTTGGATTATTGAACCAAAAGACTGGAAACTTCGGCGTGTTTTTAGTTTTGATCATCAGTCTGTGAGTCAGGATTAATAGTATCGAAAAAATCCATTAATCCATCCAACTCCATTGTCTCGCCCGGGGCGAGATTGTCCAGATTTATATTTCCAATCCGTATTCGGATAAGCCGTAATGTAGGGAAACCTACAGCGGCTGTCATTTTGCGAATTTGCCTGAATTTTCCCTCTGTAAGGGTAATGGAAATCCAGCTTGTCGGTCCGTGCCGTTCATCCCTTATCTGTCGTTTTCTTGTAGGAAGATCCGGAACCTCATTCAGCCGAAATACCGCGCATGGCAAGGTTTCATATTTCTTTCCATAGATACTTATCTCAACCCCTGTTTTTAACTGTTGGATTGCATCTTCAGAAATAATTCCATCCACCTGAACATAATACTCTTTTTCGACCTGCCTGCTCAAAACCTGCGCACTCACTTTGCCATCTGTTGTGAGGAGTAACAATCCTTCTGAGTCCTGGTCCAAACGCCCGATCGCCATGGTACCGGGAACAAATTCATACAGCTCGCCAAGCAACTTTTTATTTTTCCTTTTGGTCTGATTATTTACAAACTGCGAGAGATACCCATATGGTTTATGAAGGATATAGTGATGGTGTTTATTCATGAAATCGATTTTATAAGGCGCCACCTGGAATAAACTGATTATGATTAAATTAACTATACCTGAATAAATTAACGAAGATATCTCACAGCAATGACTACTGACTACCTGCCTGCCGGCAGGAGGGCTGACTATTGACTAATCAAAAGCTCCATTTCCCTCTCAGAAAATAAGACGTAGAGAGTGACTTAAATTCACCTGAAATAAAATCTTCCCCATAAAATCCCTGGACAATAAAGTCAAGGTCAAAATTCTGAAGCATATTCCAGGTCACGAAGGGAGACAGGAACATGGCCTTGTTGGGTGGAAACAGCATTATCCCCATGCCGGCATTAACCAATGGATGGATCTGGTAACTACCCTGAACAAATGCCGAATGCCGGTAGGGTGACAGGTTCTTAGCGGTAAGCGCCCGGCTGCTTAGCCGGATCAACCCTTCCGGGCCCAGCTCAACAGGTCCCGCAGAATTAATAAGATATGAAACATTGTAGAAGAAATTACCAATGGAATGGTCAATGGAAACAGTGGCTACCAGGGCCTTTGGATCCTCGGGCCTGATATTTCGGGGATAGAAGTAGGTCATCTCCCCTTTCAAACTGGCGCTTCCCAGATTTCCTGCCCAGCCGGCACCCAGTACCCATTTCTCCCGGCTATAACCACCCAGGAACTGAAAGTCGTAATCCCACTTATTGGTTTTATACATGATGGCAGCAGACATTGTATTGTTTTCTTCCCCTGTGATACTTCTGGATTCAGCCGGAAGGCTCACAGCCACGTCAATGCTGGAATTGGTTCCTGTAAAGTATTCCAAACGAACTGCATCGGTGCCCGGGCGCTCCTCATAATCAAAATCAAAATAGGAATAGGCATTGAATATATCATTGGGATTCCAGACCGTATTGATGCCCCAGTTGATACGCTGCCGCCCTACTTTCAGCGTAAAGTCCTTCCTAATCCATTCCATATAAAGCCTGTCGATCATGGTGTGCAACAGAACAGCGTCTTCATCTAAAACCGTCCAGGTGAGGTCGAAGAAATAAGTGTCATATTCTATAAAATCACTGAAGTTTTCATAATATTTCGTCGTTTCCCCAATGAACAGCCTTGTCCTGAGTGAACCGTAAAACCGCAAATTGTCTTTTGGAAACCACTTGAAATTAAGACGGTTATGGATGAGATTATCCACCAGTGAACTATCGCCAATATGATTCACGGAAATCATTTCCTTCAGGTACCCGTTAACAAAGAACTTTTTAGGCTTTTCTTCCTGTGCCTGGAGACTACCCATTAGAAAAATTAAAAGGAATATGGTGCTAAGAACGTACCTCATCAGATTTGACAACTCCGTCTTCAAGCGTTACTACCCTGCGTGCCTTATCGATGACGCGCTGATCATGCGTTGAAAAAATAAAAGTGATACCCTCTTCCCTGTTCATACGAGCCATCATATCCAGTAGATTGGCTGCTGAAACGGAATCAAGATTGGCCGTGGGTTCGTCGGCAAGGATAAATTTCGGTCTGGACGCCAGCGCCCGAATTACGGCCACACGCTGCTGCTGGCCTCCGGAAAGTTCAGAAGGTCTGACATTGGCCTTGTCCTCCAGTCCCACCTCCGCCAGTAGCTTCATGGCTCGTTCCTTCATTTCATGGCCCGGTCTTTTCTGAAGGAGCATTATGAATTCCACATTCTCCTTTGCGGTCAATACAGGAATGAGGTTATACTGCTGAAATACAAACCCGATGTTATGCAGCCTGAAATCAATCAGTTCCGATTCCTTCAACTTCGAAATATCCGTCCCGTCAATTTCGATCGTCCCTGTTGTCGGGTTATCAAGGCCGCCGAGAATATTCAGAAAAGTTGTCTTCCCGGAACCTGATGGACCTACAATTGCCGTAAATTCTCCTTCAGCAACCTCCAGGTCAACATCCTTCAGTGCCTGAACAGGAATTTTAGATTCATGGTAGGTTTTTGAAATGTCCTGTGTTCGGATTACTATCTTTTTTGCTGTTGTTGGTTCCATAAACGTAATTTTTATACGGTATGTAAAGCTTCAGTTGGATTTAGCCGTATGGCCTTAAACGCAGGATACAAAGCCCCTAATATTGCCGTAATTACCACACCCACAGCAGCGATCACATACGTTTTATTCTCAACAAACGGATACAGAATATTGCTGTAGCCAAATTCCTTGAGGCCTTCTGAATACGCGCTCAGATCTATGCCATGTATCCCCAACCAATGAATGGTAAGCAATCCGGCAAGAACTCCGAGTGGACCTCCGACAAGGGAAAGAAACAGGGTTTCAATAACAATCATCAGGAAAATCCGCATTCTGTTCATCCCAATCGCCATAAGCATTCCCAGTTCACGAAAACGTTCCAGGACTGCCATCAGCATGGTGTTGATGATTCCAAAAACCAGTGCAATCATGATGATGCCAATAAGAACCCATAACATGCTGTCGGTCATCGACAGAAACAATTCAAGCTCCGGCGCGATTGTTTGCCAGGACTCAGCATCCATCTCTGGCAACATCGATTCAAGCTCACTCCGCAATGCGGGTACCTGGTCGGGGTTATCGGCAAGCAGGGCAATCTCGTGAATATCATCGGATGTTCCGAGAATTCGGTTCAGATCCTCTATCTGAACATATGACCGTGCTTTGTTGATAGCTGGTGAAGTTGTTTCCAGCAGCCCTTCTACCCGGAATGCTCCTGCCACAAGATTCCGGTCCATGTCCTGAAAGGTAAGCACCACCTTGTCTCCAAGACCCACTTTCAATTCCTCGGCAAGTTCTTTTCCCAATACAACAGGATTTCGCAAGTCACCGGTAAAATAATCTCCTTCCACAATAAGTGAGTCATGGCGCGTAACACGTTTTTCAGCGTCCGGAATAATACCCATGATTCGCACACCGCTCGCTTTTCGGGGAGAAGAGATCATTCCATCCACAACACTCCTGGGGGAAACAGCCTTAATGCCGGGCTTGTCTGAAATTTTTTCAGCCACTTCAAATCCATCCGGAATGAAATAATGGATGTCATAATCATCCTGAAATTTCGGATGGTGGATTTGAATATGGGATATCTCATAGCGGATTGCTCCATTCACATATGAGATCGTAAACCCGTTCATAAATCCGAGCATGGCAATTAATGCCCATATTCCTACCACAATGGAGCCGATTACCACAAGGCTGCGGCCCCTGCTTCGCCAGACATTTCTCCACGCTATTGTTAATAACATTTTCATCTTATAAATTCATCAACGTCCCTCGTGCATCGCTTCCACCGGTTGTAATTTCCAGATTCTGTACATCGGGTAAGCGCTTAAAATCAGTGCCATAAAAAACACGACCCATGCCTGGCTTGTAAATACTACCGGCTGAATACTAAAGACATAAATCGCCTCAATGCCAAACTTTTCAAATGCTTCCTTATATTCTCCCGGAAGCTGAATCGGGTGAAAGTACAGGTAGCTGATAACCGGCATGCTCAAGGCAAAGCCCACCAATACCGAAATCAGCGACAGAAGAACAATCTCCAGGAATACAACTAATTGAATTCGGAAGCGACGCATTCCTACGGCCAACAGCACACCAAATTCATATAACCGTTCCATGGTCATCATCAGAAATGTTCCAAACATTCCGAATCCGATTACGATGTATAGCATCATGAGCATGATCTGACCGGAGACATTGTCGATCTCAATTCCCTGGATAAGCTCAGGCATCATTGTCCGCCAATCCATGATCTCAAGTTTTCCCTCATCGATCAATTCGCCTCCACCCTTCATAATATTCGGAACGTGTCTTGGGTGAGTGGTGACAATCGAGATGGCTGTGAGCAAACCATCGGCACCATAAAAGTACTGTGCCGCCGGCATCGGCATGAAAACAACCTGGTTTGTCAGCTGGGGCAGACCAAATTCGACTAATCCCGAGACCAAATATTTCCCGGCAGCATTAACACCGTGATACCCCTGGCCAATAAGCACGATCGTATCACCCACCGACATTTTAAGGTAATCTGCAAGGCCCTTGCCGATCAGAACGGACTGATCATCAATATTCACAGGACTGCCCTCTACGATTCGGGAGTCGATGTTGGTAAGAAACGCTTCCTTTTCGGGATCCATGCCGATTACGAGTGTTCCCTTGGTTTGTGTGCCGAAGGATGCCAGCGCAAAGGATTCCAGCCGTGGTACGACTGCTTCAACATCCGGAATCCCGGCCAGTCCATCGATTAAAGTATCGGAAGGCATGAATGCATTGTTCAGCGTTTGTTCGTCCCAATAGCCGTTTTTATGAATTTGGATATATCCTGTGTAAAACTTGACACTGTTATCGATCATGCGTTCATAGGAACCCAGCTGCATGGAGCGCATGATACTGGAAAGAACCACCGCAAAGGCAATACTCACGATTGTGATCACCGTTCGCTTTTTGTTACGCCAAATATTCCGCCATGCCAGTTTGAACAACATAAGATTAACGCATTCGTTTCATATTCTGAATAGAAAAATAACTCTCTGAAAGGTCGATATTAAATTCCATTTCCTGGTAAATGATCACGGTCCGCTGATCCGGATTCTCTGCAGGAATCATATCCATGCGGGTAGGGATAACCCTGCCATCCATTTCCCTTATTTCTGAAAGGACCATTGTATTGATCAGGTAATTATCCTCATCATAATACCTGATCAGCAGCTCAATATCATCCTGTTTAGCCACGTATATCATAATGCGTCCCCAGACAACTGCTGCATCCTCCTTTGGAATCATTTCGATTTTCCAGCTGTCGTACCCGTTGATGGTTGTATCGCCGCGAATGAAGTGATTGTAGTCATAAACCACCGATGACTCCTTTACCAAATCATCATTTGTAAAATCAGAGCCCATCCAGGACTGACTCATCATTGAAGGCGGCAGCTTCACCACACGGTCGATAGTAGGCTGCCAGTTCCAGATCTCCTTCTCCCGCTTGAGAAATGCGGTTCCGGCATCACGCGCCGGAGATTTGATAAGTATCAGAGAATACGTGGTTCCCAATGACCATCCTTCCATGGTTATTTCACGTGTCCAGTCGGGCCGTATGATCTTCATTGTCATGGTAGATGAAGAAGAGTTTCCTCTCATTTTAGCATCCACACGTTTAATGATCTCCGTAGCGTCCTGCGAATATGAAATTAGCGGCAGCAGTAAGAGCAATGTGACAATTCTAGTTTTCATAGCGGCAATATTTTTGAATGAGAAAATCCTTCATCTCTTCCAGGGGGTAATCCTCCCGAATAATGAGATAGTGCAACCCAATCCCGTCAAAGAGCGCTGTCAGGAGCTTTGTTTCCTTTTCTGCATTTGGATACCCGATCTTGAGTAACTGCCTTCCGATCAATTCATTCCAGGCGTTGAATTTCTGCTGGGCCATGTCATGGATGAAGTCAAACTTATCCAGCTGAAGGGAAAGAGCAGTGATCATGCGCCAGACACGTGTATTCTCCTGAATTTCCTGAAAGAAAAGTGTAAACATGTTTTCAAGAACTGACCGGGCATCATCCTCCTTAAATAGCTCAAGATACTTCTCCTCACCTTTCTGAAGGTTTTCAATCATCGCATACAGCATTTGTTCCTTGCTTTCGAAATAATTGTAAATAAGCCCCTTGGATATCCCCGCTTGCCTGGCAACCTGACTCATCGAGGTATATTCATAGCCATGGGAAGAAAACAACTCTAATGCAGCATCGAGTATTTTACCAATGCTTGCCTCACGTATCTCTTCGTTCCTTGAATGCCTTCTGGAGGTCATAATTTTTGGTTCATTATTAATTGACTGACCGGTCGGTCAATATTAATAAATGATATGGGCAATCACAAAGAATTATTTCTGATTTTAATCATCTGTATGGGCGTATTCGTCTACTTTACCCCTGTCCAATCTTGCCATTCCTGCTCCATCCATTCAACTGTCGGATTGCCATCATAGGTAATGATTCTGTACCGGGAGACAAGTGTATCACCAGGTACCAGGTCGAACGGGCCATCGACCATGGGTGATATGGAAAAGTAAGGCATTACAGGATGCAGTCGGACGGCCTGCGGAAACCGGAAATTTTCAGGATGCGCCATAATCAGTACACCGGCGGAATCTCCGTCAATCTGTCCGTGAAAGCTCACCCAACGCTCATGACTATGGTTGCCGTCCATCCTCGTTTTACCCGTTGAGGTAAGAAACCCTCCCTTTCCTTTTGTCCCGATATAATTGACATCACCCGGCTGTTCAAATTCAAGGTCATTCCATTCCGCACTTCCCCTGAAACCAAGTCCGCCATACAAATATTCATTGACGTGAACCGTATCAAATGCAAAGAGCCGGCTGATAAAATCCACCCTGTAAGCATCGGTAGAAGGCAGAACCCTGATTTCCCAAAATTCTCCAAGCGCGCGAGTCGTATCACCGTTGTGAATTGCCAGGTGCTCAAGTTCTGAAATAAATCCGGATGATGCGGGCGCATCATATCTCTCCGATAATTCAACATGTCGTACCGTACCCGTACCATTTTGCTGATTCCAGAAATCGGTATGCATGCCGCGGAAGGTGGTATTAACCAGCGCAAAAAATAATCCGTGCTGGTGTGGATGTCCGGCAGGAAATCCATCGGTAACAACTTTCCCATTCGGAGTATACAGTGGATGTATGAACCCGCTTCGCTGATAATAATCCGGCATTGTATCAGGGGGAAACTGAATGGTCTTATGATAGGTAAGAACCGGACTTCCACCTACCTGCAAAGTGAGCAAATTATCGTTTTCGTCCAGCTCAATAGATTCCCTGACTGTACAGGACATCAGCACAGCGACAAGCAAGACAACTTTCTTCATCAAATATTGTACGTTGGTGTGGAGAGGAAGATGGCAGAATAAGTTGAGGAATGCAAGGTGGATCAGGCAGTTTTGCACCTTTCCTATCTTGCATAAACGTACAAAAATGCTGTTTACAAAATCCTTTTAAGGCTTTAACTTGTTAATATCTCCAGCAGTGTTAACCTTCAGTTTATTCCACCATGAAAATTACCTACTCATTCTGCTTACTCCTTGCATTTGCCATTTCACTTATTTCAATAAAAACCAAAGGACAGCGATTGTCAACGATCGATAGTATTGTGACGTCAGCCGCTTCGGAAAATTACTTTGAAGGCACAGTCCTTTTGGCCGACGGAGGTTCAGTGATTTATCAGAAATCATTCGGATATACCGACGCCAGCAAACAAACGCCTGTCGGGAACTCCACGCGTTTCGGCATTGCCTCTATCACTAAAATGTTTACGGCTATCATCATAATGCAGCTTGTCGAGGAAAGCAAACTTAGCTTGACTGATAATCTTGCTGAGCTGTTGCCCGGGATCGATATACCAAAATCCAGCAAGATTACCATTCATCACCTGCTCTTGCACATTTCCGGATTACCAAATGAGTCGGACCTGATTTATCAATCCAAAACGTCTCCGGAAGAATTTGTTGATGCTACCCTGCAAAACAAATCAAGTCGGTTTGAGCAGTTCAATTACGCCAACATCGATTATGTGCTGCTCGGAATGATCATCGAATCAATCGATGGCAGAAATTGGCAACAATCAGTGAAGGTCCGTATTTTGGATAAAACGGGAATGAATGACACGGGTTTCCTTGGTAAAGATCAATATCCCGAAGATTTTGCGTACTCCTTTTCAATTGATCCGGACAATAACCGTATAGAAGATCCCCTTTTCCATATTGAAAACTTTTATGCCGCCGGTTGCATGTATTCAACCGCTCAAGATCTGCTAAAACTCGACCAGGCAATGTACGGAAATTCACTCCTGACTGAAGCAAGCAAAGAAATGATGTTCAAATCCTATCCCGAATATAATTATTCAGGGTATAGCGTATGGACCTACAAGTATCCGTACGTTTCACCTGCACCGTACATCATGGAAAGAAGAGGTGGAATCCTTGGATCCAATTCTGCGCTGGTACGGATTCTAAGCAGTAATAAAACCATCATTATTCTGAGCAACAACAACCGTTTCAACCCGGATTCATTCGGTGACAAAGCAAATCTCAAAGAAGCACTGATCATGGAGTTGACTAATCCATGACGTGACTTATTTACCTGGAGTTTTATCCTTCGCGGTTATATATATCTCATAACTTATTGAAATAAAGTCTCTTGTGAAAAGAGGGTATATTCCAATTTATTCGCTACCTTGATTTTGGCAGAGGCGTTGGCAAAACCTATAACCCTATTACCAATGCTCAAACGAATACTACTCGGACTGGTCGCAGTCATCGTAATTGCACTTCTTGTTTCATTCACCTATGTTCAATTTACCTGGGACAAAGTGTATGACATCCCCTACCCCTCATTAACATCTTCCACGGATTCAGCCGTAATTGCACTGGGTGAATATTATGTGAACGGTCCGGCACATTGTTCAACTTGTCATACTGAAAATCTTTCCGGGGGAGAAACGTTCAATATGGGCCCTATGGGGGAGGTTACGACAGCAAACCTTACCCCGGATTCCGAAACCGGAATTGGTCGTTATGAAGATAAAGAGATCTTTCGCATGATGCGCCATGCAGTGAAGCCGAATGGCCGTGCTTCCATTGCCCTAATGATGCCATTCTGGAATATGGCCGACGATGATATGATTGCAGTCGTTTCATACCTCCGTTCCCTCGAACCTGTAAAAAAAGAAATTCCTCCACCAAATTGGTCAATGATGGGAAAGGTACTTCGAAGCTTTTCTTCCACTTTTGAACCAGTATATGAGCCAAGCCCTATGAAGAAAGCCCCGCCAATGGAAGCGACAGTGGAAAGAGGAAAATATCTGGCCAATTTTGTGGCGAACTGTGTTGCCTGCCATACAAAGAGGGATGATATGACATTCCAGGCGATTGCCCCCGAATTCTCAGGAGGCCTGCTCATGGAAACAGACGCTGAATACAATATTGCCAACGGCCTCGATCCGAACCTGATGTTCGAGACCCCCAATTTAACTCCTCATCCGCAAAGCAAGCTCGCACAGTTCAAAACCATGGAAGATTGGATCACACGCTTCAGAGCCGGCCGGGTTTTTGCAACCTCGCCTATGTCATGGGAATGGTTCAGCCGAATGACGGATGAAGACCTTGGGGCTATCTATGTCTACCTGAATTCTCTTGACCCGGTTGAAAACAATATCGTAAGCACGGCATTCATCAAAACTGAGGAGTAGCATATCTATATACCTGGCCTAATTCTCTACCCGTGAAACTAATCCACAAAATCACTATTATCTTTCTGCTGATCTCGCTTATCCGCTGCGGTTCCGATGGTGAAGGCGAGAATATTCAACCCCCTCCGGCACCTGCAGTGCCCCCTTTTGGCGGAACGATCTTCCTGGATCCCGACATTATCACCGAAGACGACCCTACCACTTTTGTTAGTCTTTCCTACTCCGGTCAGGCAGAGCGGGTGATGTATGACAGGCGGGTAAATAACTGGATAAACAGTACCCCTTTTCTTTTTGATGCTGTCTTTGATGACGGACTTGAAATTGAGATCCAGGTGAACCCCGAGTTTGGAAAGGATGCCGGTGAAGTTTTATCACTTAAGTATGCCGAAGTCATCGGTCGATTGCCCACCGCGCTTCGCAAGGATGTCGAAACCGTCTGGATACATCGGGGGACAGAGCCTTTTGGCGGTGGAAATAATAATCTATTGATCCATACCGGCCAGTCCACACTCTATGAAAACGATGGAATCCTGGAAGAAACCTTTGTTCACGAGGCATCCCATACGTCCCTCGACGCAGAACATGCCAGCTCAAGCGGCTGGATAGCAGCACAAAAGGCCGACGGAAATTTCATTTCTACCTATGCACGGGACAACCCGCAGCGGGAGGATATTGCCGAAACCTATCTTCTTTACTTCGCCCTTCGCTACCGACCCGGGCGTATCTCGGAATCCCTCAAAAATACAATCACACGTACGATTCCAAATCGTATTGAATATTTCGAAGGACTGGAATTAGATATGCATCCGGTTGAATGATGAATTAATCAAGTCCGACGGCAAAGCATGATGCCTTAATTACGCTCATTATTAAAAATTTGTAATTTGTAATTCAATCTAATTACATAAAATGATCAACCGTCTGTTTTTAATCATTCTTACATTATTCTTCATTACTGCCTGTGCTCCGGCCGATAGTCCCGAAAGTTTTCAATTATCTTCCCCTAACATGGTGAATACCATAACCTTTGAGTTGATTGACGGAACACCGGTATATCGCGTTTCACATGGTGACCAAATGGTACTAAACAACTCAACACTTGGATTCCGCTTCAAGGACAGTGAGCCATTGTATGGGAATTTAGAAATGATTAAAAGTGAAGAAACAACATTTGATGAGACGTGGGATCAGGTTTGGGGTGAGAAAAGCAGAATACGAAACCACTTTAACCAGTTGTCGGTCACGCTACAGGAAACAGGCGAATCAGGGAGAAGCATTGAATTGCAGTTCAGGGCTTATGATGATGGTGTCGCTTTTCGTTATATCTATCTGAAGCAGGACAACGACAGCCTCGTCATCATGGACGAGCTAACAAGCTTCAACCTGAGTGAAGACGGTCAGGCATGGTGGATTGGGGCCTACCAGGACAACCGGTATGAATACCTGACAAATAAATCATCCGTAAGTACGCTGGATACTGTGCATACTCCTCTCACCATTAAAAGTAATAGCGGGCTTTCCCTGAGCTTCCACGAAGCCAACCTGAAAAATTATGCAAGTATGACATTGGCAAGAGTCGGTGGCACAGAATTAAAGGCAGATCTTGTACCCTGGGCTGATGGTGACAGGGTAAAGACCGATGGTGGCTTCACTACCCCCTGGCGTACAATTCAAATTGCTGAAACACCCGGGGAGCTCATTACCTCCTATCTCATTTTAAACCTGAATGATCCAAACGAACTGGAAGATACCAGCTGGATAAAGCCGCATAAGTATCTCGGTATCTGGTGGGCCATGCATATAGGTAAATATTCCTTCTGGGAAAGTCCGATCCAGGGTGCCACCACCCAGCATGCCATGGAATACATTGATTACTGTAAAAAATTGGGGATCGACCACCTGCTTATCGAAGGATGGAATAAAGGCTGGACGCCGGCCTGGTACGAGAATGCCATGCATATGTTCAGCTTTACCGAGGAAGCCGACAATTTCGACCTTCATAAAGTAACTGATTATGCCAGGGAAAATGGTGTGAGTATTATTGGCTACCATGAAACCGGTTCCAATATTATTAATTATCTCAAGCAGATAGATGCGGGCATGAAATTATACCAGGAGGCAGGGATTCATGATGTAAAGATCGGCCAGGTAGGTTCGCGCCTCAATATGAAAGAGTGGCACCACGGGCAATTCGGAGTCAATTATTACCGGTATGTCCTTGATAAGGCTGTGGAATATCAGCTGACCGTTAACTTTCATGAACCGATTAAGGATACTGGTGAAAGACGAACCTATCCCAATATGATGTCCCGCGAAGGCGCGCGCGGACAGGAATACAATGCCTGGAGCGAAGGTAATCCGCCGTCCCATACGGCAACACTTCCCTTTACCCGGTTCCTCGCAGGCCCGATGGATTTCACCCCCGGAATCCTTGATGTGGATATAAAGCAGGGCTATGAAGGGCGTGATGTACATACCACAGCAGCCAAGCAACTGGCGCTTTATGTTGTGCTCTACTCGCCTATTCAGATGCTGGCAGATCTGCCGGAAAATTATGACGGCAATCCGGCATTCAAATTCCTCCAGGATGTTCCTGTAGATTGGGAAGACACCAAAGTTCTCAATGGAGAAATCGGGGAATATATCACCACAGTTAGAAAGGACCGTTACAGTGATGACTGGTATTTGGGCAGCCTGACGAATGAGAAGAGTCGCTCATTGCAAATCAGTTTATCGTTTCTTGATCCGAATTCCATTTATGAGGCGCAGATCTATGCGGATCCCGATGGGATTACCTGGAATAAAAATGCCTCGGAGGTAGCCATCTCAACCCGGGATGTAACAGCTTCGGACACGATACAATTGAAACTGGCGCCAGGCGGCGGTACGGCCATTCGGTTCGTCAAAAAGTAAGATGACATTGCAGCCCTTCCCAGGAATTTAACGGACGGAAGCATTTACTATACCTCAGAAAATCGAATTCCATATGTCGATAGGAAATTACTGCCAACTTTATTTTATTACATACCGGTAACATTGAATATTGCCGGCAACTAATCTGGATCATAAAATATTGTTAAAATTCTTCAGGAAAATTCGCCAGAAATTGCTTGGCGCAAATGAAATCAGTAAAGCCTCGTCGCCGGCAGGCAGGTACCTCGTCTATGCCCTTGGGGAAATAGTGCTTGTGGTTATCGGCATTTTAATTGCCTTGCAGATCAATAACTGGAATGAAGGAAGAAAGCAGGACCAACAGGAAAAGTTGTACCTGGAAAGATTAATGCTGGAAAACCAGCAGGACTTGCTCACATTCAACCAGGGCATCGAAGAACTGCAAAAAGGAAATCAAACGATTCGTGATATGTCGGCAGCGTTCAATGATGCCGAGAGCGGTGATACTTTACTATGGAAGACTGTGACAGACTATCTCATGTACGGTTGCCATTATCCTTTCTTTAATCCATCGACCTCAACCTTTGAGGATCTGTCCAGCACAGGCAACCTGGTTGTTATCAAGGATACTGAATTGCGGGATCTTATCGTAAATCACTATGCGAACTACAAATTCGTGGAGTCCAATTTTCAGGTCAACACCAACTGGGCTCTACCCGTGGATGCGCCATTCTATACTGAGAATGACGCATTGAAATATGAACCCTTCACAGAGCCGCTTTTCGGAAATCAGACGATCAGTGAAATATCAAACGACCTGAGAAACAATAAGCAGAAGTATCTTCGAAATGCTGCCGTTCATTACTGGATCAACGAAGACTGTATCAATCATCTGAATGGTGTAATTGAGGAAACGTCGTACCTTGTACAGCGCCTGGAAACTGAGTTGAAAAATCGAAAATAACCAAACACCCTAAAAAATGAACAGATCATCATTTAAGGATTTGACTATATGCATGATCCTGCTGATAGTATTTATCAGTTGTGATTCAACCCCTTCTGTCAACAATAATTCAGATGAAGTTGCCGCAGAAACTCCATTCAATTCTTCGGATCCTACGGAAGGTGAAGTAAAGTCGGCTGTAGAAAGAATTTTGCTTGCTGCCGGCACTTACAACGTAGAGGACCTTAAAAGCTTGCTAAGTGAAAATGGCTTTATCAGTATCACTTCCCAAAAGGATGGTTCCTGGCAAAACAGGGAGATTACTTTCGGGGAATTCATTTCCGGCATTGAAAATGGTGACCCAACCCCCTATGTCGAAATTGTAAGCGAGTATGATATGATCATTACGGATGGCAGATTGGCCCTGGTTCAGGCCGATGCCGTTGTTAACCGTTTCGGAATTCCCGGCAAACGTGAAATCAACAATATGATGCTCGTAAAAGATGGAGACACATGGAAATTGCTGAATATTGCCTGGACGGTCCATGAACTGCCGGAAAATCAGAAAGGATTCAATATGGAAATCTTTGCCCGCGGATATGCTGAGGCTTGGTCCTGTAAAAGGCCGGGGTTCGTAGCCATGTATTTTGAGGAAAATGGATCACTACAAGTCAATGAAGGCTCACCTGCTATTGGGAGATCCTCCATTACCGAGGTTGCAAGAGGATTTATGACAGATCTGCCCGACATGGTCGTCAGCTTCGACAGCCTTGTTACCAAATCGGATGGCACAGAATTTCACTGGACTTTGACCGGCACAAATACAGGACCAGGCGGAACGGGAAATGCCGTGAAGGTAAGTGGATTTGAATTCTGGCAAATGGGAGAAAATAACCGCATTCTAAAGTCAATGGGGCAGTTCTCTGCTGAAGAATATAACCGACAAATCCGCGAAGGAATATAATATTATACGTCATGCCCGGGCAGTCATTTAACGAGCTACTTGAAAATGTTCATTTAAGGCTGAAGGATCCGGCCCCTCAAATGAATTTCGATGTGATCGTCATTGGCATGGGCAGCATGGGGTCCTCTGCCTGCTATTATCTGGCAAAGCAGGGTTTCAAGGTATTAGGCCTGGAGCAATTTGATATTCCACATTCGTACGGCTCACATACCGGACAAAGCCGGCTAATCAGGAAAGCATACGGTGAGGACACCAGGTATGTACCGCTGCTCCAAAAGGCCTATAAGAATTGGAAGGAACTGGAGGAGGAAACAGGTGAACAGGTTTATTTCCAGACCGGTCTCGCCTACTTCGGAAGCCGGGAAAATCCATTCTTCGAAACCATCCGGCAATCAGCACAGGATTACGATATACAGTTAAATCAATTGACTTCGGAGGAATCTAAAAAGCAGTTTCCTCAATTTAACCTTCCCGACGGTCATCAAAAGCTATTTGAACCTGACGCAGGATTCCTAACTTCTGAACGTTGTATTCTGTTATATATCCGCCAGGCTCTTTCAAAAGGAGCGGTAATACGAACCAATGAAAAAGTGACCGACTGGAGATATGCACAGGGAATGGTGAATGTAAAAACCACGGCAGGAAACTACAGCGCCAAAAAGCTAATCATCACCACAGGGGCATGGGCCGGCAAAACTGTGCCGGAATGGTCAGACCTTTTCCGTGTCACCCGGCAGGTACTCGCCTGGGTTGAACCGAAAAACCCTGAAAGCTTCCGGCTGGGTTCACTCCCATGCTGGTACATGGAGGAGAATGGCTTTGACTTTTACGGGTTCCCTATGCTGGAGCAAGAAATATTCGGCGGTCCGGCCGGACTCAAGGTAGCACTGCACTATCCCGGAATGAAAGTATCTGATCCCGATCAGGTTGACAGGCATACGGGTTCTTCGGATGAAAAAGTGCTGATTGATTTCCTGGAGAAATACCTGCCCGGTTCATACAGCAGGACAGTGGAGCTGAAAACTTGTCTTTACACCTATTCACCAGATGAAAACTTCGTCATTGACCATCTACCTGGCTTTGACGGGAATGTTATCTTTTCCGGGGGCTTTAGCGGCCACGGCTTTAAGTTTGCCAGTGCCGTTGGAGAACTGCTGGCTGAGATGGCTGAGTCGGGCAAAACATCACCGGCAGCAGCATTCCTCGCTGGTAACCGGTTCAAATAAGTCCTGATTTTAACGCTGAATAGCCTTCCACCGGGTTGGGCCGCGAAAGGATTAAAAGGATGGCAGAATGGTTTATATAATTTAACTTTATTGGCCATGCGCAGCCTGATTATTTCCCTGATTCTCTCACTCTCTTTTTCACAAGAAATTTTATGCCAGGATCCGTTGTCAGAAGAACTCAGAAGGAGTCCGTTTGAATGGAACAAAGACAGTATCGAAGGTTTTACCATCTATTTTATTGCTGCGAGCTGGACGGAGGAAAATCTCGGGACAATCCGGCAGCGCTTACCGGAAATGAAAACTGCTATTTTAGAATTCATGAAGAGCCCGGAATATGACCACAAAGTGCATGTTTATATAGTTAATTCCCGTGCTCAAATGAAAGACCTCCTGGGTTATGAAACCAATGGAACGGCCTTTCACAAACTGAATGCATTCACAGCCATAGGCTCAGGCGGAATTCGGAGCATATATTCATCTCATGAATTGTTCCATGTTATGGCCATGAACGAGTGGGG
Organism: Fulvivirga sedimenti; assembly: GCF_020328055.1. Lineage (NCBI taxonomy): Bacteria > Pseudomonadati > Bacteroidota > Cytophagia > Cytophagales > Fulvivirgaceae > Fulvivirga > Fulvivirga sedimenti. The sequence continues at coordinate 693,489 of NZ_JAIXNE010000004.1, forward strand.
TGTTCCTGACAGATGGATCAACGAGGGTATGGCCGTCTATTCCGATGGAGGATGGTTCGGCTATGAACTGCATGCACTGGCCCATTACCTGAAGGATTCCGGCCGTTTTTTAACACTGAAAAAACTTACCGGTCAATTTGGAAAAACAGACGACCTGCTCTCCTATCCGTTAGCGGGAAGCTTTATGAAATTTCTCGATGAAACGTATGGCAGACCGGTTGTACAGGATATCTGGCAAGGCAACAGGAAAAGTCTTACCGACAGAACGGGTAAAAGTCTGAAGGAGCTTGAGACAGAATGGATCGAAACCATCAATCAGACAGATTACAGCAACATTACCTATTAACGGGGAATCTAAAAGGTCACTTAATGATTTCATCCCAATTCACCTTATCGTTATGTGAATGGGTGAAACCCATAGCCCTTTCTTCATCAATAGTTTTGGTATCTCTGTAGGCCACTACATATGTTTTGCGCCAGTGAGGCGAGCTGTTACCTCCTGATCCATGCACAATGCGTTCATCGTGAATGGTCACGCTTCCCCGCTTGACCGGCAAATAAACCACCTCATCGTCCGGATTTGTCTCAATTACAAGGGTATGCGAATCTTCCCTGTTTATTCCCGCATTACCGTCACCATCACTGTATTTCTTCGGAACATGTTTGCGCAGTTCGGGCTCCTTGTTGGTGCCGGGCAGCACCTGCAAGCACCCATTCTCCAGGTCTGAATCCGTCAGGGCCAGTGAAAACGTAGCCGTCCATGTATTCTTCGTTTTTGGCCAATAGCCCAAATCCTGATGCATGGCAAATTCTGCCCCCTCTTTTGATGGTTTTTTGGCCAGAAATTGCTCATAATCGATAGCTGCCTTTCCTCCGGAATACAATTGATCAGCTATATTTTGGGTGATCTGGTGAAAGATATTATTTTCCAGCTCCTTCCTGTAGGTACTAGGAAGCATCGCGTTCACCAGCTGAAAATCCTCCATAGGAGTGCCATACGGCTGGGACATATCACAAAAATCCCTTCCCATCCGATCCATTTCCTTTCCCTCGACAAAATGATCGAACCACGGCTCGAGAAAAGCCACCTCCTCCTCGGTAAGGACATCATTCAAGACCAGGTATCCCTGCTCATGATATTGCTCAATTTCTTTGTTCGTGAGTTTATACTGAAGTCCTTTTCTGCGGTGCGCACCCGAGTCGTCATTGGCTATTCGTTTCATGGCCGAAAATTCTTTTTGATGTTTATCAACCATAATATACATTGATTATTTTATTGACAATTCAAATCGATGCCATAATCCTTTCTTAAAAAATCTTCCTGCCATCTTCGAAAGAGGTCTATGAACATGAGAGGCCGGCGTAGCGAGCAAAATCATAAAAATACCTTCTGGGGAACTTGCGCTATGGGACTAGCAGCTCTTGTCGGATATTTATTTGGCGTAAATGTCGCCTGAGCCCGTTAGATACGCGAGATTCAAAATCAAAAATATATATTGAACAGACCGGGCTTGTATTTCCACTGTACTATTTACATATTTCAACCAGGAATCACCTCTTAACCATACCATCCCATGAAAAGAAGACATTTTATAAAATCTGCCGCAGCGTTTTCATCCATTACCCTACTGCCTTCCCATGTCTGGTCCACTGTAAAAAAATCCACCTTACGAACCGCTCATATCGGCGTGGGCGGAATGGGACTGGCCGATCTTGGAGATATATCCTCCCATGAAATGGTGAAAGTGGTTGCTTTGTGTGATGTGGACAGCAATAATCTCGCGGCCGCCTCATCTCTTCATCCAAAAGCAAAGACATTCAGTGATTACCGGGTTCTCTTTGATAAAATGGCCAAAAAGATCGATGCTGTGATCATATCTACTCCCGATCATACACATGCCCCGGCATCCTTAATGGCTATGGAAATGAATAAACCTGTATATTGTCAGAAGCCTCTTACCCATCATGTACTTGAGGCCCGGGCAGTGCGGAAGATGGCAGCAGACAAAAACCTGACAACTCAAATGGGGATACAGATCCATTCCTTCAAGGAATATCGCTCCGCAGTTCACCTCATCCAGAACGGAATCATCGGGAAAGTCCATACGGTTCGGGCCTGGTCTCCGAAAAACTGGGGGTACGACGGCCCCATACCCACCGGCAGCGACCCTGTTCCGGCAAACCTCGACTGGAATCTTTGGTTGGGAACTGCCCCTCAACGTGAGTATAAAGATGGATACTATCATCCCGGCAACTGGCGCAAGGTCCTCGATTTTGGATGCGGAACCCTGGGTGACATGGGTGTGCATATCTTTGATACACCCTACACGGCTCTTTCGCTGGACGTTCCGGCAACCATCACGACCCAATGCCGGGAACCCAACGGATTTGGCTACCCCGAAAACAACGTCGTCACTTATGAATTCCCGGGAACGGAGTTTACAACCGATACCTTGAAATGGGTCTGGTATGATGGGCCGGGAGCACCAACGGACCATGAAGAACTTCGGTTGCCAAACATGGAAAGTTTACCCGAACAGGGTTCTATGTTTATCGGCGAAAAAGGTCGCCTCCTGCTTCCACACTGGGATTTCCCAAAATTGATCGTTGATGGTAAATATGAGCCGGTTGATTATCCTGATCTGGAACCGGCAAATCATTACCACCAGTTTGTTGACGCCTGCCTGGGAAATGATACCTGCAGTGCGCCATTTTCATACGCGGCAAGGCTTACAGAAGCCATACTCCTAGGAGTTGTAGCAAACCGATTTCCAAATAAAACTCTCCATTGGAATAACGGCACCCAACTGTTCGATGAATCTGAAGCAAATCAATACCTGACAAGTTCATATCGTAAATTTTGAGGTATCCTTACACGAAACCGTTCCAATATATAAAGGTAAATACACAAGCTATGAATACACTCTTTCGCTCCCTGATCATAATCGGATTATTTTGCTCCTGCAGCACAGAAAACAGCAGCAGCACGGAAACAGACTCGTCTTCACCATCAGAAAATTCGCAAACCGATTTTGTCATAACCGGTCGGAAATCTGTTGTATATACCACGGCCAGCAACTCAGAACTGCGGCTTGCAAATACAAATACATTGTCTTTTGAAGCAGCCGCCCAACCGCTGGAAAATGAAGTATCTGTATTCGTAAATCCACATGTTAAATTCCAGTCTCTTGTCGGAATCGGAGGGGCGATAACAGATGCCTCTGCAGAAGTATTCGCCAAACTGCCGCCGGAAAAGCAGGCTGAATTTCTGAAGGCATATTATGACATTAACGATGGCATCGGATACTCTCTATGCAGAACCCCAATTCACAGCTGTGATTTCAGCAGTGAAAGCTATACCTATATTGAGGAAGGTGACGCCGAACTGAGCACATTCAGTATCGATCACGACAAAGCCTATAAGATCCCAATGATCAAACGTGCTATAGAAGCAGCCGGAGGTGAACTTATGTTGTATGCGAGTCCGTGGAGCCCCCCGGCATTCATGAAAGACAACAATAACATGCTGCAAGGAGGAAAACTTCTCCCGGAATATGCCGATGCATGGGCTCTTTATTATACAAAATTCATTAAAGCCTACGAGGCCGAAGGAATGCCGATATGGGGAATTACTATACAAAATGAACCCATGGCTACCCAGCGATGGGAATCATGCATATACACTGCCGAAGAGGAACGTGATTTTCTGAAAAATCACCTCGGACCAACAATGGAGCGCGAAGGATTGGGTGACAAGAACATTATCGTTTGGGATCACAACAGGGATTTAATCAATCACAGGGCCAATGTAATCTTCGAGGATCCGGATGCAGCAAAATACGCCTGGGGCGTGGGCTTTCACTGGTATGAGACCTGGACCGGCGGCACGCCGATGTTTGAAAACCTGGGGATAATAAAGGATGCCTTTCCGGATGTAAATCTTATGTTTACCGAAGGATGCCAGGAAGGTTTTACTCAGGAACGATACCAGTTCTGGGCTCATGCAGAAAGATACGGACGGTCGATGATCAATGACTTCAATCAGGGTACCAGGGGATGGACCGACTGGAATATCCTTCTGGATCAGAACGGCGGCCCCAACCATGTGGGTAATTTCTGTTTCGCTCCTATTCATGGTGATACCGACTCCCAGGAATTGATCTACACCCCATCCTATTATTATATCGGTCACTTTTCAAAATTCATTCGTCCTGGTGCCAGTCGCGTAAGTACCGCCAGCAGCAGAAGTCCGATATTGAGCACTTCGTTTTTAAATGAAAATGGAAGCCTGATCACGGTGGTAATGAATCAAAGTGATCAGGATATCGAATACAAACTGTATGTTGATTCAGAAGCCGTAACCGTTACAATTCCCGCGCATGCCATACAAACACACGTAGTGGGATAAAGTGTTAACTAATAAATGACCTTGAAATTCATTTGTACTGTCTGGGTATACTTGCTTTCTGTTTGTTCCGTTCTCGCACAAGGGCAAACCTGGGAAACAATTTTCAATGGAAAGGACCTCACGGGATGGACAATCAAAATTTCAGGTCAGGAACTGAACGACAACTATAAAAATACCTTTCGGGTTGTTGATGGTAAACTCGTTGTTTCCTATGATGAATATGTCACATTCGATGAGAAATTCGGTCATATCTTCTATGACGAGAAATTGTCTCACTTTAAACTCCGACTGGAATACCGGTTTATCGGCGATCAGGTGGCAGGAGCACCTGAATGGGCCTACAAAAACAGCGGGGTAAAATTTCATTCCCAGCCTCCTGAAGATATTCCAAAAGACCAGCGATTACTGGTTGCCATTGAAGCCCAGCTGCTGGGAGGCAACGGCACAGATCCCCGGCCTACCGGTAATGTTTGCACTGCAGGCACTCATATTGAAATGAACGGAGAGCTTATCACTGAACACTGCATTAATTCAACCTCGGAGACTTTTCATGACGACCAATGGGTTTCACTGGAAATTGAAGTGCATGGGAATGATCAGATTATTCACAGGATAAACGGGAGAACAGTACTTGAATATTCACATCCCCAGCTCGATGATTCCGACCCATTCTCTGCACATCTGCTCGAGCAAGGTATTCCACGTATGCTTAAGGAGGGATATATTGCCCTTCAGGCGGAGAGCCATCCGGTGGAATTCAGAAATATACAGCTGCTTCGCCTACAGGAAGCAGATCAATGAAAATGTAAAAGCATTTTTGGTTTTAGTATCTTTTTCTCTTCTTGTGCATGTAAACCCCTAATCATATGAAAGATCAAATCTCCAGAAGAACTTTCGTGGAAAAGAGCCTTGCCATTGGTGTTGCATTGCCGCTGGCCGGTTCTCAGCTGCTCTCATGTGCATCTCCGTCTGAAAAGGATCGACCCGTTGATTCCCTGAAAAAACTAAATATTCTGATACTGGGAGGAACAAGTTTTTTAGGTCCGCACCAGATCGCCTATGCCATGGAACGTGGCCACTCCATTACCACTTTCACCCGTGGAAAGACCATGCCAACAATTCACCAGGATCTCTTCGATCGTGTTACCATGCTTGCAGGTGACCGTGCAAGCGACCTCTCAGCCCTCGAATCAGGCAAATGGGATGCCGTCATTGATAATTCCGGACATAATGTGGACTGGGCAGTGGAAAGTGCGAAGCTCCTGAAGGATAAGTGTGACCTGTACCTGTTCACCTCCTCAACCGGTGTTTACTATCCCTACCTCAGCAGTGATATCAAAGAAGATACAGAGTTACTGACAGCAGAACCGGAGGGAATTGAGGATGAAGAAATGAAAATCGAGTACTGGTATGGCGTCATGAAAACGAATTCGGAAATAGCAGTTCGTGAAAATTTTGGTGCCGACAGAACCATTGTGGTTCGCCCAACCTATATGATCGGTCCGGCCGACAAATCCAACCGGTTTATTCACTGGCCCGTACGCCTTGCGCGTGGTGGTGAAGTGCTCGTTCCCGGAATGCCGGAGGATCCTGTACAATATGCCGACGTGCGGGATGTGGCAGAATGGATGATACGACTTATAGAAGAGAAGAATACAGGCACCTTTAATGCGGCAGGCCCGGCCTCACCCCAGGGAATACAGGATTTTGTACAAAAGGCAGCCGGAGTTTTTGATGCTGAATCAACCTTTGTAAACATCTCAGATTATGACTTTCTGAAGGCAAACCGTGTAACAGATATCGTTCCCTGGATTATCCCAATTGGTAATAATTACGGTTCCGCAAGGATCAACAATGCTAAAGGAATGACGAACGGACTTACTTTCAGAAAGCTTCAGGATACCGTTGCAGATACATATGAGTGGTGGTATTCTGACGCCCTTACGGATGAGGATAGAATTAAATTTGAACAGGATCCTGATTCTGTACTTGCCAGGGAAAAAGATCTGCTCGAGCGGTGGAAAAAAGTTGCGCAATCCTGATTATTGAAATGAACATTAAATATCACCATGAAGCACCCTAAAAGACTCTTATTCCTGCTGGCGCTCACCATCACCTGCGCAAGTGCCCAAACTGAAAAGGGACATATTAGCCCCGAAACCATCATCAAGTCTGATATCGAACCCGCCGCGAAACATCGGTATACAATTTCAATCCAGAAAGATCAGTTTGTAATTCTGAAGGTTAATCAGATGGAGGCAGACGTCGAGGTTGTCACCTATGATCCATCAGGAACCAGGCTGGAGACATTCGACGGTCCGAACAGCATCGAACATATAACCATTGGTTCAGAAACATCCGGGGATTACTCACTCGAGATTACCTCTCTGGAAGAAAATGATACCGGCATGTACTCCATTACTGTGGTTGAGACCCGGAAACGAGCCACTGCCCAGGCGGGTAAGGTGGATGAAATATTCAGCGCATGGGATACTGACCACACTCCTGGCGCCTCGGTTGCGGTTATGAAAGAGGGGAAGATTATCTTTTCTAAAGGCTATGGAATGGCCACACTGGAATATGATGTACCGATTACACCTGCCACAATCTTTCATATCGCATCTGTATCCAAGCAATTCACTGCTTTTTCGATATTGCTGTTACAGGATGAAGGTAAATTATCGCTTGATGACGATATCCGTACATATATCCCCGAGGTTCCTGACTTCGGCACAACGATCACACTTCGGCATCTTGCATCACATACAAGCGGACTTCGGGATCAATGGAACCTGCTGGCAATGGCAGGGTGGCGCCTCGATGATGTAATAACAACCGAACAGGTTCTTAAACTTGTAAGCCGGCAAAAGGAGCTGAATTTTCAGCCAGGGGAAAAGTATACTTATTGCAATACAGGATTCACGTTGCTTGCAGAAGTAGTCGCCCGCGTTTCAGGCAAATCATTTCCGGAATTTACAGAAGAGCAAATTTTCAAGCCGTTAGGAATGAAGAATACCTTATTCTATGATGATCATGAGCGAATTGTACCAAACCGCGCCTACTCGTACGGATCATCTGAAGATGGATATGAGAAACGTGTATTGAGCTACGCAATTGCAGGTGCAACCAGTCTTTTCACTACCGTTGAAGACCTGAGCCTGTGGGCTGATAATTTCAGGACACTAAAAGTTGGAAATGCCGGAATCGTAGAGGAAATGAATACACCCTATGTACTCAATAATGGCGAAACGTTTGGCGGTGCGCTGGGTCAGTTCGTCGGTGAATATAAAGGCCTGAAAGAAATTCAGCATGGAGGGGCCGATGCCGGGTACCGCACGTACCTGGCGCGTTTTCCGGATCAGAACGTGGCAGTTTCGGTATTTAGCAACGACGGAGGATTCAATTCCGGGGCAATGGCGCATAAAGTGACTGATGTTTTTCTGTCTGATCTGCTGATTGAAGACGTTAAATCCACCGATTCAGAAATGGCGGATGTTCCGTTGGATGATACAATTCTGGAGCGTTATATCGGAAATTATGAAATGGATGCCGGTTTTATTGCCAAAATAACCAGTGAGGATCAACACCTGTTCTTCCAAACAACGGGTGGAAAGAATAAATTGCTGGCCCGAAATGAGAACACCTTTTACATACCAAACGCAGATGTGGTATTCAACTTTGAGAACATCACCGAAGAAAAGGCAGCCACGCTACGGGTAGAGGCCGACGGAGAAACTTATCCGGGAAAGCGCATAGCACCTTTCGAGCCTTCAAGCGTGGATCTGTCAGAATATGAGGGCGAATATTTCAGTGAAGAGTTGTTAACCACTTATACATTCAAGGAGGTTGATGGTAAACTGATGGCTCAGCATATCCGTCATAGCGATTTTGAACTTATCCCTGAAAAACCAGATGCATTCCGTTCCACCACCTGGTTCTTTGGACAGGTCGAGTTTTTACGTAATGAAAAAAATGAAATTACCGGATGCCAGGCATCATCGGGACGGGTTCAAAACCTCAGATTTAAAAAAGTTGGAAATGAATAAGGTTAGTATTCTCTTGTATCGCGCGGGCTTTTTGAGTTGCCCGGATACCTTATACACTGGATATTAATGATACTTTCAACCACTGTGGTGTAGATGTTTTTACACTGTTCAAAATGAACGAGGGATGGAAAATCCTGAATATTTCCTTTACAGTGGAGCCTGAGGGATGTGCGGCCCTCGAATAGTATTTAAAAGAGTTCATGAATTTGTCTTTGATTCTTTGGATTTGAACCATTTATAGTGGTAGCTTATCTATATCTCTTACCATTAATCAGAGTACCCTACCCATACCGTCATGAATAGTCATGCTCACCATACAAATTCAAAACCAGAAAAGTCAAATGATCACCATGATCATCACGATCACATGATCGGTGACTTCCGAAAACGTTTCTGGATTTCCTTAATCATAACAATTCCCATCATTGTTCTTGCGCCGATGATTCAAAGCCTGCTGGGCTATGAACTTGGTTTTAAAGGAGACCGGTATGTTCAATTTGTGCTGTCATCGATAATATTCTTCTATGGCGGCTGGCCGTTTCTTAAAGGAATGGCAGATGAAATAAGGGAAAGGTCACCGGGAATGATGACCTTGATCGCACTGGCAATTTCAGTTGCATATTTCTATAGTTCTGCAGTGGTTTTTGGGCTCGAGGGAAAAATATTCTTCTGGGAACTCGCCAGCCTGATAGTTATTATGCTTTTAGGTCATTGGATTGAAATGAAATCGGTGATGAGCGCATCTAATTCATTACAGGAACTTGCTAAAATGATGCCATCAGAAGCCCGAAAAATAAATGAAAACGGCGAAGATCAGGATGTGCCAATCTCTGAATTAAAGAGTGATGACATCATCCTGGTAAGACCCGGCGAAAAAATTCCAGCCGATGGTCTCATTATCAACGGCGAAAGTAATGTTAATGAATCTATGCTTACCGGTGAATCCATGCCCGTCCCTAAGAAGGAAGGAGACGAGGTCATTGGCGGGTCGATCAATGACAACGGATCTCTTAAAATCCGGGTAAAGCATGGCAGCGAGGATTCCTACCTGTCGAAAGTGATCACAATGGTCAGGGAAGCCCAGCAATCCAAATCAAAAACACAAAACCTGGCAGATAAAGCAGCTTCATGGCTCTTTTATTTAGCACTTGGCGCAGGGATCATTACATTGATTGTGTGGCTCCTGTTGGGGAAGGATTTTGAGTATTCACTTGAAAGAATGGTGACTGTAATGATTATTTCTTGTCCGCACGCGCTGGGGCTTGCCATTCCCCTCGTGGTAGCAATTTCTACGGCCGTTTCAGCAAAAAATGGATTATTGGTTCGAAACAGAACAGCGTTTGAAAATTCAAGAAAGATCACGACTGTCATATTTGATAAAACCGGAACGCTAACCAAAGGTGAATTTGGGGTAACCCGGTTTAAAAGTACTCAGGATGGCATGAGTGATGATGAACTTCTCCAGGTAGCCGCGTCCATCGAAAACAACTCAGAACACCCGATTGCTGCAGGGATTGTTAACAAATCCAAATCCGGTAACCTTGAATTGGATGAAGCAGAGAATTTTAAAAATATAACCGGAAAAGGAATACAGGCTTCCGTAAATGGGAAGGAATACAAAATTGTAAGTCCCGGAATGCTTTCCGAATTGGGAATAGATCAACCGGAGGATGCATTCAAATCAGATGATGAAACAGTGGTATTCGTTGTTTCTGAAGATAAACTACTGGGTTACATCGCGCTGGCTGATGAAATACGTGAAGACTCTTTCGAGGCAATCAAAACACTAAAAAACAGGGGAATCAAGGTTTTAATGGCCACCGGAGATAATGAAAAAGTGGCCAGGGCAGTTAGCGAAACACTTGGCCTGGACGATTATTATGCTGAGGTTCTTCCGGAAGACAAGCAACAAATCATTAAGGATTTGCAGGAAAAAGGTGAATTTGTGGCTATGACGGGTGATGGTGTGAATGATGCCCCAGCACTGGCTCAGGCGAACGTTGGAATTGCAGTTGGTTCGGGCACTGATGTAGCAGCTGAAACTGCGGATATTTTACTGGTCAACAGTAATCCGAAAGACATCTCCAACCTCATTCTTTTTGGTACTGCTACCTATAAAAAGATGATGCAAAACCTGTGGTGGGCGGCTGGATATAACATCGTTGCGGTACCGCTTGCTGCCGGTGTGCTGGCAGGTATCGGGATCATTCTAAGCCCGGCAATTGGTGCTGTCCTGATGAGTCTGAGTACTGTTATCGTGGCGCTGAATGCCCAACTGTTACGCAGGCAAATGAAGCATTGACCCTAGCATGAGTCTGGTACAGGTTCATTACTGGAAGACCCGGGAAAAATTATTCCTATATTACGATCACAACTAAGCTAAGACTGAATGCTGAAAAGGGTCAAATTTGCTCAAATGGGAAACGAAAAAGTATCCAGGTATTTAAAATATGCCATTGGAGAGATCATACTTGTTGTAATCGGAATTCTGGTTGCACTCCAGGTAAATAACTGGAACCAGGAACGTATTACACGCATTAATACCCGAAATCTGCTGATTGCCCTTGAGTCGGAGGTGCAACAGAATAAAGCTCAGCTGCAAATTGTTTTTTCAAAGCATTATGAAAACCTGGAAGCAGGAAAGAAACTGATGCAACTTTTTGGCCGGCCGGTGGATCACCTTAACCAGGATAGTCTTTTTCAACTATTCAATAAATTCGGAGAAAACTTTACGTTTGACCCAAACAAAGGGGTATTAAAATCGGCCGTTTCAACAGGTCAGATCGGGAACATTCGAAATGAGGAATTACGGTCATTGCTGGCATCATTTGAGGATTATGCATTAGATGCCGGGGAAAGTGCACTGGAATTCAAGGATGTTCGCAACAATCAGTTTCGGCCCATACTTTTCAACTATATTGGATTCAGTGATGCCTGGCATCAACGGTACTCCTCCATACCGGTAAGCCAGTTTCCACATGAAATGAATAAAGTCTTTATGAGCCAAACGCTTGAGTCCTATACGGCAAATCTGCTTGTGTTGCGGCATGAATCCATTGAAGAGGAAGAAAGTCTCATGGCTTCCATCGACAGTATGCTGGTCCTTTTGTCCGAAGAAAAAGAGAGACTACGGTAGGTATTGCTCTTCCGGAAAACATCCAATATGGGATGTGAAAAAATTCCAAAGCTTATTATATTATCATTCTGAAATATGGAGCAATGAAAAAAAACAGGATCAACTGGACCAATCATTTAATCGAATTATTCATCGTAATCATTGGCATTACCATTGCATTCTGGCTGAATAATGTGTCGGTACGTGAAAAAGAACGTGTTCAGGAGATCGTTTATTTAAAAGACATTCTTCATGATCTGAAAATTGACAGCGCACGGTTGTCCAGAAACGTACGTATTAATGAATTAAAACAGGAAAAGCTTTCCGCGGGTCTTGAATTAATTTCAGCCAGGGCACCCGTTGACAGCATCTTATTTAAGGTGATCGAAATTGGAAGCTATGATTTTTTCACTCCTGACAATCTCACCCTCATATCGATGATGCAAAGCGGAGACCTGAAACTTATCCAATCGGAGGAAATTAAACGGGAGCTGCTTCGATTGCTGAAAATCTATGAAAATATTGACTTCATGCAGAAGAATTTTCTTCAGGCACTGGATGATAATTATTTCCCGATGCTGTTGAGGCAGGTGGATATGTCAAATCTGGAAGTGGCGGATCCCGATTTTTTCTATGGTATAGAAATTCGAAACTATACGATCTTCGCACTCAATGAGACAGATCAGCATATTAATTCCTACAACCATGCACAAAGGCAGATTGGAAATCTGATGACCCTGATTAAATCTGAAATTTCGAACTGAATTGTAGTATCTTCCTGCCACCCTTGTCCAAAGGTCTTCTGATTAAAGTAGTTTTTCGCATTGATGATCATCAGGTTAAAATTCATCTGATGATGGTAATTTATCTCATCATCAAAACCATTTTACCATGTCTGCGCAACAAAAACAGGATCGGAGCACATGGGTCATCGGCGGAACGACCCTGATGGGGCTTGGAGTTGGATTTATTTTCCTCACCATATCGCCTTTTATCATGGTTGCATCGCTGTTGATCGGCATTGGACTGGGGCTGGTCATCGTTCCCTTCCTCTCGCATTACAGTGAGACGCATTAGCGGTGTACCCCATTCCCCCTTCAGGGGAAAATATAGGTACCTAAACGGACAACCACAAAATTGATCCGTACGGGATTTAAGTATCTAAGAAAAAACTATCGCTGTTCAGAAAAATACAGCAACAAGCATAGAAAGTGCCCAAAGCGGCAAGCCTGCCTCATCAAAATCCAGCCTGCAGATATTCTGCCAACAAAAACCACGTGAGCTAATTAAATATTTTAGTACCTTTTGATCCATATGCTAAAATTATTCAGAAAGGATCGGTTAAAGCTTCTGTCCGAAAACAGAATAAGCAAATACCTCGTCTACGCGACAGGTGAAATTATTCTGGTTGTAATCGGCATTTTAATAGCTCTTCAGATCAATAGTATGTACGCCGAATCTGTACGGCTGGCCGCTGGAAACCAAGCCAGGAACCGGCTCGCACAGGACCTCAGGAGCGATCAGGAAATTTATGCCATCCGCACACGTTATTTCATGGAAGCGTTGGCCTTTGGAGAAAAAGCGCTTCCCTTGCTCAACGGTGATCCGGAAGCATTGAACGACCCCTGGGAATCTGTCTACGCCGCATACCAGGCAAGTCAGATCTGGCCTTTCCGTCCGAAAGATCAAACATACGTGGAACTGCAGAACGCTGGAAACCTGGATCTTATAGGCGGCCCGCTGGTTCAGGATGTGATGGCTTCCTATTACAAGGATGCCCAGGAAGAAATAGGCATAACATTCGGAGGACCCGATTTCTACAGGAAAATGATCAGGGAGCGGACTCCCTGGCGAATCCAGCGTTATATTTGGGAAAATTGCTATTCATTTGAACAGGTGGCAAATACCGCTACGAATATCAGTGAAAGCGCCAAATACCTTCCTGCCTGTCCTCCACCCCCGAATTCAGATGATGTTTTGAGGACCGCCCAGGCTTTGTCTGGTGATCCGGAACTGGCCAATGCACTTCGCGGCAGACTGGCCGAACTTCATGTAACTTTGAGTTATATCAGGAATCGCCAGGCTGAGGTCGACTCATTACTAATCATGGTTCGAAATAACTGAAGTGTGCATCACTTTAAAATCATGATTCATCGCTGAACTTTGAATAAACCCATTTATCATCAGACCGTTTGAATCCTGATCAAAAATGAATTACTAGCAGTATGAAAGCCGCATACCGCACATCCTATGGAAACCAGGAAGTTCTTCAAATCAAGGAATTACCGGTTCCTGGCCCCTCCGAGAATGATGTGATCATTAAAGTGACAGCAACCACAGTGAACCGCACCGATTGCGCCAATCTCACGGGGAAACCGCTGATCATGCAACTTATCATGGGACTCGTCACGCCCAAATACCCGGTTCCCGGAACAGATTTCACCGGTGAAATTGTGGAAGTCGGCGAAAAGGTAAAAAAATTCAAACCAGGTGACAGGGTTTGGGGGTTTGATGATTCCGGAAAGGCTGCTTCCCAGGCGGAATATATGATATTCAATGAAAACAGGGGTATCGAATTGATGCCTGACTCCATTAACCCAATTGAAGGAGTCGCTTGTATTGAAGGTGTTCATTATGCCTATAATTTCATAAACAAAGTATCCTTAAAACCCAGCCAAAAAGCCATGGTGAATGGCGGCACCGGCGCCATTGGCTCAGCCCTTATTCAGATGCTGAAATACCATGGTCTCAGTGTAACTGCCACCTGCAGAGGTGAACATGCAGATATCGTAAAAGAACTTGGCGCGGACAGAATTATTGATTACACCTCTGCCGACTTTACCAAAGAGAATGAAATTTATGATTATGTTTTTGATGCGGTAGGCAAAAGCAGCTACGGAAAGTGCAAGCGACTCCTGTCCGCCAGGGGAATATACATTTCTTCAGAATTAGGACCGAATTATGAAAACCCGTTTCTTGCAATGATAGCACCAGTATCAAGCGGGAGAAAAGTTAAATTCCCGATACCTCTCAACATAAACGAAAGCCTGAAATTTTCCGCGGAACTGATCAGTGCGGGAGCATTCAAGCCTCTTATCGACCGGATGTATTCATTGGAAGAAGTAAAAGAAGCCTATGCCTATGTACTCTCAGGACAAAAAACAGGAAATGTAATTCTGAAGGTCCAAAACCCGGAAACTTAACGCACGCAAAACCATTACCAATCATGAAAATTATATACCGCAGTGCTGCGCTCATGTTCATCCTGATGACGTTCTCTTTTGGATCTCATGCGCAGGAGAGTAAACTCACCATCACTATTTCCGTTTCAGATCAAATGAAAGATGACTTCAGGGACGCCGGGCGATTGTATATCTTTCTGTCGCAGAATCCTCAGGTCGAACCAAGAACTCAAACCTGGCCAAACCCGATGTCACGAACTGAAATTTTCGCTAAAAATTTATCGGGATGGGATATGACCAATCCCCTGATTATTGGAAAAACGGAGGACTGGTCTTCCACAGCAAGCTGGAATCTGGATAATGTTCCGGCTGGTGAATACTTCGTGCAAGTATTGTGGGATCAGGATGAAGAGGAATCCCGAATCAATGCGCCGGGAAACCTATATTCAGAAAAACAACCGGTCAATTTGTCCGACGATGCGACCGCGGTATTTTCACTTGATAAAAAAATAGGTGAAAGGTCGATCACTGAAAGTCCACTTGCCACGGTAATAGATTTCAAAAGCGATACGTTGTCGAGCTGGTGGAAGAAACCAGTTCACCTGAAAGCATCGATCCTGTTTCCACACAACTATCAACCGGGGAATGTCTATACCATTCGCTACAATGTAGCGGGGTATGGAGGCCGTTATACCAGGATCAATTACCTGCTGAACGATGAGAAATTTATGTCCTGGTGGGATTCAGAAGAAGCTCCGCAAATCATCAGCGTATTCCTCGATGGAGAAGGTCCATACGGTGACTCCTACCAGATGGATTCTGAAAACAGCGGTCCGTACGGCTATGCTCTCATCAATGAACTGATTCCCTATATCGAAAGCAAATACCGCGGTACCGATGACGCGGCTACACGGTTTGTTGACGGATGCTCAACTGGCGGATGGGTATCACTGGGTCTGCAGCTTTATTACCCTGATACATTCGGGGGTGTTTTTTCCTTCAGTCCGGATGCCATTGAATTTGAGAATTATCAACTCATTAACATTTACAAGGATGAAAATGCCTATTACAATGAATTCGGATACAAGAGACCTGTGATGCGTAGTGTCCTGGGCGAGCCGATGCTTTCCCTTCAGGATTTTATTAACTATGAAAATGTTTTGAGCACAACGAATACTTATGTCAAGTCTGGCGGCCAATTCAGTGCACACACCGCACTGTACAGTCCCAAAGGGTCTGATGGTTTACCCCTGCCGGTATTCGATCCCGAATCGGGTGAAATAGATCATGAGGTTGCTGAACACTGGAAAAAATATGATTTTAAGATCCATGCAAAGGAGAACTGGGAAACACTGGGGCCGAAAATTCAGGGCAAAGTATATATCTGGATGGGTGATATGGATAACTTCTATCTTAATCCCGCAACCCGTGCCTTTGCTGATTTCCTGGAAACTACTGAAAACCCGAAGTCAGACGCGGTCGTGGAATTTTCCCCGATGAAAGGACATTGCGAGAACTATAACTACCAGTTGACCCTTCTTAAAATACAGGAAAAAATGGCCGAATCCGTACGCTAAACAGAAATTTTATCGCGTATTTCATTAACTTCTCCTATGAAATACGATATGCTTGTTATCCTGATACTTATTGTCGCAGGGTGTCAGAAAAATAGTAACTCAACAGAAGCTGGTAATGACAATCAGTTTGCTGAGGCAGTCATTGATATGTCAGGTCTTTCAGTCTTTCAGACAGATGGAATGACGCTGGACAGTATTTATGCCTACGGCGGCGGTGATTGTTTTGGGGACGTTTATCATTTCACAGGAAATAAAAGGATCATCGTGGTTGATTCCCTGACCTGTGGAGAATATGGATTTACATTCACCCATTACCTGTTGAATAGAAGTAACGATATACAGGCTGTTCGGAAATTGAAATGGGAATCCATCATCAATAATGATGCAACGGGTTACACGCATATTCTTTCGGAGCATCTCTATGATTTCCAGGGGGAAACACCAACTTTCTATAACAAAAGGGATACGATGGATAACCATTTTATTTCAATGGGGCACTACCCTGACAGTGTTTCACTTAAGTTCAGCACTGAATCTTCGGAAGATTATCAGCCCGTTTATGAACAATTAAGAGCGCAACTTGAAAATTTATGGAAAAGGGAATTGGTTGAATAAAGGCTAACCATACTAACGATAATACATTCTACGCTATGGAAATAATCAATTGTAACCTGACAATCATGGTCCATTCGTTGGAAGCATCGATACGATTCTATACCGAAACCCTCGGTTTTACACTGAAACACCGGTTTGGCAACAACTGGGCAGACATTGAAGGCCCGGGCATTAACCTGGGACTTCATCCGACTGCCGATGAAATTATTCAGGGAAATAACCTTCAGATAGGAATCAGGGTATCGGATTTAAAAAAAGCTACGTCAGACTTAATGGAAAAAGGGTTAAGGATGCAACCAAATAAAAATGATCAGGCGAATCTGAATTCCTTTTGCGATCCCGATGGTAATATTTTGTACCTTATCGAAATTTAATTCGGATTTATGGCTTCAGACCAGGAATTTGTTTCTTTCGTTACAGACCAGCTTGAAGCTGCCGGAGACGTGTTTGCTAAAAAAATGTTCGGGGAATATGGCGTCTACCTCGACGGGGTGTTTTTTGGTTTGATTTGTGACAATCGATTTTTTGTAAAACCAACGGAAGGCGGAAGGGCATTTATTGGAAAACCGGCTGAAGCTCCCCCCTATCCCGGGGCAAAAAACAGTTTTTTAATAGAGGACAAACTGGAAGACAGGGACTGGCTTTGTGAACTTGTAAAAATTACTGTGAAAGAACTTCCTCCACCAAAAAGGAAAAAATAACCACTTTACCACCCACACTTAAATTCATATGAATCCAGCCCGAATCCTCCTGATCATACTGCTCACTTTTTCAATTGGATGTAATACTTCGGAACCACCCACGAATGAACCGGACAAATCCGTGGACATCGGCCTGGATATGGCTAATATTAATTTACTCCTTGACAGTATCCGATCGGGGGTTTATCCGAATCGCCATAGTCTGCTTATTTACAAGAATGATAGCCTGGTTGTCGAAGAATACTTTCCGGGAGAAGATGAGATCTGGGGTGAAAAGATTGGTTTTGTTCAGCACACAGATACAGTTCTTCATGATATGCGGAGTGTTTCAAAAAGTGTCGTTTCGGCTTGTATAGGAATAGCTATCGATATGGGCTTGATTAAAAGTACTGACCAATCCGTATTCGACTTTTTTGAAGACTATCAGCAGTACAAAAATGATGGCCGCGAAAATATTACGATCAGGGATTTGCTTACAATGACTGCGGGATTGGAGTGGAATGAAAATGTTCCCTACACAAATCCAGAAAACAGCGAAATCCAGATGGATGAAAGCCCGGATAAGGTGGACTTCATTCTGAGTAGAAAGATGGTCACCTCCCCGGGAACCGAATGGAATTACAGCGGTGGGACCACAGAGATTCTGGCGGAAATTATTCATAAAGTGAGCGGAAAAAATGTCCATGAATTTGCGAAGGAATACGTTTTCACTCCAATAGGAATCACGCGGTCTGAATGGACAACCTTTCCTGGTTCAGAGATGCCTGCCGCAGCATCCGGCTTACGACTCACTTCGCCGGATTTGTTGAAATTAGCAATTCTTTATCACAACAAAGGGATGTATAATGGAGATCAGATTATTCCCGCTTCCTGGGTTGAAGAATCACTTAGCCCCCATGTAGAAAGACCCGGTGGCGGAGGATATGGTTACCAATTCTGGACGTACAATTTAAAAGACTCAAATGGAGAACATGTAATTCCTGCTGCTGTCGGAAATGGTGATCAGCGCATTTTCTTTGACTCCGAAAATGATATGGTCATTGTTACCACAGCAGGAAACTACAACCAGTGGGACATTGAAAAAAATTCATGGAGTATTCTGAAGAACATACATACTTCGATTAAATAATTTAGGCTGCTGACAGGAAGGTTCTTCCCGAAGCCGTTCAAACAACCTTTTGCCGATGGACAAACCAGAACTCAGCTGTCCTCCAACTCTTTGTCAATCATTTCAACAGTATCCAGTATTTCCTGCCTGAGGTTTAGCAATGTCCTGCTGATATTTCTAAAATTTAGCCGTGCCGTCTGAACCGTATTCAGGAAAAGCTGATCCTGGCGCAATGTGATATAATCGATCGGGTAATATTGAACTGAGTCCAAATCTTTATAAGCGAAAACAAATCGATCCCTCATCATTGGCCTGAAATATTCAATAAGATTATTTCCAAAATTGTCAACGGCATTCCTGGCAGAAGGAAATTTAACATTGTATAGTTCTACAATTCGTTCTTTCAGCAATGGATTCTGGATGACCTTAATGCCCTCATTCTCCAGTGTTTTGTTGGCAGTCACCCCCCAAACGAGGTCCTTGCTAAACATAAATGAACGGAATTTAAGACTTATGGAATCAGGCATTTCCTTCATATTATCCAATACAAACAGAATCTCATTCGAATTCCTGACGTCCTGAAGCGCCTGGTCAATTTCCGGTTGTAACTCATATTCGATGTCTGAAAGAAGTGATTTTTTAATTTCTACCAGGATCTCTTTTTCAAGATTCCTCTCCTTTCTGAATCCATTCCAGTTATTGATTTGAAGGGCAATCAGAATACCAATCACTACCAGGACAATCTCACCTACCGCATAACCCAGGTAGTGCCGAATCCGGTCAAGAGACTTTCTTCTATTACCTTTTAAAAAAGTACGCATGGCCGTCAAGATGCAGGAAAAAATATATATTTCAAATTCTCCATTTGATAATAACACAGGTCTGTAAAATGAAAGCGCGGACCAAAATGATCCGCGCTTTGCTTAAGTAAGCCAACTATCGGAGCTTATATTTTCCTAAACCCGGACTTAGAGGGCTTTTGAAATAAGGTGGTTGACCGGCGTCATGGACTTCTATCATTATGAGCGTATCCCAATCGTGAAATATTCCAATAAGATTACCATCCTGGTCGTACCACATACCGTCTTTTATATAATCCGTTGATTTTGCCGCCACAAACTTTTGAAATTGAAACCATTTATCACTTCCCTTACCAAGCTTGTAGTGGAATGTGATCCATGCGTCTGAATCCAGCCAATCCTGATATTCACCATCCTTTGAAATCAGACCCTCATTCCAGTGCATGACGAGTTCCATATTCCTGTATGCCCAAAATGGCATCTGATCAGCCCACGGATATTTTTCAAGATAGGATTCATCATCCCCGGTATAGGGATCAATCCGCCAGAAGAACTCACCCTGGTAGAGGTAATCTGCAACGATAGCATTCCAGACATTACCATTAAAGTGATGCGCATTCCAGTTATAGCCCCACTGGTCAAACCCATAGACCCTGGATTGATCGTTGCCTTTTTGATCGGAAGAAACTGTTTCACTAACGGGTTCTTCAACAATTTCATCATAGACACTGTCTTCACATGCTGTTATAAGCAAGAAAGACAAAGCCCAAATTCCTGTAAAAATTATAAAGTTTCTCATAGCTCTGATTGTTTAATTTACAGGATCAATTTCGCTAAACAGGCTATGTCATTCTTATCAAATTTGCAGCGAATCATGTCAATTTTAATACCAAAATAAGACTGATGGCGCAGCAGGCAATTTCATTTCAGAGATCAGTACTGAAGGCGGGTTCCGGCAGGGTTATATCCAGTTGACCGGCAATGAATTTGAACCTCGGATTAATTCTAAGATTATAGAAATCCGGTCTTATCAGCATTAGCGGAAGCCTTTCATCCCGAAACTCAAAGGCGATTTCAAGATAATCAATGGCCTCCACAGGTTGATCCAGCATCATATATACTGTCGCAACTACTGTCGGGTTTGAACAGGTCTGAGGTGTTGGGCCCATTGCTTTCTCCAGCCAATAGCGCAGACTGCTGTTAAAGGATTGTTCCGTATAAAATTCTGCGATAACTTCATTGCCAATGACATTCTGAAAATTTTGCCAGCACTTTAAGGCTTGTTGTTTATTGCCTGAGTAAAAATATGCGTAACCCAGACCGTCCCAGGCATAGCTGTAATCAGGAAAAAGCTCCAATACCCCCTGATAGGTGTCGATGGCATTTTCGAGTTCAGATGCAATATAATATCGATCAGCCAGTAACGTTCCGGCTGCAGGGTTTAATGGATCCAGTCTGCGGGCTGTAGCGGCCTCTTCAATGGCTTGTGAATATTCACCCTGCAAGGCGTAATAATGAGACATCAACTCATGAGCTTCTGAAAGGCTTGGATTGATCATAAGGGCTTGCTGCAAATTCCTCTTTAACGCGCCCCAATCCCAGTCGATCAATAGATTAACCCTGGCCATCGCTATGTAGGCCGATGCGGAATTTTTATTTAATGCCAATGCATTTCTTGCAGCCTTGAGACTTTTTTCGTGATTTATTTTCTTTTCCCCGATATCCTGTAGAAAACGGTTTTGTGAAATATACGCCCTGGAAAGTGCCGAAAAGGACGGGCTATATGTTGAATCCAGCTGGATAGATTGAAGCAGATATTTTATCGACTTTTCCAGTCCAGCAGGGGTTTCATGTTGCAGGAAGTAAGCGCCCTTCAGATACAACTCTCTTGATTCTGAATACTCATTTATTTCCATTTCTGAAAGCACCGGAAATTCAGGGTCAAGTTGATTTTTAATATCGGCAGATATAAGTTCCGAAAGACTCAATATATCAATGTTGGAAAAGGAATATCGCTTAATCCATCGTTGATGTTCTTCAGGCAAAGGTTTTATGAGCTGAATATTTACCCAGATACTGTCCTTTATTTGCTGAATGGAGCCACTAACGATCAGGTCAACATCCAGTTGCCTGGCAATTTCCGCAGTTCCTGGAAAATCATCCTTAAAGCGCATTACCGATGCCCGCGATATAACGCGCCACCTGTCTGCACTTGCAAGATCATTTATGACCGATTCAGTAAGGCCATCGGAAACAAATTCCTCCGCTTCACTCAGGTTTGAGAATGGCAATACCGCAATTGAATCTGGTACCTCATCGCGATTCAGGGGAAAATATATTCCCAGCAAGATCGCCAGAATTAAAAATACACCTGTTAGTGAAATAATGCCCAGCATAGGAACCGATCTTCGACGTTCCGGCGTCCCGGTTAATTCAGACGGTCCTGACCGAAAATCCCCGGGCGTTTCACCATAGCTATCATGAAAGCATTTGACAAAATAGGAAGGGCTGCTGAAGCCAACCAAATAAGCAATTTCAGAAATTGAATGGTCACTTGTTTTTAATAAAACTCGTGCCTCTCCGAGTCTTTCATTTCGAATAAATTCTGAGACAGAAAGCCCTGTGGATTCCTTAATCCGGCGCAAAAGCTGTGATCTGCTCATACCCATATCCACTGCCAACTCATTCACCCCATAATGCTCCCTGGAGAGATTGTTCTGTATGGTAGATCTCACGGCCTCAATAAACATGGTAGGCATGATTACACTTCTTGTTATTCCGGCAGGTTTAATGTAAACCAATCAGGACTCTTTTACACTGATTTAAGTCATTCGCAACGGTAACTATTTTAATGATTCCTGATACCCCCATTGATAATTAAATCTTTTTATCTTACGGCCATGCCTGTGCGAAGCCATATCCTTCCTGTCATCGTATTTTCACAGTTTTGTTGTACCTCGCTTTGGTTTGCCGGTAATGGCGTGATGGCATCACTTGTTGCCACGTATGACCTGCCCTCCTCAGCACTTCCACACCTTACTTCGGCTGTTCAATTCGGTTTCATTTGCGGAACGCTTGTATTTGCCCTGCTCACTATATCCGACCGGTACTCCCCTTCCCGGGTCTTTTTTATCAGCGCTCTATTTGGCGCTTTGTTTAATGGCTTAACCATATTGGATTTTAACACTTTCGCCACGCTGATCAGCTGGCGTTTCGCTACCGGATTCTTCCTTGCAGGGATTTATCCGGTGGGCATGAAAATAGCTTCAGACTATTTTGACAAGGGACTGGGTAAATCTTTGGGATTTCTCGTTGGAGCTCTTGTACTGGGTACGGCTTTTCCCCACCTGCTGAATCAATGGACCGGTTCCCTGCCCTGGAAATCTGTGCTGATCATAACATCAATACTTGCAATTCTTGGTGGAACGCTGATATTAATTTTAGTTCCTGATGGCCCCTTTCGAAGGAAAAGTCAGAAACTCCAGTTTTCAGCTTTTTTTAAAGTATTCAGTGCGCCTGATTTCCGCTCAGCCGCTTTTGGCTATTTCGGACACATGTGGGAACTGTATGCCTTTTGGGCTTTCGTTCCGGTAATGCTCACAACCTATAAGTCACTTCACCCGCAGGCAACATTTTCAATACCGCTCTGGTCATTCCTGATTATCGGCGCAGGCAGCCTCGCATGTATTGCGGGAGGATATCTCTCACAACTCTTCGGAACGAAACGTACCGCACTTACCGCCCTTTCGCTTTCCGGAATTTGCTGTCTGATCAGTCCGGTTGCCTTCATGTCCGGCTCGCAGTTAGTTTTTCTCATATTTCTTCTTTGCTGGGGAATGGTGGTCATCGCAGATTCACCCCTCTTCTCTACACTTGTAGCTCAAAACGCGATCCCGGAAAACAAAGGAACAGCACTAACCATTGTAAATTGTATTGGCTTTTCTATTACCATATTCAGCATCCAGCTTCTGAATGTTTTGCAAAACAACATCCCTGTCCAATATATATTTTTAGCCCTGCTCATCGGACCTCTCACAGGTCTGCTATCAGCTAAAAGTAGGAAAAAGAATTTATTGAGGCCTGATCAGGACGCCTTCCAAACTCAATAGTTTTTGTATATTGTTTCAATCAAAAAACACGTTTATGACAAAAAGAAATCACTACCTCATTCCTTTTGCACTCGCTTTACTCACACTCATCCTCGTTGCAGGATGTCAACCTAAGGAATCCACCAACACTCTTCAAGCAGGGGAAGGTTTCGCAGAAGTCGAAGGAGGAAAAATATGGTATAAAGTTTCCGGCAGCGGTGATGCCGTTCCGTTGGTATTATTACACGGTGGACCAGGTGTGGGAAGCATTTACCTGAAACCATTTGAGGATCTGAGTTCAGACAGGCCCGTGATACGATACGATCAACTGGGATGTGGAAAATCTGATTATATCAGTGATACAACCTTATTTACTGTGGACAGGTTCGTTGGTGAACTGGAAGCATTGAGAAACCATCTTGGTATTTCAAAATGGCACATTATGGGTCATTCATGGGGCACTATGCTGGCCGCAGCCTATTATGAAGCGCACCAGGATGCCGTAGCATCCCTTACCTTTGCCAGTCCGTGCCTGGTAAGCCAGGACTGGATGAGCAGTACCCGGGAATTACTGGAGTCCTTCCCTGATTCCCTGAAACAAGCAATCAATGAAGCAGAAATTTCTGGTGATTTCAGTAACCCTGGTTATGAAACGGCCATGAATATGTTTTACGAAAATTATGTCTGGGGAGCTAATCCGCCAGCGGCTGATTTTGACAGTACAATTACAACGATGAACAATGAGATTTATGGGTATATGTGGGGAGCCAGCGAGTTTAACGTTACTGGCACACTGGAAACGTTTGACGCTACTGAAACCCTGAAAAAGATCAATGTACCAACCCTGTTCACTGCGGGCGAATTCGACGAAATAAAGGAAAGTTATGTACGTAAATGGGCAGACATGGTCCCCGGATCAAAGGTGGAAATAATAGATAATGCAGTTCATCTCACTACCTGGGGCAACCCCGAAAAAACGATTGCTGTCCAGCGAACCTTCCTGAATCAACTTGAAGAATGAGCTGTTCCAATTCAGTCACAGTGAACTCGTAAAATTTTAACCTCCCTGAATCGACCCGAATGAAATTTTTGAATATTACCCTCGTCTTTTGCATAATTTACTGTTCCTGTTCCACAAAAGAGACAGGCAATCCTGCTAATGGCGATTACCCCATAATCACTGTTCCTGAAGGATTCGAAGCCACTATGTTATACTCTCCAACAGAACACGGACAGGGTTCATGGGTTTCTCTGACCTATGATGACAATGGCCGGTTAATTACTTCAGATCAATATGGCCGCTTGTATCGCATTACCCTGGAAGGTGCCGGGGTAACCGTAGATAGCATTAACCTTAATATCGGAAGCGCCCAGGGACTTCTCTGGAAAGACGGAGGTCTGTTCGTTTCCGTAAACGCCCGCCCCAATGATACCTTCAATGGAAGCGGGGTTTACAGGATCACTGATTCAGATGGTGACGATGAACTGGATGATGTGAAACAATTGATTTCCCTGGAAGGCGAAGGCGAACACGGTCCACACGCCATTATTGAAGGCCCCGACGGGAAGTCACTTTATCTCATTGCCGGAAACCATACACTGGTACCCGAAAACTCCACATCAATTTTAAATGCGAACTGGAAAGAGGACCGGTTGTACCCGGCAATTCTGGACCCCCGCGGACATGCCAACAACATAAAGCCTCCGGGAGGATGGATTGCGCGATCAGACGATGATGGACAATCCTGGAACGTCATTGCTTCAGGATTTCGAAATGCCTATGATATTGCTTTCAACGTTGAAGGTGAGCTTTTCACCTATGACTCAGATATGGAATGGGATCTGGGATCTCCCTGGTATCGGCCAACACGAGTATGTCATGTCATACCCGGTGCAGAATTTGGGTGGCGAACAGGCTCAGGGAAATGGCCCGCATATTATCCCGACAACCTGCCTCCCGTTATCGACATCGGACAGGGCTCACCTACCGGAATCACGTTTGGTTATGGCGCAAAATTTCCAGCTGAATATCAGAGCAGTCTGTATATTTCCGACTGGAGTTTCGGAACGATCTATAAAGTCGATCTGTCGGAAAACGGAGCCTCCTACTCCGCTAAAAAGTCGGAATTCCTATCCGGCACACCTTTGGCAATCACCGATCTGGTTATCGCTCCGGATGGCAATATGTATTTCACCACCGGGGGAAGAAGAGGAACTTCCTATCTCTACCGTGTCCGGTATACCGGTAATGCTGCAACCGATCCTGTTCAAATGGCTTCCGCCAATAGTTCGGCACGCACAGCGATGCATGCGCTTATGGAACCTGCTGTGCCGTTGGACGAAATCTGGAACGGACTTTCAAGCGATGACCGTTTCATCCGTTATTCAGCGCGCGTTGCCCTGGAGAAACATCCTGCAGATTCATGGCTTTCCAAACTTGAGGCAGAAAGTCAACCCTCCATCATATTTGAAGCTGCCATCGCGGCTGCACACTCGAATGATGTCCGTCTGAAGAATCCCTTACTTTCAAAACTTAAATCAGTCGATCCCGAAAAGCTGGATCTCCAGAGTAAGCTGGCCCTCGTACGCGTATATGCCCTGATTTTTTCAAGGCTCGGCGCACCAGACAATGACATCCGTTCAAACCTGCCCGCATATCCAGGCGGCAATGCCGCCCTTGACCGGGAGATGAGCGAAATGCTTGTCTATCTCGACCATGCGGAAGTAATTGAGCCTACACTCACCTTAATGGAGCAGGCCGAGGCGACCATTGAAGCCGACCTCACCCCGGTAGATGTGCTGGAACGAAGTGAACAATACGGTCCTACCATCAAAGCGATGCATGAAAACAGGCCAGCTGAGCAGGGAATCGCCCTGGCACGAGCACTCAGCCATCAGGAGTCCGGCTGGACGCCGGAACTTCGGGAACGATATTTCCGGTGGTTCTATCGGGCTTTACAAAAAAGCGGAGGGTGGAGTTATATTGGTTTTGTAGAGCGCATCCGCCTGGAGGCGCTGGATCAGGTTCCGGCTGATGAACGTAAACAACTGGCTGAGATTTCGGGGGAAGCACTTTTGAACCAGCCCTCGTACGATTCAAATGTTCCTCCTCCATCAGGTCCTGGAAAAAACTGGCAAATCAGCATGGCACTGGAGGCTGTGAACGGTCAGCTCGAAGGAAAAGACCTGAAACGTGGCGAGGAGTTATACAAAGCGCTGCTCTGCGCATCCTGCCACAGCATGGATGGCCTGGGCGGTAATGTAGGTCCGGACCTCACACAGGCAGGTACGCGTTTCTCCAATTATGACCTGTTAATGGCAATGATCTCGCCAAGTATGTCAATTTCAGACCAATATGCTGCAACATTATTTGCGCTGAGAGACGGGAATACTGTAGTCGGAAGAACAACACGAACAACCGATGATACTGCATATGTGAATGTGAATCCATTTGGAAATGATGAAATTTCCATTGCTGCCGATAACATTGAATCCCAGGTGCCATCTCCGGTATCGTTGATGCCCGGGGGCCTGATCAATTCACTCAATGACGAAGAATTGCGCCAACTGATGGCCTATCTGAGTAAAAGCAGAAACGATTCTAAATAAGACCTGCGATATTGAAACGCTCTGCGAGATTTTTGGTGACCGTCTTTATAGCTTTGATGTTGATTCTATGATAAAATTTAATTGGCGAACTCGAACCTGTCACTTGACATAAAAGCCGCATACTTACTATATTATTGGAAAAAAACCTTTCTAATGAAACACCTTCATATACTGATCGGCTTTTCTTTGGTTCTGTTTTGTGGATGCAGCACTGAGACAAGCAATGATAAAGCTGAAACTCCTGCTTACACCCCGATAGTTGTGACTACCCGATCGATGGAGTTCAACCTGCCGGATACGATTCCATCGGGCTGGCATACTTTTGAATACGACAACCAGTCGGGGGACATCCATTTTTTTGTTTTTGAAAAATTACCGGAGGGCATCACCCTGGAGAATTATAAAAGCGATATTGTTTCTGTTTTTGAAAATGCACTTGATCTTTTCGACGAAGGCAAAATGGATGAAGGGTTCCAGGAATTCGGCAAGATACCGGAATGGTTTAGCCAGGTAGAAAATGTAGGTGGCGTCGGTCTTCTCGGCCCTGCCAGTAAAGCAGATGCCACATTTTTCCTGGAGCCGGGCAGATATGCCATGGAATGTTATGTTCGTATGCCCAATGGCCGGCCTCATGCACTGATGGGTATGCTGAATGAAGTTATCGTAACCGATGCTGTATCTTCCCTGAAAGATCTTCCATCTGATTTGGGAATCTCTGTTTCCAGCACAAATGGAATTCAATTCAACGATACTATTCCGGCTGGTGAGTATACATTTTCAGTCCATTTTGAGGATCAGAAGAAGTACGAAAATATGATGGGACATGATGTTAACATTGTCCGCCTTGACGCTGCCGATACAGATATCGCTCCCCTGGCTGCCTGGTTGAACGCAGCAGATTTTACAGCATTGCGAACACCGGCACCAGAAGGTTATACTTTTCTGGGGGGCATACAGGAATTACCGGGCGGTCAGACGGGTTACTTCAGCGCTTCTCTTCAAACCGGGAGCTACCTGCTTATATCTGAAGTGCCACAAGCGCTTGAGCGAAATATGTATAAACGATTTGAGGTTATTGAATAAAGTCATTCAAGGGTTATTTGTAACTTACACCTGAACTAAAGACCATGCCTCATGAAACGACGCAAATTTATTCAGGCCGCTTCCCTTACTTCAGCAATACCTCTTTCCATGACATTTGGAAAGGCATCGGCCACCTCATCTCTTGCCGAGGAAAAAGAGCTTTATGAGCTCAGAACGTATGAGGTGAAATTTGGAAGCAACCAATCTTTACTTGTCAATTATCTGAAGGATGTGCTACAGCCGGCATTGAAGCGAACAGGTGTCAATCATTTCATCCTTTTCAGCGAATATGGCATGAGCAACCCTTCAAATCTGCACGTATTGATTTCCTATCCTACAGTAGCCATTTACCTGGCCGGGCAAAATCTGCAAAACGATCAAACCTTCAATTCTGCCGCACAGGAATATGATGCTATACCCGCAGACCGCCCGTTGTATAATCGATACACTTCATCACTCCTGCTTGCATTTGACGGTCTTCCAAAAATGAATAACCCGATTGAAGGGGCATCAATTTTTGAACTGCGCACCTACGAAGGCTACTCGGAAGATGCAACACGCCGTAAAATAAAGATGTTTAATGTCGAAGAAATCGATCTCTTCTATAAAACCGGACTTCATCCTGTGTTTTTCGGGGATATGATCAGCGGACCGTTCCGGCCAAGCCTCGTTTACATGCTTGGGTTTAAAGATATGGAAGAAAGGGACGCCAACTGGAAGGTATTCGTTGACCATCCGGAGTGGAAACGGATGTCGGCGAAACCGGAATATGCCAATTCGGTTTCCAATATTCGCCGGTTGTTTCTACAACCTGTTTAGGACGCATCCGGCGATACCGGTTCAATTCAAAACATTTATATACCTGTCATAAAAATTGAATTTGAAATCTATTGGCATTTAACTAACCTTCCTGTTTACAATCATAGTGAACAGAGCTCTTCTCATATTTTTAATACTGATATCTCCCGCTGGAATACTCCGGGCCCAGGAGAATAATTCTGAAAAATTTCATCTGAATATCAAGGAAGCAATAGATCCGATCAGAATTGATGGTATTCTGGATGAGAAAAGTTGGGAGACAGCAGATGTTGCAAAGGATTTTTACAGAATTACCCCTATGGATACTGGTTTTGCGGAAGCAAAAACAGAAGTTATGATGACCTATGACCAGGAAAACATATATGTGGCAGTAATTTGCTGGGATGATCTGCCCGGCAAGAACCTGATCGCATCGCTGCGCCGTGATTTTAATTTTTCCGCTAACGATAATTTCATCTTTTTCATGGACACGTTTCAGGATAAAACCAACGGCTTTTCCTTTGGTGCATCTGCAGGCGGGGCACAATGGGATGGTTTGCAATCCGACGGTGGTACAGTCGGACTTGAGTGGGACAATAAATGGTTTTCAAAAGTTAACCGGGAAGAGGGACGCCAGGTACATGAATATATGATACCTTTCAAATCGATCCGGTACAAGGAAGGTATAGATGAGTGGGGCATCAATTTCTCACGTTTAGACAACAAGCGAAATGAAAAATCCTCCTGGGCCCCGGTTCCCAGGCAATTTCCAAGCGCTTCACTGGCTTTCGTTGGTACCCTTCACTGGGATAAGCCACCTCCACCACCAGGAACAAATATATCTGTAATACCCTATGTATCCGGAAGAGCAATCAAGAATCAGGAAGAAGGCAGTGAAACCGACTATACCTTTGATGCGGGATTTGACGCCAAGATCGCCGTTACCTCCTCGCTTAATCTGGACCTTACCCTGAACCCGGATTTTTCACAGGTTGAAGTGGATCGCCAGGTGACGAACCTGAGCAGGTTTGAATTATTCTTTCCGGAACGCCGGCAGTTTTTCCTCGAAAACAGTGACCTGTTTGCCAACTTTGGTGACCGCAATATTCGCCCGTTCTTTTCACGACGAATCGGGCTTACCAATCCGATCCTTACAGGGGCACGCCTGAGCGGAAAGATCAATAAGGACTGGCGGATCGGCGTGCTGGACATGATCACCAATCGGGTAGACAGCGTGAATTATCCCGGACAGAATTATTTTGTGGCGGCCTTCCAGCGGCGCGTAATGGAGCGATCCAATATTGCATTCATGGTGGTGAACCGTGATGGCCTTGACGTGATGCAGGGCGATAGCCTGGCCAATAAATGGAACAGGGTCGTGGGTGCCGACTTCAATCTCTTCTCTGCAAACAATCTTTGGCAAGGAAAAGTATTTCTACATGGGTCTTTCACACCGGATCAGCAGGATCTTTCGCATGGATTACAACTGGAATACACGGGTCAGAACCTCACGTTCGAATGGGAACATCAATATGTGGGAAGTGATTATGTCGCCGAGGTAGGATTTGTTCCCCGAACGGGATACCTGCGGCTTAATCCGGATGTCGGTTATAAATGGTTCCCTAAATCAACCGTGGTGAACCGACATGGCCCCACCCTGCGCAATCAATTCTATTTCACCGAAGGATGGGGGTTTACCGATCATATTCTGAGTCTGAACTATGAGCTGTTATTATTGAATACCGCAAGCTATCAGGTTGGTTACGAAGAAAGTTTTATCCAGCTGACCGAACCATTCGATCCTACTAATAACGATAAAGAGCCCCTGCCGGCCGGATCAGAGCACCGTTTTCGCCAGGTTGAGTTTCAAATGACATCAGACCGACGCAACCGGTGGACCTATAATGCCGGCGTGAAGTATGGGGGATTTTTCAATGGAACGCTTACAAACCTCCAGGGTTCGCTCAGTTATCGTTTTCAACCCTATGGAAGTATCGCTGTGACGGCCGATTTTAACCGTCTGACTTTCGATGAAGAAGAAAATAATTCAGACTTTCTGCTGGTTGGGCCCCGTCTCGATGTCACATTTACCGACAAGATATTTCTCACTACCTGGCTTCAGTACAATAACCAGATCGATAATGTAAATCTTAACGCCCGTTTTCAATGGCGATATGCCCCTGTATCTGATCTATTCATTGTCTACACGGATAACTACTATTCCAATAATTTTAAGGTGAAAAACAGGGCGATAGTGATTAAACTTAACTACTGGCTCAATCTTTAACATCAAATGCAGGGTAATCTAAATGATCCTCAGCCCATACAGGCGACCAAACGACTTGGTTCATTGGATTTCCTTCGGGGAATTGCAGTCCTCGGAATACTGGTGATCAATATTGAATCATTTGCCTATGATGACCCATGGAGTCCGTTCAAATATGGATTTGATTCCGCGGTCGATGCAAATACCCGTTTCTGGGTTTACTTTCTGGCACAGGGAAAGTTCTTCAGCATGTTTACATTGCTTTTTGGAGTAGGCTTCTTCATGTTCCTGGAGCGGCTACAGGGGCTCGGACTGAAAGCCATGGACATTTATGCCCGACGTCTCCTTTGGCTCTTTATTTTCGGAGTAATACATGCTTACGTGATCTGGGATGGAGACGTATTATATCATTATGCCATCTGCGGTTTTTTGCTGTTCCCGTTCAGATCATTCAAGTTGAAACAGTTGATGATTACGGTCCTCATTTTTACTGGTATTTTGTTCTACAACAGTTATCAGAATGCCAAAAGGATAGAATTTCTCCATGAGCAGGCAATACTGGCACAGCGTCTGCCCGCTGAAGACCGTACGGGGCAACAGGCTGAAGATATTGAGATATGGAAAAAGAGGACATCAAAAGGTATTGCCGTAACCGATACTGCCACTGTGAGAAAAAGCCTTGTTGAAAGTATCACGATAAACGCTGACCACTCAGGGGTACATAAGGGAAACATACTATACCCCGGAATACTCTTCAGAACCCTGATCATGATGATACTTGGTATTATTCTCTATAAAACCGGAATTTTTTCAGACATCAGGAATAAAAAATTGTATTGGTCAACCACTCTCCTTCTGTTTTTCGTTGCCCTTGTAATCAATTATTTACGCTATGATCACTGGACATTTCACTACTTCGAACCGGTAGAAAATGTATGGCAATCATGGTTGTTCACGCTGCCAAAGGAAACGTTGGGAGTTGCCTATATCCTGGTGCTGAATGGTTTATACCACCAGGTTTTGAAAGGAAAAGACCTCAACCCTATTTCGCTTGCCGGGCGAATGGCGTTGACAAACTATATTATGCAAAGCATTATTTGTGCCCTGATATTCTATGGATATGGATTCGGAAGGTATAATACCTTCAACAGGTATGAGCTTCTGTTTATCGTATCGGGTATTTGGATATTCCAGCTGATAGCAAGTACATGGTGGATGAAAACCCATAAACAGGGGCCGCTGGAAGCATTGTGGCGCAAACTAACTTACCGTTAATTATAATTTCACAGAAATGAAAAACGCTCTTACAGTATTATTTTTATCATGTCTTGTACTTGCCTGCTCCCCGGAGAAAGAAGGACACTCCGGTGAAACCGTCATTACCAAATGGCCGGACGACAAAAAGGCGGCTTTGTCCATCACCTTTGATGACGGCATTATAAACCAGCTGACCGTTGCCAGACCTATCATGGATCAATATAATTTGAAGGGTACCTTCTTTATTATTACCGGAAAGGTTGAGGGTTCTCAACCAGGTAAATTTATTGGCCGATCACCGGAAGAGATCATCAAAGAGACTGCTGATATTGAAACGAACGAAAACAATTTTTTTGAACGTGCTTCCCTCATCGCCTTTACCGGCACTTCCGAGGCAGAGGACTATCACGCCCGTGTAGGATCGCTTTATGAACAGGGCAAAGTAGAGGAAGCATATCAATTGCTGGATGAGGGTTACTCGAAAATCCGGAATGGTTCGATGAAGGATACTAATGATGTTGTTTTTCACAATAACGTGGAAGACACCACCACCTGGGAACAATATCGTTCCTACGCTGCAGATGGCCATGAAATCGCCAGCCATACGGTTACTCATCCCCGGCTGGCAGTACTGGATGAGATTAACATGAAATATGAACTGGAGCAGAGCAAGGCTGATATTGAAAAATTCCTGGGCCCTGAATACACATTTTCTGCCGAAGGACCGTACGGCACTGAAAACGAACGGGTTATGTCTTATGCCTATGACATTTATCCCGCACTGCGAAACAGGATGCCCGAACCCTATCTTGAAGAATTAAACAGATCCAGCGATAAATCACCGCTGGATTCCGACGAGGAGTATGTACAATGGCAGCGTGGTGCACTTACCCGCCACAGTGTCGACGATATGAAAGGTTGGGTGAATACAGCCTTATCCGGTTCGGGTGTATGGCTCGTGCTTGTTTTTCATGGAGTCGACCAGTTTGGCTGGGAGCCCAAAACGGGAGAAGAGCTGGATCAATATTTCAGTTTTGTGAACGATCAGCGCGACTCCTTATGGGTAGATACGTTTGGGAATGTCACTAAATATATCCGGGAGCGGAAAAATACCGTAATTGAAACGAAATCTGAAGATAACCGCATTTCTATCCGGCTAAGCACTGAACTTGATCCAGAGTCATACAACGTACCTGTAACCCTTAAAACCTATATTCCTGAATCCTGGACAAAGATATCGATCACCGATCCAACCGGTAAAAATATTCAGGCTATCTTTAAGGATGATGCGAATGGTAAATACGTTCTTTTCAATGTGATACCATCCGCAGGAGAACTCGTTTTACAGAAAAATTAACCTCAATTATAAACATGAAACACACTTCATTAGTGCTGCTGGTTGCTATCGCTGCGGCATGCTCAACAAAAACAACGGAAGAGACATCGACTGCCACGGTTTCGGAAGAGTCGATTGGACGACACATAGAACGTCTGGCGTCTGATGAGTTCATGGGCAGAATGCCCTTCTCAGAAGGCGAAACAAAAACCGTTGATTACCTGGAAAAGGAATTTTCAGCACTGGGTCTTGAGCCCGGAAACAATGGAAGTTTCTTTCAGGAAGTACCGCTTGTGGAAATTACCGGAACCCCTTCCGAAACCATGCGAATTACAGGATCAGAAGAATTTGATCTGGCCTTTTTTGATGATTTTGTAGCCAATACGACAAAGGTTGTGAACGAGGTAAGCCTTAATAATTCAGAGCTCGTGTTTGCGGGTTATGGCATCGTTGCCCCGGAATATGACTGGAATGACTATGAGGGAATTGACTGGGCAGGCAAGACTGCTGTTGTACTTGTGAATGATCCTGGTTTTGAATCCGGGGATTCCAGCTTGTTCAAGGGAAATGAGATGACCTATTATGGCCGCTGGACCTACAAGTATGAAGAAGGTGGCCGGCAGGGTGCCGCCGGAGTCCTGATCATTCACGACACCAAACCTGCCAGCTATGGCTGGAATGTGGTGCAGTCAAGCTGGACTGGTCCACAGCAAAGCCTCGAAAGTAATGCCCCTAAGTCGGATGTAATCGGGTGGGTAACGGGCGATGCTACAGCAAAGCTCTTTAGCGGTACAGGCATTTCGGTAGATGATCTCAGAACCCTCGCACGCCAGCCCGACTTTAAACCTGTCCCGTTAGGAAAAAGCGCTTCAGTAAACATTACCAATACCATCAAACGTGATGAGTCTAAAAATGTGATCGCTGTACTGCCGGGCACGACACGGCAAGATGAATACATTTTATATTCAGCACATTGGGACCATCTTGGTATTGGCAGACCCATCAATGGAGATTCAATCTATAACGGTGCTGTGGACAATGCGTCAGGAACAGCTTGCCTGCTTGCCATAGCAGAAGCATTTACCAAGGGGCCGCAACCGGAACGATCCATTATTTTCCTGGCAGTAACGGCAGAGGAACAGGGTCTGCTCGGATCTGCATACTATGCAGAAAATCCTATCTATCCTCCGCAGAAGACAGTGGCAAATATCAACATGGACGCATTGGAAAGTCCGGGTCCAATGAAGGATCTAACCATTACAGGCTTCGGTCATTCAGAAATGGATGAATATGCAGCGCGCGCTGCCGAGAAACAGGGCCGCTATATTATACCGGATCCCGATGCTGAAAAAGGATATTTCTTCCGTTCCGATCATTTTAACTTCGCGAAAATTGGAATACCCGCATTGTATGCAAGCGGGTCCTATGAAGATTTCGAACATGGAGTAGATTATATTGCCGAGCAGAAGGAAGATTACCTGCAAAATAAATACCATCAGCCTGCTGATGAATATGTCCCGGGAGAAACGCCGCTTTCAGGAATTCAATTCGATGCTCAACTTTTATATGAGGTTGGTAACACCCTGGCCAGCGAAGATTATTTCCCGAAATGGTACGAAACCAGTGAGTTCAGGGCCGCCAGGGAAAAGTAATCTTCTCAGATACCGCATTTGCATCCGCCATTGCTTTTCAGCAATGGCGGTTTTTTTTATAAAAAAGATTATCTTATAAAATCAAACCTCTCGCTATAACTTTCAATACATGAAATACTTATGCCTTATTGCCATGCTCACCGTCTCAATCACGGTGAATGCCCAGACTAAGTCAATCAAAAATTCCCCTCCCCTCACTGAAGCTTCCCCTGAAAGCGTTGGCATGTCCTCTGAAAGACTTGCAAGAATTGATAAGATGCTTCAGGAATCAATAGAAAAAAATGAGATCCCTGGAGCTGTTGCCCTCGTAGCCCGCAATGGCAAGATAGTATATCTTAAAGCCTTTGGAATGAACAAAAGTAATGACCCATTCAAAACAGATGATATTTTCAGGATTGCATCACAGACAAAGGCTATTACCGCAACCGCGGTTATGATGCTTTGGGAAGAAGGAAAATTTCAACTGGATGACCCAATCGCAAACTATATCCCTGAGTTTGAAAATGCGGGTATTCTGGCCTCGTTCAATGAGGCTGATTCTACCTTTACTATCTCACCAACGGATAAACCCATAACCATTCGGCACCTGATTACTCACACATCCGGAGTGGGCTATGGTGTGATCGATGGCGACAAAAGATTTACCAAAATATATCAGAAAGCAGGGATTGTGGATGGCATTACAAAAGAACCTGTTCTGCTGGCCGACAACATAAAGAAGCTTGCAACTATGCCCCTTCACCATAATCCCGGTGAAAAATTCACCTATAGTGAAGGGCTGGATATATTGGGCAGGCTGATTGAAATTATTTCCGGGAAACCATTGGACCAATTTTTTCAGGAAAGAATATTCAAACCCCTGAACATGAATGATACTTATTTCTATCTCCCGGAAAACAAATATGATCGTCTGGTAAACGTTATGACAAGAAAAGACGGCAAACTGGTAGCCTATGAGTCGGGCGGACTGGGTGATTCCGACTTCCCTAAAGCCGGGGCTAAATCCTACTTTGGCGGGGGAGCGGGACTGGTAAGTACTGCCACTGATTATGCTTCATTTTTACAGATGTATCTGAATAAAGGCGAATTGAATGGCGTTCGCCTTCTAAGCCGCACAACCGTTCGTTCGATCATGAGCAATCAAATTGGTAATATCTGGGGTAATTCAGGGGCATATTATGGTCTCGCCTTTAGAGTAATTGATGAACACGGCGAAGGAATTGGAGGAGAAGGTAGCGAAGGCACATTCAGTTGGGGAGGCGCATTCAACACCCAGTATTTTGCCGATCCGAAAGAAAACATTATTGGAATATTACTGAAACAAACCCTGAATATCGGGGAAGAGCCTACCGGCTGGAAATTCAAGGTATTAGTTGAAGCAGCAGTGGATGACTGATCATTTCAAATAAACACGCCAACACCTTAACCCTTAACCGCTACATTCATGAACTATCGATTTATTCCCCTTTGCATAGCGCTGACCCTCACAGCAGGCTCAGCCATCACTTCTTATGCGCAAAATCTGGCCGCAGAAGCCAACACGTTGATCAGAAACCTATCCGAACCTTTGAAGGAGCGCATGCTCTTCAGTCTCAATGACGAGGAACGCATGAATTTTCACTTTGTTCCACGCGAAAGGAAAGGGATTAACTTTCATGACCTGAATGAAAGTCAGCAGGATATGGCTTTCTCCCTGATCAGATCCTCACTCAGCGATGAGGGACTTCGTAAGACAACAGAAATTATGGCCCTGGAAAATGTATTGTACAAGATCGAGAATAACCGTTTTAAATGGCCTGATGGAAGCCCGGGCAGGGATCCGCTGAATTATTTTTTTTCAATTTTCGGAACACCTTCTGATACTGGGTTTTGGGGCTGGCGCTTTGAAGGACATCACATATCGCTCAATTTCATGCTGAATGATAATCAGATCGTTTCCTCAACACCATCCTTTTTCGGCACGAACCCGGCTAAAGTGGATGTAGAAGGTTTTGACAAAATCGAGGTGCTGAAGCTTGAATCCGACCTTGGTTTTAGGTTACTCGGTACCATGAGTGATGAGCAGATGAAAATTGTACGGTTTTCCGAAGAAGCGCCGGAAGGCATATTTTCGGGAGCTAACCGGACTGCTACGGCCCTGGAACCAAGAGGTATACTGTATCCTTCCATGACACAGGATCAACAGGAGATTTTCATGGACCTGCTAAATGTTTATATCGACAATTATGAGCTTGGATTTTCAAAACGACTTCGCGCTAAAATTGAAGCGGCCGGAATTGACAACCTGTCATTTTCCTGGGCTGGCAGCCTCACAGAAGGTAGTGGCCATTACTATCGCATCCAGGGACCTTCCCTGCTCATTGAATTTGATAATACGCAGAACAATGCCAATCATATCCACTCGGTGGTTCGTGACCTCACAAATGATTTCGCAGAAGATCTGCTGAAACAACATTATGAAAATCACCATTAATGCATGAATCCCGGGATCCGTTTCAAGGTTCTGAAATCACGACCATACTCGTTACTTCAGACCTTGAAAAGTCAAAAGACTTTTATCTTCAAGCATTAGGCGCCAGCCTCTTCAGGGAATATGGCGGCGATTCTGCGGTTATCCAACTCATGGGACATTGGATTTTATTGGTAAAACCCGGCGGGCCAACAGACGACAAGCCCGGTACGTATTTTAAAACACCGGGCAATAAAGAAGTCGTGAGCCACTCCTTTACCATCCGAGTTAACAATTGCTGGCAATCCTATGAAATTCTTTCAGGCCGTGGGGTTGAATTCATTACACCTCCAATTAGCCGGGGGAATGAAACCCGGTGTTTCTTCTATGATCCGGATGGGCACCTGTTTGAGATCAGTGAATATCGTATTGACTGATTGTTCAGTTTTTGCAGAATCAATACCTAATTCAGTTGTCTATTAATTTATACCTTCAGAGGGCATTGAACGACTGCCATGAATACCACCTTCGAGGGTATAAGGTAATCGTGTGATCGTAACTCTTTTCTTGGTTATTTACCTGATTTTGATGTAATTACCGCGAATCTCTTCCTCTTCACAACTTATGGCAAAATCAAACAGACGAAAATTTATCATTGGGACAGCAGGTATTTTAGGCACGACTGTTCTGGGCACCTGGCTCCTCCGAAGGCCTATATTAAGGCAACTGATGAAAGGTGATTTTAATCCGGAATTACTTACCTCAGCCCCCGGCGAAGAAGACTATTGCATTCTTACCGTTCAGCAGACTGAGGGGCCCTTTTTCTTTCCTTCTCCGGCCCGATCGGATATCCGGGAAGACCGCAAAGGAAAAGAACTTCAGCTAAAATTTCAAATAGTAAATCACCCCGACTGCACCCCGGTTGAAGGCGCCAACGTAGAAATCTGGCATTGTGATGCCGAAGGCACCTACAGCGGATATCCGGAAGAAATAACGCATGATGAATGGGCCTCTGCTATGTTTTTATTGAACAACAGTGAAACCATGGATGACAAGATGCACGTGAATCCTGTGAATGAAAATAAGTTCTTACGTGGAAGACAGCAATCTGATTCGAATGGTGAAGTGGCCTTTACAACCATTTTTCCTGGATGGTATGTAGGACGTGTTCCGCACATCCATGTGAAAATTACCACCCGTGAAAACAGGGAGGTACTGTCCCAGTTTTATTTTGATACCAACCTTTGTGATGAAATTTACACATCAATTGAGCCGTACTCCCAATATGGCAAATGTCCGCTCAAAATAGAAAATGACGGAGTTCTTGCTTCGACGGAAAATGCATTCGGACTGATGTTCAGTATCGCTCCGAATGAGAATCAGGTCCTTTCCACAGTTACCAAAATTGGAATTGTAAACTCCTGACAAGAACATCCCGGACAAGCTCATTATTCACTGTTCATTGACATCTGAAGAAATGATAGAGGTCATGTGACGCCGACTGAATATGCGGTAAATTCAATCATTACGCATTCACGTTGTCATGCATACCCTTTCCCGACAGAAATTTTTCCCTATCGATCCGCCAGGAGCGCGATTACTTTCAGAATTATGGCATTACCAGCGCCAGGACAGATATATTTCCGCAGATACCATCCGGGTTTTGGCCAGGAAGCATCGTGTATCTGAAATTGAAATACAGGGAGTTGCCTCTTTCTATCACTTCTTTCACCTCAAGCCAGCCGGTAAGCATACCATTTACCTGAATACCAGTGTAATTTCAGAATTCCGGGGATACGAACGGGTTAGAACAGCATTTGAGCAGGCTACCGGTGCGCGTATGGGCAGTACCGATATATCTGGTACATTCGGGCTCTTTCCTACCGCGTGCATCGGATTATCAGATCAGGAACCCGCTGCGCTCATCGACTTCTATCCCTTTACCAATCTGAACGTGGTTCGGGTAAAGGAAATCATTCAGCAAATACGAGAAGGAATTCATCCGGCTGAAATTTGTGATCATCCCGCAGATCATATACGATTTACCCCGCCCGATGGCAAGTCAGTTTTCTTCACACCCTACCTCCGGGGAAATGGAATCCGGCGTGCCCTGAAAATCGGTCGCCAGGCAATTATTGAAGAAATTAAAATTGCCGGTCTCTCCGGACGTGGCGGTGCATTTTTTCCCACCTGGAAAAAATGGGATGCTTGCAGAAGTTTTACCTCAGATCCCAAGGTGATCATATGCAATGCCGATGAAGGTGAGCCGGGAACCTTCAAGGACCGGGTACTTCTCAATAAACAGGCCGGATCTGTGATCGAGGGAATGATCATTGCCGCATTTGCCGTTGGCGCGACTTATGGAATGATCTATCTCCGCGGTGAGTACCAGTGGCTACTGAATCACCTTGAAGATGAATTGGTCGCCTTTCGGGAAGCCGGATTGCTCGGAAAGAATATTGCCGGTACCGACGGCTTTGATTTTGATATCCGGATTGAACTTGGCGCGGGCGCCTACGTTTGCGGAGAAGAGACCGCACTTCTCGAATCCATGGAGGGGCGCAGGGGCGAGCCCAGAACCAAGTGGTTCTACCCGGTGGAACGTGGTTATCTCCAATTGCCTACAGTGGTAAACAATGTTGAAACATTTGCTGCGGCATGCAGAATACTTGAAATGGGATCCGGAGAGTATTGCAAAAGAGGAATCCCCTCTTCGCCCGGTACCAAAATTATCAGCGTCGCTGGTGATTGCCAAAAACCCGGCATCTATGAGATTGAATACGGCACCTCTGTTGGCGAATTACTTGACATGTCAATGGCGATCGACCCGCTCTTCATACAAGTGAGCGGGCCTTCCGGGGAAACGCTGACAACCACAGACAGGGACCGAATTTTTATTCCACGCTCAATTAACCCTGAACGGGAGATTCGCTGCGGCGGATCTTTGATGGTTTTCAGTAAAGAACGGGATATACTTCAGATCATTATGAATTTCAATGCTTTCTTCAAGCATGAGTCCTGCGGAGTCTGCACACCCTGCCGGGCTGGAAATTTCATCATTCAGCGGAAACTGGAAAAATTACGGTCGGGGCTTGCCGATCATCATGACCTCCATGAACTGAAGAGCTGGACTCATATTATGCGCAAATCCAGCCGTTGCGGATTAGGCAAGACTGCTGGTAACCCTGTACTGACCGCCCTGGAAAAATTCGGTGAATATTTTGAAGGTACTTATGGCGCCTATCACAATGACCTGATTCACCCGTTTGACTATACCCGGGCAATCGCACCTTTTGAACAATACAAACCCTGAGAATTGTGGCTCAATGTACATTCTATATCGATGGTAATCCGTGTTATTCCGAGGAAGGAACCAACCTGGTGGATGCAGCAAAGGCAAATGGAATTTTCATACCCTCCTTGTGTTATTATGAACACATCGATCCCCCACTGGGTACCTGCCGTACCTGTACCTGTAAGATCGATGGCCGGTATGACCCTGCGTGCACGGCAAGTGTTAAAGAAGGACTTTCGGTAGAAGTAAATACCGAAGAACTAATCGATTTGCGCAAAGCGCTCATAGAAATGATGTTTGCCGAAGGAAATCATTTCTGTCCGGCCTGTGAGAAAAGCGGTAATTGCGACCTGCAGCACATGGGCTACGAACTCGGAATTTCTGTAACCAGATTCCCGCACCTCTTTCAGGACCGACTGATCGACTTTCAACCTAAAAGGCTCGTACTGGAACACAGCAGGTGTATTAAATGCAAAAGATGTATCGAGGAAATCCACACGTCAGACGGCCGGCGGGTTTTCACCTCTGTGAACAGGGGATATCATACTTCCATTGGTATTGATTATAATGCAGAGGCGTCGCTTACCACTGAACAGGCTGAAAATGCAGCCATGATTTGTCCGACAGGCGCAATTCTTGTCAGAGGCAAAACCATGACCAGGCCATTTGGTGAACGTGCATTCGATACGGCCTCCTCGCAATCGGATTTCAAATCCAGGATTGTTCCAAAAGGGCACAAAGGTCCACTCGAAAAGAAAACGATTGCAACCGTTTCACTTGCCGGGTGTTTCGGCTGCCATATGTCGATGCTGGATATTGATACAGAATTACTTGATATCATTGAACTTGTTGAATTCAACAAATCTCCGTTAACCGATATCAAGACCTTCACACGCCGGTGTCACCTGGGAATCGTGGAAGGAGGATGCTGCAATACTGAAAATATTGAAACCCTCCGCACATTCCGGGAAATGTGCGATATACTGGTGGTAATGGGAGAATGTGCAGCCTGGGGCGGCCTTCCGGCAATGAGAAATACCATACCTCTCGGAGAATGCCTGGAGGAAGCATATCTCAATTGCGTTACAGCAGAGCCCGGCGAGCACACAATCCCCTACCACGAAGACCTGCCGAAGATTCTCGACAGGGTATATGGCTGCAGCGAAATCGTTAAAGTCGATTATACGATCCCCGGGTGCCCGCCG
Source organism: Fulvivirga sedimenti (assembly GCF_020328055.1). Taxonomy (NCBI): domain Bacteria; kingdom Pseudomonadati; phylum Bacteroidota; class Cytophagia; order Cytophagales; family Fulvivirgaceae; genus Fulvivirga; species Fulvivirga sedimenti. The sequence goes on from NZ_JAIXNE010000004.1 coordinate 736,079, forward strand.
AATGCCGCACATATCTGGAAGGTGATAAAAAGCCTTCTTTGGGGTGAATCATTCTCCGTACTTTATTCCGAATTCAAATATGACTGACATGAGCCGTAAAGTGGTAATTGATCCCGTAACACGGGTAGAAGGACATGGACGTGTAACCATACACCTGGATGAATATGGTAAAGTTGAAGATTCATTCTTCCATATCGTTGAATTCAGGGGATTTGAACGCTTTATTCAGGGACGTCCTTACTGGGAAGCACCTGTACTGGTACAGCGTTTGTGCGGAATTTGCCCGGTGAGCCACCACCTTGCAGCCGCCAAAGCAATTGATCAGATCGTTGGTGTTGATCCTGAGGATTTATCACCTACTGCGACTAAACTCCGCAGACTCATGCACTACGGACAGATCTTCCAGTCACATGCGCTGCATTTCTTCTACCTGGCATCACCGGATCTGCTGTTTGGTATGGATGCACCGGTTCAAAAACGAAACGTTTTCGAAGTTGCCATTGAAAATAAGGAGCTGGCAAAAAAAGGTATCCTAATGCGGAAATTTGGCCAGGAGATCATAAAAGCAATTGCCGGCAAGAAAATTCATGGGGTGGCCGCTGTTCCCGGGGGAGTTTATAAAGTTTTCAATCCGGAGGAAAGAGAATATTTCCTGAACGGTAAGGATATCCCGAATATTGAAACCATGATCCAATGGTCTCAGGAAGTGCTGGCATTCATAAAAGCCTATGCAGAAAAACACCATAGCCTGCTGGATACTTTTGCCGAATTCCCATCCGGACATCTCGGAATGGTGGATGATCAGGGAAACCTGGAAATGTATCATGGTCTTTTGCGCGCAATAGACTCCACTGGTAACACAACGCTTAATGACGTAAGTACCAACGATTACCAGCAGTATTTCCTGGAAGGTGTTGAAAGATGGTCTTACATGAAGTTTCCATACCTGAAAAATATCGGTCCCCAAAAAGGATGGAACAGGGTTGGCCCACTTGCCCGGATCAATGTTTGCGACAAAATTTCTACACCGCTTGCCGAACAGGAACGCAGGGAATTCTTTTCTTTCTCAGCAAAAAAGGTGAATAACAGCACACTCTATGCGCACTGGGCCCGTCTGATCGAAATTTTACATTGTGCAGAGATCATGAGAGACCTCCTCAATGACGATGAGCTTCTCAGCGACGACCTTTTCCGCGAAGGCACTCCGCGAAACGAGGGAATCGGTATCATCGAGGCGCCAAGGGGAACCTTAACACACCACTATCAGGTAGATGATCATGGAATGATCACCAAGTGTAACCTCATTGTTTCCACCACCCATAATAATGAAGCCATGAACCATGCCGTCAGGTGGGTAGCAGACCATGTTATCAGCGAAAAGGGTACCATTACCGAAGGCATGCTCAATCAGGTTGAAGTTGCAATCAGGGCCTATGATCCCTGTTTGAGCTGCGCAACCCAGGCTTTGGGACAGATGTCGCTGAAGGCAGAGCTCTACGATCATACGGGAAGTCTGATCCATCAGATTGTAAGAAATGGCGAATAATACACTCATCATAGGTATAGGTAATTACGGCAGGTCAGATGATGCCCTGGGATGGAAAGTGGCTGACTATTTTGCTGAATTCCACCAGGAGTTTGATGTGGAATATCGTTATCAGCTCCAGATTGAAGACGCTGAACTTATTGCACGGTATGATACCGTTATTTTTACCGATGCCTCCCGGGAACAGCACAAAAAAGGATTTGAATATTCATTGTGCAAGCCTGAATCATTTACCCTTTATACCAGTCATAAACTACCGCCTGAACATGTATACTGGCTCGCAAAAGAATTGTACGCCGCAAATACAGAGTGCTGGGTCATGGCGATAAGCGGTTATCAATGGGAACTGAATCAGGGACTTTCAACCAAGGCTCGTATCAACCTTGATAATGCCATTCGCTTCTTCGATAAAATTACCCTCTGAAGGGTGTGAAGTTCGACATCCACTAAGATTTTAATCACATTAGGGAAATTACTATATTAATGGTAAGTACATCATTTCCAATCTATTATATTCCATCATGAAACAAATACTCATTTGCATCCTTCTTCTAACCTGCAGTTCTCTTGCTCACGCTCAAACTAATGAAATTGAAGAAAGTAATAAAGCCCTTGCCCGTGGCTTCTATGACGATCTTTGGTTTTCAAATAATACCGACAACTATGTAAAATACATGGCAGACACTTACGTTGCCCACGACATTGGTGACCGAAAGGGTGTGGTGGAGCCCGCTGTTGAGCAAAAAAATATTGCCGATTTCTTCTGGGAAAATGGGGAGTGGCATAGCCGCTATGACTACCAGATTGCGGAGGGTGACCTGGTCGCCACCCGGTGGATCGCCCGGTATGAGCCAAAAACACTGTTCGGGAAAGTGGTGTTGGGCGAACACGAAATACCAATTATCAATGTATTCCGGTTTAAGGACGGAAAAATTGTTGAGCTATGGAATCATCGGCATGATATTGACGGTCCGATGACCCGTAGATATACCCTCCAGGGTTTTGCCATTGGCTTATTAATCGCTCTGATTCCGACTATTCTGGCCTTCAGGTATCGGCGGAAACTAAAAAGACTAACGGCCTGAACTAATGAATGGAGTATCAGGCAGTCTTAGCTACTGTCTGGAGCCATTGCTTTGAAACCATCAAAAAAAGCGCGAATTTATTTCCATGAATTCCGGACCCGTTTATGCCTGCATCTCCCTCCTGTTTTACAGTACAATGGCTGTGCTTTTTTCATCCTGTGGCAAACAGGATAAACAACCATCGCCGGAACGACCAAATATTATCATTATTTATCTCGATGACCTTGGGTATGGAGATGTAAGTGCATATGGTTCAACGACCATATCCACCCCTAACATGGACCGACTGGCCAATGAAGGATTAAAATTTACACGTGGCTATGCGGCCTCCGCGACGTGTACTCCAAGCCGGTATGCGCTGCTCACAGGTACGTATCCATGGAGAAATAAGAATGCCCGAATTTTGCCTGGAACGGCCCCCCTTTTGATTGATACGTCCATGATCACTTTACCAAAAATGCTCCGCCAACAAGGTTACAAAACAGGTATAGTCGGCAAATGGCATCTCGGTCTGGGAGATGGATCTATCGATTGGAATGAACAGATTTCTCCCGGTCCGAATGAAGTTGGTTTTGATGAATCCTACATTCTGGCTGCAACCCAGGACAGGGTACCTACTGTCTATATAGAAAACGGCAATGTTGTTGGGCTTGAAGAGACTGATCCGATTATGGTTAGCTATTCAGAGAATTTTGAAGGTGAGCCCACTGCGCTGGACCATCCTGAAATGTTGAAAATGAAATGGGATCATGGTCATAACAACAGCATTGTAAATGGGATTCCAAGAATTGGTTTCATGAAAGGCGGGCAGAGGGCCAGGTGGATTGATGAAGATATGGCAGATGTATTCCTGGAAAAAGCACGGGAATTTATTCATAATCAGCGAGAGTCTCCATTCTTCCTGTATTATGCACTGCAACAACCGCATGTTCCCCGTACACCACATCCCCGATTTGTTGGAGCAACCTCGATGGGCCCGCGCGGTGATGTGATCGCAGAAGCGGACTGGTGCATCGGGGAACTAATGAAAACCCTGGAAGAAGAAGGCCTGTTGGAAAATACACTCATCATTCTGAGCAGTGATAACGGACCAGTCATAAATGACGGATATTTGGACCAGGCTGTGGAGTTGCTCGGTGATCATAAGCCCTCAGGCCCTTTGCGCGGCGGTAAATACAGCCTTTTTGAGGCGGGGACACGTGTGCCCTTTCTGGCATTCTGGAAAGGCTATATTGAACCCGGAACTTCTGATGCGATGATTTCACAAATCGACCTGGCCGCATCTCTTGCTGAACTTACGGGCAGCTCCGCAACATTTCGGGATAGTGAAAACATGTTACCTGTCTTATTGGGCAGGAGCCAGGATGGAAGAAAAACGCTGATCACCGAAGCCACGGGACGAACTGCATTACACTATGAGAACTGGTTAGTGATCCCCCCGAACAATGGGCCTGAGGTATTTCAAAATGTAAATATTGAATCAGGAAATTCAGCGGAGTATCAGCTCTATGATCTCACAACAGACCTTTCGCAACAGAAAAATCTTGCTCCCGGTGATTCTGCAAGACTAAACCAGTTTATTCAGATCTATAAAAATCTTACCGCAATAAATTAGAAATCCCGAAAACCAATGATAACCATAGGTAAGAAAATTGGCATAATCATCCTTATCACGATCACAAGTATTGTGTTACTCCATGTTGTGCTTGGGTTTTGGATAGAAAACCGCCTGGAGGATCTTCTTAATAACAATACCGAAGGCAGTTATCAAATCGGCTATTCAGGCATTGACTTGCATTCCCTTTTTAATGGTGCAACGATTGAGCGCTTGGAAATTAAACCGAATACGGGTATCCATGATCAGGCGGTTAGCATATATGGCACCACCCGGCGTGTCGAAATTAACGGTCTGCAATGGATGAAACTCCTGACTGGAAAAACACTTCAGATCAAAGATATGATTCTGGAAAGGCCGGAGTTTACCGTTTATATAAGCACTGATACCACCCGACGTAGAGAACCTGGAAAAAGCTTTCAGAACCTCTTCAAAAATATTATTTCTGCCGCAGAACTACAGGGATTTTATCTGGAATCAGGCCGCGTTAAATTTTTAAAATTTGATGCGAATGACACTATTCAGTATGCCAGCATTGACAGGGTTGATATTGAAGCGCTGAACATTGAAACTGATTCGGTGATTATGTCCTACATCATTCCATTTCAACTGGGGCGAATAAAAACACACTTTGCCGGCATACAATACCAGCCCGATGAATTTTCCATTATCACTGCAGATTCTGTTAGCTTCGATTCACAAACAGAAGACTTCTCGGCATCAAATGTGTCGATGAAACTCACCAATGATTGGATCGATGTAAGTCGGCAAATGGGGGATCAGCAGGATATCATTGAATTTGATCTGAAAAAACTCAAAATAAATAACCTTGTGGCAAAGAGTACCCTCTATGACACACTGGACATCGAAGCATCCTCCATCTATATTGACAGCCTGATCCTGAAAGATCACAGGAATAAAAATATTCCAAGAAAGAATGAACCTGTAAAACCGCTCTTTGCAGGAATGATCCGCCAGATACCATTCCCCCTGAACGTAGATTCGGTAGTCATTTCCAATAGCCATATATCCTATACAGAACTCGGTGAAGGCAGAACAGAACCAGGAACACTTCAATTTGGAAACCTTAACGGGAGATTCAGCAGAATTACGACATCGCCGGCAATCCAGGGACCACTTGAAAAAATTGAGGCAACTATTTCAGGAAATATTAATGGCAATGCCAGTATACAATTGGAACTGTTAATTCCATATGAAGATGACCGGTTCTATGCCCATGCTAAAATTTCTAACATGAACGCACTTGTACTGAATAAAACAATCATGCCACTGGCTGACGTGAGGATTAGCTCAGGTAAAATACATGGTATCGAATTAACCATGGACGCAAATTCCAATACTTCTGGAAATTCTTTGAATTTGGATTACGAGAATTTAGGAGTTGAGTTGCTCATCGAAAATAAAAACGATCCGGGACAGCGGTATGGATTCCTTTCCGGTTTGTTCAATACCGCGATACGTCAGAATAATCTCCCCTCAGAAAACGGATATAAATCAGCGAATTACGTTACAACCAGAAACCTGAAAAGGGGGCCATTTAACTTCATGTGGCAAAGTATCAAAGAAGGAATGGTGGTAATCATACCCTCCAATACAGCATCCCTGTTTATTAATAAGAGTAAGAAGTAACTCTAATCACCCAGGTGTCTGTAGAGTGATGGTCAACAATTCATGTTGAATCAGCGTATAATATCAAGATGCTTCAAGTGTACATCATATAAAACAAGATACATTATCACTATGGGATTATTCTGGAACCTAATTCAACAAAGTCAAATAAGTCAGCAAAGCGACCGCGCCTCAACGTTGGAAGCGCGGGTTCAATATTTGGAAGTGGAACTTCGAAAGACCCAGGAACTTCTGATTAAAACACTAACCACCCTGGAGGAGTATACGGGGCGTGATATCAATAAGGATGGCAGGATAGGTTAATTTCCTGAATCAAATCTTTGGGCTCCGAATCTTTTTATCCGGCAAACCCCAATGAAATCGCGAGAAATACGTACTTTTCGCACTCACCCACTCTTGCTCATGAAAAGTACTATTGAAAAATTCTATCGCGCATTCGGAGACCTGGATGCTGATCGTATGCTGGAGTGCTATCATAAGGAAATCATTTTTGAAGATCCCGCCTTCGGGAAACTCGAAGGTGAACACGCCTGTAACATGTGGCGTATGCTTTGTCAGTCACAGCGGGGCAAGGATTTTCAAATTCATGCCTCAAATTTCGAATATGCTGAAGAGAAAGGCAGTGCACACTGGGAGGCATACTATATTTTCAGCAAAACCGGAAGAAAGGTCCACAATATCGTACGTGCATCATTTGAATTCAAGGACGGGTTGATCATTCACCATGTCGATGATTTTAATCTTAAATCATGGGCGAAGCAGGCACTCGGCCTTACCGGTCGCTTATTTGGAGGCACGAAAAGCTTTAAAGTTAAAATGCAGCAGCAAACGCAGGCCATGCTAAAAGAATATGAACGACGTACCGCAGAATAACAGATGAAGACCAATTCTTTCTTCAGGGGAATTGGACACCAAACCCTATTATACACAGTGGTATTTTCCCTTCTTTTGAGCTGTTCTTTCGACCATTCATTCCTGAAGCCTACCAGTTTTTCCAGGGCACAGAATCGAATTGTTGCTGCCTCCTCCTCAGATACGACTGTTCTTACTATTTCAGGACGTGACCTTCAGCCTTCCATTACCAAAACATCCGATAATGGGGATCTTTCTGAAACCTCCATCAAGGGGGTAACCTTCATTTCAGGATCGGGCAACAACCTGAATGGCTGGTTGTTGAGCCCTGTGAGTAAAAAAGCAATTACCACTATCATTCATCTCCACGGAAACGGTGGTTTTATGTTATCCCACCTGGGTTTTGGCACATCGATGGTTAAGCAGGGTTACCAGGTATTTATGTTTGACTACAGTGGTTTTGGGTATTCAAGCGGTGAGGCAACAAGGGAAAACAGCATGAATGACGCCCTCTCCGCAATTGATTTCGTCCTTTCGATGCCCGAGGTGGCAGGAACCAAAATCGTCCTGTACGGACAGTCATTTGGCGGCCATCTGGCACCAATGGTTGCAGGGGAACGACTGGAAAAGATCGACGTTTTGGTCCTTGAAGGCGCCTTCACCTCCTATCCTGCAATTGCCGGAAAGCAAGTACCCCTGCTTGGGCCGGTATTGGTAAAAGGTGGAAATTCAGCATTAAAGTCGATTCCTAATATTACCATACCAGTGTTAATCATCCATAGCAGGGAGGATAAAGTAATCCCTTTCCGGATGGGTGAAAAACTTTATGAGAAAGCCAGCGAGCCGAGGGAATTCATGGCTATCGATGGATGCCACATTTGCGGGCCTTCCCTATACCCCGAAGAAATTTCTAAAAAAATAGATGCATTAGTTGACAGTTACTGAGTACAGGTAAGTACTTTTGTCGCATTCGCACAGTATGGAAGATTTCAGGCCAATTATAAGGGTAATCGAAGAAGACTATGAAATCCCGCAGTTAGGAAAACACCGTCGCATATCAGCCCTGTTACCCTATGATTACGAAAAGACAGATAAGACATACCCCGTTCTTTATATGCAGGATGGTCAGAACCTGTTCAACCCGAATGCACCATTCGGAGACTGGGGAATCGATAAGTCGATCTCATCGCTTGCAAAACAAGGAATGAATGATCTGATCATCATTGCGATTGATCATGGGGAAAAGGAGCGTATTAAGGAATACCTTCCATTTAAGGATACCCGACTGGGGCCCGGAGACGGTGACCGCTACGTCGAATTCATGATCAAAAAGCTTAAGCCTTATGTAGACCGAACATTCCGGGTGAAATCCGACCGGCTCAATACCGGTATCGGCGGAAGTTCCATGGGCGGTCTCATCAGTTTGTACGCCGGTTTAACACAATCAGATCATTTTGCCAAGCTCATGGTATTTTCGCCCAGTCTGTGGATCTCTCCCATTATTCATGAACATGGCCTGCACTTTTCGCCATCAGCCCCCACTTACCTGTACCTGTATGCCGGCGCTAAAGAAAGTAAATTCCACATACCTAACGTAGAGCGATTTAAATCTGCCTTATTAAAAGAAAAACAATCCTACCCTAACCTGAATTTTAAGCTTTCCATAAATGATCATGGTGAACACAATGAATATTTCTGGGGCCAGGAATTCCCAAAAGCCGTGAAATGGCTATATTATAATTAATGAAAACGACATATATCTCTTCCGAAAAGAATCCAACGTATTCAAACGTGATACTTCCCTTCTATGAGGATAATATCGATGCATCACTGATAGAAGAAGTATCCGGACATAAAGTAAATCACTCATTCTCAGGGACCTTTAAGGAGATCAACATCCTGTTTCATCCAACTACAGAAAAAACAATTTACCTGCTTGGATTGGGGAAAAAGGAAGATTTTGGCCGGCAGCATATCGCATTCCGACTGCTGGCACATCAACAACAGAAGAACTGGAAAAAGGGAATTTCAATTCTTGCCTCACACCTCGACAGTCATTCACTTGAGGCTGTCGGACTCGGCTTGGGCCTTGCCGCCTACAAGATCGGCAGGTTTAAAACCGGTTCAGATACCAGCCCCTTCTTTACAGACAAATTTGTAGCCCAGTGTGTGGTTCCGAAGGAAAAAAAGGAACTGGTCTCGCGGGGATTTGTGATTGCAGAAACGCTCAGCTCAATCATGACCCTGGTAGATGCACCCGGAAATGAAAAGCCGCCGGCTGTACTGGCAAAATGGGCTGAGGACTCGGCCAAAAAACATGGATATAAGGCGAGTATCCTGAACAAAAAAATGCTGGAAAAAGAAGGGTTACATGCCTTGCTCGCTGTTGGGCAGGGAAGCAAGTTCCCGCCTGTCCTGATTAAAACTGAATACCGTCCGAAAAAAAATTTGGCAAAAATACCGATGGTCGGACTTGTAGGGAAGGGTATTACCTTCGACACGGGTGGATTATCGATCAAAGGTTCCCAAAACCTGCATTATATGAAGAGCGATATGGGCGGGGCAGCAGCTGTTTTGGGTGCGGTTGAACTGGCGGCGCGCCTGAAGCTGAATATTCATGTGGTGGGCATTGTTGCGTCTGCTGAAAATGCAGTGGACGCCAACAGCTACCGTCCCGGGGATGTGATCAAATCGTACTCAGGGAAAACCATTGAAATTATTGATACCGACGCAGAGGGACGGCTTGTTCTTGCCGATGCCCTCGCATATATGGAAAAAAATTACACACCGGAACACCTGATCGATCTGGCCACATTAACTGGAAACGCGGTTATGGCGCTGGGTTATTCGGCCGGGGCCATGTTCTCAAATAACGATGAGCTTGCTTTACTGCTGAGCAAAGCGGGTGAAAAGGTTCATGAACGGGTGTGGCGTTTACCCTTGTATGACGATTTTGAGAGTGAACTTGAAAGTGATATTGCAGACGTACGGAATTTTAGCGGCAAACCCATAGCGGGCGCGATCACTGCAGCTAAATTTCTGGAGTATTTCGTGAAAGAACACCCTCGGTGGGCGCACCTTGATATTGCCGGCGTTGCGTTCGGTGATTCAGAATTTTCAAAAATGAAAAGTGCCAAAGGTTTTGGCCCCAGATTGTTACTCGAAGTGATGGAACAACTCTCCGAAAAATCGTAAATTTAGTATATACAAATACCCACTAACATGTCACGACCGCTTAATTTTCTATGCGTTTCGACCTACTTCAAAGGGGAAGCTTTTCTTCGTGCCTGTAAGGAAGCCGGAAACAATGTTTATCTGCTTACAGTACCAAAACTGGAACATGCCGACTGGCCGAGGGAATCGATAGATGATTTCTTCTTTATGGAAGTTGAAAAGAATGGAAACTGGCACAGGGAAGATGTGATAAACGGTCTGGCTTATAAATTCCGAACCATTCACTTCGACCGGTTTGTCGCACTGGATGATTTTGATGTGGAGAAGGTGGCCCTATTGCGGGAGTATTTTCGCTCTCCCGGGATGGGTGAAACCACCGCCCGCTATTTCCGCGATAAACTCGCCATGCGAATGAAAGCACGGGAAGAAGGTATAAATGTTCCGGATTTTACCGCTTTATTCAACGATGACGAAATCAATGCATTTGCAGATTCCGTCCCCACTCCCTGGCTGATAAAACCCCGGGGAGAAGCAAGTGCAACCGGGATAAAAAAGATCCACAGCAAGGATGACCTCTGGAGGATCATCAATGAGCTTGGCGATAAACGGCACCGGTATCTTGTTGAGCGATTTACACCGGGCGATGTATACCATGCCGATGCCCTCACCTTCGATGGAAAAGTGCAATTCTGTCGTGTTAGTCAGTACCTTGACACCCCCTTCGATGTTGCGCATGGCGGTGGAATATTTCGATCCCATACCATTGAAATGGGGTCGGATGATGACAAGGCACTGCAGCAAATGAATACGGATGTCATGAGGGCCTTTGGAATGCAATACAGCGCTTCCCATACCGAATTCATCAAGGCACATGAAGACGGAAAATATTACTTCCTGGAAACCTCCTCGAGGGTTGGCGGTGCAAATCTGGCAGAAATGGTAGAGGCAGCGACCGGTATCAACCTGTGGGCCGAGTGGGCACGACTGGAAACAGCAAAGGCACTGAAGAAAAAATATAAGGCGCCGAAAGACCGTAAACTCAATGCTGGAATTGTGGTTTCCTTAAGCCGGTTTGAACAACCGGATACCAGTTCTTTCACTGATGATGAACTTGTCTGGCGTATGCGAAAGGATTGGCATATCGGTCTCATCGTGCAATCGAAAAAACGGGAACGTATTCTTGAATTACTGGACGCGTACACACATCGCATCGCCGGAGAATTTCATGCCAGCGCGCCTGCACCGGAACGACCGACAAATTAGATTGACAAGGAATAGGGAGTAGTGAATAGCTTGTATTCCACCTACTCCCTACTCCCTACCACCAATTATCTGCTAAAAAACCCTACACTAGCCCCTACCCAGTCCTTGTCTTTATTATATTTCACCCCAATCATTTCGCCCTTGCTGAGACGTATCAGGTTATTCACAATAGTTGCCTGGGTTTCGCCTTTCTTCCAAAGCATCAGCATTCTGATCTCGCATTTTACCGGTTCATTAATACTTCTGATCACCGGCTCATACTTAACCCTCCGCTGTAAAATATAATTGTGCTTATCGGCAAGTGCATCCAGTTCTGCCGCAGTAACATTCAACCGAACTCCGGCACCCGCAAAAGAATAAAGGGGTTTCAAAACATAGTTTTCCAGGTCTTCCGGATATTTCTCGAGTTTATCGAGATAATGACATTCAGGAACATATTTGCTCTTAAGAAGCGGCATGGTGTATTTGCTGATACGGAAAAACCAGTTCGGGTGCCCTACCCATTCCACATCCACATCATCCTTAAAACTAAATTCCAGTTCAAGGTCGGTACGCTGATCCAGTTCATCAAAAATTACCCTGTTATAAATTTTATGGATCGTAACTTCATTCCCATCGTCATCAAGATAGTACAATCGGCGTCCATCTTTTTTAAGCCGGGTAATGCAAAGGATCTTTATTCCGAGATAGGCTTCTGCACCAAGAAAATCGATATACGTGTTTTGTTTTTCAGGCTCTATTTCCAATAAAACAACATTCCTGGGATTGCTGTCGCCGACAATGATTTCACGCAGCATTTCTACATACGTCTCTCTGTCAATATTGTTGACGTGTACTGTTAAGCCCTGGGGTATTTCAAAGAACTTCTTGTATGCAGATGAAAGAAGGTCCTGAAAAAAATATAATGAAGGGAAACCCTGAACCTCAATGAGCTGAGGGAACGGTTCTCCATTTTCATCCAGGCATATCCCAAAATCCATTTGGAGAAATCGTGTGTGATAATCCTCTCCCGGCACCTCAAGCATAGGATGCTTTATAGCCTCCCGGGTAATTTCCTTAAAATCGGGCTTGCAAATGACAGCGTTGATATCCTCACAAGCCTCAATCAATCGTTTTTTAAGAATGTCCGGGATGAAGACCGGTGTTTCAGCAATTCTGAAGGGTGGCTTGTGACCATATTGCTCAGTAATAAAATCCAGGAATGCCTGGTATTTCTCCTGTGTAAAGTTGCGGTTAAATTCTTCTCTGATTGATGGTATCATGATGCGACCGCCCCCACTGGCACAAGATTTTCCAATGCTGATTCGATGAAGTGTGGAATAATGAATCGATGCGTCAACGCGATTTTATCAGGATCCTCAAGATGGGTCATCATATTGGTATACTTCCGTTTGCTGAAGTTCCTGATAACAGTTTTTCTGTTTTCCTCCTTTTTAAAATGTTCCCTCATACCTATGGGGTCCGCTTCAGGATGAAACTGAGTACCAACGAACTCTTCAGAAAAACGCACAGCCATAATAGCGCGTTCGAGCTCCACATGAGTGCGTATTTTTTCAAGACTCAGTATCGTCGCGCCATGTTCCTTAAAAACCTTCAGATTTGGCTGAATCAGCTGCCAGTCCCTCGAATCAACAGCATAGTAGGGATCGGGAAGTCCGGCCAGGATCGGATCTTTTTTACCGGCAGCCGTTTTATGAACAGGATAAACACCGAATGAGGTGGATTTACGGCGTACAATATCACCCAGCTCAAAATGATTACATGCCATCTGAAACGAATGGCAAATAAAGAAGAAATACTTTTTCCTGGAAGCGCTGGTCTTGTTATGGTCCCAGGCGCGATCCAACAGGTCATAGAACTTCACATCCCAGTCACCATTCCCTTCAAGTGGATTCCCCGGCCCCCCGCTGCAAATGAAGATGTCATAATCAAGTGATGGAACAACATTATCCACACGCACATTGAACTCATCCCATTGCAACTGATCAGTATATTCATTGGCAATATCACGAAGACAGCGCATTCCCTGATTAGGATGGCCGTTATTCATATCGAGAATTGCCAGTTTTATGGTATTCATTATTATTACTTATTAATGCCTCTCATTGTTTCCTCTATAATAAAGTCAACAACTTTTTCGAGGCTTCCGGTTTCTTCATACACTTTTAATTGACGATCAGCACCGGTACCATTTTCCAGGATCTGAACCACCTTCTGCAGTTCATCCCTCGAACCAAGGTCATCGGCCACATCATCAACAAAATCCAGTATTTCATGGATCAACGCCCGGGTATCCACTTCCTCCTCCTTGCCAAAATCAATGAGCTTTCCGTCAAGTCCGTAACGGGATGCCCTCCATTTATTTTCATTGAGGACAATTCGTTTATAGCTCATAAAGTTCAGGTTTTGCGTGCGCAGCTTGTAAAGCTTGGCAACGAGAGCCTGAATAATCGCTGTAATAGCCACGGTCTCATCTGCGGTGAGAGGAATATCGCAAATCCTGATTTCCATGGTCGGATAGAAAGGATGAACCCGAAGGTCCCACCAGATCTTCTTCGCATTGTCGATACTCCTTGTCTTGATGAGCAAATTCACATAACTGTCGTATTCGGCCACACTTTCAAAATGGTCCGGAATACCTGTTCTGGGAAATTTATCAAATACTTTCGATCGAAATGCCTTGAAGCCCGTATTCCTGCCTTCCCAAAAGGGAGAATTGGTAGAAAGTGCGTAAACATGGGGCAGGAAATAACGCATGGAATTGGCTATATGCAGAGCCATATTCCGGTCATCAATACCAACATGCACATGCAAACCAAAAATGAGGTTGGAACGCGCCGTATCCTGCAATTCATGGATTATCTCATTGTAACGGGGATGTGGCGTGAGCAACTGCTTTTGCCAGGCAGAAAAGGGATGGGTCCCTGCTGCACCAATCCTGAACCCAAGTGACCGGGCTATACTGTCGACATCTCTTCGCAGTCCGGTAATCTGCTCGCGTGCATCGTGGATGTCGGTACATATATTGGTACCCACTTCCACAACTGCCTGGTGCATTTCGGCCTTAACCTGCTCACCAAGGGTTTCTGCTGCTGCTTCAACTATTTTTTGTTCATGTGAGGCAAGTTCCCGGGTCTCCGGATCGATAACCTGATACTCCTCTTCTATTCCTAAGGTAAATTTCATAACTGATTGGTTAGCTCGGGAGATTACCCATCTCCCGATACCAATTTAAGCATCCGTTACGACTTTATTTAGCAGAACGGCCTTTTGAAGTCCCTTTTTTTGCTGCCGCCGGTTTAGTTGCCGCAGATTTTTTCGGGGCAGTAGCTTTAGCCGCGCTTGCTTTTGCTGTCGCCTTTTTAACCGGAGCAGCAGATTTGGCTGCAGGTTTCTTAGCGGCTGGCTTGGCTGCTGTTTTTTTAGCTGCCGCCTTCCTGGCCGGTGATTTTACCGAAGGAGCAGTCGCATCTTTGATAAAGGTTCCCCACGTCAGGTTCATCTGACCTTCCTTGTGTGCCTTAGCCCTCTCAATCGCCATGTTCGCCGCATTCTCTACAATCCATTCAAAATTATCCTCGCCCACGGAATGAATATCCGCATCGGGTGCCGGATTGCAAAAATCGATCGCATAGGGGATACCATCCCTGACAGCAAATTCAACTGTATTGAAATCGTAACCCAACGCCTGATTCAACTTAATGCAATAATCCTCAATCTTCTTGAGTAAGGCTTTTTCAACAGGTTGTGCATCACGAACGTACCTGAGATGGTGAGGGTTACGGGGCTCATACTGCATGATGTGGATTTTATTGCCACCCAGTGCGTAGCAACGGAAATATTCAGTAAACTGAATCTCTTCCTGCAACATCATGACCAGCTGACCGGTCTCCTGATGACGTGCGAAGAGCTCATCCTGGTCATTTAATTTATATACGCTTTTCCAGCCGCCTCCTGAAAATGGCTTCATATAGGCCGGAAACCCGATATAATTAAATATACGTTCCCAATCAGTAGGGAATTTCAGGTTCCTGAATGAATTCTCATTGGTATCATCCGGACGATGATGCGAGGGCAAAAGGACCGTTTTCGGAACGGGTACACCAATCTTTTCAGCCAGCGCATTGTTGAAAAACTTCTCATCCGCACTCCACCAGAACGGGTTGTTGATAACCGCAGTACCACTGATCGCCGCATTTTTCAAAAAGGCACGGTAAAAGGGTACATCCTGCGATATTCGGTCGATGATTACAGCATATTCCGACGGATCCGCTTGTTGTACGACATCAATGGATACCGCTTCCGCCTGTATACCACTTATCTTTTTTTCATTTACACGCTCAATAAATGCCCAGGGGAAGGTATTTTCCTGTCCGAACAGAATCCCAATTTTTTTCATGATTTTATGTTATTTAATTAAAGACAAATAATGTGGAAACATGTCCCGCCATATCGGCCAGTCATGTTTTGCCCAGCGACGAAGGTCATACCAGTGATGTATACCCTTGCTGTTCAGTATTCCGGATAACCGCTCATTTGCATCCAGGCAAATATCCCACTCACCTACTCCCAGAACAATATTCATATTCCACAGTTCCGGATGGCTGCTGCCAGGCAGGTAATCAACCGGATTATGGAAATAAACGGTATCATCATAATGCCCGTCCATAAATGATTTAACGTCAAATGCTCCGCTCATACTGAACATATGACTCACACTTTCCGGATGCCTGAAAGCGAAATTCGCCGCATGGTAGCCACCAAAACTCGCCCCGGCAACCGCAACTTTGGGTATTTTCTTTTCCAACCGGATGTGATGTACAAGTTCGTTCATGATGAACCTGTCATATAATTCGTGATTCCGAACCCTGTCGGCCGGATGTATAGACTTGTTGTACCAGCTCATCTTATCGATACTGTCAGGACAGTATAACTGGATAAGTCCCTGCTCCAAAAACCAGCGGGCAGACTCAATCAAATCAAAATCTTTGCTTTCGTAATATCTTCCCATGGTTGTAGGGAAAATAATTACCGGGTATCCCGCATGTCCGTAAACCAGCATCTCTATTTCCCTGCCCATTGCATGAGAATACCACCTGATATATTCCTCTTTCAAAATGATATTTGGTTAAATAATGACGATCCTTTCAAATCGGCTGCAAAGTTCGTATTAATCCTGATCAGATCAAAACATTATTTGGTACTGCTGTTCCTATAAGTTACTGCATTCGTTTGAAATAGACATATTGAGAATACTTTTTTTCTATGAATCTCGAAGAAATGATAGATTTGCTTCTATCATGTCGGATCATAAAGAAAAACGGGTTCAAAAAACCATTATCAGACACCGCTCGGAGGAACACGTCAACTCGTTCCTGATGCATTGTCATCTCGGTATGCATTCTCGTTTTTTAAAGCGAAATGTTAATGTTGACATCTTTTATCCTGCAGCGAATGGTCACAAAAATCAGAAGGAGACCCCTACCCTCTTTTTAAATGACGGACAGGATGCACGGCAGCTCCGTCTGCAAAAAACACTTACTTCAAGATACAGGAATAAAGATAAAGCAGACATCGCAGTGATCGGTATTCATGCAGGCGACCGTATCAATGAGTATGGCACCTCCGGAACACCGGATTACATGGGACGAGGCTGGAAAGCAGGACAGTATACTTCATTCGTCCTCGAGGAACTCATGCCTTTCATCCGTAAAGAATATGGCTTCGCCATGGATTGTAGTAAAACAGCCATTGCAGGATTTTCACTGGGCGGCTTAAGTGCCATGGATATTGCCTGGCATCATCCGGAATACTTTACGCGCGTCGGCGTATTTTCAGGTTCCTTCTGGTGGAGAAAAAAAGGCCTGGAGGATCATTATAAGGACAGTGACCGGATCATGCATGCGCGAATCGATTCTGGCTCCCATAAACCGGAACTGGAATTCTGGTTTCAGGCAGGCACCAATGATGAAAAATCCGACCGCAATAACAATGGAATCATCGATTCCATCGACGACACGCTGGACATTATGAAAAGCCTTAAAAACGCAGGGTACACGGATGCATCCATGACGTACGTTGAGGTTGAGGGCGGAGAACATAACTTCCATACGTGGTCTGAAGTTTTCCCTGAATTCCTCAAGTGGGCTTTTGACCGATAGATCTCCTGATTTAACCTCACTATAATTTACGAAATCAGGGATCACAGATCTGGTTAAAAATGACTACCTTACCTGTCTACCCAACCAACAACTTATAAAGACCAATGCACGGATGCATCACATGGTTCGTGCAAAAGACTGGCCCCTAATGCCAGTTCTCTGGCACTCATTTGAGATCCGGCCATTTGACTTCTTCGACGGGAACCCGGCGCTGGATTTGCCTAAATAATCAGGACAGTTCCCAGCCCTTTCTGTATTCCCGCTTCAGCAATGCATTGGCTTTCGCATCATTGGTAATTTTCATAGCCACCGGATCGAAGTCGATGCGCTGATTTGAGCGCAAGGCAATTGCAGCCAAATTGATGGTATCTGTAATGGTCTGTGCACGGAGGAAACTTCCGGGCGTTTGTTTCTTTTCGCGAACACGATCTATCCAGATTTCCGTATCTCTTTCCACATTCGAAGAATCTACAGATTCATGACCCGCCATCCTTGAATCGGGGATTAAACGCGGGTCTTCACCACGAAATCCACCCAGGATTTTACCTTTGTCTCCTACGAACATCAGTCCTTCGCTGGGAATATCCTTCCCGTCTGCCTCCAGTTCTTCTGTAGCAAATGGCTTCATTCCTCCATCATACCATATCAGATCAAATGACGGAAGGGACTTCTGTTCCGGGAATTTCAACTTTATCATACAGCTATGGGGAAATGCCACATCATTTTCAACCCAGTGATAAACATTGTCCTTCGCCTCGCGCGTAGTAGTACCAAATGCACGGGCACTGACGGGGGACCGGTCTATACCTAGCGTTTCGAACAATGGAAATAAGCTGTAGTGTCCCATATCAGCGATACTGCCTCCACCGAAATCATACCATCCCCGGAAGACATTATGTGTATAATTCGGATGATAGGGCATATCCGGAACCGGACCAAGCCAAAGATCCCAGTTGAATCCAGCCGGGACCGGAGGAGTCCCCGAAGGACGTTTGGTCCATTGTTCCCAAACGGGTCGGTACGACCAGTTGTGAATTTCTCTGAGGGTACCAATCTCACCGGCATTGATCCAGCCCTTTATTTTTTCATATTCCGGGCGGTTACTCCATGCCAATAAATGTGTAATTACACCCGTTTCCCGAGCCTTTTCTATAGTCAGGCGCCCCTCTTCCATCCGGTTTGCAATGGGTTTATGTGTAACCACATGAATCCCCCTGTCCATAGCCGCGATGGCAATCGTTGCATGCAGATGATCCGGCGTCATTATTTTCACCACATCAATATCCTTCTCCCGTGCAAATAACTCACGGAAATCCTCGTAGGAACCACATGCTTTCGATCCTTTTTTTCCGGCCTTTTTTGCGTAGTAGGCATTTACATATTCCTCAGCCACATCACGACCACCCGGAATCCCCTGTACGCCTTCCCACCAGGAATTATCACCCAATACCCGCCTGATATCATCGCGAATACCGTAGGGTGACCAGTCAATGTAGTTTGTAGTGTATTTGTTTGGATCACATACCGCAACAAGCTGTATCCTTTCATCCTGGAGCATGCCACCCATTTCCCTCAGACCCTGTGTACCGCACCCAATATTGGCAACAGTGATTTTATCGGATGGTGCAATTTTGCCGGATCCCCCCAAAACATGGGATGGCACAATGCTGATGGTTGCCGCGGAAGCAGCAGCTGTCTCAATGAATTTTCTTCGGGTAAGATTTTCTTTTTTCATGATATGCCTTTTTCTGCAGTTCTGAAGTTAAATATCCATTTTAAAGATTCCTAAAATGATTTTATGAATGGTTTACCGACCGCATAGAAAGGCATCGCCCTGTGGATATTGTTTTCATCGGGGCTTTTAACGTAATTGGATTACATATTATTTCTATGACAAATATCCACCAGCATTACACATTTATAAAAATACTCACGGGTTCAGATTTGTCGAAACGCCGTATGCCGGCCATGACGCTTGAATCAGATAAGAAAGGTCCTGTTGTATGGCTTACCGGCTGTATGCATGGTGATGAAATCGGGGGAACAGTGATCATTCATGAGGTATTTAAACGTCTGAAAAAAAGCTTACTGAAAGGCAAGGTTCATGCATTTCCCCTGATGAATCCTTTTGGTTTCGAGGCTATTTCCAGAAACATCGTATTGAGCAAGGAGGATTTGAACCGTTCATTCCCTGGAAATGAGAATGGTACCCTGGCGGAACGCATTGCATCAAAAATTCTGAGTCTCATTCTGCAGACCAAACCCGATCTTGTAATTGATCTTCATAACGACTGGAATAAATCAATTCCTTACGCGGTTCTTGATCGCAGTGATAACGAAAGGGTCGATCAAAAGATCCTGGAAATTGCAGGTGCTTCCGGAATGATTCAAATTGAAGAGACAGACCGGATACATTCAACACTCACCTACAACCTGATTCGCAATAATGTACCCGCATTTGTCCTGGAACTCGGAGAGTCATTTATCATCAACGAAAAAAATATTGAAATAGGAATCCGGTCCATATGGAACATACTGGAACATCTTAAAATGGTGGAAAACACAGAAGCACCCTACCGCTACCCCTCACTTGAACATTTACCAGATCATCCGCTGCAGTATTCAGCCCTTCCGCTGAGCTCATCAAGTGGAATTGTGCGCTTTCTTAAAAAACCCGGGGACCTTGTAAGCAAGGGTGCCAAACTGGCAAAGGTTTGTAATGCTTTCGGAAAACAAGTAGAACTGATTACCGCCCTTTCTGATGGCATCGTACTGGGTCATACCGATAATGCATTGGCCTATCCCGGATCCCCTGTAATGGCTTTTGGACTGACTTCAAAAAAATGAAATACTTAACTACTTTATCACTGATTATTCTTACAGCGTGTTCAACACCAGAAACCAACACCATTTCCAAAAGGATGTTAAACTTGTGGTCGGATCAAACCTCCGCTTATCTTCCGGAAACATCAGAATGGACCAACCGCGCAGAAGCGGCAGATTTAAACGGAGATGGAAATATTGACATAATATTTGCGAACGGCGGGAATTATTCAGAACCCGGAGAACCGGAATATTGCCGCATTTTTCTGAATCAGGGATCCGAAAAGCCATTTAAAGAAATAACACAGGAAGTATTTGGTGAAGAAAAATACCATGCCCGTGTGGCGAAGGCCATGGACCTTAACGGCGACGGAAATACCGACATCTTTATCGGTACAACTTTTCAGTCACAAAGCCAGCTCCTGTTGGGTACAGGCGATGGTGACTTCATGAATGTGACGTCAACACATCTACCGCAAAAGCCTGCGAGTATCGGTGATATAGAATTTGGAGACGTCGACAAAGATGGTGACCTGGATGTGGTTTTGGCTGATTGGGGCGCCGGTAATAATATGGAAAATGAAGGTGGCAGAACCATGCTCTGGCTTAATGACGGAGAAGGCAAGTTCACGGATGTTACTGAGACCCGTATGCCTGATCTGCTGATCCGGTTTTCCTGGGATCTCGAGTTTATTGATTTCGATAATGATTTTGACCTTGATGTGGTCATTTCCTGTAAAAGATGCGCAACAAGCCGGTTATTCGAAAATGATGGAACAGGTAATTTTACAAATCGCAGAGGCATTCCGGCATATACCAACAATTATGAATTTGAAGTGATGGATGTGGATGGCGACGGTTTTATGGACCTTGTTACCGTGAATGACGGTGATATTGTAGGCCCGAGATCCTATTCACGACGGGAACATCTTTTCCTCAACGACAGCGGCAAATATTTTATCGATGCCACCCAAACACATTGGCCACCGTCAGAAAACATTGGTGAAGATGATAATAACATCGTTTTCCTTGATTTTGATTCAGATGGTGATCCGGATTTTCTTCTGAGCTCACTCACCGGGGAAGATCGTTTGCTGGTCAACGACGGAGAAGGACATTTTACGCTGGAGCAACCGGTGATGAAGGGTGAGCCGACCCCTCATACTCTTTCATTGATTCTTGCTGATCTGAATAATGATAACAAACCCGACATCATCATGGGACAGGGCGAGGGTGACTCTGATCTGGATGAACGTATTTTTATGGCGG
Source organism: Fulvivirga sedimenti (assembly GCF_020328055.1). NCBI lineage: Bacteria > Pseudomonadati > Bacteroidota > Cytophagia > Cytophagales > Fulvivirgaceae > Fulvivirga > Fulvivirga sedimenti. The sequence goes on from NZ_JAIXNE010000004.1 coordinate 757,517, forward strand.
ATTCGCTGGGTGCAGACACCGCCATTCCGCGCGTGGGACGCTATCGCCTAAAACGTGACAGCGTATCCAATACAGTGCGGATCGACTTACGCATACATGATAATAAAAGTCCGAGTATGCCCGGGGATTGGTCGACGGTCAATTACCAGGAAGACAACGCAGACAAAGGTGTGATGACCCATCTGACATGGTATGGTGAATATTTGTGGTATATGGAATTACCCAACGATGAATTCAAGTCGGGATATCTCTGCGCCACCGACCGGGCGGGAAATAAAAGATGTGTACGCATCATCAACCGATAGAAGTATTAATTGAAGAATTGAAATAACTCATCAGCTATGGATCAGGAAAGAACATCCGACATCAAAATATCGAAAGAAGAGTTTATTGCCCTCGGCCATAAACTCGTCAATGAGATCGCCGCACTTCTGAGCCGGCTTCCTGATATGCCGGTAACAACCGGTGAAACACCCGCCCGGATCAATGATCTGATGCCGGATGACACTTTTCCCGAGAACGGATCCAGCCCGGCAGAACTTCTCAGCGAGGCCGGATCATTGCTGATGGATCATTCGCTTTTCAACGGGCATCCAAAGTTCATGGGTTACATAACCTCTTCGCCAGCGCCGATTGGGATTCTCGGCGAACTTCTGGCATCCTCCATCAATCCGAATGTTGGGGCCAACATCCTCAGTCCGGTTGCAACGGAGATTGAAAAGCAAACCATCCGCTGGCTTTGTGATTTCATCGGTGTAAAAAATAATTATGGCGGCATCCTGGTCAGCGGAGGTAACATGGCCAATTTCACTGCATTTCTTGCTGCGCGTCAGACCATGGCACGTGGAAACTTGAAGGAAGATGGAATGGCTTCCTGCGCTCGCATGACGGTATACTGTTCGAAAGCCACACATACATGGATCGATAAGGCCATGATTTTATTTGGGCATGGAACTAAAGCGCTGCGATGGATCGAAACAAACGATCAAAACCAGATCAACCTTGCGTTACTGGAATCTGCAATTATAAAGGACCTGGAACAGGGCCTGGAACCCTTTATGGTTATTGGCACAGCCGGTGATGTGAGTACCGGTGTGGTCGACGATCTGGCAGGCCTGGCAAAAGTATGCAGGCAATATGAATTATGGTTTCATGTAGACGGCGCTTACGGCGTACCTGCCGCCATTGTACCGGAATACAAAGAGATCTTCAACGGCCTCACAGAAGCCGACAGTATTGCGATAGACCCGCATAAATGGCTCTATGCTCCGCTTGAGGCCGGGTGTACGCTCGTCAGGAACCCGAAGCATCTGCTGAACACCTTCAGTTCACATCCCGAATACTATAATTTCACTCAAACAGGAGATGAACCAGCCCATAATTTTTACGAGTTTGGATTGCAGAATTCCCGGGGCTTCAGGGCACTTAAGGTCTGGCTCGCCTTGCGACAGGTAGGGCGCAGTGGATTTGAACAACTAATCCGTGAAGATATTCTGCTGGCGGCTTATATGTATGAATTGGCGAGCAAACATCCGCGTCTTCAGGCAATGAGTCATAACCTGAGTATTACTACATTCCGCTATATTCCTCCTGGAAACGCTACCGAATCATACATTAATGAAGTGAACAAAGTACTGTTAAATCAGCTCCAGTTAGGCGGCAAAGCCTTCCTTTCAAACGCAGTCATCGGAGGCAAATATTGTTTGCGCGGTTGTATCGTCAATTTCAGAACGACGAAGAGGGATATCGATGAAATTCTCGCAATAATCGATTCAACAGGGATGCAGGTGGACAAAGAATTGCGGATAAGCAATCCGGCATTGCGATAATGCTGGATTGTTTGAATAATAATCACTATTTTCATTACGCTCAATTGATGCTGATGTAGGAATGGCAGGAGATGATGATCGTTTAGGAAGGAATGATTGGGCGAGTAAAAGAGAACCTAATCAACCAACCTGATAAACATGAATACTATTGAATCAACGCCAGCCGTTCAAAGACAATTAATCCTGAAAGTCGCTTTCTGGATCTTTCTGATTGTATTTGCAGCCCGTTTTGTCATTCGTGACGCCCTTCCCTACTTCGGTTTTTCCGAGGACGTTTTTGGCCGGTTCTGGGGTATGAAATGGTGGTTAACCGGCCATATTACCGGGGGTTTACTGGCCATCGCCATTGGACCTTTTCAGTTCTGGCCTGCCTTTCGCAACAAATACCTCAAAGTTCACCGCATGCTGGGCCGGTTCTATCTCGGGGGTATTCTTTTAGCATCACTATCTTCCATTGGACTTATTTTCACCACAGCTGTGGCAATCCACTGGACCTGGAGTGTAGCACTTGGATCGCTGTCATTTGCCTGGCTAGCGACGGCATCTATGGCCTATATCGCGATCCGAAAAAGACGCATCAATATGCACAAAGAATGGATGATCCGAAGTTATGTCGTCACCTTTGGCTTCGTACTGTTCAGATGGATGGTCGATCTTCCCTTTCTTTATGAACTATCACCTGAATTTGTCTTTCGCGGACCGACCGTAGGATGGGCATGCTGGGTATTTCCCCTGTTTATTACCGAAATGATACTAAGCTGGTATCGGGACAAAAACTAGCGGGACAAGCAATTAACATTGATTGATTTTACAACCTGAATACCGGGAAATACATTGTTTTTCGCGCAATTTTATATTTTGCAAAAAACGCTTCTATGGAAACGACACTTTCTACGAATACTAAATACTTCAGATTTATTTTGTTGTCGGCCCTCGTCGTCTTACATATCTGTGCTTCAGGCGCATCGGTTGATACTATTTTTGTGAAAAACAATGCTTTGAAGGAATCACTTCCGACTGCGGTAGTGCTGCCTGACTCCTATGCCGATTCAAACAGGGAATACCCTGTCCTGTACTTGTTGCATGGCGGGTCTGGTAGTTTCCGGGACTGGCTTACAAAAACCCCGGACCGAAACCTTCTGCACGATCTGTCAGATAGGTACCAGATCATTATTGTTACGCCCGAAGGATCTTCGCTGGGATACTATTTCGACAGTCCGCTTAATGAAAAAAGCCAGTACGAATCCTTCATCGCCGTGGATGTCGTAGCGGAAATAGATGCCACTTTCAGGACGGTTGGGGAACGGAAAGGTCGCGCCATCGCGGGCTTATCAATGGGTGGCCATGGTGCCTTTTTCATCTCAGCCAGGCATCCGGATGTTTTCTGCGTGGCCGGCAGTATGAGCGGAGTGATGAATCTCAATACAGAAACCTGGAAGGTGCCAAAGGAATTTGCAGATATGCGCAAAAAGACCTTCGCTGAATTACTCGGTGCCCCTGCTGAAGGTATTATATCCTATCCTGATTATTCAGCAGTTGGACTTACAGAAAATATGAAGACCAACAATGTAAGACTGATCTTTGATTGTGGAGTAGACGATTTTTTAATTGAGACTAATCGCATGCTGCACCAGAAACTCCTGGATAACGGCACAGCCCATGATTATACCGAACGCCCGGGTGGTCATACCTGGGAATACTGGGGAAATGCCCTGCCCTATCAGGTACTCTTCATTACCAATGTGTTCCGGGAAAACGGAGTTTTAATACAAGACTAACCTAATAATAACCTCGGCAATTCGACCGCCCGCTCCACCATCGCATTCGCTATGGTGGATAATTCTGTAATCAATAAAAAGGCCGTCTGGTGTTGACGGCCTTTTTATTGACTTACTTTTCTGAATTTCGATATTTATCGAACCAGTACAATACTGCGGCAACTTTTGCCACAAGATTACTTGGCCGGTTGGCGATACCATGCGAGGCATTAGGTATCCGAACCAGCGCAGTTTCTACCTTCTGAATTTTCAATGCGGCATAGAACTGCTCCGACTCAGGAATGGGAGTACGAAAGTCCTGTTCTCCGGTTAGCAACATCGTGGGAGTCTTCACATTGCCAACGTAGGAAAGAGGTGATCTTTTAAGATAGGATTCAGGGTCTTCCCAGGGCTTCTTATCAAACCAGTATTGATAGAAAAACCCTGGTCCATCAGCATAAAGCACGAAGCTGTACCAGTTAATCACCGGCTTTGCGACTACAGCTGCCCGGAAACGGTCTGTTCTACCCACAATCCAGGCAGACAGGACACCTCCACCGCTTCCGCCGGTAACAAACAGCTGATCACTGTCGACATAACCCTGGCTGATCACTGCATCAACACCCGACATCAGATCATCATAATCATGATTTGGATAGTCATGATGAATCAGGTTGCCAAATTCCTGACCATATCCGGTACTTCCACGCGGGTTGGTATAGAGCACTACATATCCGGCCGCGGCATATAATTGTATTTCCGCTGAGAATACCGATCCATAGCTGGCAAACGGACCACCATGAATTTCCAGAATCAACGGATACTTTTTCGAAGGATCAAAATCTGGCGGTGTTACTACCCATCCCTGTATCTCCCGCTGGTCATAAGATGACTTCCAGCGGATTTCTTTAGTCTGACCAATTTTGCGAAACGAAAACAGATCGTCATTCACATGGGTCAGACGTTGTACCTCTCCTTTATTCCAGATGGCCAGATCAGCAGGATGGTCGGGTCCGCCCAGCGTAAAGGCAAAGCGGTTATTGGTTGATACAGAAAACGACGAAGCATTATAGGGTCTTCCCAGTGATAAACCACCCATTCCCTCCAATACCGTCCGAACTTTGCCAGTAAGGGCAACATGCCCGATCTTATCATTCCCGTTGTCAGTATACTGGAAGTAAATCCCTGATCCGTTGGCTTCCCATTGTACATTATCAATGTCCCTGTCGAGGTCTGCCGCCAGTAATTGTTTACCACTTCCGTCGGTATTCATAACATACAACTTAGTAACAGTATATCCCTGGAATGTATCATCAAAACCTGTATAGGCAATTTTCTTTCCATCGGGCGAGAGAACCGGCGAGGCATCCGGACCGAAACGATCGGTAAGCGTCTCGATAGACCCATCCGATATCCGAAGCCTGTGTATTTCACTATTAAGCGGTTCAAATTCATGATTTTCACCCAAATTCGCTGAAAAATAAAGATGTTGTCCGTCCGCAGACCATTCCGGCGCTCCATGATCATGTTCTGAATGTGTTAGCTGACGCGGCGTACCTCCATCAGTAGACAGTACAAAAAGTTGCATAAAGCCATCCTTGAGATAGCCCTGACCGTCGGCGCGGTAATTCAACTCATCAATATAGACGGGCGGTGAATTCCAGACAGCCCCCTCAGGCTTGGCAGGAAGTGCAATTGGCGAAGGATCCGATTTCGGAACAAACATATTAAAGGCCAGGTACTGATCATTTCTTGACCAGGAAACAGCACCCGGTGCCGTTGGCGTATTGGTCAGCGCCACGGTCTTTTCGGTGTCCATCCACATCATAAAGAGCTTCATCCTGTCGTCCTGCATATTTGACTTAAATACGATCCTGGTTCCGTCATGAGACCACTTAGGTGCAACATCATTATGGTTTCCGGTCGTGAGAGGCCGGTTTCCGGTTCCATCCGAATTAATGATCCATAGATTGGACAGGTTTTTATCGGTCATAATATCCTTGAAACTGCGCACATAGACGATCTTACTGCCATCAGGTGAAATCTGGGGGTCGGATACCAGCTCCATGTTGTATATATCGGTGAGTTCCAGGCTTGCGCCTGTTTGAGCCAGACTGGCAAAGGCAATCAACAGAAGTGCAACAAGAGGTGTAATTCGTTTTGTCATGATATACGGTTTGTGGTTGAATACGTAATATATTGAAAATCACTTTCAATCAGACTGTTTAATAAAAGCAGTTAAAAATTTATTGGTTATTTTTTGTAACCTTCCTGATACCTGCCGGTACTACAGTTAGGCAATTAAATATTTAACGCTATTATCTTGACAGATTTCTCGGACAATGCATTAATGCAGCAAGTAAAAGCCGGTGAACTCGATAAGCTCGGGCTTTTATTCGAACGGTACAAAAAGCCTGTCTTTGGTTTCTATTACAATATGTTCCGGGATATGGATGAATGCGAGGACCTGGTTCAGGTTTGTTTTATGCGAATACTGAAGTACCGTAATTCATATGAGGCAAACGGGGAATTTAAATTATGGCTGTTTCGGATTGCACGAAATGTGGGCAACGACCACTTCCGCAGAAGGAAGAATGTCATTGAAGATAGCCTGGAACATTCACTGACAAAAATTTCAGATTTAGCTCCCAGCAGTGAAGAGGATATTACGAGGGAAGAGGAATTGATCATCCTTCGGCAGGCCATGAATCGCCTCGACCATGAAAAACGGGAGATTCTAACGCTCAGTAAAATTGAAGGGATTCGGTACAAGGAAATTGGCGAGATCATCAACTGTTCGGAAAATACGGTTAAAACAAAGGTTTTCAGGGCACTTAAGGCCCTCCGGTCTGAATATGATGCAATACAATCTAAAGTGTAGATGATGAGAGATGAACTAATTAAGAAATTTGACGAGGGAACTGCCAGTGAGCAGGAACTCAGGCTCCTCGAAGAAATGATCCATGCTGGCGAGGTTGAAATTGCGGAATTGGCATCCCTTAAAAAATTTGGAGAGATGTTTTCAAATGTTCCGGAACCTTCAGAAACAATGACTTCCAGGTTTTATTCAAGCCTTGCAAAAGAATTGAAAAAGGAACGCCGGCCATCAGTTTTAGTAAGAATAAATCAAGCCCTTCAATTCAATCCGATCGCACGATGGGCTTTTGGGATAGTGCTGATCGCGGTAGGTTTCATCGCTGGAGAATACGTCAATACGCGTAATAATGTAGATGAAATTAAAACCCTTACCGCAGAGATTAACAATGTGAAGGAAGTCATGCTTCTGACCATGCTGGAAAAGGAGTCTATCAACGACCGGCTTAAAGCGGTGAACCTCACACAGGATATGCCCACGGTGAGTGATAAAGTGACAGAAGCGCTCCTTCAAACACTGGGGAATGATGAGAATGTTAATGTACGGCTGGCTGCTATTGAGGCACTGATACCTTATGTAAACCAACCGGCTGTGCGAAAAGGGTTGATAAATTCGATCTCGAAACAGGAATCACCCCTGGTCTTACTGGCACTTTCTGAATTGATGGTGGCTCTGCAGGAAAAAGGCGCAGTTGAGGAATTCAACCAAATATTACGGAATAACAACACACCGGACGATGTCAGGTCACAATTGAAAAGCAACATCGACATACTAATCTAAAAACTCATGAAAAACATTCTACCCCTCCTGTTGATGCTGCTTGCCACGAGTGCGCATGCGCAATTCACCGATGACAAGCAGCTGAACATACCTACAGAAAAAGTACTTTACCTGCCCAACATAAACGGATCCATCACGGTGATCGCAGAGAACCGGTCAGATATTATGGTTTCATACCAGCGGGAACTCAACGCACCCGACACCGAAATACTTGAGAGAGCAAAATCTACCGTGGTGTTACAAACTAAATCTGTGAATGATACTGTCTTGGTATACATCGATGGAATTTGCGGTTCTGAAAAATGGAAAAACACCACCGCAGCGATAAATAAACGGTCCTGGTACACTGAAGATTGCAACGATAAATTCCGGTTCAAATTAGATATGGAACTGCGTGTTCCTGCGAACCAGGATCTTCATCTGTCAACGGTCAACAATGGCGACATTTCAGTGAGCGGAGTATCCGGAATGATGAGCCTTCACAATGTGAATGGTTCAATCCGTGTGGATGATGCCGCGAACGTGATTAAGGCGCGAACGATCAATGGAGATGTGGATATCGCTTTTTTAAAAACACCACAGTCGGGCTCATACTACACCCTGAACGGAGATATCAACATGAACCTGCCCAAAGGTTTCAGCACACGGGCTACTTTCAAGAGCTTTAACGGAGACATTTATACCAACGTACCTGATGTTCGGCAAGAACCGATGATCACAAAAAAGGAAGAAAAGGGAAAAGGAACATCATTCAGGGCAGAATTAAATACGATGATCACAATACGTGAGGGAGGCGGGCTGCTCGACATTGAAACATTCAATGGAAACGCCTATATCCGTGAAAATTAAACAGGTCAATTTTAAACACTAAAATATTTCAGCATGAAAAAGCTCATTATCATACTTACGATCCTTGTTATCTCGGGCGGATACTCAGGGTTCTCCCAGGATTCAGGGGAACTTGTGGTACCCTTTAGTGACCCGGCAAAACCAAAGAAGGTGATTGTCGACCTCAGACGCGGATCCATCGAAGTTGTTGGTTCAGATCGCCAGGATGTCAAGATCTATTATGAACCCACTGATTCCAAAATGAATGAGAACGGAACGTCATCTGATGGTCTGAAGCGGATTGCCAGTGCGTCACTTAATCTTGAAATCAGTGAAAAGGATAATACAGTCGAAATTGAATCAGACTCCTGGAATAAAGGTGTAAATGTGAAGATAGAGGTTCCCTACCGGGTAGATCTGCATGTAGAATCGTATAACGACGGGGATTTGTTTGTATCAAACATCAAGGGAGAAGTTGTTGCCGATTCCCAGAATGGACGCATCACTGCTGAAAACATTTCCGGTTCTTTGATCGCAGATACATACAATGGCGCAATTCGCGTGACGTTCGATGAGATCAAACCCGATACACCCATGGCATTTTCCACTTACAATGGGGACATCGATCTCACTCTTCCAGCCAATTTCCGAGGTTCGATGAAAATGAAAACCGCTCGTGGTGATATCTTGTCCGGATTCGATTTCACACTTGAAAAATCAGAACCTGAAACGAAAAAAGACACAAAATCCGGTACTTATAAGATTTATATGGATGAATGGGTACGAGGGAAAATCAATGGGGGCGGACCGGAATTTATGCTTAAGAATTATAATGGGAATATTTACCTGAGGAAAAAGTAACCAATAAGAGGCGGATCATTGATTCGCCTTTATTGTTTTTTGTCCCCGCTCCGGCTAATATTTTCTATTGCAAATGCATTGAATCATAAGTATATTATGATGGATTAACCAACATCAACACTATGACATTCAATGCACTAACAATTAAAACAAGCACATTGATACCGATCCTGTTAATTTGTGCAGGATTTTTTTATGGGTGCAATACCAACAAGACCGAAAACGATTCGGATGAAGACATTGTGGAAGCACTCGCTCCGGAGCCGACCTATATTGAGTATACCGTAACCGGGATGAAATTCGACGGTCCGACTACCATACCTTCGGGCTGGACCACCATTCGATTGAATAATTTGTCGGCCATGACGCACTTTGCCCTTGTAGAAAGAATTCCGGACTCCATTAGCGTGGCGGATCAGCAGCAGCTCGTGGCACCTGTATTCCAGAATTTTATGGATAACTACAATGGAAAGCCTTTGAGTGCACCGGATGCCGGAATGGAACTCCCGGCATGGTTCGGCGGCATTGAATATCTTGGCGGACCGGGACTGGTAGCTCCTCAGTACGCAGCTGAAACCACTGTTTTCCTGGAACCTGGAAATTATATGCTGGAGTGTTATGTAAAAACTGACGGCATTTTTCATAGTTACAATCCCGATCCCGATCAAATGGGAATGGTTCTTGGGCTAACAGTTACCGCTGAAAATAGCGGACTGGCAGAACCAGTACCAACAATGGAGGTTTCCGTTTCTTCTACTGAAGGGATCACCGTAAACGGATCTCCCGCGGAGGGGCTCAATATCGTGAAGGTAACGTTTACCGACCAGGCCGTTTATGAAAATTTTGTCGGCCATGATGTACACATCGTCAAACTTGATGAAGATGCAGATCAGGCCGCGGTTGCGGCGTGGATGAACTGGACCACGCCCGATGGATTACAGACACCATCGCCCGCCACTTTTGTTGGTGGTGTAAACGATATGGCTGCAGGGGGAGTAGGCTATATCCACGTAAACCTGGAACCCGGAACCTACGCCTGGGTTGCTGAAATTCCGGACCCCGCATCCAGGGGAATGTTTCAGGTCTTTACTGTTGGGGGTGCAATGTAGATAATTAGGTTTTATTGAAGACAAGACAGCCTGTCCGTGAGATTTTGTACATACAAAATCTCACGGACAGGCTTCATTGCTTTTTAGAGTTATGCATTCCCTTTGAAGGAATATGTGCTATATTAAATGAGAAATAAAAACCACCATGAGAACATATTCCCGGATATTACTACTTGTTATGCTCACGGCCTGTTCCCAGCCATCAGAACAGAAAGAAAATACAAGTCCCGAAATACCCATTGAGGAGATTTTTGAGGATTTTTATGAGGAACGCATCCGTTTTAATCCGTTTGAAGCAACGGCTGCAGGCGACAACCGCTATAATGATACGATTCCAATATTTATATCAGATAGCTATCAGCAACGCCTGCTTGACTTCTATACATCCTATGCAGAGAAGACCCGCGCCTACCCGGAAGATGTATTGTCAGAATCGCAGAAGCTGTATCGGGATGTTCTTCTGTGGGAATGTGATGTAAAAAAGGAAGGGCTTGAAAATATCTACGGCGTGGTTACCACCCCATTATTCGGACTCCCTGCAATCGACGTAGCACCCATCAATCAGATATTCAGCTTTCACCTCTATGTCTCACAGCTGGCTAATGGAACCGGTGCCCAACCATTTAAAACCACTGAAGACTATTACGACTGGCTCAGCCGCCTGGAAGATTATTTACAATGGCTGGATACAGCCAAAGCGAAAATGAAAGAAGGTATATCGGCAAAATTTACTCTTCCCCGGGTGATTGTTGAAAAAATGATCCTGCAGCTGGATGCCTTTATTGATACGCCGGTCAAAGAACATACATTCTACCAACCCGTAGCCAACCTCTCAAATGACCTTCCTCCTATTGAACATGAGGTACTGCCCGCGAAATATGCCGAATTCATCGAAAAAAAATTAATCCCCGCCTACACCGATCTGAAGAATTTCCTGAGAGATGAATATTTGCCGCAAGCGGTTGAAACAGCGGGCATAGGAGCACTTCCCGGTGGCAGCGAAACATACCGGTACCTGGTGAAATACCACACCACGACGAATATGACACCGGATGAAATCTTTGAACTTGGAAAATCAGAGGTGGAACGCATCTCCGCAGAAATGGAAAAGGTAAAGACACAGCTGGGATTTCAGGGAACCCTGTCCGGGTTTTTTGATCACCTGAGATCAAAGCCCGAACTCATGCCTTTTTCTTCAGCAGAAGAGGTACTGGCTAATTTCCGACAGATCCATGACCGAATGCAACCTCAACTGAACATTTTGTTTAATCAGAAGCCAAAATCTGCTTTTGAGATCCGTCGCACGGAAGCCTTCCGTGAAGCATCTGCCTCTGCAGAATATTTCCCGGGGAGCATAGATGGCAGCCGGCCGGGCATATTCTATGTACCCGTACCCGATGCGACTTCCTATAATATTGTCGGCGACGAAAGCCTCTTTCTTCACGAAGCAATTCCGGGGCATCATTACCAGCTGTCCCTTCAGCAGGAGAATCAGGACCTTCCAAAATTCATGCACACCGAAGGCCTTGGAGTGTACGTGGAAGGCTGGGCACTCTATGCAGAATCACTCGGTAAGGAACTCGGACTGTATGAAGATCCGTACCAATATTTTGGAATGCTCAGCGCAGAAATGCACCGCGCGATCCGACTGGTCGTTGATGTGGGAATGCACGCAAAAGGATGGACCCGCGAGGAAGCAATTCAGTACTCGCTCGATCATGAAGCCGAAAGTGAAACGTCCATCACTGCAGAGATTGAACGGTACATGGTTGCACCAGGACAAGCACTGTCGTATAAGATCGGCCAGCTCAAAATCATCGAGCTTCGCAACCGCGCCGAGGTGGAACTGGGCGATGCATTTGACATCCGCGCATTCCATGACCAGGTCCTCGGAACAGGAAGTTTGCCACTGGTGCTGCTCGAACAAAAAATAGACGGATGGATTGATGCGAAACAGGTAAACCCGTAAATTATAATTTTTAGATTAGTCTAAATTTACATTCGTTTTAAATTATATTTTATTATTAATCAAATGATTAATTAACTTTAACTAACTCATTACTTTAATTAAAAGACACATGCCACATATCACAGCAAACAGGTCTGATCTTCTTCATTATCTTCCTGTCACCATCTGTCTCTGCCTGTTTTTCGCCCTGACATCCTGTGAAAAACCACAAGAAAAAATACAGCTGGAAGAGCTTACAATTGCTGAAATACACCGTGCGTTTCAGGCAGGTAACTATACAAGCGAAGACCTTGTAAACGCGTACCTGGAACAGATCGAAATGCTCGAACCCAGGCTTAATGCCATCACCGTTTTGAATCCTGCGGCCGTGGAGGAAGCCCGAAATCTTGACAAGGAATTCAGGCAGACCGGAAAGCTCAGGCCCCTTCACGGGATTCCTGTAATCGTTAAAGACAACATCAACACTGCCGGGATTTTAACGACCGGCGGATCCCGTGCACTGGAGAATTTCGCTCCCTCGGAAGATGCCCCGATAATACAAAAACTGAAGGACGCCGGGGCCATCGTTCTGGCAAAATCGAATATGGCGGAGTGGGCCTTCTCCCCCAGGCATTCGGAAAGCACGACGTTCGGAACCACCCATAATCCATACGACACTGCCCACGTACCAGCCGGCTCAAGTGGTGGAACCGCAGCAGCCATTGCAGCGAATATGGGAACTGTCGGACTCGGAACGGACACAGGAAATTCCATCCGGGGCCCCTCCTCCCATTGCTCGCTTGTTGGTTTCCGTACAACCCTTGGACTGACCAGCCGGTCCGGGATCATACCACTCTATCTTCGTAATGATGTTGTCGGTCCCATGTGCCGTACCGTTGAAGATGCAACACGGGTGATGCAGGTAATGACCGGCTACGACCCCGCCGACCCCATTACAAAATATAGTGAAGGCAGAACCCAAACTGATTATCTGCGCTACCTGGATAAAGATGGACTAAAGAACAAACGCATTGGTGTCTTGCGCATCCTCAGTGATAATGATCCTGATCCGGAAATCAGTGCCCTGTTCAATCAGGCTGTTTCAGACCTGGCCGGACAGGGAGCGACCATCATCGATCCTCTCAATATTCCGGATTTCAATGCCCTTCGCCAGAATCAGTGGTGCTCCGTCTTCCAGCAGGATGTCGAGGAATTTCTTGCCACATACGTGAAATCAGATTCTGTTCAAACCATAGAAGACATTATCAGGATCGGCACGAATAGTGAATTCGCCCTTCAGCGGCTTCAAAATTCCCTCGATTTCGTTGGGAGGTACAGCGATGCAATTGACGCGCCCTGCGGTGATGCTTATTCTGACAGCCTTCGTATTGCTTTCAGAAACGCCATTGAAGGCGTAATGGACAGTCTCCAGCTGGATGTGATCGTGTATCCATCCTGGAATAACCCCGCTGCACTGATCAATGATTTCCAGGAAGGCTATCGCGGAGATAACAGTCAGATCATTTCTCCACATACCGGACAGCCGGCTTTCACGGTCCCCATGGGATTTACCTCTGCCGGTCTGCCCGCCGGAATCCAGTTCCTGGGAAGAATGTACAGTGAGCCCGTTCTGATCCAAATGACCTATGCCTATGAACAGGCAACGCTTCACCGTAAACCCCCAAAACTTTAGAAAAATGAAACTAATCACCGTTTTATTCCTTTTGATCGCCTCTTCTGCTTTTGGCCAGATCACAACACTTAAGCTTGGCTCGGATATCTGGCCGCCATTCACCAATGAAAAGCCCGAAATGGCCTTTGCGCTGGATGTTGTATCATCCGCGCTGGAACGGTCATTTGTCAAGCCTGAAATCGTCATTCAGGATTTTGAAAAAGTTCTTGATGACCTTGAGGCCGGAAAGCTCGATGGCAGTGCCGCCCTGTGGAAAACTCCTGAAAGAGAATCCTTCCTGCTTTTCTCACAGCCTTATTTACAAAATCAATTGATCCTGGTTGGCAGGAAAGGATCTGATGTTTCGGCAGCCACCCTGAACGATCTGAACGGAAAAAAAGTAGGCATAGTTTCAAATTATGCGTATGGCGATGACCTGAAAGGTGAGACGGCAGCCAGCTTCATTGCCGGCACGAGCGACCAGGAAAACCTGGAAAAACTCCTGGAGAATGAAATAGATTTTATGCTCGTAGACGCCCTGCTCATACAGTATGTTTTGCGATATCAGTCAGAAGAAGCGGCGCGATACCTGGAAATCGGCACAAATAGTCTTCTGACAAAGTCCCTTCATTTCGCCATTCGAAAGGATCATCCGGACGCTGCAAATATCATTGTAAAATTCAATGAGGCTATCTTGAAAATGATTGGAGACGGCAGTTACAATGAAATCCTGCAGCTCAACTGGATAAAGGCAGATGTTGATGGAGATGGAAATGTAGAATTGCTCCTGAAAGGTTCCGCGGCAGGCACACAGGTCCCCTCAGGCAGCTATAGCGTTTGGTTTAATTCCGAACAACCTACCAACACGCTTACAAGCGGGTTTTATATTGATGGAAAGTATTATGATTCCTGGAATGACATTCCTTCCCAATATAAAACGCCGCCTTCAAACCCACTCGACGTTCAGCCGGTCAACATTCTGAACTTTAAAATCAAATAGCCAGAACGTCTTCCCTTTAATCTTGTTAACCTAATATGGAAGGAAAAAGCAAGGATTTGTCGGCACTGGAAATAGACAGGATCATTGAAATGGCATGGGAAGACCGTACCCCTTTCGATGCCATTGAAAACCAGTTCGGCGTGAATGAAAAGGAAGTCATTCAGATAATGAAGCGCGAAATGACGCTGAAAAACTGGAAAAAATGGCGCGAGCGGGTTCAAAACCGGGCAACCAAACACCAGGCAAAGCGAAACTCAGAAACAGATCGCTTTAAATCCAATGCCCAACGTATCATCACAGGCAACAGGATCAGTAAACGTTGATGCGGAATTTTGCGCAACTCATGTTATTTTTAGTATATGGACTCGCTGTCAATCAATGATCATCTGAAGCTCCAGCCTATTAGCAGGAGCTTTTCAAAAGAGATCTTTACCCATTTCTCCAGCGACATCGTCCGATATCTTCTGGTAGAAAAACCTCCGGAGGCTATTACCGATACGGAAGCATTCATTGATCTTTCGGTATCCCAGTTAAAAAAAGGAACGGATATCGTATGGGTGATTCTGCATCAGCAGGAATTCATCGGGTGTTGCGGCATCCACAATATCCCGTCGCGTAAACCACATTTCGGACTTTGGATCAAGAAGGAGGCTCAAGGCAGGGGTTTTGGCAGCAGTGTTACTGAATATTGCATGAAATGGGCCGTGAAGACATTGGATATAGATTATATTCGATATCCGGTTGATATCCACAACAAACCAAGCATAGCGGTGATCGAGAAGCTCACCCCGACGATTCATGGATCTTACAAGATGGGTGAAGGCAAAGTCCTTGAAGTGAACGAATATCGCCTTTACAGGGAATAATTAAAGATTACTTGTTTCTAACATAAATCAGCTTAAACCTTCCCCCACTCTGATCTTTTTGCTCAATCTCAAACTGGTTGGTTGATTTGAAAAGCGGGGTAAGCTTGTCGAAACCAAAATTTCGCGAGTCGAAATTCGGTTGCTTCTTGAGAATCAGCGATCCCACGTCGCCCATGAAAGCCCAGCCATCCTCATCGGCAGCGTCATCCACTGTTTGTTTCAGTAAACGGATCACTTTTGGCGTGATCTTATCTACATTTGATTTTATGGTCTTTCCCTTGGATCCGTCAGACTCCTGATCGGTGTGGAGAATTTCAAGATAAATAAATTTATCACAGGCAACGATAAAAGGATCCGGTGTCTTCTTTTCCCCAATTCCGAATACCTGCATTCCTGCCTCCCGTAATCGTGTCGCCAGCTTTGTAAAATCGCTGTCGGAAGAAACCAGGCAAAATCCGTCGACACTTCCTGAATAGAGGATATCCATCGCGTCAATGATCATGGCTGAATCCGTGGCATTCTTCCCGGTCGTGTAGCTATATTGCTGAATAGGGTTAATCGCTGTTTCAAGCAATACATTTTTCCATTTTGCCAAATGAGGCTTGGTCCAGTCACCGTAAATCCGCTTGATGGTGGGTGTCCCGTATTTGGTGATCTCCTCCATCATTTCCTTAATATATTTTGATGGCACATTATCCCCGTCGATGAGGACTGCCAGCTTGTTATCTTTTTTCATATACCTAAAGATACGCAAATAATAGCCCCTGATAATGAAATAGTCGCCATTCTCTGTATATATACGCCAAAATCAATACATATATATTCAAAATGTGATTGATTCTTGGAGAAGTAACAAAAAGGTTTGATACATTTGAACTAAAGAAATTCACAAGTAAATGAAAGATTTTTGGGATGAGCGATACCGAGAACCGGAATACGCTTATGGAACCAAACCGAACCAATTTTTTGCACACGCTCTAAAAGAACTTAACCCTCACGGAAAGATTTTTTTACCTGCAGAAGGCGAAGGCAGAAATGCCGTTTTTGCGGCATCTTTAGGCCTGGAAGTCGTAGCATTTGACATCAGTGAAGAAGGAAAACGCAAGGCGGAAGCACTGGCAGCAGATAACTTTGTGGATATTAATTATACGGTAGGAAATCTGAACCAGCTCAAGCTCGAACCGGAATCATTTGATGTGATCGGCCTGATCTATGCGCATTTCGAAACATATATCAAGGTTGCTTATCATAACCAGTTTATATCACTGCTTAAACCCGGTGGATTTGTAATCTTTGAAGCTTTCAGCAAGAACCATATCAAATTCCAGAAATTAAACCCTCATGCAGGCGGTCCGAAAAACGTAGATATGCTTTTTTCCATTGAGGATATGCACAAGTTATTCGCGGGCCTCGAAACCATTACCCTGGTAGAGAAACTGATCGATCTGGAAGAAGGTAAGTATCACAATGGTAAAGCATCAGTGATTCGTTATATCGGACAGAAACCCGTGGAATAGCCAAGTATTACGGTAGCGTCTTTGGATGAAATCCAATACCTTCGTCAAATGGAAGTATTCAGGATTACCGCACCACGCGCCAAAGAAGTCCCCGTCATCGTAAGTTCTCCGCATTCAGGCATCCGGTTTCCCGATTCTATTTCCATTAAAGCGGAATTTGCCGGGAACCCGGATGATACCGACTGGTTCATAGATCAATTGTATGATTTTGTTCCGGATATGGGTGCTACCCTCATTTCAGCGGTTTATAATCGATGGGTGATCGACCTGAACCGGGACCCGGCTAATAAGCCGCTGTATTCCGACGGCCGTGTGATCACCGGACTTGTTCCGCTAACTACATTCAATGGAGCAGCATTGTACGATTTGAATCCCGGCGAAAAAGAAATTCAAATCAGGATTGATCAGTATTTCCGGCCCTACCATGATAAGCTCTCGGAACTCATCAGTGAAAAGGTCAAAAAATTCGGGAAAGTGATTCTGTTCGACGCTCACTCCATCCGAAAGAATGTACCTGGAATCAGACCTGAGCCATTTCCCGATTTGATCCTCGGTGATGATGAGGGAAGATCTGCGAGCGACAGTGTAATAACCGCAGCCATGAAAGCCCTGACAGATTCCCCGTTCCAGGTAGCACATAATGAACCTTTCAAAGGCGGATATATCACGCGCAACTATGGCGATCCTGAAAAAAATATTCATGCCCTTCAGCTTGAAATGGCTAAATTGAATTACCTGGATGATTCCGAAAGGCTTTATGATCATGCACGTGCCGGACAAATCCGAAAAGTGCTTGAAAATTTATTTACCAATCTGATCCATGAAGTATCAATTTAAAGCGCTCTTAACAAACCATGGCTGGATGGAGAATGCCACCATAACAGTTGATGAAAATGGACTGATAAAGTCGATTGCAACGGACGAAGACAAGGAAAGTAACGAAGGTGTGAATGGATTGGCACTGCCAGGGTTCCAGAATGCGCATTCCCATGCCTTTCAGTATGCGATGGCCGGACTTGCTGAAGTTCATCCGCATCACAAATCGGCAGACGACTTCTGGAGTTGGCGCAATACCATGTACGAAATAGCACTGTCTATCAGTCCTGATACGTTATTTGAAGTAGCTCTTCTACTGTATCGACAAATGCTGCGGCATGGATATACCTCAGTAGCAGAATTTCATTACCTGCACCATGACCCGACGGGTGAACCGTATTCAAATTTAGCTGAAATGGGGGAACGTCTTGCCGCCGCCGCAGGACAAGCTGGAATTAAGATCACGCTTATTCCCATGTTTTATCAGCGTGGCGGTTTCGGAAAACCAGCTGAAAAGAATCAGCGGCGGTTTATTTCCAGAGATCTGGATACTTACATGAAACTTCTTGATGCATCCCGTTCTGTCATCAAACAATACGCGGGTGCGACACTCGGCATGGGTGTCCATTCACTTCGAGCAGTTGATGGCGATCTCATCCGGGAATGTTTCCAACTTCGGCAAAACGGAATACCTTTTCACATCCATATCGCTGAACAATTGAAAGAGGTTTCAGAATGTGAGGCATTTTACGGAAGACGGCCGGTAGAATGGTTCCTTGAATCCTGCCAGCCGGATCATACTACACATCTTGTACACGCCACTCATTTGACGGAATCCGAGGTTTGGGGTATCGCTGCCTCCGGAGCAAATGTCGTTCTTTGTCCCTCAACAGAAGCGAATTTGGGCGACGGATTATTCCGTTTTCACGACTTCAAAATGGCTGGCGGTAAATGGAGCATCGGGACTGACAGTCATATCGGTCTTAACCCTTTTGAGGAATTGCGGATGCTCGATTACGGTCAGCGCCTGATCAGTCACCGCCGGAATACCTTCACCCTTGAAGATAAAGCTGACAGCGGATTTAATGCTATTGAAATGAGCATATCCGCAGGGCGTTTGGCAATGGGCAGAACAGACCATCAATTTTTCGATATAGGTATGCCCTTCGACGCCGTTGTGATAGATGCAGACTCACCTCTGTTGGCAGGATCATCACCGGAGCAATGGTGCAGCACCCTCATTTACACCGGTGATGTTTCCGATGTCCTGGGCACTATTGTAAACGGTCAGTGGAAATATCACCGCGAAAGTCATGATGCCTTTCCGAAAACTGTTCAAACATTTCTGAACCTGCGTAAAAGATGAAGACCATTCATGCATTGACACTCATGATCCTTTTCCTGATCGGATCAGAAAACACAGTTCAAACAAAAGATCGCAGCCGAGATTCCATGCTGGTTGGCACCTGGAAATTTGAAGGCAGTGAGATACTTTTTACTCATCATAAGGATCGGGTGGATAAGTGGCTGACCGATACTCTTTATTTTTATGAAGATCACACGATGAAATTCTCGTACCGGAAGGAAGATGGCATATTACGAACTCATCACAGCAAATGGAAGCTTGTGAACGATAACGAGCTGGTATTTTACGAACGGAAATTAAAACACAGTATCACAGAAGAGCTGCCGGAAACTTCGTTACGTATCGACATGTTTTCACGAAGGAAACTGACCTTGCAATCTCCCATATTCAACAACACCAATGCCGTACAGGTAATGAACGTTTATTTCCGAAAAATCAGGGACTAAAGTCTATTGCATCTCACCTACCGGAATGCTTTCCAAATCCCTGATTAACACAGGCTCACCGAACCCCAGATCTTTAAGCTTTTCCATCTGAGTCGCGGCATCACCCACGACTACATAATACATGTTGTTTGGATTCGCATACTTTTTGGCAAGCTCACGGATTTCCTCAATCGATATATCCTTAACCGCTTGTTCACGATCCTTTATGTACGATGCATCCCATCCGTATTCGCTCAATTTCTGAAGCATATTCAGCTTTGCGCCCGCCGTTTCAAATGCACGTGCATTACTTTTCAAATAGTAGCTTTTAGTGTTTTCAAGATCTTCTTCGCTAAACGTCTCCGGATAATCCTCAAGGATTTGTTTTACAAGAGCTGAAGACTCATACGTTACATTGGTACGAACTCCACTGAAAATTCTGAAGGGCCCGGGCAACGCGTCTCCCTCGAAACCGGAGCCAATTCCGTACGTATAACCTTTACCTTCACGAAGTTCCTGGGTAAACCGGGAGGCAAATCCCCCGCCTCCGAGAATATAATTCATAACTGTCGCAGGGTAATAATCCGGATCCGTCTCAGGCATGGCCAGGTACCCGAAATACAAGACCGACTGCTTGGCACCGGGAACATCATAAAAATATACTTTAGAGGATGCCGGCTGAGATGCATTCAGTACATCCGGAAAATCAACATCCTTCGGAACCCATCGTTCCTGCAGCCCGTCAAGCTGAGCTACGATCTCATTTTGCCCCAGTGAACCCACCACATGCATGTTTGCCAGGTTGGGAGTAAAATTGCGCTCATAATAATCTTTCAGGTCATCCATTGATATCTCCTGCACACTCTGAATAGTACCAACTGAATTGCTGGCAAGGATATTATCACGATAGATCAGCTTCCGGAAAACTTCCCCGGCAAGCGCATTCGGGTTTCCCTTTGACTGCTCAATCTGGCTTAAAATTTCCTGCTTTGTAAGTACAAACTCAGTCGAATCCCAGCGTGGTTCCATTAACATTTCCTCCACCAGCTCCATGGTGGCGGCATAATTCCGTGATAATGTTGTTCCCGAAACCGATATATGCTGAGCGCTGGCATAAATATTGATCCGGGCGCCCAACGCATCAATCGCCTGTTCAAGCTCAAGCGGAGTCTTTCCTGCTGTACCCTTGGTAAGCATCTCAGCTAACATGTTTGAAACCCCTGTACGGGAAGGATCCTCAAGCAACATACCACCCTTAATGTCGATTACAAACTGTACTAAAGGAAGTTCATCCGACTGAATCCCCAGAATTTTCATGCCATTGGAGAGCTCTGTTTGCCATACATCAGGCACAACAACTTCCGCACTCTCACCATAAGGAGGCTCGACTGTCCGGTCGAATGATGACGCCGTACGTTCATAACTACTCTCACCTGGCGTCTCGAACGTCTCGCCTTCACCGCTTTCGACAATCTGTTCTTCAATCACTTCAGCCAGGGTAGATTCTGCCAGGGCAAGGCCGGCCGTTCCCTTCGGCACAAAACTGGTGACCACATAATTCTTATCACGTAAATACTTCTGATATACCCGCTTCACATCCTCAACGGTAACAGCAAGCGTCTTTTTTATATCTTCATTGATATACCCGGGGTCACCGGCAAAAATATTATACTGCGCCAATTGAAATGCCTTACCTAATACGCTCGAAAGACCATTGTAATAATTGGTTTCAATTCCGGCCTTGATCCTGTCCAGATCAGCCTCATTAAACCCTTCCGTTTCAAACCGCCGCAATGCTTCCCAAACAGCCGCCTCAACTGTATCCAGATCCACACCGGGATACGCGCGAACCTGCAGCCTCATCTCCCCTGCAATTTCCGATGTATAGTCATACATCGAGACATCTGAAGTGAGTTGCTTCTCCTCCACCAGCACTTTGTAAAACGGTGCATCCTTTCCGGTAGTCAGAAGTTCAGATAAAATACTGAGGGCATAGGAATCCGGGTGGTAAAGCTCAACCGCAGGCCAAACCATGTTCAGTTCAGGCAGTCGCGCAAAATTATCCTCATGATAGAGTCTGCGCGTTTCAGGCAATTCAACAGGCATAACGGGCAAAGACTCAACCGGTTCGCCGGATGGAATCTCATCAAAGTACTTATGAACCAGTGCTTTTGCATCCTCAAGATTAAAATCTCCGGCAATAACGAGCGTGGCATTATTCGGACCGTAATACTTCTTGTGAAACTCCTTGACATCAGCCAATGTAGACTGTTGGAGGTCTTCCAGCGTACCAATCACCTCCCAGCTGTAGGGATGTCCTTCGGGATACAGATTTTTTGTTATTACGTAATTGGTGTGCCCGTACGGCCTGTTATCATTACTCTGTCTCTTTTCATTCTTCACCACTTGCTTTTCCTTTGTCAGAACCTCATCCGTTACCGTATTGATGAAATAGCCGACCTTATCAGCCTCTGCCCAGATCATCTTTTCCAATGCATCCTTTGGAACGGTTTGAAAGTAATTCGTCCGGTCTCTGCTTGTGGAACCATTTGCTCCCGAGCCACCGATCCGACTGCTCATCTTATCCAGACCACCCTTCCCGAGATTTTCAGATTCAAGGAAAAACAAGTGTTCAAAAAGATGTGCAAATCCCGTTTTTCCCGGCTTTTCCCGTGCCGACCCAACATGAAAAGTAAGTGCCACAGCCACAACAGGATCCGAATGATCCTGATGAAATACTACTTCAAGACCGTTGTCCAGCGTGATCTTTTCATATTCAATGGACAAGCCAGTGCTCTCACCTGAATCCTCAGATGTTTCCTTGGAACAACCTGAAATGATGATGGATGCCATTAAGGCGAAGATGGAAATTCTTACGAATCGAATCATAGGGGTAGAATTGAATAGACAGCGAATATACACAGTGTGGATTTTGATTTAAAATTATAATGGTCCGGAGACGCATAAACTATAAACTTTTTAATTTGTATATTCCTGTTAGCAGCAAATTATTATCATTTTCAGAATGAAGACCTTCCGATTCATCCTGCGTATTTTACTGAAATTGATAGCGATCATTCTGGTACCTGTCGCGATACTGCTGCTGATACAGGTACCTGCCGAACAGAAACTTGACTGGAACGAAAGCACACAGATTTACCAACCGGATTTACAAAAAGTCTTTGAAGGAAAGGCTGACAGCCTGAGCAAAATCTGGGGTGGGAAAAAGAGTATACCTGAAGCCTATTCCCTTCAATGCCTGATCGCTCTCAGCGCCTTCCCGGAATTGAAGAATACGGAGATCCATTTCATCCTATCCAGCGAAGGCTATCCCATGCAATCCAGCATTTATCTGCCAACCCTTGTGGGGGCGAAGGAAGACCGCGTTTACAAAATAATGCTCAATGACAGTGGCGGTTCATTTCTCGATCCTATTTTGTTGAAGAACCTGCCTTTTGATGCCCAGGTAGCCATCCTGATTCATGAAATAGGGCATACAGCATATTATGAGAAGCTTTCAACCGTGAAATTTTTGAGCTGGGGCCTTAAGTATGCCTTGTTCCCCTCCTATCGGAAATCTCATGAGTCATCAACAGACCGCCTGGTGATCTACCGTGGATTTGGATATCAACTGCTCAATTATGCCCGGTTTGTCCGTTATGCAGACAGTACCAATGAACTGTACCAGGAAGCAAAATATTTTATGAACACTTATTATCTCACACCTTATGAAACTCAGGATTTCATAAACAAATTATACGACCGACGATGAAATTGAAAAGAACTAATAGTGACCCAAGGATAAGGATCAATTTCCTGTGGAGGATCATTCAGGCAAATAAACTGCACCAAGACTGCGGGTAGGAACATAACTGTTACCCCGAATCAACAAATCCCAATAATCATAGGCGATTATCCCTAACAATGGAATCGCGAAGAATGGAATCCAGAAGGTGCCAAAAAAAGAATAAATAATTCCTGCCTCCAGTGCCGAAAACAAAGGTACACCAGCCATGGCGCATACGAATTTTACCGACTGCAAAAAATGTGGATCCCGTACCGATTTTTTCAGTATGAGTCGGGTAATAATAAAAACCGGGAGATTCAAAACAAAACCGGCAATGAATATGGGTAAACCCAGGATCCGCATTATCCATTTGATCCATCCCGTTTTGGCTTGCCCTTCATCCGAAAGACTGTCGCCTGCGCTAATGGCGGCAATAATTTTTTTATCGGAATTGAATCGCTGTAAAAGACTATTCTCTTTCCTTCGGTGCAACATCCACTCCTTTTCTGTCTGGTCATAGCGTTCAACAGGAGTTATGTTCAACATTAATTCCGACATCCTTTCCTCCAGATCCCTGTTAAATTGATTAAATGCCTCAGACCTGCTTTGCTGGAATATCGACTTAAAGGATTTGATACTATAGGGCTTGCCACAGTTTATCAGTACATCCGTCCTGAATTTTGTAGGATGTTCATAATTAATACCCACCGGAATAATCTGTACTCCCAGTTGAAAATCATGAGTCGATTCGGCCTCAAAAACAATACGCGCCAGCCCTTTTTTCAGGGGCGTCCGAAGATATTTCAACATCCCATGATTACCCTCCGGAAAAATTAATACTGAGCCCATTCCGCCGAGGATCTTTACACATTCATCAAATGTATCTTCATTGGCATGCTTAACATTTACATTATCACGCTGCCGGTAAACCGGCAACATATGGATGGCTCGAAGCAAAAACTTCACGAACTTACCCTGGAAAACCCCTGCCCTTGTTAGATACCAGGGCTTGCGGCCGCAGGAAATACCTATAAGTACGGGATCAAGGAATGCACTTTGATGATTTACAGCAAATATTACAGGATGATCCCTGGGTACGGGCGCTTCTTTCACCACCTTATACCTTCGAAAAAAGAATATCGCCGTAACACCTGCCCAGATTCTCAGGAAAGTAAGAAACAGATAATTCCCGATGTTTACGTATTCATACTTACCAGTTGCCATCGCTTATAAATTTGTGCAATGATGAGTCCTGAAATTATATCCCAAATACCCCACCAGGCAACAAGTAAAACCATTCCACCTTTCCCGCCAAAAAATGTAAACACGATAAGCAACCCTAAACCGCCATTCTGTATGCCCGTTTCAATAGATATTGTTTTCGCATCCGAAAGAGATCCGGTGGTCAACCGACCGAAAACATATCCCATCAACAAGGCCAGACCATTGTGGATAAATACAAGGAAAACAAAATATTCCCAGTAATCCGCAAAAACATCAAGATTACCAACAAAGGCAACAGCAATGAACGCCAGGAGTATAAGTACACTCAGTACCTGAAGCGGTTTAAATAGTTTTTGGGCAATGTCAGGGAAACGATTTGCGAGATACATCCCCAGCATCAGGGGAATTACCATGATAAGCAGCACCGTAAGTGCCAGGTCGTAATAATTGATTGATATGGTCGACAATAACGGCTTCACATATTCCACTTTTCGAGCCCAGAAATGGAAGTTAAAAGGAGTCATCAGCGGCGCAAGCAGCGTAGCCATAACCGTTAAGCTTACGCTCAGTGCTACATTACCGCGACTCTGAAGCGAAAAGAAATTGGAAATATTGCCTCCGGGACAAGCCGCAATGAGAATCATTCCCAATGCCAGTCCCATATCCGGCCGCATCACCAGCACCAAAAGGAAGGTCATAAAGGGAAAAAGCAGGTATTGTGAAATGAGACCGGATATGACTCCCCTGGGATTTCTGAATATTTCCTGAAAATCTTTGAGATTGATAGATAAGGCCACACTGAACATAATGATCGCCAGGCAGATGTTCATTAACCACATATTATCATCGGAAAAGTCGATATGAACATCCTGAAGCGGCAAAGGCTGATTTTCACTCATTGCTGCAAAATACAAATATTTTTATATGAGAACAGTAATCTCAAATCATAACCGTTAACTCCTCCGTTGAACCCTGATTTCCCCCACTGGTCCATCCTTGCTTGAATCAATGGACATTCTGTTGGAAATTGAAACAGACTCAGAATAATATCAAACAGTGTTTTCCCAGCCAGAATATGTACTGCCCGGCATAACAGCGGCAATCTTTGCAGTTGCTTATCCCCTTTTCTGCGTCCTTACATTCCGAAAAACGTATCATAAAATTAAAACTGGTCGGATTTCCAGGCTTACGTACTACCAGCGATCCATTGCTCTTCTTATGCTGATGGTCTTCATCGTTGTGGTGAACCACCTTTTCGGCACCTTGCAACCGGTGATCTGGTTCTCCGGGATAAATAATGCCACCATCGTTTTTTCCATACTCATTACTCTCTTTATCCTGGCCCAGATTCGGCAAAAAATTAAACCAGCGGATGCGCTGGAAATACGATCCGGGATGGAGGAAATATGGATATTTATCCCAAAATCACCGATTGAATACAAGTGGTTTGTAGCGCTGTCAATCACTGCCGGTATATGCGAAGAAATTATATTCCGTTACTATCTTTATCATTATTTCCACCTGTTCCTTCCGGCACCGGTGTCCATCCTGATCCTGAATTTCTTGTTTGCACTTTCCCGTATTCAAAGCGGATTCCAGAACATGGTGGGGGCATTTGTACTCGGACTGATATTCAGCGTGATCTATTATTTCTCGGGATTCCTAATCCTGCCCATCATCCTGCACACGGCTATTGAAATTCAGACCGGGACCATTGGATTCAGAATTCAGAAATATATCAATTCTCAGTCACTCTGACCCTCTTCGATATATTCGAGGATATCTCCGGGCTGACAATCAAGCTCACGGCATATTGCTTCGAGTGTACTGAAACGAATAGCCCTGGCTTTTCCTGTTTTCAATATGGAAAGATTGGCTTCGGTAATTCCAATCCGCTCAGCGAGCTCCTTCGATGGCATTTTCCGACGGGCGAGCATTACATCAAGATTTACAATAACTGCCATAATGTTAAATCGTTAAGTCGGATTCCTCTCTGAGCCGGCTGCCCTCATACACCATGCCGGCCATGAGTAACAGAACTACCCCAAAGATCATTGGGGTCAAATCCAGCCCTCCGTATAAATACACACCCCCGTTGACCACTCTGAAATTTTTCTCAAAATAGTTGCTGGAAAACAAGTCTCCAACATATTTAAAAACAGGTATCAGAAAAGATACAAGACTCAACAGTAAAAGCCTTTTGTAATTAGACCGAATAAAAAACTCTCCACGGGACAGACTTAAAAGAAACCGACGGAAAGTGATGAGCACAAACAGACTCAATGCGAGAGAAACAGTTAAATAACCAATAAAAAGCCAGATGATTTTTTTGATATCTTTTTCGCCAAAAAACTCATAGACTACTGGAAGGTAAAACCGATCCTCATAGGAAGCCCTGACAGTAACGTCCGTCCTGGGAACTATCTTCAGATTTTGACCGGTTGTGTCCGTGTTCATTAAATATATCCGGGGATGAGGCACCCGCAATTCCAGGTAATCACGGTAAACACCATCCTTAAACTCAGAAACCTTGGCCAGATAGTACTGGCCTACTTTAATCTCACTTGTATCCGACCACCCCACCATGCCTTCATCACTTTCAGGGCGTACTCCCTCCCCCACAAATCCTGATAACATGTAATAGGAAAAAAGTGACCCCGCTGATATTACGATGATCGCAATGTTGACTACCCAGAGAGAAACCGTGGAAATTCTGCTTATTCTTTTCATAATAATGTTGATTATTATTCAAAGGTAATAATTTATTATTGTTTTTCAA
This sequence comes from Fulvivirga sedimenti, assembly GCF_020328055.1. NCBI lineage: Bacteria > Pseudomonadati > Bacteroidota > Cytophagia > Cytophagales > Fulvivirgaceae > Fulvivirga > Fulvivirga sedimenti. Next base: position 784,956 of record NZ_JAIXNE010000004.1, read on the forward strand.
TAATTTTTTATTCTTTATTGATGATTATCCTCATCCTACGAATGTATGAAGTCTCTCTCTATCGAAGCGCCAATTTGATCGTCACTAATAAAATATTTCGTAACTTTGCACCACCGGAAGAATACCGGATATTTTATTGAAAGTAAGTGAGTTATTAATCATTCATGCAAAATGATCCTACATAACCGCGTTAATCGTGATGTGCTCAAAGAGCAGATCCGAAACAGCACACGCAAACGTACAACCCTGTCTTTTTATCGATATGTTCAACTGAGTGATCCGGCATCATACCGGGATCAGCTGTTTATTGATTTCAGCAAACTGGAAGTATTGGGGCGGATTTATGTCGCCCATGAGGGAATTAATGCCCAGATCAGTGTTCCCGATGACCGGTTTGAGGAATTCCGACAGTTTATAGAAGAATCAGCAGAGCTCACGGGTATTCGCCTGAACATTGCTGTAGACGACGATGGTAAGTCGTTCTACAAACTTAAAATTCAAATCCGTAAAAAAATTGTTGCCGACGGACTAAACGATGAAACGTTTGATGTGACCAAACGGGGAACACATTTATCGGCAGAAGACTTTAACCGCCTGGCCCAGGATCCCAACACGATCATCATCGATATGCGTAATCACTATGAAAGTGAGGTGGGCCATTTTGAAAACGCCATATGCCCCGATGTTGACACCTTCCGGGAAGCACTTCCGCTCGTTGAAGACATGCTTGCCGACCAGAAAGATAAAAACCTGGTAATGTATTGTACCGGGGGCATCCGGTGTGAAAAAGCCAGTGCATATTACAAGCATAAAGGTTTCAAAAATGTATTTCAGCTGGATGGAGGTATCATTGAATATGCACGGCAGGTAGAACAGAAACAGCTGCCAAACCTTTTCAAGGGCAAAAATTTTGTGTTTGACGAACGACTAGGTGAGCGTATCAGCGATGATATCATCAGTGTTTGTCATCAATGCGGAAAACCCGCCGACACACATACAAATTGTGTGAATGAAGCATGCCACCTCCTGTTCATTCAGTGTGCTGAATGTGCCGAAAAAATGGAAGGATGCTGCTCTACGGAATGTGTGGAAGTGATTCACCTTCCTGAAGAGGAACAAAAAGCACTAAGGAAAAAGGTTAATCTCGGACGTCAGGTCTATCGCAAAGGACGATCGCCGAAGTTACTTTTTAAGGGAAGTACAGAATTAAAGACAGAAAATAAATAATTCCTGAACCCTGCAAGAGCATAATTCGTTAACTTAAGTTGGTCAGAAGGAATTAAATGATTTATGGCACGTATAAAATATTATTACGACACCGAAACATGTAAATACGAGCGGATCAAGGTACGCACCCAGGATGTAATCTGGAATGTGCTGGGCCTTGCTTCACTCATACTTGTATCCAGTGTTGGAATCGTTTTCCTGTTTTTCTCCTACTTCGAATCACCGAAGGAAGTTCGGTTAACGAATGAAGTAGAGGAAATGCAGCATTACTATGAAAACCTTGACAAAGAGGTAACTCAGTTGCACGAGGTTCTCGCAGCCCTGGAAAGACGTGACGACAACCTTTATCGGGTTGTGCTGGGGTCTGAGCCCATAGACCCTTCCGTCCGGAATGCAGGTATCGGTGGCACAGACCGCTACACGGAACTCAGAAATAAGGATCTCGATAACAAGGATATCATAGTGGAATTGAAGGAGGATGTCGACAAACTTCGCAGGAAGATGTATATCCAGTCTAAATCGTATGATGAGATTGCTGATCTGGCCGAAAGTAAGGAAAAACTTTTCGCAGCGATACCGGCCATCCAGCCAGTTTCCAATGAGGAATTGATCCGTTTGGCCTCTGGCTTTGGATACCGAACACACCCGATTTATAAAGTGCGCAAAATGCACCCCGGAATCGACTTTTCAGCTCCTCCCGGAACACCCATTTATGCCACTGCAGACGGTACTGTCGTAAAAGCACAGGTACGTTTTAGCGGTTATGGGAAACTGATTGAGATCGATCACGGGTTCGGATATAAAACGCGGTATGCGCACATGCAGGAATTCGAAGTGAAGAGCGGTCAGACCGTAAAGCGTGGTCAGGTTATTGGCTATGTGGGAAGCACGGGCCTGTCAACAGCGCCACACCTCCACTATGAAGTTCTCAAAAACGATAAACAAATTAATCCGGTTCACTATTTCTTTAATGACCTTAACCCGGATGAATACGAAAAAATCATCGAACTGGCATCCATTGAAAACCAATCACTGGGAATGTAAAAATGATTTGCTGATTTTTTTTGGTTCACAATGAACAATTAATTTATTTAGCAGTTAATTAAGAAAATGAAATTTAACGCTGTACATCATATCCATCATCATTCAGTCGCAACCTGAAAAGCGTGGTGGAAAGATTATGCGTAAAACATAAGAAAAGGCCTGCCATGCGGTGGGCCTTTTTTATTTACAACGAATTAAACTAAATGAATACAATGCTTCGTATCGCTGTACAGAAATCAGGGAGATTACAGGAAAAGTCGATTAAATTACTCTCAGAATGCGGACTGAATTTCAGTAACGGAACCAACCGGCTCAAAGCCGTATCGTACAATTTTCCGGCAGAAATCCTCTTCCTTCGTGACGACGACATCCCCCAATATGTGGAGGACCAGGTAGCGGATATCGGTATCGTCGGGGAGAATGTCTACGCGGAAAAAGGTAAGGCAGTTGACCTGGTGCAACGCCTGAATTTTGCGAAATGCCGTCTGAGTATCGCCGTTCCTAAAGGAACACACTATTCAGGTCTTGCAGACCTTGCCGGTAAGCGTATCGCCACTACCTACCCCAACATCGTTCGCAAGTTTTTATCCGAAAAGGGAATCTCATCCGATATACACGAAATCAGCGGATCTGTAGAAATAGCACCGGGAATTGGCCTGGCTGAAGCTATTTGTGATATCGTAAGCACGGGAAGCACTCTTCTAAGTAACGGACTGAAGGAAGTTGAAACCGTAATGAAGAGTGAGGCAGTAATGATCGCAAATCCAAACCTGGATGATGAGCGGCAAAAAATTCTTGATCAGCTGATCTTCCGGATCAAGTCGGTAAACACCGCAAGAAATAATAAATACCTCCTGCTGAATGCCCCGAATTCAGCTATAGAGGCAATTACCGCCATTCTCCCTGGCATGAAAAGTCCGACTATCACCCCGCTGGGCATGGAAGGCTGGTCTTCCCTGCACTCAGTAGTAAACGAAGATGATTTCTGGGATATCATCGATCAGCTGAAATCGCTCGGTGCCCAGGGAATTCTGGTAATTCCAATTGAAAAAATGATTATCTGATGAATCTGAATATCAGCAAATATCCCCAACTATCAGAATGGGAGTCGCTCTTCAAGCGCCCCACGCTCAATGTCACAAACCTGTTCAGTACGGTTCAGGAAATTCTGGATGAGGTTAAAAGCAATGGAGATCAGGCGTTGCGCCAATACACGGAAAGGTTTGACGGAGTGTCCGTTCAGGATATACAGGTTTCTGAACAGGAAATCAGTGATTCTGAAACCCGGTTAAGTGAGAAACTGAAAAATGCCATCCGTCAGGCAGCCGCAAATATTGAATTATTCCACAAGGCTCAAAGAACCGAACCCCTTTTCGTGGAAACCATGCCTGGAATCCGCTGCTGGCGAAAGGCAATTCCTATTCAGAAAGTCGGACTCTACATTCCGGGAGGCACGGCCCCTTTATTTTCAAGTGTCCTCATGTTGGGTATTCCGGCAAAAATTGCCGGCTGCAGGGAAATTGTTCTTTGCTCCCCTCCGGATAAAACAGGAAATATTAATCCGGCCATTCTCTTCGCTGCCAAAATTATAGGTATTACCACCATTATCAAGGCGGGAGGAGCTCAGGCTATTGCAGCCATGGCATATGGTACGAAGAGTGTTCCCCGAACCGACAAGATATTTGGCCCTGGAAATCAATTTGTAACAGCCGCCAAGCAACTCATTAGTTTGTCGGGAACCGCTATCGACATGCCCGCCGGTCCTTCAGAAGTAGCTGTAATCGCCGATGAAACAGCCAACCCCGCCTACGTTGCTGCGGACCTCCTCTCACAGGCTGAGCATGGCCGGGACAGCCAGGTAATTCTTTTCACAAACTCAGAATCGCTGGTTGACGACATACACACGGAAATTGACCGTCAGTTGGAACAACTTCCAAGAAAGGAAATGGCCGCCGAAAGTCTTGGCAATAGCCGCGTGATTCTCACAAAAACCATTGAGGAAGCAATGGAAATGAGTAATGCCTACGCGCCTGAACATCTGATCCTGGCAACAAAAGATGCTGAAGAACTCGCGGAAAAGGTCGTGAATGCAGGCTCTGTTTTCGTAGGGCATTATACGCCTGAATCTGCAGGGGACTATGCCTCCGGCACCAATCATACCCTTCCTACAAATGGCACCGCACGAGCCTATAGCGGTGTTTCGCTGGATAGTTATATGAAAATGGTGACATTCCAGGCCATTTCAGAAGAAGGAATTGAATTACTCGGTGACACCATCGAGGAAATGGCTGCCGCTGAACAGCTCGACGCCCACAAAAATGCCGTATCCATTAGACGAAAAAAATCATACAATGGAGCTTGATGACCTCATACGACCCAATATCCTGGCGATGAAGCCATATAGCTCCGCCCGGGATGAATTTAGCGGACAGGCAGGGATATTCCTGGATGCCAATGAAAATCCCAACGAAACGGGACTTAACAGGTACCCCGACCCCTATCAGAAAGAAATCAAAAGAAAACTTTCCGCACTTAAAGGGGTGGCCGAAAACCGGATTTTTCTCGGTAATGGAAGCGACGAACCCATCGACCTGCTGATCCGGATATTTTGCAGGCCCGGAGTGGACTCCATTCTGATTTTGGATCCCACCTATGGCATGTATCAGGTGGCGGCGGCTGTTAATGATGTGACGGTCATTAAGGCACCGCTAACGGAGAACTTTGAACTGGATCCGGAAACGGTACTCAGTCAAATCCAACGCGATACAAAGATCATCTTTCTCTGCAGTCCGAATAACCCAAGCGGAAACCTGCTTTCTAAAACGGCCATGCAGAGAATCATGGGTAACTTCACCGGCATTGTGGTTGTAGATGAGGCTTATATTGATTTTACAGATGATCCAGGCTTCATAGATGAGCTGGATAAATATCCACACCTGGTAGTTCTTCAGACATTTTCGAAAGCCTGGGGTATGGCCGGTCTGCGTGTAGGAATGGCGTTTGCTTCAGAACGGATAATCCAATTACTCAATAAGGTAAAGCCACCTTACAACATCAATATTCTGAGTCAGCAGAAAATCCTCAATGCGCTCGAAAATCCGGAAAATGTAAAAACTGCAATGACTGAAATTATTTCGCAGCGGAGCTGGCTGAGGGAACACCTGGCAAACCATCCCTCGGTCGAGAAAATATATCCGAGTGACAGTAATTTCCTGTTGATAAGATTCAGAGACGCACAAAAAATATTCCGGGAGTTACTAAGCCTTCAAATCATTACAAGAGATCGTTCTTCGGTGCTCCACGGCTCCAATTGCCTGCGAATTACTGTTGGAACACCGGAAGAAAACAAGAAATTAGTAGAAGCATTATTTGAAATGACGTGATAATGGAGAAACTATTATTTATAGACCGCGACGGCACTATCATTCTGGAACCGGAAGATGAACAGATCGACAGCCTGGAAAAACTCGAATTTTTTCCGGGAGCCATCACAGGACTTCAACGCCTCGCTGCATCCGGTCAATTCAGTTTGATAATGGTGAGCAACCAGGACGGACTGGGAACCGATTCATTTCCGGAAGATACCTTCTGGCCGGCGCATACTAAAATGTTAAAAACCCTCAACGGGGAGGGTGTTCACTTCAGCAGTATTCATATCGATCCGTCATTACCGGCCGAAAATAGCCGAAACAGAAAGCCCAATACAGGAATGCTTGAATCCTACCTGGAGAATGGATTCGATAAATCTTCCAGCTACGTGATCGGGGACCGCCTTTCTGATGTGATGCTGGCCAAAAACATGGGCTGCAAGGCCATTTTAATCAATGATGGCAGTATGAAGCCCCAGCTTGAAACAGATGGACTTATGGAGATCTGTTCGCTCATTACCACCTCATGGCAGGAAATCACTTCTTTTCTTCTTTCACCTTCGCGAAAAGCATTCGTAAAACGGACAACCAATGAAACCGATATTGAAATCTCATTGAATCTGGACGGTACAGGCAAGAGTTCGATATCAACGGGTCTGGGATTCTTTGATCATATGCTTGATCAGCTGGCACGTCATGGATCTGTAGACCTTAATATTTCCGTGAAGGGAGATTTACATATCGATGAACACCATACCATAGAGGATACCGCACTTGCACTCGGTAGTTGTTTTGAAAAGGCATTGGGTGATAAACGCGGCATCCAGCGTTATGGATTTCTGCTTCCAATGGATGATTGCCTGGCCCAGGTGGCCATTGATTTCGGTGGTCGGCCGTGGCTGGAATGGGACGCGGAATTTAAGCGGGAGAAAATCGGGGAAATGCCTACAGAGATGTTCATGCATTTCTTTAAATCATTTTCTGATACTTCACGCTGTAATTTGAATATCCGCGCAGAGGGAAATAACGAGCACCACAAAATAGAAGCAATCTTTAAAGGGTTTGCTAAGGCCATAAAAATGGCCATACGGAAAGACCCTGAAAGTATGCAATTGCCATCCACAAAAGGAGTCTTATAATGGATATCGCTATCGTTCAATATAACGCCGGAAATACCCAATCGGTCATTAATGCCCTGAACCGGCTGGGTGTGGAACCACGTCTCACTCATGATGCCGAAGAACTGCGAAAAGCCGATAAAATAATTTTCCCGGGTGTGGGTGAAGCGGGTTCCACCATGAGGCACCTGAAATCCATGGGGCTCGATCAGGTCCTGCCTACCATTAAGCAGCCGTTCCTGGGAATTTGCCTGGGAATGCAACTGATGTGCCGGCACTCCGAAGAGAATGACACGGAATGCCTGGGAATGTTCGACCTCGAGGTTAAGCGATTCATCCCTGCCCGTCACGAAAAAGTACCTCATATGGGATGGAATAACCTGGAGCTTAGGGCAGACAAGTCTATTTATGAAAACATGGAGGATCTGCATGTGTATTTCGTACACAGCTACTATGTTCCCGTATCAGAATTCACAACTGCCAGGTCAAATTATATACACCCCTTTTCTGCGGGAATTCATCGTGACAATTTTCACGCCGTTCAGTTTCATCCGGAAAAATCAGGTGCTCAGGGTCAGAAAATTCTTGAAAACTTTCTTAAGCTATGAGAATTATTCCAGCTATTGATATCATCGATGGTAAATGCGTCCGCCTCTCACAAGGCGATTACAGTCAGAAAACTGTTTATGCCGACGACCCCCTCGAAGTAGCGCGTCAGTTTCAGGGTGCAGGATTAAAGTACCTTCACCTGGTAGACCTTGACGGGGCCAAATCAGGTGGCATAGTTAACTGGAAGGTGTTGGAATCCATTACCAGTAAAACGGATTTAATCGTGGATTTTGGGGGCGGGATCAAGAAGGGTGAAGACATTAAAATTGCACTGAATGCCGGCGCCACACAGGTTACCTGCGGAAGCATCGCTGTTAAAAATCCGGCGATCGTTTATCAGTGGCTTGAAAATTACGGTCCGAATAAATTAATCCTGGGGGCAGATGTAAACAACGGAATGATTGCTGTACATGGCTGGACAGAAAAAACGACCCTGTCCATAGAAGACCTGATCCACTCCTACATTGCCCAGGGAATGGATTATGTGATCTGCACCGACATCGCCACTGACGGAATGCTGAAGGGACCTAATTTCAAACTTTACAATGATATTCTGGAGATCTTCCCCCATATTCATCTTATCGCCAGCGGTGGAGTGACTACCATGGATGACCTGTTGAAACTGAAGGAGAACGGACTTGAAGGTGCGATCGTGGGAAAAGCCATTTACGAAGGAAAAATATCATTAAAGGACCTAGCAACATTTCAGGATGCTTAAGAAAAGAATTATACCGTGTCTCGATATTAGGGACGGCCGTACGGTCAAGGGAGTAAATTTTGTCAATATCCGTGACGCCGGAGACCCCGTGGAACTGGGCGCATTCTACGCGGATCAGGGCGCCGACGAACTGGTATTCCTCGATATTACTGCAACACACGAGGGGCGCAAGACTTTTGTAGAACTGGTTAAGGATATCGCCCGTCACCTGAATATTCCCTTTACGGTAGGCGGTGGCATCAGCTCGGTAGAGGATGTTTCACCCCTGCTTAAGGCAGGGGCCGACAAAGTCTCGATCAATTCATCAGCGGTAAAGCGGCCGGAATTAATCGATGAACTTGTGCAGGCATTCGGCAGTCAGTGCATCGTCGTAGCAATCGACGCCCGATTCACCGAGGGTAAGTGGATTGTTTATACCCATGGGGGAAGGAAGCCTACGGATAAGGAATTGTTTAGCTGGGCCAAAGAAGTTGAACAGCGGGGCGCTGGTGAGATTTTATTTACCAGCATGGACCACGATGGTACCAAAGAAGGATTTGCCACAGAGGCGCTTAAAACATTATCGGAGCAGGTGAATATTCCGGTGATTGCAAGTGGCGGTGCAGGAACTATGGAGCACTTCACTGATGTGTTTAAAGACAATTGTGCCGATGCTGCACTGGCGGCCAGCATTTTTCATTTTAAGGAAATTGCCATCCCTGATTTGAAACGTTATCTGCAACAACAAAATATTCCGGTTAGAATCTGATGAAAAGAAATAATGTGCTTTCATTTATGTTAAGTGCATTGATACTTTGCTTACTGCACTTCGGTTTTTATTCCATAATTCCACGTCTCGAACCCAACTGGGCAAAATCCTTACTTTTTGGCATATTAATGGGCCTGGTCTTTCTCTGGATTCAGCATAAAAACAAAAAACCCGGATCAACAGACCCGGGTTCATGATGGAGGCGCTGAGCGGATTCGAACCGCTGTAAAAGGTTTTGCAGACCTCTGCCTAGCCACTCGGCCACAGCGCCATCTTTACAGGCGCAAAACTATGCATAATCACTTTTACCTCAAAGATAAAGATGGAAATGTTTCAGGCATGCCACATTTATATGTCGAGGAGCACGTAAAAGAAAAAAGGCACCGAAATTCGGTGCCCTTTTTATTGTATGATGTTTCGACTTCTTAAGCTTCGCTTTCTTCTTCAGAAGCATCATCTTCCTTCTTGGCTGCCTTCTTGGCTTTGGGAGCTTCTTCTTCATCAGCCTTCTCAGCTTCAGCCGCTTTACGCGCCTTCTTGATCTTGGCTTCTGCTTCACCTTCCATCTGCTCTTTCAGCGCACTTAGTGCCTCAAGATCACCTAATGTAGATTTCTCAACATCAGGGGTTGTCTTGTTGGAAGCTCCACCGGCCGGACGAGCAGTTTTCTTCGCAGGCTTAGGTGCTTCTTCAGCTTTGCCGTATACCGCTTTATGTGAAAGAAGAATACGCTTGTCATCTTTAGAGAATTCCATCACTTTGAATTCCAGTGTTTCACCGGGCTTCGCTTTGGATCCATCCTCTTTCTCGATGTTCTTCATGGTTGCGAATCCTTCGATACCGTAAGGCAGTTCAAGAACCGCTCCTTTTTCATTCACATTGATCACAGTACACTTATGTACAGATCCCGGGGTGAATACAGTTTCGAATGTATCCCATGGGTTCTCCTCAAGATGCTTGTGGCTCAGTGCCAATCGACGGTTGTCAACATCCAGTTCAAGAACAACCACTTCCATTTCATCACCCACTTTCACGAATTCCGAAGGATGCTTAATCTTCTTGGTCCAGCTAAGATCTGAAACGTGAACCAATCCGTCAATTCCCTCTTCCAGTTCAATGAACAGGCCGAAGTTAGTCAGGTTGCGAACGATACCTTTGTGGCGTGTTCCAACCGCATATTTAGTAAGCACATCCTGCTTGTTCCAGGGATCTTCTGTAAGCTGCTTAATGCCAAGTGACATTTTGCGTTCTTCCTTATCAAGGGTAAGTACTACTGCTTCCAGTTCATCTCCAATGTTGATGAAGTCCTGAGGATTCCGCAGGTGCTGTGACCATGACATTTCCGAAACGTGAATCAGTCCTTCAACACCTGGCTGAATTTCGAGGAACGCACCGTAATCTGCAACGTTTACAATCTTGCCTTTAACCTTGCTTCCTACTTCAAGCTCTGCAGGAAGTGAATCCCACGGATGAGCAGTCAGCTGCTTCATGCCAAGTGAAATACGCTTCTTGTCTTCGTCGAAGTCAAGAACTACCACCTTCACTGTTTCATCAAGATTCAATACCTCTTCAGGGTGATTGATTCGTCCCCATGAGATATCTGTAATGTGCAACAGGCCATCAACGCCACCCAAATCGATAAATACACCGAAGTTGGTCATGTTCTTAATGGTTCCTTCAAGAACCTGTCCTTTTTCAAGGTTGTTCAGGATCTCAGCTTTCTGCTGCTCAAGATCTTTCTCAATCAGTACCTTGTGAGAAACAACCACGTTGTCGTTAGAGTAGTTAATCTTAACTACCTTCACTTCCATCGCCTTACCCACAAATACATCAAAATCACGGATAGGCTTCACATCAATCTGTGAACCCGGAAGGAATGCTTCCACTCCGTAGATATCCACGATGAGACCACCCTTGGTTCTGCGCTTCACAAAGCCTTCAATCACCAGGTCATTCTCATACGCTTCCTTAATTTTTTCCCATGCCTGAACGATCTTCGCCTTTCTGCGTGAAAGTACGAGCTGACCGTTTGCATTTTCCTGCTCTTCGATGAATACCTCTACAGTATCGCCTACTTTCAGGTTTGGCAGGTCACGGAATTCCGTAGCAGATACCAGTCCGTCTGATTTGAACCCAATGTTAAGGATCACATCACGGTCGTTGATTCCAACTACTGTTCCGGAAACCAATTCCTTTTCTTCAATGGTAGTCAATGTATTATCATACATCGCTTCCATTTCTTCACGCTTCTTGCGGGAATACCCTTCACCAAATCCTTTGGTTTCAAATGCTTCCCAATCGAATTCCTCAGAATCCTGTGCAGCGCTGGCCGGAGCCTCAGTTGCAGCTTTCTCAGCTTTTTTCTCTTCAGCTACTACCTCGGTTGCGGTAGTCTCTTCAGCCTGGTTCTGCTCGAGCTCCTCGGCTTTTTTGTTTTCTTCTGCCATAATAAGTTAAAAACGCCCTTAAATACATGTTTTACCCGGGCTGTGTAAAACACATTTGGTTTAAATAATCCTCTTCCGAAAATGGAAAAGACCCTTTCACCTGAAAGGGAGCGCAAAATTAATAAAATTATTAGTCAAATCCCACAAAAAAGATCCCGACAATATCTGCCGGGATCTCAGAGTTGGTTGATTGGTTTTTTTAATTTGCCGGGATATCATCCGTATCCAGCGTACCCAGTGTAAACTGCAGTAAAATATCCTGGAACAGCAAGACATATTTCGCCTGGGCATGGGCTCCCTTTGCAGCCACATAATCGGCATTTGCCTGTGTATACTCTACAAAACTCGACGCCTGCAGACGGTACCGCTCCTCCTGCAATTGAAGATTCAGTTCGGCAGCCTCCAGCTGAACCTGGGTTACTTCAAAATTTGTCAGGGCATCCTGCAAGTTCTGATGTGCATTGAGCACCTCCAGCTTTGCTGTATTCTCCAACTGCCGGGTCTCCAGCTGAGCATTCTGATAATTTACCCTGGCGCGCACCACCTGATTCCTGTTTTGTAATCCCTGGAATATGGGAATAGAAATGGCTAATCCATATGTATTATACCTGTTATCATTGAAAAATTGCTGATTAAAATCCCTTGAAACACTGTCCGGGGTACCCACAATCTGGTTAAAGGCCGATCCATAGTTAAAGAATGCCGACAGCTGTGGATAATACCGACCGCGCTGAGCACCAAGGCCATACCGGGCAGATTCTTCACTGGCACGAACTTGAAGAAGATCACGTCGCTGTTCAAGTGCAATTTCATATAAAGAATCACGCTGATATTTTTCAAAGGCAAAATCGGAAAGCTCCCAGGTCGGATCAACCACGTCAAAGGTGAGGCTTGGATCCAGCTGCAATAACTGTGAAAGTGTAGCCTTACTGTTGCGCAATTTAATTTCTGCCTGAAGCACGTTAAGCTCCGAATTCTTTAGCTGGTAGCGCTGGTTTACCAGGTCCACTTCTGCACGGCTTCCGGCATTAACCAGTTCACTCATCTGCCTGTAAACTTCCTGCTGGTTCACCAGGTTTTCCTGAGCAATAAGCACAAGCTGCTTGTCAAGCAGACATCGCAGGTATTGATTTGATACATCACGGATCACTTGCTGCCTCGTACGTGTGACCAGATGGGCCTGCGATTCCAGGGCACTGCTCGCCTGTTTGGTTTGCTTCAATCGGTTAAACCCGTTGAAAAGCGGCATATTCATATTGACTGATCCATTCATGAAATCGAGTTGTCCGTTCACCACACGCCCCTCCTGCTGGTTAAAGGAGTTACCGTCATTGCGGCCATAGTTTCCGGTGATCGCAACAGTCGGCGCCATTTGTGCATAACTGGAGGATTTGTCTGACTGGAAAATATCCAGCCGATTCGATTCCTGACGCAAACTGATGTTATTCTCGAGCGCGATAGTTACCGCATCCGATAAATGAAGGAATTGAAGGGTATCCTGCGCATAAACGGCACTCGCAAGAAAAGACAATAGTATACCGAATAATGTTCTCATCTTCATCACGCCTGATTTTGTATAGAAGAAACCTGATCAGATACAACCTGACCGTCCACCAATCGAATAGTTCGCTTGCCATAGGATGCACACCGCTCCGAATGCGTTACCTGGAGAATGGTCATTCCCTCGTCGTTCAGCTTTTTAAAGATCTCCATGATCTCGTCACCCTGCTCCGAATGAAGGTTTCCTGTGGGCTCATCGGCAAGCAACAGCTTTGGCTGGCCGACTATCGCACGTGCAATGCCCACGAGCTGCTGCTGACCGCCTGAAAGCTGCTCGGGAAAAAGATCTTTTTTTGCCACCATCTGGAATCGATCGAGCATTTCAGCCACCATGCTCTTCCGCTCAGCACTTTTCACCCCCTTGTATAGCAGAGGCGTTTCAATGTTTTCATATACCGTTAGTTCATCAATGAGGTGATACGCTTGAAAAATGAAGCCGATATGATGCTTATGCATCTCAGATTTCTGACGTTCCTTCAACTTATGCACCGGGTTATCCAGGAAATAGAATTCACCGGCACTGGGCTCATCGAGCATTCCAATGATGTTCATAAGGGTTGACTTTCCTGCACCACTTGGCCCCATGATCGTGACAAACTCCCCCTGCTGTATATCAAGATCAATACCCTTTAAAATAAATGTGCGCTGATATTTCGAATCGACATATTTATCAAGGTCTCTCAGTTTTATCATTTTCGTTTGATTAAATTATTGCAATGCACTTAATCACTTGCCAATTGTATGCCAAGCGCCTCAAGACGTTTAAACCGCCTTTTTACTCATTTTGATTGTCCGAAATTGAATGGAGGTGTCCGATTTCAGACACTTTCAGGCATGTATGTGCATTTGATAAATATTAATTAGATTCGCAGGGATTGAATGGAAAGGGAGCATAAAATCAGGTGAAGGGTAAAAGGCAAATCTGGGTTTTGCTGATGATAACCGGGATGGCTGTCGCTGCAGCTCTTTTCTGGTATGCTCGCCTTAATGCCGAACCTGATATTGAAGAAGAAGTTCTGATCGTTCCCCCGAGAACATCTCCACCGGTAAATCCCCATCAGGAACAACTCATTAACGATTTCGAACGTTTTATTGACAGCCTTCGCACAGAAAGGGACATCCCCGCTATTGCGGTTGCCATCGTACGTAAGGGTCAGCCGATCTACATTAACGCGATGGGGCACAAAACGAACCATACCAATGACGCAGTAAATCTTAAAACAAAATTCCGGCTTGCCTCCGTTTCCAAAGGATTTACATCCATACTTGTGAGTAAAATGGTTCAGGAGGGAGTCATATCCTGGGAGGATCCCATACATTATTATTTGACAGATTTTCGGCCTGAACCATTCAGCTATTCCGATTCCATCACCATTCGCAACATCATCTCCCAAACCAGCGGCTTTCCGTACCAGGCATATTCGAATCTCATTGAGGATGGTTGGACACTCCCGGAAATGATCAATGCACTTGCGGAATTAAAAGTGGCAACGAAGCCCGGAACACAATACAGCTACCAAAATGTTGCTTACAGCATCATTGAACCGATTCTTGAACGCCAGACAGGAAGGGAATTTCCGAAACTGCTGAATACCTATTTATTCGGTCCGCTTCAAATGGAAAATGCCTCGGCTGAATTTGAGGATATGAAAGATTCCCCAAACGCCGCAAAGCCACACAGGAGAACACGTTATTCCTATATTCCTGTCCAGCTCTCCTCTTCCTATTACAATACAGCCGCCGCAGGCGGGGTGAATGCCAGCATCGAAGATATGGCCAAATACCTGCAAATGCTTCTCGGGGATCACCAGGAAGCGGTGGATTCTTCGGTTCTTGATGAAGTCTTTGAACCACGCATCATCACTCCGCTCCTGAATCGTTACTACAGAAAATGGCTTCGCGCACGCAGGGCATATTACGGACTGGGATGGCGGATTCTTCCTCTGGAAAATGATACAATTGTCTACCATGGCGGTTATGCCAATGGCTTCAAAAGTCACATTGCTCTCGACAGGGATGACGAGGTCGCCATCTGTATTCTTTCAAATTCATCAGACAACCTGGTCAATGAAGCCGGACCCTATTTTTTTCACCTCTACTATGAATACAGAGATGCAATAAACCTCTGGGACAAGAATCCCTGATAATACAATCCTTTTCCTCCACCATTCATATAATTTTACAGCAGTTTGTCATTAAAGCACCACGTAACTCGTTGTCATTGGGGACTTTTAAGGTTCCATTAAAAGTACTCAACCTATGCAACGAATATTTACTTTACTACTTGTTCTCCTGCTGATTTCCCCTGCAGGGTTCGGACAAAAAAAGAAGAAGAAAAAAGACAAGGATGCCCCGGCAGCCGAGGCACCAAAAAAGAAAAATGATTCTCCTTTCAAACCCTACAGCGAAATCGTTACTAAAGATGCGATCACCGATGAAGGATTGTTTACTACCCACAAGGTAAAAGATAATTACTACTTCGAAATCTCTGATTCCCTGATGGAACGCGAAATCCTGGTTATCAGCCGGATTTCAGGTACCGTTGAGAATCTCAATTTCGGTGGTGCGGGTATGAAGGCACGCGGACAGCAGGTAATTCGCTGGCAGCGAAAAGACAACCAGCTGCTGCTACGCTCCGTTTCCCACAACAGTGTAGCAAGCGAAGAAACACCAATCTATCAGTCTGTTCGAAATAATAATTTTGAGCCGGTTATTGCCACTTTTGACATCAAGGCTTTATCTAAGGATTCCGCCGCGTATGTGATCGATGTCGCCGACCTGTTTACATCAGACGTAGAAATGATCGGTGCGTTGAACGATAACCAAAGAAAGCAATTCCAGGTTCGGGGAGTCGACAAGAAACGCTCATTGATCATGTCATGGAAAAGCTTTCCCCTGAATACAGAGGTTCGCCATATTCTTACCTACAATGCCGGCAACCCTCCTGCAAACGGAAATACCGGTACACTCAGTATAGAAATGAACCAAAGCATGGTACTGCTGCCCAAAAAACCTATGACGCCCAGACTATACGATGAGCGTGTAGGGTTTTTCTCGGTTTCTCAGATAGACTACGGACTCGATGAGCAAAAAGCCACCCAGCGACGTTACATCACACGCTGGAGACTGGAGCCGTCAGATCTTGAAGCTTACAAAAGAGGTGAACTCGTAGAGCCTAAGAAACAAATAGTCTACTATATTGACCCGGCAACTCCTACCAAGTGGAGACCCTACATCAAGCAAGGGATCGAAGATTGGCAAAAGGCATTTGAAGCCGCCGGTTTCAAAAACGCCATCATCGCGAAGGATCCTCCTACCAAGGAAGAAGATCCTGACTGGAGTCCGGAAGATGTTCGCTACTCAGTGGTGCGCTACACAGCAAACCCGATCCAAAATGCGCAGGGACCTCACGTTCATGACCCGCGATCCGGCGAAATCATCGAAAGTGATATCATATGGTATCACAACGTTATGAATCTGCTTAGAAACTGGTACTTCGTTCAAACTGCAGCAGTTAATGAGAAAGCCCGCAAGGTGAAGTTTGATGATGCCGTAATGGGTGATCTGATCCGTTTTGTTTCCGCACACGAAGTAGGACACACACTGGGTTTCCCCCACAACATGGGAGGCAGCTATTCTTACCCTGTTGATTCACTGAGGTCACCTTCATTCACAGCACGCATGGGAACAGCACCTTCGATTATGGATTATGCCCGTTTCAACTATGTTGCTCAGCCCGGAGATAATGCAGCGCTGTACCCTCAGATCGGTGTTTACGACAAGTGGGCTGTGAAATGGGGTTATACATATTTCCCGGAAACCACAGATCCCGACTCTGAAGAAGCAACCCTGGACGGTTGGGTGAAAGAACACTCGGGCGATCAGATGTACTGGTATGGACGACAAACTTTCAACCCTGTTGACCCAAGGGCGCAAACGGAAGATCTTGGAAATGATGCCATGCTTTCAAGCTCCTACGGAGTGGCTAATCTTAAGCGAATTGTTCCTAATCTTATTGAATGGACAACAACAGAAGGCAAGAATTACGATGACCTTAATGAGATTTACGGTCAGGTGATTGGGCAGTGGAACCGATACAACGGCCACGTGCGGAACAACATCGGCGGATTGTACGAGACCTTCAAAACTGCCGACCAGGATGGAGCAGTATATGAATTTGTTCCGAAGGAAAAACAAAAGAGAGCCATGACGTGGTTGCAGGAAAATACCTTTGCAACACCAACCTGGATGCTTGAACGCGACATTATCGATCGTATTGAAGGCGTAGGATCAGTTGAGCGCATCAGTAATGCACAGGAAAATACACTGAACCAGGTGCTGGATCCTGCACGTCTCGAACGTATGTTTGAAAATGAGGCAATGAATGGTTCAGATGCCTATACACCGATTGAAATGATGAGCGATTTGCGCAATGGAATCTGGTCTGAACTAAGATCCGGAAGCACTATCGATATCTATCGCCGTAACCTGCAGCGTGCCTATATCGCGCGTATGCACTACCTGATGACCGAAGAGCCTTCAGGACGCTTTGGCGGATCTGTTGATATGGAAAAATCAGATATTCGTCCGCTGGTACGTGCTGAGTTAAAAACTCTCCGCACACAGGTTCGGAACGGGTTGAACCGGACTACAGACCGGTTAAGCCGTTACCACCTGGAAGACGCGATCGAAAGGATTGATATGATTCTGGATCCTAACAATTGATTCAGAACAGAAAATGATTAGGAAGGAAGGAAGGTCCGGCAAACGCCGGACCTTTTTTATTCCTGCCAATACAAAGATAACAACCCGCTTTTCCGCGTTCCCATTTCTCAACAGCATGTGAATTCAGACTGCGTAGATTCGATTATCCCGAATCCTACCACCAATTTGATCTGAATTATGTTAATTTTGCACCTTCATAATCTGAATACAACTGATGGCGATATATCAATTCAAAGAGACTGAAGCAAAGTGGCGCAAGTATTGGGCAGATAACGAAATCTATAAAACATCCAATACCAGCAAAAAACCAAAGTTCTATGCACTGGATATGTTTCCGTATCCTTCCGGAGCAGGATTGCATGTAGGACATCCACTCGGCTATATCGCATCGGATATTGTAAGCCGCTTCAAGCGCCTGAAGGGATACAATGTACTGCACCCGATGGGTTTCGATTCTTTCGGCCTTCCCGCTGAACAATATGCCATCCAGACAGGACAGCATCCCGCAGTTACCACAGCCAATAATATTGAACGATACAAAGAACAGCTACAGCAGCTTGGCTTTTCATTCGACTGGAGCCGTGAGGTTCAGACCAGTGATCCGTCTTTCTACAAATGGACACAGTGGATCTTTATGCAGCTCTTCAACAGCTGGTATGATAACGACCTTGATAAAGCCAGGCCGATAAATGATCTGCTTGATCACTTCTCAGTACACGGGAATTCAGGGATCAATGCTGTTTGCGACGAAGACACCCCGGAATTTACGGCTGCCGAATGGAAGGCATTCTCTGGTAATGAACAGGGGAAAATGCTCCTGAAATACCGGCTGGCATACCTGGCCGATATGGTCGTGAACTGGTGTCCCGCACTGGGCACAGTACTGTCCAATGACGAGGTTAAGGATGGTTTCTCAGAGCGTGGAGGACACCCCGTGGAGCGTAAAAAAATGATGCAGTGGATGATGCGTATCACCGCTTATGCAGAAAGATTGTTGAACGGACTGGATGTGGTCGACTGGCCTGAACCATTGAAAGAGATGCAGCGTAACTGGATTGGACGGTCGGAAGGCGCTGAACTCGATTTCAACCTGAAGGGCCACGATGAAAAAATCCGGGTTTTCACTACCCGTATCGATACGATTTACGGAGTAACCTTCCTGGTCCTCGCACCTGAAAGCGACCTGGTTGAACAGATCACCACAGTAGAACAGAAAGAAATCGTTGCCAGCTACGTTGAGCAGGCTAAAAACCGGTCGGAACGCGAACGAATGATGGATGTAAAAACAGTTACAGGTGTTTTTACCGGCGCCTATGCTATTCATCCATTCTCAGGAGAAGAAATTCCTGTGTGGATCGCAGATTATGTCCTGGCAGGTTACGGAACAGGCGCAGTGATGGCCGTACCCGCGGGTGATCAGCGGGACTATGATTTTGCCAAACATTTCAGCCTGCCCATCATCCCAATCAATGATTCAGCTGATATTTCTGAGGCGGCCGATGCCACCAAGGAAGGAACCGTCATCAATTCCGGATTCCTGAATGGTTTGTCACCATTGGAAGCCATGAAAAAAGGCATTGAAGAAGTAGAAAAACGAGGTATCGGAGTAGGCAAGATTAATTTCAGGATGCGGGATGCGATCTTTACCCGCCAGCGTTATTGGGGAGAGCCGCTGCCGGTTTACTTTAAAGACGGCCTGCCCTACCTCCTGGGTGAGGACCAGCTTCCCCTCGTACTTCCGGAAGTTGATAAATACCTGCCGACTGAAGAGGGTGAACCTCCCCTCGCTCGTGCTGCCAGTTGGGAAACATCCGAAGGATTTCCCTATGAACAAAGTACCATGCCCGGGTGGGCCGGCTCCAGCTGGTATTTCTTCCGGTACATGGATGCCCATAACAATGATCGTTTTGTTGGGAAAGAAGCCCAGGAATACTGGGACAGTGTAGACCTCTACATAGGGGGTTCAGAACACGCAACGGGCCACCTCTTGTATTCACGCTTCTGGACAAAGTTCCTGTTCGACATGGGTCTTGTAACCGTGGATGAGCCTTTTAAAAAGCTGATCAACCAGGGTATGATCCAGGGACGGTCGAATTTGGTTTACCGCATTAAGGAATCAGACACCTTCGTTACTTATCAGAGACGGCACGAATACGATACCATACCGATGCATGTGGATGTAAACATCGTTCACAACGACGAGCTCGATATGGAAGCCTTTAAAAAATGGCGCCCTGAATTAGCCAATGCTGAGTTCATTCCCGAAAACGACAAATTCATGTGCGGACATGAAGTGGAGAAGATGTCCAAGAGCAAGTATAATGTGGTTAATCCGGATGATATTATAGAACGATACGGTGCCGATACACTTCGCATGTACGAGATGTTCCTTGGTCCGCTTGAGCAGTCAAAGCCCTGGAATACCAATGGTATCGACGGGGTGTTCAAGTTCCTTCGTAAACTCTGGAACCTGTTCCATGATGATGCAGATCAGTTTGTTGTCTCAGATGCCCAGCCAACTGAGGCGGAACAAAAAATCATTCACCGCACTATCAAAAAAGCCCAGGAAGACATTGAACGCTATTCCTTTAATACTTCGGTAAGTGAATTCATGATTTGTGTAAATGAGCTGACATCACTAAAATGCAATAAAAGGGAGGTACTGGAAAAACTAGTCATCATTTTAGCTCCTTATGCCCCTCATATTGCAGAGGAACTCTGGCACAGACTGGGACATACTACTACAGTGAATGACGCCGAATATCCGGCTTATGATGAAAAATTCCTGAAGGAGGACTCATATGAATATCCGGTATCCGTAAATGGTAAAATGCGCGCCAAAATGCTATTTCCGGTCGATATGCCGACAGATCAGATTCAGGCCGAGGTATTGGCGTCTGAAGCAATTCAAAAATGGCTCGAAGGCAAATCCCCCAGAAAGGTTATCATAGTACCTAATAAGATAGTGAATGTCGTAGTTTAAAAGCCCCTCCCCCGTTACTCATCTTCACATCAATAATGAGAAACGGGGGAAGAGTTTTATTATTATTCGTATCTCAGCGACTTGATGGGGTTTGCACTGGCCGCGAAATAGGAAATTATGCTTACCGTAATGTAAGCGATGGCTATTGAGATCAGACCCGCAATCAGGAAAACCCCCACCCCGAGTTCGATACGCAACGGAAATTCCGAGAGCCATTCCTGCATAAAGTAATATGCCGGAAATATGGCGAGCACGAACGCAATTACAACGAACTTGATAAACTGGATTGACATTTTATTGGTAATATCCCAGACAGAAGCGCCCATCACCTTCCGAACTCCAATTTCCTTGGTCCGCTGTTCGGCAATGAACGATGCCAGTCCGAATAACCCCAAACACGCGATGGCGATAGCGATGGCGGTAAATATGGTAAAGACACTGCCCAGTCGCTGTTCCTCACGGAACAGGTTATCAAAATCCTGATCAAGGAAGGAATATTCAACCGGCTCTTCCGGTGCGAGCCCCGCCCACTTTTCTTCAACGAGGTTCACAAGGTTTTCAGCATTGCCGGTATATCTGACGTACATGGTCGAATTGTCACGGGAAAACAGTAGCAGCAACGGACGAATTGGGGTTTTGATGGTTTCGAAATTAAAATCCTTCATCACGCCTATCACCTGAAGTGACACGGGTTCGTCTCCGTTAAAACTCATGATACGCTCTTCCAGCGGATTTGCAAATCCAAATTCCTTTACCGCAGCCTCATTCATGATAATGGCCAGCGAATCCGATGGAAAATCCTTCGAGAAATATCTGCCCTCAACCATTTCAATGCCCAGTGTGGATGCAAATGTTTCATCTGTAAAGAAGGTTCCGCAAATATGATCGTAGTCACTTCCCTGAGCCCTGAAAATCGTCGTATTATTCACACCCGGCAGTTCATTGTTCGAGAAACTAACCTGCTCCACTACCGTATTTGCCATCAATTCATTCTTGAATACGTCGGCATTATCGGCAAGTCTTCCCACATTTTCGATAATCATCACCTTGTCCTTATCAAAGCCCAGCTTTTCATTTTGCATAAACGTTATTTGGCGGAATACCACTGCTGTACAGATGATGAGAACAATTGAGATCCAGAACTGGAAAGTGACCAGGAAACTGCGGATTTTTCCTCCCCGAACCCCTTTTAGTTTCCCTTTCAGCGTTTCAGCGACATCGAATGAAGTAAGGTAGAAAGCCGGATAGGATCCTGCGAGAAATCCAATAATCAACATAAGCGATACCATGATGACAACCATGGTTGGCGTAAAGAGTGAGGCAAGTGCCATTTCCTTACCCGAAAGCTGATTAAAATAAGTAAGTAAGCCCGAAGCTATTGCGATGGCCAGGATAGTAGAAAGAGCGCTGTAGAGCACAGATTCTGAAATAAACTGTCCAACAAGTGACTGTCGGAGTGATCCCATCGTTTTACGTAAACCAACTTCTTTCGCCCGGTTGGCATACTTGGCAGTCGACAGGTTCATGAAATTTATGGCTGCGATGACCAGTATGAAAAGGCCGATGGCTCCCAGAATGTACACATATTTAATATCACCTACCGGAACAGGTTCATCGGTTAATGTGGAATAGAGATGAACACGCTCCATCGGAAATGAAAAATATTCGTATATGCTACCTTCCGCCTCCATTTCTGCCAGCGTCTTACCCATGAATTCCTTCAGGATAGGTGAAACGTTCTTATCAATTATCGGGCGGAGCTTTTCGTCAACCACGTCTGCACTAGCCCCTTCACGAAGCACGTAATATCCGAGGAAACTATTACTCAGCCATGCCCCCTGTTTAGGATTCATCCATTCAAAGGAATCCATGGAAAGCAAAATCTCAAACGGGATTTGTGTATTGGAGGGAATGTCTTCAATAACCCCGCTAACCACGTATTCCAGTTTATCATTTCCGATCAGAAGTGTTTGGTTCAATGCGGGCGCATCGCCAAAGTACTTCTCTGCTATTGAACGCGTGAGAACCATCTTATTAGGGCCGGTTAGTGCACCTTCAGGATTTCCCTCTACAAATGGCAGCTGAAAGACCTGGAAAAATCCCGAATCAGCGGCATAAACCTGGCGCTCAGTATAAATTATATCCGATTTTCTGAAGACCCATTCTCCGAATTGAAACAAACGGGTAGCTTCCTCCACCTCCGGAATCTCCGTTTCAAGCGTATAAGGTATTTGTGAATTGGTAGATGTTGTATACAGCTCCTGCCCTGCCAGCTTTCCATGAAGATTGAGGCGGTAAATCCGTTCAATATTCGGATAAAACTTATCATAGCTGAGCTCATCAGCAATGTACATGGCAATGAACAGACATGCCGTTATTCCCAGGGTAAGTCCGAACATATTAATGATTGCGAAGAATTTGTGCTTCGCCATATTCCGGAATGCGACTTTAAAGAAATTCCTGATCATGATTGTTGTTGTTGAGTTTTTGAGTATTTGAGTTTTTGTTGTTATTCGCTTCTCAGTGATTCGACCGGATTCACTGATGCTGCTTTAAACACTTTGCCAGTTACAGTGACAAGTGCGACGACTACGAGTATCAGACTTCCAATGAACATCGAACCCGCATTTGGAGACGCATAATGCTCCCAGATCATAGACAGCAGTCCATCCACCAGAAAGTAAGACGTTACACAACCAAGTACGACCGATGCTAGAACGATAATCATGAAGGGTTTATTTAGCTTCATAATTAGGCTCGGAACCGAGGCGCCCACTACTTTCCGCACCCCGATCTCCTTGGTACGCTTGAGCAAATTCAGGGAAATCATGGCATACAGTCCTGTGACCGAAAGGATAAGAGCCACGACGCCCAGAAAAGTAAAGATGGTAACAATATTCCTGTTCACTACCTTTTCCTCGGCCATCTCATCATTCATATATACCCCGTTGTAAATCCTGAAAGGAAACAGCTTACTATATTCCTCTCCAAGGATCTCATGAGCCTTTATCATATTCTCAGGTGACGTTTTCAAAACAATTCTTTGAAAATCTTCCTTTTTAGCTGGCCGGAAAAGTATTGGTTCAACGGGTCCCCACAATGCATTGGTAAACGTGTTCTCCACTACTCCAACGATGTAAAGTGATACCGAGTCATTCCACATGATCCTCTGACCAATTGGATTCTGAATATTGAATTCCTTTAAGAACATTTCATTCGCGACCACCGACTCATTCATATCCGTTTCAGAATCTTCCCTAAATCCACGGCCCTCAAGGACTTCTATGTCCATGATATCGAAATAGTCGTGCCCTACCCTATAGGCTTCAACCTGGTATTCCTCGTCATTTAAATCGATAGTCATACCACCTGTATAGGAAAGAATATGCTGTTCCGTTCCTGCGATTTGATCAATTTCCTCATAGGAACGGAGAGCGTTGGAAAGGTTTTCATATTCCTGCCCATTGTTCACATAGGTGTAGATGATTTGATCTCTGTTAAACCCGAGATCAAAATTCTCCTGAAATTTCGCATTATGGATGAAAACAAATGCCGCAACTATGGCTATCAGGGAAATACTCAATTGCAATGAAAGAAGCACTTTACTCAACACGGTATTCCCTCCGAACTTCACTGTCCCACGAAGAATTGGAGTCGCTTCGAAACTGCTCACAAAGTAGCTGGGATAGCTGCCGGCAATTAATCCTACGAGAAGAATCAGGATAAACATGAAAAGCAGTAAGTCCCGGTTTTCCAGGTAGTCAATTCGAAGGGTAACAAAATCCCACATAGAATTGTAATAGGGAATTATGAGTTCCGCAATCATAATTCCAACAAAGAGTGCAAACAGGCACAGCACCATGTTTTCAAGAATGAATTGAAACATGAGTTGCTTCCTCAAACCTCCCATTACTTTACGCAGTCCGATTTCCTTTAGCCTTCTGCCCGACATCGCAATGGATGTATTTGTATAATTGAAACAGGCCAGCAGCATCAGAAGCAGTGCCATCACCATAGGGCCTACTATTGCTGCGGCAGGAACACCCCGTGTCAGCCACATGGACCATATTTCGGAGTTCTGCCCGCGGTCGGCCATGCCGTCAAGTGGCATCAATTCAAACCGCAGGAGTTTAAAATCCTCCCGTGCTTCATTTTGTTCGGGAATGATCTTATTCATCTCCGCTTCCACCAACGCCATCTTTGATGGATCTTTCAGGCGTACGAATGTAGTAGACCAGTAATTCCACATTTGATCATACAGGTCTTTTACCACATAACGGTAATTATCCATCGGGGCGATCGCCTCTACAAATTCAAGACTTGAGTTTTCAGGCAGATCTTTTATGACCGCTATTACCGTATAAGGCTTGGGTTGATCATCCACGATATGTTCTACCGTCTGACCGATAGGATCTGAATTGCCAAAATACTTCAAAGCAGCCTCCTCAGTAATCACAATTTCCGGCCCTTCGAAATCACGAATCCCGCCTTTTAGTATTTCAAAACTGAACACATTGAATACTGAAGGATCCGCAAATAGTATATTGGTCTCTAGGACTTCCTCTTTGATCTTCACCGATCCATATGCTGGAATAATCCGCACGATCTCATCGATGGCGGATGTCTCAGGGTCCATAAATTCAGAAAACTTAAGGGGAGTAATTCCATAAGGTTGTTCTCCGTCGTTATAATCCCTCACAGAAACTACGTGATAGATTTCATCGAAATGCTCCTGGTCTCTGTCAAACTTATTATTAAAGTCATAATTCAGATAGGCAATGATACAGGTTGCAATAGCTGTACCCATTCCCAGGGTATTGATGATCACGTAGGACTTATTCTTTAGAAGGCTGCGGAATGCAATCTTGATGTAATTCCTGAACATACTATTGTTGTTTTGAGCTTTTACTGACCTTGAAGCACTTTTTCAATCCATCAGATATGAAATTGCTCCTTAATATTCTCCGTTACTACCTTACCATCGAACAGGTTAATGATCCTGTGCGCGTAATTGGCATCATAGGGTGAGTGCGTTACCATGATGATGGTTGTTCCTTCCTCGTTGAGTTCTGCAAGGAGCTTCATAACTTCCTCTCCGTTCGCACTGTCGAGGTTTCCCGTTGGTTCATCGGCAAGGATCACCTTAGGCTTTGCTACAATCGCACGTGCGATAGCCACGCGCTGCTGCTGTCCACCAGACAACTGCTGCGGGAAGTGATTTCTACGGTGCATAATGTTCATGCGTTCCAGTACTTCTTCCACTCTTCTTTTCCGGTCGGCAGAGGGCACCTTCAAATACAGGAGGGGCAACTCCACATTTTCAAAGACAGTGAGCTCATCGATAAGGTTAAAGCTCTGAAATACAAACCCTATTGATCCCTTACGAAGTTGCGCCCGCTGACGTTCACTGTAATTACTCACCTCGTGCTCACCAAAATGATACTTGCCATCAGAAGGATTATCCAGCAGTCCCAGGATGTTCAACAAGGTAGACTTACCGCATCCCGAAGGTCCCATAATGGCCACAAATTCACCATCCTTAATTTCAACATTGATGTTGTTCAGTGCAGTTGTTTCCACTTCGTCGGTGGTGTATACTTTCTGCAGGTTCTCGATTTTAATCATGATTATTTTAGTTGTTGTTATTACTTATTTTAAAATTAAAACTTCACTGTCTCCGAAGTTGTCGTACGATGAGGTAATTACCTTATCTCCGGGCTCCAGACCCTCCAGTACTTCAAAGAATTCTGTATTCTTACGGCCAAGTCGTATGTTCCTGCGCTCAGCCTGTGTTTCGTCTTCATTTACTACGAAGACCCAGTTTCCGCCTGAATCTTTGTAAAAGCCACCAACCGGCAACAATAGCTCTTCCGACGATTGCCCGAGTTCAATCCGCAGACGAACCGATTGTCCTCTGCGAATCCGTTCAGGAATCTCGCCTGTGAATTCCATATCTACTTCAAATCGTCCATTGGTGATGGTTGGATACAGATATGTGATTACCAGTTCATAGTCCGTACGATTGAACGGAGCCGTGGCTTTCAGGCCTTTCGAAATTCTTGGAAGGTACAATTCATCGATAGGGGTACGTACTTTGTAGGCGCCCACCTTGTCGATCTGACCGAGCCGCTGTCCGGGATTTACAGCCATTCCCTCAAATAATTGGGGAGTAGATAGCTGTCCGTCAATCGGGGACCGTATCACCAGGTTATCCAGAATCTGCCCTACCCCATCGAGACTTGCCGACATCCGGCGCTCCGATTCATTCAGCTGCACGAGCTGGCGCATCCTTGAAATTGAGTCATTCTTATAACTGGAATAGGTGATCTCTTTTCTCTTAAGATTGTACAGAAAATCGGCCTCGGTTCGTTCGAACTCCTGCTTGGAGATCAGCTTTTTTTCATACAACATCTTCTGACGCTCATACTGAGGTTCGAGTTTGGCCAGTTCATTTTCGATCTGTGCCAGGGTTTGCTGCTGTTGCAGATCATTCTGCTCAAGGGAAAGACGGGTTTGCCGAACCCGGTTGATGCTTTCGTTCAAACTGGCTTCCTGGCTGAGTACACTTAATTCGCGGTTAAGGTTGGTCAGTTCAAGAATGATATCCCCCTTTGCCAGCATGGCACCACTTTCAGCATGCACCTTTTTAATAGTACCGCCTTCAATGGCATCGAGGTAAAAGGTTACGGCAGGCTCCACTGTTCCGGTCTGAGGTATGTAGTCCTGGAAAACGCCGCGTCTGACTTCCTGTATTGTAATTTTCTCACGCTCCACGTTAAGCTTCTGGCGGCGATCAGCCCAGCCGAGCTGGTAAATAATAAGCGCAACAATAAGTATTCCTCCAGCTACCAGGGCGATGCGCTGTAAAGTCCACTTCTTCTTTTTAATCTGTCTGTCCATGCAATAGAAAATAAATTCTTCACTTACTGATTGCCAACAAGTGTGCCAATACTCAAGAATTGCCTGTATGAGCAAATTTGAGCATTATCGACGTTCAGTACCGTTCAGGTTTGAACGAAGGCGTCCGATATCGAACAAATTAAAAAACTGATTAATAGGAGAAATGGCCTTGAATTGGTAATATCGAAGAAAGCAAAGAACGGTATCAGTTTTGCAGTGGGTAAATAAAAGTAAGTTTCAATGAGCGAAGCTAAAACAGGGAAGATACTCATCGTTGACGACAATGAGGATTTATTGAAGGCAGCCAAACTGTTTCTGAAGCGTCATTTTGGCCAGGTTGACCTGGAAAAAAATCCGGAAGTGATCCCCGCATTACTCAGCAATGAAAATTATGATGTGATCCTGCTGGATATGAATTTCACCAAAGATGTCAGCAGCGGAAAAGAGGGCTACTATTGGCTTGAGCGTATCCTTTCGATAGATCCTTCGGCGGTTGTGGTTTTGATTACAGCGTATGGCGATGTGCAGATGGCTGTGAAAGCGATCAAGGCCGGCGCTACTGATTTTGTACTGAAACCCTGGGAAAATGAGAAGTTACTGGCGACCATCTATTCTGCGATGCGCCTGCGCGAATCCCGTATTGAAGTTGAGGAACTTCGCACACGCCATAAGGAATTAAGTCAGAAACTCAACGACCGCTACGGAGATATTATCGGTGACAGCCAGGCGATGATCAAGGTGTTTGAAACCATAGATCGTGTCGCCGCCACTGATGCCAATGTGTTGATCCTTGGTGAAAATGGAACAGGTAAGGAACTGGTGGCCCGGGCAATTCATCAGAATTCTTTACGCAAAGATGAAATTTTCGTTAGTGTGGATCTGGGCTCCATCAGCGAGAGTCTTTTTGAAAGTGAACTTTTCGGACACAAGAAAGGCTCTTTCACCGATGCAAAGGAAGATCGAGCAGGAAGGTTTGAGAACGCCAACGAAGGAACCCTTTTCCTGGATGAGATCGGGAACCTGACTATGAATTTGCAAACCAAATTATTATCTGTTTTACAAAGCAGGAAAGTAAGCCGCGTGGGCGAACACCGTGAGCGCCCCATTGATATACGGCTGATATGCGCCACCAATATGCCCCTGTACGAAATGGTGAAGGAAAATACATTCCGGCAGGATTTATTGTACCGAATTAACACCATTGAGATACGGTTACCGGCATTGCGGGAACGCCTGGAAGACATACCGGTTTTGGCCGGGCATTTCCTGCAGGTATATAACGATAAATATCAGAAGGAAATCAGGAAGCTGAGTGAGGCGACAATTGCACGCATGCAGAAGTATCAGTGGCCGGGGAATGTTCGGGAACTACAGCATGCCATTGAAAGGGCCGTAATCATGAGTCAGTCACAGGTTCTGCAACCAGAAGATTTCAATTTTGGCGGAAGCATGAGCCGCCCTGATGATGAAAATGTAACACTTGACCAGTATAACCTGGAAGACGTTGAGAAAATTTTGATTCGGAAAGTACTTCAAAAATATAATGGGAATATTACGCAAGCCGCCCAGGCACTCGGACTAACCCGATCATCTCTTTACCGCAGACTTGAAAAACATGGGCTTTAAAGGATTCAGGATTCGTGTAATCATTCGGGTTATTCTCATTGCTGCGACACTGGCGGTAATGACATATACATTGATCGGGCTAAATGCCTGGTTTGCTTTTGTCGTATTGAGTTTTATTCTCGCAGCTCAATTAGCCGACCTGTTTCATTTCGTTGAAACAACCAACCGAAAACTCACGCGCTTTCTTGAATCCATCCGGTATTCCGACTTTGTTTCCACCTTTACTACCGACAGTCGGCTGGGGGATTCTTTTAAAGATTTAAATATTGCCTTTAACGAAGTATTGGAAGCATTTCGTCTGGCACGTTCTGAGAAGGAAACCAACCTGCATTTTCTCAACACCATCGTCGAGCACGTGAGTACCGGGTTACTGGGATTTGATAACAACGGAAATATTGAACTCATCAATGCCAGTACGAAGCGGCTGATCGGCATTTATGCGATTCACAATATTGAGGATCTGCTGGAAAAACATCCAAAATTCTACAAGACCATTTTTGATCTGCCAACCGGTAAAAGCACTATATACCGTAATCAGGAAGAAGAGCAAATCTCTGTAAGTGCGACGGAAATCATTCTTCGGGGAAAGAAAGTTAAGCTTATTTCCCTTCAAAATATTCAGACGCAGTTGCAAAAGAAAGAAATTGAAGCCTGGCAAAACCTGACTCGGGTGCTGCGCCATGAGATCATGAATTCCATCACGCCCATTGCTTCACTTACCACCACGCTGAGAACCATCCTGGCTGAAGACCTTAGGGCCCAGGGTTCTGAATACGTTTTGGATGAGGAAACCAAGGATGATTTAACGGATGGTCTGGGAACTATTGAGGGAAGAAGTAAAGGCCTGATCAGTTTTATTGATGCCTACCGGGATTATACATCCATCCCACTGCCCGATCCCGAACCGATCGTCGTAAAAGACCTGCTTCACCGGATCGAGACGCTTCTCAAGTCTTCGCTGGATAGCCACAATATTAACCTGAAACTCTACCTGGTTCCGGAAAATCTTGTCATCAATGCCGATGATAAACTCATTGAACAGGTATTGATCAACCTGGTGAAAAATGCCATTGAAGCCTCGCCGGACGATTCTGCCATACACCTTTACGCCGGAAAATCGGATGATGGAAACGCACGCATAGTGGTGGAAGATCACGGACAAGGGATTATCCGGGAAGCACTCGATAAAATCTTTATCCCATTTTATACTACCAAAAAAACCGGTTCCGGTATTGGATTAAGCTTGTCAAGGCAGATTATGCAGCTCCATAACGGGTCTCTGACAGCTGATTCAGAACCCGGAAAATTCACCCGCTTTACGCTGAAATTTTAGCGCGACCCGTATGCACTTCGGTCCTGCCGCTGGAGATCACCTTCCTTTACCAAAACATAGATCGAATAAATACTGAGTGCGGTACCAAATGGAAAGTTGAAAAGATTGAATATGGAAAGTACCACAGCCAGGATCAATGCCCATCGTTTATTATTCAACAGCCCGATTCCCGCGATAATACCCGGGATACTCAGCACCATCAGCAGAGCGGGCAGGAATGACAGCAGAAATGCAAATACCATTTCGGCCTCCGGATCATTCGCGATCGGAATTAAAAACCTGAAAACAGCAGCTACAATGAATCCGGCCAGGAGAAGATAACCACTCATCACCAGATGAAGAATCCCGAGAACTTTATAATGTTGTTGCATGGCGTGTTGTTTTTTATCTGTAGAATAAAGTAGTCAGCCTTCCATCAAATTCAAAGGATTTACCCATAAGCGGTCCAATTCCAAGCTGGTCAATTATTTTCCAACCTTCAGGTAAGGTCGCCATTCATCACAATGGTACCCGGAGTAATCCCGAAGGAACATCACGTAGCTTGGCCTGAAGGGTTTATACTGGAGACTGATGCCCGCTTCTTCCGGTGTGTAATCCCCCTTGAATGCATTACAGCGCTTACAGGCCGTAATAAGGTTATCCCAGGATGATTTGCCACCCCGGGAACGAGGCATAACATGATCCAGGGTAAGTTCATTATGCGTACCGCAATACTGACAATTGAAATTATCCCGCTTAAATACATTCTGACGTGTCAGGGCGACACCTTTATAGGGTATATGAATATATCGGGTGAGCCGTATGACTGCGGGCATGGGATAGCTCTGCGACACGGATCTTATGACATGACCGTTCGCGGATTCCACCATCTCCGTTTTACGCAGGAAAGTAAGCAAAAATGCCCGTTGTACTGTACATACAGAGATTGGTGAATAGTCCTGATTCAATACCAACACCTTTCGATTCACCAGATAAAAATACATTTCCGCTTGTTCCCAAGCAAAAACGGTCATCAATTTTTCAGGATCCGCCGGATGGAGCTTAAGAAGTGAGTGTACTCTCCGCTTGATTCAACACGAATACCCTGTTCGTCCAGCTGATCAATGCGAACACGCCCCGAAGCATGTATAATCTGTCGATCTTCCATGATCATTCCCACATGATAGATCTTACCGGAATCGTTTTTAAAAAAGGCAAGATCACCGGGGCGGGCCTCAGATAAGTTTTTTATTTCCCTCCCCTGGGTAGCTTGCTGACTGGCATCACGAAGCAGGGAATAGCCTGCGATCCGATAAATAATTTGAGTAAATCCGGAGCAATCGATGCCAAATGGTGAACGGCCACCCCACATGTAGGGGGAATTGAGAT
The DNA here is from genome assembly GCF_020328055.1 of Fulvivirga sedimenti. NCBI lineage: Bacteria > Pseudomonadati > Bacteroidota > Cytophagia > Cytophagales > Fulvivirgaceae > Fulvivirga > Fulvivirga sedimenti. The sequence continues at coordinate 816,730 of NZ_JAIXNE010000004.1, forward strand.
ACTTCAGAGCAACATTTCTGAGATATTCATACCCCATTCGCTGTCCGAGCCCCTTGGCATCCCCATTGAATGCAAGTTGTTCCTCCATCTTAAAAATTTCATTCGTGCTGATTGGAAGAACACTGCCTATTAAAATTTGAAGGGCCTGCTTCTGGTAAAGAATAGTAGTGGTGAGCTCGAGGCACACTTTATAATTTGAAATATTAATTTGATCGTAGTAGGCATCTGATATAGTGGTATGTTGCCGGTGGTCTACCCATCCTTCATACCCGTCATAGTTGATACGGATACGAAACCATTTTTGGTTTTTGGATATCTCCAGAATCTCATAGTGCTCCCCAAAGAGCAACTGCGTTACCTGTTCACTCGTGTCGGCGGCTGCCGCCCTTACCGGCATCAATGCCAGTCGGCAAATACCCTTCGTTCCTGTTGTAATCATTGAAGTCTTAATCGGTCGAGTTCACGCTTTGTATCACGTTCCTTGATGGAATCGCGTTTATCAAATATTTTCTTGCCTTTGCCCAGTGCGATCTCAAGTTTGGCAAATCCCCTGTCATTAATAAATAAACGGATGGGCACCAGCGTAAGGCCCTTTTCCGCAATTTTAGCCTCAAGCTTTTTCAATTCCTGCTTTTTGAGCAACAACTTGCGCTCCCGCGCCTCTTCATGGCTGTAAAAGGAACTGTTTTCATACGGACTAATATGGATCCCTTTGGCATAGAGCTCTCCTTTTCTGAAGTAACAGTAACCATCCGTCAGGTTTACTTTACCTTCCCGGATCGATTTTATTTCAGTACCCTTCAGAACCAGACCGGCAATATATTTATCAAGAAACTCATATTCAAAACGGGCCTTGCGGTTCTTGATCTGAATTGTATTTGAAAATCTCTTGCTGTCCTTGCTCATAAGCACCAAAGGTAGAAAAATTCATTGAATGTTATGGCAATCAGGCAAATAAGCAAAAGGCCTCCCAACTAGTCGGGAGGCCTCCTGTACACTCACATCACAACCCTAATTCAACGATCTTCGGGCCAGGTAAAAGTCCACCTTTTCAAGTGAATCATCTTTTATCCGGGCATCCATCTCGTCGAGTGTTTTGGGAGGAGGGACAATAACCTTATCCCCCTTCTTCCAGTTCAAGGGCATTGCCACTTTATATTTATCAGAAACCTGTAATGCTTCCAATACGCGTAGAATTTCGTCCATATTACGGCCGACATTCAGCGGGTAGTACATAATTAAACGGATCTTCCGTGAGGGGTCAATAAAGAAGACAGCGCGAACGGCAGCGGTTTCACTTTCATTCGGCTGCAGCATTCCGTACAGCTTTGAAACCTTCATGTCAAGGTCGGCAATTATTGGAAAATCAAGGTAAACTCCTGTATTCTCCCGCACATTATTTACCCATGCCAGATGTGAATGAACACTGTCGATACTCAATCCAAGCAAAGCAGTATTCAGTGCTTCAAATTCGCTTTTACGTTCCGCGAATCCGCTCATCTCAGTGGTACAAACTGGAGTAAAATCAGCCGGATGCGAAAACATCACCACCCATTTACCCTTTTCATATTCAGAAAATTTGATTGGTCCTTTTGTCGTAACCGCTTTGAAATCCGGCGCCTGATCACCGATTCGCGGCATTGCTGTAAAATTCAGGGTTTGTTCTGCTTCCATGGTACATTTTTGATTGTGATAGTTAAATGTACCTGATATTTCATCATGAAAGCGTGACTTTTGTTACCGAAAAAACCGGGGGCGGGAAGACGCAGGGATCCCTGTTCGCCTTCCGGCAGGCAGGCCGGCGGAACTCCATGCGGGACCCGGTTGTACCGGGGACATTCAGGGAGTCGGGCCGGGATCTTTATCCGTCGCTAATTCTTTATTTGTTTTAGCAGGTAAAGAAAGCGCTCCACTAAAATTAAGGTATCCACTTGATATTACTGAAATCCGGCTTGCGCTTTTCAAGGAATGCATTTCTTCCTTCTTTGGCTTCCTCGGTCATATACGCCAGACGTGTTGCCTCTCCGGCAAAGACCTGCTGCCCAACCATTCCATCATCGGTGAGATTGAAAGCAAATTTGAGCATTTTAATCGAAGTAGGTGATTTGGCCAGTATTTCCTGTGCCCACTGCCAGGCAGTACTTTCCAGTTCATCATGGGGTATGACGGCATTTACCATTCCCATCTCATAGGCTTCCTGCGCAGAATAATTTCTTCCCAGGAAAAAAATCTCACGCGCCCTTTTTTGTCCGACCATTTTAGCCAGGTAGGCCGAACCATAGCCACCATCAAAGCTTGTTACATCGGCATCTGTCTGCTTAAAAATTGCGTGTTCCTTGCTGGCCAGTGTAAGATCACAAACCACATGCAAGCTATGGCCGCCGCCCACTGCCCATCCGGGAACGACAGCGATCACAACCTTCGGCATAAAGCGAATCAGTCGTTGTACCTCCAGAATATTAAGTCTTGGCATCCCCTCCTCATCCACATACCCCTGGTGACCCCGGGCATTCTGATCTCCGCCGCTGCAAAAAGCATACTTGCCATCTTTAGGTGAGGGACCTTCCGCAGAGAATAATACAACCCCGATGCTGGTGTCTTCCCGGGCATCCAGGAATGCCTCAAAAAGTTCAGCCACCGTTTTTGGCCGGAATGCATTGCGTACTTCAGGGCGGTTAAATGCAATCCGGGCAACGCCTCCGGATTTCTTATAGGTAATGTCCTGGTACTCCTTAACCGTTTGCCAATTGATTTCGCTCATTTCGATGTTTTTAATTCCAAAATTACAACATTTGCCAGTTTAACCGACAGCTAAATCGGATTAACCGGCGAATCTAACCAGTTTATTTCTACGCGCCACCAACAATTCGGCGACAACAATATTCGGCACCCAGCAGAGCCATGCAATGATGGGGTATGCCACCGGAAAATCCAGGTGCAGCACTATCCCGAAGAAAGGCATCCATAATCTCAGCATTACCGCTGCAAATGTGAGTGCATAACTCCGAATCATCCAATTCCCATGCTGGAATGGCCGCGAGTTCAGGATATTTTTAAACGCGACCACGGTTGTCACAAGCCAGAGAATACCAAGTATTCCAAACCCGAGTTTACCTGTAAGTCCGCCTTCAGCAAAAACAGCCAGGATGACAGAAGCCATACCACTTGACAGAACGGCAATCAGGTAAATAAAGCCCAGAATACGATGCCAACGGAGGTATTTCCTGCGAAGCTTGCCGCTAAACTGTACCCAGCCAATCAGTAAGCTGACGCCCCCAAAAATAATATGCGTATAAAATGTCGTTTGCCACCAGCCAGTATCACGAATTTCTGGAGGTTTCGCAGCTAACAGTCCCTGATTCATATCGACAATTAAATACATGAATGGATATAATCCGATGGTAATACCAAAGAATGCCATAAGATAGAAGGCAAACCGCGGATTCTTCATGGTGTAAATATTTTCTGTATGAGCGTTCGATTCAATATTTTTTGTCCGGTCTTACCGCGTGCAATTTCCCGGCCATCCTTTCCTGACACGAATACTGAACAAATCAGCTCATTCCCCTGCCATACCGTAACTTCTGCCATCAGTGTTAGTTCCTCGCCCGGAAAAGCTGGTGCAACATGTTCCACCAGCACATGAGTACCCACTCCCTCTTCATGGTCTTCCCGAAGTTCCAGGACAAAGAGCCGTCCCGCCCATTCCATTTCCCTGGCAAGTACATAGGTTGAACAGACCGGGTGAACCACTTCATTTTGAAAGGCAGCTACATCCTCCGGTTTTACCAGGTACTTGTGAAATTTCCTGTCACCAATGCTAAAAATACGTTTCATAAAGGCAGTCTCGCTTCAGGTGTTACCGATAAATCCGAAAAATCAGCTGCCAAATATTTGAAATGTGCAGCCATAGCGATCATTCCGGCATTGTCGGTGCAATACTGAAAATCAGGAATAAATACCTCCCAGCCGCTCTGTTCACCTTCCTCCGCCAGCGCTGCCCGTAAGCCCCGATTCGCCGAAACTCCTCCCGCAATAGCAATCTGCGAGATATTCAGATCAGATGCTGCCTTTCGTAATTTTATCATGACCATTTCAATCAGGTGCCGTTGAACACTTGCACAAATATCCTGAAGATGGTTCTGAATGAAATCAGGATCCTGCTTAATACGATCCTGCAGAAAATAAAGAATGGCGGTCTTTATTCCACTGAACGAGAAGTTATAGCCCTGCATTTCCGACAATGGAAAATCATAGGCAAACGGATTCCCATCTGCCGCCAGTGAATCAACCATCGGACCTCCCGGGTAAGGCAATCCCAGCAATTTGGCAGTCTTGTCAAAGGCTTCGCCGATTGCATCATCCACTGTTTCACCAACCACCTCCATATCCAGATAATCCTTTACAACCACCAGCTGTGTATGACCACCACTCACCGTCAGACATAGAAACGGAAAAGTAGGTTTTGGTTCATCAATAAAATGCGCCAGGATATGAGCCTGCATATGATTGACTTCGATCAACGGTATATTCAACGCCATTGCCATTCCCTTTGCAAATGAGGCCCCTACCAGCAATGATCCAAGGAGTCCGGGACCACGTGTAAAGGCCACTGCCGACAGCTCATCTTTCTGTACACCCGCCTGGCGCAACGCCTCCTCAACTACGGGGACAATGTGCTTTTGATGCGCCCTCGAAGCGAGTTCAGGAACTACTCCTCCATATTTTTTGTGTACTGATTGTGTGGCTACGATATTATTAAGTACTTTACCGTTTTTGATAATAGCGGCAGAAGTATCATCGCAGGATGATTCTATGGCGAGAATGGTGCAATTCATGTTGAGCAACTTTGGTGCAAGTTATTAAAAAACGATTTCTCAGGGTAGTTTTAAAGGCGCTGCTTTATTTCTTTATCTTCCTATTGATCCTGATAGGTCTGATCCAATTCCCCTATGTACAAACCCGAATCGTTTCGTGGTTAACCCAAAATTTTTCCGAAAGTACCGGATACACGCTCTTCATCGATAAAGTAGATATCGACTGGTTTGATAAGGTTGCCATTGAAGGAGTTGGCTTGTATGATCCTGAAAACAACCGGTTGCTGAATGCCGACCGTATTGAAATAGATTTTGCCATTCGTTCACTTATCGACCGTTCAAACAGAAATATCGATGAAGTGAATATTTTAGGAGCAGAAATATTCCTTACGAGGATCAATATTCAGGACAGCATCGAAACGCTGAATATCAACGAGCTGGTGAGACGCGTCAAGGCCCTGATCAAAAAGGAAAAGAAAACACGAAAATACGTCTCCGTTGATTTAGTAACCCTGGATAATGCAACCTTCATTTATGACGATCCCCGTAAAGATTCGATTGACGGATTCGATTATAACCACTTCCGGCTTAATAAGATCAACGGTTCCTTTCGGAACCTTCTTTCCATATCCGATACCCTTGCGCTTGACATATTACAACTGAGTGCTACTGACGAAAAAACGAATCTTGAACTTCATGACATGGAATCATTCTTCCGAGTCTCCCAGCAGGCAATGGAATTCTATGACCTGTCACTGAAAATCGGGCAGTCTGAAATCAACGACAGCATACGCTTCCTGTATAACGGTACTGCCGAGATGAGTGAATTCATTACGAAAGTACGTATGGAAGCACATATTGCCGACACGCGTATTTACAGCAAAGACCTGGCCCTCTTTGCACCTGTATTCGAAAATTATGAAGACAGCTATACCATATCCGGGGTATTTGAAGGGCTGGTGAACAGCTTCAATTTCACCGAAGCCAGTGTGAAGTTTGGGAAGAATACATCCATTAACGGCCGTATCCGTATGGCGGGTCTTCCCGATTTCTCTGAAACATTCATTGATTTCGACCTGGAGGATTCCTACGTGAGGATCGCAGACCTGAAAGATTATGTCCAACCAGCCACCTATCAGCGCCTTGAACCATTTTCAACCGTTCGCTTCAACAGTCAGTTCCTTGGTTTCCCGAGTGACTTTGTTGCCAATGGAGATTTCTATACCGATTATGGAAATATCAACTCAGACATAAACCTGAAGCTGGAAGAGGATATCAATCAATCCCGTTACACGGGCCGTCTGTCGGTCACCAACTTCAACCTCGGAGGTTACACCGGGGAAGATGTTTTTGGTCGGGTGACCATGAACGGGGAGATCGAAGGAACGGGCTTTACCCTCGAAAGTGCAAACTTCGTGTTAAAAGGACGAATTGATAGAATCGGGATCAACAATTATAATTATGTAAACATCAACACAGACGCACGCTTCGCGAAAGAATATTTTGAAGGATTCCTGCAGATCGATGATCCTAACCTGAAGCTGACTACCACAGGATCCATCGACCTTCGGGAGGGTATTGATCTCTTTAACGTGCGGGCACAACTTGATACTGCTCGTCTGGATCTGCTAAATATTACCGATGACGAGTTCTTTCTTCATACCCGACTCACAATAGACGCGACCGGCCTTGAACTGGATAGTATTCGCGGAGTGGCGCGTCTGTCTGATACATTTGTCCGATATAAACAGAAAAGCCTTCAGCTGGACTCCCTTATGCTGGAGTCAAATATATATGACGACCGGAGGACGATCGATCTCATTACCTCTTTGCTGAATGCGCGTCTTGAGGGTACATTTGATATCACAACACTCATAACCGATGTAAAAAATCTTTATACAGAATTCAGATTGAATTTCGAAAATGACCCGGATGCACTCCGAGGCTACTATGACGCCAAAACAGAAATCCCTGACAATCATGATATCGACTATTCTATCGAATTGGTGAATGGACAACCACTCTTCGACGTATTCTTACCCGATATTTATGTCTCTGGAAAGACCGGTATCCACGGACGTTATATCAGTGGCTATACGTCAATTTTTTCCATGCAGACAAATCCTGATACGGTAACCTACAAAGGCAATTCATTCTTTGAAAACGACATTCAGCTGAATATCTCAAAGGTGAGCGACAGTACGAATGTGCTGGCGATGGCTTTTGGAAGCAGCGGAAGGCAATCAATTGAAAATATCTCAACCAAAAACCTTTTTGTTGAAGGCATCTGGAATGATGATCATATTGATTTTGAATTCGACATAGATCAGTCTGCCTACCCGAACTATGCCAGACTATACGGTGAGGTCGATTTTCTGGACGACCTGACGCGAATACGCTTTGCCCCTTCAAATCTCACCATCCTGGATAAAATGTGGACGATCGAACCATCCAACAGCATTGAGATCCGGAAAGAGCGAATCGAAATCCACAATCTGGATATTTCTCACCAGGGCCAGGAACTGTCATTCAACGGAATACTTTCAGCAGACCCATCCGATGTTTTTAATATCAGAATCGACAGCATTCAGCTCGATAATATCAATACCATCATAAATCAGCAACTTTCGGGTACCATCAACGGGTTTGCGGATATCCGGGAGTACTATGGCGAAACGAAAATACAGTCCACCGGAACATTACAGGCACTTACTATTGATAATTTTCTGATTGGCAATATTGAAGGAACCAACAACTGGAACCATTTACGCCAACAGTTTGAGACATCCCTTCGTATTGAACGGTCGGAAGACCGGATCCTGGTCATCGATGGAACGTATACGCCATCCGAAGAAACAGAACAACTGAATCTTACCGCCAACCTGAATAAAACGAGTCTGAAGATTCTTGAACCCTTTTTCAACAGTTACTTTACTAATATCCAGGGGACGGTATCTGGTCTGGTACGCGTAACAGGCAGACTTGGTTCCCCGTATATTCGGGGTGAAGGTATTATTGAAGACGGTCAGGTTCATGTGAATTACCTGAACACCGATTATTTACTGGAAGGAACTTTCTTCCTGGAACCTGACAAAATCGGTTTTCAGCGAATTAACCTGACTGATACCCGTGATCAGAAGGCGTTTCTAAGCGGTATTATTGGTCATACCAACTACAAGGACTTTTATATGGACCTGCAAGGGGTTATGAATCAGTTTACTGTCCTCGACACCCGTTCGCAGGATAATGATCTGTTTTATGGTACGGGTATCGCAACAGGTGAAATCAGCTTCGAAGGACCTGTTAAGAACATGAGCATCACTGCGCAGGCCAGAACCGAGAGGGGAACACGCATCTTTATCCCGATCGGAGATACAGAATCCTTTGAACAAAAGGATTTCATACAGTTCATGAATTTCAATGACACCACCAATCTAGACCAGGATAACGTGGTAAAACGAGTTGATCTTCGCGGGTTAAAACTGGATTTCGATCTGGAGGTAACACCAGCGGCATATGCAGAAATAATTTTTGATATAAAGGCAGGTGATATTATCCGTGGCCGGGGAAATGGGGATATCAAGCTTCAAATCGATACGAAGGGAGATTTCAACATGTTCGGCGATTTTGAAATACAGGAAGGAGGATACAACTTCACCCTGTATAACATCATCAATAAAGAATTTGAGATCTTGCCCAACAGTAAGATCTCCTGGTACGGAGACCCCTACCAGGGCATACTCGATATTAATGCCACCTACAATCAGCTGGCTTCGTTCCTTCCGCTACTTATTCAACAGGAAAGTGATGAAGTCTACAGCGAATCGGTGGAGCTAAGAAGAAAATATCCGGTACAGGTACTCCTGGACATTGAAGGACCACTGCTGTCGCCAGCTGTTGATTTTGACATAGTGGCACAGGAACTTCCCCGAAATATTACCATTGCCGAACGAAATGTTGATCTGGAATTTGAATTTTTAAGATTCAAGAACAGTATCGACGAACAGGAACTGAAGCGACAGGTATTCAGCCTTATCGTTCTTCGTAAGTTCAGTCCGTTACAGTCATTCAATACAGGAGGTGCGATTACCAGCAGTGTGAGCGAACTCCTTTCCAATCAGCTGAGCTACTGGATCACGCAGGTGGATGAAAACCTCGAGATTGATGTAGATCTGGGTGCTCTTGATAATGAAGCATTCAACACGTTCCAGCTACGCCTTTCCTATACATTCCTGGATGGACGCTTGCGTGTAACACGTGCAGGTGGGTTCACAAACCAGCAAAACAAGGTTGACATTTCAAGTATTGCCGGCGACTGGATGGTTGAATATTTATTGACGCCGGATGGCAAGTTCAAGGCAAAAATGTACAACCGAACAAACTATAACCCGATCTATCAAACGGATGATAACCGAAATACCATTACCACCGGGTTCGGATTCATCTACACACAGACATTTGATGAAATAAAAGATCTCTTTCAGCGATCCAGGAAAAAGCAACCCGATACCCCGGAGGAAAATCAGGAAGAGACAGACCCCCTGATTCTCACCAATCGCGAAGATGAAAGTGAATAAACTGATTACGGGGCTTCTGATTTTTTTCCTTGTGCTGGAGGGATATGCGCAGGAAAATGACAGCATCAATTATTCCAGGCGGCTGACCTACCTTTCTGTGGGCACAGCGGTAGCTTACACAGGCTCGATCCTCTGGCTAAGCAATCAATGGTATTCGGATTTTGAAAAGCAACCTTTTCACTTTTTTAATGACAGTAAGCAGTGGAAACAGGTTGACAAGGTCGGGCACCTTTACGGCGCTTTTCAGTGGCAAAGTACATCCTTCCAGGCTTTGAAGTGGGCGGGGCTGGAAGATAACAAGGCTATACTCTGGTCTGCGGTTTCTTCCTTTACCTTTATGGCCACCATAGAAGTTCTCGATGGCTTCTCAGCAGAATACGGCGCTTCGGCAACAGATCTTGTTGCAAATACCCTTGGCATCGGGCTTTACACCGGACAACGTTTGCTTTGGAAGGATATCAGGATTCATCCCAAGTTCAGTTTCAGGCGAACGGGCTATGCAGAACTCCGGCCGGAAGTATTGGGCAGCGGTCTTGCAGAAGAGATTCTGAAAGATTACAACGGACAGTCATACTGGCTCTCATTCGATCTCTCTGAATTTATCAACAAGCCCTTCCCGAAGTGGCTCAACCTGGCCATTGGGTACGGCGCAGAAGATATGATCTATGCAAACGACGACCAGAACCGGGAAGCCGGCCTTGATCCATATCGCCAGTGGTATGTGGGCATTGATTTCGACCTCACGCACATCCGGAGCAGATCAAAGTTTGTGAATACAGCCCTGTTTTTTGTGAATATGATACGTATTCCCGCCCCGTCCGTTGAATTCAGCAGGAAAGATGTGCGTTTTCACTGGCTATACTGACATCTGACATAGATTGGCACAATAGGTGTGGTGTATGTGAGGGATTTACGTAATTTTGAATAAGATAATGCAAGCCGCCCTGTCGCTCGTTATACGGGAGGAAAGTCCGGGCAGCATAGAGCAGCGCACTTCCTAACGGGAAGGATCCTGATTTCGATCGGGGTACAGAAAGTGCCACAGAAAACAAACTACCTCAATTTCGATTGAGGAAAAGGTGAAAAGGCGGGGTAAGAGCCCACCGCTCTTCGGGGTGACCCGGGAGGCATGGTAAACCTTGCGCGCTGAAAGGCCAAATAAGTCCGGCCCAGAGGGCGGCTCGTCCAATGTTCTTCGGAACGGACCGGATGGGTAGGCTGATAGATCCTGGTGGTGACGCCAGGACCAGATAAATGACAGGGCTGACGGCGAAAGCCGGCAGACAGAACCCGGCTTACAGGCTTGTATTATCTTATTTTTTAACCAAACGATCTTATGCCGAAAATACTGATAATCGACGACGAACAGAGCATCCGGGATACCCTTAAGGAAATCCTTGAATACGAAAAGTATGAAATAAAGGAAGCTAAAAATGGCGCCGAGGGACTTGAAATGCTTAAGAAGGAGCAGTTTGATGTAGTCCTCTGCGATATTAAGATGCCGAAAATGGATGGCATGGAGGTGCGGGACAAGGTAATGGAGGAGGGACTTGATGTTCCGTTCATAATGATCAGCGCACACGGCACGATCGAAACCGCAGTTGATGCCACCAAAAAAGGAGCGTTCGATTTCATTCAAAAACCGCCGGATCTGAATCGTCTGCTTATCTCGGTACGGAACGCCATGGATCGTTCAGACCTGGTCCAGGAAACAAAAACCCTTAAGCGAAAAATATCAAAGACTTTCGACATTGTTGGAGAGTCCCGGGCTATCAGCGAGGTAAAGGAAACAATCGAAAAAGTTGCCCCCACCGAAGCACGCGTATTGATCACTGGTGAAAACGGTACGGGGAAGGAACTTGTTGCCCGTTGGCTTCATGAGCTCAGCACCCGTCAGAAAAATCCAATGGTAGAAGTGAATTGCGCCGCCATTCCTTCAGAATTGATCGAGAGTGAACTTTTTGGTCACGAAAAAGGATCCTTTACATCTGCTGTAAAACAACGTATCGGTAAATTCGAGCAAGCCAATAACGGAACACTTTTCCTTGATGAAATTGGTGATATGAGCCTTTCTGCTCAGGCGAAAGTATTGCGGGCCCTGCAGGAAAATAAAATTACCCGGGTTGGCGGGGACAAGGAGATCAAGGTAAATGTTCGGGTCATAGCTGCTACGAATAAAGACCTGAAAAAAGCCATCGAGGAGAACAAGTTCAGGGAAGACCTGTATCACAGGCTGAGTGTAATACTGATCAAGGTGCCACCGCTTCGGGAACGTAAAGATGATATTCCCCTGCTGGTTGAACGTTTTCTAAATGACATTGCAAACGAATACGGAACAAAGCCAAAGTCAATTAACAAGGAAGCAATCGAACTTCTTCAAAAACACGAATGGACAGGGAACATCCGTGAATTACGGAATGTTGTGGAACGACTGGTAATAATGAGCGGGGAAACAATAAATGAAAAGGACGTTCAGCGCAATACTGACATAGGGTAACCTTCAGATCAAATGTGTTGCTCTTCGCTTACCTCTTTCTTAACATCTTCCTTTGAATAGGTCGGACAGGTATACTGGCTGCATGCAGATAATCCGAAAACAACAAACAAAAACAGGGCGATTCGAACTTTCATGTGTACAATTTTAAATTTTCGAATTCGAAATATAGTGAAATATTTACTTTTAGTACTTTAAAACCACAAAAAAGTACATTCTGTTCCAAAGTACACCATTAAAACGAACTCTGAACCATTAAATTGCAACCGCGAACATCGGAATTATCCATCCGGCCGAGAACCCGGAATCCGTTGGCTGTTTTCTCAGCTAAATCCCCTACCTGAAGAAAAGAACAACTGTGCACATTTGCCAGGTCAATGATATTGATGGCACCCCTGCTCACTTCATTGCTGCTGTCAAGCGGATCATTTGCATCACGAAGGTAAATACGCATGCTGAAAGGCATACGGAAGATACCTCCGCCCTTTGAATATGACTGGGACAAACACTCTGTCATGCCGTATTCAGAGTGAATTTCTGTGACATGAAAGGCCTTGCAAAGTGTTTCATGCAATTCCTCCCGCAAAATCTCCTTTCGTCTCCCCTTCATCCCTCCGGTTTCCATTACGATAAGGTTGTTCAGCTCCGGAATATCACCTTCCTCAGCGAAATCAAGGAGTGCAAAGGATACGCCAAGCAGTAATATTTTTCGATCACTGTTCTGCGAAAGCCAGGTAATCCGCTCACGTAATTCATCATGATTATGAAGAAAGAAACCACCATGGCTGTCTTCAGATCGCTCTATGAAATACTGAACCATCGCGATAAGGGATGACCCCTCCCGTTCAAGGTATCCAGGGAGAAGAGCGAGGATGTGGTAGTCAGTTACCGCACCGTAAAACGACTCAAAGATTTGCAATGAATGGCGCAGGTAAAACCCAGGATCCTCTATGAAGTGCTGGCTAACACGCATTCCGGTTGTTCCACTGCTTGTAAATACTTCCTTCTCCTCCCAGTTGCCCGTGGCGATACGGTGTTGCTTAAAAAATTCAACCGGCATAAACGGAACCTGATGAATCTGCGTTATATTAGTTGGATTGACACCAAGATAATGAAGGAAAGCCCGGTAAACCGGGTTTTGACCGGCCTGCAGATGGAATACCTCCATTGCCAGCCTGTCGAAATCGATGAGTTCACCGCCGTCAATCAGTCGCTTGATATGTTCAAAAGGGGCCAGTGTTTTCGGATTATCTTGGATTAAATAGTAATTTTAGGCATGAAGATAAATGTTTTATGGTTATCCGTCCTTATGCTTGGCATGGTTTCCTGCGTTGATACGGAGGAATTCCCGATAACACCCAACATTTCGTTCAACGATATAAGGTATGTGGAGGTCGGAGGTTTTCTGGAGTCTGATTCACTGATTTTAAAAATTGATTTCGAGGATGGAGACGGAGATTTGGGATTACGGGCAGAGGATCCGCGTGACCGTGAGTCACCTTTCAATGATTTCTCGCTTTTTGCCTTCAATCCTGTTTCGGAAAGAATTACTGAATATGCACTGGATACACTATCCGGGGCATCTCAATCAGATCTCGAACTCGTAAATAATATTATCCGGTTTTCCGATCGTCGCAACATTCCTGAACTGGATACCTTACCCGATTACAGCTTCCCCGAATATTGCCAATATTGGAGGGAGATACAGATTTTCGGACCTCAAAGTGATCAGCCGATTGTCGATGATACTGTCTACTATCAAAAAAATCCGCGATTCAATAATATGTATGTGAAATTCTTCGTGGAAAATGTTCCAGGAAGCAATGATTTCGAAGAGTTCTTTTGGGAATTTTCCCGTCCGCCAGAATGCAACGTTAATTACAACGGCCGCTTTCCGCTCATTAATGAAATTGGCAGGGACAAATCATCCGAAGGTGTAATTACATATCGTATGACGAGTGTCGGCTGGAGAAGCACCTTTCAAAACAATCGAATAAAACTGAAGGTATTTATCTATGATCGGGCAGGACACAAAAGCAACGAAATTGAAACGCCTGCATTCCGACTCGATGAAATTCAGTAATCCATCGGGTAACCCGGACAGATCATCCATTTATACATCTTTAGTAAATATCAGGAAAACGGTTGGGTAAAGCCTCAGCCATCATTTTATAAACCGCATCAAACACGGTTTCGGTATTTGGCTTTGAATAATAATCCCCATCCGAAGCATACGCTGGCCGGTGCTCTCTTGCGCTGATAGTCACCGGTTTCGAATCGAGGTATCTCCAGGCATTCTGTCCTTCAACCACCTGCTGCATCATAAATGCGCTGGCACCACCGGGAACATCTTCATCGGCGAATACCAGGCGATTCGTCTTCCTGACAGATTCTACGATCTTGTGATTAACATCGAAAGGCAGCAATGACTGAACATCGATCACTTCACAGGAAATACCTTCTGATTCAAGTTGATGGGCTGCCTCCATGACTATTCTGCACATAGAACCATAGGTCACAATGGTTACATCATTCCCCTCACGCAATATATCGGGATGGCCGAGTGGTACAGTAAATGTCCCGATATTATCAGGAACTTTCTCTTTAAGCCGGTAACCATTCAGGCATTCGATGATCAGGGCTGTATCGTCTGACTGCAGCATTGTATTGTAGAAACCCGCTGCCTGCGTCATGTTCCTTGGAACCAATACGTAAATGCCACGCAAGCTATGTAAAATCATACCCAGCGGAGATCCGGCATGCCAAACACCTTCAAGTCTGTGACCCCTTGTACGGATGATAAGGGGAGCTTTTTGCCCGCCTTTCGTACGATACTGAAGCGTTGCAAGATCATCACTCAGGGTGGGCAGGGCATAAATCAGGTAATCAAGATATTGAATTTCAGCGATGGGCTTCAATCCCCTCAATGCGGCTCCAATCCCTTGTCCGATAATGGTCGTCTCCCTGATTCCGGTGTCTGTAACTCTTAATTCACCATACTTTTGCTGAAGACCTGCAAAAGCCTGATTAACATCTCCAATTTTCCCAACATCTTCACCGAAGGCAAAGACACGCGGATCGCGTGCAAGCGCCTCGTCAAAACAGGCCTGGAGTACTTCCCTGCCGTCAACTAACTTGCTTGATTCGGAATATACCGGGGGAACAACCTCAATATTTGTGGCTGCCTCCTCAGACTGACTATACAGATGTGAGCTGAACCTGTCGAAATTTGCATTCTCCTCCCGCTTTATCCAGGTTCGCAAGCGATCTTTTACCTCGAGTTCCTCTTCACGTATAGTACGTAAGGCTTTACGAACCGCACGATCCGAATCCATCCGGATGGGATTTACGGTAGTTGCCAATTCCTGCCTGATTTCTTTCAGTGCAGTTTTATGGATACTTTGTTCCATGGCCATATCGATCAGCGCCAGGGCTTCATCCTCTGCAGCCTTTAACTGGGAGTTAAAGGCTTTCCATGCGGCATCCTTTGCCGCTTTTGCGGTGGATTTAGCTTTCTTTTCAATCTCATCAAGAGTGGCCTCATCAGCAAAACCCTCCTGAAGGATATAGTTACGCATCATACGAATGCAATCATGCTCTGCCTCCCATTCAAGACGCTCCTTGGATTTATAACGCTCATGGGATCCGGAGGTGGAATGGCCCTGTGGCTGGGTAACCTCTGTTACATGCAGTAGCACGGGCACATGATCCTCCCTGCAAATTTTGGCGGCTTTCTCATATGCAGCAATCAAGGCACGATAATCCCAACCTTTCACCGTCATGATCTCAAGCCCCGGTTCGTTCTTTGTCCGCTGCATACCTGCCAGCGCTTTGGAGATACTATATTTTGTTGTGTGATATTCCTTCGGAACGGAAATACCATAATCATCATCCCAGACCGAGGTTAACATCGGTACCTGAAGAACCCCCGCCGCATTGATGGATTCATAAAACATACCCTCCGAGGTAGATGCATTTCCAATCGTACCAAAGGCTATTTCATTGCCCTTATTAGAAAGTTCAGTGAATCGATGGAGATCTTTCCGTTGACGAAACAGGCTTGATGCCCAGGCAAGTCCGACCAGCCGTGGCATTTGTCCGGCGGTTGGTGATATATCGGCACTGCTGTTTTTAAGCTTGCTGATTTCCTTTAAACGGCCCTCATCATCCAACATACGCGTTGCAAAGTGACCATTCATCAGTCGCCCGGCAGAAGCCGGATCCGCTTCAACATCTGTATGAGCGTACAACTGTGCGAAATATTGTTGCAGTGTGAGTTCACCTATTGCCAGCATGAAGGTCTGATCGCGATAATAACCTGACCTGAAATCACCGGGCTGAAAAACCTTAGCCATTGCGATCTGCGCCAGCTCCTTGCCATCTCCAAAAATACCGAATTTGGCCTTGCCCATAAAAACCTCTTTCCTGCCAAGTAAACTGGCTTCCCGGCTTTCACAAGCTAACCTAAAGTCCTGTAATACTTCGGTAGAATTTTTCGTCTTTCTGGCTGTCTTGGCGATACTCACTTTATTTAATATGTTTTAAAAAATTCCCGTTCGGATTTCCGGCTCTAAATTACATTAAAAGGTATGATCTGACAAATAGAGATACTTTTCCAAAATAGAGCAGATAAAAAATCAGGAAATTTTTTTCCCAATATTGATAAATAAAAACGCGATTTACCAATCTATTATTTTGTATAACATACATTATATAAAATTTAATATGGTTTTAATTTTTTTTATCGATGCCTGCAAAACCATCATTCATAAATCTATGTTCCGAACGGTCATGAGTGATTATATTTGTGGCTGGAATGCTAAAATCACTATATCATGATCATTGGAGTACCCAAGGAAATTAAAAACAACGAAAATCGCGTAGCCCTCACACCCGGAGGAGCTCAGGAACTTGTCAAAAGGGGACATGAGGTATATATTCAAACCCACGCCGGGGAAGGCAGTGGTTTTCCTGATGACGAATATGTACAGGCAGGCGCAAGCATATTGCCAACTATCGAGGCTGTTTATGACAAAGCCGAAATGATTATGAAGGTGAAAGAGCCAATTGAACCTGAATATGAATTAATTAAGAAGGATCAACTGGTTTTCACTTATTTCCATTTTGCATCCTACGAACCGCTTACACACGCTATGATCAAGAGCGGGGCGGTATGTCTGGCATATGAAACAGTTGAAAAGGCTGATCACAGTCTGCCCCTTCTGGTTCCCATGTCGGAAGTTGCAGGCCGTATGGCTATCCAGGAAGGTGCTAAATATCTCGAAAAACCCCTCAAGGGCCGGGGTATCCTGCTGGGAGGTGTACCCGGTGTTCGTCCGGCAAAGGTGTTGATCCTTGGTGGCGGTGTTGTTGGAACCAACGCTGCGAAAATGGCTGCAGGTATGGGTGCCGATGTGACCATCATGGATGTTAACCTTCCCCGCCTGCGTTACCTTGACGATGTGATGCCAGCCAATGTGAACACATTCATGTCAAACGAATATAACATCAGGGAACTGGTACCCACACATGACCTTATTGTAGGTGCCGTACTCATCCATGGAGCCAAGGCACCACACCTGATTACACGTGATATGCTGAAGGAAATGCGGGAAGGAACAGTACTCGTAGACGTTGCGGTTGACCAGGGCGGATGCATTGAAACATGCAAACCGACGACTCATGAAGATCCGACATACGTGATCGATGGCATTCTACATTACTGCGTGGCAAATATGCCTGGTGCTGTACCCTATACCTCCACTCTAGCACTCACCAACGCCACACTTCCTTATGCTATAGAACTGGCTAATAAAGGATGGAAAAAGGCATGCAAGGAAAATCGGGAGCTGTTATTGGGTCTTAATGTTATCAAAGGCGATGTCGTTTACGAAGCTGTTGCCGAAGCATTTGACCTGCCATTTGTACGTGTGGAAGAGCATCTGATCTAAAAAAATATACAGTAACTTTTATCCCTGCCTGTTGATCTCATTCCAGGCAGGGATTTCTTTTTCCTGGCGGATATCCCCTTCCCTGAATGACCAGCAATAATACCCCCACCCATTGGTGATAACAAGGTACGGTGCTTTCATTTCCCGGTTATACATGGCAGCCTGTTGAAAAACCTTTTCCCCCATGTCTTTCATCTTGTAGGACTTACACTCAACCAGTACGGCAGGATTACCCTGTTTATTAAACACGAGGATATCGGTTCTTTTCTGAAGTTTATTGTACTTCAACCCGCCTTCTATCTGAATCAGTGAGAGCGGATAGTTCAGATCATTTTTGAGGTAATGCACCATATGCTGACGAACCCACTCCTCGGGGGTCAGAACGATGAATTTTTTCCGAATTACATCGAAGATCTCCAGCCTCCCCTGGCTTTTGCGCACATTGATATTAAATGGAGGAAGATTCAGCCTTACCATATTCGCTAAGTTACGACTACATCTTCGGAAATATATGTCAGACGGTCCCTATTCAAGAAAGATAGAGGTTCGGATTGAGAATTTTGAGCTGAAGTCACTATATTCGAGCGCAGTAGAAGACGAAATGATTTTTACACTTTCCCCTGAACTTCAGCCCTATTTTGTCATCGGAATCCTGATTCTGATGTTTATCCTTTTATATACGGAATGGATACAACACACGGTGAGTTTTCTGCTGGCTGTGATTTTGTTCATCCTGCTGGGTATTTTGTCACCGGGGGATGTATTGATCGGATTTTCAAATCAATCGATCGCAAGCGTGATCATCCTTGTCCTGATTACGGCAGGGATCCGTTCCAATTTTAATACCGAACGGATATTGGACCGCGTCTTTGGCAGGGCTAAAACTTATCGGCGATTTCTGGCCGGGATGCTGGCCAAGGTTGCCGTTTTATCCTCGTTTGTAAATAACACCCCAGTCGTCGTTCTGATGACGCCCTATGTATTTGAATGGGGTAAAAAACACCGTATATCGCCGTCGAAACTCCTGATTCCACTATCCTATGGAACAATCGTTGGCGGTATGATCACAATCATTGGAACCTCCACCACCCTGGTATTGAACGGTTTCATGATAGAGAACGGGCTTCCCGGACTGCATTCACTGGATCTGCTGATCACCGGACTATGCGTTGCGGTCGCAGTAATCCTGTTTATGGTCATTTTCGCTCAGCACATACTTCCGGATAATAAAGATCTCATTGAAGAGTTCAAGGTAAACCAGCGGGAATACCTGATTGAAAAACGTCTCGACCGAAACTCCTCACTGATTGGAAAAACTGTAATTGAAGGTGGGCTGCGAAACCTTAGAGGCATTTACCTGGTGGAGATTATACGAAGCGAAGAAACGATCTCTCCTGTGAAGCCGCAGGAAATTATTGAACAGGGGGACATTCTGATTTTTGCTGGAAATACAGATCCCATCGTTGATTTGAAATTGGGTGAACTTGGCATCCGGTATCCCGAGCAGGTTCAATCTGATCCTAAAAAGCAAATTCACATCGTGGAAGCAGTACTGAGTGGAAACTCGAGTATCAATGGAAAAACAGTGAAGGAAGCGAATTTCAGGGAACGTTATGATGCGGCCGTCGTTGCCATACATCGAAACGGTGAAAAACTCAGTGGTAAGATTGGTGATGTGAAATTGCGGGCAGGCGACGTTCTGCTTATGTATGCCGGCGAGCAATTCGGTGACAGGGTCGACCTCTATAAGGATATGTATGTGATTGCCGGGGATCAAAAGGAAATTCAGCCCCGCAGGTCCAGTGTAAGAAGGCTGATTACTGTGGCCTGTCTTGCGCTGATTTTACTCATTACCCAGGCGTTTAACCTATTTACCTCACTGCTGATCATTTTCGTTGTCATGACCGCCATGAAACTGATAACGGTAAAAAACATCAAGCGTGATCTGGATATTAATATGGTTGCGATACTTGTTCTGTCGATATCAATCGGTGAAGCCATGATCCGTACGGGTACAGGTGATCTGCTGGCATTGGAGGTAGTACGATTACTGCAACCCTATGGAAGTATTGCAATCCTTGCCGGTGTAATGATCTTCACAACCATTCTCACCTCCTTTATCACCAATGTTGGTGCTGTGGCCATTATTTTCCCTGTCGTATATGCGGTGAGCAATAGTATTGGTGTGGATGGCACCCCATATTACCTGGGATTAGCCTATGCTGCATCCGCGGCTTTCCTCACACCGATTGGATATCAGACGAATCTTATCGTCTTTGGTCCCGGAGGATACTCATTCAAAGATTTTCTGAAGTTTGGCTTCCCGATCGTAGTGGTATACCTGAGTGTGGCTATCAGCGTAATTCTTTATTTGTATCAGGATTCCTTTATTTAAAGAACCGATTTCCTGCTATGCGGAATTCGTACCGCCAGCATCAATAACAGTCCGATCACAAAGAATATCATCAGTGCAAGAGTACTGCTTCGCATGCTACCGGTAAGTTGTTCAATAAGGCCGTAAACGAAGGTGCCAACCACTGTGGAAATATAATAGGTGACATCATAGAAACTGAAATAAGACGCGTGATCGATGCTGCTTTCAGGAATCAGCTTTGCATAGGTTGCCCGGGAAAGGCTCTGGATACCTCCCATCACGAGTCCGACTGCAAAGGCAAGCGCGAAAAATTGAGGTGTGGTATATACAAAATAAGCTGCCAGACATATCAGGATCCAAATATTAATCATGATAATCAGTGAATACCGGTTTCCCTTCCGTTGAGACAGATGAGCGAAAAAGTATGCCCCTGCAATGGCTACAAGCTGAATGATGAGCACAATGAGAATCAGGCTTTCAGAGGCCATCTTTAGCTCTTTTGATCCAAAGCTGGCGGCCAGGTACATCACGGTTTGAACACCCATATTATAGAAAAAGAACGAAAACAGGAACTTCTTCAAATTTGGAAGATCCGACAGGGAATTATACACCCGCTGAATTTCAAGATAACCTTCAGTCAAAATATTTCCTTCTGCCTTCCGGTTATACGGATTATTTGGAAGTCTTATGAAGGTGATAATAGAGAACCCAATCCACCAGAGACCTACCATTAGAAATGATATACGTGCCGCCAGGTCTCCCTGTTCTTCCGGTATTCCAAACAGATCCGGTTTCATGAGCATGAATATATTGAACAGCAGCAGGATCACACTGCCAACGTAGCCGAATGCATAACCACGGGCAGATATTTTATCAAAGCGATCCGGGGTGGCAATCTCTGGCAGAAATGCGTCATAGAAAACAAGGCTTCCGCTATACCCGATACTAGCGAGCATGGAAAGTAAAATTCCCAATTCAATATTGTCTCCCCTGAAAAAATACAACCCCATACATGCCAGACCTCCTACCAGGACAAATCCCTTCATGAAGTTCTTCTTTCGGCCACTGTAGTCTGCCATCCCCGAAAGCAGCGGCAAGATGATCGCTGTGATCAGAAAAGAAGCCGACAAGGCATAGGAATACAGGACTGTATTTGAAATACCAAATCCGAAGAACTGAACGGTATCTGAGAATTCAGATGCGGTAACCTCCTGGTAATAAACCGGAAAAATGGCCGATGTGATCACGAGTGAGTACACTGAGTTTGCCCAGTCGTACATGCACCAGCCGTTAATTATTTTCGGATCGTTGAGCTTCATACCATTAAAAAAGGGTTCCATGATCAAATGGAACCCTTTTAATTTGCATTATTTATTTCAACACTTACTCCGTTTCCTGAAGCGTAGTGTACAGCAGTTTACGGGCATTGGCCTTACGCAACTGCAACTCGATGTCGGATATAAGTCCGCGTTTCGCTTCCTTATCAACCTTCATAGCAATCGTGATCTGGTCACGTTCATTTTCATCGAGCTTATCCTTTTCCTGGCTCACCCAAAGAATAACATCTTTTGGTTCGATGAACTGGTCATTCGCCTGAATTCGCGGTTCTGATCCCCACTGTTCTGTTTTCTTCGGTTCACCTACATACAGGTAACTTACCAGTGACTTGCGCTCCAGCTTTCTCAGCTGCGAAGCTTCGGGGATACGCTGTTTCACGTTGATGGTCACTTCACGCAACACCGTGGTCACCATGAAGAAGAACAACAGCATGAAAATAATATCCGGCAGTGCCGAGGTAGGTATTTCCTGTTTGGTATTTGCTTTTTTCTTGAATTTCGACATATCACCCTCCGATTTTAGTAGGTTCTGCAATTGAAATATTCATGGGGAATTCAGGTTTGCCTTCCGGCGTCATACCTCTTCCCACGTCATACAATCGCCTGTTCTCCGGATCGTTCAGGTTATCGATGATCTTACGCCATCCCTGGTTTGTTACCCCGGCACGGTCTGCGTAGATATCATAGTAGGCTCCCTGAATTTCATCCAGAACCTCAATGAATCTCGCCTGTGTGGTACCACGGTCGGTCTTCAGTGAAACGATGGCTTCTTCCGGACTATCCGAAGACTCAGGATCTGCGCCATAGTTAAGCACAAACTCCTTAATCATAGGTTTGATCGCGGATACATCTTCTAACGGTTCTCCTTCAACCAATAAGCGGTCAGCCGAGTTGATCTGGATCTTGAAAAGGTTCCTTTCAGGAATCTTAATATCCACATCTTCCATCGTTTCCGGATCCGGGGGAAGCGGAATAAACAGACCTCGATCATTGGCAATGGTAGTCGTCACAAGAAAGAAGATCAGCAGCAGGAAGGCAATGTCTGCCATCGAGCTCGAATTGATTTGGGGATCTTCCCTTTTCCTGTTTCTGGCCATTATTTCAATGCTTTATTAAACTCACTAAATACAATTCCGATTACTGCGAGTATAAACAGAATATACATCGTGGTAAGTGCACCGCCTACCAGTTTAGAACCGCTTTCGGTGATACCTTGTGACGCATATTTTGCAGTAACTTCATCTCCGGCAATTGCCCAGCCAATCAGGAAAACCACTGCGATGGCAGCAACTCCCAGAAGGCTCTTCAAGAGTACTTTAGGCTCACCCAACGACTTGATCAATGGTAATGCGAGTGACAATACTGCCGCTGCCAACACCATAATCAAGGCTACAGGGATCGCTATGTTTACAAAAGTTTCCATGTGTTAATTAATTTTAATTCCAACATTAAATCAAGACTTGCCGCTGAGCTTGTGTTTTACAAGCAGGTCAACAAGTGTGATGGATGCATCCTCCATCTGATTAACCAGGGAATCAATTTTAGACACAAGGTAATTGTAGAAAATTTGCAGTATGATACCTACGAACAGACCCGCTACCGTGGTAAGGAGGGCCACTTTAATACCGTTCGCAACAATCTGGGGTGAAATATCACCCGCAGCTTCAATCGCATCAAATGCCGCGATCATACCAATTACAGTACCGGTAAAACCAAGCATCGGAGCCAGTGCGATGAAAAGTGAGATCCAAACAAGACCTCTCTCCAGGCGGCCCATTTCTACGGAACCGTAAGCAATAATCGATTTTTCAACCATTTCAATACCTTCAGACATACGCATCAATCCCTGAGTAAAGATTGAAGCAACAGGGCCTTTAGTATTGCGTGTAACTTCTTTCGCAGCTTCCACACCACCATTGGCAAGGGCATCTTCAACGTTTGCCAACAATTTGTTGGTGTTGGTGGTTGCCATGTTCAAGGTAATGATCCTTTCGATTGCAATGGCCAGTCCGAGAATTAGACAGATCAATACAGGCGTCATCCATTCCACACCACCTTCGATGAATTTCTCCTTGATGATCTGCTGGAATGACTTAGCCTCTTCTTCAACTTCAGGTTCAATTTCCGTGACAGCGACAGGTGCGGCTTCTTCCACAACTTCCTCAACCGCAGCAGCAGTAGAATCAACTGTTTCTTCAACCATATCTGACGTTTCCTGCTCGTCCTGAGCCTGAGACTGGTAACCTAGGGACATCATCCCTGCAATCGCCAATAATGCAAATAGTTTTTTCATAATTTAAGTTTTAGGATTCTCAAGGTTTGAGATGATTAAACGTGTTTGGTAAAGTGCTAATTAAAATTTATTAAAGTTAGTAATTTTTTCGAACATTCAGCGGAGAGGAAGGGATTCGAACCCCCGGTACCCTTTTGGGGCACACTCACTTTCCAGGCGAGCACCTTCAACCACTCGGTCACCTCTCCGTTCCCCAAACCTTACGTTCAGGCAAGTCACAAATAAATCAATAAAAAAGACTTTATGCAAGGATAAAATTAATTTAATAGCGCCTTCAAATCAGTCATTTCGCCACATACGGGCTGTATGAACCGCTTTTTTACACGAACGGTATCCGTCTCCTCACCCAGGACCATCATCAGCTTCGTCACAGCTGACTCCGTCGTAAGATCCTCACCGCCAATAACACCGATCGCCTCGAGCTGCTTGCTGGTTTCATATCTGCCCTGCATTACCCTTCCTCCATTGCACTGAGACACATTAACGATAACCACACCTTTTTCAATAGTCACACGTAACAAGTCGATAAACCAGTCAGCGGAGATTGCATTGCCAGCGCCAAAGGTTTCCAAAACCACCGCTCTCAAGCCCTCCACATTTACAATGGCCTCCACTACTTCCCGCGGAATGCCCGGGAATAATTTAAGTATGGCAACACGGTTGTCCAATTTGTCATGCAGTGTCAACGGTCCTGCAGGGGTCTGAAGGATCATGGCATGATTATAATGGATCACAACACCAGACTCCGCCAGCATTGGATAGTTTTCAGACTCAAAAGCATCGAAGTGTACACTTTCAACTTTCTTTGAACGATTTGCACGCAGCAACACATTATTAAAATAGATCGCCACTTCGGGAACAACTGGAATTCCGTTATCCTGAGCGGAAGCGATTTCCAGGGAAGTAATAAGGTTTTCGCGGGCATCACTGCGAAATGCTGTAATGGGCAACTGAGCGCCTGTGAAAATCACTGGTTTATTCAGGTTTTCGAGCATAAAGCTTATCGCCGAAGCCGTGTAAGCCATGGTATCAGTTCCGTGCAATACAACAAAACCGTCGAAATTGAGATATTCATTATGTATGATCCTGGCTATTTCCGTCCAGTAGGACGGTGTCATGTTAGAGGAATCGATTGGGGGATGGAACGAAATTACTGTAAGATTAAGCCCGAGTTGCCGCAATGAAGGCACATGGGATAAAATACTTGCAAAATCAAACGGAACCAGGAGCCCCTGGTCATTGTGGATCATACCCAGCGTTCCACCGGTATAAATGATCAGCACACTGCGATCCGGAGCATGGGCTGAAGACGTAATAACCTGGATTCGTTCTGTTTTCATTTGATGCCGAATAAACGTTGACAGTTTTGCGTGGTTTCTGCGATCACTTCATCCAGTCCGACCGTCCTCACGCCAGCGATCTTTTCAGCAACCAGCCGTACAAACGCCGGTTCATTTCTTTTGCCGCGGTGCGGCACAGGGGCAAGATACGGACTATCTGTCTCCAATAATATACGATCCAGCGGGATTTCTTTAAGTACCTCATCCAGATTTCCGTTTTTAAAAGTAGCCACTCCTCCAATACCCAGATGAAATCCCATGCCTGTGATTTTTCGGGCCTGCTCAAGTGTACCGGTAAAACAATGAAAGACACCCTTATATGCGGACAGCTGAAGGGACTCTGCAAGTTCTATCGTCTCATCGATTGATTCACGGCAATGAATAACAACCGGCAAATCCCTTTCCGCCCCCCATGCCATCTGGATCTTAAATGCTTCCTGCTGCTGCCCCCAATAAGTACGATCCCAGTACAGGTCGGTTCCAATCTCGCCAATAGCAACAAATTCGCGGCTTCCAAGCCAGCTTTCCACTTCGTATAACGCCCGTTCAAAATGCCGGTCCACACTGCACGGATGCAGCCCCATCATGGCCATGCATGATTCCGGATATTTCATCTCAGCCTCAAACATGATTTCAATAGTCTCATGGTCAACATTGGGCATGAGAATCCGCGTGATTCCGTTATCAAGTGCTCGTCCTACGACTTCATCCCTGTCTTCATCAAATTGCTTCAGATATATATGTGCGTGGCTGTCAATCAAGGGTTTGAATTTATAATTTCTGCGAAATTAAGGATTCTTAAGAGATTCACGCATACAATCATCAGGTGTATTGAATTCTCCCTTTAAAATGATTAAATTGTTCCATGCATGGATTCAGAAGTGACTCCGAACAAAACTTTCTGGAGCAGATCAACGACCTGCTCGATGCACATCTTGCTGATCAGCGATATACCGTTTCGGACCTGGCCTCAGATCTCAGGATCAGCCGTGTTCAACTCCATAGAAAGATTAAGAAGATTACCGGAAAGTCCAGCAGCCACCACATCCGTGAGCGAAAATTACGCCGTGCATTTCAGTTATTAAAGGAGTCAGGGAAGTCTGTCACAGAGATCGCCTATGAGGTAGGATTCAATAATCTATCCTATTTTGCCCGTTCATTCCGTGAAATGTATCATTATAATCCTTCAGAAATCGCAAAAAAGAGGATTTCCTGATGTAACAATAGTGTTATCGTGCAATAGAATTTAATCTATATATTGGGATAACCTAAACAAGCACCAACATGAAATTTTATTCTGCCGTCTCGAACAATGAGCTTCAGATCGTATTTTATATGATCCTGCTGGGCTCAGTTTTCTTTATATGCCATGAATGTATTGGCATGTTTCTGAACTGGGTGACCGACTCCTACAGCTCGATAAGCGCACAAGCCAATTTCAGGTAAATTCCCGTCCTTTCCACTTCACCTTACCTGGGATCAGGTAAGCAATAATTTCTGCCCAGGAAATTAGAAAGGCATACAGCTCATACATCATGAGCGGAAAAACCATAAGTTTTCTTCCAGATTCCCTGTTAACCGCACGGATCAATCCCGCCTGAAAAAGTGTTTTGACTAAAAAAGCCACCGCAGCAATTTTTGGAAAAAGGATAAACGCACTTATAATGGCAGGATAATACAGCGCTCGCACCAGCAAAAGGAACACAATAAAAACAGGCATTCTCACAGCCCCCTGCATCCAGCGTTTACGTTGAGACAGCAACGATCCAATATCATTTCTGGCAAGAGTAGTCCCCCTTGCCTTGTTGCATAACCGGCTTGAAAGGGAGAAACCCTCCTCTAAAACTCTTCGCGTGAGTGCAAAATCCTCTGTTACCGAAAATGCGATAGTTTCAAAACCTCCCGTGGCCATATATGCCTCCCGGGTAACCAACATGTTATTTCCAATTCCTGTAATGGGAATAAACCGCTGCAGAACATGTAACATACCCTGTGCCTGAAGCCATTCATAATGTTGAAATATATTCCCAGAAACACCGGTCAGTCCGTTAATCACCCCAACCTTTTCAGGTATGTTTCCGACCATGGTTTTGGCCCAGGCCGGGTTACATTCGACATCAGCATCAGTGATTAAAAATACACTGCCAGCCGCTTTATTTATTAAATGCGCAAGAACATTCGCTTTGCCCCTTGCCAGTCCGAGCTCCTCCCTAACAGAAATCACCTGTATCCTGTCATCTTCCATTTCATGTTTTCTCAGCAATTCCAGGGTCTTATCTGATGAGTCGTCATCACCGACCAGGATTTCAATTTTGCCTTTCGGATAGTCAAGGTTCCGTATTGCATTCAGACAACGATCCACATTTTCCTCCTCGTCACGCATGGCCAGGAGCACACTCACATATGGCAACGAAACAGGATCCGTAGTTCCGGGTTTATACGGCTTGAAAAGAAAATACAGGAGGATGTCCTGCAAGATTGCAAGACAGAGGATCCCCATGATGGAATTAATTAATATGGGATTACTGAGCATTTCAATCCGGATTCAAGAAGGTGATCAATAAGTCGCGGCAGAACATAAAAGGTTCTTTCCGCCGCTTTAGGGTTATCGTGCAGCACAATAATGGATCCCGGGCGGACAGCGCTTAGTGTTTTTGACAAACATTTCACCGGTGATAAAGCCGGATCGAAATCTCCACTGAGCACATCCCACATGATGATTTTATTCTGTTGAAGGATCTCCCGTGCCTGGCTTCTTTTCACTTTACCGTAAGGGGGTCTGAATAAGGTGGTTTGAACGCCTCTTTCCCGAAATACAGTGGTGCAGGCATCCACATCTGCGAGATATGTTTCCCGGGGTGTTGCCCAGCCATTTAAATGATGGAAGCTGTGGTTTCCGACGTGATGTCCTTCCTGCAACATTCTGTCCAGAATATCCGGGTATTTCTTTACATTGTCACCCACACAGAAAAATGTGGCCTTCACGGATTTCTCGTGTAAAATATCCAGTATTGCAGGGGTCATTTCAGGAACCGGGCCGTCATCAAAAGTGAGATACACCCGATCGGAGTTTCGTTCCATTTGCCATATATGATCGGGATAGAGCCATTTCAGCAGCTCCGGTGTTCGGTGAAAATACAGCATCAGGGATTAATCTTGCACGACAATATAGTAATATCATCCCTGTATCCATTTTTACCCTTGAAATTATCCAGTGCAATAATGATATCATGATGGATCTTCTTCAAGTCGCGGGTATGATGGTCTTTGAAAAAATTTGAAAGTCGGTGTTCGCCAAACTCCTCCTCTTCCTCATTCTGCGTTTCGGTAACTCCATCCGTATAACAAAAGAGAACAAAGTCTTCCAAATCGGTAATAAATCCCTCGTTAATAAATGGCAGCGGATGCATTGCCCCTAAGACAGTGGAACCTTCTTTGAGCCATTGTACATCTTCTCCATTAATTAATACCGGCGGGTTATGGCCTGCATTGATATAGGCCAGTGTCTTTAATGTATGATCATAAATGCATACGAAAAAGGTGATGAATTTTTCTCCCTTGGCATTTTCAAGGATCTGATAATTCAATTCCTCAATGATCTCTCTCAAATTACCGGTTTGGCGGACCAGTGTGCGAAGGGAAGCCTGGAAATTCGACATCAGGAGCGCTGCCGGAATACCTTTCCCGCTCACATCTGCGATACATAGCAAAAACTGATTTTTGTTCAGGGGTATATAATCATAATAATCGCCTCCAATCCGGTCATGCGGTAAATAGCTGGCTTCAATTTTCAAACGGGGACCGTACGGCAAAGACTCCGGAAAAAGAAAATGTTGCACGTCACTGGCGATTTCAAGTTCCTTTCGAAGAGATTCCTGTTCCAGTTGCTGGCGTGCCAGTTTCTTGTTTTCAATAGCCACCAGGATAATGTTACTCAAGGCCTGTATAAACCTCAGGTTGCTCGACGTGGTTGCCTGATCATGATTCGTTAACATGCCTCCCACAAAAACAATGGCCAGGGTGCGATCTTTATGAATCACGGGCAGCGCATAATCAAACTCCCCAAAAATATCATCCCTTTCTTCGCTGAGTTTTGTCACTGTCTTCAGCCCAAGCATATCTTCAGCAGGTATTTCCTCCTCACAGCTCCTGCTGGTTCCGAACCAGATCTTACACCCCCACTCATCGTCTAAAACAAACAGGGCCAGCTTCTGTGTGCGCAGGTTCGCGCGCAAGGTAAACTCATATATTTTATACAGGGAGGTTTCCGACAGGTTGTTATTGATTGCCTGTGTAATCTCCAGCAAGGCATTAACCTGAAGTTCTTTGAGATTATACTTTGATTCTATCGATTCAGCACTCATGAAATTTCAATGACAAATTGAATATACGAATTTCCTGGTCAAACTGCGGAGGAATACCTGCGGTCCTTCCATATGTAATTTCCGCGAATTGATTTCCATACCACAAACAACGTATAAAACGGGTAAATGACCTGAATTATTGGCCAATAAATATATAATCCTGCATGTATCCTCTTCCCGGCTACAGCTGCCACAAACAACGCATCTGCAAAAAGTTTGGTCAACAGAATTCCCGGCAGATATTCACCAATCATGCTCTGATGTGTAAAGAATAATGAAACCAGGAGGGAGAAATAAGTTAATGCAATAAATACAGCCATCACAGAAACCATACCTCCGGTCGATTTCCATTTTGCAGCCCATCTGATCCGCTGATGCAACATTTCATCCCATTCTGTGATTGCCCCCGTTCTGACAGCCGCCTGCGGGTCTTTCATAAAAATTGCCGAATCATGGAACCTCGATGTTACCTTCTTTAACAGAAACTGATCATCTCCACTGGGGATTTGCTCATTACCTTCATATCCGTTCACTGCCAGGAATGCTTCCTTCGTGAAACTCAGGTTAGCTCCGTTACACATGGTTGGATACCTGGAATGCATGGTTACACCTGTCAAACCCGTGAGAGCATATTGTTCAAACACCTGGAATATCACCGGCAGAGTGGGTTTTTCATAAGCAAGCTCTATGGTGCCTGCCACGAAATGTGTATCTGGCCGTGTGTAAGCCTGATCATAGGTTCTGAGCCAGCCGGGACGTACATTACAATCAGCGTCTGTCGTAATTAAAATCGGATATCTGGCTTCCTGAACCCCTTTTAACAGCGCAGACTTTTTCCCGGTCTGCTGTTTGAGATTTATAATTTTCCAGTTTTGATAATTATTACAGGCTGATTCAATCATTGCCTCCCCCCCGTCGGAGGAATGATCATTAATAAATATAACCTCGAATTGATCTGCCGGGTAATCAACTCCAAGCAGAGAATTCATCAGAGATTCCAGTTTCTGCTCTTCATTTCTAAATGGTATCAAAACAGAAAAACTATTCCTCGCCTCAGTATTTACACCCACAGAAGGTATCCTGGCCCAAAGGATGATCGACACCAGTAGGAGTATACAGTATAATGCCGGAAAAACCAGGAGTATAATCATTTGAACCTTATTTTCAGCATCAGAAATGCTCCTGCCAAGGTAGGCAATACTATATTTAAACACCAGATCAGCAAGGTGGCAGCAATTACAGGCACTGGTGACACCTGAAAATTATCAAAGAAATATATACCGGAAAATTCCCGGATTCCAAGATCACTAAGAAAATTAAACGAGGGGATAACCGACTTGGCCAGGAGGATCCATGTCGTACCAGCAAAAGACAGCCACCAATCCTGATCAGCAAAAACACGAATGGCCAGGGTCATCTGAAAAGCAAAAGTCATATAACGAAAGACAGATAACACAAATATAACTGCGTAAGATCTGATGGTAAGTGATCTTAATATTTCAAAGTACCGGCCAATAAAATCGAGGTAACGTTTTCGTTTTTTTGAGGAGATATACTTGAGTAACACAACGACTGCCACTCCCACTCCTGAAAACAATCCCAGCAGCATGGCAATTTCAGCCGAACTCAAAATCACCGTAACGCCCAACATACCGAAACAAACTGTAACCGATAATTGGGCAAAACGACTTGCCATAATTAAACCTATAAAACTGGATTTTCCTTTTAAATCAATAGAAGTGAGCCGTCCGAAATAATCGCCGATTCCATGGGGTGTGATAAAACCCATTGCCAGTCCGGAAAGCACCCCCTCGGTACTTGCCTTCCAGCTTATTGGATATTTGGTCCGCACCAGGTAACGCCATTTCACAATTTCAAGGCCCCAGTTCACGGGGATCAATAAGGCAAGCAGAACTAACATACCAACGGATAACCGATCCTGAAGAAAATGCTGCAGACTCTGGAAATCTTCCGGATGTTCCTCAACTTTTCGGTAAATGAAATAAAGGATCAGCAGGAAAACCGCTGATTTGATCAGGTATAGATAATATTTTCTGCTTTCATTTTTCGTGGCCATATAGCTATATTGCAACGGTGGTGAAGATAGAGAAAAATTCGAATTTGGAACGGATCATCCTGGGCCTTGATCCGGGAACAAATGTGATGGGCTATGGAGTAATCCTCGTTCAGGGAAATCGCCTGAAGTTGCTTCAGCTGGGGGTCATACACCTCTCAAAATATCGGTCCCATGAACTAAAGCTGAAAAAAATATTTGAGCGTGTTAACCACCTGATAGAGGAATTTTCACCGGATGAAGTGGCCCTTGAAGCGCCTTTTTACGGCAAGAATGTACAGTCAATGCTCAAGCTCGGCCGGGCACAGGGGGTAGCCATGGCTGCCGCACTGAACAGGGACATTCCCATAACGGAATATGCTCCTAAAAAAGTGAAGCAATCTGTAACGGGAAATGGAAATGCATCGAAAGAACAGGTGGCGCAGATGATTATGACGCTGTTGAGCTTCACAGAGCAACCTAAACTTCTGGATGCGACTGATGCCCTTGCTGTAGCCCTCTGTCATCACTTTCAGTTCGGCACCAGAAAGAATGGATCTAAAAGCTGGAAATCATTCATCAATGAAAACCCGGATCGTATTAAATAAATTTTTGCAAGTTTGTGCTAAGCGCATATTATGGGAATTGTCCGCAGAAACAGTATTTGGCTCAGCATAATCCAGTATCTGGGCATTCTCCTGGGGTATGTGAATACGGTCATACTGTTTCCCAACATCCTGGATAGTGACCAGTTCGGACTCACCCGGATTCTCCTTTCTGTGACCATCGTGATTTCACAGTTCTCCCAACTGGGAACACCCTCGATGATCGTTAAATATTTCCCATACCTGCATAGAAAGGTATTGTATTACGGGTTTTTGATTTGCGCGGGCGGACTTACGCTGGTACTTTCTTTGATCTGGATATTTAAACCTGAAATCACGAGCTGGTATATCGAAAATTCCAGCCTCTTTGTAGAATATTTTTATTTACTGGTGCCTTTCAGCATTGCGATGGTGTTTTACAACCTTTTTGATGCCTATCTGAAAGCCCTGTTCAAAAATGTTTTATCTGCCTCCCTGCCATTCATATTTCTGAGAATACTGTGGATGATCCTGATATTGCTCTATGCCAAAGGAGAATTTGACTTTGAAACGTTTATCATCGCTTATACCGTATCTTATGCATTGATCGCCTTAATTACTCTGATCTATATTGGGATACTTGGGGAATTACCTACGGAACTGACCATTGCTCCGGGTGACCGTACCTTCTTAAAAGAAATTAGGAAATTCAACTCTTTCAATGTACTCAGCGGCCTGTCTGCACACATGATCAATAAGGTGGATGGTCTCATGCTGGGAAGTCTTGAAAGTCTGTCTTCGGTGAGTATCTACGCTATCGCCGCTGCTATGGCTTCTGTTATCCGCGTGCCTGCAAGTTCGATTGCCCGTACCGCACCGTCACTCATTGCCCATGCATTCAAGGATAACGACCATAGGACTATTTCAGAATTATACAGAAAATCATCCATAAATCAGCTTATTCTTAGCAGTGGAGTCTTCCTGCTGATCACTCTGAATTACTCCTTATTGTTGTATTATATTCCGGAAGAATATGCCGATAGTTTTCTTATATTCATCATGCTTGGCCTGGCACAGGTGATCGATACCGGTGTGGGTATCAACGGATATATCATGGTCAACTCAAAATATTACAAGGTGGATGCCATCTTGTCGGTACTGCTTTTGGTGATCACTGTCGGACTGAATTTCGTCTTTATTCCCTTGTACGGAACACTTGGTGCAGCAATGGCAACCACCATGGCAATTCTTGCCTACAATATTGCGCGATTCTCCTTCCTGAAGATCAAAATGGATCTTAATCCATTTACAGGAAAAACGATGGAAATAGTTCTGATCATGATTGCTGCCGGCATAATTTGTTATTTTCTTCCCTTACCTGAAAACCTGTGGGTCGCCAGCATTCTGAAATCCTCATTATTCCTGATATTAACCGCCCCCGTCATTTACTGGAAGCGATATTCACCGGAACTGAGCGAATTAGTTGATTTGATTCTTGACAGGTTCAGACGCTAACCCGGCATACAAGGCTCTCAATTCATTGGAAGTATGATTCCAGTTCCACTGCTCCATCACCGCTCGTCTGCCACGTTCACCCATTTCAAGAGATTCTTCAGGATGCTCATGGATATAAAAAATTGATTCTGCCAGTGAATTCCGGCTTTCTGCCTGATGCACAAGCCCGCACCCACTATTCTCGACAACCCTCACCTGGGGCGGGCAATCACTCACAACAAGTGGTTTACCTCCGGCCATATATTGGAAAATCTTGTTGGCAAATGTTGTGTCATGGTGGCGGTTCCTTTTAAGCGGCGACAGGCATACATCGGCAATTTCGACATAACTGGGAAACAGGGACACATCCTGCCATCCGGCGAAATGTACATAGGGTTCAAGGTTCTTTTTCCGAACGATCTCCCTGAGCTCCGCATCTTCGGTATTGCTGCCAACTAAAATCAGCTTTACATTCTGAATCGAATCCTTCAGCAACTCGATGGCAAGAATAGCCGTATCTGTTCCGCGCCGGAGACCTGTATCACCCATGTAAAGTATATTAAAGGTATCCTTGTATGCCTGAGTAATTCCGGGATCCGGTTCATAGGAAAGGTAAATAGAGGTGTCGACGGTGTTCGGAACAACTGCAAATTTTTGCTCAGAAATTCTGTATTCGCTGGCAAGGTCCTGTCTGGCCTCATCAGTTACTACGATCACTGCATCCGCTGCATGGCAGTATTTCTTCTGAAATGAATTCCATCTCCTCGTAGAGATGAGCCATTTTCCAGGCCATTTCTGCAAATGCACATAAAACTTCATGATTTCGGGACGATTTTCATGCAAATCAAGAACCACTCTTTTCCCGGCTTTTCTGGCCTCCGCAAAAGCAGCTCGGGCAATCGTAAGATCATGTATGTGGATAACCTCCACCTGTGTTTCGTTAATAAACGTCTTGATTTTAGGCCGCATCAGCCAGTGATATAAGGGTATCGTGTAAGCAAGTGCAGAAAGCTTATATTCGAACTTATTGGTTGGAAAACGATGAATTTGAATTCCATTGATTATTTCCTTTTCAGGCTGATCACCGGAATTCAGACAGAACAAAAACACCTCGTGCCCTTCCCTGATCAGGCTAACAGCTTCATTCTCCACCCTGGAATCCGGCGGAAATGTATTGTCCAGGATCATCCCGATTTTCATAAAGCGAGTATAGTATTAATTAACTACTTTTTCCTAATATACCCTTACAAACTGCAGGAGAAACTAATGCATCCATTGTGAAAGATCACGATTGATGAGATCCTGTAATCTTCCTATATCGGATCGGTACAAATCCAGTAATTTCTGCCTGGTGCTGTTTTCAAGCGGCTCCTTTGGCGCAGTATTCATCTGGTGTATCTTCTCCATAAGCTTTGTTTTAGACTTCTCAGAAAGCACCACATCCAGTACCGGACGGATCAAATCCCGGAATGGGTTCTTCTTCCGTAAAAATTTATTAAGCCCCTTCATCCTTGGGTTGCCTGATACATTATATACAACATCCAGTGAGGGCTCAAAATCATCTTTAACATCCAGGAATTGAAAAATTCCTTTTATGACATGCTCCGGGTTTGCCTGGAGTTCATCCAGAAGCACAATATGAACATCTGAAAATTCAGCCAGAAAGGCTTCAACAGGCCTGTGATAAAAACCGAGTGCCTTGTAAAAATATCCATAATGATAATTTTCCTGCATTCGCTTCTCCTCAGCGTCAAGGGCATCTGAAAATGTCAGATTTTCCTTCACATCCCGTTTTTTGAATGTATAATGGCTGTAGGCACGGTCAACCGGATTCCGAAGAATGATGATTATTTTTGGATTATCAAGGCGCCGTTTTATTTCAGGAATGGCCTCGGCAAAGTAATAAAAGCTACTCGGACTCGCCTCACCTTTCAATTTTCCCTTTCCTTCCCTGAATAAGGATAGGTATTCATCCCAATCCTGATAAATTTGTAACTTCGGATCCGGGCCATAAATATCATTTAACGGTAAAGACCAGAAGTGCCCGCCAAAATAGTCGGGTTCCTTTACCGGAGACATAAAAATTTCCGGATGCTGATTCAGGTAGTGATAGAGCGATGTGGTACCTGCCTTGGCAGCTCCTGCAATAAGAAATTCAGGCTTTTCCGATACCATAAAACAAGATTTTAACAAAACTATGGATAAGTATTCGATCACCAAAGATATTGCCGGGAGAAGCTACTTTACACAAAAAAATTACAAGACTGCACAGCTGCCGTATTTGGTCTTCAGAATAGTCCGCCCCGCCCTAAAGGTTTACAGCAGATCCTGGCGCTTCTTTATGGGTAAAGTTCCATGGACTTCACCTGCTTCCATCGCAATATTCAGAAAAATTCTATCCAGTGACATGAAGGGCTTTGAATACGGCAGTGGCGGTAGTACGCTTTTCTTCGCTAAACTACTGAACCACCTGGTAAGCGTTGAGCATGATACAGGGTGGTATAGGAAAGTCGAGGATCAAATAAAAGGTCTTTCAAATGTGGATTACGAACTCATACCCCCAAAATTGAATTCGGGCAAACCTGATTACACCGAATACAGCGATTACATTCTCCAATTTCCGGAAAATTCATTTGACTTTGTACTTGTAGACGGCCGCAATCGGGTTCAATGTTGTAAAAATGCCATCGACAGGTTAAAGCCAGGTGGCATTCTTGTCCTGGATAATTCGGAACGCGAATATTATGCTGAAGTTTTTGAATTGCTGAAGGGCTGGAAAATGGTGAATACAACTACCGGACTTACCGACACCACCTTCTGGTTTAAGCCCTGAGTCATTTCTGACCAAAGGCAACGAGGGCATCATTAATCCGACCGATTTCCCCGTCCGTTAATTCAGGAAATACCGGAAGCGAAACAATAGTTTTTGCCCTCCTCTCGGCCACCGACCATACTCCCCTGTAGTTACCCGATTGAAATGCAGGAGTTATCGGAATAGGCAACGGGTAATGAACAGCTGTTCCAATCCCGCGCTTCTTCATGAATTGTATGAATTCATCCCGCTCGCTGGTTCTCAATATAAACAAATGAACCACAGCGTTTTGATTCAGGTCAAACCCCATTTGAATACCCTGGATTGATTCTATGGTTGTTGCATATGACATTGCGATATCACGCCGCCGGGCATTCCATTGATCTACGTAAAGGAGCTTCTTAAACAGTATTGCCGCCTGAATTTCATCCATCCGACTGGTTTTACCGACAATCAGGTGAGTATCCTTGACAGGCTGACCATGATCACGGATTAGGCGCACCCGATCAATAAACCGGGAATCCGCAGAAGCAATGCAACCGGCATCGCCAAATGCACCAAGATTTTTTGTTGGATAAAAGCTGAATACCGCTGCATCCGCAAGTGTTCCGGCCATTCCCCATTGGGTTTTGAGTCCGATGGCGTGGGCACAGTCTTCCAATACAAGGATGTTATGCCGCCTGGCAATTTGCATGATGGATCCCAGGTCACAGACGGAGCCGTACATATGAACTGCAATGATCACCCTTGTCTTTTCCGTGATCAGAGGCTCAAGGCCGGCTGGATCAAGTTGTCCGGTTTCATCAAGTACATCGGCAAAAACAGGCGTAGCCCCGGTGAACAGCACAGCCTCGGCATCGGAAACCCATGTATTGGCAGGAACGATGACTTCATCCCCGGGGCCAATCTGCCAAGCGCGAAGAGCGACCTCCAGGGCATCGGTACCACTCGCACACCCAACAACATCCGCTGCTCCAAGCCATTCTGCAAAAGCTTTCTCAAATCCGGGTACTTCCGGGCCCGATTGAAATTTACCGGAACGAACGATGCGCTCAATTTCATTCATCCACTCGGATATGTGCTCAGCACCCTGCCGTGAGAGGTCAAAAAATGGTATGAAATCGTCGTTATCCTGCATGTTTGTTCATCAATGATGCAAGCCGGGTGGTGAGCTCCTTTCGGGAATACCTGTTAATCACATTCCTGTCCGGACCAGGCAATGAGCCAGTTTTTTTATACTCCAGGTACCATTCATTAAGAATTCCACAGATCCCCTCCGTATCGTCCCACCTCAGCACTACTCCTGCCCCGGTGTCACGAATTATCGTTGCAGCATCACCTTCAGGATCTCCGATTGCAAGAATGGGTTTACCGGCAGAAAGGTATTCAAATAATTTCCCCGGGATGTGGCCTTTCGCATTTGAACTTTTATTCATAAACATCAGAACAACCGTGCACTTCCGGTACGATTCAATCACCTCTTTATGGCTTATGCTTCCATGAATAGTCACCTGTTCTCCCGACTTATCCCAGGATTCAATAAATGTGTGAATTTCCGGGTCCATGACTCCATATAAATCAATTTTTAAAAGGTCATGAATCTCCGGATTCAATAATTGAAGTTGTTCCAGGGCCTCCCAGAAAGCCGGTGCATGGCGAAACTGATTGATTAGCCCAAAGTGTGCCAGCGAAAAGTTGTCGGGCCCGGTGTCTGTAACATTGCTGAAATCGGCCGTATCAAATCCATTGGTAATGACTTCTACCTGCCGATCGTACCTTTTATGAAGCGTTTCTGCCCAGGAAGGGCTTACGGTGAGAAGAATATCCGCTTTTCCGGCAACCTTCCTTTCCATTTTACGATGATAAGACCGCGCCAGCGCAGAGGTATGAAATTCATCGAGCATATCCCAGTCGCTCCACGGATCGCGGAAATCAGCAAGCCAGGGAATATTGAATTTCCCTTTCAGTGAGAGGCCGATCAAATGTATGCTATGGGGTGGTCCGGTCGTAACGATGAAATCAACGCGCCTGCTTTTCAGGTAATCCTTCAGGAACCTGACAGCCGGTTTTCGCCAGAATACCCTTGGGTCCGGAAGAAAAAAATTACCCCTTATGAACTTTGCAATTGATGACACAGACCCAGAAGTATTTCCCTGGGATACATTTGGGTTGCCGCCGGCTTTTTCGAATAACTGATATGGTTCCCAAATAGGTATGCGCAGCACTTCAATATTTTCATTCACTTCTTGTTCAAGTGAATCATCCTTAACAACAAATTGTGGATTTTCGGGGGTAAGAATTACCGGGTGCCAGCCTTCGTCTTCCAGGTAATTTGCAAATTTCATCCAGCGCTGCACACCACTTCCACCACTGGGTGGCCAATAATATGTGATGATCAGCACTGTTTTCATGTGGCAAAGATATAAGGCTGCAGTTTAAATCAATTATAAGGATAAAATTTTTGAAGCCATGCCGCGGGGACTCCTGCCCTGAATGCAAATACCAGAAAAATATTCATCAGCTGTTGGGAAATTATCCCGTTTTTACGGAATCTGCGTGAAGAGGTAACGATGGTGCTTTTCATTTTAACTACAGGCCCCATCTTTTTCAACCGCCTGTAGATTTCCACATCTTCCATAATCGGGATTTCCTTAAAACCACCTGTTTCAATGAATGTAGTGCGATGTAGAAAAAGCCCCTGATCTCCATAAGTAAAAAGCGAGTGATTCAATTTGCTCAGTTGACCATAGGCTCTCAACAAAACAGATTGCTCATCAAACTCCAGCGAAAAGGTGCCCGCAACGACGCCCGATGAAAGTGCTTCATGAAGCTCCTGATACCAGCACTCCGGCAAACGACTGTCGGCGTGCACAAAGAACAAAATATCTCCGGTGGCCATTGCCGCCCCTTCATTCATTTGTTTCGCCCTCCCACGTGAGGTAGAAATAAACTTCACACCGTGGGATTCACAAATCTTCCGCGTTTGGTCGGTACTTCCCCCATCGGCAACAATAATTTCCACAGGAACCCGTTTTGCCAACACAGACTTTAAAAGACCTGGTAACATGTTCTCTTCGTTGAGGGCAGGGATGATTACCGATATGGACTTTTTAAGGGTTTGCATGCAACCAAATCAAGATGTTACGGGTCTGTAGACAAAATCGTTCGTTCAACTTATGGATTTCGTGAGCAAACAACAAAGACAACAACTGATCATTTTAATCGGCATCCTGCTTGCGATTATGATTGCCGCTGCATTTTATTTTGAATTCATCCGAAATGCCGATGATGCCGTATCGGTAATTACACAACTTACAAATCCTCCTCAAACGCCAGGGTCATCTTTCTTACTGCCAGTGCATCTTCCTTAGATAATTTAAGATCCCGGCTATACCGGTCGTAGTAGGGTCTGATGAGTGACAGGGTAAAAAGATGCAGAACGTAAGTGCCGATCACATAATCTGACCCTGTAAGATAATAACCTACGACAAGCAGGAGACTCGCAGCCAGATTTCCAAGATATAATTTTTGGTATTGACTATATAATGCCCTGAATTGGGCTGCCAATCCATCTTCTTCCCTCACTTTTTCCAGATTACCCTGGTAATGAGTGTAGGCAAATGCAGTGACTAAAAGTGCTGAAATGATCGATGCAATCACCAGAAGTTGATTTTCACCCAATGGTGGTTCAAAATCATCGTGATTCGATTCCAGGAAAATATATCCCATCGGCAAAAGGGGCAATGCCAGGGTCAGGTGAAAAATGTTGTTCACCTTTTCATGGAAATTACGAATGTTTTTAAAACCCATATCTTTATCCATTCAAAACTAATAAATTACTTCCGGTTCACTGCCGAATAATTATTTTTGTATCATGCCGTTCTCGGAATCAAGAAAAGATCAGGTCATTCAGGCCGCTGCTGAATTATTCAGGGTTCGCGGCTATGCCGCCACTTCAATGCGCGATCTGGCGACAGAATTGGGCATCGAGGCAGCCAGTCTTTATTCCCATATAAAATCGAAAGAAGAAATTCTGATCACGCTTTGTTTTGGAATGGCCGAAAAATTCATGGATTCGCTCGATCAGGTTGAAAAGAATCAAAGCGGCTATGCCGGCCAGCTGCGTGCGGGCATTTTAGGGCATATTGCCGTAATGGCTGAAAACCTCACTGCATCAGCCGTCTTCATGAATGAACACAGGCACCTGAGCGATAAGTATCTGAAGGATTTTCTATTGCTGCGGATTAACTACATTAACCGGTTCAAGCGGATCATTGAAAGAGGAATTCGTGCTGGAGAGTTTAATCCTGTAGACACCAAACTCGCTGTAATGACACTGTTCTCATCCCTTAACTGGATGCCCCACTGGTATGATCCCGAAGGAATTATCGATCCGGAAAAACTTGGAAATCAGCTGGCTGACATGTTAATTGAAGGATTGAAAACGAAATAGCAAGTTTTTTTGTTACTATTGCGATAACCAAATAAATACCTAATGTACGGAGGAGGAAATACTTTTGAGCCGGTAAACAGTAAAGAACTTACCAATGAAGATCCGGTAAAACTTGAAGCCTTTGAAGCCCGTATTGAACGGGGTGAAAAAATTGAACCAACCGACTGGATGCCGGATTTATACCGAAAGCAGTTGATCCGCATGATTGAACAACATGCACACAGTGAAATTATTGGCGCTTTACCTGAAGGAACATGGATTACCCGTGCGCCCGGCTTCCGGAGGAAACTTGCCCTCATGGCAAAAGTTCAGGACGAAGTAGGTCATGCTCAACTTCTCTATGCTGCTGCTGAAACACTGGGCAAACCCAGGGAAGCGATGATCGATGACCTGATCAACG
This sequence comes from Fulvivirga sedimenti, assembly GCF_020328055.1. NCBI lineage: Bacteria > Pseudomonadati > Bacteroidota > Cytophagia > Cytophagales > Fulvivirgaceae > Fulvivirga > Fulvivirga sedimenti. The sequence continues at coordinate 858,073 of NZ_JAIXNE010000004.1, forward strand.
GTAAATCAAAATATTCAAACATTTTCAACTACCCCGCTTATACCTGGGCAGATGCGTGCTTTATCAGCTGGCTTGTTGATGCCGGTGCGATCGTGAATCAGCTGGCAAATGCCCGCGGAAGCTATGGTCCGTACTGCAGGGCACTCGACCGTATTTGCGCCGAGGAGTCATTTCATTTAAAATATGGCCATCACTGCGTAATCCACATGGCAACAGGAACAAAAAAACAGCGGCAAATGATGCAGGAAGCAATCGATCGCTGGTGGGCGCCCATGATGCACTTTTTCGGCCCGCCCGATAAAATGTCTGCCCATACAGAAGTTCTCATGAAATGGAAGGTTAAAATGGCCAGCAATGATGACATGAGAAACCAGTTCCTCGATATGTATGTGCCGAAAATATGGGAACTTGGTTTTACAATTCCGGACCCCAAATTAAGTAAAGACCAGGAAACAGGCCGGTGGGTTTATACCGAGCCGGACTGGGAGGAGTTCAAAAGGGTTATCAATGGTGACGGTCCGTGTAATGCCGAACGACTCGCTGTGCGAAGAACCGCCGAAGAGCGTGGACGCTGGGTTCGCGAGGCTTTGAAAACTCCGAAAACAGATTATGTAAAGCCCCTGGTATAACAGGAAAAATAATTGAAGAAACCCGCAGGCAAACCCTGCGGGTTTTTTTATTTATTCCTTTTGCCGCAGACATTGTTTCCTGTTGCTTATCCTCCGAAAACGATTGCATAGGAGCTACAAAAGGCGGATATTTGCAGTATGAAATCACTTGACCCCAGGGTAAACAGACTTCCCGAACTAAATGGCGAACTGGCACCTAAAGCACCACTGGATCAGCTGGGCACATTTGAGGTATTCACGCAGCTTCACGAAAACAAGCCGTACATTCATACCGGGGCAGTTCATGCGCCAAATGAAGAAATGGCTTTCCTGTTTGCCAAGGAACAGTTTTCCAGAAGACAAACATGCACAGGCCTTTTCGTTGTTGATACACGCAATGTGTATACAACCGGATTCACCGAAGATGATCAGAATATTTACTCATCTGTTCCCGACCAGACTCCCGGAACGGGCAATACGGAGTCCTATGAAGTGTTTCACCTGATGCGGCGTGGCAAACAACACGAACATATCGGTTCGGTGGAGGCAGATAGCTATCAGGGTGCGCTATCACTGGCCAAACCAGAATTCATTGATGGTAAGCCGGTGTTTAATGTCTGGGTCGTTAAAACATCAGACATCCTGTTCAATGACGAAGAGGATAAAATTATCTGGAATACCCTGCCGGAAAAACAATTCAGGGATGCAATTGCTTATAAGGCAGGGGATAAATTGAAAGATTTCAAGGAACGTAAACAGGCAGACCAATGAATACCGAGGCACTGAAAGAGATGTTATATAAAATGGCTGATGATCAGCTGATTATTGGCCACAGAAACAGTGAATGGACAGGTTTTGGGCCTCTTCTTGAAGAAGATATCGCATTCAGTTCAATGGCACAGGACAAAGTTGGACAAAGTTACGCCCTGTATCAAATGCTCAATGAACTCGGAGAAGGTGAACCCGACACAGTGGCTTTCATGCGAAATGCCGATCAGTTTCATAACTGTACGCTCACCGAACTGCCCAATGGCGAATACGACTTCAGCCTGATACGGCATTTCCTATTTGACGCTGCCGAAGCTATTCGCTTTGATATGCTTACACGTTCATCCTACAAACCACTCGCTGATCTTTCAATAAAAATCAGAGGCGAGATCCGGTATCATACAATGCATGCCCGAACGTGGATCCGGCAACTGGGCAATGCCACACCGGAAAGTGTAGAACGTTTACAGAATTCATTAAATGAAGCTTTGCCCCATGCCCTTGGCATATTTGAGCCCTCACCATTTGAGGATGAAATCATCTCTTCCGGTTTATTTGAAGGAGAACGTGCACTGCAGGCCGCATGGGAAATCGAAATAATGAAGGTACTCTCTGAGACAGTCCTGCAGGTTCCTGATTTAACCGCATTATCACCCTCCTATGGCGGCAGAATTGGAAAACATACACCCCATTTGCAACCGCTCCTGGATGAAATGGCAGAAGTATTCAGATCAGATCCTACCGCCGACTGGTAAACGAAACATCCTTAAAATCTGTTATTACTGTATGGGAAAGATAAGCGACGATCAAATTTATGACTGGCTTCAGGATGTCAAAGATCCGGAGATACCTGTAATATCGTTGGTAGACCTGGGTGTAATAACCCGTCTCGACTGGCAGGAAGAACACCTTACAGTTCATATGACCCCAACCTTCGTCGGCTGCCCGGCAATCGACTACATGAAACAGGATGTTATTGATGTATTGCACCAGCATGGCCTTCAGGAGGTGGATGTGAAAATAACTTATGAAACTTCCTGGAATTCAAATATGATTTCCGATCAGGGAAGAGAGGCACTGCGAAAGTTCGGATTGGCTCCTCCGCCAAAACACAATCTCATCGTTGATATAGATGTGCTGGAACATGCGACCTGCCCGGTATGTGGTAGTGAAAACACACAATTGAAAAATCCTTTCGGACCGACCGCATGCCGCTCCATTCACTATTGCGAGAATTGTAAGGAAACTTTTGAGCAGTTTAAACCTGTCTGAGTCCCCTACTCTCCTGATAATAGCAAATCCCGGCCGAGATATGCGCTGTCACTGAAAACATACCATGCACGGCTCTTGGGCAGTCTCATGCCCTGGACCTTTTCAATACCCTCCAGCTCAATCCATTCACCGGAACCATCATTTTTCAGGAAAGAATACCCCCGCAGCTGATAATCAGTTTGGTCAATATAATATGTCCACCTGTCTTCCTCATATTCTACCTGAAGTGTAAGAACATCATACCCATTCCATCTAATGGAATCCACCCGATCAATTAAAACCGTTCCACTATCTCTCAACTTCATAGGCAGCCCCCAGAGATAGAGGTAGTAATTTCTCAATCTTTCTGCACGGTTACAGTCAACGTTCCCTGAATTAATGAAACAAGAATCCTGAACCATGCCGTGATCCTCCACACTTCCGCGTCGAACTCTGAAATAGCCTGTATTATTGTCAATCCATACGGTAGTCTGCCGGGGACCGTTAGCCCCTTCCTCTTTGAAGTTCAAAATAGTTTCGAGTGATTGCCATTGGTTTTCCGGATCATGAAAACCGATAGAACGTTCCAGAATCTCCTCCGAAATAAGCTTTTGCTCACCGCAGCTAAGAAGAACAGAAATCAGCAGTAGAAAACTTAATTTCATTTCACAATATACAAATCATTGGCGTATTAATAATTTCAGCAAAACCCAAACCCCACAAAACCATAATTTGCCATATTTGGTTATCTTAAAGCGAGTAAACAGGAAGAAATGAATCCTATTCGGAAAATCGGCTTTTTTATGGCATTTATAATTCCTGCATCGGTAATTGTGGGTTATTACCTGGCAGGATGGTGGAACATGCTTTCGCTTGCCCTGGTATTTCTGATCATTCCTTTTCTTGACTACATGATCGGTACTTCCGATTATAATATCCCAAAGGATCGCATTTCAATCATCTCAGAGCAGTTCTTTTACAGGTTTGTCACCTATCTCTGGACGTATTTTCAGTTGCTGTTCCTTGCATGGGCCTTTTACGTGGTCACCTTTGGCCATCTTTCCTCCGTACAGGAGTGGATTGGGTTTACACTTGGAACCGGATTAGTAACGGGCGGAATCGGGATTACAGTAGCCCATGAACTAGGCCATAAAAAATCAGCTCTTGAAAGGCTGTACAGTAAAATTTTGCTGCTGACCGTTTGTTACATGCATTTTTATATCGAGCATAACAAGGGTCATCATGTTACAGTGGCAACACCCGAAGATCCCGCTACTTCACGTAAAAATGAGTCATTCTACGCATTTTGGTTTCGGAGCGTATTTCACGGGTATGCCCATGCATGGAAGATTGAGAATAATCGACTTAGAAGAAAAGGTGTTTCGGCCCTGAGTATTCATAACGAGATGATCTGGTTCAGCATCCTGCCGCTGATCTTCATCGCTGTGGTTACCGGAATATTCAGTATCTGGGCAAATCACTTTGTATGGCAGCTGCCTGTATTTTTCTTTGTGCAGAGCTTTATCGCATTCACACTCCTCGAACAGGTCAACTATATTGAGCATTACGGGATCGAGAGAAAGGAGATCGCGCCCGGTAAATATGAACGGGTTACCCCAATACACTCCTGGAATGCTTCCCACGTAATCAGTAATTTCTTCCTTTTTCAACTGCAACGGCACTCAGATCATCATGCAAATGCTATAAAACGATATCAGGTCCTGTATCATTATGATGAAAGTCCGCAGCTGCCCGCCGGTTACTCAACCATGATCATTCTGGCGTTGGTCCCCGGTCTGTGGTTCCATCTGATGAATCCACGGCTGGAATCCTGGCAATTGAAAAGCGAAAGGGTTCAGCAGTGATTCTTCGGGTCACTGTACTACTTACTCTACTCACTTTCTCCTGCTTCGGACAAAGCAAAGTTGTCCTTGACGGAATTATCGAGGATCAGCAGCGTCAACCTATAGAAGGTGCGACGATACTTGACCCGGCGGGCAATTTATTGGCGGTAACAGATCAGAATGGGAAATTTAGGGTTCAGATGCCACTGGGGACACATCTGCTGACGATCACACACATTTCATTTCTGAGTCGTACCTATCAGCACAATTTCCAAAGTCCGGAATTCGTGCGAATAACACTTGAAGCTACCACCCTCAGCCTTGAAGAAGTGATCATACGCGACAATAATCCGAAGGAGAATCTTCAAAGTACAATCCCGGGAGCATCAAAGCTTACCATAAAAAATATTGAGGCGATACCCGCTTTTCTGGGCGAAGTGGATGTGATCAAGGCGATCACCCTCCTTCCCGGGGTAAGTACCGTGGGTGAAGGTTCTTCGGGGTTCAATGTTCGTGGAGGGGCCATCGATCAGAATCTGGTCACTATCGATGGCATGCAGCTCTTTAATACATCACATGTACTCGGGTTTTTCTCCATCTTTCATCCGGATGCTACGCGCGACTTCACCCTGTACAAAGGGTATATACCAGCTGAATATGGCGGGCGGGCTTCATCTGTGCTTGCTGTGAACAGTCTTCAGGGGCAAACAGATGTCTGGAGTGCTGAAGCCGGGATCGGAAGTGTTTCAGGAAAGTTGACATTGCAAGGGCCCATTACCAAAAAGACGAGTATCCTGGCCGCGGCGAGGGTTACATATTCCGACTGGGTTCTTGGTTTGGTGAATGACCTTGATATTCAGAATAGCGCTGCAAACTTTTATGACATTTTCGTACGGGGTGATCATTTCTTCAATGATAAGCATCATGTCATGTTCTCCTACCTGGGGAGCGCAGACTCTTTCGACTATTCCAATAGTTTCGGATATGACTGGAGCAATTACGGATTTAACTTTAAGTATGATTTCCAGCCCTCAGCTGTGTGGCGTTTTGACGTAAATGCCAACTATCTTCAATACACAAACTCACTGCTCGATTATCAACCGGGCCTGGAATCTGAACTTCGGAATCAGATGGAAAAAATTCAGCTCAGGGTTAACGGAAAGCATACGACAGCTGCTCATGAGCTGGACTTTGGCCTCGAAATGACTGATTATAACCCGGGTGATGAAATACGAAATCCGCTAAATGAGGGCTCGTTCATATCACCTGACGGCATCAGCCGGGATCGCGGGCGTGAGCTGGCTTTTTACGTACAGGATATTTTTAAAGTCAGCGAACGCTTTGATATCAATGCCGGACTGCGCTTTAATTTATACAGCCAGATCGGACCATCCACTGAATATGAATACGACGGTGTTTTGAGCGATGATAACATTTCAGATACGCTCTTTTATAATGCGGGAGAAAAGATCATCACCTACAATAACCTCGCTCCACGGATCGCTTTTCGTTATGAATTGAGTGATCAGACTGTCCTGAAACTGGCGTACAACCGGATGTATCAATATATTCACCTCATCTCTAATACGACTTCCCCAACTCCTGTTGATCAATGGCAGGTAAGTACCCGATACATCCCTCCCACCCAATCCGATAATTTTTCCATCGGTGTTTATAAGAATTCTAAAAACGATCGCTGGGTTACATCGGTGGAGGCTTTTTACCGGAAGCTGGACAAAGTAGTCGAGTATCAGGATTTCGCGGAACTCATCCTTCAGGAGAACATTGAGGCTGAATTACTGATTGGTCAGGGCCGGGCATACGGACTTGAATTCTTTGTGAAACGACTCACACCGATCTGGACCGGGTGGGTTTCCTACGTCTACACAAGAAGCGAAGTATCCTTTCCGGGTGATGTGGAAACCATCAATTCCGGAGACTGGTTCCCGGCATATTACGATCAGCCTCATTCATTCAAATTTGTTTCAGATATACGAATGGGTAAATCCCGTAAAGGTAGTTTTGGGTCGACTATCGTTTATAATACCGGAAGACCGATCACGGCGCTTACATCTGACTATCTGCAGGGACCCCTGGTTGTTCCTCACTACTCAGATCGAAATGAATACAGGATTCCAAATTATTTCCGGATTGATGTGTCAATGACATTGGGCAGTATTATCCGGAAACTGGATGACCGCCTGACGATAAGCCTGTACAATTTACTGGGAAGACGTAACGCATATTCTGTATTTTATCAGCGGAATGATAATTCACCAATTCCCCGTGCCTACAAATTATCTGTTTTGGGATCCATTTTTCCATCAATCACTTATAGTTTGAAACTGGATGTCAGGAAACGCTAAACGATATTTTTATCTAATAGTGGTTTTCATCCTGGCCGGATGTGTTGAACCCATTGAATTTGATATTGATCGTGAAGGCCGGCAGTTGGTTGTGTATGGGCATATTGATGACGGTTCCGACAGGATGTTTGTTCAGCTTTCAAGAACCACTGCGGTGCCCAACCGTTTTCAACCGGAACCTGGCGCGCGAGTAACCCTGCATGATAACCTGGGAAATGAGGGGAGATTTTTTTCCGCCAACGATGAGGGAATTTATTATTACAGTGAGTTCACCATGCAAATTGTACCGGGCCGAAGCTACGTCTTACGGATTCGTACAGCTGGAGGTGATTTTTATGAGTCGGTCCCGGAAGAGATTCCCTTGCATCAGGCACAGTCAGATATATATGTGAATTTTGCCCGCATTGAAGTCAATACCGGATCTTTCAACGCGGTAATCACCAAAGACGTGATGCAGGTTAGTGCTGAAACGTTTCTTGAAGATCCATCGAAGCAGTATTATGTACGTTACACCCCCATCCAGACCTTCCGTTTCGACCCGACCAATTTTCCGGATATATTTAACACTATTCCCCCGGCATGTTTTGTAAACCGACGTATTCAGCCGGAGAATCTTGTCCTGTTCAATTCAAATGGTTTCCAGGGGACAGCTGTGCCACGGCAGTTTATCGCGCAGAATGAAATCGATTACGCTTTTATCGCAAAAAACGTGATCACGCTTGAAACCCACTCGATGACGCCCCAGGCCTACGACTATTGGAGAAAGATCAGGATCCTGCTGAATAATAACGGATCTATTTTCGACACTCCACCTGCCGCGGTAAAAGGAAACATTTTCAACATCAATGACCCGGATGAACAGGTCTTAGGTTATTTTGAAGCCACCAATAAGTCCATCAGCCGTGTGACAGCCTGGCGGGGAGATTTCCCATATCCTGTGCCTGATGATCCTTGTATCTACATACCAGGACAGGACGAAGAGAAGTATCTGAGGGAATGTATTGATTGCAGGATTCTGGAAGGCAGCACGTTTAACCAACCCTCTTTTTACTAAAATTCCCAAATAATTCATTGTATTCTGAATTAAGTTTATACTTTTGTCAGTCATAATGAAGTCTAACCAGTCATATAGCCCAATTTCAAGTGCTTTCCGCCCGGAAAGTGCGGTGTCTGTATTAAGGATCAGGCCATTCAGGCCCCTTGTGGGGTAATCGACTTTAGCGAAGGTACGTCCTTTGCATGCGCAATAGCTTTTATAATCTTTCTATTTAACTGAATACACTCTGTAATGAATCTAGTCATTACGGTTGCAAGTGAAAAACATCTTCACTTCGCCGAAACTATTTGTACATACATGCAAACTGCCGCTGAACAGCGGGGAACGGGAATTGCTAAGCGATCGCCTGAATATGTCTCCAAAAAAATGGAGGAAGGCAAGGCTGTAATCGCAATGGATGGCGACCAGGTCGTAGGGTTTTGCTACATTGAGACATGGAGCCATGAAAAGTATGTGGCCAACTCAGGTCTTATCGTCCATCCCGACTATCGGGGCCAGGGCCTGGGTAAAAAGATCAAGGAGGAAATTTTCAAGCTAAGCCGCAAGAAATATCCCGAGGCTCGAATTTTTGGTATTACCACCAGCCTGGCCGTGATGAAAATCAATGCTGAACTTGGATATAAACCCGTTACCTTTTCGGAATTAACAACGGATGAGGCGTTTTGGAACGGATGTCAGAGTTGCAAGAACTTTGATATTCTCACCCGCACAAACCGTTCACACTGCTTGTGTACAGGCATGATGTACGACCCTGAGAAGGCAAAGACACAGGCAGAAAAAGTAACAAAAGAGCAGCGCTGGCAGCGGTTTAAGAGATTTCTGTCCATAGAAAACTGGAAACCGACGAAGAAAATAATAGCAACAATCAAATCTTACGTATTATGAGTTCAAATGGTAAAGAAAAAGTGGTATTGGCGTTTTCAGGCGGACTGGATACGTCATACTGCGTAAAATACCTGATTCATGAAAAAGGACTGGAGATATACTCCATCCTGGTAAATACTGGTGGTTTTTCGGCTGAAGAACTGGAAGAAATCGAGAAGCGTGCATACTCCCTGGGCGTAAAGGAGCATAGAAATGTAGACGTTCAGCAAAAATTCTACGAGGATGCAATTCGCTTCATGGTATTCGGAAATATTCTGAAAAATCACAGCTATCCGCTCTCGGTAAGCGCGGAACGAACCATTCAGGCGGAGACTGTTGCTGAATATGTAAAAGAAAAAGGCGCCGACTACGTGGCACATGGTAGCACTGGCGCAGGGAACGATCAGGTCCGGTTTGATTTTATCTTTGAAGTTTTGATCCCTGATGTTAAAATTCTAACTCCAATCCGGGACCTGAAGTTATCCCGCCAGGAGGAGATTGATTACCTGAAATCACACGGTGTGGAGTCTTCCTGGGAAAAATCACGCTACTCCATCAACCAGGGGCTCTGGGGCACCAGTGTGGGTGGTGTTGAAACCCTAACTTCGAACACTGATTTACCTGAATCGGCTTATCCAACCCAGCTAACAGAGACTGAAATATCAACCCTGAAGATATCTTTTAAAAAAGGTGAAGTCTGCGGTGTGAATGACCGCAAGATGGATCCGGTTTCAGCTATAAAGGAAATCAGCCGGATCGCAGGGCCTTATGCGATAGGTCGGGATATACATGTGGGTGACACCATCATCGGAATCAAGGGACGGGTAGGATTTGAAGCGGCTGCACCGTTGCTGATCATCAAGGGACATCATGCCCTTGAAAAACATACACTCACCAAATGGCAGTTATACTGGAAAGAACAACTGGCCAACTGGTATGGTATGATGCTACACGAGGCCCAGTACCTTGATCCTGTCATGCGCAATATTGAGGCATTCCTGACTGACTCACAGCAAACAGTTACAGGAGACGTTTTCATCGAACTGCGACCCTACCATTTTCATGTCAAGGGAATTGAATCACCACACGATTTAATGACATCCAGTTTCGGTGCGTACGGAGAAATGAATAAATTGTGGTCCGGAGAAGATGTTCGCGGATTTACCCGGATCCTTGCCAATACATCCAAGATTTTTCACACCGTGAACAAAGACGTTTCGAATGACTGATTCAACAATAAAAGCCGCTGTCATTGGCGCCGCCGGATATACCGGCGGAGAGCTGATACGACTGCTTCAATATCATCCAAATACAATTATTACATCCGCCGTCAGTGAAAGTCAGGCGGGCAAAAGGGTATCCACAGTACACGGTGATATAACCGGTGACATGATTTTTTCTGCAGAAATTGATCAGGATGCCGACGTGGTATTTCTATGTATGGGCCACGGCAAAAGCAGGGAGTGGCTGCAGAACAATAAGGTATCGGGCAAGGTCATTGATCTCAGTCAGGACTTCAGATTAAAAGCAACTGCCGGGGATTTCGTTTACGGACTGCCGGAAATAAATAAAGCCGAAATAGCGGCGGCCAGTTATATTGCCAATCCGGGTTGCTTTGCCACCGCCATACAGCTTGCACTACTTCCACTAGCCAGTGAGAACCTGGTAAAATCAGCCATTCATATTAATGGAATCACCGGATCAACCGGGGCAGGACAATCCCTTTCTCCGACCAGTCATTTCAGCTGGAGAAATAACAATATTTCGTTATATAAAGTATTTGACCATCAACATCTTAACGAGATAGGAGAAACACTGGAAGGATTACAAGGCGATTTGCCGGAACTCCTCTTTGTGCCGGTTCGCGGAAATTTTACACGTGGGATCTTTATCACTGCCTATACCGAATACGACGGCACCCAATCCGATATTACTGATCTGTATAATAACTTCTATCAGGGTGCTCCGTTCACGCATGTTTCCTCCGGGGAAATACACCTGAAACAGGTGGTAAACACAAATAATTGCATGATCAATGTAACTGTTAAAAAAGGCCAGGTACTTGTAACTTCTGCGATAGATAATTTACTCAAAGGAGCTTCCGGTCAGGCAGTACAGAATATGAATTTAATGTTCGGACTTGATGAGAGCTCCGGGCTGAATCTTAAAGCTTCCTATTTCTAATGAAAAAACTCAAGAATATTGCCATCCTCGGCGCTGGAAATCTCGGTCTGGCGATTGCAGATGGTTTACAACGGGCGGGATTTCTCGCCGACAGAAAATTGTTTCTTACACGGAGAAACACGCGTAGCATTGAGTCCTGGAAGTCGGATAATGTAGAAGTTACTTCTGACAATAAATATGCTGTAGCAGGTGCGGATATTGTCCTTCTTTGTGTACAACCGCATCAGATTGAGCATCTTCTCAAGGAACTCCGCCCTGTGCTCGACAGCGATCGGCATATTCTTGTTTCTGTAATCACTGCTGTAGGAATAGAACAATTATCATCGTACGCGGGCGGGCCGTTTCCTATTATTCGGGCTATGCCCAATACGGCTATATCAGTCCGTGAATCGATGACCTGTATGGCCCATAACGGTGTGGCCGAATCGGTTCAGACAGAAGTGGAAAATATCTTTGCCTGTGTTGGAAAAACCCTGTGGATAGAAGAACCTCTGATGCAAGCCGCCACCGTGGTTTGCGCAAGTGGCATCGCCTTCTGGATGCGGTTTATCAGGGCAACAATGCAAGGCGGTGTACAACTGGGTTTTGATGCACATGATGCCAAGGAAATTGCGGTGCAAACCTGCCTTGGCGCTGCAAGTCTTTTGAACGGAACCGGCAAACATCCTGAAGAAGAGATTGATCGCGTTACTACCCCGATGGGATGCACGATCGTCGGTTTGAATGAGATGGAACACAATGGTCTGAGTTCAGCCCTTATAAAAGGACTGGCTACTTCCTTTGAACGGATTAACCAAATGAAAAAACCAGACAATGAACCTGTTTGATGTTTATCCGCTACTGCCAATTGAATTGGTGAAAGGGCGGGATTGCTATGTATATGATCAAAATGGCGTAAAATACCTCGACCTGTACGGCGGACATGCGGTAATCTCCATTGGTCACTGTCATCCGCACTATGTAAAAAGGATCAGGAAACAGCTCAAGAAGATTGGATTCTATTCCAACTCTGTAATTAACTCACTTCAGCTTGATCTGGCAGCGAAGCTGGGGAAGCTAAGCGGTTACGACAACTACCAGCTTTTTCTTTGCAACTCAGGAGCCGAAGCGAATGAAAATGCCATCAAAATTGCCGCATTTCAAAATCCGGGTAAGACGATTATTGCCTTCGAGAGGTCCTTTCATGGCAGAACTTCAAGAACCCTTTCAGTAACGGATAATGAAAAGTACCGTTCACCTCTGGACGATTTTGATAACGTGATCTTCATCCCCTGGAATGATATCGAAGCATTGCAAAATGCATTTCGCACACAGGATGTTTGTGCTGTTATCATTGAAGGAATTCAGGGACTGGGAGGTATATACGTTCCGGAAACTAATTTCCTGAAAAATTTACATGCAATGACCCAGGAATATGGCGCATTGCTGATATTGGATGAGGTACAATCTGGATATGGTCGAACAGGAAAATTCTTTGCACATCAGTATGCCGACATCCGGCCTGATATTATTACAGTAGCTAAAGGAATGGGTAATGGATTTCCGATTGGAGGTGTACTCATAAGCCCCTCAATTGAATCCTGGCACGGGATGTCGGGAACGACCTTCGGAGGAAATCATCTTGCCTGCGCAGCAGGTCTGGCAGTCCTTGAAGTCCTTGAATCGGAAAAACTCATTCAACGTGCCGGTGATGAAGGTAATCGCTGGATAGACGCCCTGCTGAATTTACCCGGTGTAAAGGCCGTACGCGGCAAAGGATTGATGATAGGTTTGGAAATGGACTTTGCAATCCGTCCCCTGCGGGAAAAGCTATTCCGTGAACATCATATTCTCACGGGAACATCAGTGAATCCCAACACCATCCGTTTATTACCGCCGCTTACAGCAGGGAAAAAGGAACTGGATAAATTAATCACCGCATTGCAGTCGGTGCTCAATGAATATAAAAAGCATGAATCAATTCACCCGTCTGAGTGACGTAAAAGATCCCGCAGCATTAATTAAGCGCGGACTGGAATTAAAGGCAAATCCCTTCACATCCAATGTCGGAGAACGAAAAGTGCTGGGATTGCTTTTTCTGAACCCGAGCCTCAGAACACGATTAAGCACGCAGAAGGCAGCCATGAATCTTGGAATGCAGGTAATGGTTATGAATATGAACAGTGAGGGCTGGAAACTGGAGATGAATGATGGCACCGTCATGAAAGGAGATGCCCAGGAACATATCAAGGATGCAATCCGTGTGATCAGTGAATATGTGGATGTCATAGGTATACGTACATTTCCCGGACTCAAAGACCGCTCGGCTGATTATGACGAAGCGGTATTATCGGCCGTTCTGAAATATGCCACAGTTCCGGTGATCAGCCTCGAGTCTGCGATCCGTCACCCCCTTCAATCTCTGGCGGACATGATAACCATTAACGAACTTGGAATCCAAAAACCCAAGGTTGTACTGTCGTGGGCTCCGCATCCCCGGGCGCTGCCACAGGCAGTTTCAAATTCATTTCTTGAATGGGTAAAGGTAATTGATGCTGAGATCATACTTGCCTGCCCTAAAGGATATGAACTGGCTGATGAATTCATCCAGGGAGTACCTGTTGTTCATGATCAGCTGGAAGCCTTTGAGAACGCCGACATTATTTATGGGAAAAACTGGTCGAGCTATCATCATTACGGAGAGATACTTCCGGTACAGGAAGACTGGACTATCGATGGCAGTAAAATGAAGGTCACCAATCATGCCCGCTTCATGCATTGTCTGCCTGTTCGCCGGAACGTGGTGGTATCAGACGATGTACTGGATAATCAATCTATAATCTATCAGCAGGCTGGAAACAGAACCTGGGCTGCGCAAGCTGTTCTGGAATCAATACTTGATCAGCTATGAACGATGTTACCGTAATTAAAATTGGCGGAAATATCATCGATGATCCCGTCTCACTGCAGAAATTCCTGCACAGTTTCAGTAAGGAAAAAGGGGCCCGGGTGTTGATCCATGGTGGAGGGAAAAAAGCAAGTGAACTCTCCAGAACGATGGGAGTCGAACCCAGAATGATCGAGGGGCGCCGAATAACCGATGCCGCCACCCTTGAGATCGTTACCATGGTTTACGCAGGACTCATCAACAAAAACATTGTGGCCCAATTACAGTCACTTCAAGTGAATGCGCTCGGATTAACCGGTGCAGATTTAAATCTGATTAAGGCCAGGAAACGCGAAAATGCGCAGGTGGATTATGGGTTCGTAGGCGATTTTGTTACAGAAGATGTAAATACCGGGCAATTATCCCGATTGCTTGAGAATGGTATCACACCCGTTTTTTGCGCCTTGACGCACGATATGCATGGATCCCTGTTGAATACGAACGCCGACAGCCTTGCTGCCGGCATAGCGATTGCCCTCAGTGAAAAATTCAATGTTCATTTACACCTGTGCTTTGAAAAACCGGGTGTGTTACGGGATGCTGAAAACGACAAATCAGTTATATTACAATTGGACAAAAATGAGTATTTGTCATTGAAGTCAGCAGGTAAAATTTTCGAGGGGATGATTCCTAAACTGGATAATGCATTCAAGGCGTTTGATAAGGATGTGGATGTCACAATCCGGCATGCATTGAATAATTCCACCGGAACAAAATTGATCAGGCATGAATGATCTTGAATCAGCCATCGTACTACTGAGTGATCTGATCCGGATTCCTTCGTACTCGAAGGAAGAAGCGGGTACACTCAGATGCCTGAAGGCATTTTTTGATAACCGGCATGTTCCCTATAACACCGTACGTAATAATATTTTTGCCGCAAATAAGCACTTCTCACCTGCGAAACCCACTCTGCTTCTTAATTCGCATCATGACACCGTCCGGCCCAATTCAGGCTATACGAATGATCCCTTTAAGCCAATTCTTGCGGATGGAAAGTTATTCGGTCTCGGCAGTAATGATGCCGGAGGAGCGCTGGTATGTCTTATTTTTACATTTTGCCATTACTATGATGCTGAGGACCTGCCATTCAATATCATTCTGGCCGCGAGTGCTGAAGAGGAAATCTCAGGACCCAATGGCATTGAGATGCTTCTTCAGCATCTGCCGAAAATTGATTTCGGAATAGTAGGTGAACCAACTTCAGGAGAAGTGGCAGTGGCTGAAAAAGGACTTCTTGTACTTGATTGTGTGAGTAGCGGTATATCGGGGCATGCAGCAAGAAATGAAGGCGAAAATGCCATATACCATGCCATTCCGGATATCGAATGGTTTAAAGGTTTCACGTTTGACAAAGTATCGGATATGCTTGGTCCACTGCATATGAACGTTACCATGATCCAGGCAGGCAGCCAGCACAATGTTGTGCCCGACAGCTGCCGGTTTACCGTGGATGTACGTACCACCGACGCTTACACGCTGGAGGAAACACTTGATATCATTCAGGCAAACGTGAAGGCGGAAGTCACGCCCAGGTCGGTGCGATTGCGCCCTTCATCTATTCCCCTGGATCACCCGCTTGTGAACGCCGCACGGAAGTGTAATTTCAAACTGTTTGGCTCCCCTACTCTCTCGGATCAGGCATTAATGAGCTTTCCTACCATCAAGATGGGCCCGGGTGATTCTTCCCGATCACATTCCGCTGATGAATTCATTTTTACAGAACAGCTGAAGCAGGGATTGAACGATTACCGCAGATTATTAGATATGTTGACAGACACTTTAAAATAACAGTATGAAGCTTTGGGATAAAGGTTACAGCATTGAAAAAAAGATAGAGCAGTTTACCGTTGGAGATGATCGGATATACGATCTTAAACTGGCCACCTATGATGTCGAGGGCTCGCGGGCACATGCGCGCATGCTCGCAAAACAAGGCCTTATTTCAAACGATGAGATAGCAGAAATTGAACAGGCACTGGACCAAATTCAGGGACTGATTCAGTCTGGTGACTTTCTGATCGAGGATGATTTTGAAGATGTTCATAGTAAAATTGAATACTTACTAACGGAATTACTGGGAGATGCAGGAAAACGGATCCATACGGCCAGGTCCAGGAATGACCAGGTTCTTGTAGATCTCCATCTGTTTTTTAAGGATGAACTCAGGGATATCACAGAGCTGGTGAAGAACCTCTTCGACCGGCTTATGTTGCTTGCCGATCAACATAAAGAAATTATTATACCCGGTTACACGCATATGCAGGTAGCTATGCCATCATCATTCGGATTATGGTTCAGTTCGTATGCAGAAACATTGATTGATGATATCTATTTCCTGCGAGCGGCTCAGCACATCGCAGATCAGAATCCATTAGGATCAGCGGCCGGATACGGGAGTTCATTTCCTATCGACCGTTCCATGACCACACGTGAATTGGGATTCTCCACAATGAAATATAACGTGGTCGCGGCACAAATGGGCCGCGGGAAACTCGAGCGAAGTGTAGCAATGGCAATGGCCTCTGTTGCATCCACAATAGCACGTATGGCCATGGATGTATGCCTGTATAACAGTCAGAATTTCGGCTTCCTCTCATTTCCCGACGAGCTTACAACCGGGTCGAGCATCATGCCTCATAAGAAGAACCCGGATGTTTGGGAACTTATACGGGGACGTTGTAACCGCATTCAGGCAGCTCCCACGGAAATAACCATGCTCACCAACAACCTGCCAAGCGGGTATCACCGGGAGTATCAGCTTTTGAAAGAGAGCATCTTCCCATCCATAGACTCGCTTAAAGCCTGTCTTGATATGGCCGAATATATGCTTCAGCATGTTATCATCAACAAAAATGCCGCGAATGATGAACGTTACCGCTACATGTATACGGTAGAAAATGTAAATGAAGAGGTTATGAAAGGGGCAACATTTCGTGATGCCTACAAAACTGTGGGCAAGCAGGTGGGCGACGGAACCTATAAGCCTATTTCAAATCTAAGCCATACCCATGAAGGCAGTATTGGAAATCTTTGCCTTAAGGAGATCCGGGAAAAGATGAACTCGGCCCTAAGCAGCTGAAGGAATAAGGCGGACAATAACAGATTTTGAAATCGGAGTTCTGCTCGTGTGGGCAAAATGATTGTAGGGAACCACCGAATTTGCTTCCGGAAAATAGGTAGCTATGCAGGTTGCCGGGATGTCATATGGAATGATGATAAACCCCTCTGCTTTTCTTTCAATGTGGTCATACTCACTAATAATATCCACTTTATCTCCGGAACGAAACCCCTGCTTGAGCATGTCCTGTTCGTTTATAAGTACGATACGTCGTTCATTGTGTATCCCGCGGTACCTGTCATTCAATCCGTAAATTGTGGTGTTAAACTGATCATGGCTCCGAATGGTCATCATGATAAATTCATTTTCAGACATTTGATGCGCCGGCAATTGATTGGCGGTAAAATGCGCCTTGCTGTCCCTGGTATGGAATTCACCTTCCCGGGCACCATTGGGCAGGTAAAACCCGCCCGGCTTTCGTACACGTTCATTATAGCTGGCAAACCCGGGTATGGTTTTTTCAATGGCATTCCTGATGAGGTCATAATCAGCAGACCAGGCTTGCCAGTCGACCTGTGAACGTTCGCCCAGCGCTGCCAGGGCCAGTCCGGCTACAATGGCCGGCTCACTCTTCAAATGATTCGAAACAGGCCGCTTATTTCCGCGGGATTGATGAACAACTCCGGTAGAGTTTTCCACCGACACGAATTGTTGCCTGCCATTCTGTATATCCGCTTCGGTTCTTCCCAGGCAGGGCAAGATATAGGAAGTTTGCCCATGGGACAGGTGACTCCGGTTTAGTTTGGTCGATACATGCACCGTAACATCACAATTCATCAGAGCCTTACCGGTGAGTTCAGTATCCGGTGATGCACTGAGGAAATTACCACCCATGGCCATGAAAAATTTCACTTTACCCTGATGCATTGCCTCAATGCTGCCAATAGTATCAAATCCTGTCTCTTCAGGTGGCTGGAAATTAAAATTCTCTTTCAATTTTTCGCGAAGTGATGGTTTCAGGTATTCCCAGATGCCAACGGTCCGGTCGCCCTGAACATTACTGTGGCCGCGAACAGGACAGGTTCCCGCACCCGGTTTTCCAATACTGCCTTTCATCAGCAGTAAATTGACCACTTCCCGGATATTATCTACCGCATTCTTATGCTGAGTAAGACCCATCGCCCAACAAGCAATAATTCTCTCACTGGAAGCAATCAAATCTGCAGCCTTCCTTACCAGGTCCTCACCGATACTTGTTTGCGCAATAAGCTCATGAAGTGAATATGATTCGAGGTCTGACAGGAAATCGGAATAGCCTGTAGTCTTTTGTTCAATAAAATCACGATCCAGAATCTGACCGGGCTGGTCGCGTTCTTTCTCCAGTAAGAGTTTCATGAGTGCCTTCAATAAGGCTACATCTGCATTTACACGTATCTGAAGATATAAATCTGTGATCTCTGTTCCGGACCCAAGCATATCACCAACATGCTGGGGATGCTTAAATTTTAATAAACCGGTCTCCCTTAACGGGTTTATCGCAATGATCTTTGCGCCATTAGCCTTTGCCTTTTCCAGGGCCGTAAGCATCCTGGGGTGATTCGTTCCGGGATTTTGCCCGATGATAATAATCAGGTCTGTACGATAAAAATCTTCGAGCGTAACAGAACCTTTACCGATCCCCACGGTTTCCGAAAGTGCGGCCCCACTGGACTCATGACACATATTTGAGCAATCCGGAAGATTATTTGTTCCAAACTGACGTACGAATAACTGATACATGAATGCCGCCTCATTGCTCGTTCGCCCTGAGGTATAGAAAATGGCCTGGTCAGGAGATGGAAGAGTTTTAAGATGTTCTCCAATTTCCGTGAAAGCTGTTTGCCAGGAAATCGGTTCATAGTGATCACTTCCAGGGGATAATTTCATCGGCTCAGTGATCCTTCCGCTTTTTCCGAGTTCATAATCCGACCATGCAGAAAGCGCACTCACTGAATATTTTTTAAAAAATTGTGGATCGGCTTTGGCAGTGGTAGCTTCCTCTGCCACTGCTTTTGCTCCATTCTCACAGAACTCTACAATGGCCCTGTCACCATCCGGATCAGGCCATGCACAGCCCGGACAATCAAATCCGTCGAACTGATTTAATTTAGCCATTGTACGAATTCCTTCCATAACACCCACCTGGCTAAATACATGGTGCATAGAAGACTTCACCGCCCTGATTCCCCCTGATACGGCTGCCGGATCTGAAACTCTCAACCCGGTGTAATTCACCGGCGGCTGAACAAAAACCTTCTTCGTCATATGGCTAAAAATACAGAGAATTTTACATTTCAACCACCCTGCACATTTAACCCTAAAATCAATGAAAGACGCCTTCAAACCGCCAATGCATTCATTTCTGCACGGTATATCTATTACGCGATCAGACCATGCTACTAACATTTTTTATTTGAATTCTTTGAATGTTAAAAAATTGAATTTATGATTGTAGCGTCAATTCCAAGAAATGGTGATTGATTTATAAAGAAGCGCGGAGAGATCAGGCTCAATGAAACGCTAGCAACCTCCCGGGTGTGGAACGGTGCTAAATCCTGGTTCGTAAGGTACGGACAGCTATAAATTTTAATTACCTTGAAACATTCAGTTAAATTTTTTCGCCATCCGCACTATCAGCCCACGGGTCTGTTCGGGAGGGATTGTACATTCAAACTTTTATTACTAAAAAAATGAAAGGGAAAGAGCCGTCCAGGTTCAGCTTCCGTTCACCTGCTTTATGAAATCACATTCAGAATCAGAACATTTCGAAACCAACGCGATCAGGACGCAGTCTGACAACGCTTCGCACAAGGAGCATTCCACTCCAATTTTCATGACTTCAAGTTTCGTCTTTGACGATGCTGAAAATGCACGGGCGATGTTTGCAGATGAAATTAGCGGTAACATATATTCACGCTTTTCCAATCCGAACAGCAATGAACTCGTTGAAAAATTATGTCTGCTTGAAGGCGGAGACGACGGAATAGCCACTGCCTCAGGTATGGCGGCCATGTACAGCAGTATGGCTGGCCTGCTACAGCAGGGCGATCATGTGCTTGCATCCCGATCCCTGTTTGGCAGTACCCATCAGGTTTTGACACAGATATTTCCAAAATGGGGTATTTCACACTCCTATGCCGATATCCATGATCCGGAATCGTGGGAATCACTGATCAATGAAAAAACGAAACTGATCTTTGTTGAAACACCATCCAATCCGGGTCTTGACCTTGTAGACCTGGAATGGCTGGGGAACCTGGCAAAAAAACATAACCTGATCCTGATTGTGGACAATTGCTTTGCAACGCCCTATCTGCAACAACCCCTGAAATATGGTGCACATCTCATTTGTCATTCAACCACAAAATTCATAGACGGGCAGGGTCGAACAGTTGGCGGCGCAATCATTGGCGACAAGGAACTGATTCAAAAGATCCGGTTTTTTTGTCGGCATACCGGCCCTGCCATGTCGCCGTTTAACGCGTGGGTTCTTTCAAAAAGCCTGGAAACCCTGGCTGTTCGAATGGACAGGCATTGCCAGAGTGCGCTTGCCATCGCAGGCCAGCTTGAAAAGCATCCTGAAATCAATTTTGTTAAATATCCTTTTCTCCCTTCCCACCCGCAATATGAACTGGCCAAAAAACAGATGCTTCATGGCGGAGGTCTGTTCACGTTTGAAGTGAAGGGTGGTGTTGAACGTGGGAGAAAGTTCCTGGATAACCTTCAAATGTTATCACTCACCGCGAATCTGGGTGATACCAGAACGATAGCCACGCATCCGGCCTCTACTACTCATTCTAAACTGAGTGATCAGGAACGTGCGAATGTAGGTATTACACCGGGGCTTGTTCGTATATCGGTGGGACTGGAACATCCGGAAGATATTATCAGGGATATCGAAAATGCCCTGAAGCTATCGGAATCTTAAGCCGATTATTCAGACAAAACTTCAATCACAGACTGATTGGCTTTTCGTACTCTTTCGACATTGAGCTTATTGACTTTTCTGTCATAGGTCATCAGGCCGTTCACTTCCATCTCCACATCGGTTGTCTGGGTGTAGATTGCTGCAGAAAATCCCATTTCAATCATTTTGGCAAGCATATCGGCATATTCCACATATTTATCGGTGGCTTCCTTAGAGGTTTTATATTGTATGTAACCCCAATTGCGGTCGGCATTCCATAAATGCCCGTCGATAACAAGCCCTATTCCCCCATATTCGCCAAGGACGGTCGCGCGTTCGGCATCGTACATATACATTTCGGGTTGCGGATAGTTATGAAGATCAAGCATGTCACCGACCCTGAAGTGGTTCCCTCCCGAGGCTGCATTCACCAATCTGTCCGGGTCATATTCCTTCGTAAAAGCGGCAATGTATTCGGTCTTAAACTGGCCCCATCCCTCATTAAATGGCACCCAGGTCACAATACTGGGATACGGCTGCAGATAATCCATGATTGCGCGCCACTCATTCCGGAAAATCCTTTCCGATTCCGGTGTCCGGAAAAGCTCTGTACCCTCATAATAATTTCGGTTCTGCCAGCTGTGTGTTCTGTCGCCGCTGGGCATGTCCTGCCAAACCAGCATACCCACTTGATCGCAATGCATATACCAGCGTGCCGGCTCAACCTTTACATGCTTTCGTATCATATTAAAGCCGTACTTCTTCGTTTGCTCAATATCATACTTAAGCGCCTCATCGGAAGGAGCAGTATATAATCCGTCTGGCCACCACCCCTGATCAAGTGTTCCGAACTGGAAGATATCCTTGTTATTCAACTGAATTCGCCAAATACCCCGTTCATCCTTCTTCCTGCTGATCTTCCGCATAGCCACATAGCTGTCGATTCGGTCGATGACCTTACTATTAGAGATCACTGAAATACGCATGTCGTAGAGATAAGGATCTTCCGGTGTCCATAAATGTGCATTCGGCAAAGAAACAGTAGCGTCCTGCCCTGTTGCCGCCATGGCTTCACCAACTACCTTTCCATCTTCGATTATTTCCACCTTGAATACATCACCATAGCGAACATGTTTAATGAAGGGTTGTACCTTTATCACCTCATGATCAATATCCGGGTAAATCTTTAAATTATCGACATAAGCAGCGGGAACCGGTTCAATCCAGACAGTCTGCCAGATACCCGTGACGGGGGTATACCAGATACCTCTGGGATTGCGCACCTGCTTGCCGCGTGGTTGCGGGCCTTCATCGGTAGGATCCCAAACCTTTACCACAACCTCCTGCTCCCCTTCTTTCAGGAAAGGCGTTATCTCGAACGAGAATGGATCATAACCGCCTTCGTGCGAACCAATCTTGATCCCATTTATCCACACCTCTGTCCGCCAGTCAACTGCACCAAAATTCAGCAGGATTCTTTCACCTTCCCAGTAGGGCTGTATGTTGAAATTGCGTCTGTACCAGACCTCCCGGCCTGATCCCACTTGTTCCATGATACCTGAGAGACTTGATTCTACAGGGAAAGGAACCAGGATTTTGCGATCATACTCCATCGGCCTCGCGGCGCCCTGTTCGGTCATCTGAAAATCCCACAGACCATTCAGATTTAACCAGTTATCCCTTTTAATAATCGGTCGGGGATACTCAGACCATACATTTTCCGGATCAAGTTTCTCTCCCCATTCGGTCTTAATTTTATCACCGGCAGGTTTCCATTGGGACATGGATGGTAAATAAATCAAGCTAAGAACAGACACAATCAAAAATCCACAGAGTGTAGATTGTGCAGGTAGGTTTAACAGCAGGTTTTCAAAACGTTTCATAGTATTATTTGTGCTTCCCTTCCTGAGGATTTGGAAACAGGTCCTCCTCCCCTTTTCGGGGCACCAGGCAGGCAAAGTCTTTTTCAACCAATATGTTCAGGTAGCTATTATCCGTCAATTTCTGGCGATGGTCAAATCCCACCTGTTCGGAGGCAGTCCATTCTCTGATCTGGCTTTCCGGAACGTTAACCGTAATAATATCACCGTTATACTCTGCACTAATCGATTCCACATCTGCTCCCTGCAACGCATAAATAAGCTTTCTTCCGCCAAAGTTAATGCTGTCTGAGACGTGCATATCTTCGGCCAGGTTAGCAACTTCCGACTGGCTCAGTCGAAGTCTCAGGCTGTTTCCAAGTATTCTGATCTTCATATTTTCAGATGTTCCCTCCCACAATATATATTAAAATTTCCCCTTTTCACGAATCCGAGAAGGGTCATATTACCTTGCTTTGCCAGTTCCACGGCCAAACTACTGGGCGCACCCACCGCTGCAACCAGCGGTATGCCAGCCATCAGGGCCTTCTGAATGAGCTCAAAACTGGCACGGCCACTGACCACCAAAAAATGGTCTCGCAATGGAACTTTATTCATCTCCAGCGCCGCACCGATCACTTTATCCAGTGCGTTGTGCCGACCGATGTCTTCCCTGAGCAGGATCAGGTCGCCGGATTTGTCAAACAACCCGCTTGCATGTAACCCGCCGGTATATTCAAAGACTTTTTGCCCCTTTCTTAAAAGGTCAGGAGCTGAGATCACCCGCTCTGCGACAAAAGTATAATCATTCTGAACAGAAGCACAGAGCTGCTTTACCTGATCTATGGACGTTTTTCCACAAACACCACAGCTACTGGAGGTAAAGAAATTACGCTTCAGTCTTTCAAGGCCGGGATCCACACCCGGCTTCAGGGAGATTCTTACAACATTGTCCCTTTCCCGCACATCCTTTACCTGAAGACAATACCGGATCGTCTGAATGTCATTTCGGTCTGTAACAATTCCCTCGGTGAATAAAAATCCCAGCGCCAATTCAAAATCATTCCCGGGGGTACGCATAGTTACGGCGATATCAGCTGTGGAACGATCCGACGGGTCACCATATTCAAGGCGAAGCTGCAACGGTTCTTCTACGGCCAGCAGATCTTTATCATGATTTAGCTGTCGCGTTCTCCAAACATCTACAGATGTTACCGCCGCCTTCATCAGGAAAGTCCGGTTATCCGGCCGTCGTTATCGATATCCATACCTGTGGCTGCAGGCAAAGGAGGCAGACCCGGCATACGCAGCATATTACCCATGATGGGAATGGAAAATCCGGCACCTGCTGCAATCTCTATCTCGCGCACAGTTACCGTAAAATTCTGTGGACGCCCAAGAGCACGTGGATCATCACTGAAGGAATTTTGAGTTTTTGCGATACAAACGGGTTTGTCATTCAGACCGATCCGCTCGATCTTGGCAAGGTTTTGTTTTGCCTTTGGAAGATATTCAATATCCTTTGCACCATAGATCTTACGGGCTATCGCCTCAATTTTTTCCTTGACCGACCAGTCCCAGTCATACGTACTTTTGAATTTTCTCGTCGTACGTTCTGCGGCTTCGGAGACCTTTTCCGCCAAATCAATGGCTCCTTTTCCTCCTTTCTCCCAGCCCTCACACAATGCCATAGGCACTTGTTGCTTTGCACACCAGTCTGTGAGAATTTTAACCTCTTCCGGCGAATCACCAGAAAACTTATTAAGAGAAACGATCACTGGCAAACCAAAGACCTTCATGTTTTCTATATGTCTTTCAATATTTACAAGGCCTTTAACCAGTGCTACTGTGTTGGGCTCTTTCAAGTCCGCCAGTGGCTGTCCGCCATGATATTTCAACGCGCGGATGGTTGCAACAAGCACGACAGCCCTGGGAGAAATATCCCCATAACGGCATTTAATATTAAGAAATTTCTCAGCCCCGAGGTCGGCACCAAATCCTGCTTCAGTAACGACATAATCGGTGAGTGACATACCCATTTTGGTGGCGATCAATGAATTGGTGCCTTGCGCAATATTAGCAAACGGACCGCCATGTATAATGGCGGGATTTCCCTCCAGGGTCTGCACCAGGTTAGGTTTGATTGCATCCTTGAGGAGGACAGCCATTGCACCTTCTGCTTTCAGGTCACGTGCAAATACAGCCTTCCCGTCATAGGTATCGCCGATATAAATGTTGCCCATTTTCTCCTTCAGGTCATCGATGTTCCTGGCCAGACATAGAATGGCCATTATTTCAGAAGCCGCTGTGATATTAAAGCCGGTTTCACGCATTACTCCACCTGGCTTACCCCCCATACCGGAAACTATATTTCTTAATGACCGGTCATTCATATCCATCACACGCTTCCATTCCACCGTTCGGGGATCAATTCCAAGATTGTCTTTTTTCGACTGAATGTTATTATCAACCAGCGCAGCAAGTAAGTTATTTGCCTTTTCTATGGCAGCGAAGTCGCCGGTAAAATGCAGATTGATATCTTCCATGGGTACAACCTGGGCATATCCGCCACCGGCGGCACCCCCTTTCATTCCAAAGACAGGTCCAAGCGACGGTTCCCTGAGAACGACTGTAGTCCGCTTACCAATCTGGTTCAAGCCCTCTGTAAGTGCGATCGACGTGGTTGTTTTGCCTTCGCCAGCAGGTGTTGGTGTCATGGCTGTAACAAGAATCAGCTTTGCCGATTTTACACGTTCTTCATCGATCAGCTGAATGGGCAATTTTGCCTTATATTTACCAAAAAGCTCCAGGCTTGATTCTGGTATATTTACTGATTTAGCTATTTCAATAATTGGCTTAAGCTCCTTTGATTGCGCTATGATCAGGTCTGATTTCATTATTTATTATTTTCAGGTTTAAGTGGCTACTAAAATTAGCAGTTATGACTGAATTTGCAGCATGAATGATCGCAAATCAAATTTCCGCTTCAAGGAATTCACGGTAGTCCATAATCAAAGTGCCATGAAAGTTGGCACAGATGGTGTTCTACTGGGAGCCTGGGCTGCAATTGATCAAGCCGATAGCATTCTTGACGTAGGAACCGGCACAGGACTCATCGCTCTTATGGCAGCACAACGGAATGCCCGCGCAGGAATTCACGCCATTGAACCGGATGAACCTGCGTATGCGGAAGCAAGAGAAAACTTCCAAAATAGTCCCTGGAAAGAACGGCTCACCATTGAGAAGGCAAAACTGCAGGAGCACATCGGAATGTATCAGGCAATACTCACAAATCCTCCCTACTTTCATCCGGGAAAGAATAACAAAGAATCCTCAAGAAATCAGGCAAGGCAGATGCATGAATTATCCCAAATGGATATAATCGAAGCAATGCCACGGCTGCTCACAGACGCAGGGAATCTGCATATCATCTTACCGGTAAAGGAAGGTAAGGATTTTATGGACCTGGCACTGGTCAATGGTCTTTTTCTGAATCGCCACTGTTTGGTTTATTCTGATCATGATCAGGCTGTCAGAAGAATGATGTCTTTCGGAAAAACTCCGGGAAGAATTCACCAGGAACATCTGTTCATCAGAAATAATGGAGAATACACCGAGGAATATAAAGCCCTTACATCTCCCTTCTACTTAGAATTGAAGGGCTAATTCCTGCAGGGAAGCAGGCTCATCGATAGATCATAATAATCAATTTTATCCGGCGTCATTTCCATCTTCAGGTTTCTGTTGTTGAAATCTCACCGTTCCGATGTAAATTAGGTGTTCTATGGCGCAGCAATTTGATACTATCGTGGTTGGTGCCGGTCCGGCGGGTGCAACTGCCGCACGTTATCTTGCTTCCTCAGGTGCGAAGGTTTTACTTCTTGAGAAGGAAAAATTGCCGAGGTACAAAGTTTGTGGTGGCGGATTGGTTTGGCGCGCACGCGAAGCACTGGAAATCCCTATCAATGATATTGTACACCAGGAATTTTACAGGATTGACTGGAAATTCCGGCATGATTTACATTATATCGTTGAAAGACCCTTTCCACTGGTATCCATGATTATGAGGGATCAGTTTGATGCATTTCTCACAAATGCCGCGGGTAAGGAAGGTGTGGTTATTCATGACGAGGAATCATTCGAATATTTTACAGAAGATGGTGAATCCATTTCTGTACGAACTGATAAAGATGAATACAGGGCCCGTCACTTAATTGCCGCAGACGGATTGCGCAGCAAAGTATTCAAACAGCTCAACATTAATGATCAGCGGATCAAAATACCAGCCATTGAGGCAGAAATAGAGATTGAAGATGGAAATGAAGATTTTTTCAAACAGGTGATCTTCGACGTTACTGCGATTCAAAAAGGATATGGCTGGATCTTTCCGAAGGCCAATCACCTATCTGTGGGTGTCGCTGCGATGCCCCATGCAGGCATGTCACTTAAACGAGCATTTTTCGACTACCTGATGAAAACCGGGCTGGAGCCGATCATCCGTGAAAAAAGACAATATGGCTTTCAGATCCCACTTTATCCTCACGGACAGTTATATCATAACAATATTCTTTTCACGGGTGATGCAGCGGGATTAGCCGACCCACTGGTGGCGGAGGGCATCTCGCATGCTATTTTTAGTGGCAAATGGGCAGCACGGGCAATCATTGAAAATCCTTCAACAGCTGCAGGTCCGGCTTATCAGCAGCTAATAAAGTCTGAGCTCGCACCGCAAATACGATCGGCACGTATGTTCTCAAAACTATTCTATGATTATCCCTCTTTTTGTGCCCGGATACTGAAAAATAAAGGACAGTATATTACCGAATATGTATCGGATGTTTTTGCCGGAACACGGCGATACCCTGATAATATAAATATGGTTGGGAAATCCATCAGGAAACTGATTCTGTGATATGATTCAAAGAAATTGTGCAACATTTTGTATTGATTTTTTTTATACCTTTGTTTAACAGGTAGATCGGCTGATTTGATTCGGCAAGGCCAGGTCCTAAAAAACTAAAACCTCTTCCGGCTTCTCATTCTTTTCTCCTTCCAAGAGTATTATTTTATTTTATCCTAATTTCAAATGAACATTTTCGTAGCCAAGTTGAACTTCCGCACAACCAGCGAGCAACTAAATGAGTATTTCTCCGCGTATGGCACCGTGACATCCGCAAAAGTTATTTTCGATCGTGAAACGCAACGTTCCAAAGGATTTGGATTTGTTGAAATGCCTGATGATGAAGAAGCAGAAAACGCAATTCGTGAACTGAATGAAAGTATGATGGATGGGCGAACCATCGTTGTGAAGAAAGCACGCCCCAAAGAAGAGCGTTAATCCATAGATATTTCCTGAAAGCGATCCGGAAGGGTCGCTTTTTTTATGCCTTTTCCAAAATCAGACCTGCCGCTTCGCGAAGATTCTCCGCATAATGATCGGCATTCACACTGTTGGCATATTTCACCTGTATCGTGTTCAATCCAATTTTTTTCGCCGGAACAAGATCCCTGTCTTTGTCACCAATCATCCAGCTGTAGCGCACGTCAAAATGATACCTCGCAAGGGCCTTTTCAAAAAGCAGTGACCCTGGTTTCCGGGTGAGACTTTCTGTTAATACCGGATGCCAGGGCGAATAATAAAAATGTTCAATGATGCCTCCGGTGGCTTCACGTATGATGTTATGGCAAAGTTCCATATCCTCACGTTTGTAGAGCCCTTTGGCAATTCCTGCCTGATTTGTGATCACAATAAGCCCGTATCCTGCCCGATGCAGATCTTTCATTGCATCAACCGCGCCTGGAATAAAGACAAAATGATCCGGAGAATAAACATAGTCGTCCCGGTCCATGTTGATCACACCATCCCTGTCGAGTAATACATACTTATTGCGCAATTGAATCATGTTATAAAGTTGTGTATTTCTTTGCTAAGTATTCCAATTTCCGGAATAATCTCTAAAATGGTTTCCAACGGCAATCTGATTTCCGTCGATTTTAGTATTTTAGCCGACCAGCCATGAACTGATGTGAAGAACGACAGCCTCATTATAATACCTACATACAATGAAAAAGAGAATATCGAGCTCATCATCGAGGCTGTATTTGCTCTTCCCAAGCGATTTGATGTACTAATAATCGATGATAATTCACCCGACGGAACTGCGGCGATTGTGAAGCATTTAATGAGCCAGGATCAGGAGGCCAGGACCATCCATCTTATTGAAAGGGAGGGGAAATTAGGGCTTGGTACTGCCTACATCATGGGATTCCGCTTTGCTATAGAACATGGCTATGACTATATCTTTGAGATGGATGCGGATTTTTCGCATAATCCGATGGATTTGCAGCGTCTTTATGATGCCTGTGCGATTGATGGAAACGATGTAGCGGTTGGTTCCCGATATGTGAGTGGGGTTAATGTGGTAAACTGGCCGATGGGAAGGGTAATCATGTCCTATTTTGCGAGTAAATATGTACAATTCATCACGGGAATGCCCATTAATGATACAACTGCCGGTTTTGTATGTTTTAAACGCAATGTGCTGGAACGAATCGACCTGGATTCAATACGTTTTATTGGATATGCTTTCCAGATAGAAATGAAGTTTACTGCACTTTCCCATGGATTTAAAGTAGCTGAGGTCCCGATAATATTTACAGACAGAACACGTGGAAAATCAAAAATGTCGAGCGGGATATTCAAAGAAGCTTTTTTCGGTGTTATACTGATGAAGGTGAGCAGCTACTTCAGAAAATATCAACCGGCATAATCCATCCTGGCAATTTTCCAGTTATCAAGGTATTTAAGCTCCTGGTAATCCACCATTTGTCGTATGAGTTCAATAACCTGTTCCGGCTCTTCGGGATCGAGCACATTGAGTATATATTCCACATCTCTGGGAGTTGAGTCTACCAGTTCCAGAATATGCTGCCGGAAACGCTCTTCTTCCTCTGCATGCTCACCTTTCAGTCTTGCCAGGCAAATGTCACAGGTCCCACATCGTTTGTCAGACTCCTCTCCAAAATATCGCTGAATAAATCGCGTTCTGCACATCTTCCTGTTACGGAAATATGCCGCCATAATACTCCATTTTTCAAAGGCCTGATCTTTTCGACTATCCAGTGCATGCTGACTAACCGAAAGCACCCGTACATCCTGCCTGGGCTGGAGAAACATGATCTGTGGATTATCTTTTCGCTGCTGATAATCCAGAATACCAGCTGAAACCAGGTAATTCAGTTCCTTATAAACACTTTCTACGGACATTCCCAGCAATTTGGCTATCTGCTGCTCATATATGGTTACATAATGCGTATACAATTCACCACCATATAAACGGAGCAGGCCTTTAATGAAGTTTTCACTTCTCTGATGGGCAATCTCAAATTTGTATACTTCTGTTTTATTGGCCAGAAAGATCGCCCTGGAAGGCAGGTGAATTCCCATATTCAGCTGAATCAATCCATTTTCCTCCAGCTTTTTCAGCGCATTGAACAAATCCATTGCAGGAATCCGATACCGTTCAGAAAAAGCAGAAATATCAAAATCAAGAGATCGTTCCGGCAGACTTCCAATTGCAAGTGAATAATAGTTCGCCAGTGCCTGGTATACGCGCTGTAGTGTTTCCTTATCAGGGTGTTCACTGTCAAGAATCTTTTTCTGAACACCCAGGTCCTGTTCATTACATATAAGGACAGCAAACGCTTTAAGACCGTCACGCCCTGCTCTGCCCGCCTCCTGGTAGTATGATTCCATGGATGAGGGAATGTCGTAATGGATTACAGTGCGTACATTCGCCTTATCAATACCCATACCAAATGCGCTGGTGGCTACCATTACTGTAACCTGACCGTTCACCCATTGCTGCTGTCGTTTCTGGCGCTCCTCTGCTGCCAGGCCTGCATGATAGAAAGTACAGGAAATCCCATTCATGAACAGGAATCGGGCAATGTCGGATGTCGACTTTCTGGATCTTGTGTAGACAATGGATGAACCTTCTATCTTTCGAAGGATCTCAAGGAGCTTGTGATCCTTATCGTCTTCCTCCCGTACCGCATAGGATAAATTCTTTCTTCCGAACGTTTCCCTGAAAACACCATATCCTTGCTTAAAGTGAAGCTGTTCGCAAATGTCTTTCTGTACTTCAGGGGTCGCAGATGCTGACAAGGCGATTACAGGAACCCCGGGGCAAAGCTTACGCAGTTCGGCAATTTCTCGGTAGGCTGGCCTGAAATCATGCCCCCACTGAGAAATGCAATGTGCTTCATCGACGGCAATCAGATTCACGTTCATCTTTGCGACCCGTTGCTGAAAAAGTTCTGATTTCAGGCGCTCGGGTGAAACATATAAAAAATGAATGGCACCGTAAGCACAATTATCAAGTGTTACATCGATTTCCCTCGAGGTCATCCCGCTGTGCAGGGCATCTGCGCGAATTCCGCGCCGGTTCAACTGATACACCTGATCCAGCATCAGTGCGATCAGGGGAGTAACTACAATGCAAATGCCGTCTTTAAGTAACGCCGGGATCTGAAAGCATACGGATTTCCCTCCGCCGGTCGGCAGAATTGCAAGCGTATCCTTTCCATTAAGAACATTTTGGATGATCTCTTCCTGACCTTTACGAAAATGGTCATATCCATATACCTTCTGCAGGACCTCAAGCGGGGTCATCACCAGTCCAATGATGTTTTATCCAAAAAAGAGGCAATGCCTTTCCTGCAATCGTCTGTTTCACGCGCATGGGCGTTCATCTCAGCCGCATATTCCAGTGCCTCGTCCAGTGGCATAGATGGTATCGCAGCGATCATTTCCTTGGTCAGCGCCATAGACTTTTCACTGTTTCCTTTAATTAAGCGCTCACTGAATTCAGCAATAGCAGTATCCAGATCACCTGAAGAAACCAGATACTGCGCAATGCCAATATCACAGGCTTCAGCCGCATCAATCAAATCCCCTGTGAGTAAGAGTTTTCTGGCTTGTGCCTCTCCGAGTTTACGAAGCAGAAAAACTTTAACCAATGCCGGAACAAATCCGATTTTTACTTCTGTATATCCAAACTTTGCTTCAGGTACAGTAAAAACAAAATCACATACCGTTGCCAGTCCGCACCCACCCGCAATAGCATGACCATGAACACGACCAATAACCACCTTTGGAAACGTATAGATCTTCAGGAACAGGGACTTGAGGTGTCGCGAATCAGCCAGGTTTTCATCAAAGGTGTTCGACTGGAGCTCCTGCAAATAAGCCAGATCGGCACCTGCACAAAACACCTTGCCTTCTGCACCCAGGATAACAACCTTACAGTCAGAATCCAGGGCAGCCTTGTCAAATGCATCCAGTAATTCTGTTACAACCTCTCCATTGAGCGCATTACGCTTGTCAGGCCGGTTCAAATTAATATATGCCCTGCGTTGATCTGTTTGGTATGTGATATACTTATATTTCATGATGCTGTTATTTTCAAAAACGTCCCCATCGTACGAAGGTCATGAATCTTACAACCTGTTTCTAATCCCCATTCCCTCCACATTTTTCGTTCGGAAAAAGATAACCCGGGGGCAAGGACGATGACCTGCCCGCTTTCAATTACGTGATTTCCCGGAATCGGTCCCCCGTTGATAATAATAATGTCAGCCGATATCGGCACGGTTAACCGTTCACTGGTTGAAAATACACGCGTATTACCAAATTTATATAATTGTTGGGTATAGTTGCCGTATTGAATTCTTTTTACTGATGAAAGCTCCCTGTTTAAAGGCACGGATTGGTCGGAAACAACTACCGACAGTACGGGTGAATCCATCCTGATCACCGGCATCCGGATGCCGCGGGATATTGTGATTTTATTCGTTTCAGCTAAATTACGGGGCAAGACCGTCAAGACAACTATTAAAAACAGTATTCCTGCCAACAGCCGGCGCCCCGGAAAATAAAACAAAATACCTGTCGAAATTATGATTCCAACCGCCAGCATCAGCGTTATATTTTGAAAATCCATGTACTGATACATTCCTTCCTGATCACTCAATAGAACCACAGCCTCATTCAATTCAGAAACCACATAGGATAGTATCGAAGAAACGCCCCTTGAAAAATAGGGTACGCCGAAAGAAATCAGACCCAGAACAGATAGGAATATGACAACGAATACTGCCGGTATGAGAACCATGGAAAAAAGAATACCTCCTGGTGAAATACCACCAAAGTAGAAAATAATGAGAGGCCAGGTGAGCGCCTGGGCTGAAATGGAAACAGTGAATATTCGCAGAATAAAGGCCAGGATTGAAGAAACATTTATCAGCATCTTTTCAAAAATCGGTTGAAAAAGAGCAATCCCGCAAACCGCTCCATAGGACAGCTGGAATCCAACTGTATATACCTGGAAAGGATCTGTGAGCCAAACTATAAATGCGGTTACCGAAAGTGTATGCACTATGGAAACCGGCCGGAGCATAAGCTTGCCAACGCTGAAAATCGTAAGAAACAATACTGCACGGAGAACCGACGGACTATATCCCACAACAGCCGCATAAAGCCAAAGAAGAATGACAGGAACCAGGATTTTTACCCATTTACCCACAGAATAATTAGGGACTTTGTGCAAAATCAATTGTATGAACAAAAACAATATCGACACATGCATTCCTGAAACAGCAAGGACATGCATACCTCCTACCCGCTGATAGGCTGTTCTAAGTTGATCGGAAAGAATTCGCCGATCTCCCAGCAGAATACCCTGAACCGTGGCCAATTCATCTTTTCCTGCCAGCATCTTTACCAATCGTCTTACGATTTCACCGCGAATGACCTGTACCGACCCCGAGGCAGGCTGAACTACAATTGCATTATCAACATAGATTTGTTTCCTGATATGACGATTTTCATAATAGGCACGTACATCAAAGGTTCCGGATACCGAACGCAGGGAGTCGATCCTGCCTGAAAGAAATACGAGCTCACCTGTCTTCAGCGCAACTTCTCCGTTGAAATTATTCACCAGTATCTTTTGATTGAACCGGCGCCATTCATGGTCCACAAGTATCGCGTATATTCTGGCTTCAAAGCGATGGTCATTTACCTTTTTCAGAATCCTGACGACAACGGGCCCTTTTCGTAGTGGTTGTTCATCAGTTAATTTGAAGATCCCGTAATGAACATAGCCCCCCAGAATAAGGACTACGGGGATAATGCCCCGGGCATACCTATGAATAAAATATTTTTGGCAGATCAGTGCTATGATAAGCATCAACAGAAGAGAACCTGCTACACAAAGATCCCCGGGAAATTGTCTGCTCAGGATAATCCCGGTAA
The DNA here is from genome assembly GCF_020328055.1 of Fulvivirga sedimenti. Taxonomy (NCBI): domain Bacteria; kingdom Pseudomonadati; phylum Bacteroidota; class Cytophagia; order Cytophagales; family Fulvivirgaceae; genus Fulvivirga; species Fulvivirga sedimenti. The sequence continues at coordinate 892,124 of NZ_JAIXNE010000004.1, forward strand.
AAAAATAAAGCGTAATTCTCAGGAATAATGTTCTCACGACAGAAGGTCGTGATCAGTACGGACAAATTATACGATCGGAACAGACATTTCCATTCGCTGATGCTTGATATCACATTCGAGGAAAATATCTCCAACAGGTTTGAATCCGAATTGCGCGTAGAGCGGCTGAACGTCCCACTGGGCATTCAGATACAGCGTCTGATGGTTAAATTTTGGATGACGTTTGATATCCCGGATAACCTCATCCACCAGTTGAGAAGCGATGCCCCGCTTTCGGAAATCAGCGAGCACGGCAAACCGCTCAAGCTTGATCCCCTCGTTTGTAAACCGCCAGCGGGCGGCACCCACAGCCTCCCCATCCTGCAGCGCGACAAAATGACGGCAAACAGGTTCAAATTCATCGAATTCATCTTCCCGGTCGATATTCTGTTCTACAATGTACACAGCTTCACGAACGGCAAAGGCCTGTTTCAGCTCTTCATTCGTTTGAACCAGACGTATTTCCACGGGTATGCGATTCATGACTATTTTCATAAGTATCGTAGGCGGCTATGATGTCCTTTACAATCTTATGACGGACAACATCCTTTCCTGACAAGGCTACAAATCCGATTCCATCAATATCTTTCAGGATTCGGGTAGCTTCAATGAGCCCGGATTTCTGTTTTTTCGGAAGGTCGATCTGGGAGGTGTCACCTGTAATAATCACTTTGGATTGGGGGCCCATCCGTGTAAGGAACATCTTAATCTGATTAGGCGTGGTATTTTGAGCTTCATCCAGCAGGATAAATGCATTATTCAATGTGCGGCCGCGCATGTATGCCAGGGGAGCAATCTCGATTACATTATTCTCCATGTAGTACCGGAGCTTTTCAGCAGGCACCATATCGTAGAGGGCATCATAAATCGGCCGGAGGTACGGATCCAGTTTCTCCTTCAGATCACCGGGCAAAAATCCCAGTGTTTCTCCCGCTTCGACAGCAGGGCGGGTAATAATGATTTTTTTAACCTGTTTATTCTTAAGCGCCTTCACCGCCAGTGCAACGGATATATACGTTTTACCCGTTCCAGCCGGCCCAAGGGCAAATACCAGATCATTGTTGGATACAGCATAAACAAGTTTCTGCTGATTGATGGTCTTCGGCTTGATCGTAAACCCACGGGTACCGTAAATGAGTACCTCTTCCTGCTCGGGGAGCTCTGCTTCGGCTTCCATTGCCAGGTAATTCTGCACGTTTTCCTCCGTAACCTTACCAAATTTGTGATAATGTTCAATCAATGAATTCAGAATATCATTGATCTTCAGAATTTCCGTCGTACTTCCCTTAATACGGATCTCATTGCCCCGTGACACAATCTTGCTTTTGGGAAATGCTGAAGCAACTTCATTGATGTTTTTATTCTCAACTCCAAGAAAGTCGATCAGAGAAACGTTCTCCAGTGTAATAACTTTTTCTACCAAACTTGAATAAGGTTTAGGATAAATTTTTAATGGGTAAAATTTACTTAATTTTGTCAACAAAAGTAGGCAATGCCTGCAGTTCCTTTAAGTACATTAACGTTTTATCTGACGAAATTTTTCATACAGAGGTTTTATGGCCATAGTTACATTCTTATCAGACTTCGGTGAAAGTGATCACTATGTGGCAGCCGTAAAAGCAAAAATCCTGTCTGTAAACAGTGGAATACGTATAATCGATATCAGCCATCAAATAGGAAAATGCGATCTCGCCCACGGCGCCTTTGTAATCCGGTCGGTGTTTCGTGATTTTCCCCGCGGAACAGTGCATCTTGTCGCCGTGAACAGTGTAGGTGGTTCGGAAGATAATTTCATAGCACTGGAAATGCATGGGCATTATTTTGTTGGGACAGATAATGGGATTTTCGGGTTAATAAGTGATGAAGAGGCTCGTATTATTGTCAATATAAATACGCTCAACCCCGTACGTTCCACATTTCCCACGCGTACCGTGCTCGCCGTCGCGGCAGCCAAAATTGCCAGTGGTACAGCCATTACAGATCTGGGCCCCCGGGTTGCAACCTATCGACGTATGATGGGCAGACAACTGAAAGCCAACAAAAAGATGATCACAGGGCATGTGCTAAGGGTGGATCATTATGGCAACCTTATCACTAATATCGATCGGGAGACATTCAATATACTCAGCAAAGACAAGAAATTTACCATCAGCTTTGCCCGTGAACGTATAAGCCGGATCCATGAATTTCTTCACCAGGTAGATCCGGGGGATGTTTTTGTGATTTTCAATGACCTTGGCCTGATGGAAATCGGGGTGAATATGGGTAATGCGATGAATTTGCTTGGACTCAAATACGACAGTCCCGTCATGATAAACTTCGAAGAATAATGCTGATCCGTATCGTCAGAATGACCTTCCGCGAGGATTCAGTTCAGGCATTCCTGAACATTTTCAATAATAGCAGGGATAAAATCCGCCATTTCCCCGGTTGTCGCCATCTGGAGCTTCACAGGGATGCCAATGACCCCAATACCTTCTGTACCTACAGTCACTGGGAAAGCCAGGACCACCTGGACCGGTACCGGGATTCTGAATTATTTGGATCCGTTTGGCCAGCGACAAAAGCCCTATTTGCCGAAAAGCCCTTTGCATTCTCGAATCACATAGAGCAGGTGGTGGAATAAACCTTCTTCAGGTTATACCGTCCGACCGCTCATTAAATCGTAACTTACCATCTATCATTCAGTTAAAATTAACCACTCAACAATGAGCAATACGATTTTATTAGATAAAAGACCCGTTGGAACACCTGAATTATCAGACTTTAAATTCACCACCGAAGAAGTTCCTGCCCTGCAGGACGGACAATTTTTATTGGAAACAAAGTACGTTTCGGTAGATCCGTATCTCCGGGGAAGGATGAATGACGCGAAGTCATATATCCCCCCGTTTGAGTTGCACAAGCCCATCGTTTCCGGAATCATTGCCGAAGTTCTGGAATCAAAAAATGACGCGTTTAACAAAGGTAATTATGTTTCGGGTATGCTTCAATGGAAAAAGCAACAGGTTTCTTCAGGAAAAGGGCTTATGAAGGTTGACCCCCGAATGGCGCCGTTATCGGCCTACCTGGGGGTTCTTGGTCTCACGGGTTTAACAGCCTACACAGGCCTCATGGAAATCGGAAAACCGGTGCAAGGAGAAACCCTGGTGGTTTCAGGCGCCGCCGGTGCTGTTGGTAGTATTGTCGGACAAATCGGGAAAATACTGGGATTACGGGTTGTAGGTATCGCCGGGACTGATGAAAAGGTAAACATCCTTAAATCTGAATTTGGATTTGATGAAGGCATCAACTACAAAACCACCAAAAATATGAGAGCAGCAATCGCCGCTGCTTGTCCGGATGGCGTGGATATCTACTTTGACAATGTAGGGGGTTCGATATCCGATGCAGTTTTATTCAGCATAAATCGTTTTGCCCGGTTGATCATCTGCGGAGCCATCTCCATGTACAACGACACGTCTATGCCAACCGGCATCAGCGTACAGCCGTTCCTGATCAGGAACAGCGCGCTGATGCAGGGGTTTATTGTTTCAAACTATGAGGATAAATTCCCGGAAGCCATTCAAAAACTAAGCGGATGGATGAAGGAAGGAAAATTAGCCTACAATGAAACCATTGTGGAAGGCTTTGAAAATATTCCGACAGCATTTCTTGATCTGTTTTCTGGTAAGAACAAGGGCAAAATAGTGGTAAAGGTGTGACCTCCGGGAGGTCGCATTACATCGCCTAAGGACGGACAGCTAACGAATCTCAATCTTCCCCCCATCCCATGGATTTCCTTCAAAGTAAAAATCAATTCCTGTTGATTCCTGGATATCGACCAGTCCGTTTCTTACTTCAATGGGTCTGATCCAGGCATCTGCCCGTAATTGATTGGTAAATTCCACCCTGGATTCCATCGGTGCATCCAGAAAACCATAGAAAGCTTTGCCAGTATCATCCACAACCTGCAGATACCATTCATCGATCATTGCATAATGGTAGGATGAAAGCTGTCCGTTGTTTACGGCTTCCATGAGTTTTGGCTTAAGCCAGGCATAGATTGTATCTTTTTCAGCGTAGGACTGCGAGATAGAATTATGATGACTGAGGATCGTCGACATCCAGACATCATTACCGATCAGCTGTTCTCCGGGATACCCGTAGGTTCCCAGGATTTCAATGAATTCAGCCAGCTGGCGTTCACTGTGTGGCGCAAATTTATTCTCGGCGTACCGGTCCTGCGCTTCGGGGCTAAAGGTAAACAGGGCAAGAAAGGCTTTCTTCTGATCCTTTACAATCATCTTTTTCACCTGTTTCCTAAGGGGTTGGTTCAATGAAGCCTCATATTCTGATCTTAGTTCGGGATATTCCTTCTGGATGCTTTTCCATTTATCGCCTTTCCTGAGGGCTGACAAGACTTCATTTTTCTTGATTGACTTCTTCTTCCATCCCCTGCGAATTCCTTTTCGCAAATAATCGGCCGCTTTTTGATTATCACCCAGGTAAGCTGCAAGCTGGGTTGCGACCTGATATTCCCTCAGGAAAACAAAATCGTAGGATACAATCAGCTGATTATAGATATCCAGTGCCTGTCGATATTCCTCCTGTGTAATCAGGGTCTCCGCGGCAATCACCTGTTGGTGGTAGTGTTGGTAGTCGGGCGAATCCTGAGAAAATCCCGGGGCACCCATCATCACAAGAAGTAAAAATGCGAGGCGATACATTGAATATTATTTCATTTAGAACAAGGTACGGACACGGAAGGCAGGAACAAAGTTGTGGAGGATAGCAGAATGAGAATGGGAATGAGAATGGGAATGGGAATGGGAATGAGAATGAGAATGGGAATGAGAATGAGAATGGGAATGAGAATGAGAATGGGAATGAGAATGAGAAGGAGAATGGGAATGAGAATGAGAATGGGAATGGGAATGAGAATGGGAATGAGAATGAGAATGGGAATGAGAATGGGAATGGGAATGAGAATGGGAATGGGAATGGGAATGAGAATGAAAGTCTATATGGGTTATTTTAGGAGTTTTCTGAGGTACGCTCGTAGTAGCCCAAACATTGAATTTCAATTAATACTTTATTTTTTAAGGTTATTGATCATTGAATAAAGTATCCTGGACATTTCATCACATTCAGCAAGGAGTGTTTCATAATTGGATCTAATTTCCGGGATCTGATTTTTTAACATTTCAAGAAGTGCCACGCATTCAAAAATTGAGCTTCGTGAAATAATAAAAAAATTCCTTCTATCCGGTTTTGTGAACCGACCCGAGCCCTCAGCAATATTCAAAACTACGCTAAGTGATGCCCTATGTAATTGATTTCGATAGGTATGATCAATTTTCTTTGACTTTAGCAACCTATTAACCTCCTGATGAAAATTTACAGATTTTCTATAAACCTCGAGATTCTGAAACTCAAACATTTTTCGAATTAGCTATCACGACGGACAAACCGAAATTGGGAATATCATTCTGCTTCTAAATATGTTTGAGTTAGAAAGAATGATATCATTCTTTCTAATGAATAATATTAATAATGAGAACGAAAATGAGAATGGGTCTTAAACTGATCTAAAATGAAAATGAGAATGAAAAACATCATTCTGCTTCTCATTCTCATTCTCAAAAGTACCCAGGGCCGGGGTCGAACCGGCACGGCCGAAGCCATTGGTGTTTGAGACCAACGCGTCTACCAATTCCGCCACCTGGGCGTATTCCGGGATCAATCAATCCCGAATGGGATGCAAATATGATTAAACCTGAATTCTTATCCAATATACATGTGGGAATTTCACTGTTCAGGACTTGATTTAAATTGAAATAGCAAATCACATCAATACTAATGTTAATTTCTATTCAGATTTGCATTATCCCCCCGGATAACTAACTTTCGAAGAATGATAAGACCCGACATGAAAAAGATTTTCCTTTCCCTCCTTACCATATTTATTTTCCTGATTGCCGTGATGCTTTTTAACACATTCACTTTCGATTCTCAGCAGGTTCATGTGGATCCGGTACCGAAGATCGATATCCCGGCATCCGCTAAAGAGCACATGTCGCAGGCGATCACCATTCCCACTGTATCCAATGAAGATCCTTCAAAGATCGATTCTGCCGCATTTTTCCGGTTTCATGAATTTATTAAAACCACCTACCCGCTGGCTGACTCGCTGCTTGGTATCACCAAAATCAATACTTTCAGTCTGATCTATGAGTGGAAAGGCACAGACCCATCCCTAAAGCCGGTGATTCTTATGGGTCATATGGATGTAGTGCCTGTTGCCGAAGAAAATATCGATAAATGGGACCACCCTCCTTTCGGCGGTGAGATCCGGAATGGCATGATCTATGGCCGCGGCGCCATCGACGATAAGGTGAGTGTCATCGGAAACCTGGAAGCGGTCGAATTATTATTAAGCCGGGGCTTTCAGCCCAACCGAACCATATATCTCTGTTTCGGTCACGACGAGGAGATCGGTGGTATAAACGGTGCCACTGCCATTGTTGAACATTTGAAAAATAAGGGAGTAAAGGCTGAATTCGTGCTGGATGAAGGATTCGCGATTTCACAAGGACTTGTACCCGGTATCGACAAAGACGTGGCACTTATCGGAACCGCAGAAAAAGGATTTGTATCACTAAAGCTATCGGTTGCCCTCGAAGGCGGACATTCATCCATGCCCGGGGAGGAATCAGCGATCGATGTATTGGCCAGGGCAGTTGTCAAACTTAAGGACAACCCTTTCCCGGCAGAAGTAACCCAGCCTGTAAATGATTTTATGGATCATCTTGGTCCCGAAATGCCCTTCACTCAAAAAGTGGCCTTTGCAAACCGGTGGTTGCTGGAGCCGGTCATCATGAATTCTTTTTCTGAATCAGCATCAGGTTCGGCCATGCTGCACACCACCACGGCACCCACCATTTTTAATGCAGGAATCAAAGAAAATGTAATCCCCTACACGGCCAATGCCACTGTCAACTTCAGGATTTTGCCAGGAACAAGCATCCAGGACGTAAAAAATCGTGTTGCAAGCCTGATCAATGATGACCGAATTGTAATTGGTGAGGGAAGTTTTAATTCTGAAGCACCTCAATCCTCATCTACCGATTCTCATGGTTTCGTAACCATACGCAACACAATTAAGGAGATATTCCCGGAAGCGCTCACTTCGCCGAACCTGGTGGTTGGTGCCACGGACTCACGGTACTATTATCCGCTTAGCGATGATGTTTACCGGTTTACGCCTATCCATCTGACACCGGAAACCATCAAGACATTTCACGGAATAAACGAGCGGCTCTCAGTGGAGGATTTTGAAAATGCGATACGCTACTATGTTCGGCTGATTGAAAATGCAACATCCTCCATTGAGTAGCGCAAAACAACATGATATAATCAACTAAGATTTAGCAGATTATTTTCTTCTGAATTTATAAGCACAAGGTTCGATACAGGGAAAATAGACATATAATTCACCCTCCTCGACTTTAAAACCCAACGAATAATTACAATTCACAGGATAGATTTTGCCCTCCTCTATATCAAAGGTGCCGCTCATTCCGGATCCCGCGTTGCAAAGTGATTCAGACGAGATATAGAGGCCTGAAGAAAAGATTTGCAGCTTCAATTCCTGTGTTGTTGGCTGAAAGGTGCCACTGCCGTCGCCCGGATCTGCTAATACTTCCGCCAAATACCATTCCCCGGAAAGGGTATTGTCGAAAATCTCCTTCCCGGAATCGTTTGCACATCCGGTGATCCATATCAACACTACAATCGGAACAAAATATTTCAATGCCGCCATTTTTGATTTTCTTTCATGACCCGGAAGCAGGCTTTAAGGTTGGAAAAATGGCACAAATGCCAAATAAACATTATGAACATCAAAATTATGATCAACATGATGTACCTTGCCGGAACACTCATTACAAACTTACTATGGCTGTACCTTCTCTTCTTACTATTGCAGTCATTCTGGCAGGAATCTGGTTACTGAATTTCATTTTCCCCATCAATCTCTGGATCACCGCCCAGTTTACAGGTGTTAAGATCAACCTGTTCGACCTGGTTTTTATGCGATTCCGGAAAGTTCCTCCCGGCTTGATTGTTCGTTCCATGATTATCGCCCATAAAGCTGGCATTGAACATATTTCCACCAATCAGATGGAAACACACTACCTGGCCAACGGGAACCTGGAAGCCGTAATTAAAGCACTCATAGTTGCCGATAAGGCGAACCTTGATCTGACCTTCAAACAGGCTACCGCCATTGATCTGGCGGGCCGAAATGTACTGGAAGCGGTACAGGTTTCTGTAACTCCATATGTCGTGATAGTACCAGCCATCACAGGGGTTTCAGTCGATGGTATCCAGCTGGTGGCCGTGGCCCGCGTAACCGTTCGCAGTAATATCCAGCGTCTTGTTGGAGGAGCGGGCGAAGAAACAATCAAAGCACGCGTTGGCCAGGGCATCATCTCACGGATCGGAACCGCGCGACATTACGCCGAAGTACTTGAAAGTCCCGAAAGCATATCCAAGCAGGTGCTTGCCAACGGCCTTGACAGTGGTACAGCCTTTGACATTCTCTCCATCGACATCGCCGATCTGGATGTGGGGGAAAATATTGGAGCGGCACTTCAAATTGACCAGGCAGCGGCCGACCTGAATATCGCGAAAGCGAAAGCCGAGGAAAAAAGAGCAATGGCCGTGGCACTGGAACAGGAAATGGTAGCACGTACACAGGAAGCCAAAGCCAAAGTGATTCAGGCAGAGGCTGAGATACCGGCGGCATTATCTGCTGCCTTCCGGGTAGGTCAGCTCTATGGAAAGCGTAATTCAGAATAACAGATTTAATAAAATATTCGGAGGAATCGGGAAAAATTAGATAACTTTTCAATCGATCATCGCAGAAAAACTATGGATTTGAAGGAGGCCCTTACCCCATCCAGCTGGCTGGAATTACAGGAACTATTGTTTCAGGATGCTTTTAATGACCGGCTTGGCAGAGTGCGTTCCCCTTTTATTTATCGTGGCTTATCCCAATTTGAGTACCGACTAAAGACATCGCTGACCCGGCTGGGAGGACCCTACGAAAAACTGGAATTCCACCTGCTGAGAAATTTCAAGAAATACGCGCACCGGCCGGATATTGTTAATAATACCGACTGGGACTGGCTCGCGCTGGCACAACATCACGGCCTTCCCACCCGGCTGCTCGACTGGACCTATTCACCCCTGGTGGCCTTACATTTTGCTACGGCTGATATAACCCAGTTTAATCGTGATGGGGTCATATGGGCGCTAAATTATGAGGAACTTAAGAATTATCTTCCGGATAATTTACGTAATCAGCTTCGACTTGTTGGATCGAATTCCTTTACGACAGAAATGCTGAATGAAGCCTACAATAATATCACCGAGCTTACCAGCCAGACAGATGAGTTTGTAGTTCCTTTTGAACCACCATCACTTGACTCAAGGATTGTTAACCAGTATGCAATATTTACATTTATGTCGCACCCCGGGCTTATGCTTGATGACTGGCTTTTGAATAAACCTGAAATGTACTTTCGCATCCGAATACCCTCTGAGTTGAAATGGGAAATCCGGGACAAACTCGACCAGGTAAATATCAATGAACGCGTTCTTTTCCCCGGATATGAAGGACTGAGCAAATGGCTCAAACGACATTATTCACCAAAAGTCAACAGGGCCGAACCGGAATAAAAAGAAATGTCCGCAGCGCGAACTGCGGACATCCTGATTTCAACACTTCATGCAGTCACGACTCTTCCCTGACGAAGCGCTTTATTACTATAACCGGCTTTGACTAAAAAGTCACATCTCCGGAAAAGATATTACTGAATCTTCCACCGAACGGCGGGTACGAGGACTCTGTTCGCGTGAGTAATACGGTTCTTCAAGCAGATCCGGAACATCCAGCCGGCCAAGTGCAAGCATGGTTAAAGGCCGTATATTATCGGGTAATTGAAATTCCTCTATAACCCGATCCTTGTCAAAACCCTCCATCACATGGCCGTAAACATCCATACTTACGCCCTGCAGCAGCAGGTTCTGGGTGGCCATCCCAACATCATGCCCGACGTTGATATTTTCCTTCCCATTTCTGGCATAGGTTGTTACCCCGAAAACAACCATTAATACAGCTGCATTTTCGGCCCATACCCGGTTTCCGGGAACAAGAAAATCTGCCAGCTTCCTGAACTTTTCCTCATCCTCTTTTGAGGCCACTACAAACCTCCATGGCTGTTCATTCATCGCACTTGGTGCCCATGTAGCCGCTTCAAGCAGCGTCTCAATTTCCTCTGGCATGAGCGGGTATTTACTGAATGACCTCGGGCTCCACCTCTTGCGGATCACATCGAGTACATTGTACCTCGTTTTTGCCTGTTTTATATCTATTGTTTCTATCATCATTTCTCAATTCATAGGTACTTCCATTAACAGAACACGCGATGGCGATGATGCCTTCAGCTGGAATGCATCCGTTTCCAGAATGCCCAATCCGTCACGCGTGGCAAGTTTTTGTTCACCAATCTCTACTTCCCCGTCAAGCACAAATGCATAAACACCGTTTCCTTCCTTATGGATCGAATATTCAGCAGCAGCGCCCTGATCAAATTCACCAATATGGAACCACGCATCCTGGTGTATCCAGACACCCTGGTCATCAGCGTTAGGTGACAGGATCTGATAAAAGGCATTTTTCTCGGCAATTTCGCCAATTGAAATCTGGTCATACCTGGGCTCCACATTCTTTTTATTCGGAAAAACCCAGATCTGAAGGAATTTCACTTCCTGATCCTGATTCTTATTGTACTCGCTGTGAAATACGCCCGTTCCGGCGCTCATCACCTGAACATCTCCCTGCTTGATTACTGTGGTATTTCCCATACTATCCTTATGCTCCAGGTCTCCGGATAACGGAATGGAAATAATTTCCATATTGTCGTGGGGATGTGTTCCAAATCCCCTGCCCGGGGCAACAGTATCATCATTCAGCACACGGAGTTTACCAAAATGTACCCGCTCCGGATCATAATAGCCTGCAAAACTAAACGTATGATATGAATTGAGCCATCCGTGATTGGCGTGACCCCTTGTATTTGATTTGTGCAATATTGTTTTCATAGCTCAAATTTTCTATTTATATGTTATAACGCATAATTTGAAGAAATGATCATGGAGATATCACTTGTTATCATAGCAAAATGTCGGAAATTGTCTCAGATTCTGAATTCACTCGGGGAACGGCCCGTATGATTCTTAAAGTAGCGACTGAAATGAAGGGGATCGCTGAAGCCAAGACGGAAGGCAATTTCCTTAACGGTAAGGTCGGTATGCAGCAATAACCTGCGGGCTTCGGTATCAATCCGGTCCTGAATAAATTCCTTTGCGGTTTGTCCGAGCAGATTCTTGACAACTGCATTCAGGTGTTTGGGTGTAATGAACAGGGCTCCAGCGTACCATTGGACTTTATGCTCCCTGGAATAATTTAATTCCACCAGGTTACGAAACTGACTGAGCAACGAAGTTCCCTGTTCATGCTGATGATTCGTTTCCGGTCTCGCGCATGCTTCATTCGAAAGCACAAGGACAAGCTTCAGTAATGAGCCAAGAGCTTCAGACCTGTAAGATATGGAAGATTCATACAAGTCATACATCAGCGTAAATAGTTGATCAAATCTGTCGATCAAATTTTCGGGAATGATGAGCGGGGAAGAGTCACTACCTGTTCTGAATAAATTGATGCGTTCCAGAAAGCTCATGGAAATATTATTGGCAGAGAGAAATTCTGCGGTAAAGCTGATTACACAGCCCTGTGGTCTGTTGTTTGTCACCAGGTGATGAATCTGACCGGGGTATATGAAATACATCTGATTCTCACCTAACGAGTAATTGGTAAAGTCAATCAAATGAGTTCCGTTACCCTTGTGTACCCATACGATGGTGAAGTAGTCATGCCGGTGGGGTTCACCGGGCCTCCCGCCGGATCGGTCATAGATATCCTCCATGCGATCCATTCGAATGCCCTGAAATGACTCACTGCCAATAGTTCGATCGTTCATTATTATGTGAAAATATACAACAGAAAGGAATCAAGTCCACAAGTGGTGGATTTAATCGTTGAATGACGGTTACGCCTCCACAAAACGGTGTATCAACATGGAACAAATTTTTTAACAATGAAGAAGAACATCCTATTTTTGTCAGCACTGATTACCGTTGGTTTCCTCACCGCCTGTAATGATGAAGGTGAAAAAATCAGTCCCGAAGCTTCCGAAGAAGTTTCACTGTTGGTTGCAGCATCGGTAGCCTCCAACACTTACGGTGTTAATGCACTCCTCCAGGAATCAGTGGCCCTTTACCAAACGGCGCAGGGTTCTGCCAATGGGCGAAGTGCGGTATGTGATTATACAGACAGCGGGTCTGAGCAAATATCGAGTACTGATGGAAGTATGGTAACGTATAATTACAGCTACAGCTACGACGTATCTGTAAATTGCAGTTCCATACAAGTACCCGTCAGCCTTTCCGTTGATTTTACCTACAGTGGCTCCTTCGACGGCCCAAAACTCACCTGGTCACATGACGGAAACGGAGATTTTGAAATCTCACTGGATGCCAATCAAAACCTGGTTTACAACGGAACCTATGACCGATCCGGAGAATATAACGTGAAGGAGCGGGAAAATATCAACGGCAGCTCAAATGTGGATATTACGCTTACCTCACTTACAATTGACCCTGAAACACAAACCATCATTTCAGGATCCGGCCTTTATGAAATTCAGGTTACCCGTAGTGACCGATCCTATACCTTAAAGGGTTCCATCACCTTTAATGGAGACGGAACCGCCAGTCTTATTATCAATGGATCAACCGTTACATTTAATCTGATAAGCGGTAATCTCATCCAGGATTAACAACGCTTATATAATAAAGCAGGCTAAAATTCGAAAAGAATAAATTAATTATATACTTTAAGTAAATGATTCTATATATCTGATTTATAGTATTTTATATACTTACAATAATTGCCCGTTTCCCTAAACCAAATAATATTTGGTTTAGGGAAACTATCTATTTACATCCATTATAATTAAATTGAAAGTATATCAATCCGGGCAATAGCACGAATGCCTGATCATTATATGAATAAATCCACCATCCTAACATTTCTGATCAGTCTCAGCCTGGTATTGTCCTTCGTTACACCCCCTATCCTTTCGGTGGTTTATTCAGAAGACTCAGCATGTTACCACCTGCCGGCAGACGATCATCAACCCGCAGGAGATCAGCATGAAAACGAATGTGAGGACGGAAAGGACTTTTACGCTTATTCGCCTGGATTAACAGACGGAATTACTTTGCAGGAAAACAACAACATTCCGGAATTACTGAATCCATATTTAAGCATGGTTCATTCGGATGTGTTCACTCCCCCTCCGGAGCGGGGCAGCGATACCTGACCAGTTAACGCCACAAGATCAACTCCATAACTTTAACCTGTATTCCTTCGGGATTACATTCAATCAGCCATTTATGAAAACGGGATTATTCTCAAATTTGAAAAATGATTTTCCATCCGGACTGGTGGTATTCCTGGTGGCCCTTCCACTCTGCCTAGGAATAGCACTTGCATCGGGGGCACCATTGTTCAGCGGACTTATATCAGGGATCATCGGGGGTATCGTCATTGGATTCTTCAGCGGATCACATGTGAGTGTTAGCGGTCCGGCGGCCGGACTTACCGTGATTGTTCTGGATGCAATTTTCAGCCTGGGTAGTTTCGAAGCATTCCTCGCTGCAGTCGTAATTGCGGGGATCATCCAGTTTGCATTGGGTGTGGCACAGGCCGGAATCATCAGCCATTACTTTCCTTCCTCCGTCATCAAGGGAATGCTTGCAGCCATCGGACTTATCCTGATCATGAAGCAGATTCCCCATGCGGTTGGCTGGGATGCAGATTATGAGGGCGACTTATCATTTTTTCAGGCGGATGGTGAAAATACTTTTACTGAAATTCTTCGTGCGACAGAATTCATACAGCCCGGAGCACTCATCATTTGTGTAGTATGTCTGGCCATTTTACTGATATGGGAGATCCCGGCGATCCGTCAGAAAATGTTATTCAAACTTATTCCGGGAGGTCTTGTAGCGGTTGCTGCCGGCATCCTGCTGAATCAATATTTCGACGGAAATAATTCTGACTGGGCCCTTCATGGTGAGCATCTTGTAACCATACCTGTGGCTGCTTCCACGGCTGAATTCCTGGGGCAGTTTACATTTCCTGATTTCGGGATACTGACCAATATTAATGTCTATATCGCTGGCTTCACCATTGCTATTGTTGCGAGTCTTGAGACGCTGCTATGCATCGAGGCAACAGATAAACTCGATCCCCTGAAAAGGATCACCTCCACCAACAGGGAATTAAGGGCGCAGGGTATCGGGAATATGGTCGCAGGTCTGATCGGAGGGCTTCCGATGACTTCAGTAATCGTGCGAAGTTCCGCGAACATCGATGCTGGTGCACGATCAAAAATGTCGGCTGTAATTCATGGAGTGCTGCTGTTGCTTTCCATTATCTTAATCCCAACAATTCTGAATTTGATTCCATTATCGGCACTCGCGGCAATCCTGTTGGTCGTAGGATATAAACTAACCAAAATTTCTCTGTTTCGTAAAATGTATCAACTGGGGTGGAAACAATTTGTGCCTTTCATTGTGACGGTAGTCGCGATCTTGTTTACAGACCTGCTGCAGGGAATTCTGATTGGTATGGGGGTTGCCATCTTTTATATCTTACGAAACGTTTACCGATCGCCCTACCGGTTCGAAGAAGATAAGGATGGCCACCGGCAAAGGATCACAATCAAACTGGCTGAAGAGGTTACATTCATTAACAAGGGAAGTATGCTACTTACACTTCGGAAATTGCCCGAAAATTCCATTGTAACGATCGATGGGTCGGGCACACGAAATATTGATTACGATGTCCTTGAGGTCATCGAAAATTTTAAGGAAACAGCCCAGTACAAAAATATTGAGCTAAAGCTTAAATCGGTTCATGATAACCAACCGGGTGTTTTAGGGTAGCAGGGACTATCCATGCTATTTAATAAATAATTAAATTGAAGTTAATATCACATAAAGATCAATATCATGCCAAATAGTATTAAAGAATTGCAGGAAGGGAATATCAACTGGGTTCGGAATACCCTTCGAATGAAGCCGGATTTCTTTGAACGACTTTCAGAAGGTCAACATCCTAAGTTTTTATGGATCGGATGCGCCGACAGTCGGGTTCCGGCCACTGAAATAACGAATGCCTTGCCTGGATCCATTTTCGTCCAGCGCAACATTGCCAATATGGTTGTGCACACCGATAGTAATCTTTTGAGCGTGGTAAACTATGCGGTGAAAGTGTTAAAAGTGAAGCATATCATCGTCTGCGGACATTACGGCTGCGGTGGGGTTAAGGCGGCAATGAGCAATGAGAAATTAGGCTTTTTAGACAACTGGCTGATGCATATCAAGGATGTCTATCGCACCCATGAAGAGGAGTTGAACAATATCAAGGATGATCAAAAGAGGTTTGATCGTTTTGTTGAATTGAACATTATTGAGCAGGTTGGGAATCTGGCTAAAGTTTCATTTGTCCAGGAAGAATGGGAAACAGGTGAATTCCCCTACATTCACGGTTGGGTATATAGCCTGAAAGATGGTCTCATACATGATCTGAACGTGTCGATGAATTCAAATGACGGACTAGAAAAGATTTTCCGTTTCAACCCGTCCAATATAACCGCCTGATATTCTCTCATAAAACGATTACAATCATTATAAAACCCGGAGATTCCGGGTTTTATAATATCCGGTTTACACAGAATTGAGTATCTTCAATGTTGAATGAATGCCTTACAAGGGAAACCAAAAGCTTTCTGCTTACGTTTCCCTGATTAAACCACGAGATCATATGCGTACTTCCTTACGAAAAATGGGATGGGTATTTGCCCTGGCCGCTGCCCCGGTAATTTTCTTTTCGTTCAATGGCCCGGATGACCGTTATTTCGATATCGCCCGGAACCTGGACATCTTTGCCACCCTTTATAAAGAGGTAAATGCGCTCTATGTAGACGAGGTGAATCCGAATACGCTGATGCGCTCAGGAATTGATGCCATGCTGGCAAGTCTTGATCCGTACACGAATTATATTCCAGAGGACGACATTGAGGATTTCAGAACCCAAAGCAGTGGTGAGTATGGCGGAATTGGTGCCGTTACCGGTCGCATTAATGGAAAAGTAAAGGTAATCATGCTGATGGACGGATACTCAGCACAGAAGAACGGACTAAAGATCGGTGATGAAGTGATTGCCATCAACGGGGTTTCAATTGAAAATCTATCCCGTGATGAAACAAATGAATTGATGAAGGGTCAATCCAACAAGGATGTGGAAATGACCGTGAGGCGCTATAATACACCAACCCCCATCAAGTTAACTTTCAAGCGGGAAAAGGTGAAAATCGAAAATGTCCCCTATTTCGGCATGGTAACGGCAGATATTGGAATGGTTAAATTAACCGAGTTCACCGACCAGGCAGGGCGCTCAGTAAAAAATGCAGTTCAGGCATTGAAGGAAAAGGGTGCGAAAAAAATCATCCTCGATCTTCGCGGAAACCCCGGAGGTCTGTTACTTGAAGCGGTCAATACCACCAATGTTTTTATTCCCAAGGGCATGGACGTCGTTTCCACCAAGGGAAAAATTGAAGATAACAACCAGACTTACAAAACACTGGACAACCCTGTGGATACGGAAATACCACTGGCTGTACTGATCAACAGCGGCAGTGCCTCCGCTTCTGAAATTGTAGCGGGGACGCTTCAGGATTATGACCGTGCGGTTATTGTGGGTGAAAAGTCATTTGGCAAAGGACTGGTTCAGGTAAGCCGTCCCCTCTCCTATAATTCACAGCTTAAAGTAACTACCGCCAAGTACTATACTCCATCAGGAAGATGCATTCAGGCGCTGGATTATTCTCATCGCAGACCTGACGGAAGCGTAGGTAAAATTCCGGATTCCCTGAAAACCGAGTTTACCACTAAAAATGGCCGAAAAGTGTTTGATGGCGGCGGAATTGATCCTGATATCAGCGTAGAAGGCGAAGATATTTCCGCTATTGCTTATGTACTTCAAACGAAAGGAATACTGTTCGATTACGCCACCCGGTATTACTATGATAACCCGGAAATTCCGGCAGCCGATCAGTTTTCGTTATCCGATAAGGAATATGAGGCATTCAAATCCTGGTTGAAAACTCAGGATTACTCCTATAGAACCCAGGTTGAAAAGAACCTGGAGGATATGATCGAAAATGCCAGTGATGAGAAATACTATGATCTGATCAAGGACCAGCTGAACGAGCTTGAAGAAGTGATTGAGCAAAGCAAGGAAAAAGACCTTGACCTGTATAAATCTCAAATTAAAACCCTTCTGGAAGAGGAGATTGCCGGCAGATATTACCTGGAACGGGGCTCTATTGAGTCTACGTTTGATGCTGATCCGGATCTTCAGGCTGCAGTTCGGGTACTTAGTAATACCGAAGAATTAGGCACGATACTAAATAAAAAGTAATCATTTCGACAGGGCATATACTACTGTCCTTTGCACGCTCCACCTTCGCTGCTCACTGAGAATAATTCTGCAGAGAACGTATCATATGCGACCCCCGTTACACAGGGGTCGTTTTTCTTTACCATATTTCTCTCACGTATGCGACCCCCGTCACTCAGGGGTCGTTTTTCTTTACCATATTTCTCTCACATATGCGACCCCCGTTACTCAGAGGTCGTTTTTCTTTACCATATTTCTCTCACGTATGCGACCCCCGTCACTCAGGGGTCGTTTTTCTTTATCTGAGCAAAAGAGTAATAAAAAAATGACCCATGCGTTAGCGTGGGTCAAATATGATAGAAATGGCAATATATTTTTAACGACCCCCGAGGAGCGGGCGGTCGCATACAAGCTACGTTTCATTAATAAATCACATTCCCATTCAGCATAAAAAAGGCCATTGAAATTTCAATGGCCTTTTCTTTTTTTCCGTTAATCATTAACGAAGGAACAGCATCTCGCGGTATTTCACAAGCGGCCAGTCCTCATCATCAACGAGTAACTCAAGCTTATCAACAGCGTATCTGATTTTATCGAAGTATTTACCTTTGACGTCATCACAATACGCAATGGCTTTTTCACGTGTGTCTTCTATCTTGTTGACACGTTTCCGCTCTTCAATCATGCTATCGACTTCCGTCTGAATGGTATGAATGTATCCCGAAATTTTCTCGATTACTTTCACAACCTCCTTATTCGAAATTCCAAGTCCTTTCAAACCATTCGCATTCTGTATCAGCTTATTCTGATAATTAACGGCCGTGGGTACAATGTGGTTAGCAGCAAGATCACCCATCACACGAGATTCGATCTGAATTTTCATGATGTAGTTTTCCCAGTAAATCTCATTGCGGGCTTCAAGCTCTTTTTCACTCAATACACCGTTGGCCTCAAAAATCTTCTTCGATTTCTTGGTGATATAAGCATCAAGTGCCCGGGGAGTATCCTTCACGTTTTCAAGTCCGCGCTTTGCAGCTTCTTTCACCCATTCATCTGAATAACCGTCTCCCTCGAATCGGATTTTTTTGCTGTCCTTGATGTATTTACGCAATACGTTTACAACGGCCATACGCTTCTCGGCTCCCTTACCTATCTCCTTTTCGACCTCTGTATAGAATTCATTCAGCTGTTGAGCGACGATCAGATTCAGGACTGTCATAGGAGCCGCAACGTTTTGAGCACCTCCAACTGCGCGGAATTCAAATTTGTTACCGGTAAATGCAAATGGTGAAGTACGGTTACGGTCTGTATTATCAAGAATGATCTGAGGGATCTTATCGATACCCAGCTTCATATACATGTTGTCACCTTTTTCGACCTTTACATTTCCGTTTTTCTCAAGCTCGTCAAGAACTGATGTGAGGGTTGAGCCGATGAAGACCGACATGATTGCCGGAGGAGCTTCATTGGCACCCAAACGGTGATCATTGCCGGCAGAGGCGATACTTGCACGGAGAAGATCTGCATATTCGTATACCGCTTTAATTGTGTTCACGAAGAATACAAGGAATAGCAGGTTCTCACGGGCACTGCTGCTCGGCTTGAACAGGTTGATGCCGGTATTGGTAATGAGTGACCAGTTGTTGTGTTTTCCGGTTCCATTGAGACCAGCAAATGGCTTCTCATGAAAAAGGACTTTCAGGTTGTGACCTTCTGCCACTTTAGACATCACATCCATCAATAGTTGATTATGATCTGTGGCCACATTGATATCTTCAAATACAGGTGCCACTTCAAACTGGCTCGGCGCCACTTCGTTATGTCGTGTACTCACAGGGATACCAAGCTTTAGTGCTTCGATCTCAAAATCCTTCATGAAGTTGTATATACGGGGAGGGATTGAGCCGAAGTAATGGTCGTCCAGCTGCTGACCTCTCGCGGGGTTATGACCAAATACGGTACGTCCACCCATTACAAGATCCGGACGCGCGTTATAAAGGTCTTTATCAACGACAAAGTATTCCTGTTCACATCCCAAAGAAGGCTTTACACGCGTTACTTTCTTATCAAAGAGTTGTACTACACGGGTTGCTGCTGCATCAACGGCATCAACTGCCTTCATTAATGGAGCTTTATTGTCAAGCAATTCACCGGTAAAGGAAACAAAAATCGTAGGGATACAGAGTGTTACCCCATAAATAAACATCGGTGAGGTTGGGTCCCATGCTGTATAACCACGTGCCTCGAAAGTGCTTCGAATACCCCCACTAGGGAAAGAGGAAGCGTCCGGTTCCTGCTGTACCAACGCCGTTCCCTTGAATTTTTCAATTCCAGACAGGGCATCAAAAAATGTATCGTGTTTCTCTGCAGTAGATCCTGTAAGCGGCTGGAACCAGTGAGTATAATGTGTAGCTCCTTTAGTGGTCGCCCAGGATTTAGCCGCAGAAGCAACTGCATCGGCTGTTTCAATATCTATCTTTGTACCCGCATCTATTGCCCTGCTTACTTTTTTGAATACATCGGGAGCAAGGAGTTTCTGCATTTCAAGTAATCCAAAAACATCCCGACCAAAATATTCTGAAATCCGTCCAGGCGATTCAACTTTAATCTTCGGACGGCTATTTGCCCTTTCAAGGGCCGTTTTTCGCAATGTAGTCATGTGGTTGTTGATTTATTTAATGTGTGAACAAAAATATCAATATTTTGACCATGTGGGTAATAATTAACCCACGATTTTGAAAATATATCTCCTTAATTTCAGGAATTGCTTTGAAATCGACCTATCTGGCCAATAAAACAACCTGAATACTAAAAATGATTGATCCCAGTATTTATTCCGGGCTGGAATTCTAATCAAATCTTATTAATTGGGCCAGCTCACTGTGTTAAGCAGGCACAATAACATCACCTGGATTGATCATCTCTATTACGACAGCGGCTATAGGATTCATCAGGGAAATAAAGCTGGAAATATTGGCAAAACAGATGATTCTGGTCAGGAAAAACAGTAATACACAGTAATTTCTCCTCAGATGCACCAATTATCCGTAAATTCAGTGTCTAATAAGCAGCTTACTTATTTGGAACAAAAAAGATATTAATTACGTAGCTTACTATATCAGTTTTTAATTGGTGATGGAACTTGCTCCCCTCAAAATTTCGGTGGTTACAACCATGCTTAACGAACGCGAAAACGTTCCTTATCTCGTTGAAAGCATTGATAATGCATTAAAGGGGTTTAATTACGAGGTAATCTTTGTTGATGACGGATCTAATGACGGTACTGTTGAGGAATTACGGCGGCATCTGGATGATCCCCATCACATTGTAGTCCTCAACCGGAATTACGGCCAGACACCAGCCATGGCCGCGGGAATTGAACAGGCCAGTGGAGAATTTATTGTTACCATGGATGCTGACCTGCAGAATGACCCGGCAGATATCCCTCTAATGCTGGATAAACTCATCAGGGAGGATCTCGATCTCATCGTTGGAAATCGGAAAAACCGGAAGGACGGATTTATTCTAAGGAAATTACCAAGCAAAATTGCCAATTACGTGATCAGGAATATCTCGGGTGTTCATGTCCATGACTACGGCTGCACACTCAAGGTTTTTCGGCGGGAAACAGCCAAAAACTTGCAGCTTTATGGAGAGATGCATCGTTTTATTCCTATTCTGGCCAGTTTCGATGGTGCACGAATTTCGGAGATGAATGTAAAGCATCATGCACGCAAGTTTGGCAAATCTAAATATGGGATCGGTCGAACAATGCGTGTGTTAAGCGATCTGATTCTGTTGTTATTTTTTCAAAAATATTTAAAACGTCCCATTCATTTATTCGGACCGGCCGGGCTCATTTCCATAGGACTGGGATCGGTAATTTATTTTTATCTTCTCATTTTAAAAATCCTCGGGCAGGATATATGGGGAAGACCCATACTCATCCTTGGTGCAATCTTCCTGATCGGGGGTATTCAACTTCTTACTTTCGGCATCATTACGGAACTTATTATGCGTACTTATTATGAATCTCAGCACAAAGCAACCTATAAAATCAGGCGCATCATCTCCAAACCGATCAAAATTGAATCAAAGGTTAAAATTCATAATTAAGGTTGCCGGAACCGTCCTTGCGCTTTATCTGCTCCTCAGACAAATTGATTTTAGTGCTTCCCTAAAACATCTCACATCCACCAATCCAATATTTTTGCTGCTTGCGCTGATCGCATTCAACGCATCACAGGTAATCAGCAGCGTACGGTTGAATAATTTTTTTGGCCGGATAGGAACATACCTCTCGGTAAATTTCAATCTGAAACTTTATTACATCGGGATGTTCTATAATCTCCTGCTCCCGGGTGGCATAGGAGGTGACGGATACAAAGCATACCTGCTAAATTCAAAATTTGGCACTTCCTTTCCATCTCTAGTCAGGGCCATGGTCGCCGACAGGATTAACGGGCTTATGGCTATTTATCTGTTGGTTATAACCATGTCACTTTCATTAATGCCGCGATTGCCGGACCACCCGTCCTGGATCAATTGGTTGCTGCTTTTGGCCTTACCATTCGGCATCTACCTGTATTACCGAATATTTCCATCGTTTCGTTCGATTTTACCAGCAACTTTTGGACTTTCCCTGAGCATTCAGGTATTGCAAATGGCCTGCGTCGTCGCCTTGATTTACGGATTAGGCATACACCAAGAATACCTACCCTATCTCGCAATTTTTCTGGTATCTTCAGTAGCGACTATCATACCGATCACGGTAGGCGGACTTGGGTTAAGGGAATTGGTTTTTCTCTACGGAGCGCAGCTATTTGGCCTGAACCAGGAAATTTCTGTTGCGATTTCAATGCTTTTTTTCCTAATAACAGTACTTAGTTCACTTATCGGCCTGGCCATTCATTATTCGTTGAATGAACGGCACTGGAAAGGTGAAGGACGTCAATTACCCTGACTTCAGCAGTACATCAAGTTTGTCATTGGCATGTTTACGATCGAAGTCGGGAAGATCTGAGGTGCGCTCCCGGGTTTCTGCTGTGGTTCGTGCTAGTTTTTCTACCCTGTTGGTTTCAAAAGGATATTCAACTACCCGAATCTGATTATCATACGGACCTTTATACGAGATCAGCTTCACAAAGATCGGGGCAGTTTCAACTGCGAGAAATAATAAAATAATAAAAATATTGGCCATCCATATGGCACTACTCTTGGCAGTAAGACGGCTTAGTGCATCCATTCGGGCCGCAGGACCATCCGCCACCTCGGCATTCATAGCAGCACGGTCGGCCAGCATGGCACTATCAAGAGATACCAGCCTTGTTCGCTGCTCTGCAATCAGGCCCTCGTTCCGTTTGCTGATTTCATTGAATTCCGCCTCGGCCCGGTCGGCATCGGCTTTTTTAATCTTATAGATCGGCCCGGCATTACGTTGCATGGTACCACCTGTTCCATCTGCTTCTTCCCGGGCTATACGGGCAAGATCATCACGTATCGCGGCTTTCTGATTGATTTCATTCTGCAAACTTTGGATTTGATTTTCGGCCAGGTTACGATCTGCCTCATACCTGCCGCGAATCAATTCTTCCTGCTGCTTTTTCTTTTCCTGATGCATCACAAGCAATTCCTCACCAATCTCCTTTTCAAAAATTTTGAGTTCGAGCGGTTTGGCGATTACCAAAGAAATGAGCAGTGCAAGCAACAGTCTTGGTGTTGCTGTAAGCAGTTGTTTCCAAAGTGATCCTTCCTTTCTCATCCCGGAAACTATATAGCGGTCGAGATTAAAAATCATCAATCCCCAGACGATTCCGAACAAGCCTGCCCAAATCACACTGTCGAAAACAGTGTACAAGGCATAACCTGCAGCAACGGCAGCAAATAATCCGGTGAAAAATATGGTTGCCCCGATACCTGAATATTTGGAAGACTCACTGGGACATTGCTCGAGGGTGTCAAGATGTGCTCCTGAACATACCCAAAAAAAACGAGTGATGCGATTCATGCGGTGATAACGTAAAAAGTTCAGTTGTGTTGTTCTACCACAATAGATATGCCATGAATTAAATCAGCCTCCTTAAGCAGCATTGTACAATTCGCAATTTCAGGTATGTTCAAAAACGTACAATATCTGTACGATTTTAACACTTTTTACAATTAGCGAACATTTTTTCCGTTTTACTCGTTATGCATACTTGTTTGGTACTTTATTTAATATTCAAACTGATTTTTTAAAACTGAACAGAAAGAACATGATCAATTTTTCAATTCAGAAGTTGTCAGGCAAATGGAAGAACGTATCACAGTTTGATACATCCGCTCACGCTGTTGCCGATGATTATTTCAGGCATTTTCACGTAGCGTTATTGAATTTTGAATTAAATCAACAGGAAGAGCGCCTTCGCTCTAGACGAAAAAAATAACCCTGACATTATCTGCCAGGGCCTGTTTTAATCTCCTGATTTTCTGACGGAGCCTCCGCTGCTGCTATCCGTCTGTGACCTTGTGGGGTTGCCGCGATATTTCACGGAACCTCCGCTGCTGGCATGAGCCTGGATCGAATTTTTGGCAAAGACCTTGGCATCGCCTGCACTGCTTGCCTGCACCTGAACCGCATCAAGGATAAGGTCATACGCATCTACATCACCTGCACTGGACACATCAATATTGGCATTTTGTGCTTTGCCACTAATTTCAAGATCTCCTGAGCTGCTTACGCTAATCTGGAGCAACTCAGCTTCCACTTCCATTTCGGCAGATGCGGCACTTGATATTGAAATATTAAGTCTGTTCGTACGCAGAACACCTTCGGTATAAACATTGCTGGCGCTGGTAGCCGTAATACCATCAAGTTTTCGATAGGTAGCATATACTTTAACGGTATGCCGGTAATTACCAGGGCGCATACCAATTTTCAATGTGCCGCCCGATACTTTCGTCTCAACATCATCAAACCGGCCATCCTCGATTTCAATTCTAAGCTTGTCTTCAGACCCTGGTATCAGGTAAAGATCAATGGCTTCGCCTACTTTAATTTCACTGAAAGAACCGACATTTCGTTCCTGGGATTGCTGCGAAAATACTGTGCCGGATGCCAGAAACAGTGCGGCTACGAATAAGAATAAGGTATACTTGGTTTTCATGCTTTTAAAATTAATATTCAATCCAAAGACAAAACAAGACATCAAGGGTTGCATCAGTGGTTCATCAAATGTTGAAATAACTACAAGTGTAATAATTCGGCGGTATTTTGACCAGTTCCGTGCCGGATTTTTAAATACATTTAAGCTTTGAAAAACGCAATCATTTTTTAATCATGGTACAAGAAAGACTTAATGTATTGATACAGCTGGCAGCCAGTGATAATCAGGTGGCTGAGAAGGAAGCCCGACTGATCCACATGATCGGACAGTCAAATGGCCTGTCCAGGGAAGAAGTTGACCAAATGCTGGGTAATCCGGCAAAGCCGATTGGAGATCTCAGCACGCTCAGTAGCGATCAGAAATTTGAACATTTGTATCACGTGGTGCAACTGATGAAAGTGGACGGACAGGTATTTAAAAGTGAAATAGCTTTCTGCCAGGATATTGCCGAGCGACTTGGATACAAGAAGGGCGTAATCGCAGAGCTTTCAAGTAAAATTTTCAGCGACCCGGCGATCACCTCCGATCGGGATCATCTGAAGAAGAAAACACAGAAATTTCTGAAATAAAAGAAGGCCGGTGCTTCACCGGCTTTTTTGGTAATGATCAAGGTAGACACCATTAAGTGTCAGGTATTTTGCCATGCATTCAGCTGTAAGGCATGAATGCACCGGTAAAATTGCCAAAACATCCCCCGCTTTGGCTGTTACGCCATCCAGTCTGACCATCCCATGCTCCTGTGAAATTCGTTCCAGGCTGCCCACAACCGAATCCTCCCATCCGGAAGGGTTCAGCATGGCGACCTTTCCGAAGGATTTATCGTCGAGCTGTTCCTTTGAAAAATGGACGGCACCGCCATACAACGTAACCACCGGCTCAATGGTCTTTTCAGTGACAACCGGACAGCATAGAACCACTCCGATATCATCAACTTCGCAGACACCAATATGGACCTGCATCATATCATAAAAAACGAAATTACCCGGACTCAAATCGGTGATAATATCCCCAAAATCATCCAGCACAGTACATCCCGGAGTATCACCATAGCACACGCCGATCTTTTTCTCGAAAACCGCCGCTACCTGCTCGAGACGGTCAATGGCCTCGTTGGCGGTTTTTTTCACTTCTTCCCTGCTACGGCAGGCATACGTATGTCCGGCATGTGAATAAATGCCGGCAAATTCAAGAAATTCAGACTCCTCGATCAGCGCATACAGGCGCATAATCGCTTCAGGATTATCATACCTGATCCCCGTTCTTTCGCTTCCCGTATCAATCTCGACAAATACCCTCAATTTGTGATTAACGAGTTTACTGATCTGTTCAGCGACGTCTTCGCTATCCACCAGGATCGAAATATCAATTTTTGAGGCCAGCTCATCGATACGATCGATCTGCCTCAGGTTGCATGGAAATGCAATGGTAATGTTATTCCAACCATTGGATGCGAAATATTCTGCCATGCCAACGGAAGAAACGGTAATATGGGATACACCCTCATCCCGAAACCATTCCCCAATCGCCCGGGACTGATGAGTTTTAAAGTGAGGCCTGAATACCTTACCCGCCCGGGCAGCTTTTGTAACCATCCTGTGGATATTCCTTCGAACCCGTTTTTCGTCGATCAGGAGCGTAGGTGTTCGAATATGTGACCAGTTATTTTTCATATACAATACGTCCGTCAATGATCGTCATTGCCACGTTTATATTCAAAATGTCGCTTTCAGGAACCGTCATAATATCCTGATCCAGCACGGTAAAATCGGCCAGCTTACCTACTTCTATAGAACCCGTAAGATCTTCCATAAATGCACCATAAGCGGCATCGAGGGTATAGGAGCGTAATGCCTCCTCCCGACTCATCCTTTGATCCGGCTCATACCCTTCCTCCGGTGTTCCTTCAAGGGTTTTTCTAGCCACACTTGCATAGAATGAAGCAATGGGATTTATTGGTTCAACCGGTACGTCTGTGCCGTTTACAATCCTCGCACCCGACTGAAGAAGTTTCTGCCACACATAGGCACCTTCCACAATACGTTTCTCTCCAAGACGGTCAATTGCCCATGGCCTGTCTGAAGCCATATGAATCGCCTGCATGGCAGGTATCACGCCCAATTCACCAAATCTTGGAATATCTTCCGGATGTAAATGCTGGGCATGTTCAATACGGTAGCGGTGATCTGCTGCAGCACCAGGATTTGCCACGAAAGCTGCTTCGTAACGGTCCAGAATTTCCTGATTGGCACGGTCACCAATTGCATGGGAACAAATCTGAAAGCCATATTTCAAGCCTTTTTCGGCCATGTCCTTAACGACAGACATGGGAAGTGTCTCATGACCGTAATGTCCGGCACGATCCGTATAAGGTTCGAGCAACCAGGCTCCACGAGAGCCTAACGCACCGTCACAATTAAGCTTAACTGAACGAATATTAAGCCACCCTGTAGTATCAATTTTTGGGCCCCGCTGAAACCACTCCTCTACATAATCAGGCTCAAATCCTGTAACCATCACATACAGCCGCACACCCAGTGAATCCTTCGCTTCATAACTGCGGTACAATTCAATGGTCTCCCGTCCAACTCCTGCATCATGAAACGCCGTTATTCCATTCTCCCAACTGTTTTGGACCGCCAGTGCGAACGCTTTTGCCTGACGTTCAGGGGTATTTTCCGGTGTGTTCTTGGCTAAAAGCCCCATTGCACGCTCATTAAAGATTCCTGTTGGATTACCCAGTTCATCACGAATGATCTCACCACCTTCCATTTCCATGTTCTGCATACTCTCCGTACTCATTGGCAGTACACCCGCAATTTCCATGGCTTTGTCATTAGCGATCAGGGCATGACCTGAGGCATGCCTCAGTACCACCGGATTATCCGGAGATACTTCATTTAATCCGTCATTCGTAGGGAACCCTTTGATCATTTCTTCAGCTGGCATATTCCACTTGCTCTGATGCCATCCCCGTCCGACGATCCATTCTCCGGGCTGTGCCTTGTCAACCGCTTCCTTCACGCGATCCACCATTTCCTGGTAGCTTCTCACATCCATCAGATCCAGATCCAGCTTGTTATACCCCATTCCCATGAAGTGACCATGTCCTTCCACCCATCCGGGCGTCATGGTTTTCCCGTTCAGGTTAACCTGCCTGGTGTTTTCAGTAATATATTGCTCCAGTCCGGCTGCCGGTCCTGCATATATAATTCGCTTGTTGGCAATTGCCACTCCTTCCACCACCGGATTGGTCTGATCCATTGTGTAGATTGTACCTCCGCTGATCACCATATCGGCGGTCACGGGGTTTTCCTTCGAAGTACAGCCATTCATGGCTATGTAAGAAATGAATGTAAATAACAGTAGCCAGAGCCTTTGTTTTGATACCATGATATGTATGTTTGTTTAGCTTGAATCGTTAAGTTAGTATGCTATGTCAATTTTTCACTAACCTTTCATAAAATTATGAAACGTTTCCTCTCCATTTTTCTTCTGACAACTCTCATTGCAGCTGCAACATCATACAAATCCCGCGCACAGGAAGTAGGTTTGTCCTTTTCATATTTCATCCCGAAGAACGGATACTTTTCCACCCCCAT
Source organism: Fulvivirga sedimenti (assembly GCF_020328055.1). Classification (NCBI taxonomy): domain Bacteria; kingdom Pseudomonadati; phylum Bacteroidota; class Cytophagia; order Cytophagales; family Fulvivirgaceae; genus Fulvivirga; species Fulvivirga sedimenti. The sequence continues at coordinate 920,548 of NZ_JAIXNE010000004.1, forward strand.
AAGTCCGTTTTCACTGCGTGGAGTGGGCGTCGACCTGAACAGATATATGGCTATTCAGACGGGATTCTCACTTTACCGGATGTCCGGAATGAACGTTAAGGATATTGAAAATATCGAAACAAATGATGCGATCGTAGGTCCTAATTTTACTATTATGGTTCCCCTTGAACTGGTGTTGCAGCTGGTTGGGCAATCGACAGAATTCCGCATCAAAGGAGGCGGCTTCGCTTTCTATGGTTTCGCCAACAAAATCAATAATGGCAACCTGGACAAGGCCATTCGAAAGTACGAATCATGGGATGTGGCCGATTCAGATGTGGATGGCAAACATGGAATTGGACTGGGTTTCTTCTTTGGAACAGAGTTCGTTTTCTATGTTTCCAATCAGTGGGGAGTATCACTGGAGGCTAACTATTTCATCGGGGATGCGCCCTTTGAAATGACTGGAAGCTATATAGGAGGAACGATGAGCGGGCCACTGGAAACGCGACCGATCGACTGGAAAGATGCAAAAATAGATTACACTGGGCTCGAGATTTCTATCGGAATTTTATTTGGCACCTGATCAGACGCGCTGACAGATCATATTATAGGGGCAATATTCACATATTTTTGAATTCTCCGTTTGTACATACACAGCGGAAGGAGAAAAGATTTTCCCGAGCAACTGGTCCAGCTCCTGCTCATATTGCCGATACGCGGAAAGGCTTGTTACGCGCGATTTGAGCTTCTTATCATAGAAAAGGGGGTCTGCATCCTGGAAGAGCACATCTCGGTTATAGACCGCAGGAATAACCTTGTCGGTATCGGCCTCTGACAAATACAACACGGCATAAAACATTGTCTGAAATGCGGCCTTATTCCTTTTTTCCTGAAAAAGACTATCCAATCCATCGAACTCCGATGAATCCGAACCTGTCTTGAAATCCACAATGCGGATCAGACCATCCTTCATGTCAATCCGGTCTACCGTACCCCCAACATAAACCTCAATGCCATCCTTCAGCAATCGCCTTCCCTCCACCTTTTTTTCAAGACCCAGTACCTTGAACGGAGCATAGGCTTCATCCTTATCAAGGATTCTTAGCAGAAATTTCTCAGCGACGCTGGCTGCAATGATATTTTTTCCTTCCGGCTCATACTGCTCACCATCTTCAATCTTATATCGTTTACGGAAACCGGCAATTACGGCATCCTTGATCCTGGGTTTGAGTTTTTTAACGTCCTCAGGGGATACTTCTTTTCCTAAATACGGAGTGTAAAGAAATTCGATACCCTCATGTATCAGCGAACCAAGCGTTCGGGCATCCACATTATCCTCAAGCTCATCGGATTCATAAAGCCTGGCAACATACCTGAAGAAAAATTTTAAACTGCAGTCAAGGTACGTATTCATCGCACTGGGAGCGAGTCTCTTGTTTGTATCCCGCCCTGTATATCTGCTCAATCGGCCCAATGTTTCCTCATCCTGGGGCACCATGATGGGCGATGTTCGCCCGGCATTGGCCTTACTGCGAAGTAGAATATTACTTACTTTCATTGGCCGCTCGTATATCAGTTGCTTGAGAAACCTGCTCATTTCTTCACCACCCAGATCATCCCCTTCCGTATTGTAAATGAATATGGCCTTACCCGCATTATGAAGAAGCCTGTAAAACAAATATGCATAAATGGCGTCCTGCTGATCAAAATGAGGCAAATCATAGGCCTTCCGCAGATTGTATGGAATATAGGAATGCTTGTTCTTTCCTGCGGGAAATGATTCTTCATTCATGCCCAGCACGAATATATGATCGAAATCCAGGTTTCTGGTTTCAAGAACTCCCATGATCTGCAATCCCTCCAGGGGCTCGCCCGTAAAGGGTATTTTATCCATGCGCACAAGTTGCCTGAAAAGACGCCTGAAGGTGTCAACACCGATTTTATAATCCATCATTTCCCGGTAGCGGTTCAGGTGCTTCAGAAAATAATGAATATGTGAGTTTGATATCTGTTCTGCAGAGATCACCGATAATTCCTCCAGGATGGATATCAGGTAGGAAACGAAGTCTCCATCGGTATCCGCGAAAATCTTTCTGTAAAGCGGAGTGATTGCAAGGCTGGGAATATTCCAGTAAAGCCGTTGCTCATGTTCATTTTTCCAGGGCCGTTCTGCCGGCAGGTGATCAGTCATCATCGGATGATTTTCAATTGCCAGAATCTGACGGTAATGAAATTTGATTTCCCCGTCCTGTTTGCGGGCCAGCAGATGTAATTCAGAAATGAGTTCGATAAATCCGCTCAGTGGAGCATAGATCAGCGGAAAACCCATGGTGATATTAATGGTCTGTACAGATTCGGGCAGCGAATGCAATACGGGCAGCAATAATGTTTCATCAGCAAGTACGACCGCTATGCGGCGTTGATCAAGTTCCGGGTTTTGCTCCAGTGTCTTTTGAAGCAAACTGCTGCAAAGTTTGGCCTGTCCGACATATTGAGGCACGCCGATAATTTGAACCTCCTGATCACCTGCACCGATCATGGCAGGCAGCACTTCAGGAATGGTATGTTTCAATTGCCTGTCATGCCGGAAAGCACGGATAAATCGTCCGGCTTCCTGACGTTTGTCGTTAACGTAATATTCGTCTACATCCCAGAAAATTCGTGTTGTCGGACGCCCGAGCAGGTGCTTGACAATCTTCTCTTCCGCAAACGTGAGGGCATTGAAGCCTGCAAACCACAAAATATCACCCGGTTGTCTCCAACTATGAGTCTCCACGTTTTCTGCAAGCTGTCTGTACATACTGCCCTCATAGCAATAACCATCTTCCTTGAGACGCGCTGTGAATGCGTCATATACATCATTCAGCCGGTTCCATATTTTAAGAAATTGTTCCTGTGACTCAGATCGATCACCATCAAATCCACGCCAGAATGACTGAATAAGCGCTTTCTGTTCTTCACTGAGAAAATCAAACGCCATATCAAGCTCTTTCTGGCGGCTCAAATCTTTATAGATATTCTGAGCAGGAACGAGGTATTTATCAATCTCATCAAAATCACGGAGCAACATCTGCCCCCAGAAGTAAAAATCCTCAAAGGCTTCGCCTGTGGGAATAATTTTATGATAAACCTTATACAACTCAAAGGTGAGAAAAAGCGCATCCGGAACAACCAGGTTTGATTCACGTTGAACAAGCTCCCGAAAAGAAATGATGGACGGGGCCCAAACAGGTCGTTCTGCCCTGGTTCTTAAAATCTGGCGCAAATACAATCCGGCACGCTGGTTTGGAAATACCACTGTTACACGACTCATATCGTCGCCATGTTCCCGGATCAATTCTTCCGCAACCTGGTATAAAAACCCCTTCATTGTACTTGAATTATATTTAAATCTTCCAGGTATAAAATTCTTCCCTCCACCTTACCGGTATATAGTTCCTTTACAAGCGAGAGGTAAGTCTTCATTTGTTCCATATCCGCTGATTTGGGGATTCCGGTTTTATAATCGATCACCATGGTATGGCCCTGCCGGTGTATTACCCTGTCAGGCCTGAATTCCTGACCATTCGAAAAAATAGCCTGTTCATTTCTTACTTCCCAGGAATTATCAAACCACTGTCGCACTTCAGGCGTTCTGAAAGCTTCCTTAAGTCGCGACCGGAGCCCTTCAAACTGCTGATCAGTCAGACCTTCAGCAAAACGTGTTTCGGTAAGTACCCCGGAAACATCATCCAAATATTTAACCCTTGAAAGAATATCATGCACGAGAATTCCAATGGAAATGGAAATCTGCTGCTGCTCATTACGAATTCGCTCCGGAACAGGTTTTAACCTCGTTTTTTTCTGCCAGTCAAAGAATGAATAATGATCAATTTCTATCTCCGGGAAGGGTGTCCCTGGCGCTCCGGCATAAACAAAATCAGGATTGCCATAACTAATAATATCTTCCTCCCGCTGTATGGGAAGCGGGAAAGAAGGATTCAGCAAAAGTTCTTCCACTACCTTTGAAATTCTTGAGTCCCAATCGCCTCTCTTTGCCATAAACCAGAGGTCGTGTGCCGAGCGTGTAAAAGCCACATACAACATATTCAGACTATCCAGGTAGTTCTTATACGATTCTTCTCTGAATTCACCAGCAAAGGCTGTATCCTTCAGCCCGCTGGAGAAATTAACCGGCACACGTGTCGGACCGGTAGGATCCGTCTCATATATGAACCAGTTAACGCCCTTGTCATTATTCAAATCCCAGTTCAAAAAAGGAAGCAGCACAGAATGAAATTCAAGCCCCTTAGCCTTGTGAATGGTCATTATGCGGATGGCGTCAAGGTCATCGGCAATTCGAATGCTTTCTTTATGAAGCTTGTCATCCCAGAAATCAATAAAACCCTGAACATCCCCTTTCTCCCTTTTCATATATGAAAGGACATGGTCCTGAAATGTCTGTAAATAGGGAAAATGACCCCTGGAATCCTGCAACCCAAGAATGCTTATCAAATTTTCAACCATGGAGAAAAGCGGGAGGCGCTTTAGTGCGGCGATGTGCAAAAGCAACTTCTGCTCCATTTCATCCTGTTGAAAAACATGCCTCTCCGATCCCGAAGAATTCAGCTGTCTGTAAAAATGCAGAAGTGCCGCACGGGTTAAATCATCTTCTGCATTATTTATATAACGAAGCGCAGCAATTAAACAGCTCACTGCGGTGGAGGCCGACAGATGAAGGGTCTCATTGGAAACCACATCAAATGAATATCCCTCTTCATGGTATTGCATGAGATACTCCGCGATCTTTTTCCCATCCTTGTTACGCCGTACCAGGATTGCCGTTTCTTTCAAAGGAACCTTCCGGTCCTGAAGATTTTTAAGCACTTCCACAATCTGCGGAAACACCATTTCATCATACGTATCATTATCCAGAAACCTACCCTCTACGTAGCCTTCCGGATCCGATGCTTTGCCAGCAAAGTTTTGCTTAACGTCACTGAAAATGTCCCGTAATCTCAATTCAATATCATATACCGGATCTTCAGTGAGTTTTTCAAAAGACTTTTTTAATACTGCCGGAATCTCTGAAAAAACCGCATTATTGAAGTCGACGATATTCTTGCGGCTTCGATAATTGGTAGCCAGGTTCAGGACACGCGGACCAAATCTTTGGAAGGTGTTCTCCACTTCGGTTTGCAGTAATTCCAGATCTCCTCCCCTCCACCGGTATATAGATTGTTTTACATCTCCCACGATAAGGTTCGTCTTGCCTTCAGACAGGCTGTTTTCTATGAGTGGACGAAAGCTGTCCCATTGAAACCTGGACGTATCCTGGAACTCATCAATAAGATAGTTTTCAAAAAAGGAGCCTACCTTTTCATAAATAAAGGGCGCATCCGTCTCCTTGACAAGTTTTCGAATAAGTCGGGTTGCATCGGATATAAAGAGAATATCGTGCTCTTTTTTATTAGTATCCAGTTTTCGGAGCAGATCCCTTGCCAGCGCAAAGAGATAAATATTTTTATATACTGCCTTTGCGGTTTTATATTCAAAAATGTGGTCATCCCAGAAGGTTAGCACCTGGTATGCAATTTCCTGAAAAGCTGATGCATCCAGGGTGGCTATTTCACCAGCCAGTATCTTGGTATTAGCTTTGGAAAACCAACTTCCTTCACCGGAGGCACAGGTTCGGAAGGTTTTGGTTAGTTTCTTCTCATCATAATTTCGGGCAGAAAGATTAAACAGGAAATTTGCTGCGCTTGCCCGCATGAAATCATGCTGTTCCAGTCCGCAAGCATGAATGGTGCTTACAGCCCTCTGACCCAGCTGCTGGAGCTTATCTTCAAATCCCCTGACTTTCCCGGCAGCAATTTCACGAAGCTGTTCAAACCTTGAATCTTCATACGTTTTAATTTCATTTTCGATGGAACGAAATGACTCCTGATCCAGCTCCTTGAGAAATGCCAGCAGTTCTCTCTCCACTTCCCACGCCTTTGCATACTCCAGTTTGGAAAAACTAAATTCTGCCAGCCAGCTGCGGATGTGTTTGTTCGAATCAACCTCTTCCATCAGGTCACGAATCACCTCCCGGTAAACCAGATCCTGTTCCAGTTCAAGCCGGTACCCACCAGCAATATGAAGCTCCCGCGCAAAGCTGCGAATGATCTGCTGAAAGAAGGCATCGATAGTGGTAATGGCAAAATGACTGTAGTGATGCAGGACTTCAGATAGCAGCGCTGCGCAGCGTTCCTGAAACTCCTTCGGAGACCAATCCAGTTGGCGCTGAAGTTCCTTCGCCATAGTATCCTCCAGATCACCCCTGGAAAACTGGTCAAGCTTCGCGATGATCCGATCTTTCATCTCCTTCATCGCCTTATTGGTAAACGTCACCGCCAGGATCTTCCTGTAGGCATAGCGATCTCGGGCTGATAATGCCAGCAGAATATATTCCCGCGTTAACGTATATGTTTTACCCGAGCCCGCAGAGGATCGGTAAATGGTGAGTGACTCAGTCTCCAGGAAATCTTGTGTGATCATGTCTGACTAAACTAGGATTTAATGCCGGTTTTGGCAATATTCACATACAGATCATTTCAGGTTACCCGTTCCTTAAAAAGCGAATAAAGAGTATATGAGATCACTGTTATTATTTTTAGTTGTCGGCTTAGTTGCAATTTCATCCTGTGATGAAACAAAATTCATATCAGCAACCAGATCCACCAGCATCAGTGATAGTCTTGTTGCCGTGGTTCTGGAAGCAATGCCGAACGAAATTACCGGTGAACGGATACTGAGTACAGCGACCAATCCCGAAATCGCAGAATTCGAGGAACGGATATCAGATTTTGACGTTGATTCACTGGTCTTTTCCATTTCCGAATACGTAGGAGATATGGACATCGAACTCCGGTCTAACCAGCTTTTGCTGATGGATCTGGATCGAAATGAATTATTACCCGCCGTTAATGTTCCGGACATTTCCCTTTATGAATTTAGCGAACAGGGTGAAGACTATATTCTTCGGTTTACCGACGAGGAGTCGCAGGTGATCGCGGATAACTTCATTGCAGACGAGGGAATTATTGTTCAATTCCACTCCTACATAACCGGTAAGCCGGTTTCGTTCCGTATCAAAGCGACGATGTATCTAAAGGTTACCGGCGAAATACTTTAAATATCCTTATCCACATAGGTCAGAACAGGACGGTGAGTGTGATTCACAACCGATTCTGCCAGGCTGCCGGTTAATAAGTGCGCTAAACCCGTTCTGCCATGTGTTGCCATGGCTATCATGTCTGCATCGATCTGTTCGGCAAAATTGAGGATTCCTGCTTCTTCAGTGGCATCGTTGTACACATGCAATTCAAAATTTCTCAGGGAGGAGTTCTCTGCAATCTTTTCCAGTAATGGCAAGGAGTCATGATCAGCCTTAAAATTATTCGGTGTATTTACCCTGACAAGATGGATCGTAGCGTTAAAAGCTTCCTGAATATCTTTCAAAACGCTTGCGCAAGAATGTTCAGGTTTCTCGAGTGAGTTTGCGTAAACGATTCTCTCGATCTTCAATGCCTTCATGGGCTCATGGATCGTAAGTACAGGACACTTCGCATGGCGTACGACCCTCTCTGCATTGGAACCAATGATAAATTCCTCGAACCCGCTCGAGCCCTTGGTGCCCATTACCACCAGATCGATATTCTTCTGTGAAATGATATCCTTCACTCCATAATAAATATCGCCAACGTGTAATTCAGTATTCACCTTAAGGTCCTTCATGTCAGGCCTTTTCAGAATTTCAGCAAGCTCTTCCTTTCCTTTTTCAATCAATTTCAGCACAAACAGGCGATCCTGCATATCTGGTAAGGCCACTTCACCGGTATAATGAACAGTGGGCAGGGTACCATCTACCACTACGTGAAGAAATGTTAATTCGGCGTTAAGCTTTCGGGCAAGATATGCACCTAAATCCACGGCGTATCCCGCCTGAGTGCTAAAATCTGTGGGTACGAGTATATGTTTCATTGCTTTTTTCTCTGTTTGCTACAAACTAACCATTAACCTGTAGTAAATGTATGAAAAAAGCCCCTTACAGGGCCTGAGATTTGTCAGTTATTTGAACTTGTAAACAGTCCGTTTTCTCGAAGGCATTCAGCCTTTCCTTTCAGGAATTTGATAGGATTATTCCAGCGCCAAAGGTAAGAACAAATAACAGTGTGCTCAGCGCCATTTGCTTCAGATACGGATCAAGGGCTGCACTTGTGCGTGCATTTTTAACAGCAATCCCATTTCGGATGATCACCGGAAATGATACTACAAACAACCACTGCCAGACATCCTGGTAATTCAGTAATACAAATACGACCGAGGCAGCCATTCCGCTCACAAGCAGAAACCAGTGATATCTGACTGCTTTTTCACGTCCGATTCGAACAGGAATGGAATATTTGCCGGCTTTACGGTCAGATTCGATATCCCGGATATTATTCACATTCAGCACTGCCACGGCAAATACGCCACAGGAATAAGCGGGCAGAAGGTAGGCTGAAATGAATTGCTGAGTATAGAGATAATAGGATCCCAGAACCCCTACCAATCCAAAAAATAATAAAACCGACAGGTCACCCAATCCCATATATCCATAAGGCTTTCTGCCGGCAGTGTAGGCGACAGCTGCAAGAATGGATAATAATCCCAGTCCGAAGAAAAACAAAAGGGCCTCAGGATTCCACCCAAAGGCAACATAAAGCAATGATATCCCGCAAATGAGAGCGAATGCGACAAAGATACCCATGGCGGTTTTCATTTGCGCCAGGGAGATCACACCGGATTGTACCATGCGACTGGGACCAGTCCGTTCGCCGTGATCTGCGCCATGTACCGAATCTCCGTAGTCATTGGCCAGGTTGGAAAGAATCTGAAGCAAGATGGTTGTTAGCGCACAAAGGACGAAGACGGGCCATTGAAAATGACCGTCTCCGGCAGCCAGAAAGGAACCCATGCCGATACTCGAAAGTGCGAGCGGCAATGTGCGTAGACGAAATGCGGTTATCCAGGGAGAAACTGCCATATCACATTCGTTCTGGTACATGAATTCCCAGCAGGCTCATTCCAAGCCGGATAACCCGGGCAATTTCCGATGAAATGAGCACCCGTATCTTCAGTTTATTCGTATCCTCTTCCGCAAAAATCGGTATCTCCTGATAGAACCGGTTATATTCCTTGGCCAGGTCATAAACATAATTGGCAATGATATCAGGGGCATAATTTTCACCTGCCTCGCTCACCTTTATGGGATACTGACTTACAAGTTGAATAAGATATGTTTCAACTTCCAGCAGACTGGTATCTGAGTCGATGTTATCAAATCCAATTTCAAGTTGTTCCGCCTTTCGGAGGATAGCACAGATTCGTGCATGAGTATATTGAATGAACGGTGCGGTATTGCCCTGAAACTGGATGGACTCATTAGGGTCGAATAACATACGTTTCCTTGGATCAACCTTCAACAGGAAGTATTTCAACGCGCCCAGTCCGAGTGTCTCATATAACTCTCGAGCCTGGGCATTGGTAAAACCCTCAATTTTTCCAAGCTCCTGGGTATGCTGACCGGCTGTTTCAACCATTTCCTCCATCAGATCATCTGCATCTACCACGGTCCCCTCGCGTGATTTCATTTTACCGGTTGGAAGATCCACCATTCCATAGCTGAGGTGATAGCATTCTTTTGCCCACGAATAACCGAGCTTATCCAGGATCAGAAACAGGACTTTAAAGTGATATTCCTGCTCATTGCCAACCGTATAGATCTGCCTGATAATATCGGGGAATTCACGATATCTGAGTATCGCCGTACCAATGTCCTGGGTCATATAAACCGATGTGCCATCGGCCCGAAGCAATAATTTTTGATCCAGTCCATCCTCGCTCAAATCCACCCAAACAGAATTATCTTCTTTTTGATAGAAGATTCCCTGTTCAAGTCCTTTCAATACTTCCTCTTTCCCGAGCAGAAATGTTTCGGACTCATAGTAGAGCTTGTCAAAATCCACACCCATTCGTTTATATGTGGCATTGAATCCTGTATAAACCCATTGATTCATTTGTTCCCACAAGGCATAAACCTCCGGATCCTTCTGCTCCCACTTACGCAACATGTCCTGGGCCTCCAGCATGATGGGAGCCGATTTTTCAGCCTCCTCCTGTGACTTGCCCTGATCAATCAGTGAAGCGATCTCCTTTTTATATTCTTTATCGAATTTCACATAATAGTCGCCTACCAGCTTATCACCTTTCTTTCCGGTAGAATCGGGTGTTGCTCCTTCTCCAAAACGTTTCCAGGCAACCATCGATTTACAAATGTGTATACCCCGGTCATTAATGATCTGGACTTTGTGCACTGTATAACCGTTGGCTTTCAGTATTTCCGCGACCGACCAGCCGAGGAAATTATTTCTCAGGTGCCCCAGGTGCAGCGGCTTGTTTGTATTTGGTGATGAATATTCTATCATCACTTCCTCTCCACGCGCTGTACTGAACCCATATTGTGCATTGGCGTGTATACTGCCAATCACACTGATCCAGGCTGAGTCATGGAGCGACAAATTCAAAAATCCTTTAACAACGTTGAAGTCACGAACCAGTGGTGAGTTAGCGGCCAGCCACTCCCCCAGTTGTTCGGCAGTTTGTTCCGGTCCTTTTTTTGAAATCCTTGAAAAGGGGAAACAAACAAGAGTATGCGAACCTTCGAAATCCTTTCTGGTTGGTTGCAACGTTACATCACCTTCTGCAATTTCAGCATCAAAGCAGGCACCAAATGCGCGAATGATATCTTTGATCAGTTGTTCTTCAAGCATTCTTTTTTCTTCAGTTTTACTTCATACAGATCCTTGCGGCGATCCAGCAGGTTTCGAACACTTCCATGCATATGAAGTTCCCGCAAATCATCCAGATCTACATCGGCTATGATCGTATTTTCTGTATTCGGAGTGCCCTCGGCAACCACCGCGTTCTGAGGAAAAGCAAAATCAGATGGTGAAAAAACCGCCGACTGCCCAAACTGAATATCCATATTTTTCACTTTAGGCAGGTTACCCACACTTCCCGAAATTGCTACATAACACTCATTTTCAATAGCCCTGGCCTGGGAACAAACACGCACGCGCTGGTAGCCGTTCTGCATATCGGTGGCAAAGGGGACAATAAGTATTTCCATCCCTTTTTCTGCCATAATTCTGCTGAGTTCGGGAAATTCCACATCGTAACAAATGAGAATGCCAATTTTCGCCACATCCGTGTCAAAAACATGGATCTTATCACCTCCCGACATACCCCAGTCGCCCCGTTCCGCCGGTGTGGGGTGAATTTTATACTGAGCCTCGAATGTACCGTCCCTTCGGCAAAGATAGGCCACATTGTAAAGCCGTTCATTCTCATAAACCGGCATGCTTCCAGCGATTATGTTTATGTTGTAGCTAACGGCGAATTCCACGATCTTCTCACGGATCTGTTCGGTATAATTTGCAAGCTTCCGGATCGCCTGTGCGGTATCACTTTCATTGAACTCAGCCATGAGCGGGGCATTGAATAATTCCGGGAAAACAAGGAAATCCGCTTTATACCCGCTTACCGCATCCACAAAAAACTCAACGTTATCGAAGAAAGACTCAACCGACCGAACTGCACGTAATTGCCATTGAACCACACCGATCCGGGCATAACTCTTACGAACGCGGATAGGATCTTCCGACTCTTCATAATAAATATTATTCCACTCTACCAGCACCGCATAATTACGGGAAGCCTTATCACCCGGCAGGTAGTTGTGGAGAATTTTCTTGACATGGAAATCATTGCTGATCTGGAAATAAAGCACCGGATCATAGATTTCTTTGGTTCTTACTTTCTGTATATAATCCTTTGGTTTCAGGTCATCACTGTATTTGTGATAGTTTGGCATCCGTCCACCCGCAATGATCGATCGCAGATTCAGCTGTTCACAAAGTTCCTTCCGTGCGTCGTATAGCCGCCGTCCCAGACGCATACCACGGTACTCAGGATCAACGCAAACTTCTATCGCATACAGAACATCCCCGTTGGGGTTATGTGTGTCAAAGGTTTCATTACCCGTGATTTTCTGAAACGTATGGTTATCGCCGAATTTTTTGTAATCCACTACCAATGACAAGGCAAATGCTACGATCTCACCATGATCCTCAACACCTATCTGTCCTTCAGGGAATAATTTCAGTAATTTCTTAATCTGTGATTTACTCCAGACATCATGCATTAAATGATAGGAGACCGCCATGATTTCAGCAATACGATCATAATCCCGGATTGTCAGATTCCGGGTTACAAGCAGATGTTGGGTACTTTCATTTTTATTTTCGATCATAATTACCAGCCCAGTATGTAGGCGAATATCAAGGGTGCCACGATAGTCGCATCCGATTCAACGATATATTTTGGAGTATCTATGCCCAGCTTTCCCCAGGTTATTTTCTCATTAGGAACAGCACCGGAATAGGAACCATAACTGGTGGTTGAATCAGAGATCTGACAAAAATAACTCCAGAAAGGCGTATCGTGACGTTCCATGTCCTGATATAGCATAGGAACAACGCAAATGGGGAAATCTCCTGCAATACCTCCTCCGATCTGGAAAAATCCCACTCCTTCATCCCCGGCAGAAGCAGTATACCAGTCGGCCAGGAAGGTCATGTATTCAATGCCAGATTTCATCGTTGACGGCTTCAATTCTCCTTTTAAACAATAGGAAGCGAATATATTTCCAAGTGTTGAATCTTCCCACCCTGGAACCACCATTGGTAAATTCTTTTTGGCAGCTGCAATCATCCAGCTGTTGGACGGGTCTATTTCATAGTATTCCTGCATCACACCCGAGTTCAGTAAGCGAAACAGATACTCATGGGGGAACAAGCGCTCACCATTGTCTTCCGCATCCTTCCAAATCTTAAAAATGTGTTTTTGTATTCTTCTGAAGGCCTCCTCTTCCGGAATACAGGTATCGGTCACGCGATTCAGTCCCTGTTCGAGCAGATCCCACTCTTCCTGAGGTGTGAGATCCCGGTAGTTGGGAACCCTCTTGTAATGATTATGGGCAACCAGATTCATTACATCCTCTTCCAGGTTGGCTCCGGTGCAACTGATGATATGAACCTTATCCTGACGAATCATTTCGGCCAGTGATTTTCCCAGTTCAGCTGTACTCATGGCGCCCGCCAGGGAGATGAGCATTTTCTTATTTTCTGAGAGGTGTTTTTTATAACCACGGGCGGCGTCAACCAATGCAGCTGCATTGAAATGAAGATAGTGGTGTTCGATGAATTCAGAAATTGACTTGTGCATTTTTTATGTTTTAATGGTTTTGCTTGCAGGGAGGAATACTTCAGCCATCATGCAACGGGCACTCCCGCCGCCAAGAGCTTCAATCGTATCCAGCGAACTGTAAATAATTTCGCAATGTGCCTGCAACTGATTGAGTTGTTTCTCAGTAAGTGATTGATATGCCGCTTCAGACATCACCAAATATTTATTTTCAGGAGTATCATATGAACGTACTTGAAGCATATTCCCGGCAAATTGCTGTACCTGGTCCTCCGTAATATAAATAATTTCCTTTCCTGTTTGTTCAAGGACTTCTATTACCTTCAATTTTTCATCAGGGTCATCTATGCAATCAGCACAAACCACCGCAAATGTATCCCCTACACACATCATTACATTGGTGTGATAAATAGGCAGACGGTTTTGGCCCACACTCTGATACGCGGTAAATGTGACTGCCTTATAATCGAACGACCTGCAAAACTCTTCGAGCACATCAATATCAGTCCGTTCAGACAACGCAGCATATGCAATTCGGTTTTCCCTGTCGAAGACCATGCTGCCGGTTCCTTCGAGGTATTTCCCATCGTCCTCAAATCGTGTCAGGTCGATTTTATCAGTAACCTTCAACGAATATTCAGTACCCAGCTTATCAAACATATCTGCTCGTCGTTCTTTCCGCCTGTTCTCAGCAAACATCGGATATAGCCCGACACGACCGTCAGCGTGAAATGAAACCCAGTTGTTCGGAAAGATTGAATCAGGAGTTTCAGGATAGGGTGTATCTTCAATAACTATGACACGCACACCATTTTTACGTAAAATGGCCACAAAATTATCAAATTCAGTCTGTGCCCGTTGTTGTACTTCAGCCGGATCCAGGTCATCCAGCACCTTTTGATAATAGTTATTAACAGCGGTTTGTTCATTAAAATGAAAATTCACCGGCCTAACCATGAGGATTGTATCGGTAATAAACTTAGGCATCTGAAGTAAATTTAAAAGGTTCGCAAAAGTGGAAGTGTGGCACATCGCAGCAGACCCTCCATCTTTGATATTTCAGCAAAGTTTATCTCTTCAACAATAAACCCCCGCTCTCGTAAAATGCCATTTAACCGGGTAAAGCCTTTTTCCGAAACAATAACGTCGGGTGCAATGGAAAATACATTTGAATTCATAAAATACATTTCCTCCCGGGTAATCTCTATAAGATTTTGGCGTCCAAAAAATTCCACAAGGAATTCATAATCATCAGGATTTTTAAATCCACCCTTATAGATAATCGCTGAATCTCTGCCAATGGGCTGAAAGCAACAATCCAGGTGTAACGCATTGTCCCGCGGGTCTGTGTCGGACTTCTTTAATTCGAACGCCATAACCTTCTTGGCAGGAAATGATTCCTTCAGGAATTGGACACCCTTCTCATTGGTCCGCGCCACAACATATTTTTCAAAATCCGGGGATTTCGAATAACCGACAAAAATATGGTCCTTCCAGGGCATTACGTCCCCTCCCTCAATACGAACTTCATCTGGCACCTCCAACAAATGGTCAGGATCAATCTGATCCACGATATAATCGATTCCATCGATCTCTTTCCGGCGGTGTTTCAGAATATTTGGAATGATAAATTTATCTTCAATTACAAACCCGATATCCCGTGAAAATACCTGGTTACAGTTCTCTATGATCTGTGGCCTGTATACTGTAACTCCGTATTTTTTTAATACTGTTTCAAATTCAGTCAATTCTGACCGCAAATCGGCTTCGAGCGGAAATGAATCATTCAAAATATGTTCCCTGGTTTTTGGGTCATAGGCTTCCTCCAGTTTTGGTGTCCCGCCAAAGCTTTCCGCAGTACCTAAAACTACCGCTTTTAAGAGGGAAGTCTCATCATTAACATATACTTTGATCATAGCTCAGACTTGATAGGCTGCAAAGGTAAGGATGGCATACCTGATTAAAAAGCAGGATGTGATTTTCGATATGAGTTTATTCCTTTTATCTTATCTGATATTATGCGTACAATTGCAAAAAAATTAATTATACTTTATAGGTGAAAAAATACATTGACCTCATAGAACAGACCTTCGAATTCCCACAAGAGGAATTCAGGGTTGAAAAAAACGAATTATTATTCAATGAAGTCCCGCTGATGCCGATTATTGAAAAGTACGGCACCCCGCTAAAACTCACCTATCTTCCCAAAATTGGCGAAAACATTAAGTATGCGCGTAGAATATTCAATAACGCCATAAAAAAACATAATTACAGTGGAAGCTATACCTATTGCTACTGTACCAAATCCTCACATTTCAGTTTTGTACTTGAAGAGGCTTTGAAACACGGTGCACACATAGAAACCTCTTCTTCCTATGACATTCCGATAATCCGGAAACTTCATGAGGCTGGCAAGATCGATAAGGACCTCTTCATTGTGTGTAATGGATTCAAAAGACCGTTGTACCGGGAATACATCAGTGAACTGCTGAATGACGGATTTAAAAATACCATACCGGTACTGGATAATCTGAATGAATTGAGCCATTACGAGGAACATGTTAAAAAATCCTATAAGGTAGGCATCCGTATCGCAGCCGACGAAGAACCCAATTTCGAATTCTACACCTCCCGCCTGGGTATTCGATACAGTGACGTGAATACCCTTTATCGTGAACAGATAAAACCAAGCAAGAAAGCAAAACTGAAACTGCTCCATTTTTTCATCAACACGGGGATTCGGGATACGGCCTACTACTGGAGTGAACTAAGCAGGTTCATTTTTAAATACTGTGAATTGAAAAAAGAATGTCCTGAACTCGATACGATTGATATCGGTGGAGGATTTCCCATCAAAACCTCGATGCAATTTGAATTCGACTATAAATATATGGCCGAGCAGATTGTTGAGAATGTTAAATGGATTTGCGGTAAGAATAATGTTCCGGTTCCCAACATTTTCACGGAATTCGGAAGTTTTACCGTCGGTGAAAGCGGCGCGGCCCTTTATTCGATAATGGATCAGAAACTGCAGAACGACAAGGAATTATGGTATATGATCGATGGATCATTTATCACCCACCTGCCTGATGTCTGGGGCTTAAGCCAAAAATATATCATGCTTGCGGTGAATAAGTGGGATGATATTTATCATAAGGTCAACCTCGGCGGACTCACATGTGACAGCCAGGATTACTATAATTCCGAATCACACAGCAGCGAGGTTTTTCTTCCCATGCTTGATCCGAAAAACAAGAAAGACAAACTCTATATCGGCTTCTTCCATACCGGGGCTTACCAGGAATCACTGGGCGGATATGGAGGTATTCAGCATTGCCTGATTCCTGCACCACAACATGTGCTGGTCGACAAGGACAAAAATGGCGAGTTTACCACACGTCTGTTTGCTGCCGAACAAAATAGCGACGGCATGTTACAATTGCTGGGTTACAGCGGGTAGTTCCAACGGCAAGGAAGAATTGCGGGTCTTTCAACAAACACCCGCAAGATGAAGATCCGATATATCCTTTTCTCTCTGATATTACTCTTCTTTGGATGTAATGAAGAGGAAAATGATCCTTTTTGCCCCAACGGGAAATGTTCCATGGAAGTATTGCCAAATTCTTCCATCAAAATTACAGCGATCACATTCCATGGATTGTTTATCGATATAATCGAGGGTGAAAAACTGGTCTTTAAGCGCACCTACACGTATGATGATTCCAGAGAAATCATCGATGATGAACTCACCGAAATCCTGGTTTTTGAAGTTCCGGAGGAAGCAGAATCATTCAAATTCACGGATCAGGAACTCTCAGATGCGACTGTTCTTTTCGGAAGATTTTGCTATTGCGCAGATCCGGGATATTATCCTGTGCTGGCCGGCACACTATCGGGTGTGATGAATTCCCAGGGTATATGGAAAATTACCGCCAACCTTCGTGTATCCACGAATGCAGTCGAATATGACATTATATTTGAGGAATTTGTACGCCCCTAGAGTTTATCCAGTTCCTCCCTTACAAAGCTCATTAATTCCCTGATGTAGTTCCTGCTGAAATCAAATCGGATATCAGCCGCCGCATACACATCCGGGATAGACTTTGTATAGCCCAACTTGAGGGCATTCAGATAACCGGCGAGGCCTTTCTCCGGGTTCTCCCGGAAATTTTTCCATACCGCAACGGCCCCTAACTGGGCCATTCCATATTCGATGTAGTAAAAAGGCACCTCATATAAATGTAGTTGCTTCTGCCACAGGTTATCCCTGAATTTTTCTTGCCCTTCCCAGCTGGTTACGGTATCTGTAAAATCAGCAAAAATCGCATTCCAGGCCGTTGTGCGTTCCGCTACATCGTGACCCGGATTTTCATAGATCCAATGCTGAAATTTATCGATGGTGGCAACCCATGGCAATGTTTCGATGATCTGTTCCAGGTGCTCCTGTTTGGCCCTCTTCAAATCATTTTCATTCTCAAAGAATAAATGCCATTGATCCATGCTGATTAACTCCATACTCATGGATGCAAGTTCAGCTACCTCGGAAGGTGTATGTTTGAAGTCTGTCAGCTCCAGGTCACGCGTCAGAAATGAATGAACAGCATGACCTCCTTCGTGCAACAGAGTAACCAGGTCACGCAAGGTGGAGGTAGCATTCATGAAAATAAAAGGCACACCAATCTCTGAAAGCGGATAATTATATCCACCGGGCGCCTTGCCCTTGCGCGATTCCAGATCTAAATGCCCCATTTCCCGCATTATTCTGAGACATTCACCCAGGAAGGGATCCAGATTACTGAATGCGCGGATCGTTTTTTCAGTTAGTTCTTTACTGTCTTTAAAAGGTTTGAGCGGAGGCAGATTTTCAGGATCCACCGCCTTGTCCCACGGTTTAAGCTCATCCAGACCCAATTTTTCCTTCCTCTTCTGCGCCAGGGCGGAAAGCATCGGCACTATTTCATCCTTCACCGAATCGTGAAAATTAAAGCAATCTTCAGGTGAGTAATCGAACCGGCCCATTGCCCTGAACATGTAATCCCTGAAGTTATCAAACCCGGAATTTCTGGCTACCTGGGTCCGCAATCCAATGAGCTGATTGAAAAGGTCATCCAGTTTGTCCTTGTCTTCTATCCGGCGTCCGGCAATTTTAAAATAGATACGCTCCCGTAAGTCACGGTCTGTTTCCTGCAACATTACTCCCGCTTGCTGTAATGTCAATTCCTTCCCATCCACATCCACGGTCATGGCACCTGATATCTGGCCATATTTCTGCGTAAGTGTCTGTATTTCGGTGAATAATGGTATGTTTTCTTCCCGGAATATCTCGATATCCTTACGGATCTCCCGCAGCATTATATCAAACCCGGGCTGGGCTTCGAGTTCTGCGACGAACGGACTGTCAACGACTTTCTTATTCAAACTGTCGGAATACGGTGCGATATGAGGCTGAATATTTTGAACAAAATCGATATATGATTTATTGTATTCCTCATTGTCGGTAAAACGAGTCATCCGGATATACCTCCATCCGGCATCCTCAGAAATAACAGATTCAAGTTCACTCCTGTCCTGCAACCATTTTCGAAGTTCCGATTTATCGGAAATATCCCGATTCAACAAATCATCGAAATAGGGCTTCAGGCCTTCCCAGGATTCAACTTTGAAGTTTTCCGGTAAAAATTTTCGTTCAGGCCTTGCGGGTACTTGTACTGTTTGTTCACTCATTTCTATCCTATCTCAATTACAACATCATCTGTTAACGGATGTCCCACACAAGTGAGGACATATCCTTCGGCCAATTCAGACTCTGAAAGTCCTTCCTCCTCATCAAGCTTTACTTTTCCGGATTTACACTTTCCACGACAAGCTGTGCATAATCCACTCTGGCAGGAATAAGGCAGGTCAATACCCAGATCCAGCGCGGTCTCGAGAATGGTATCTCCGGGTTTCACAGTAAACTTGTGCTCCTCCCCGTCGTAAATAACCGTCACTTCCCGTTCCTGAATAGTATCTGCCGTGGCAGCAGTTTCGGGAGACTTAAGCTCCTTATCAATCGTTCCTGTAACGAAGCTTTCCTTGTAAATATTAGTCTCGGGGATATCATGTTCCTTCAACAGGTTCTGAACATTTTTCATCATTCCTTCCGGTCCGCACATCAGGTATGTCGTGTGTTCAATGCCCCAGTCCGGAATCCGCTCAAATATTTTCACGAGCATATCATGGTTCAAAAGACCCGAATGACCCTGCCAGTTCATAGGCGCATCATCAAGAATATGGATCACATGTAATCTTCCCTGGTTATCAGTCTGCAGTTTGTCCAGTTGATCTTTGAAAATTATACTGTCGATATTTCGATTGCAGTAAATCAGCGAAGTGATGCTGTTGGGTTCCAGTTTGAGCATAGATTTAACGATCGACATCATCGGGGTAATCCCGCTTCCTCCAGCAAAAAGGATCAGGTGCCGTTTATTATCCGAATCATATTCGGTTGTAAATGACCCCATAGGAGCCATCACGCGAATGGCATCACCTGCATGAAGGTTATCGTTCAGCCAGTTGGAAACCAGTCCATTATCAACACGCTTTACCGTTACAGCCATATATTCATCCACATCCGGCGAAGAACACAGGGAATAAGCCCGTCGAACTTCCTTGCCATTGATATCAAGTATTAGCGTAAGGAATTGACCTGATTTATACGGCAAGCCTTCCGCTTTTTCAAAGACAATCGATATGGCGTCCCGGGTTTCCTTAATGATTTCCCTTACCCGCAGTTCCCTGTATTTCCCTGTCTTAGTTTCTTCTTTTTTTTCGCTTTTCTTTTTGAAAAAGTTAAATGCCATAATTCAATTTTTAATCACAGTAAATTTTCAAATTAATGATGCCGGCGGCAGCGTTCACCATTGGCCTGTTAAAAGAACAATTAAATCAGCCGTAGGTTCATGGTAATAAACGGATTCAACAACCCTTTTAATTCTTCTGCAAAGGTAGCAAGTATTCGTGTATCCATTCAATGTTCAGCTCACTTTCGGCAAAGACTGATGGAATACTTTTAACCGGTGAATTTATCGTTCAGTCTGGTCTAATTTGGTATTTTTGCAACTTATAATTGAAATTATGGATAACGCTGCATTAAATGCCATCTCTCCGATCGATGGAAGGTACCGGAAACAAACATCGGATTTAATTCAATACTTTTCAGAATTTGGTCTGATCCGATACAGAGTTCAGGTTGAAATTGAATACTTCATCGCGCTTGTTAATGCAGGAATACCCCAGCTGGCATCGGTTGATCAGTCAGTTTTTGATTCATTGAGAAATATTTATGTTGAATTTTCATCTGAAGATGCCGCACAGATCAAGGAGATAGAAAAAACGACTAATCATGATGTAAAAGCTGTTGAATATTTCATCAAAGAAAAGTTTGATGACCTTGGGCTTTCTGAACAGAAGGAGTTCATTCATTTCGGACTTACGTCCCAGGACATTAATAACACAGCCATTCCCCTGTCCTTAAAGGCCGCAATGGAAGAAGTCGTTATGCCACTTCTTGAAGCACAGGTAGCAACATTACAAACGCTGTCAAAAGAATGGAAGGATGTCCCCATGCTGGCCCGAACACACGGTCAGCCGGCTTCGCCTACCCGAATGGGCAAGGAGATAGAAGTTTTTGCCGTACGGTTACAAGAGCAGATCAGTCAGTTGAAGGCTATCCCTTTCGCCGCTAAATTCGGAGGTGCTACCGGCAATTTTAATGCGCATCATGTGGCCTATCCCAAAACAGACTGGAAATTATTCGGAAACCGCTTTGTTGAGGAAATTCTGGGATTGAAAAGAAGTCAGCCCACTACACAAATTGAACATTACGATCATCTTGCGGCACTGTTCGATGCTTTGAAAAGGATCAATACCATCTTTATTGATTTCTCAAGAGACATCTGGCAGTATATTTCCATGCATTACTTTAACCAGAAGATCCGTAAAGGTGAAGTAGGATCTTCGGCTATGCCACATAAGGTAAACCCGATTGATTTTGAGAATGCTGAAGGTAATCTGGGTATTGCCAACGCACTTTTCGAGCATTTGTCGGCAAAGCTCCCCATTTCGAGACTTCAGAGAGATCTGACAGACTCTACAGTTCTAAGAAACATTGGCGTACCACTGGGGCACAGCCTGATTGCATTGCGATCACTGGAAAAAGGATTGGGCAAACTTGAAATCAATATTCCGGCAATCGAACAGGACCTGGAAGACAACTGGGCTGTAGTCGCCGAAGCGATTCAGACAGTTTTACGAAGAGAGGGATTCCCAAAACCCTATGAAGCGCTGAAAGAGTTAACCCGGAAAAATGAGAAAATTACACGGAATACCATGGCCCATTTCATAGCCCAGCTCCATGTATCGGATGAAATAAAAGAAGAATTATCGCGGATCAGTCCGTATAACTACACAGGAATATAGCTCTTAGCCGACAAAATCACCGGTCTGTTCTCTGCATTTCTTGCGCTCTTTCTTCAGTCTGAATTTCCAAAAGGGACCATTTCTGAACATGATCCCAATTTTGGCGCCAAAATTATGGGCGAGTCTTCCCAGTTCATTACGATAACCGGGCTGTCCCTTTATCTGAATCACGTATTCAAACCGCATTTCGTCAATTACATCGGTCATGCAACGGTTACCGAGCAGAAGCCCTTCGCTATCGTTCTTAATCCATTGAATCGGACGTTTTGATTTGGATTTTTTTCGTGTCTTATAGGTAGGATCCATATTGGTTGTATTTGTATCACCAAATTTGAGATCATCATCCTGTGCCATCAGCAGAGACGGCACACTCAACATCAGGATAAACAGCCAAATCTTCATAACGGGAAGATGCAAAAAAATATAACGGAATAAAACATTCACAACCGGCGGGACCATGGGCAAGAAAGACTGATGACAAATTTTACAAAAGGTCCCTGCCTACCCTACCGAAATCGAGTCCCCGTTTAGCAGTAAATAAATGAAAACAGAAGGTTAATTTTTGAATTGATCTTCATCTACTTCCGCATCCTGATCATAAAGCAACTCCTTCTCCACAAAATCAAAAAGAGTCAGCCTTCTCAAATCAAAATAAGCTGTCCAGAACGCACGAAGCGCATTAATATAGCTTCGTTTCGCATTATCCTTTTCAGTAAGAGCGATATTGAGGTTGGTAATATCAATCTTTCCGATCAGGTATCGGTTCTGAGCCACCTCATAACGTTCCTGGGCCACCTCATCAGATTTCCGCGTAATTTCAAGTTGAGAGCGAAGTACTTCAAATTGGCGAACCTGGGTAAGTATTTCCTGGTCAAAATTTTGCTCATCCTGACTGATAATATATTCATTCAGACGCATGTTGGCCAGGGCCGTTTGCATCCGGGCTTTATTTCTTCCCCAGTCAATTAAGGGAATGTTAAATGCAACATTTACACGTTGCTGATTATTTGGATCCTGATAGAGTCCGTCAATCTGCGTTCCTGCGTTATTCAGACCGTAGGAGGCTATCAGGTCTGTTTGAAAACGCTGCGACCTGGCTCGTGCCACCTCTCGTTCTGCCTCAAGCCTTCGTCTTTCAAAGGCGAGGTAGTCTGACCTGTTCTGCTGAGCGTACTGGAGTGCTTCCGGGTAGGTCACATCGAAGTTGGGGATATCGGTAGGCAGAATGAGCTCAATATCAATATTATCATTCAAACCGATATAAGTTTGCAGGCTAAGTCTGGACGTCTCGAGATCAAGCCGAGCCTGGGCAACATCCTGTTGAGATCTCAATAATTGCAGTTCTACCTGCAGCAGTTTATCCTTGGATGTGGTACCGATGTTGTAACGACCCATTTCGATTTTATAGATCGTATCGTTATTGGCAAGGTTAAATTGGGCGATCTGAAGATTTATCTGTGCGTCCAGATAACTAAAAAACCGCTGCGTTGCTTGACGGGAGATAAATTCCATTTCCTCGACATATTCCCGTCGCGACTCCTCGTATCGGAGCGGTTCGGTTTTCCTGTCCCATTTAAGGGAGTTAAAGCCAAATATGGGCTGAACAAGTCGCACATTCAGCAATGTGGTATTAAACTGCGTCAAATCTCTTTCAAGATCCTTAAAATGACTTAAGTTCGAATTGACCGAAACGTTACCTCCGGTCCATGGAATAGGTTGTTCAATTCCCAGGTTGACGAATGAATTGATTTGCTCCCGTCCCTGGAAAACAATCGTACCATCATCCTGCCGGTTACTGAAAAAGTCCCTGTTGTAATCAGGTGCCTGACCATTCAGGCGCAGTTGTGGATTGTAATTGGATCGGTACAGTCGGTACTGCCAATAGCGGTTTTCCCTACGCGTTTCGGCTTGTTTAGCGGATGGAGACTGTTCCTTAGCGCGCTGAATGATCTCCTCCAGATTAAAATATCGTGTCTGTCCCGGCGAGGGGAGGCTTAGTATAAAGGACAGCAGCAAAAAAGAAATGATAGATTTCTTATTCATATCGTAGAGAGGATATAGGGTTCTGACTGGCTGCACGACGGGCCGGTGCAATTCCAAAAACTAGACCAACAGATGCAGCAACTCCAAATGACAATATCACAGATGACACGGACACGATCGTAGGAATTTCAGCAAAACTGGATACTACAGTGGCAAGAATAATTCCCAGGATTACGCCCAGTACACCACCTGATATACTGATCATGACCGCTTCAAGAAGAAACTGCCAGATGATATCGGCCTTTTTGGCCCCAATTGCCAGACGAAGACCAATTTCTTTGATTCGTTCAAGAACGGAGGCAAGCATAATATTCATAATGCCGATTCCACCTACCACCAGGGATATCCCGGCAATGGCGCCCAGTACCAGGTTAAAAATATCACGCGTACGCTGCTGTTGCTTTAATAACAGCTCCGGAATACTAACCGCATAATCGATCGATTCATTATGGCGGCGCTCCAGGAGCCTGGAAGTGACATCAGCAACGGGATTTAAATGTTCAGAATCATTCACCTGGATGGTAATGCGATCCAGCTGATGATAATTATTGCTGCCTTGCTGCGGATTATTACTATTCGCATTCTGAATATTGGCCTGCGTAATGAGCGCGCGGTTCTTGTACCTCAACAAAACTGTATTTACCGGGGCATAGATATCAAGATTATAATCCCTGATACCCAGGCTTTCGATACTTTTCTCACTTATGAAACGCTCTTCAAGAACACCCTGCACCTTTAGCCAGTGGGGACCAACTTTGATCAGTTTCCCGATTGGATCCTCCTGCGGGAAAAATTTTGCTCTGATTGCCGAGCCAATGATACAAACCGCCTCCCCTTTCTCGAGTTGAAAACTATTGAAGTAACTTCCTTCTGTGAGACCAAATTGGGAAATATCAAAATAGGAATTTTCGACTCCCACGACCTTGGCAGATCTCCGCAATCCTTCCCGCAAAACATAGGTATCAACCACAATCTCGGGACTCACAAATTTAATCTGGTCACCCAGCAGCTTTTCCATGCTTCTTACATCAAGCAAAGTCAGCCCAGAAGAAAACCGCTTCTTTTCAGCTTGTGCCTGCTGCTCTTCACTTACTGCCTCTTCAAACTGTTCGACAACTGGTGTTATCACTATATTATTTACACCCACCAGCTTGATCTGGTCAAGTATTTCCTGTTGTGCACCATTTCCGATGGCCAGCATGGAAATAACAGCTGCCACACCAAAAATGATACCCAGGGCAGTCAGCACGGAACGCAGCCTGTTAGCCAAGACTGCATCCATTGCAATTTGGAAATTGGAGACTATTTTTTGCCACATACTAGTTTTCTTCTTTTACTGCGACGTTTTCAGGAACATCTGTGAGAAGAGCAAGGGGCGTATCCTCAACATCCGGAGGGATCGAAAGGTAGAGTTCATCACCTTCAGAAACGCCGTCGAGGATTACAGCCTCATTTGCGTTGGTCTTACCCACCAGAACCTGCTGACGGGAATACGTCAAACCGTTTTTACGGATCACATAGGTGAGCGAGTCCCCCTGATTATGCAAACACTCAAGTGGTACAAAAACAACATCAGGAATACGGTCGGCCAGAATGGTGTTACTCGTGGTCATGGACGGACGTAAGGTCGTATCGGTCTCATTTACTTCAATATTCACCATGAATACCTTAGCGTCTGAATTGGGCCGCTGTTCACCGATATTGGCAACATCTATCACAACTCCTGTCAATTCTTTTTCAGGATAGGCATCCAGACCAATTTTAACAGTTTGACCCTTTTGTACAGAACGGATATCTATTTCATTTACAAATGTGCGGGACATCATTCTTCCGAGATCGGGCAGTGTAGCAACAGTAGGATCCCAGGGCTCAACGGTGGCGCCAACACCCTGTTTTTGTCCGTTTCGTCCGCGTTTATACGTTACCATGCCGTCTTCAGGGGCAGTGATCCTAAACTGCGAAAGCAACGCCTTCAGTCTGTCAAGCTCCATCTGATCCTCTCTTAGATCTGCAGCCGCCTCAGACATTCGGGCTGCCGCTTTTCTTTTTGTCAATTTATAGTTCTCAAGGGCCTGCCTGTAGGCACGCTGTGCCTTTTCCACGTTAATTTCAGCCTGTTTGATCGTTGCCGGTGGTTCATATTGAGATTGAGAAAGAATAATCTCCTTTTCCTCCACAGCAAATTTCAAATTGATCAATTCGTCCCTTGCGCGTCGTAATTCAAGTGCTGTATCAAGCTGAACCTGTGTATACTCAGAAATGCTCTGCTGCACTTCAATGTCACTCGATTCAGTTCGGCTCAGAATCTCTGTCTGATCCAATTGGGCGACGTAATCACCTTTTTTAACTTTTGTTCCCTCATCTACGATATCACGAATCTCAACCCGCCAGATCCCTACAGACCGCAGCCCTGAAGGCCCCAGAATATTCACGGAGTTTCGTGCTTCCAATTCACCTGAAGTAGTGATTTCGACGGTAAAGTCACCTCTCTTCGCTGTTACCAGGATATCACGTTCACTGGTTTCTCCACCCTGAGTAAGTATATAGGTGAGTGCAATTGCAGCAATCGCCACGATAATGTAAATCCAATATCTCTTCTTCATAGTAGACAACGTTTTATAAGTCAAAGTTAGATCATAACAGTCGTAAAAGTCTTACCATAAAAACAACTACGATACCGTCGATATAATTGTATCTGCACTCATCAACTAGAGGTAAAACTGCTTTTTTCCGTACAATCTCTATCTTTACAACACATGAAACGACTCGTTAGTTTTTTACTTCGGAACGTACCACGGAAATACTTGCAGCTGATCAACAAACCGGCACTGAAAGTTGCCGGTTTATTTCTGCGCGGAAATAATGTCACTTGTCCGATAATAAACCGCAGCTATCGCAAATTTCTGCCTTATGGCCGGCTCAATCCGCGCGAAAATGCGCTTTGCCCGGATTCACTATCCCTGGAAAGACACAGACTGCTATGGCTTTATCTAAAAGAAAAGACTGACTTTTTCTCACAGCCGGCCTCCTTCCTTCATATTGCACCGGAGCAGTGTTTCATGAAACCCTTTGAGGAGATGCACGGGCAGGGGTACATTACTGCCGACCTGGAATCACCGTTGGCGAAGGTTAAAATGGATATCCACCAGATCCCGTTTGAAGAAGGTACATTTGACATCGTCATGTGTAATCATGTGATGGAACATGTAGATAATGACATCCAGGCGATGCAGGAAATTTTTCGGGTGCTGAAGCCCGGCGGATGGGCCATTATGCAGGTACCGTTCTTTTCGCCCATCCCTGAGGTTACGCAGGAAGACAAGACAATTGTAAAACCAAAGGACAGGGAAGAAGCCTACGGACAGGATGATCACGTTCGGTTGTACGGAAAGGACTATGGCGCCAGAATACGATCGGTGGGCTTTGATGTGCGCGAGGATCACTATGCCGAGGAACTTGGACCTGAAACTGTTCAAAAATATGCCTTGCCGCCCCGTGAGATCATTTACTTTTCCAGAAAACCTAGCCTTTTGTAATCCGGCGTATCCCTTCGGTAATAAAACCTATTCCATAGGCGAACAATTGAATAAATCCCGCTGGAATACTAAGCACAGCAACGAGCAGGTTTTTAGTTTTGAACAACGAAGTAATAAACAGCAGCAAAAAATAAACACCATACAAGCTTATCCCAATATTAAAAAGCTGTAATGAGATAAATGGCAAAACCCAGAGCAGGAGAAAACCAACCGTGAACAACGCGGGGAAGAAATGAACTGTCCTGATCTCACCGGGAAAAAACCTCCCTATATTGATTCTTGCACGTCCAAAAAAATGCAGCTGACGGTAGAAATCAACCAAATTAGTTCTTCGCTTATGATACACGAAGGCATCAGGAATCAGGCCGACCCTGAATCCCGATTCATGGATTCGAATACTGAATTCTATATCTTCTCCCATACGGGTAATTTTGTAGCCTCCGATGGCCTCAAAGACTTCTTTTGAAATACCCATATTGAAGCTGCGTGGATGAAACGGACCAAGACGCTTTTTCCCGCCCCTGATTCCTCCGGTAGTTAATGGGGATGTCATGACGCAACTGATCGCCTTCTGTAACAATGTAAATGAAGGATGTGACCGATCCGGCCCTCCGAAAGCATCAAGTCTGTCTGCCGATAAGAATTTCTCCACCGACTGAAAATAGGTCTCCGGAATGATACAGTCGGAATCAAATACCAGATAATAATCTCCTTTCGCAGCCTCAAAGCCTACATTTCTGCTGAATCCCTGACCGCTATTCTTTTTTTCAATGTATGTAACAGCTAATTGATCCTTGAATCTGTTCACAACATCTTCACAGCGACGGGAGGAACCGTCTTCAATGACAATTACTTCAAAATTAGTATAGTGCTGTCGTGTAAGACTCGACAGAAGTTCTTCAAGTTCATCCGGGCGATTGTAGACAGGTATGATTACAGAATAAAAATACATTACTCAAAACCAACCCTTTTGGAAACAAGGTATTCTTTGCTGGATTGTGACCGCATGGCCATCATTTCGGCAAGGAAGCCGGCAAGAAAAAGTTGGACACCCACAACGAGTGCTACAAGTGCCAGGAAGAATAACGGCTGATCAACCACTTCACGAACTTCTTTACCTGCATATATACCATAGACCTTTTGTCCGATCAGCCATAAGGTTATGAAAAAACCGGAGAGAAATGAAAGGGTCCCGAGCGTTCCGAACAAATGCATTGGCTTCTGCCGAAATTTGGAAACAAATGTGACGGACAGAAGATCAAGGAATCCCGTAATAAATCGTTCCAGACCAAATTTTGTCGTGCCGTATTTTCGCGGGCGATGCTCCACAACCTTTTCGCCAATCTGCTTATATCCATTCCACTTGGCGATCACAGGAATGTAACGGTGCATTTCACCATATACCTGAATGTGTTTAACCACCTCGCCTCTGTATGCTTTCAAACCACAGTTAAAATCATGCAGCTTAATTCCTGAAATCTGCCGGGTAACCGAATTAAAAAAACGCGAGGGTATGGTTTTACTCAGGGGATCATGTCTTACTTTCTTCCAACCGGAAACCATATCAAAACCCTCCTCGGTAATCATTCGGTACAGTTCAGGAATCTCATCGGGGGAATCCTGCAGGTCTGCATCCATAGAGATAACTACTTTGCCGGATGATGCTTTAAATCCGGTATTCAGGGCTGCGGATTTTCCAAAATTCCTGTTAAAACGAATTCCCCGAACCTGTTCAAACTTTTGATTCAGGTCCTCAACGATAGCCCAGGAACGGTCGGTACTGCCATCATCTACAAAAATTACCTCATAAGTAAAGCCGTGTGATTGCATCACACGGCTTATCCAGTCATTTAGTTCCGAGAGTGATTCCTCTTCATTGTACAGGGGAATAACAACCGAAACGTCAGGCATATTAGTCATATTACATCTCTAATTCGGGATTGCTGTTCTTTGTGAACGCAGTGATGATCAAAGATAAAATAAACCCGACTAATGTAATTATGAAAACCGCAATAAATGATATGAATCCCGGGGACATGAAGGATTCTGTCATGCTCATTGCCTGCTCAATCTGTGCGTCGGACATGCCTCTTCCTTCCATATCGGAGATCTGCTGATCGCGGATCATATCCATAACCGTAGGGTCAATCATGGTCATGTAGATATAGCTGAAGATGGCACTAAGAACCGCTGCAATCAAGGTTGTTAATGTACCTATACCAAGTCCCTTTCCGTAAGACATATATCCATCGCCCGAATCTTTATATTCCTTATGGGCCATGATAATGCCGAAAATAATGAACACGTAGGAAACAGCTCCAAGTGCCTGATTGCCAAACTGACCCATCATGTTAATCACCAGTGAATAAACGATCATGATCAGTCCAGTGATAAGGCCCCACTTAAAGGCAACTTTCCCAACTGAAGGAGGATTTACGTATTGTTCTTCCATGTTTCTAATTTTTAGGTTGACGTCTTAAGATAACAGAAATTATGATGGTTAAAAATAACCCAATGAACATACTTTTAAGCAAATAATCCACTGCGAGGTCGGTTATCGTGGTGAACGGCAAGGTTTCAACCTGATTTTTATATGCTTCTTCTCCTACCTTCTCAATTATCTCAGATTCACTTGTTCGTAAAATGGTGCCGATCTCATCAATATAATGTTGGGTATATTCAGGAACGAGGGTTCCAAAGACTCCCAAAAAAACGGAAACTACCAGTGAGATGGTCAGATAACACGCCATTCCAATAATCATTCCCTGCCAGAAATGCAGGACGTCGGCTTGTTTGAAATCACGGAATTCACGGATGCTGAAGAATATAAAAATAGCAAACAGGAGAATCCTGAAATCGAGGAAGACTGGAAACAGCTGCGGGTGATTGGTGCCGAAATAAAAAATAAACACCATCACGGCAATACCCAGCAATCCACCGAAAAAGCCATACTTAAGAGGGACACGAAGAATTGGTGGAATAGTCATCTCAAAGGAGTTCAGTAGTTGTACCCCGAATCACTGCAACCGCCTTTCCTTTTAACTTTTTACCGATGTACGGGCTGTTCCTGGAATTACTTCGATTTGAACTTCCATTGAACTCCCACTCGGCATTTGGATCAAACAGGGTCAGGTTCGCTTCTCGTCCATCATCGATAACAGCTGCAGGCATTCCCAGTATCTCCCTGGGCCTTACAGAGACTTTATCCAGCAGTTGCTCCAGAGGAATTTCTTCAGATAGCGATACCAGGTTTGCTCCAAGGGTTTGCAAACTGATCAAGCCAAAATCAGCGAGATCAAATTCAAGTTTCTTACTTTCTTCGTCCTGCGGACAATGAGCAGATACAATGACATCAACAGTATTGTCCTTCAGTCCCCGGATCAAAGCCCGACGATTGGTTTTATTACGAAATGGAGGATTCACTTTCAGATTTGTATCAAAATCATTCAAGTCCTCATCAAGAAATTCAGTCTGAAAACCAGCCATATCACAGGTTACATTCAGTCCTTCCTTTTTGGCTTGTCGGATAAGTGCAACAGATTCTCCGGCTGAGATCGTACTGAAGTGAATTTTTCCCCCTGCATAACGGAGCAAATCAATATCCCGGCTGATCATTAGTGATTCAGCCAGTTCAGGCATTCCCTTCATTCCGAGCATCGTACTTTGAATTCCTTCATGCATCGTAGCAAACTGCGTTAAATGCCGATCCTCCGGCCTGTTGATAAGAATACCATCAAACTTTTGAAGGTATTGCAGGCTCTTTAATAAAATATCTGAATGCCAAATTGGATTGAAGCCATCGGTAAAACCAACAGCACCTGCGGAATGTAAATCAATCATTTCCGTCAGTTCTGTACCATTCGTTTCCCTCGTAACGGCAGCAAGCGGGAATATTTCGGTTACACCCTTCGCTGCATTTTTCAGGGAAATAATATCGTTCTTTGATTGTGTAACCGGCTGATTATTAGGAAGAAGAGCAATGCCGGTAAATCCGCCAGCAGCTGCTGCGCTCAGGCCAGACTCAAGCGTTTCCTTATGTTCAAAACCCGGATCAGCAAGCCAGCACCACATATCAACCCATCCCGGGGTAAGAAACATACCTTTCCCATTAATTACCTTATCCGTCTTTAATCCTTCGGCTGCTATGCCAATCCTGCCCCTGTCGATGAGTACATCCTTGACCTTACCATGAAATGGTGAGTTTCTGTCACAGATCCTTGCTCCTTTTATCAATAATTTCATTCGGGATAATTAATTAATTGCAAATTAAGGCATAAATCGTATCAGTAAAACTTCCAGCAATAAAAATAACAAAGCAAGCATCAACGCCTCCTTCCATAACGTCTTCCCAATGAATTTCTCTGAAATTACACCGGCAAAATCGCTCTGACTATCAACACTTAATACATCAACCAGCTTTCCCTGAAATGCCTGAACCACTTCTTCCCGGTTCATTTGCCGGATATCCGATTCTTCGGGATCTGTATTAAAAGCCACAAGGCCAAGAAACGTTTCATCACGGTACAATTCATAGAACCCTGTGGAGAGTGTGAACCTCGGAACCTCAAAATAAATTCTGTTGCCATCAACCCGTTGTTGAGGGATAATCTCTTCATCTTCCCGAATAAGTTTGTATAATGAGTTCGTAGCTGTGCTGTCCTGTTTCAAAGAGAACGAACTGCGATTGATGTAACGATATAATTCATTCCTCTCTGATTTACCTGAAACAGCTACCTTGTACATAACCGGCACAAATAATGCATGTCTTGAGAAATTCCCATATGCTTCGGAAAGAGGGGTTGACATTAAATAAATATCTCCGGTTCCACGGCGGACCGACAGGAATGGTTTTCCATCCGGAAAGGATAATATTTTTTCCCTGAAGATATCTGATGTTACGATCGGAATGGCTGCCGGCATCTGAAGCCGATCATTTCTTTCTTCAAATACATTATCAAAGAATGGGTTATCATAATCCGGGGTTGACAACGTATTCAGACCCATAGAATCATATAGTTGCAAGCTTCCCAAACCATTGAGGTTTCTGTAAGATTCGACCGAAATATTTTCTCCCGGGATCATCATAACTGTACCGCCTGCACCAAGATACCGGTTGAGAGCGGTTGCCAGGGGAGGATCAAGTACATTTATTCCATTGATAATCACCAGGTCTGACAATTCAATTTGGTTGTAATCCAAATTTGAGGCCGGTTGCGAAACAAGGTCGAATAAATCGGAGTTTCCATAAACAAGTTCTACCGGTGTTATCGCATCCCCCCCCTTAATATCCAGGACAACAATGGTCTCAGGGATATTTAGCACAAAATTAAACTCATTATCGAAGGTCACAGGAAACTCCTCAAAGACTATCTTCCCCCGGTGCGGCCTGGAGCGATCAACAGACAAATCAAAAACCAGTTCCTGGCGACTGTTGGCCGATAATGATACGCTGGCAGTTCCCGACTGAACACCATCCAGATATACCTTTGCAATAACCTCGCCCGAACCGGATCCACCCACTTTGCTGAAAATCACATGAAGACGAACCTGCTCATCGGTGATCATCAGCGGATTTTCCACATAAAGTGAATCGACAAAAGCGTTTGCGTCATTGCTGAATTCAAATGGAACAATATTGATCTGCCGGCTTGAATCAAAGTTCAATACATCAGCACCCAACGTTGCTTTTTGAAAATCACTTAGCCAGAAAAGATTGACACTGCTACCCTGCGTGTCTGCTTCCAGCCGGCTCAACACCTCATCCATACGGCGGGGCACCCCGCTATATTCAATTTCTGTGATCAATTCCTCCATTTCCCTTGCACTTTTCAGGGTCCTGGAAGAAGCGAGAAAGTCGTTGGTGAGCAGCTTATATTGCGTTGTTGGAGGAAATTGACGCACTAATTCATCCAGAAAACCAATGCTTCGATCCAGTGCGGGTACACCATCATCCACCTCATTGCTCATACTCCATGAATTATCCAAATAAACGAATACCGGATCCCCCGACGAACTGCTTTCTGGTGCCGGCAGGAAAGGCTGGGCAAATGCCAAAACCAGAAAGAAAATGAATAACAGTCTTGATGCGAGAATAAGGTAGTGCTTTAGCCGCTTCCGCGTTGCTGTCGATTCTTTAACTTTCTGAAGAAATCTCGTGTTTGAAAAATAGACTTTCCTCGTTTTACGAAAATTAAAAAAATGGATCAGAATGGGAATGACCAGTGCAAAAAGACCAAAAAGAAGCTGAGGATTCTGAAAACTCATTTCATGCAAAAGTAGTAAAAACAGTCATACCTGTGCTACATGCTTCCGCATTTACTCCGCCAATCAACAACTAACCTTTAACAGCCTTTGCCGATTTTGGGCCGAGCATCAGGATTTCGTCGACATTAATTTCTGTAATATAACGAACCTCTCCCTTTCCTGTTTCATATTTTCTGTGTATCAGCTTTCCTTCGAGGGCTACCTCGTTCCCCTTCTTGAGATATTCCGAGGCAATTTCAGCCAGTTTTCCCCATACCACAATATTATGCCATTGAGTCTCCTCCACCCTTTCCCCGTCACCGTTTTTATAATTATCAGAAGTCGCAAGGGAAAAATTCGCCACCATTTTTCCCCCCGGAAGATTCCGGACTTCCGGGTCTTTTCCTAACCGACCGATCAAGCGAACATTATTCTTTAATTTCTTCATCTTTATATAATTTGATTAAACATGTCGAAATATGAATACTGTGACGGACTACCACAAGTACATAATATCTGCTTAAGTCAGGAAATATTTTTACATTGTACTATGAGAAAATCGGTACTTATATTGTTTTTGATTCTTTACGGAACCACCTACGGACAGGATCTTACACCAGCTATTTGTGTAAAAGGCACCAGTCCTGTTAATCGGCCAGGCTATGCTTCGCGGCCATTGGAAGACAGCCGCCTGCATGATTATGATGTAAACTTCTATCACCTGGACATTAGTGCAGATAATCTGTCAACCGACCTGGACGGTTCTGTTCGAATACTGGCAACCGCCCTGAAGGACCCGCTGGCAGAAATGGTTCTTGAACTTACCGACGCCCTGATTATCGACAGAATCGAAGACCTTTCCACATCCTCGGATATCCCTTTCACCCATGCCAACGATCTCGTTGTCATCACACTCCCCGACCCGGTCACTGCCGGTGATCCTGTTGATATTCGAATTTACTACCATGGCACACCGCCTGTGGATGCCGGATTTTTCAAAGGAATCAGCAGTGAGCTGGATCCCGACTGGAATCGACGTGTAACCTGGACGTTATCGGAACCCTTCAACGCACTGGATTGGTGGCCAACCAAACAGGTCCTGACCGATAAAGCAGATTCCGCCTACATTTACATCACCGTACCATCCTCTCTGAAGGCAGGCGCTGCCGGGACCCTGTCCCGCATTACGGAATTACCCGATAACCGGTCTCGCTATGAGTGGGAAACCAGGCACCCGATTGCATACTACCTTATATCTATGGCAATTGCTGATTACCAGGATTATTCCTACGATGTTTCCCTGGCCGGGCAGCCCACATTTCCAGTAGTGAATTACATCTATGACCATCCAGGCACACTTCCTCAGTATCAGGATGACCTGGATCAGGTTGGAGATATGCTGGAACTCTTTTCAGAACTTTTCGGACCTTATCCCTACTCCGATGAAAAATATGGCCATACCATGGCACCACTTGGAGGTGGGATGGAGCATCAGACTATGTCGACCATGGATTTCTTCTCGTTCACCATCGATGCCCACGAATTAGGCCACCAATGGTTTGGCGATCATATAACCTGCGAAACCTGGAACGACATCTGGATCAACGAAGGCTTTGCACGGTATTGTGAATACCTGGCGATCGAATTCCTTATCGATGAAAATACTGCAAGGTCCTGGATGGACTCACGCCACCAAAGTATCCTCAGCGCACCACTCGGATCTGTCTATGTACCCTCGGGACAGGCCGATGACCCCTTTCGAATTTTCGATGGCAGATTGACCTATAATAAAGGTGGGGCCATTCTCCACATGCTTCGATACCTGATAAACAATGACGATGCATTTTTTCAGGGCCTCCGGACTTATCTCTCTGCATACGGCGACGATGTGGCAACCGGTGAGGATTTCAGAGATCTTATGTCGGCCGAAACCGGGCTGGACCTTACTACATTCTTTAATGAGTGGTATTTCGGTCAGGGCAATCCGGTCTATGATATTATTTGGGAACACAGAAATGACAGCCTGATTGTGAATGCACGGCAATCTCCTTCAGCCGCCGGAGGAGTAGCCTTTTTCACAACGCCGATGCCGGTTAATGCAGTTCTGAACGGCTCTGATACGTTGCTTCGGCTGGTACCAGCTTCTGCCAGTGAAACTTTCAAAATCTATCTTCCAGGTGAAGTGAATGAAATTACATTTGATCCGGACCGCTACCTGGTAAAGCGGGTAAATTCAATTACAAGGGCAGGTGTAACGGGAATTGAAGGCTTGAACACAGCCGGCATTTCCGTCTATCCAAACCCGGCGAAAGGGTATATTCAAATACAGGGGGGAACTGAGCCACTCAGGCTTCTTCAGGTGATGGATATGCAGGGACGGATCCTTTTGCAAAAGGAAAACCTGTCAATGACAGAAAGAACAGTATATACCGGAAACCTGGGTCCCGGTATATACTTGTTACTTGTGAATGTCGGCAGCCAGCGCTACCAACAAAAAATTCTGATTGAATAGTTATTTACTCAGAATAGTAAATTCAACACGGCGATTAATCGCACGACCGGCATCTGTATCATTGGTGTCCACCGGAACACTTTCGCCATAACCGTGGGCAATGATCCGTTCATCTTCAATTCCCTGATCGATGAGGTAATTCACTACAGCCTGTGCCCTTCCCTGGGAAAGATTTATATTGTATTCATCGGATCCCTTATTATCGGTATGTCCGGCAATCTCGATGTTCACCGAAGGATTGCTTTCCAGGAAGTTTAGCACCTTATTCAGTTCCCCGTAAGATTCCGGCTTCAGGGTAGTCTTGTCGAAATCAAAGAAAATATTATCCAGTCTTACGGTCGCGCCAATCTCAATCGGATCCAGATACAAATCGCGCTGAACGAGTAATTCCGATCGGTCGTTGTGAATGCTGTCGTTTGCATTCATATAGCCTTCAGAGGTACCCGTAAGCATATACCAACCTTCTACGTTGAGCTCTTTTTCAAAATACCCATCACTG
Organism: Fulvivirga sedimenti; assembly: GCF_020328055.1. Classification (NCBI taxonomy): domain Bacteria; kingdom Pseudomonadati; phylum Bacteroidota; class Cytophagia; order Cytophagales; family Fulvivirgaceae; genus Fulvivirga; species Fulvivirga sedimenti. The sequence continues at coordinate 957,152 of NZ_JAIXNE010000004.1, forward strand.
TTCGTTTTGATAATGATTTCTTTTCCATTACCCGCAGGATTATCCATCATTACGGTTCCGGAAATGGGTTCAAGCGTCTCTGCATTATAAAGGATACCAGTAAGCATTACTGCTCGTTCATTAGCCTTCAGGGCAAAATCACGAACAATTGTGGAGTCAGACAAAACCTCGCCCACTGTAAGTGAAGCTTCCAGTGGCTCATAGCCATCTGCAATTACCTCAAACTGGTAGCTGGTTTGTGCATTGATCATGGTTTCATACGAACCTTTTCCATCGGAAATCCAGAGAGTATCTGCTTCATTATGCTGGCTCACAATACGTATTTCTCCATCGATTGACTGGCGGTTCTCCTCATCGACCAGCATTCCCATCAGACGAATATTGATTTCACGTGGCTTGAGGGTAAAAATGTCAAGATTACCGCCATCGATAGTGCGGCCAGACTGTGTAACGAAAACATTCATGTCTTTATCAACACACAGATATGCATCGAATGCACGCGTGTTCACAGGCCTTCCAACGTTTTCCGGTTCAGACCATTTCATCCAGGTATCATCAAGACGGCGCGTCATATAAATATCCGCACTTCCAATTCCAACATCTTTACGACCACTTGAAAAATAAAGTGTCTTATCATCCGGCGCAAGGTAGGGAGCAAATTCATCACGACCGGTATTCAGTCCATTCAGCTTCACAGGTACGCCATAATCACCATTGTCCTTGCGTTTACTTATGTACAGATCACTGAAATTACTATTCTCACGTTCGCTGAAGTAAAGTATCAGAAACTCCCCGCTGGCTGAAATTGTCGCACCGTAAAATTTCCCCTTATTCATTTGCTTAAACTGATCGACTTCTACCTCCTGGGGCTCCGACCAGCCATCGCCATTCTTTCGGATAAATGAGAATCCCTTATTGTTTTTGCGTGAACCACCACGAATAAAGAGGACACTTCCTCCTTCGAGCATTCCAAAGACCTGATTTGAGCGATGAATATTGAATGGTTTATCAAGGTGTTTAGCCTCACCCCACTGTCCTTCGTCGTCTTTTTGAACAAACCATACATCCTGACTACCCTCTTTACCATAGTTGTTTTCGGGATGATTATGCACAAAAAAGTATAAAGTACGTCCATCCGGTGATATAACCGGACCGGCTTCATGATAGCCTGTATTCACTTTTCTGCCCAGGTTCACTAGCTCCATATTCTCGCCAAACGGCTGAGATACAGCTAAAAAGACATTTCCAACTGTAATAAGTAAGAGTAGAATGATCTTCTTCATGAGTTTAACAAACTGGTTCATATTAAATGTACGAACCAGCCCGTTGCAAAAACGCTGAGAAGGTGTTCAGGCAAAACAGTTGTAAGATTTTGTATCCAAATGGCAAAAATTGCGTACCATTACATATGCCATTGCGTATTTTCACGATTTTATTCTGCCTTATTGCATGTAAGGCAGCTGTTTTTGGTCAGACCAACTTACCATTCATAGAAATTGAGGGTGAAATACGTGAATCCGATACCAAAGATCCTGTACCCTACGTCCACATCATGAATCCGAATTCCGGACTGGGAACGGTGAGTAATACAGAAGGAAGGTTCTGGATGAAAATGATGCCCTCCGATACAATTCTGTTTTCCGCCATCGGCTATGAAACATATGCTTTCACACTAAATCCTGATCAGAACAGCCGGCGACTTCGAATTGTAATTGAACTAAATACCTCCACTCAGGTCCTTAAGCCAGTTAATATTTTCGCTTATCGCGACGAGGAAAGTCTCAAACAGGCGCTCATTGAACTTGAGGTTCCGGATGATAATCAAAACGTGGCTTTACAAATCCCGGGTGTCCGTACGGGTCCGATGACTGAAAATCCGGTATTTCAGATTGGAGGTCCTTTTTCGTTTTTCCATAACAAATTCAGCCGGGAGGCCAAAGCTTCCAGGAAACTGGAGAAGGACATTGCCACCTACGATTATACAAAAATCCTGAAAGCGAAATACAATGAACAGGTCGTAATGCAACTGACCGGCCTGCCCGAGGACGAGGTTGAGGAATTCATGAATTTCTGCAAGATCGATGAAGCTTATATCTACTCGGCCACTGAATATGATATCGCACTCCTGGTATCAGATTGCCTTAAAAAATTTAACGAACAGCCCGGGGATTAAAAAAAACACCTGCCCTTCCGGACAGGTGTATGCAAGCAAAGAGTTAAATAATTAATTTAATTCAGCCAAACTACTGCATTAATTGGATTTTTACAAACCGATTTTTTGTATGTAATTTGTCCGCATGATGTTACGAAATATCGTGGGTGGCCTTTATACTGGATGGGTGATTTTAGTTTTTACCGTCTTCATGATCATCCTGCTGCCATTCATTCTTTTTCCGGTAATGATCAGTGAAAAGCTGGGATTCATTACCTACGGAGCACTCAAGGTCTGGTCATGGATTTTCAGCATGCTCACCTTCATCCGATATGATGTCTCGGGCCGCGAAAAAGTCAACTGGAAGAATTCATACATATTTGTTTCCAATCACACATCGTTTCTGGATGCACCCGGAATCAGCCTGGGCATTGTGTCTCAATTCAGGCCATTGGCAAAAAAGGAATTAAAGAAAATACCCATTTTCGGATGGATTGTCGCGGCGGCTACCATCGTTGTGGATCGCTCGAGTCCGGAAAGCCGAAAAGCCAGCCTTAATCTTTTGAAAAAAATCCTGAGCCATGGCATATCGATCCTTATCTTCCCTGAGGGAACACAAAACAGGACCGACCAGCCGTTGCAGCCATTTTATGACGGGGCTTTTCGAACTTCATTTCAAACGGCCACGCCTGTAGTACCCATTGTGATTGTGAATGCCGGAAATCTCATGCCACCCGGAACCCTGCGCGTGCGCCCAGGAAGAATAAAGGTAATCTTTGAATCACCCATATCCCCGGAAGATTTTGAAACACCGGCAGCTTTGAGATCACATACCTATGCAACCATGTACAGGATGCTGACCGGAGAAGACCTCCAGGTCACTCAAGCTCAATGACCAGATCATCCTGTTCGACCATTTCTCCGGCCTGAATGTAAATCCTTTTCACTTTCCCATCCCGGGGAGCGCTAACAGTAGATTCCATTTTCATAGCTTCAATAACGAACAGCGGATCACTTTCAGAGATATTTTGCCCTTCCTTCACCTTTACTTCTGCAATTCTACCCATCAGGGGCGAACCTACATGTAAATCACTGCTCACCTTCAGGTGTGCCGGCCTGTCGGATTTAAAATGAATATCCTTCACTTCCAGCACTCGGGTTTGTCCGTTCATTTCAAAATACACCTTACTGATACCCTTCTCATCGGTAGGAGTTGTGTACAATTTTTTAATAATGATCGCCTTACCCTTGCCTATTTCCACGAAGATCTCCTCACTGTCATCCAGTCCGTAGAAGAACGCCTTGGTAGGCAGTCTCCATATTTCACCATACTCCTGCCATGCATGATAGAAATCAGTAAAAACCTTGGGATACAAGCTATATGACAGGAAATCCAGCTCATCGCAGTATTCATCAAACTCCTTCTGGAATGCCTTGAACTCCTTAGTGAAATCTATGGGTTCCAGGTGTTTATTCGGACGGTCTGTAAAAGGCTTATCACCCTTCAGGATGATCTCCGAAATCTTCCCGGGGAAACCGCCAAACGGCTGACCAAGCTCTCCTTTGAACAAACTGTGAACCGACTCCGGAAATGATAATGTATGGCCGCGCTCCAGTACATCCTCTACGGTAAGATTATTCGCAGTCATAAACAGGGCCATGTCTCCCACCACCTTAGATGAGGGGGTCACCTTGACCAGGTCTCCGAATAACTTATTGACAGCCGCATAATTCTTTTTAACCAGCTCAAATTTATCCTCAAGTCCGAGAGATGCTGCCTGTGGCCTGAGGTTGCTGTACTGTCCGCCTGGAATCTCATGATCATAGACTTCGGCAGTTCCGGCTTTTAAACCGGATTCAAAAGGATAATACAACTCCCGCACATCTTCCCAGTAGACGGCAAAATTATTAAGCGAATGAAGATCCATTTTCTGTTCCCTTTCATTGCCTTCCATCGCCGCCAGAAGAGAATTGAAGTTTGGCTGTGAAGTAAGTCCCGACATGGAGGAAATCGCTACGTCAACCACATCCACGCCTCCCGCAATAGCTTCCAGATAGGTCGCGGCCTGTATTGAAGATGTATCATGGGTATGAAGGTGGATCGGAATATCAACAGCCTTTTTTAATGCTGGTATCAGTAAGGCAGCTCCGGAAGGCTTCAGCAATCCCGCCATATCCTTAATCGCCAGGATGTGCGCCCCCTCATCCTCCAGCTGTTTCGCCATATCCAGGTAATACTGAAGATTATATTTGGTATCGGTGTGAGTTACATCACCTGTATAGCAAATGCATGCCTCCGCCAGCGAATCGGTTCGTTCACGTACAGTCCGTATACTTACCTTCATGGCTTCAATCCAGTTCAACGAATCGAAGATTCTGAAAATATCAATTCCATTTTCGGCAGATTTCTCGATAAATTTCTCAATCAGGTTGTCGGGATATGCCTTGTATCCAACCGCATTGGATCCGCGCAATAACATTTGAAAGAGAATATTGGGCATTGCTTCCCTCAACAATTTCAGCCGATCCCATGGGTTTTCGTGGAGAAATCGCATACAGACATCAAAGGTAGCACCACCCCACATTTCAACACTAAAGACCTCCGGATGATTCTTGGCATAACTCTCCGCTACTTTCAGCATATCGATCGTTCGCATCCTTGTTGCCAACAGGGACTGATGCGCGTCGCGAAATGTTGTGTCTGTGAATTGAATCTTCTTCTCCTCACGGAGCCAATTTACAAAGCCTTCCCTTCCGAGCTCATGAAGCCGGTCCCTGCTTCCTTTAGGATAATCCCCCAGACGATCATACACGGGCACTTTCGGCTCCCGGAATTTTTTCGATTTGTCAACTTTCTTAATGTTCGGATTCCCATTCACCGACATATGGCCGATGTAATTTAACAACCGCGTACCCCGGTTCAGCCTCCTGGGCATATCAAACAGCTCCGGATGGTCATTGATGAAGTTTACGGTTGCCTCCCCCCGATAGAATACCGGGTGATTGATTACATTTTCCAGGAATCCGATATTGGTATTTACCCCGCGTATCCGGAATTCGCTTAACGCACGATTCAAGCGCTCTGATGCTCCCTTGAGCGTGCGCCCCCAGGACGAAACCTTTACAAGCAATGAATCAAAAAATGGGGAAATAGTAACGCCTGCATAGCAATTGCCGGCATCGAGTCGTATACCAAAACCACTTGCACTACGATAGGCAATGATGGTTCCGTAATCAGGCTGAAAGTTATTGGAAGGATCCTCCGTCGTAATCCGGCATTGTATGGCGAATCCATTACACTTCACATCATCCTGAGTACGCAGGAAAATACGTCGGTCTGAAAGTTCGAAGCCGCGTGCAATCAGGATCTGACTGCGAACGATATCCACCCCGGTAATTTCTTCTGTAATGGTATGCTCTACCTGAACACGGGGATTTACCTCGATGAAATATACATTTTCCTCGAGATCGACCAGAAACTCCACAGTTCCGACATTATTGTAGGATACACTCCGGGCTATTTTAAGGGCATATTCATAAAGCTTATCCCTGGTTTCCTGTTGCAAGGTGACACTTGGTGCAATCTCCACGACCTTCTGAAAACGGCGCTGTACCGAGCAATCCCGTTCGAACAGGTGTACAGTATTACCGTAATTGTCAGCCATGATCTGCACTTCTATGTGCTTGGGCTGATCAATAAATTTCTCCAGGAATACTGTGTCATCACCGAATGCCTTCAGTGCTTCATTACGGGCCTCTTCATAGGCATTGGCAAGATCTTCACGTTTTCGTACCACACGCATACCCCGACCTCCTCCGCCTGATGCAGCCTTAACCACAACGGGAAAACCAATGCGGTCTGCTTCCTTCTTCGCAATTTCAACGGAGGTAAGTGATTCATCACTATCCTCAATAACCGGGACTTCAGCCGCGCGCGCAATTTTCTTGGCTTCAACCTTATCCCCGAGACGTTCCATTACCTCCGGTTCAGGTCCAACGAAAATGATGCCTTCCTCACGACAACGCCTTGCCAGTTTCACATTTTCCGACAAAAAACCATATCCCGGGTGAATCGCATCCACATTATTTCGTTTCGCTAGAGAAATAATCTCCTCAATATCGAGGTAGGGTTTGAGCGGATCATTATCAGCCCCGATCTGGTACGCCTCATCGGCTTTATATCGATGGAGGGAGTACCTGTCTTCAAAAGTAAAGATGGTGACAGTGCGGATTCTGAGTTCAGATGCCGCACGTAAAATACGTATGGCGATCTCACCCCGGTTGGCGACCATCAGTTTGTTTATTTCTTTTAATTCTGTATTCATGGGAAACGAAGTATTCTAAATGGATGCAAAAGTTACTATATTCGGTTATTAATGACAATTGAATCACCAACCAAGATGATACGAAAAATTTTATTAGTCCTTTTGGTGGCACTCATCGTTATTCAGTTTATTCCAATTGATACAGATGTGCCTGAAGTTGAAGCATCGAAAGACTTTATTGCAATGACCAATCCGCCGCAGGAAGTTAGCATTATACTTAAACAGGCATGCTATGACTGCCATTCCTATGAGACGGTTTACCCGTGGTATTCCAATATCGCCCCTGTGAAATTCTGGCTGAAAGATCATATCAATGACGGTCGGAAGCATTTGAATTTTTCGGAATGGGGCAACTATGAAACAAAACGTCAAAACCACAAGCTTGAAGAGCTCATGGAAGAAGTAGGTGAAGGAGAAATGCCCCTTGACAGCTACACCTGGACACACGAAGAAGCACGACTTACCCAGGATCAGGTAAATTCCCTGGTCAGTTGGGTTAAAAACGGACCTTTTATTTCGACGAAATGAACGAAGAGGAACTGCGATTTTCCGCAAAACCGATCCCTGAAATTTTTCAGTCCTATGCAACCGGAACACTTTTTGACCGATGCATAGAATGTGACCGGTATTTATTGGACAAGGAAATTCCGTATTTTATTGAAAAAGCAATCAAGAAATATGAAGGCCTCAGGGGATATGATGTGATCTTTGAATATGCCATTTGTATCAACTGTGCAGATCAAATGCGTCAGAAAATGTCACTGGAATCGATGCAGAAAATCGGCCAGTTCCTGGAAAAGAATATGAATCAGAAGCGGCGGAATGAGCTTATCGAAGATTTTCCCGATGAACCGGAGAAATGGATCGATGAATGTCTGATCACCGGGGCGTCGAGGGAAGAAACCGCTGAATATCAGATCTACGCACAGTGCATTTATGACCGTCTGCTGCTGCCGGCAATGCCCTATATGATCAGTCATATGGTATTGGACAAACTGGCGAATCTCCTGTCAGATAAAACATTGGGTGAAATGGATGATTTTATCGGGCGGCATTTCGGACCGCCATCGGAATTTGAAGTCGGTCCACGAAAAAAAATTATACTGGTATAATCATCGTGAACCGTCTTTGTATCACCGTAATCCTTCTGATCGTATTGTTTAACCTTGAACGGTGCAGCAGCATTACCCAGGTACAATCTTCCTCAACCACTTACGAGGATAAATATCTCACCCCTAATAAGGTTACCTTCAAATCAACCAGCTGGTTGATCAATGCCCTTGCAACAAATGTATCACAGGAAAGCCGGATCGAACTAACCGAACAGATCTTAAAGCTGACGGAAAAACGAATCGGTGATTCTGTTATGTTCATCACGGCGGCAATAGCAAATGGACTGGCACCCGCTGATATCGATGCCTCTGACGGTAAAATGCTCTCCACTCTTTGTGATAAAAGATTCCGTTACGTGCTTCAGCTTAACCTGGAGGGGAATGAATCGGAAGGTGGGGGATTTTCCATCGGTGCAGACGGAGAGGATAATACCGAAAATTCTGCACGTGTTGAACTGATGGTATTTACGGTACCCGATGGTGAAATGATCTACCACCACAGAATGACCGCTTGGGAAGTTACCCCTTCTGAATCTGATTTTGATGACGACGTGAATCAAATGATCATCAACAGGTCAAATGCCAAAATTCAGAAAGACGCCCTGAACTATGCGATAAAAAAGCTTCAAAAGAAATCGAATTTACCGATCAACTAAGTCGGTAAGTTTACTTTATTCCGCCGATTTTGTATATTATTATCATGTTACGCTGGTCAGTCATATTCCTGATAATTGCCCTGATCGCTGCTGTTTTTGGTTTCGGAAACATCGCAGCCAGTGCTGCAGGCATTGCTAAAGTTCTCTTCTTCGTCTTTCTCATCTTATTTGTCATCTCCCTGGTAAGCAACGCAATTAAGAGATAATTTTTTCCTTTATGGAAAATGACCTGAGTTTGCATCATATCCAAAAAGAGAAAAAGTAAAACTGGATTAAACAAATTCATCATGCACGAATGCTAGGGGCATTTATACTTTTTTAGTACCTTATAGGCATATCCAACTGCTAAAAAATGAAATCTGTCCGACTACTGTTACTGCTGTTTTTAATCCCGTCAATCGCTTTTACTCAGGCAACCGACAAACGCTTAAAAGGCATTGAAAAAGAACTCAATGAATTGCTCGGGAACTGGAAGGCCCCGGGTTTTGCCGTCGCGGTTGTGGAAGGGAATGAGGTAATCTATTCCAACGGATTCGGCCAACGGGATATAGAGAAGGGACTCCCTGTTACGGCGAACACCCTCTTTGCGATCGGATCCTGCAGTAAATCATTTACTTCGGCACTGTTAGGCATTCTTCGCAGTGAAACGGAGCTAACGTTCGATGACCCTCCTGGAAAGTATATCGACGGACTTAAATTCTACAATAATGAAATGAATGACCAGATCACAATTCGGGATCTGATGTGTCACCGCACCGGACTTCCACGGCATGACTATTCCTGGTATTTCTTTCCGACTGACAACCGGGACAGCCTCATGGCCCGAATTGAGTTTCAGGAGCCAACATTCGGTGTACGGGAACAATGGCAATACAATAACTTTATGTTCCTTGCCCAGGGGGTAATTGCAGAAGAAGTCACAGGAAAGTCATGGGAGGATAACATCCGTGAACGATTTTTCAAACCGCTCGGGATGAATACTGCGGCAGTGGATATTAAGGAAATGACCAGCCGTGCAGATTATGCTACCGGATATGAATTGAAAAATGATGAAGTCATTCGCTCCATGGATTATTATGAAATCCGGGGGATGGCACCCGCAGGAAGCATTAACAGCAGCGTGAATGAAATGACAGCATGGCTGAAAGTCTGGATCAACGGTGGCAAATTCAACGGTAAAGAAATCATCCCGGCCGATTATGCACAGGAGGCGATGAGTTCCCAAATGGTCGTTACGGCCGGATTACCTTCGGCAGAGCTTCCGGATGCCTTTCTGGCCAATTATGGGTATGGCTGGTTCCTTTCATCGTACCGGGGCCATTACCGTGTAGAGCATGGCGGCAACATAGATGGCTTTTCAGCCAGCACGTCATTCTTTCCTTCCGACAGTTTAGGGATTGTCGTACTTACCAATCAAAATGGATCGCCCATTCCCGGTATCGTACGAAACCTGGTTGCAGACCGAATGCTGGGTTTGAATAAGATTAACTGGAGCGACCGACTGAAGAAACAGCGTGATGAGCAAATAGCTGCCCAACAGGAAACAGTGAAATCCACCAGTTCTAATCGTAAGGAAAATACGCAACTTTCTCATCCCATAACAGATTATACCGGGAGTTTTGAGAATCCTGCAGCAGGAAAAATCAGGGTGACCTTTAGGAATGATTCACTCTTTGCCAACTCTAATGATGCCTCACTCTGGCTGGAGCATTATCATTACGATGTATTCGAACCACACTTTATAAATAAGTATGGCGTTGATACCACTTCCAGTCTGCTTCGCGTAGTTTATCAAACAGATGCAAGCGGGGATATTTCGGGATTTACGTTAAACATCGAACCTACACTGGACCCTATCCTGTTCAAACGCGCCATCGAAGCCGTTGATATCACCGAGGGAGAACTTCAAAAATATACAGGGGAATATGAATTGGGCGGTATGGTCGCCAGGTTCTTTACGAAAGATGATGAATTACACCTCATTGTTCCAAACCAGCCGGAATATACACTGATTCCCACGGGTGATGATTCCTTTGCGATCAAAGGACTGGACGGGTTCAAGGTGAAGTTTACCGCCAATGACTCCGGCAAAATAACAGAAGCTGTATTTACACAGCCCAATGGCGTATTTGCCGCGAAACGAAAGGAATAGAAATTACTCTGAAGCAGGGGGATAAATGGTTTTCCAGTCATTTTTCATATCGACCACAACCCAACCTTTTTCAGCTGCAATGTCGAGACCCTTATCTAATCCGCCGATGTGTGAATCGCGATCATATGCCCATTCCCTTTCCGCATCGGTGTGATGTATATACATCTGGAATGAAGGACCTTCACGGCCGTCGGTCCACTGAAGCATTTGAAGATCTCCATCTGAATTTCCGAAGGCGGCCAACGGTCTTTTTCCAATGAAATAATGAATCCCGACCGGCTTACCTTCCTTATCGTCAATGAAATTCAGTTCAGGAAGCCGCCTTAGAACAAAGCTATCCCCGGATTCTTCCCATTCCACCTTGATACTGCTTCCCATAACCTGTTCAGGCGGTATACCATAAACGGCCTCGGCCCAGGGGCGCATGAACTCTATACCCCCACCGGAAACGATGAATGTCTTAAAATCATTGGCTCTAAGATAGGCCAGCAATTCCAGCATTGGCTGATAAACCATCTCGGTATATTTTCTGCCCGAAACCGGATGTCGGGCTGTCTCTATCCATTCGGTCACAATTCCTTCAAATTCTGTTGTGGTCATTCCTGCATGCGACGCAGCAACAATCTTTAGTAATCCTCCCATTCCAAATCCGGAAACCGTCTTGACGTCTCCGCGAATGGCGGCAGACATCAACGAATCACCCTGCCATTCAGGATGCTGGTCTGCCAATTGTTTTACGCGGTCGAAAGCGAAAATAAGCTGAAAATATACCGGTTGCTCTGCCCACAGTGTGCCATCATTATCGAAGGTCGCAATACGGTCTGCGGGCGGCACATAATTCGCCCCGCCTTCATTCGTCACCGACTCTACAAATTCAATTAAGGCATCCCTGGAGTCACCCTGCCAGGAAGGCAACGGATCTACAGTTTCTATTGTCGTGGCTGAATTTTCACCACAACCTGAAACCAAGAGTAAAATAAAAATATATGGAAACAGAATTCTCAACATGACACTCGCATTTTTCGAATTAGAAAATTACGGATTATTAAGTCGTTCAACACACAAGGGTTGTTGTAAATTCTAAATCCGAACAAAAAAACCCCGGTCATGCGACCGGGGCTCTCCCAAAACTTACTTAAACATGTTATCAACCAGCATTAATTTAGCAATGACCATGCCAGATTATGAGGTAATGGCAGCCAGCAAATCATGTTGGGTAACAATATGAACCTCATCATTATTATCCCGCACGAGCACTGCCTTCGTATTTTTATTCATCATCGATGACAACACATCCAGGGTATTATCCATCGCCACGAATGGCATCGGATCATCCATGATATTATCAACCGGTTCATCCTTGCATTCAGGTCTTTCAACAAGTGTTTCCAGAATTTTCCCTGTGGTTATACTCCCGACAAAATGATCTCCATCCACCACCGGCACCTGGTCTATACCGTTGGAATTTAACATTCTGATCACATCGCCCACTCGCGTTTCCCTGGAAACGGTAAATAACTGGTCCCGTCCATTCTTTCCGGTAATGATATCCTTGGCAGTGGCAAAATCCCGGGCTTCATAAAACCCATGATCCTTCATCCAGTTGTCGTTGTAGATCTTACCCAGGTAACGTGTTCCATGATCAGGTAAAATAATGACCATCATGTCATCGTCTGACAAATGTTCCCGCGCATATTCCAATGCACCGTGCACAGCAGATCCGCAGGACCAGCCAACAAATAATCCCTCCTCGCGGGCCAGTCTCCGCGTCATTATGGCGCCGTCCTTATCCGTCACCTTTATGAAGTGATCGATCAGATCAAAATCAACATTCTTGGGTAATATATCTTCGCCGATCCCTTCGGTAAGGTAGGGATAGATTTCATTCTCATCGAATACTCCTGTTTCCTTATATTTCTTGAATACCGAACCATAGGTATCGATCCCCACAGATACCACATCCGGATTTTGCTCCTTCAGATACTTCGCCGTTCCACACATGGATCCTCCCGTTCCAACCCCTGCGGCATAATGCGTGATTTTACCTTCGGTTTGCTGCCAGATCTCAGGACCTGTGGTTTCGTAGTGTGCAAGGGTATTTGAAAGATTATCGTACTGGTTCGGATAGAAAGAGTTGGGGATATCCTGGTTCAACTTCCTTGCAACTGAATAATAGGACCTAGGATCATCTGACGCCACGTTTGTCGGGCAGACGATTACCTCTGCACCTACGGCACGAAGAATGTCTATTTTCTCCTGTGATTGTTTATCGGCAAGAGTAAAAATACACTTGTAACCCTTGGCAATGGCCGTTAGCGCAAGACCCATTCCCGTATTTCCGGAAGTACCTTCAATGATGGTTCCTCCCGGCTTCAACCGGCCGTCTTTTTCAGCGTCTTCGATCATTTTTAACGCCATCCGGTCTTTCATGGAATTTCCCGGGTTAAAATATTCAACTTTCACAAGAATGGTACCCCTGATCCCCCGGTTCACATTATTGAGCCTGACAATTGGAGTGTTACCAATGGTTTCGATGATTGAATTGTAGTACATGGAAGGTATTTATTTCATTAACAAAAGTAGCAAGAAATACGTGCATTTCAGGGATTCGCTTTATCCCTGTTTGCCTGCGAGTAAATAGAGAACGGCCATTCGTACCGCCACTCCGTTTTCAACCTGTTCAAGAATTATGCTATGATCCGAATCGGCCACATCGCTGTTTAGTTCGACTCCCCGATTGATTGGTCCTGGGTGCATGATGGTAATTTGATGATCAATTTCACTCAGAAGTCTCTTATTAATACCGTAATACAGGCTATACTCCCTCAGTGAAGGGAAATATTTAATTTGCTGACGCTCCAACTGAATGCGCAGGACATTGGCCACATCACACCATTGCAGGGCCTTTTTCACATCAAGTTCAACGCGAACCCCCAGTTCTGCAATATATTTGGGAAGCAGCGTATTCGGTCCGCATACCATTACCTGAGCCCCCATCTTTTTTAGAGCAAAAATATTTGATATCGCCACTCGTGAATGAAGAATGTCTCCAATGATCGCTACTTTGAGATTATCGAGGGTTCCGTATTTTTCCAGGATCGAGAATGTATCGAGGAGTGCCTGGGTAGGATGTTCATGTGTGCCATCTCCGGCATTTACAATATTAGCGTCGATATGCTTGGCCAGAAAATGAGGTGCGCCCGGACTACTGTGGCGCATGACCACCATATCCACCTTCATTGCCAGAATGTTGTTCACTGTGTCCAGGAGTGTCTCTCCCTTTTTCACCGAACTGCTGGAAGATGAGAAGTTTATTACATCCGCCGACAATCGTTTTTCAGCAAGTTCAAAAGAAAGCCGGGTACGGGTGCTGTTTTCGAAAAAGACATTGGCGATTGTAATGTCTCTGAGTGATGGAACTTTCTTGATGGGCCGGTTGATGACTTCCTTGAAACTTTTTGCCGTCTGGAAAATCAAATCCATATCCGCTTTTGTGATATCCTTGATTCCCAGTAAATGCTTCTGACTCAGTTGCGACATTTTATTTCAATTCCTTATTGATCAACCAGATTTTGTTTGTTTTATGACCTTGTGTCTTCCATTCCACCAGAACACGTTGTGATTCCATGGTATTCACGCTCCGCCCGATATAGTCTGCCTCAATAGGAAGTTCACGGGTATATTTACGATTTATTAAAACGAGCAACTCGACTTTTCGCGGCCGGCCGAAGGCAATCATGGCATCAAGGGCTGCCCTCACCGAGCGACCTGTAAAAAGGACATCATCGATTAGTACCACATTTTTATCCTCGATGATGAAGGAAACCCTGGTTGCATTTGCTTTCGCCGGGGTATCTCTCCTGCGAAAATCATCCCTGTGAAACGTTGTGTCGAGATACCCGAGGGGGATTTTGTTATTTGTTTCCTTTTCAAGCGTATGATGCACCAACTCAGCCAGATAAACTCCGCGAGGCTGAAGACCCAAAATGACCGAATCATTAAAATTACCGTGATTTTCAATCAGTTGCTGACATAACCGGTTGATGGTTATATCCAGAAGCGGGCTATCTAATATTAGTTTGCGCTGCATGGCTGGACAAATATAGGAAAAGTTCAAATAGATATCAGTGGAAAAATTGCCTATCAGGAAGATGTTGAATTCTCCTACTCAATAAATTTTCTAAGGAATGATTCAGACACCCTGTTCCACTTATCCAGGTGCATCGCGCGTTCGTCGTTGAGTTGTTCACTAAGCTCATCCAGGTTTCTGGCCGAATCATTTATGCCCCTCACAAGCTCATTATAACGATCTGTAAGAATTTTGCGCTGATCAGCGGATGATTCGGAATCCAGTTTTCCTTTGAGGGTTTTCAGTTCCTTCAGGGAAAGGTAATAATCTACCATCGGCTGAAGCCTTACACTTGCCTCGTCCTGGTAAAATCGCAGGTTTTCTGCAGCGGCCGACTTAAGTGTTCTGTCACCCTTGTATGCGCCTGCCCGCTCGAGACTTTCAAGCCCAGTTTGGGCCATGGCTTCAAGCGTTCTTCGTTCAGCATTGATGGCATCTGCCTCTTGCTTTTCAACAGCCCTGAACATCTGAAGTTCCTGCTGATAGGCATTGAAAAAGGTGAGATATATACGGTTGTAATAACCAAAGGTATCGTTTAACTCCTTCAACTTCTGTGCAAACTTGTCATCAGAATTAACAAGCCGGATCCCGAACTTTTTGGCGAATTCCTCCTCCGACTTCTTCATTGCCCGAGCAGCGGCACTCATTCGGACGTACGCCTCTTCCTGTGCACGAAGGTAGGTTTCCATCTTGTCATAACTATCCCTGGAAATACGTTCCATATCAACAATCCGGGCATAATCCTCGCGGACCACATCATAGCTTATATCAAGGAATCTCACAACCGAATCACGTAGTGCAGAATTTCCCCGATGCGGTGGCATCCTGCGAATCTCATTTCGTGCTTCACGGATTTCCCCCAGGAGTGATGTTCTCTGCTTGTCAATAAGATCTGCAGGCTGTCCCTGCGCAAGAGCACGGGCAAATTCCCACTGCTGTTTTAACACGGGCTCATAGGCGTCATTGATCTCCTCCAGGTATGCAAGAGGCTGTCCGTCCTGTCCGAGTGCAGCAGCCGAAATGAAAAATAAAAGGACTAAAATTCGCAGCATTCGTGTGAAATTACCATTTTAGATGACGATTTAAAAGCGTGATCCGTCGATCATGTTTTTGCCCCATATTTACAGCCACGAATATTTCCACCATGGATCCATTAAAATTCCCGATCGGACCGTTCAGTATCAGGGAAACCAACCGTCCCAGAGCTGAACGCATTGAAGATATCCGTAATTTTCCCGAGCAAATCAAAAACCTGATAGAGCCACTGCAGCCCGAAGGATTGCATTATACCTATCGTCCCGGTGGGTGGACAATCCAGCAGCTCATTCATCATTGCGCCGATAGTCATATGAATGCAGTAATACGATTCAAACTTGCTCTTACCGAAGATCAGCCAACTATTCTTCCATACCGACAATCAGCATGGGCAGAACTATACGATACACAGAAAGTAGATATCTGGTGGTCTGTCCGCCTTCTGGAAGGGCTCCATAAACGATGGACTGCACTGCTTGAAAATATGACCGAAGCAGAGTTCTCACGTACGTATATTCATCCGGAACACGCGCACAGCATCTTTACGCTGGATGAAGCCACGGCACAATACAGCTGGCATTGCAGGCACCATCTGGCTCACCTGCAACTTGCCATCAATCAAAATTCCTGATTACATATTCCGTCGATACTGGCCGCCCACCTCGAACAGAGAATGCGTGATCTGGCCCAACGAACAGATTTTTGCGGCTTCCATTAATTCAGAAAAAATATTTTTATTCTGAATGGCTGATTCCTGAACATGTTTCAGTGCCTTTCCGATATTATCCCGATGATGATCGTGCAAGTTTCTGAGCATGGAAATCTGGTACTCCTTTTCCTCCCTTGTCGCACGGATCACTTCGCCTGGAATAATAGTTGGCGAACCCTTCGAGCTTAAGAAAGTATTTACACCAATGATGGGATAATCCCCGTTGTGCTTCAGTGTTTCATAATACAGACTTTCTTCCTGGATCTTGCTGCGCTGATACATGGTTTCCATGGCTCCTAATACTCCACCGCGTTCGGTAATTCTGTCGAACTCGAGCAGTACAGCTTCTTCTACCAGATCGGTAAGTTCTTCAATAACAAATGACCCCTGCAGTGGATTTTCATTCTTCGCCAGGCCCAGCTCCTTATTTATAATCAGCTGAATGGCCATTGCCCTGCGCACTGACTCCTCTGTAGGGGTGGTAATCGCCTCATCATACGCATTGGTATGAAGGGAATTACAATTATCATAGATGGCATATAAAGCCTGGAGGGTAGTTCGAATATCATTAAAATCAATTTCCTGGGCATGAAGGGACCGGCCTGAAGTCTGAATATGATATTTCAGCATCTGCGATCGCGCGTTCGCGCCATATTTATCCCTCATAGCCTTCGCCCATATCCTACGTGCTACCCGGCCGATTACAGCGTATTCCGGGTCGATCCCGTTGGAAAAGAAAAATGAAAGATTCGGGGCGAATTTATTAATATCCATTCCTCTGCTGAGGTAGTACTCAACATATGTAAACCCATTGGCAAGCGTGAAGGCCAGCTGCGTGATCGGATTTGCACCTGCCTCGGCAATGTGATAGCCCGATATGGATACACTGTAGAAATTTCGAACATTATTTTCAATAAAATATTCCTGCACATCGCCCATCAGGCGCAACGCAAACTCTGTGGAGAAAATGCACGTGTTTTGCGCCTGATCCTCTTTAAGAATATCCGCCTGAACAGTCCCCCGCACAGCACTAAGCGTCTCTTTTTTGATCTTCTCATATATATCAGCGGGTAAAACCTGATCCCCGGTTACGCCAAGGAGCATGAGTCCGAGACCATCATTTCCTTCAGGAAGATCCCCCTGGTAGGCAGGTCTCTCCTTGCCCTTATAAATGGCCTTAATCTTCGCTTCAACTTCCTCTTCCAAACCATTCTCCTGAATGTAGAGTTCACATTGCTGATCAATGGCTGCATTCATGAAATATGCCAACAGCATCGGGGCCGGACCATTGATGGTCATCGAAACCGAAGTGCCGGGATCAGCAAGGTTGAAGCCTGAATACAACTTCTTGGCATCATCTAGACAGCATATGGATACGCCTGAATTCCCGATTTTCCCATAGATATCCGGACGGTAATCAGGATCGTTACCGTACAGCGTTACCGAATCAAACGCAGTGGAAAGCCGCTTTGCCGGCATATCCAGACTTACATAATGAAATCTCCGGTTGGTTCGTTCCGGTCCGCCTTCACCAGCGAACATGCGCGTAGGATCTTCACCTTCGCGTTTGAAGGGATAGATACCAGCCGTATATGGAAATTCCCCCGGGACATTTTCCTGCAATAACCATTTTAACAGGTCGCCCCAGGCTTCATATCTCGGCAGCGCCACCTTCGGTATTTGAAGATGGGACAAAGATTCTGAATGCGTTTTAATCGAAATCTCCCTATCCCGCACCTGGAAAGTGTACACATCATCCTTATATTTCTTCACTTTACCCGGAAACTCTTTCAGGAGCTGATCATTGCGTTTATCGAAATCCAACGCAAACTTATCATAGGTCCCGCGCAGGGATTTCAGCAATTCCGGATCACCGTCATTTTCTTCCAGCAACTTAATGGATACATGCAGTCCGTAAAGTTTTTGCGCCAGTGCAGACTGATGCTCAACCCATTCGTCATAGGAACGATTGCTCTCGGCGATTTCACTAAGGTATCGGGTTCGTTTCGGTGGAATGACCCATATTTTTTCAGACATCTCACCGCTTCGCTCAAAATTGGATTTCAACGGTGCTTCGGTCCTTTCTGAAATAACATCCATCAGCTTCATATAAAGCTGATTCATTCCGGGGTCATTAAACTGGGAGGCAATAGTGCCATAAACGGGGAGATCCTCATCGTTAGCATCCCACAGGTTATGATTGCGCTTGTACTGTTTCTTCACATCCCGCAACGCATCCAGTGCACCTCGCTTATCGAATTTATTGATGGCAATAACATCTGCAAAATCCAGCATGTCGATCTTCTCAAGCTGTGTTGCCGCACCATATTCCGGGGTCATCACATAAAGGGAGACATCTGAATGATCCGTGATTTCCGTATCCGATTGACCGATACCTGAAGTTTCCAGGATGATCAGATCAAATGCCGCCGCCTTAAGCACCTGGATCGCCTCATTCACATGCCTGGACAGGGCGAGGTTAGACTGACGTGTGGCCAGGGAACGCATGTATACCCGTTCATTATTTATTGCATTCATTCGAATACGGTCGCCAAGCAACGCGCCTCCTGTCTTACGTTTTGAGGGGTCCACTGAAACGATCGCTAATTTCTTATCTTCAAAATCCAGCAGGAATCGCCTCACCAGCTCATCAACAAGCGAAGATTTTCCCGCCCCGCCGGTACCGGTGATTCCCAACACAGGCACTTTTACCTTGCTGGCGATCTGATGTACTTCTTTAAGCTCCGGCTCAGCTTTTTCAGGGAAATTTTCCGCCGCCGAGATCAGATGCGCGATTGCCTGTACATCTTTCTCCTTCAAATGAGAGACTTCACCATTCAGATTCATACCCGTAGGAAAATCACTCTGCTGCACCAGGTCGTTGATCATACCCTGAAGCCCCAGTGACCGCCCGTCATCGGGTGAATAGATACGTGTAATACCATAGGCATGCAACTCGGCAATTTCATCCGGAAGTATCACGCCACCGCCGCCGCCGAAGATCTTAATATGACCAGCCCCCCTTTCTTTCAGAAGGTCGTGCATATATTTAAAATATTCCATATGCCCGCCCTGATAGGATGTCATAGCGATGGCCTGGGCATCCTCCTGAATGGCTGTATTTACAACCTCCTCAACACTTCTGTCGTGCCCCAGGTGTATCACCTCGCAACCTGTGGCCTGGATGATCCGGCGCATAATATTGATCGCTGCATCATGCCCGTCGAACAAACTGGCTGCAGTGACAATTCGAATTTTATTTTTAGGCTTGTATGGTTTGGTATCTTTCATCAGGTATCTCTAAAATTGCGCCAAAATTACAGATTATCACCTGATTTTACTAACAATCATTAGTTAGCCTGCCCTTCCTGAACAATTGATCTTATTTGGAGAAAAGCGTTTCTGTTTTTTTCTGTCTGAAGGTTTCGCAGCAAGCTCTCCTTTTCACGCTGGGTAAGCCGCCACGATAACGAAGCCCGTTGGGCATTTTCCATCCTGAGACTATCTGCAACGGAAAGGTTTTCCTTTGATAACTCATCCGGAATATACTGAATATCAATTCGGTCGAAAGGCACCTTCATCCAGCTATTGGCATATTCAACCTGGGTATCATTGGTGATATCCTGCATACTTTCAAAATTCTGGTAAATCGTACTGATGGGCAATGTGATCCGATCGAAAAGTGAAAGAGAATTACGCGGCAGCACTTCAGGGTTTTTGTCGGAATCACGAATCGAAATAAGCAGCACTCCACTGGTATTTCGGGCAATCCACTCCCTGAATACAAACATGAACCGGACTGCATCCGAAATCCCAAAATTATCATTGACGCCGGCATCCATAATTTCAAGCGCAGGTTCACTTGGCAACGTTACGTTCGGTGTGATATAGGGGAAAGTGGCATTCATCCGCAGAGCACTTAAAAACCGCAGATCTTCACCCCCCACGCTTTCAAAAAACCGCTGGAATTCAATTCCTGTAACTTTTTCTTCCGGATAATTATTCGTCACCGGATTCACCATATAGGAAATATGTTGTGGGGAAATGTAAAGCTTTCGTCCGTCATTCACGATCGTCGGCGCCAGAATCATCATTGGAATCAGGGCCTGCTGCTCAGGTTCTTTGAAGGCGTGGAGCGATTTATCAAAAAGCTTTCCGGTATTTTTATTAAGCTGTTCCTCAAAGGAAAAACCCCGGTCTCGGGCATATCTGTATCCTCCGTACTCAAATTTTCGCCACCCCGAAAAGAGATCATTCATTAAAAAACTAAAAATAACTGCATTGAGGTTATCCCTTCCGAGCTGTTCACGAAACATGGGATCATCCCTGTTCTCCAACTGACCAATCTTTTGCTGATAGATCAACTCACGAAAATATGCAGCGCCAATAAGTCCGCCCGAAGCACCCGTGATCAGCATCGTCTGCTCCATAAATTTTCCGCTGGTCTGATGATCAATTTCATCGAGTACGTTATAAGACCAAAGAGCAGCCCGCTGGCCCCCGCCACTGACGCAAACAAAGATCATTTTTGGGGGACGATTAAATTTCGCCCTCCAGTTGTTCAGTATTTCAACCGTTTCAAGACTGTCCTTTCTGAACATTGCCGGCTTAGTCATACTCCGGATTTGTTTATCGGAATAAACCGGTTTTTCCTCAACTGAATAGTTCAGGCCATATGCCTTATACGTCTTTTCAAGCACATTCTGCTGAACCATGAAATTAACCACGAACAAAAGCACTAATGCTGCGGTACCTGCCCAGCTTCCGAACCAGTATGAAAATGCGCCGGTAAACATGACAAAAATGGTAATAAGAATTACCGTACTGGCCGCGGCAGGAATCTGAAATACCGGGTAGTCATTAAAGACCCCGATAAACAGGAGGATAAGAAACAAGACCAACTCTACGGTTACCAGATTCAGGTGATTCTGATCAAAAACCTGGAGAATAGTAGCCTTATCATAGAACCCTTCATTGTTCGGCACCTTTCGGAAATCAAAATTCCTGTCAATGAATGTATCTACACGCAACTGCCGCTTCCGTGCAAGCTGCAATTTTTTCATAGCGCTCGCCCTTGTAACAGTAATATTCTCCTTCAGTTTTTCATCCACCTTGCACACTACATATCTGAAAATATCCTTGTTGGTGAACCGGATGTAGACATAAAACGCTATGGTCATAAGACTGAAGCCAGTAATGATCCCCAGGATGTAAATCAGAAGCGTTGATCCTTCGGTAAATTCATTGGTGATCTGATACTGCACAACCAGAACCATATAAGCAATCATGAAGGAAAGGGGTATGAGACTGTTGTTTACAGAAAAGGTGAAGAACGGCTGACTAACCGTACCGATGAATGAAAACCGCGGTCCGTCGAGGATGTACGAGGTTATGTGAAAGATCATGGACAAACCGGCAAAAACAGCTCCCATAGCCAGGAAACTAAAAAACCCTACATCATCAAGGTAAACCGGATCAAGAAACAGGTAGGGGACCCCGAGATAGTTGCCGAAATTTCCGGATATAATCGCAAACAGAAACACCCACCACAGCAACAACATCTGGTTTCGCTTGAAGTGGTTCAGCAACAACTGAACAGGCAGCGAATACCAGAGAAGCTCTGCTAGAATCTTGATCTGTTTCATAGAAATGCGACCATACTTTGTTTAATGTATCATTTTTTTCTGGATCCCGCATATAGTTCATACTCAAGTAAACGACATTCAATGCGTGCATTCAGAAAAGGTGTTCTGCTACTCGTACGCAGGCCAACTTTTTTGGCGAGATCGGGATTTCCTGTAAAAACATACCCTTTTTTACCTTTACCCCTCGATTTAAAGAAATCACCTATATCCTTATATACCTTTTCCAATGCATTGGTTACTCCCAATCGTTCGCCATATTCCGGATTAAGGATTATAATCCCCTCTCCTTCGGGAATGGAAGTTTCGGTAAAATTACAATGCTCAAAAGTGATCATCTCCTCAACACCCGCCGCACGGGCATTCATTTGCGCATCCCGGACAGCCTGCTGGTCATGATCCGAAGCAATAATAACGGGTGCGGTTTTTTCACCGCCGCTGACGTCGGACCTAACCTTATCCCAAACTTCCTGCCGATACGCGTTGCAATGCATGAACCCAAAGTTTGAACGGAAACTTCCCGGGGCAATATTTCGCGCCATAAGGGCCGCCTCGATGGCGATTGTTCCACTACCGCACATGGGATTGATAAAGGCAGAGCGCGTGTCCCAGCCGGTCGACATCACCACGGCGGCTGCCAGCGACTCCATCATCGGGGCTTTGCCTGGAATTTTACGGTATCCATGCTTTGCGATCGTTTCTCCGGAAGTGTCCAAATACACAGCAACGGTGGGTCCCACCCAGTGTAAATAAATGACTGTTCCTGACATATCCGGACCGGAATCAGGCCTAACCCCGTTCTTTTCGTTCATACGGTCGACAATCGCATCCTTCATCTTCATGAATGCGAACCTGTTATCACGTATGAAGTCGTTCTTCACATAGCCATGTATACTTAAATAGCCGTCTTTTGGGATGATTTTCTCCCAGGGAACACGCAATAGTTCCCTGTAAAGTATATCGGGCCCGGCTGCCTGAAATTCATCGATCAGCAAGAGTACACGGTTAGCGGTACGAAGGTTGAGATTCAATCTCATCGTATCTTCGAGATTGCCCTGCAACCACACAGCGGTGCGTTCAACGCGCTCTATCTGGAAGCCAAGATGAGATACTTCCTTTTCGAGGTATTCAGTGAGATATGGAAAACACTGAATAATTATGCGCTGCCTGAGTTTATTTTGCACAATTTTTTCGTTATGGTTGAGTTTTGATTTAAAATTTAATCCGTAAATTAAAATTTCATTACCCAACCTAATTAAAATTAAATACTATGTTTAAAAAAGTTACTAAAATAAGCTCGCTCGTCCTGCTGTTCGGAGGAATTGTATTTTCTTCATGTGCTCCGAAATACACAGCCAGTTTCAATAACTCCAGGGAGTTCTATAAGGATGAAAAGCAGGTGGTAAAAACGGATGATCAGAAGACCATTAAAGAAGAAAATGTGTCTGAAATCAAACCCGAAGAAACCATGGTTGCCAGCACCAATAAAAGTGTTGTAGCGCAACTCGCAGAAATTCCGTCCATAAAAAAGATCGTTGAGGAACATAAGGAAAATGTTGCCAACCTGAAATCTTCAGAACTTGATCAGAAGGAACTCAAGAAAGAAATCCGCAAGGAAGAAAAACGTGCACACAAAGAGGTGAAGAAACAGCTCGTGCGCGAGATCAAAGAAATTAAGAGTGTAAAGGATACCGATTCTTCACAGGCAATGAATAAAAAAGTTTTCATTGGTATTGTGATCGCCGCAGCCGGTATTGTTATCGCTATCCTTGCTTCTGGTGGTCTGGGTGCCGTAGCCATTATCGTTGGTGTGGGTCTGATTGCCTGGGGATTAATTGAACAGGGAGGCGTATAAATCCTTTCTGAAGAAATAAAAAAAGCGCTGTTCCCACAGCGCTTTTTTTATGTCCTTATTTGATGAATCAGATATTTTCCGATGAAACTTTAGCGGAAAAATACTCACGGTTCATCCGGGCAATATTCTCAAGCTTGATACCTTTAGGGCACTCAGCAGAACAAGCGCCAGTATTGGTACATGCACCAAACCCTTCAGCATCCATCTGTGCAATCATCTTCTCTGCACGTGATTTTCGCTCTACCTGTCCCTGTGGAAGCATTGCCAGCTGGGAAATTTTAGCCGAGGTGAACAGCATAGCAGATGCATTCTTACATGCAGCTACACAAGCCCCGCAACCGATACAGGTTGCTGCATCAAATGCCTCATCCGCAATTGCCTTTGGAATAGGTATTTCATTAGCATCGGGTACGCCTCCTGTATTCACCGAAACATATCCCCCCGCCTGAATAATTCTATCGAAAGAACCACGGTCCACAACAAGATCCTTCACAACCGGAAATGCCTTTGCGCGCCATGGTTCTACTGTGATAGTATCCCCGTCACTAAAGCTTCGCATATGTAGCTGGCAGGTTGTGGTCTGTTTTGGTCCGTGAGGTTTACCATTGATATACATACTGCACATTCCACAAATACCTTCACGGCAATCATGATCGAAATGGACAGGATCTTCTCCTTTTTTTACCAGGTCTTCGTTCAGGACATCAAACATTTCCAGAAAAGACATATCCGGCGATACATCGTCCAGATTATAGGTTACAAATCCGCCTTTATCACTGGCGTTTTTCTGTCTCCAAACTTTTAATGTAATCTTCATACTTAAATATTTCTATCCTTAAGGATTACTTATAACTACGTTGTGTCAATTTAACATTTTCGAATACGAGCTGCTCCTTTCGAAGAATTTCCGGTTTTTGCGGACCAGCATATTCCCACGCAGCCACATAACTGTATTCGTCATCTTTCCGCTTCGCCTCCCCTTCTTCAGTTTGCGATTCTTCCCTGAAGTGACCACCGCATGATTCATCTCTGTCCAGTGCATCGTCGATCATGAGCTCTCCAAGCTCGATAAAATCCGCAACCCGGTTCGCCTTCTCCAGTGATTGATTGAGCTCTTCGTTGCCACCAACAACTTTTACATTATTCCAGAACTCTTCCTTCAATTGCTGTATCTCTGCTTTAGCCTTCTTTAGTCCTTCTGCTGTTCGCGACATCCCGCAATACTCCCACATGATATTTCCAAGTTCCTTATGAAACTGGTCTACCGTCTTCGTGCCATTGATCGAAAGGAGTTTGCCGATTCGATCTGAAACTTCCTTCTCAACCTCCTTGAATGCATCATGGTCTGCCGGTACCTTCTCATATGGAGTTTGCGCCAGGTAATCACCGATAGTGTAAGGTATAACGAAATAACCATCAGCAAGTCCCTGCATAAGGGCACTTGCCCCGAGCCTGTTTGCACCATGATCGGAGAAATTAGCTTCACCGATCGCGTAGAGGCCAGGTATGGTGGTCTGCAAATTATAGTCAACCCATAGTCCGCCCATCGTATAATGAACCGCAGGGAAAATCTTCATAGGTGTTTCATATGGATTATCCCCTGTAATCTGCTCATACATATCGAAGAGGTTTCCATACTTGCTGGCGATCACATCTCTGCCATCACGTTTAATCGCATCAGCGAAATCAAGATATACTGCCAGTCCGGATTTATTCACGCCTCTGCCTTCATCACATACATACTTGGCATTTCTTGAGGCAACATCCCTGGGAACAAGATTTCCGAATGAAGGATATTTTCTTTCCAGGTAATAGTCACGTTTTTCCTCAGGAAGATCGGTAGGTTTGAGGCTGCCATTACGGATCTTTTCAGCATCTTCCACGGTTTTTGGTACCCAAACCCGACCGTCATTTCGCAGGGATTCAGACATCAGCGTAAGCTTTGACTGGTGATCTCCGGAAACAGGAATACAGGTAGGGTGAATCTGGGTGAAGCAAGGGTTAGCAAACAATGCACCACGTTTGTGTGCCCGCCACGCGGCAGTGGCATTGGATCCCATTGCATTGGTAGACAGGTAAAAAACGTTGCCATAACCGCCGGTAGCCAGTACCACAGCATGTGCACTGTGCGAATCTATCTTTCCGGTGATTAGATTCCGGGTAACAATTCCCCGTGCTTTTCCATCAACCACCACCACATCCAACATCTCATGACGAGGGAACAACTGAACTTTACCATTCGCAACCTGCCGGCTCAATGCACTGTATGCGCCCAGCAACAGCTGCTGCCCGGTTTGCCCGCGAGCATAAAATGTTCTGGAGACCTGTGCCCCACCAAATGAGCGGTTTGACAGCAATCCACCATATTCACGTGCAAAGGGAACGCCCTGGGCAACACATTGGTCAATAATGTTCACACTTACCTCAGCCAGCCTGAACACATTGGCTTCTCTCGAACGGTAATCACCGCCCTTAATCGTATCGTAAAAAAGTCTGAAGACGCTATCCCCGTCATTCTGATAATTCTTCGCCGCATTAATCCCTCCCTGGGCGGCAATACTGTGCGCGCGTCGCGGGCTGTCCTGGAAACAGAACGCCTTTACGTTGTAGCCAAGTTCACCAAACGATGCCGCGGCAGAAGCTCCTGCCAGCCCGGTACCAACAACAATAATGTCGTATTTCCGCTTATTCGCCGGGTTAACGAGCTTGATATTAAATTTATGCTTTTCCCATTTCTCCGCTAACGGGCCTTCAGGTATTTTTGAATCTAAATTCATCTATTCGATAATTTTTAAATGCTCACTTAGTTCAGGTACATCAGGATCGGAATACTTGCAAATAATGCCGGTATAACAATAGCAATGATCGATCCTATGATCTTAATGGCCGGGTTGTATTTGGGATGGTTAAGTCCGAGGGTTTGAAACGCACTCTGAAACCCATGAAACAAATGGAACATGAGGCCGATCATGGCAACCACGTAAAGGATCACCAGCCAAAGTTCACCAAATGCAGTGCTTACCACAGTATAGAGATCCTTATATTCTGCGCCATCATATTCAACCATTGGCATCTCGCCAAACTTCATTTTCCACCAGAAATTTGCGAGGTGAATCACCAGGAAGATAAAAACGATGGTTCCCAGGAAGCCCATGTTACGTGAACTCCATGTGCTGTTCGTTGAAGCGGCGGAAACCTTGTAACCTACAGGACGTGCACTACGGTTATTTACCGACAGCAAAATCGCCCAAATAATGTGGATAAGAAAGGTCGCATACAGCAGATACGAAGTCGTTTTAATGAACGTGTTCGTGGTCATAAACTTCGCATATACATTGAATGACTCTCCTCCGTCATCTGAAAGTAGCTGCAGATTTCCGGCAAGATGGACCACCAGAAATGTAATAAGAAACAATCCTGTCGCCGCCATCAGTAATTTGCGGCCCAGGGTACTCGACAAGGCATTTGTCAACCAACTCATATAATCAATTTCAGGGTTTTTAATGAATTTCCAGACGCACCAAAGTTACTCCCGGCATGTCTATCTTCCAATATGTCTAACTATTTTGAGACATTCTAAATTATAATCCCTTTTTCCCTGCCTTAAAAACAATTTCAGCGCTAAATGTTCACAAGAATAAAGCTGACTAATTCATAAAAAAGTACGATAACTGCAGAAGTGAACAGCACTGCGGGCAGCAACAGTCCTTCGCGTTTTAGATTTGTGATCATATCGTAAAAAAATTTATTCATCCACTTCCGATGTTGACATTCCTATGCCAAAATCAATACCAAAGAGATAAATAGCTTAAATTCGCTCAAAACCGACTTTTTAAAGTGGCTTATATTCCCATTTTTGGAATTATTCCCAAATTGGGACAAATTCTCAGATATGTTAAAGGACCCTTCAGCAATACTTACGCTCATCCTGGTCATCGTTTCAGCCGGATTTATCCTGGAAACAGTACTGGATTTTTTGAACATCAAAAGTCGGAAAAAGGACATTCCGTCGGAGGTTAGTTCATTTTATGACCACGCCCGCTATGAACAATCACTAAAATATAATCGGGAAGTCACAAAATTCGGATTGCTCACAGGCACTGTGGGCTTCATAGCAACCTTTCTGATGCTGATGTTTGGCGGCTTCGGCCTGATTGACCAATACATCCGCCAGTTTGTTCAGAGCGAACTTTGGATACCGGTTGCATTTTTTGGGGTGATCTTTATTGCTTCAGACATCCTTACTTTACCATTTCAATATTACAGGACCTTTGTGATCGAGGAAAAGTTCGGCTTCAACAGATCCAGCATAAAAACTTTCTTTCTTGACAAAATTAAAGGGTATCTGCTCGGAGCTCTGATCGGCATCCCAATACTTCTGTTATTGATTTTTCTGATCGGACGAATGGGGCCTGACTTCTGGTGGATTTTCTGGATTGTAGCCGCTCTCTTTATCTTGTTTATCAATGCGTTTTATACCACACTGATCGTCCCGCTGTTTAATAAACTGACTCCGCTTGAAGATGGTGAGTTAAAAACAGCCATTGAATCTTACAGCAGGAATGTGGGGTTTCCTATTCAGAATATCTATGTTATTGACGGATCAAAACGCAGCTCAAAGTCAAACGCTTTTTTTTCCGGACTTGGCAAACGAAAAAAAGTTGTCCTCTATGATACCCTTATTCAGAATCACACAACCGCCGAACTTGTAGCGGTACTGGCCCATGAGATCGGGCATTATAAACGAAATCACATCATCAAGGGATTTATCCTCAGCATCGCCCAAACCGGCCTGATGCTCTTCATCATGTCCAGGGTGATTTTTAATGAATCCTTTTCTGTGGCACTGGGAGCAAATAGTTATGGAATTCACCTCAACCTGCTCACCTTCACACTGCTGTACTCACCCATTTCTACTGTTCTGGGCATTATCTCAAATCTCATAAGCAGAAAACATGAATTCCAGGCAGACGAATTTGCTTCCGTTACCTTTAAACCAGAGGCCATGAAAAATGCACTGAAGAAGCTCTCGGTAGATAACCTGAGCAACCTTTACCCCCATCCTGCCTATGTCTTTGTTAATTATTCACATCCGCCGCTACTAACGAGGATCGCCGCCATCGATCAGGCAGCAGTTCGTCGCCATTGAAGAATACTGTAAGCCACAGCGATAAAAAAACCTAAGATCAACACGATCGTCGAAATTAAAATCACTGTATTACCTACCGCATAAACCGTGGGTTCAAACGAAAATACTACTGTATGTGACCCAGCGGGTATCTCCAGTGCCCTGAGCACGTAATTCGCCCGGAGCATGGATGCATCCTGCCCGTCGATGGTTACTTTCCAGCCATGGGGGTAGTAAATTTCAGAGAAGACAGCGAGACCATCAGAAGCATTTTCGGTTTTATAAACGATCCTGTTGGGCAGATAGGATTCTACCTCAATCGAACCCTCGTTGTAGGTACTTTTCAAACCGCCGAACTTACTCGCATCAACTACAGCTGTCTCACGGGTATTTATTTCACATGTCGCCTGCAACTCGGCATCCGCAGATTCAACAGATCGTACAGAAGTCACGAACCATGCGTTGCCATTCACGGTATTGTTCGGGATAATATTCTCACGCTCCGGACCGAAAACAATATACTTCGCATTGAGCATATTGAGCACTCCATACCCGGAAAGGTCGGGATTACCCGATTGCAGTCCCTGGATCATTTCCTGAATTTCAGGATCAATGCAATAGTCGATCAGATCCTGGTATCGACGGATCTTCGCACCGTGATACCCACCCAACGACTGGTGAAAATAGGAAGTCCGGGCCTCGCTCCACGGGTTTTGAAGATTCAGTACCCGGTATCCGGGTGATTTATCCTTTAATATTTCCTTATCAGCATTCGTGGCGGTAAGAAAACTATTATCTGATTTTCTCCGGTAATTGTCTTCGCCAAAATATCGTGCATCAACCATCCATGCATCGGCGAGCATCAGGATAACCAAGCCACCCATCCAGATCAACGGCTTTAATCTGCCTATCCAGCCAAAATAAACCAGTATACCACTTATTCCGACAATAACCAGTGAGCGAAGTGCATCTGAGCGCATGAGGGAAGCCCTGTCTGCCTGCAGTGCATTTAAGAACCATTGTGGCAATTGCTCCTCGCCCGCCCTTGTAAAACCAGCCATTCCGGCGAAAAGAACAACAAGCACGCAGATACCTGCGGGAATACCGATGCCAATGAGTAATTTTTTTCTGGTCTTTTGATCAGGCTTCAGGCTCAAAAGGCGCTCCAGTCCGAGCATTCCTAGCAATGGCATGGCCAGCAACGGCAGTATGATGGCAAAAGTGACTGACCTGAATTTATTATAACCAGGAAAGTAATCAAACATGGCATAGTTGAACCATGCAAGACTATCCCCGTAAGCCAACAGAACCCCAAGGACGGAAATACTCACCAGCCAGATCACATATCGCTTTTCGGCAAACAGAATGCCGAGCACAAAGAGGAAAACAACGACCGCACCTGCATAATATGGTGACGAATACGGTTGTGGCCCCCAGTAAGCACCAGAATAACGCGCCAGCTGATTTGCCAGCTGCGGATCGGGAGCAGTTCGAAGAGCCTGCAAAGTTTCACTATCCTCATCCTGAACGAAAAGATGGGAACTGGTGCCCCCCAGGAATGCCGGAATGAATAAGGTCATGGGTTCATCGAGGCCATAGGAATATTGAAAGGCATAATCCTTTTTCAGGCCAGACTCATTTTCACCGCTGTTAACATCGGCCTTGAGTTCCGAAACCCCGCGCATGGAATACCGGCTATATTCGGAAATGGACTTGAATTTACCGTAGAAGGTTCCAAAGGCAAGAAGTGCGGCAACAACCAGCACCCCTGCAGGCTTCACAAAACCCATCAGATCTCCAGAGCGGACGAATTGAATCAGCTGAATGATCCCATACAGCACCACAAAAAACAGCAGATAATATGTTATCTGCAGGTGATTATCGCGAAGCTGTAGTGCCACCGCAAGTGCGGTTAATCCGCCGCCTAACCAAAGATTCCTTTTAAATGCCACGTGAATCCCGGCCAGCACAAGTGGCATAAACGCGATGGCACCGATTCTGGCATTATGACCAGCGGCGATACCTATAATAAAATAACTGCTTAACCCGAATGCGAGTGCCCCCCCGATCGCCAGATAGGGCCTTACTTTAAAAGCCAGTAGCAGAATATAAAAGGACAACATGGCGAGGAAAATATTCCGTACCGGATGCGGCAAACCGAGGGAAACCGCAATTTTAAAGTTTGTCAGCAGGCTGTCACTCCATTTTACGTCAACCAGGTAAGCCGGCATTCCACTGAACATGGAATTGGTCCAAAGTGGCTCCTCTCCCGTTAACTCTCGGTTTTGAATTATTTCCTGAGCTCCGCCCTTCCACTGATTGATATCATGTTGATCCAGTGATCGTCCGCTAAAGAAAACAGGAGAGAAAAAGATAACTGTTACCACCAAAAACACCACAATGGCAACGAGATGAGGCAGAATATGGGCCTGAAAAGATATTTTTCGCATAATGAACGCTTAAGCTGACCTGTAAATTAGAAAAGAATCCCCACGTTTAAAAAATTAGACAGCCGATCATTTACGCCCTTTCCGTAAAAAATTCTGGCGTTCCTCCGGCGTATCGATGCTATCGAGTTTGTAGGACATGGCATCATCAATCACAATGATATGTATGTCCTCTTGCTGAAGAAACTGTCGAAGACTGCTCTTTCCTGATGAGGCATATTTCTGCAGCCTGTCGCGAACGGTTGGTTCCCAAATGCTTAACAAGGGTTCGGCTTTGCCATCGCGCATAAGACAGGTGACACCTTTATTCGCATCACGCTGACGGAATATACGATTGATCAATGCGCGATCCACACCCGGCATATCAATCCCCAGAACCATCCATGCGGCACGCTCATTCGATTCCATCGCTGCCAGGATTCCGGCAACAGGGCCGGTGATATTCGGTTTGTCCCTCAGCATCAGCTCGGCCGGCATGTCGGCTATTTGATCATCGTTACGAACAGAAAAATAAACCTCGCGGCAGTAAGGCGCGATCAACTGCGCAGAATAGGCCCACTGAGGCCGGTCATGGTAAATGAGTTCGGCTTTATTTTCGCCCATTCTGGTACTCGGACCACCGGCAAGTATTAAACCGTAGATAGGTGCTTCAATCACGAATTTTAAAAAATTTAATTTCAGTAAAAATAAGGAATTACCCCTTCTTTCGATAAAATGGGAGGAATCTCACCGTCGATATCAGACATTCATCGATTAGCTCTGGTCAGCCTCGTCCATTCTTTATACAAATCTGAGGAATTCATTTGGGTTATTATCATAAAACTCGTGAAATCCCTATTTTTGCAAACTGCTGGTGAAAGCCGGACTATTCAAAAGAGCTGATAATATGTTTGATAATTTAAGTCTAAAACTAGAGAAAGCATTCCAGACCCTGAAAGGCCAGGGAACCATCACAGAAGTGAACGTGGCAACAACGGTGAAGGAAATCCGCAGAGCATTGATCGATGCCGATGTTAATTTTAAGGTTGCCAAGGAGGTAACGGATGAAATTAAGGAACAGGCACTCGGTAAGAATGTGTTAACCGCCGTCTCTCCGGGTCAGTTGCTGACCAAGATCACGAACGATGAGTTGACACGCCTGATGGGCGGGAGCAATGAAGAGATTGATTTGACGGGTAATCCGGCAGTCATCCTGATTGCAGGTTTGCAGGGTTCCGGTAAAACCACTTTCTCAGGAAAACTTGCAAATTATCTAAAAAAACAAGGCAAACAGGTCATGCTGGTTGCCTGTGATATTTACCGCCCTGCAGCGATCAATCAGTTGCAGGTACTTGGAGAGCAAATCGGTGTGGAGGTATTCGCCGAACCTGAAAACAAGAATGCGGTTGACATAGCGAATAAAGCAATCAAATTCGCACGGGAAAGCAACAAGCGCATTGTAATCGTCGATACGGCCGGCCGTTTGGCAGTGGACGAGGAAATGATGAATGAGATCGCGTCCCTGAAAGAGGCGCTCAGTCCTTCAGAGACCCTGTTCGTGGTTGATTCCATGACCGGACAGGACGCAGTAAATACAGCAAAGGCATTTAATGAACGTCTGAATTTCGACGGTGTTGTGCTTACCAAACTCGATGGTGATTCAAGAGGTGGTGCTGCCATTTCAATACGCCGTGTAGTCGAAAAACCGATTAAATTCATCAGCACAGGTGAAAAAATGGATGCCATCGATAAGTTCTATCCTGATCGAATGGCTAACCGGATCCTGGGCATGGGTGATGTGGTCTCCCTGGTTGAGAAAGCACAGCAGTCATTTGATGAGGATGAGGCACGCCGGCTGAATAAAAAAATCCGGAAAAATCAATTCGACTTCAACGATTTCCTTTCCCAGCTTGAGCAGATCAAAAAGATGGGAAATATCAAGGACCTGCTTGGAATGATACCGGGTATGGGTAAGGCCTTGCGAAACATTGATGTGGACGACGATTCATTCAAACCCGTAGAAGCGATTATCCGGTCCATGACCACGGCTGAGCGGGAGAACCCTGAAATCATCAACGGCAGCAGGAGAAAACGCATTGCCGACGGAAGTGGAACTTCTGTTCAGGAAGTGAATAATTTGCTGAAGCAGTTCCAGGACATGAAAAAGGTCATGAAGACGATGAACAAAATGGGTGGAGGAAAACGCGCAATGAATGCCCTTAACCCGTTCGGCAATTAATTATAAATAAAGAATTTATTAGTTCGGGTTTCCTGATCAAGCACGTGTTTTCGAAAACGGACACGTTCGAACAGAAATTTTTCTCTTTTATCTTTCTGAAGAATCTGGAGGTATGAAAGGCGATCCTGGATATCAAGATCCAGTTCATTCGCCACATCATTTATCATGAGGATATCACCGAGGTTTGATTGATCCTTGTCGGTCATATAAGACCTGAAAATCTCGTCAAGCTCATTACCAACAGGAAAATCCGGAAAATCGAGGATGTGAATATTCCCCCCGGGATAAAGTTTACCAGGGTAATTCATGAAATAATCCACCAAAATAAACACGTCTCCTCCCCGGCAGACGATATCCGATTCACCGGTGGGATATTTCTTCATAACTTGTTCCAGGTTCAGGATGGTTCCCAACTGGTATCGGTTGTTAAGACCGGAATATAAAATTCCGAAAAGGCCGTCTCCTGCTTCCAGATCTTCCAGCAATTGCCTGTATCTCGGCTCAAAAATGTGCAAGGGCACAATTTCGCCCGGGAGTGGCAAAATGCTCAATGGAAATATTGGAAATTTCTTTGTCTCATGCATCTTCTCACTAACACCCATCAATTCACATTGTTTGAATTATTTAACACGAATCAGGGAATGTTTAAATGCACTGGTCAGATTCTCACTGCCGTTCAAAAATTCAAGTTCGATGAGGAATGAATACCCATGTACGACCCCGCCTAATTTCTCAATCAAATTTGCTGCCGCAGCCGCAGTGCCGCCGGTGGCGAGCAGATCGTCATGAATCAATACCTTACAACCAGGCCAAACGGCATCCGTGTGAATCTCAATAGTAGCCTCACCGTATTCCAGTGAATAAGAATGGGAGATCTTCTCATAAGGGAGTTTTCCCGATTTACGAACAGGAATAAAGGGAATCCCAAAATGCATGGCGAGCAGCATCCCGAATAGAAACCCACGTGATTCGATCCCTGCTATTGCATCTGGAGGGTTATTCTGAAACGGTTCTGCCAACCCCTCCACGGCTTCGGCACACGCTTCATGGTCGGCCAGCAACGGGGTGATGTCCTTAAATACAATTCCTTCTTTCGGAAAATTCCTGATATCCCGAATTTTCCCTTTAATTTTGGAAAGATCTTTCATCGAACTAAAATACCAATTGAATGGCTATCACAACAACTCATATTACAGATTATGTTTACAGCGCCCAAAATGATTACGGGCATTCAGCACGAATTGATATGCGCGAAGGTGACAAGGAGCATCTGGGTCCTATGGAACTCGTTCTTTCAGCCCTGTCTGGTTGTGTGGCCGTAGAGGTTGCCCTGATGATAAAGAAAAGGCGCAAAACGCTTGAGGCCATGGAAATTCGTGCTGAAGGAGACCGAAATGAAAATCCTCCCAGGAGCTATACAGCCATACGTCTGCATTTCATCATTACCTCCCCTGATGCAAATATCGAAGAGGTTGAGAAAATCGTCCTTTTAAGCCTTGAAAAATACTGTTCCGTGGCCGACTCACTGAAAGCAGGAATAACCCCTTCCTGTGAGATCAGAAGAGGGCTTCTTGAAAAAGAATAGTTCTTACTTACCGAATGCTTCGACAGAGTAATCAAGATTGGTGGAGAATACCGGGAAACTAACCTTAATGGCAGCATAAAATCCACGCTTTTTAAGTCCGGGACGCATCCCGATTTCGCCACCATACGCCCATGACAGGGTTCGGTTAAACTTGCCTTCCAGACCAAGTCTGAAACCTACCTTGCTGGTTTCAACGACATCTGAGGCGTATGCTTCTCCCTGAAAGAAAACATCATCCACGGTAAGCTTGGGGGTAATAATGAAGTCAAAAAATGCGGTTAAAATAAGATCATCCACACCTTCCTGGTAGTTATTGTCAAAATCCACCGCTACGTTTCGGATCCATGTGATGGACGAACCAACATATACACCCGCACCGGCCATGTTGCCGTAAACAAAAATATCACGCGGATCGCCAAATTCATCGGGTAACGTTGCCGGTAAAGGGTTTCCTTCCGCATTTACAAAATCAGTTACGTTGCCGCCCTGATCTTCCAGCGCGCTTTTTAAATCCACTGAAGTATCATAGAATATCCCTCCCAGGCGAATGCCCACAATCTTTCGGAGGGTACACGGTACTTCTGCATTTAAGGGAACCCTGGCAGCCCACTTTCCGTCTTTGTAACTTTTTTTGTAGAGAACCATCTTCGTTGTGGAACTCTTATCATAATCTTTTAAATGATAGGTGGCGCCGAATTCATAGAGATTAAAAATATTGGCTTCATTCTCCATATCATTATTTCGTTCCGCCAGATCCCTTGATAGGTCGAATTTGCGGGTGTAGCTCTTACGGGCATGTGCACGAAAAGTCATTTTATCCTGCCAGATGTAGGTAGCCTCCAAACCAAAACCAGCATTCACATTCGCTTTCCATAATTCACCGTAAATAGGCTGAAAATGAACGAAAAGCTTACTGATTGAGTATGGCTCATCATAAAGTTCCTCGTAGGTTACGGGGACTTTATCCCGACGGTCCTGTGCCTGGGAAAATGAAATAAAGCACAGCGAAGCAAAAAATAATAATAACTTCTTCACGAACTCAAAGTTAAAAAATGATACGATCGTATAACAAAATAATGTCCAATGTAAGGCATTTTTCCTAGTCAAACAACACAAAAATGCACTATACCTTACGAGACACCCTATTTATGACAGTATTGACTGAATAACAATTCACGCCATTAATTTTAAACAATCCCCGGTATTGATCATTTTTTTTAATATTTTCCGGAGATCATTACCCCATGAAAATACGAAGAAAACAAAATAATTGCCTCAACTGCGGCGCCTCACTCGACAGTGTGTACAACTTTTGTCCGATCTGCGGTCAGGAGAATAATGACAATAACGTCTCCTTCGGCACATTGATCAATGATTTCTTTTCGAATTATTTTGCTTTCGATTCAAGATTCGCCAAAAGTGCTGTTCCGTTCCTCTTTAAACCGGGTTTTCTCACCAACCGGTACATGGAAGGAAAGAGAATGACTTACGCTCATCCGTTGCGCGTTTACCTGATCGTCAGTTTATTCTATTTCTTCGTTTGCACGCTCGTGGTGAAGGATATGCTTCAACAGACAAGTGAGTTTCAGAAGTCAGTTGAGGATACCGCAAACCTTTCTTTCCTTGACAAAAATGAACAGGAAATTCTTAAAGAAACCCTTTCAGCCAAATCCATGGAAGATGTTTTACAGGAAATGGACGAAAGTGGAGAAGCTGATTACAAAACGCTATCCCGTGCAATCCGGGAAAATACGACTGCTGAAGAACGTGCAGAACTCCAGAATAAACTGAACTCCTTTATGTTCGACTCGCTTCTGTTTAA
This sequence comes from Fulvivirga sedimenti, assembly GCF_020328055.1. Lineage (NCBI taxonomy): Bacteria > Pseudomonadati > Bacteroidota > Cytophagia > Cytophagales > Fulvivirgaceae > Fulvivirga > Fulvivirga sedimenti. The sequence continues at coordinate 994,119 of NZ_JAIXNE010000004.1, forward strand.
CCCGCTTGACTCAAGTGCAATAAAGAAAATTGATATCTCGGGGGATGGTGCGCCCATCAGGACCAGTGTAAGTCTTGATACAAGCACAAGTTTCTTTTTGTTTGATCAGTTCGACCAGGTTTATAAGATGTCGAAAAATGAAGAGCTTACGGAAGAGGAGATTATAGACTCCTTAAGCACGGAACCAATAACAGGATTTGAGCGCTATGCCGCTACACAAGGAATTAAGATAATGAGAGCTGAACGGGAACAGGTAGGTGCCTTTATCGTTAAAAATCTGCCCATCATGATGCTGATTTTGATTCCCATTTTCGCAGCCATCTTAAAGTTATTGTACATCCGTCGACCGTTTCTCTATATAAATCACATCATTCATGGCTTTCATCTACATTCGTTTGCCTACTTTATCTATGGAATTACGCTGATCTTTACCTATTTCGTAATTAAAAATGACGGAGTTAGCATGTTCATCAATTTCCTGATTTTTGTATTGGTGACTACTTACGCCTATCTATCATTTTTAAGGGTATACAAACAGGGATGGTTTAAAACGCTTGTGAAATTCAATATGGTCGGCTTCATCTACCTGATCCTGATCACAACCTTTTTCATTCTTGAAATGATTGCATCATTCATGATGTATTAATGAATGGACTTAAGAACTTCCCTGGTCGCGGAAAGAATATGATCTGTTTCTGCCTGATTGATTGCCGTAGAAATGAATAATGATTCGAACTGCGATGGCGCCAGGTAGACACCTTTTTCCAGCATTCCCCTGAAATACCTGCCGAACAATGCAGTATCACATTTTTTCGCAGAATTCATGTCGGTAACAGGCGCTTCACTAAAAAACAGGCTCACCATGGAACCAATGGAGTTGATGGTATAATCCTTTCCAATCTCCTTTAAAATCTCCCTGTATCCCGAAACGATTGTTGCAGTCGTTTCTTCAATCTTTGAGTAAACTTCATTATGATTACGAAGGTACTGGAGAATAGCAAGCCCCGCTGCCATCGCAATAGGATTACCCGATAAGGTACCGGCCTGGTAAACAGGTCCCTGTGGAGATACAAAGTCCATAATTTCCTTTTTACCGCCATACGCTCCTACCGGCATTCCACCGCCGATTATCTTACCCAGTGTCGTCATATCGGGCAATACATCAAGCCGTTCCTGGGCACCACCAGGGGCCAGGCGAAAGCCTGTCATTACCTCATCAAAAATCAATACGATTCCGGCTTCATCACATATAGTACGAAGCCCTTCCAGAAATCCCTCGGCAGGCAAAACGCATCCCATGTTACCTGCCACAGGCTCTACAATAATGGCCGCAACCTGTTCCGGGTTTTCAGCTACCAGCCGGGAAACAGATTCCAGGTCATTGAATGCGGCAATCAGTGTATCTGCTGCGGTTCCTGGTGTGACACCCGGACTGTCCGGCGTGCCCATCGTCATCGCACCGCTTCCGGCAGCAATCAAAAAGGAATCCCCGTGACCATGATAACATCCATCAAATTTTATGATCTTGTTTCTGGCAGTGAAACCGCGTGCTACGCGTATGGCCGACATGGTAGCTTCCGTTCCGGAATTTACCATTCTTACTTTTTCAACGGAAGGAACCATCCCGGTGATCAAACCAGCCATTTGCACTTCCTTTTCTGTAGGAGCGCCGAAAGAAAGTGAATCATGAATAGCTCCACGCACCGCATTTTCAATGATCGGATGAGCATGCCCCAGGATCATCGGGCCCCATGAATTAATTAATTCGATAAATCGGTTTCCGTCTTCATCGAATACGTAGGCGCCTTCGGCACGCTGAATAAACAGCGGATCTCCACCGACAGCTTTAAAAGCCCTGACAGGTGAATTTACTCCTCCGGGAATGAATTTTTTAGCTTCTTCAAAAAGGTGCTTGCTCCGCTCAGTTATCATTTACTTTCCTCCTTCTGTCGTTCCCGAATCACAGTCCTGATTCCATCTTTATTAACCTCCAGTACCGGAACCAATTGGTTATCCTGCGCATTGTTGTATTCAAACCCAGGCGTAATGACTCCCTTCATTCTTCCGTTTTCATTCCACCCCACCTGAGGGAAGTTTCCATAATTCTTTAAACTCTGACCCAGGAACATGGCCATTTCAAATCCCTTTTCTGAATAATCTGTAGGTACTTCGCGATGCCTCCTCAGGTATTTCTTTCTGAAATCGGAGTAATTAAGGGCCTGTCTGTTAACATAACCTGGAGCATAAAGGATTGCTCCCAGTCGTTCATATACCTCATAATTTACAACCGGTTGATCCATCCAGTCGGCAGCACCCATAATCTTTATAGAATCACCCCTCGTTTCCACTGCACTTATCACCTTTGAAAAAATCAGACTATTCGACGATGCAACAAAAACATGCCCGATACTGTCAGGTTGAATTGCCATATTTTCACGCCCCTCCTCAGAAGCAGCCTCCTTAATACTCTCACTTGAGAGCAGGATCTCCAGAACTTTCCGTGTTCGATCCTTATTGATCGCTTCAATAATCGAGAGTTTTCCACCCAGTTCACTGTAGCGGTCGGCATATGACTGGGCCAGCAAACGATCATTACTTGTTTCGCCGTAAAATACGATTCCCGGTTTACTGCCATATTTTTCAAAGGCGTAATCGGCCATTACCTCGCCAATAGTAAGAACCGACGGGTTATACATGAAATAAAAAGGATTATTGGCAAGGTAATCGGGAGCGCTGGTCAGTGGATTATACATGTTAATCCCGTATTGCTGACTAAATTCATTCACCATCCTGGTCGGATCCGGAAATAATGGTCCGATGATCAGATCCATACCCTTCAATTCGTCCTTTTGCAAAATTGCACGGGTAACTGTTGTATCCCGCTGTGTATCGTAGGCATAAACCTCAATATCGATTCCTATTGAACGCAAACTGTCAAACCCAAGCTTCAACCCCTTGTACATATCAATGACAAATTCATTCACCCTCTTCTTATCATTGGGCTTTAATGATTTGATGAGAAAAGGCATCATCACCGCAACTTTGTAGGAATCTTTAATTTCTGAAGCATGTGCCGTAGCCAGGTATTTATCCGGGTCGAGATTATAGGTATTCACCAGGTTTTCCAATGTTTCCCGACCTTCCTTATCCAGTGCTACTGAACTTAATTTTGCGGCATAGATCTTTCCGATCACCGGAGATTTGTATCGGTCATACAAGGCCTTCATTTCTTCGGGCGTGGTGTCTGGCATGAGGTAATTATAAATCAGTCCCTCACTATCGTTCTTTATCTGAGGATCTCTGATACCGGCAATGACGTTCATAGCCAGAAAATCATCATTATTATCAAAGTATGACTTCGCCAGCCAATAGTTAACCTCATCAATTTTCGACCAGTTGGGGAATCGCTCCCGTGTCTGCAAAAAGACATCCTTTGCCTGCTCCTCATATCCGGCCTTGTAGGTGGATACACCTAAAAAATAGGACGCATACGCGGCAAAAGGATTCTGGGGGTCGCGCTTGATGAGCGGCTTGAATGCTTCCATGGCCAGTGCGTACTGACCTTCCTTATACAGGTTCTTCGCATTCAGATATTGCTGCTGGTAATTGATTTGAGCCTGCGATACCCCTGAAATAAAAATAAAGACAACAACGATCAGGTAATATAATTTCTTCATATACAGATTATTCCCATTCTATAGTAGCCGGTGGTTTAGAACTGATGTCATAAACTACACGGTTGACCCCCTTCACGGAGTTAATGATTTCATTCGAGACGTCGGCCAGAAACTCATAGGGTAAATGACACCAGTCGGCCGTCATACCGTCAACACTGGTTACTGCCCTCAGACTAACGACCCGCTCATAGGTGCGTTCATCTCCCATAACGCCAACAGACTGGATCGGAAGCAGCATTGCTCCGGCTTGCCAAACATCATCATACAAGCCATGCTGTTTCAGACGGCTGATAAAAACGTGATCCACTTCCTGCAAAATTTGTACTTTCTCAGGTGTAATATCACCCAAAATGCGAATACCAAGTCCGGGCCCCGGAAAAGGATGCCTTCCTAAAATGGCATCATCGATTCCCAATGTCTTTCCTACCAAACGCACTTCATCCTTAAATAGTGTATTGAGAGGCTCCACTACCTTTAACTTCATAAAATCGGGCAAGCCCCCCACATTATGGTGCGACTTGATGGTGGCCGATGGTCCCTTAACAGAAACCGATTCGATCACATCCGGATAGATAGTACCCTGTCCCAACCAGGCAACATCCTCGATCTTGTGTGCCTCGTCGTCAAATACCTCAATAAACGTACGGCCTATGGCCTTTCTCTTCTCTTCAGGATCCGTCAATCCCTTCAGTGCATCATAAAAACGATCCCTGGCATCAACCCCGGTAATATTGAGCCCCATTCCCTTGTAGGAGTTAAGAACTTCCTCGAATTCGTTCTTTCGCAGCAATCCGTTATCCACGAATATACAATGAAGACGCGGACCAATTGCGTGATGGATCAGGGTGGCAGCCACTGAACTGTCGACCCCGCCGGAAAGCCCCATCACTACCTGGTCATTGCCGATCTGTTCTTTAAGCTGCTCAATAGTAGTTTCAACAAAAATATCGGGAGTCCAGTCCTGATGACATCCACAGATATGTACTACAAAGTTCCTGAGCAGCGTTTTTCCATGTTCACTGTGAGTTACTTCAGGATGGAATTGAATACCATAGGTCTGCTCCCCTTCAATTCGGTAGGCTGCCACGTTTACTGAATGTGTACTGGCGATCACCTCAAATTTTTCTCCAAGTTCGCTGATGGTATCTCCATGTGACATCCAAACCTGCGAACCAATGCCAATCTCCTTCATTAACTCATTATGCTGATCCACCCTGGAAAGTTTTGCTCTTCCATATTCACGTATTTCCGATGGAAGCACATTACCTCCGGATTTATGCGCCATGAGTTGAGCACCGTAACATACCCCGAGAACCGGAACTTTCCCGCGGAAAGACGAAAGATCAACATCCGGTGCATCATCCTGACGAACGGAACAGGGGCTGCCAGAAAGGATTACACCTTTTACCTCACCGGTAAGATCCGGGATTTTATTATATGGATGGATTTCACAATATACATTCAACTCCCGCACCCGACGCGCGATCAGCTGGGTATACTGGGATCCAAAATCAAGAATAAGAATCTGCTCAGACATGGCGCAAAAATAGTACGCACACAGGGGAAATACTATGAAAATAAAAAAAAGAACCCCAAACAAAACGTCTGGGGTCCTCATTACCAAATTCCGGTTATTTGGATAATCCGGGACTTCGTTTTATAAACTCATCATACAATTCGGTTTGCCGGCTTTCCATTGGAATTTTCCATCCGCTGATAAATACCTGCTCCACTTTCGTCTGTGTCTCAAAAATATCTCCGGTCGCAATGAATATATTGGCAGCTTTACCCACTTCTATAGAACCGGCCCGTTCTTCAATTCCAAATATCTCGGCAGGAATCAGCGTAATCGACTTCAGGGCATTTTCACGGCCCATTCCATATGCTGCCGCAAAACCGGCATGATACGGAAGGTTCCGGACATTTTCAGCCTCAGAAGTTCTGATCGCCACCTTTACGCCTGCTTTCTGCATAAGACCGGCATTCGCATAGGCTTTGTCATAACGATCATAGTTACGTGTTGGCTGACTTAGTACAGGTCCTGTTATGACCGGAATCCCTGATTTAGCGAGTTCTTCTGCCACACGCCAGCCCTCAGCTACCCCGGTGAATATCACATCAAGTTTGTTATTATTCACCCATTCAATCGCTTCTTTGATGTCCTTGGCCGTATTCACCTCGATCATCAGCTTGCCTTCACCGCGCACGATGGGCATCAGTGCTTCCATTTCAGGGTAGTAACCCGGGCTTTCACTTTTACCGGCAAGGGCTGAATCAATCCGTGCGTAATTTCGTGCCTGCTCCCATACAGCGTTCAATTCCTTTTTTGTTTTTTCTACCTCCTTTTCAATCTCCTCATCCGAGCGGCGATCCCACCATCCCCGTCTTCCTGTTACAGGAAAGTTCATAACAACCGCTTTGAATCCAGCATACATCTGGTCCGGCGTATAGCCATACAAATCGATTAGCGCAGCGGTACCCGGGATAATACCACCCGACGGAACTGCGAGCGCAGTGGTTACACCGCTTACACGTGTCACAGGAATCAGGGCTGAATTGGGGTTTACAGCAGTTAGTGCCTGCATCTGTGGAATCACATCCCCGATTTCATTGAAATCCCTTGTCCTTGGATCGGAATTCACCTCCACAAGACCAAGACGGGTTCCCCCGTCAATCAGACCGGGATAGATCGTTTTTCCGGTGCAATCTATACGTTCTGCATCAGCTGGAACGGTAACATCGGCACCCACCGCAGCTATTTTTCCATCCCTGATTATAACCGTTGCATTCTTCAAGGTTCCATTGGCGACGGTTTCAACCGTTGCATTGGTAAGCGCATATACACCTGTTTCTCCCGGTGCCGATTGTGCCATTGCCGTTGCTGCGACAAACAGCATTCCCATGATCATAATATTTATAAGTGATTTCATTATCCCCGGGATTAATAGTTAAACAAAAATTCTGTGTCCTGCATGCATCGGTCCTGATGATCATGATCGGTTAGCATGACATCGATCTTTTCTGTCACATCCGGATAGATACGCATATCATCGGGATCATTTGACCGGTCGAACCGAACGATTCCATCAACAATTGTCATTTCAGGAATGGCATATATACTCAGGGGATGTCCATTGAACACAACCACATCACCCTCCTTACCTTCTTCCAAAGAACCAACGCGATCATCAATACCCAGCTGACGGGCAGGATTGATCGTAATTAGCGCCAGTGCCTCGTCATCGTTAAGGTCACCATATTTCTGTGTTTTTGCCGCTTCATGATACAAGTGACGAATCAGCTCTCCCGAATCTGAGTTGATCGAGGTTACAACGCCATTCCTGGTTAGGATGGCCGCATTGTAGGCTGTTGAATAGTAAACTTCAAATTTATACGCCCACCAGTCCGAAAATACCGAAGCCATGGCTCCAAATTCAGCGAGTTCAGGTGCAACTTTAAACCCTTCATTCACATGTTGAAAAACAACGCGCTTGATACCAAAATCCTTGCATACCTGCATAAGCATATAAATCTCATCAGCACGGTAGCTGTGACAGTGGATGATAATCTCACCACGCAAAATATCCGCGAGTGTTTCCATGCGCAGATCGTATTCAGGGGCCATTCCAACAAATCCTTTTTTATCCTTATTGGCGTTGTAGGTATCCCACTTCTGCATGTACTCCCGGGCCTCCGAAAATGCCTTTCTGAAGACAGATTCAACACCCATTCTTGTTCTGGGAACAATATTATTGCCTGCGCCATGCACCCGGGTCGGGTTTTCACCAAGGGCAAACTTGATCGTACGCGGAGCTCCATCCATTTTTAAGACTTCCGGATCGGTGGTTCCATAACGGTGCTTGATGGTCTCGCACTGTCCTCCAATTGCATTCGCTGATCCGTGCATGGCGTGACTGATGGTCACACCACCGGCAAGTGCTCGATAAATTCCGATATCAAACGGATCCAGGGCATCTCCCGTCCAAACTTCTGCAGTTACCGGATTCGTCGCTTCATTGATCGCGTCCAGTGCAATATGTGAATGAGCATCAATGATCCCCGGCATGACGTATTTTCCGGTACCATCAACTTCCTTCACATCCCTGGGAGTTTTCAGTCCTGTGCCGATTTTGTCGATTTTACCATCACGGATCAGTACATCCGCATTTTCCAGCGTGCCATTCGTAATGGTAATTACTGTAGCATTTTTAATAATAATGTCACCGTTCTCCTGCGCCGACAGAACGAGCGGAAGAAGCGACAAAAGAAAAGTATAAAGTAGGTTTCTCATTTTCTTGATTTTTATAAGGTCAGTTTTATTCAGGGATCCTTTCGCCCTTGATCGGAAATTTTCCAATTGAGCCGCCGTCGATCATTCCGGAAAAAGTATTTCCGTCCATCTCAAGATCGACTTTCAGGGGCAACTGACCGTTCCCATCGTTATAGGTAAATTCAAACATGACATTTTTGCCATCCACTGTTATATTATCGAGGTCGAAGCGGTAGCCCGACTGATTATCTTTAATCTCTCCGGTAAAGGAATCACCGGATTTATTGATCTGTATTTGCCCGGTTCCTGTACCATTCGGGGTCTGGGCAGAGTAGGACCATGTACCTTCAGGACCTTCACTCTTCTTGCCATTTTTATTCGATGCCTTTTTAGCTTCAAATTCATACATCTTACCCTCAACAAATACATATCGTACCTGTACGCCTTCTTCAAAGTAACTCTTATCTGTAACAACCAGGTTGGCAAGTTTTCCGGAAGAAACTGTTCCTGCAACCCGCGACAAGCCAAGCATCTCTGCCGGATATGTTGTTAAACCGGCAAGCAACACATCCTCTGAAACTCCCTTTTCCTTCATTTTCAGAAGGGTTTTATGGATATCAGATTCCTTTGCTCCCATCGAACTGAATCCGAAACGGATTCCTGCAGAGGTAAAAGTAGCAGGCAGCGTATAATGTTTTTGCAACAAGTCCGATTTGCGTTCTTCAAGTCGCTTTCTTTCATCGCTCCAGGAGGCCTCTTCAGCTGAATCCTTTTTATCTTCCTTCCACTCTGGCAAATCCAGGCTCAGGAAAACAGGCACTCCCGCACTTTTTAAATCATCCTGCACATCCCATCCCTGCTTGATACCGCCAATCATTAACTTGAAGCCAAGCTCATTTCGGAGTGTGAGTACGCGCTGGATTGATTTTACATCCTCTGCGTGAAACATGACAGGCAGCGTACCATCAATCACCGGGTAAAACGCCTCCAAAACGCGATCAGATGATGGCCGTTCCATTCCTGATGGGTTTTGAGAATAAGTCAATGCATTGTTCTTTGCAAGTTGAGCCTGTCGGTATAACTGACGGTATTTCGCCATCACACCTATAACTGTGCTTGGATAAACCCCGCGCGCTCCTTCAAGCTGCGAGTAGAAACTAACAGGGTCCTTGTATACCAGGTCATCTGCATGATCGCCCGAAAGAAGGATGATCGCGCCGGTTCCTGGCAGCATTCTGCCATATGGAACCGCATGCGCCATGGTGAAACCCAGGTTTCTCAGCGCACCGATCGACTTGTCAGACGGATCCAGCATCAGCCGAATATCTGCTTCAGGCGTAATGCCGGCAAGCTCATTTGGCGGGTTGCCCGGATTTTCCACGTTGTTTCGGCGGTTGTTATCTTCCTTCGGCTTTGGAATGCCTGCATTCGACAAACCATCGATGAATCCGGCATAAACAGTCATGGAATCTGCTTTCACATAAATCGCATCCGGAGGGATCGCGATGTTCTGTCCCACTGCATGGATAAGCCCGTTTTTGATGACAATGGTTGCATTTTCCACAATGTTGCCAGGTGAAGTAACCACGCGAACATTCTCCAGCGCATATACGTCGGAGACAGGTCGGAGCTTACTATCCTGTGCTGGTAAAATGTGATAGGAGAAAAGTAGTAGTAACGCCATCAGGAATCTGAAGCGTTGCCTTGTAAAGGTTGAATTCATATTTGCTTTGTTGATTCGTTCCAATTTGCAGTATTTCCTGCAATTACGAATTTAACCAACAGTCAAACAGAATGTTACTTCCTTTTATATAAGCGGTCAATTAATTTTGGCAGAAGAGAAGAGCTGTATCAGGAAACCTTGTATCCCTCATTCATCAGATACTGGCGCGCCTTGTCCCTGAAATCTCCCTGAAGTAAAATTTCACCGTCCTTGATACTGCCTCCAACACCACAAAATGATTTGAGACTTTTCCCAAGTTGCTTGAGGTCTTCTTCACTTCCGCGAAAACCCTGGATAAGCGTCACCTTTTTTCCTGCCCTGGATTTTGTGTCCAGCATCAACCGTAATTTTTGATTTGCGGGTGCAGGTTTGGATTCTTCCTTATCAGAGGAATATTCGTAGTCAAAGTTTTCACTGGTTGAGAACACAATCCCATCCCGCTTCTTCCAATCATTATTTCTTTTTCTTGCCATTTCGTTAAAAGTCTGGACAGGGTATTCTCATTACGTCCTTAGGTGGTTTTCTGGGGTCCCGGTTCGACCAAATATAAGACAGTGAAATCTCATGTGCACCACCACTGGCCGTTCCAAGTTGGGAAATGGTGTAGTCGTAGCTGTATCCGATATTAAAGGTATCCTCGGGTCCTTTTTTTGTGAATCCCAGCAGGAATACTATCGATTCATTATTATTAAATCCATCGATCTGTTTAATGGGCAGCCCGCGGTACCAGGCTCCGATAATTACAGGTTCCAGGGTGAGATACAGGCCCAGATCAAACTGATCAAATTCTCCCTGGGATTTATATTGAAATGTCGGAGTAAGACTTCGCTCCTGCCGGCGCGCGAACAGTCCGCTGCCCATCACACCCGGTTTGAATTGAATCTTATACCCTCCATGAATGGAGTACTTGATAGGAAGTTCCTCTATTTCCACATTTTCTTCAAATGACTGTCTGGGCGTATTCAGATGATTCGCAGAAAAACCAAGCCATGCGTTGGGTGTATAAAGTACACCCCCTGCAGAAAGATCCAGAAAACTTTTATTCGTATTTCCAAATACTTCCCCGGTGGGTTGAATCACTTCACCAAATTCATTGAACTGGTCTCCAAAGGTGAGGTCTGCAAAATTGACATTCCGGTTAAACCAGGCTACCTGGAAGCCGGGCCTGAAGAAAAGGTTTCCAGTAATCTGAAGTTGATACGCATACTGCAATGCCACAGAAGTTGACTTCAACCCGGCCCTTCCTTCCTTGTCGTGCATGAACAGTAAGCCAACCCCACTATTCTTACTTTCAAAGAAGTGATCGATATAACCCGAAAAAGTAACAAAGTTCGCTTCAATTGACGGCCACTGATTTCGATAATTCATTCCGGCACGGGTATACTGTGTGGAACCCGCAAAGGCCGGATTCAGGTACAGGGGTGCCGCATAAAATTGGGAAAATTGTGGATCCTGCGCCTGTGCACGATGGCCGGCGAACAGAATAAAACATATTAATACGAGCAAAGTAAAACGCATCGATCCCAGATTCAAATTCTCACAAAAACCAAAAATAACAAAAGTCTGCTGTAAAACACCGTCGTTTACCAGTCAAAACTTACACTTCATTCTCCGGTTACTATATTTTCCGTAACCTTATAGAAGAAAATACAACAGATATTGAACTGAATAACGTACTAAAACGCTTATTTGTATAATCAACGCTCGCATAATTAAACAAGATTGACAGATCTCGCACAATTTTTGCGGCTCAACATAGTTATAAACATATATCCCGAGGGTTCATGAGCAAAGATTTTTTCAGACAATTTATTCTTGGCTTTTTATTGTTGTTTGTAACAGCTTCATCATTTGCACAAACGCAATCTACTATCTATTGGTATTTTGGCAATAGTGGCAATGGTTTCCGCTTTATCCGCCCGGGATATGCTGCAGAAGCAGTAACGATTCCCCGGAATCTGGGCACAGGCATGAGCGCTGTGGCGACAGACCCGGTTTCAGGCGTTATTCTTTTTTATACTGACGGAATCAATGTTTACGATCGTGATAATAATATCATGCCCAACGGCACCGGACTTTCGGGCTCTGCCGGGGTAAATCAGGGAGTGGCGATATGTGCCAACCCCAATAATTCAAATCAGTATTTCATTTTCACCAATAATGGATCCATACGGGTAACTACCGTTGATATGACCCTGAACGCCGCCAATGCCAATGCCATACCGCGGGGTGACGTTACCTTAAAAAATCAACCTGTCAACGGTCTGCCTGGAACTTATGATCCGGGCATGATCATTCTTCCTAAAAACAGTCGGGATGGCTTTTGGCTGATCGCCCATCAAACAGCCAGCACCAGTTACAATGCGATCGACATCAGTGCCACAGGTACAGCTGCACTACCCCCAACATTTATTGTGAATGCTCCCACCGTGGTCGATAACTTCTCATATAATGCCGAAACCGGGCAACTGGCCATAGCCCCAAGAACCGGTGCAGAGAACGCTGCCATTGTAGCTTTCAATACAGGTACAGGGGCATTTGGTGGGGCTGCAACCACGATACCAGGCACCAGTGGGTCTACACAAGTATATAATATCTATGATACCGAATGGTCGAATACAGGAAGATATCTTTTCCTTTCCGGCAACTTCTCCGGCGCCACCGATGTATTAATGCAGGTGGATTTTACGGATTCACCGCTTACGCTTCGCCCGGTGCCCACACAGAATATGCTGCGCAGCTACGGATTGCAAATGGCGCCCGACAGTTCTATTTATCATCTATATCAGCACACAAACGGTTCTCTTCGCGTAGGCCGGATCAATGATCCGGATACCATAGCGGCCCAGGTTCGATATACTCCAAACGCATTTGGTGGCAATATCAACTACCAGGGAAGACAGTTTCCGGCATTCCTGCCTCCTTTCGATCCAATGATCACCGCAACAATTGAAATTGCCGGCACCTGTGCCAGCGTTCCATCCTTGTTCTTTCCAACAATCGAGCCGGGGGCCGACAGTGTGCGATGGGATTTTGGCGATGGTTCGGGTTCAAGGGATCTTGCACCTTTTCATACGTATGAACAGGGCGGTTCCTACACGGTTTCCTTAATGGTTTACCTGAATGGCGATTCCACTATCTTCTCACAGCCGGCGAATATTACACAGTTTGATCTTCAGATCAGCGGATTCCCACAGTCAGACACCGTTTGTGCTGAGGATTTCGCTGTCGAGTATACCGCAGAGGCACAGTCAGCAGGGGGCGGACAAGGACCGCAGCCTACTTTTAGGTGGTCCAACCAACTCATTGACGATGCAACGACTACCATCGATTCTGCCGGAAATTATTATGTCACGGCAACTGATCCCACCACCGGATGCGTTGCCTATCAATCGCTGCGGGTTGTGGAATACCGTGCGATCCAGCAACGCGCTTTCATCTGGTATTTTGGTGAGCACGGCGGTATCGACTTTAATCCGATTGTCGATGTGAATAATCCCGGCCCTGCGCGGCCTATTCCTTTTGGTGATCCAAATGATCTTTTCGGCGGCAACCAAATGATTGCCCCTGAAGGATGTGCGATTTTCTGCGATGATAATGGAATACCTCTTTTTTACAGCGATGGGGTTGATCTCTACGACAGGCTTGGACAATTGGTAGCAACGGATATCGGTGGCAGTAAAAATGCGACACAATCTGTTTTTATCGTTGATTTCCCCAATGATGCAACTCTGTTCTATATTTTCCTGGCACGCGAGGTTTATGATCCTAGCGGAAACAGTTCTTATGAGCTCAATTATACCGTTTTCGACCTGAAGCAGCGCGACGGTCTGGGCGATCTTGTAAGGGACACCAACGATGATGTCATTATTACCAAACTTTACAGTCCGAATACAGAAAGAATCACCGGTAATCAGAACTGGGTGGTTGTGCACGAATGGGGGAACAGTAATTTCCGTGCATACCCTGTGAATGCGGAAGGCATCGGAGCCGCAGTGGTGAGTAACGTAGGTTCCGTCCATAATTCGGCTTCCAGCAATACTGCCCAGGGCTACATGAAACTTGCGCCTACCGGTAAGCTGGCCGTGGGTGTTTCGCAGTCCAATTCAGAGAATTATGTTGAACTGTTTGATTTTGACAATGCCACCGGCGAAATCAGCAATCCGTTAAGGCTTGATTTTGGTAATGAAACCGGTCAGGTTTACGGTGTGGAATTCAGCTCCGATTACAGAAAAGTCTTTGCAACCATTCGAACCCCGGGTTCAAACGGTCCCAGCAAGGTGTATCGCTGGCAAATTGATACAACAACGGTTGCAGGCAATGAAACGGATCCGTCATTCATCCGCAATTCGCGAAACCTGGTGGCCAATGAAGCGGCCATTGATCTGGGTGCTATGCAACTGGGCCCGGACGGTCAGATTTATATCGCACGTGAAGGGTCTGTAAACCTGGCGACCATTACAAATCCCAATGCAGACATGACCACTGTACCAATTCAGGATGCAGGTTATTTACTCGACGGATTCGGCCTTGGTGAAAATCTTGTTGACGGAGGTTTTACCCGCAGTCTGCTGGGATTACCCAATTTTGCCAGTCAGTACGTCACTTCTCCACAGGAAATCAGTGCGGAAGTTTTCTCAGGATGTATCGGTGAGACACTTGAGTTTAATGTAATTAACACCCAAAGCCTTGAAACCTACCGCTGGAACGTCTATGATTCCGACAGTGTACTGGTTTCCTCAGGGACTGGTGAGACATTTGAGTTCTCCTCCATGACACCCGGGATTTATTCTGTACGGGTAGACGTCATTCCCGATTGTCAGATCGTTGAAAGCATGCCGCTGCCAGCTTTTGCTACATTTGAAATTTTCGGCGAACCGGTGGTAAACATCACCAATATCATCGATCCTTCATCCTGCGGAAACAGCAACGGTCAGTTCACCGTTTCGATTCCTGAATTAACCGGCTCCTATGCATTTGAGCTTTCAGGCCCTATAGCGTTCGTAAGTGACACTATTCCCGGTCCTGTCAATCAAACAGTTAACAACCTACCTGCGGGAACATACAATGTGTATGTGATCAACACCATTACCGGGTGCCAGTCGGCCACTTCTGCAGTCCTAACCGATCAGGGTGTGCGATTTACATTGAATGCTACCCCTACAGACGCTTCCTGCAGCGAGGATGACGGCGAAGTTTCTGTCGCATTGATTCCGGATGCCGGGTATACCATAGGCTATCCTGTTGACTATATCCTGCGACTCGAGGGTTCCAACAACGGCATCATTACCGGTACTTACGATAACGCTGATGGGCTTCAAACCATCAATGCGACCGGATTGCTTGCCGGCGTCTATAACATGGAGGTTACCGAATTGAGCGGTGACGGCTGTACCAACACAATTGAGAATATCGTAATAGGAACACCTCCTCTGGCTACACTTGAGGTTCCTGAAGAAGTTGTTGCCTGTGATGTGAACGAAGCACAAATACCAATAACCACCAATGCCCCGGGCATCCGCGTACTGGATCCGGCGCCCGGAAACTATGAAATAATCAATGGCGAACTCCGGGTTTTTGCACAGGGCGACTGGATTCTTGAAACCGTTGATCAGTCAGGAGCACTTTGCCCCGAAACGGCAACCGTTCAGGTTACTTTCGCTAACTCCGATCCGCTGCCTGCATCCATAGAAAGAAGTTACTCAATTTGTCCGGATGATCCGGTTGAAGAAAACCGATCTGCCATAATTGATCCCGGGAATGCCGTATACTTCTCTCTTGAGTATTTCGATGAAGAGGGTAATCCAATCATCGGCACTGGACCGGATTACAGCCTTGATGGCGATGTGTTAACCGTATATAAGGAAGGTCCGATTCAGATTGAGATTACCAATGCCTTCGGTTGTGTAACGCGCGCCACTATTAACGTGCTCATCGATTGCAAGGCCCGAATCAGTGCACCGGATGCCTTCAGACCCAACAGCAATATTCAGGACAACCAGGTATGGAGGGTATATCCGTTCCTGGTTTCAGAAGATGATTTTCAGGTATTTATTTTTAACCGGTGGGGAGAAATGATCGCTCAGTCATCTGATCTTAATTTTGAATGGAATGGCGGATACGACAATAATCCTGGCAAACCGGTTCCCGGAGGAACCTATGCATACCGTGTTATCTACAAATCCATTTATGAAGACGGACGCGGACTGCAGGAAGAACGGGGCGCTATTTTGCTCATCCGGTAGACAATTCATACTTTGCTAATAACGGACAATTGATACCTTTGTATTAAGACAACATAACTATGAAAAAGAACTACTTTCTTGCCGCATTTTTCCTGTTCCTCCTATCGTTCGCCTCAGCAGACGCGCAGGTCTTCAATACCTCCATCCGAATTACAGTATTGAATGAACTTGGCAACCCTGTTGAAAAAGCGGCTGTCCGGCTATATGTTTCTGAAGAAGACTATCGTAATGAGACCAACCCGGCCACGGAAGTCTACTATACAGATGATAAGGGGCAGGTGAAAATTAAAGACCTCGAAGCACGCATTTATTACGTAAATGCAGAAAAAGGAGACAAAAACAATATCGGGGCAGGCGTTATGACCGACAAGCTGGAAGAAAAGAAATTGAATAAAATTACCATCATCATTGAATAACCTCAGGGGAAGAGAAAACCTTCTGCAGGCTATCGCATCCTATCAACCCTGGGATGAACAGGAGAAAGCACATCAGGAATCAATGGTTGCCTTTTTGCAACGCGAGCCCAATTGCTTTGACAGATCTGTGCTTGAAGGGCATGTAACCGGTTCTGCATGGATCATTAATCCTGAGGGAACCAAATGCCTACTTGTTCATCACAAAAAACTCAATCGATGGCTGCAACCGGGCGGTCATGCTGACGGAAACCCGGATATTTTTGATGTTTCAAAACAGGAAGCAAGGGAGGAAACCGGACTTGAAAACCTGGATAGTGATGGCGACATTTTCGACATCGATGTACACCTGATACCTGCAAGAAAGTCAGACCCTGCCCACTTTCATTATGATGTTCGGTTTAAGTTCACTGCCAGCACCACCGATTCCATTCAAATCTCCGTAGAATCCAATGCGGTTCGCTGGATTTCACTCGATGAGCTGGACGAATATGCGGGAGACGAGCCGTCCATTCGCAGGATGGCCGACAAGACCCTCACTTCACCGGGAAGCGAATAGTAATAATGCAAATCCGATGATCGCCAACCAGAATTTATAAGCAATCAGGGCAGGGATAATGATTATTTCAAGTTGCATGACCACTGCCAGGATAACCAATATTACGGCCAGTGCCTTTAATACATTTCTTGATTTACTACTCATGGTTGAGGCGGTTTAAATGATTGATAGCTGTAAAATTAACCGAATAATCATACCGGCCAAATAAGGAGGGATTGAGATCCGCAGGAAGACCATAAATTGAATAAAAATCCCCAAATTAGCGCTTTACACGCATGGCAATCACTGGAACCGATATTAAATATGCATGCAAAATTCTCTCAGAGGGAGGATTGGTGGCAATTCCTACAGAAACGGTGTACGGTCTGGCGGGCAATGCCCTGAATCCCGAAGCAGTTGCGAGAATCTTTGAAGTAAAGAACCGTCCTTCATTTGATCCGTTGATCGTGCATGTCTCCAATGTTCAGGAGGCCAGGCGATATTCTACTGAATTCCCTGAAAAAGCAGAACTTCTTGCAAGTCATTTCTGGCCGGGTCCTTTAACCCTGTTACTGCCTAAAAATCCTGAAATACCAGATATTGTCACATCCGGAATGCCCGATGTTGCCATTCGCGTTCCGGACAATAAACTCACACTCGAGTTGCTCACAGCCCTGCCCTTTCCTCTGGTAGCCCCCAGTGCAAACCCCTTCGGCTACATTTCACCTACTACTGCACAGCATGTTAATGATCAGCTGGGGGATAAGATTGACTACATCCTCGACGGAGGTGCGGCACGGGTTGGTCTTGAATCAACTATTGTCGGATTTCCAGCGAATCAGCCTACGATCTATCGGCTCGGCGGCCTGAGTGTTGATGAAATTGAAAAGTTGACCGGACATTTGGAAATCATGCCCCATTCAAGCTCAAATCCAAAAGCGCCCGGAATGTTGAAAAGCCACTATGCTCCGGCAAAACCATTCAGACTCGAATCGGCCGTTAAAGATAATGTGACAGACGGCAATAACGGTTATCTCCTTTTTTGTGATTCAATTGGTTCAGTACCTATTGAAAACCAACGAATACTTGCGCCCGATGGAAATATGAAGACCGCGGCAAAAAACCTATTCAAATATATGCGCGAACTGGATGCCCTGAATGTAGCACAAATTATTGCGGAGCTCGTACCGGATGAAGGCCTGGGACGTGCGATCAATGACAGGCTGCGACGTGCAGCCTCAGATTCGCAGGACTAATCCGGAACATTCCCTTTCCCGTATCAACTTAGCAAATTCAAAATGCGCATAGTTCACGCGTCATTCGTATATTTAGGACTTCAAAATAATTGCTATGAGATCTATAGACGACATTAACTTTAAAAATAAACGGGCATTAATTCGGGTTGATTTTAATGTTCCCCTGAACGATAAGTTTGAAATTACGGATGACACCCGCATCAGGGCTGCTGTACCTACTATTGAAAAGATCCTCAACGATGGTGGTTCTGTAGTGTTAATGTCGCATTTAGGCCGTCCTAAGTCCGGACCGGAAGATGAATTTTCACTTCGCCATCTGATACCGGATCTTAGTGAACGCTTTAACCAGCAGGTTAAATTTGCCGATGATTGTATTGGCGACAAGGCTGAGGCAATGTCGTCCTCCCTGGAGCCCGGAGAAATCCTTTTGCTTGAGAATCTTCGGTTTTATAAAGAAGAAACCGCAGGGGATGAAGAATTCGCGCGCAAGCTATCCCATCACGGTGATATCTATGTGAACGACGCCTTCGGAACTGCGCACCGAGCCCATGCCAGTACGAGTATTGTAGCGCAGTTTTTCGATACCAAGGTCTGCGGATATGTCATGCTGGCTGAAATCGAAAATGCTAAGAAGGTTCTTGACAATGTGGAAAGACCCTACACCGCGATCATGGGGGGAGCAAAAATCTCCGATAAGATTCTGATCATTGAACGGTTGCTCGATAAGGTAGATAACCTCATTATCGGAGGTGGAATGTCCTATACCTTTTTCAAGGCACTGGGTGGCCAGATAGGCAATTCCCTGGTTGAAGAAGACAAGGTTGACCTGGCGCGTGAACTCATCAAAAAGGCTAAGGAAAAAGGTGTGAACCTTGAATTGCCAATGGATTCAGTAATAGCTGATGCCTTCAGCAATGACGCCAACACTCAGGTATCCGTTAATACCGCCATTCCCGATGGCTGGATGGGACTGGATATCGGACCTCAGGCACGCGAGGTATTTTCCAGGATTATCACTTCAAGCAAAACAATTCTATGGAACGGTCCGATGGGTGTTTTTGAAATGAGCAAATTCGCCGCAGGTACGGAGGCCATTGCTGAAGCCGTTGTGAAAGCAACGAAAAATGGTGGTTTCAGTTTAATTGGCGGTGGCGATTCCGCAGCCGCAGTGAACAACCTGGGCTACGGAGATGATGTTTCGTACGTTTCTACGGGCGGCGGCGCACTTCTGGAATACATGGAAGGCAAAGTGTTGCCGGGTGTGGCTGCACTAGAAGATTAATCGAACCGTATACTCTTGATGGGTTCCACCCGGCTGATGGCGAGTGTGGGAATAAGTATGATCAGGGCTACAACAACCAGCGTTAAAACATTCAGGAAAACGACTATCTCCCAGTTCCAACCGATCGGCACAAAGCTCATGTAGTAGTCCTTTGGATTTAATGGTATTATCTTGAAGAAATACTGAATAAGACAGAGGCCCAGTCCAAGCACGTTACCAAGGAGAAGTCCCCGGGCAATGATACCAATGCCGTGATAGGAGAAAATGCGTCGAACCATCCTGTTGGTTGATCCAAATGCTTTCAGCAAACCAATCATCTGGGTCCGCTCCATGATCAGGATAAGAATTATCGAAATCATATTAACGCACACCACCAGTAAAATGATGGTAAGAAAAATATTTACCTGCCTGCTGATGAGGTGCAGCCAGTCGAATACCTGAATATATTTGTCGCTCACCTTCTGAACAGCCATGTCGTAATTCATCAGGCGAAGGACGCGGGCTTCAGCCTCATCCATATTACGGGTATCCTTAACAAAGATTTCCATTCCGCCGGCGACGCTGTCAGCCCAGTTATTAAGACGCTGAATCAGCCGGATATCCCCGATAATAAACTTGTTATCATAATACTCAGAGAGGTTCGTCTCATAAATACCTACGATCTTAAGACGTCTCACCCGTGGCGGATTCTGAAAAAAATGAACAATTACATCCTCATTGAGCTTCAGGTTGAGCTTATTTGCAATTTCCTTACTAAGCAGTACTTCCTTGCTATACGAAGGGTCATCAAAATTAATGAATCGACCTTCCACCAATGATGGTTCAAACCGCACGGTATCAAATCGGGTACTTACGCCCTTGAAAATAATGCCCAGCACTTCATTTTCAGTCTTGATCAGGCCAGCCTTGTGGCTATATTCCTGTACATGATCAATAAAATCATATGACGCATAATTCTGATACAAATCATTATTCAATGATAGCGGTGCCTCTTCAAATGTATCATTACTGGTATACTTGGTGACGATCATGTGCGCACTGAAGTTATAGATCTTGTTGGTGACCGTTTCCTGGAATCCAATCATAATCAGAAAAGAAATGATCATCACAGCCAGTCCGACACCGATACTGGCAATGGCAATACGGTAGATTGTGGCCGAAAAACCACCCATCTCGTTGCCGGTAATTCTTTTAGATATGAAATAAGGAAGGTTCAAGAATATGCGTACTTTTGATCGTAAGTCACAAATAAACATAAATCTGGTGAACCGGCTTACGATCTTTCTCGCTATTTTCCTTTTGAATTTTTCATGTGCCCGGACGCAATCTGCTGAAACACCCGCCAATGCAACTGCGGAAGTACCTGCAGAATTGACCCTGGGAGCTGCGCGCATGGATGTTTATCTTCCTTTACTGGAAGGAAAACGGGTTGCGCTTCTGGTAAATCACACATCACTTCTGAATGATGTACACCTGGTCGACACACTCCTGTCCAGGAATATTAATATTGTAAAGGTTTTCGCACCCGAACATGGCTTTCGAGGTACGGCAGACGCGGGTGAATCAATTTCAGACGGTAAGGACAAGAGTACGGGCCTGCCGATTATTTCCCTGTATGGATCTAATAAAAAGCCTTCAGCTGAACAGATGAAGGATGTTGACCTGGTTCTTTTTGATATCCAGGATGTAGGCGTTCGTTTCTATACCTATGTCTCCAGTATGCAGTATGTGATGGAAGCATGCGGGGAAATGGACAAGGAAATGATGGTATTGGACAGGCCAAATCCCAATGGCCGGTTTGTGGACGGACCGGTCATGGAAAAGGAATTCATGTCTTTCGTGGGCCTTACGCCGATCCCTGTGTTGCACGGCATGACGGTGGGCGAGCTCGCAGGTATGATCAACAAAGAGGGCTGGTTGTCTGGCGGCATCGAATGTGAGCTTACGGTAGTTCCTATGAAAAATTATCAACATGACTTGTCCTATTCGCTTCCCGTGAAACCTTCCCCCAACCTTCCGAATGATCTTTCCATTCAGCTCTATCCTTCACTATGTCTTTTTGAGGGCACAGTGATTTCGGTGGGCCGCGGTACGACACTTGCCTTTCAGCAGATCGGGCATCCGCTTCTTACTTCGTTGGAGCATTCGTTCACCCCGGTCTCAATTGAAGGCATGGCAAAGTATCCCCCCTTTGAAAATGAAAAGTGCTACGGCACACTATTTACGAGCCGGAATGCGATCGAAGGCTTTGACCTATCATATCTCATTGATTATTATAACCGCTTTCCCGAAAAGGATAAATTCTTCAATAACTACTTTGAAAAGCTTGCCGGTACCGCGGCCTTACGGAAGCAAATAATAAACGGGATGCCGGAAGCGGAAATCCGTGAATCGTGGCAGCCTGATCTGGATGCCTTTAAAAGTCTCAGGAAAGGTTATCTGCTGTACCCGTAATAATTTCGAAAAACGTAGCTTTGCTGCATGAATGATCTGCGCATTGTTTTCATGGGAACACCG
Source organism: Fulvivirga sedimenti (assembly GCF_020328055.1). Taxonomy (NCBI): domain Bacteria; kingdom Pseudomonadati; phylum Bacteroidota; class Cytophagia; order Cytophagales; family Fulvivirgaceae; genus Fulvivirga; species Fulvivirga sedimenti. The sequence goes on from NZ_JAIXNE010000004.1 coordinate 1,016,040, forward strand.
GATTTTGCTGTACCCTCCCTTCAGATCCTGGTAGAAAACGGCTTCACCATTGCCGGCGTAATCACTGCGCCGGATAAACCCCAGGGTCGTGGAAGAAAGCTGGCCCCCTCACCTGTAAAAATGTATGCCGAATCTGTTGGACTCCGTGTACTTCAACCTGTAAATCTGAAAGATCCGGCCTTTTTAAATGAGCTGAAATCTTTGAATGTGAATCTTCAGATTGTCGTGGCATTCAGGATGCTTCCGGAAGTCGTCTGGAATATGCCTGCGCTCGGAACATTCAATTTACATGCCTCACTCCTGCCCGATTACCGCGGTGCAGCACCAATACACTGGGCCATCATCAATGGTGAAAAGGAAACGGGTGTTACCACATTTTTTCTGAAACACGAGATCGATACAGGAGAAATTATTTTTCAGGAAAAGGAGGAGATCAGACGCGAGGATAACGTGGGCAGCTTATATGAACGGCTGATGACGAAAGGAGCCAACCTGGTCCTGAAAACTACACAGGCAATAGAATCAGGCAGTTATCCAAGCATGCCGCAGGCAGAAAATCAACCCCTTCATGCCGCACCGAAGATCTTTCGTGAAGACTGTCAGATAAATTTTAATCAGCCATCGGAAAAGGTCTATAACTTCATTCGTGGATTGTCTCCGTTTCCTTCAGCCTGGTTATCTATCGATGACCAAATTGTGAAAATTCTAAAGGCGCACATTTCCGGAGAAAGAAAAGGAATGCCCGGAACAATTTCAACAGATCAGAAATCATTCTGGCATATTCATACAGCCGACGGTTCGATCGCCATCGATGAATTACAATGGCAGGGAAAAAAACGCATGCAAATCGGAGAGTTTCTGCTGGGAAACAGGATTCCGGAAAAACCAGTAAACCAATGAAAATATCAATGATCGTCGCAGTGGGAAAAAACAGGGTCATCGGAAAGGATAATGACCTGATATGGCATCTTCCAGATGACATGTCCTACTTTATGAAAACCACTACCGGCCACTATGTGATCATGGGACGAAAGAACTATGAATCCATCCCTGAAAAGTACCGCCCATTGCCCAATCGCACGAATGTCATCATTACCCGTCAGAGCGAATATGAAGCACCCGGGGCCGTAATTGTCCATTCCATGAATGAAGCCCTGGATTTGGCAAAAGAAGCACAACAGGAAGAGGTATTTATCATTGGCGGCGGGGAAATTTATTCTCTCGGGCTTCCGCATGCCGATTTATTGTACATTACAGAAATTGACGAGTCGTTTGATGGGGACGCTTTCTTCCCTGAAGTTGACTTCTCCAACTGGGGGGAAGTTTCACGCATTCATCATCCTGCAGACGACCGGCATAAACATGCTTTTGATTTTGTGATCTATCAACGGATTAATGGCTGATCAGAAAGTAGTATGGATAACAGGCGCCTCTTCCGGTATCGGAGAGGCACTCGTGGATGAATACCTGAAAGATGGCTACAGTGTAATCCTTTCCGCACGCAGCAAGGATAAACTGGAAGCCATTTCTGATCAGGCTTCCCTAACCTATCCGGGAAAGACCGCTGTTGTTGTTGCCGACCTGGAGGATACTGATTCTTTACCTGCTGCCTGTGAAATGGCTATTCAGCAATTTGGACACATCGACTTACTCATCAACAATGCCGGAATCAGCCAGAGGTCCCTCACTCTGGAAACCGACATTTCCGTTTATGACCGGTTGATGAAGGTGAATTACCTGGGAAATATTGCGCTCACAAAAGCACTGCTTCCCCATTTCATGGGTCGCGGCAAAGGACATGTAGCTGTCATAAGCAGCCTGGTTGGCAAATTTGGGAGCCCGTACCGTTCGGGTTATGCCGCTTCCAAGCATGCACTTCATGGTTTTTATGATTCTGCCCGTGCCGAACTGCATGATTCCAACATTCACTTCACCATTGTTTGCCCCGGGTTCATTCGTACCAATGTATCCGTTAATGCACTTACGGCCGACGGGCAGCCTCTTAATCAAATGGATGATGCGCAGGCCAAAGGCATGTCGCCCGAACGATGCGCACACAAAATCAGGCAAGCCATCAAAAAACGAAAAAATGAGGTCTATATCGGGGGAAAGGAAGTTTATGCGTTATATCTCAAGCGATTCTTTCCTGGCATTTTTGCGAGGATTTTACCAGGGGCCAAAGTTCGCTGAGGCATAAAAGTTATCCCGATGACCAGCCCTCGCACCTCCGTTAATGCTTCGGCAGTGTAACCGGCCGGTCAGAATTTCATGGTGGGGGTTCACAACATTTTTCAAAGGGACGAACAGTTCCAATCATAAATTCTCATTGATAAATTAAAAAAACCTGTTAAACTAGCGGGGCATGGAAATTCTACATCTATTCTATCTTTTCATCGCCGGTATTATTGCAGGATTCATCAATGTCGTTGCAGGCGGTGGCTCTCTGCTCACGTTACCGCTGCTGATTTTCATGGGCTTACCCCCCGCCACAGCCAATGCCACCAACCGGCTTGGGGTAATTACAAATAGTATTTTCGGAGTACTTGGATTTCGTTCAAAGGGCGTATCAGCCTGGCCTTACTCCCTGTATCTGGGAATATCCGGGGCAATAGGTGCATATCTCGGTGCACGGATATCCATGGATATACCGGAGGATATTTTCAATAAAATCATTGCGCTCATCATGGTGATGGTGGTTTTAACGATCATCTTTCAGAAGAAAAGCGGACAGGACGGTTTAGCTGAAAGAATGGGTTTGAAACATAAAGTCGCCGGATACGTCACCTTCTTTTTTATCGGTATTTACGGGGGGTTTCTCCAGGCAGGAGCTGGATTTCTGATCATGGCAGCCCTGGTAGGAATCAACCATTTCAGTCTCGTAAAAACGAATAGCGCCAAGGTTCTTATTGTTCTAATCTATACCCTTTCCTCCCTCGTTGTATTCATCATTGCCGGAATCATTCATTGGGGTTACGCCATTGTCCTGGCAGCCGGATCATCTATTGGTGGCTGGATTGCCAGCCGATGGTCTGTCGACAAGGGAGACGTCTGGATCAAACGCCTCCTTGTCGTGATGGTAATTGTGCTGGCAATCAAACTTTGGTTTTACGACACCTAGACCGTTGCGGGTTCACGATGACCTACCCAGGTAAACCGCTTGATCACATATTCAGGATTGGTAAATGAGGCATTTCCCGAAGGGTTCCCTCCTGTTACATGGAAGTCGCTGAAGCTCGCATTCTGATTCATGTAGATGCCCCCTACCAGGTTAAATGAAACCGGCGTTGCGGCCAGGGACATTTCCTCGGCAATCATTTCCCGCACATCCGGGTCTGTGGTATATGCACCGCAGCTGATCGCGCCGTGGTTTTCGGCCATTTCACGAGCCAGCGCCACAGACTCCTCGATACTTCCTGTACGGATGAGCAGCGCGATCGGACCAAAGAGTTCTTCAGAATATTTGTCCTTATCTGAAGCCTCAACAACTACAACTGCAGGGGTTGCCGTACGTGCCTTGGGAAACATCGGATTTTCAATTTCACGTGATTCAAGCAACACCTTACCGCCAAGCTTTGAAATGCCATTTACCCGATCACAGGTCCGCGCGTTCTGAATCGCGCCCAGTACAAAAGGTCCGGCTTTCGGATTATCCACCAGGCCGTTGATCTGCTCGATTAATTTGGCAGCAAAGTCATCAAACGAAACCTGTCCTTCCGGGGTTGAGATCCCTGAATCAGGAATATAGAAATTCTGGGGGGCTGTACACATCTGGCCTGAGTAAAGGCAAATACTGAAGGCAAGGTTAGCCGCCACTTTATCAATATTTTGAGCGGAATGAAGGATCACAGAATTTACACCTGTCTTTTCAGTAAATACAGTTTTACTTCGAAGTTCCTCCAGGTAATTTCCAAAAACAGAGCCTCCTGTATAATCAATCAGTTTTACCGCCGGGTTTTCTGCCAGGTCCTTTGTGATCAGGTGATCAAAGGTGTCCGGTGCGAGCTGACAGATATCAGGATCCATTCCATTTTCCCTCAGTGCGTCACGAATTTCCGAAACAACGATTGCAATGGGAAGGACTGCGCCAGGATGTGGCTTTACAATCACCGGATTCCCTGTGATCAGGGAAGCATACAAGCCCGGAACGGAATTCCAGGTTGGGAAGGTTGAACATCCAACCACCAGACCAATTCCCTTGGGAACAGCATGCCATGTTTTATCAATGACCAGATTGTATTTTCCCATCGGCTTGTCCCAGCGTGTTTGCGCCGGAAAACGCTTAAGTTCTTCGAAACCTGCTGCAACCGCCTCCAGTGCACGGTCGGCGGCATGCGGACCTGAGGCCTGAAAAGCCATCATGTACCCCTGCCCGGTAGTATGCATGGTTGCATAGGCAATCTCGAAAAAACGATTTTGCATCCCGAACAATGATTCGATGAGAACACCGGCACGATCTTCGGGAATTACTTTTCTCCAAGACTCCCTCGCCTTTTTGGCATTCGAAATCAGCGTATCAACACTCAATGCCGGATATTTAATATTCAACGGCTCCTGAAGGTAGGGGGAAACCTCATCGGAGACCCAGCTTTCAGGTTCATCTGTGTGCATCTCTTCAAAATTGGTGTTCAGATGCGCCTTGAAATCTCCACGGCCTTTTTTATCTGCCTCTTCACCATAGACCGATGATCCTGGGTATTCGGGAAAAGCTGCATAAAAAACTCGTTCATGTAAGGCCTTGATGGCTTTTTCGAGTAATTCCTGATGTTTATCGTATAAATTCATGTTTCGAAAACGTTTTAAATCGCTGTTAGCGAAGATACAGGTTCTGTTATAAATAATTAAATTTGTCTCTCTGCTTTGACTTATCCTATGCTCAACATAGTGAATCGTATTCCCTGGAGACTACTCCTGATCATCACCCTTACCTTTGGTTTGGGTATGCAGTCGATGGCGCAGGAGAAAGCAGAAACACTTCCAGGTCGAATCGTAATTCGTACTACCCCGGGAGTAGATCCCGGCATACTCACATCTAAATCAAAATCATCCGGGGGAAGGGTAATCAGCGCTGAAAAAGTAAGGGAGATAAACCCTGCATTGCCCTGGATCAAATCATCTGCAGCAGCGAAAAGTGCACAGCATCCGCTTTCGGATATTTATTTTATCGAACTGAATGATCCCAATGATCTCAAAGAGGTCATGGAGGAGTTGAATGGCCGCAAGGATATCCTGTATGCCGAGCCATACTATCTGTTCGAGCCACTGCATACACCCAACGATCCGCTTACGGCCGACCAGGAACATATCGATGTGATCCGGGCCCGCGACGCGTGGGCGCTCGAAAAAGGGGACAGCACCCTGGTGATCGGAATTCTGGACAGCGGAATAAGTCTTGACCATCCAGACCTGGTGGATAATATCGCCATCAATCATGATGATCCTGTAAACGGTATCGACGACGACGGAGACGGCCTGGTAGATAACCGGAGGGGTTGGGATATTTCGGATGATGACAACAATCCTTCGGATGATACGGATCCGCATGGAACATGGGTAAGCGGAGTGAGCAGCGCAAGTACCAACAATAATACCGGCATATCCGGCACAGGTTACTACACTAAAATTATGCCTTTGAAAATATTCAAAAGCAACAGCAACAATTTCAGCAAGGGATATGAGGCTATTGCGCTTGCTGCAGACCTGGGATGTGACGTGATCAACCTCTCCTGGGGTTCTGAAGGGTCCTTCTCGCAATTCGGGCAGGATGTAATAGACTATGCCGTGCTGGTGAAGGATGTCGCCATCGTGGCAGCGTCAGGAAATACAGACGGACTGCGCGATTTTTATCCCGCCTCTTTCAGGCACGTATTATCGGTGGCCTCCACAGATTTTACAGATAAAAAAACATCCTGGAGTACTTACAGTCGAAATATTGATCTCACGGCTCCTGGCTTGTCTATCCTCACCACCGACGGCGGAAACTCATACATCCGGAAACAGGGAACCTCTCTTTCAGCACCCCAGGTGGCCGGTGCGGTGGCACTGGTAAGAGCCCGATTTCCGCAGCTAAACGCACTGCAGGCAATGGAAAGGGTTCGCGTCAATACGGATCCCATTGATGACCTTCCCGGGAATCAGCCATACTCGCAATTTCTTGGAAAAGGCAGACTTAATATGTTTGCGGCACTGGCAAATATCACCTCCCCCGCCGTTAGAATTTCAAATCTGAATGTGAATAATGGTGCCGGACCAACCGTGTTCTACGGGGATAGTGTTCGGATCAAACCTGAATTGACCAATTACCTTTATCGAACCAATAATCTTGGAGTCACTTTAAAATCCACGTCTCAATATGTGACAATCGTAGAAAATACTATGAATTTCGGGGTGATCAATACACTTGAAGCAAAGTCTCCTCAAAAGGAGTTTATTGTTGTTCTGGCCGAAAACACACCGGCAGATGAATCGATTCATTTGACCCTGGAATATAAGGATGGGACATATTCAGATTTTGAGCACTTTACTATCCATACATCTCCCGACTGGGTCAACGTTCAAAGCGGTGACCTGGCAGTTTCAATTGCCGGAAATGGAAATCTGGGCTATGCGGCTGATCTTTTCTTTAATGGCGAAGGAATTACTTTTAAAAATGAAACGATTCTGCAGAATATCGCCCTGCTGATCTCCTCCGACGGAATTGTTGCTGACAACCTGCCTGGCAATCTGATTCTTCCATTTCGTGATTATGATTTCAGCAATAATATTCCAATCAAACTTCGGCAAAATTCCATCGCCGACACTTATGCCGTGAGTACATTCAGGTCAGATAACGCAGCGAGTCAATTGAATATCGAAGTGGAACAGGAAATGATGAGCTGGTCGGATGGTGATGCCGTTGTCCTGGAATACAGGGTTACGAATACCGGGACCACTAATCTTGAAGATGTGGCTGTCGGACTTTTCGCGGACTTTGAACTGACTGATGCTTCACTGAATAAAACCAGCTGGATCGACAGTCTGAATATCAGCGTTACTGAGAACAACGAAGGAAATCTATTCAGTGGAATTGCCCTGATCCGGGGTCCGGGCGGATATCACCATGCCATTGATAAGCGGAATGCCAATGGCAATATTTCAGATTTACCCGGAACAATCACCGATGAAGTAAAGATAAATCTGCTGTATGATCCTGATCCCAAACAGGAATCCGGAGTTCAGGGCGGTGGCAACGACGTAGCATCAATGCTTATCTCCCGTTTATCAGTTCTTAATGCTAAATCTGGTGAAAACATTGCCATTGCAATATCAGCAGCCACCACCCTGGATCAACTGATCAGTAATATTCGTCAGGCGAGAGATCAATATGAGTCGTTCCGAAACAGTCCGCCTATTCTCTACACGGCCGAATACTGTCCGGGAGATGTACCTTTGGTCAATCCGCCGGGTGATGTTTTTAATTTCTACAAAGACCCGGAAGCCACCCAACTGATAAGTACCGGCACCGAAATTTCCTCACCCGGACTCGATACACTGAACGCCATATTTGCCACATCGGTCGTGAACAACATTGAGAGTGACATCTTCCGCATTCCGATTCGTAAGAGTTTGATGAATACGAATTTTACCATGGATCCTGACACTGTCATTCTCGACGAGAATAACAGAACACTGGTTCAGTTTACAGATATCAGCAACCGCGCAACATCATGGAATTGGACCTTTTCCAACGGGTTTTCTTCGGTAAAATCTTCCCCTGCAATTCATTTTACAACGGAGGGGATCATGAATATCACCCTGGAAACAACCAATGCTATCGGTTGCAAAGAGCAAATTACGCGAACCCTGCCGGTAATCGTCCGTACGCCGAGGCCACAGGAAGCCTATGTGAATGGTTGCAGCGATCTTTCTTTGGAGATCCCAGCGCTGAATAATTTTATATACCGTCTCTACAAAGATGAAGGTATGACCGGATTGTTAGGGGAATCGGATAGTTTCTCATTTGTCAATATCGATAATGACTCTGTTCTTTTCCTTACGCAAACTGCTCCGGGCGGACTGGAGAGTCTGCCGGCACGTATTGAATTTGACAAATCTGATTTGACCACTCAATTTCAGTGGTCACAGGACAGTACGAACCTGGCCACCATTTCGCTGCTGCATTTTACCAGCAGCTCCCAAAGTCCAAATATCAATTGGTACGTCCGCCCCGACGGTGCCCCTGAAGAATGGATAGGCTTTGGACCGCAGGTGAGCTATAATTATCAGGGTAACTCTAATTTCACAATCATCCACGAAGTATCAAATATTGACGGCTGTACGGGTCGTGCTGAGCAATTCTTTAACCCGACTTCATCTCCAGGTCCCATTCCCTCGTCGGATGTCATTTGTGCCGGAAGTGATTATTTGCTGACTCCGGGGAATTCGTTCTATCATTTCTACACCACCGATAATATCCTTCTGCATAAAGGCAACTCGTTCAATATCAGCAACATTTTATCTGATACCGTATTCCTCGTCAGGGATGCCTCAGGACTTCTGGAAAGCGACGCTGCGACAGCAACCATAGAAATTTCACAGGCGAATGCATTCTTTGAACTGCCACCCGCGCCTTTCAATATGGCGTTTGGCACGCCACTGGTACTGGTACCGGAGAACACAGCAAATACGGCTACCTGGTTTATCAACGGAGTCGAGGAAAGCATGGAAAATGAGCTTCGCTACACCTTCACTAATCCCGGCAGCTATCTGATCGAACTTGTGGTTTCAAATGATCTTGGTTGTACAGACATTTACAGTCAGGCGCTGGAAGTAGTTAACATCACCGGCCTGGATGATTTTCAGGAGATTGAAGGCGCTGTTTTCCCAAATCCTGCAAGCCGGTATCTCAATATCAGTCTGCCGGCTTTACGGCAAATCAATATGCTTGATCTCCACGGCAAAGTAATCAGAACGTGGTTAAATCCTGATTCCCGTTTATCAGTTGAAGCAATCCCGGCAGGGGTTTACATTTTCATGATACAAACCGATCTTGGGAATTTCTATAAAAAGGTAATGATCACCCGTTAATCCTGCATTCTGAATACCTTCTTCAGTAAATCAGAAGTACGCTCCAGCGGGTCTTCACGGATCTTCTTCTCCTCCTGGGCAATCAGGTAGAACAGTCCGTCCATTGCCTTCCGGGTAACGTATGAATTCAGGTCGGGATCTACTTTTTGAACGAGCGGAATTTTATTGTAGGTATTAATGATGTCCCCGTAATACCTTGTAGCATTTACCTTTTCAAGAGAGCTCTCTACTACCGGCTTGAAGGCAACATAAAGCTGATCAGACGTCTTTTCACGAAGATAGATTGTTGCGGCGTCATCATTCCCTTTGAGGATTCCCCAGGCATCCTGAACGGTCATTTCCCTTACAGCCCTTTCGAAAATCGGCACAGCCAGTGCGGCTGCATCCTCAGCACCATGATTCATCGATTCCACAAATCTGTCGACCTCACCGCCCAGACCGATTTGTCTAAGTCGTATTTCAACTTTCTGTACGTCTTCAGGAAACGGTATTTTGATTTCAGGACGCTTTAGAAAGCCGTCCGGAACACCTGCCATTTCACCGCTTTCCTGAACTCCTTTGATAAGTGCTTCCTTGAGGCCCATAGCCACATCACTTTCGGTAATACCGCCCCCGCTAATGGTATTGTTGATATCACCAAGGGTTTGATTAATCTGTGCGGAAGTACAGGAGACCGTAAAAAATATGAATAACAGCAGGTAATTCTTCATGTTTGTATTGTTGATTGTTGTGTAAATATCAAATTCCAGACCAAAATTAATGGGCAATCATGGATATTTGTTAAAGTATTGAAGTAACCAGGAATGTAATGGATGAAATAATAAAGGCCGAAATTCTCACCATTGGTGATGAAATTCTGTACGGACAAATACTGGACACTAACAGCCAGTGGATCAGTGATGTGCTGGATCGCGCAGGTATACGCATTACACAAAAAACGACGGTTGGTGACAACGAGTCAGATATCCTCCGGGCTTTCCGGGAAGCAGAAGACCGGGCTGATATCGTCCTGATCACAGGGGGTTTGGGGCCTACCAAAGATGACCTTACAAAGCCTCTTCTCGCCAGGTATTTTGATTGTCCGATGGAGCCGAATCCCGATGCACTGCGTCAGGTATCGGAGTTTTTTCAGTCCAAGGGCCTGGAACTTACCCCTGTAAATGAGCTTCAGGCCACCTTACCCGTATGCTGTGAGGTTGTGGAAAACAAACTTGGTACAGCGCCGGGAATGTGGTTCCATCGTGACGGAAAGGTTTTTGTGTCGATGCCGGGAGTTCCCCATGAAATGAAAAAAATGATGACCGATACGGTCATTCCACGCTTGCACGAAGTGTTCGAAACCGCAGTGATCTATCATAAGCTGATCAAGACCATCGGGATTGGTGAATCATGGCTTGCCAGTAAAATTCAGGACTGGGAAGATGCATTACCTGAAAATATCAGGCTCGCCTATCTGCCCAGCCTTGGCCAGGTAAAACTTCGCCTCACAGCATTTGGGACCGACAGAAGTGTGTTGGAGGAACAGGTTGCTGAACAGATTGAAAAATTAAAGCCTTTGGCCGGAAACTTCATTTATGGGTTTAACGGAGATGAGATTCAGGAAGTGATCGGTCGGATGTTGTGTGATCAATGCTGTACAATCGCCACTGCCGAAAGCTGTACAGGTGGATATCTCTCCCATCTCATCACTTCGGTTCCAGGAAGCTCTGAATATTATGTAGGGTCTGTCATTGCCTATGAGAATACAATAAAGGAAGCCCTGCTGGGAGTTCAGCATCAAACGTTGCTTGATCATGGAGCTGTTAGCGAAGAAACGGCCCTTGAAATGGCTGCCGGAATCCGGAAAAGAACAGGAGCCAAAATCGGTGTATCAACAACCGGCATTGCAGGACCCGGAGGAGGCACTCCCGAGAAACCCGTGGGCACTGTTTGGATTGCTTATGACGATGGAAAAGAGGCCTATGCACGCAAATTACAGCTTTGGAAAGACCGTGATGTGAATATCAGGGCAACCGCTGTTGCGGTATTAAACATGATTCGTATAAGATTATCGAAAACGATTGAAGTAACAGAGTAAAATAGTAAATTTACAGTCGGATTATCCGGAAATGACTTGAGTTTTGTAAATCAAAACACGTTAGAATGGCACAAGTAGAGTTAATTATGCCCAAAATGGGTGAAAGCATAATGGAAGCAACCGTACTCACCTGGTTAAAAAAAGAAGGTGATACTATTGAGGAAGATGAAAGTGTACTGGAAGTTGCGACCGACAAGGTAGATACCGAAGTACCTTCCACCCACGGCGGGGTGCTCACAAAAATTCTTGCAAATGAGGGAGACGTGGTACCGGTGGGAAACCCCATTGCAATCATCACCACAGAAAAAGAAGAAAAATCAGAGTCCAAACCTGCACCACCGGCAGAAGCACCTGCTGTGGAAAAACAACCGGTTGTCGAGAGCAAACCTGCTGCAGCTGTCGTATCCAACGGCAGTGCGAGCAACGGACAGGACGTTCCATCAAATTCAAATGGTCGTTTCTACTCTCCACTGGTAAAAAATATCGCACGGGAAGAGGGTATAGGGAAAGATGAGCTGGAACGAATCCCCGGAAGCGGCAAAGAAGGCCGTGTAACGAAACAGGACATCCTGTCATACCTGGAAACAAGAGGCAGCGAAGTGAGTACGCTCACTGCCCCAGCTCCCGCACAGACGTCTGTACAATCGTCATCACCTGCTCCGAAAGTAAATATTTCTGTAAGCGGGGAGGATGAGATCATTGAAATGGATCGCATGCGTAAAATGATCGCCCAGCGAATGGTTGATTCAAAGCGAATTTCCCCGCATGTGACATCCTTTGTGGAGGCCGACGTAACCGAGATCGTTTTCTGGAGAAACCGGAATAAGAATGAATTCAAAAAACGTGAAGGCGACAACCTTACCTTCACACCCATTTTCATCGACGCAGTCGTAAAGGCGATCAAGGATTATCCGATGATCAACATCCAGGTAGATGGAGACCGAATCATCAAGAAGCGTGATATCAACATCGGATTGGCTGTGGCGCTTCCCAGTGGAAACCTGATCGTTCCCGTTATCCACAATGCAGATCAATACAACATTACCGGGCTGGCAAAAAAGGTGAACGATCTGGCAAAGAGGGCACGAAATAACCAGCTTAAGCCGGATGAACTTTCCGGCGGAACATTCTCCATTTCAAATGTCGGATCATTCGGAAACGTAATGGGTACGCCCATTATCATGCAGCCGCAGGTTGCGATCCTGGCACTGGGGGCTATTACCAAAAAGCCGGCTGTTGTGGAAACTCCCCATGGAGATGCCATTGCAATCCGACATAAAATGTTTCTTTCACACAGCTATGACCACCGCGTGGTTGATGGCTCGCTGGGAGGAATGGTCGTAAGACGCGTGGCCGACTACCTGGAGCGGTTTGATCCCAACACATCTGTTTAATTATTGTACGGAGGGGCATTTCTCCCCTCCTTTTATCTTTTTTATATGAAATTCGGAACCAAAGCAATTCATGCAGGGGTGGAACCTGATCCCTCAACCGGGGCCATCATGACCCCTATTTTCCAAACCAGCACTTATGTTCAGGCATCCCCTGGTAAACACAAGGGCTATGAATATTCAAGAACCCATAATCCCACACGCACGGCGCTTCAAAACAGCATCGCCGCCCTGGAGAACGGGAAATTCGGATTATGTTTTGCTTCCGGGCTGGCCGCTATCGACGCAGTGATAAAATTACTGAAGCCCGGTGATGAAGTGATCGCTGCCAACGACCTGTATGGCGGTACTTACCGGATTTTCAAAAAAGTCTTCGAAAAATATGGAATTCGGTTTCACTTTACCGGAATGAATGATGTAAACGAAATCACTCACCATATCAATGAAAATACCCGGCTCATCTGGCTGGAGACCCCCACCAATCCAATGATGAACGTGATTGATATTGCAAAAGTCGTAGAACTGGCAAAGAAAAATAATATCCTGGTAGCGGTGGATAACACTTTTGCAACCCCTTATCTTCAGAGTCCGCTTGACCTGGGTGCCGATATCGTGATGCATTCTGTAACAAAATATCTTGCCGGGCATTCAGATGTCGTAATGGGTGCCCTTGTGGTGAATGATCCGAAACTTCAGGAAGATTTAGCTTTCATTCAGAACTCTTGCGGGGCAACCCCCGGACCGCAGGACTGTTTTCTGGTTTTGCGAGGAATCAAGACATTGCATTTACGGATGGACCGGCATTGTGAGAATGGCGAAAAGATAGCTCATTACCTGAAGAATCATCCCCGTGTTGAAAAAGTATACTGGCCTGGATTTGAGGATCATCCCAATCACCTCGTTGCAAAAGAACAAATGCGCGGATTTGGAGGTATGATTTCCTTCACCCTGGTGAATGGAAATCAGGATGACGCTTTCCGCGTTATGGAAAAGTTCCATTATTTCTCACTGGCTGAATCCCTTGGGGGCGTAGAATCACTGGCAAATCATCCGGCAACCATGACACATGCCAGTATTCCAAAAGAAGAACGGCTGAAGGTCGGACTGGTAGATTCGCTGATTCGTTTAAGCGTTGGTGTTGAGGATGCGGATGACCTTATCGCAGATCTTGAACAAGCCCTTTCCTGATGATTAAAAAAAGCCTATATCCGGTCGTACTGATTCTCCTCCTGTTGTCATTTAACGGGATGGGACAAAATTTCACGAGACAGGATACACTTCGCGGCTCCATCACCCCTGAAAGAGCCTGGTGGGACCTTGTTTACTATCATCTTGATATTACGGTTGACCCTTCAGATTCAACCATCAAGGGGAGCAATACCGTTACCTACAAAGTGCTGGGAGATGTAACTGCAATGCAGATTGATCTTCAGCCACCCTTAAGAATTACCGGCGTTGAGCAGAATGGAAATGTCCTTTCCTTTCGTCAGGATGGTAATGCCTATTTTATTGACGGATTGAAAAATCAAGGGATTGGGACAATCGGAACGGTTAAAGTACTTTATGAAGGCAAGCCCCGTACGAGTCCCAACCCACCCTGGAGCGGCGGCATTACGTGGCAGCGGGATGAAAAAGGCAATCCTTTTGTTGCCAGCAGCTGCCAGGGGGACGGTGCCAGCCTCTGGTGGCCATGCAAAGATCATATGTATGATGAACCCGACAGCATGCTGATCAGTGTTGCGGTTCCGAAGGGATTAATGGATGTATCCAACGGAAGACTGAGAAAAGTTGAAAAGGGAAAGAAATTCACTAAATATCACTGGTTTGTTGAGAACCCGATCAATAATTACGGGGTGAACATCAATATCGGCGATTATGTACATTTTTCAGAGACATACGAAGGAGAGAACGGTCCGCTTACCATGGACTATTACGTATTGCCTAAAGACGAAAAAGCGGCCCGGGAGCAGTTCAGGGAGGCACCCAGGATGATGGCAGCCTTTGAACACTGGTTCGGGCCCTATCCGTTCTATGAGGATGGGTTTAAGCTTGTTCAGGTCCCCTACCTGGGTATGGAACATCAAAGTTCGGTAACCTATGGAAATGGTTTTCAAAACGGGTATCGGGGCCGTGACCTGAGCGGGAGTGGATGGGGACTGAAATTTGATTTTATCATCGTCCATGAATCCGGACACGAATGGTTTGCCAATAATATCACCTACAAGGATATCGCAGATATGTGGATCCATGAAAGTTTCACAGCGTATTCAGAAAATTTATTCCTGGATTACTATTTTGGAAACGAGGCAGCGGGAGCCTATACACGCGGCACACGTATGAATATCCAAAATAAAGAACCCATTATTGGAGTTTATAATGTGAACCAGTCGGGATCCGGGGATATGTATTACAAGGGTGCCAACATGTTGCATATGATCCGGCAGATTGTGGATAATGACAGCCTTTGGAGGGATGTTTTGCGTGGCCTGAATAAAGAGTTCTACCATCAGACAGTAACCACCCAGATGATCGAGTCGTACCTGATCAACCATACAGGAATAAATCTTGCTCCGGTATTTGACCAATATTTACGCGACGTTCGTGTGCCGGTACTCGAATATGCACGTAAGGGCAATACCCTCTTTTATCGCTGGAATAATACAATCGACCGATTCAACATGCCCGTGGATGTATCCATAAACGGGAAGGACATCCGGCTGAACGCCAACGAAAGCTGGCAGACCTTCGAGGTCTCAGAACTGAATGTTGATTTTTCGGTTGATCCGGATTATTATGTCAGTGCGATGGAAATTAAGTAATTCAGGATTTCCACTTAATGTTACATCCCTGGCTTGGGATTTGATTTTCACTAACGGGATTCCCGTTGACCAGGTCATTGAGTGCCTGTCGCATATCCTTACCATCGAGTGGTTTACCGTTGCCCGGGCGGGATGAATCCAGCTGGCCCCGGTAGACCAGTTTATCCTGGTGATCGAAAAGATAAAAATCTGGAGTACAGGCCGCCTGAAAATCCTTCGCCACACCTTGAGTCTCATCGAAAAGGTATGGAAATGAATATCCCCATTTACGTGCGACTTCTCTCATACGATCCGGACCATCTTCGGGATATTTCTCCACGTCATTTGAACTGATGGCAACAAAGCCGATTCCTTCACCGGAATAGTCCACAGATATTTTTACCAGTTCAGATTGAACATGTTTAACGTACGGACAATGATTGCAAATGAACATGACAAGAGTTCCTTTTTCCCCACGCACATCGGCATAGGACAGGTTTTGCCCTGAAACCGTGTCAGGCAATGTAAAATCGGGTACTTCGGTCCCGAGAGGGAGCATTTTAGAAGGCGTTAATGCCATAGCACTACAAATTTAAAGTCCAAAGATATGGAAATACACCATGGGATTGTGATGGATTCCCTTTAACCTTGCTAAAAACTATCGTTTGAGCATTCAACATGAAACGGATAGGATTGTTATCAGACACACACGGATTTCTCAACCCAAAGATCTGGGAATACTTTCAGGAATGTGATGAGATCTGGCATGCCGGTGATATTGGCACGATTGAAGCAGCAGATGACCTGGAAAAATTCAGGCCTTTACGGGCTGTTTACGGGAATATTGACGGCAAAGACCTTCGTGTACGGTACCCGGAAGATCTTTTCTTCACGCTGGGCGGGGTTCGCGTGTACATGACCCATATCGGGGGTTACCCCCCGCGTTACAATCCCCGGGTCCGTAAAATAATTCAGCAGGAAAAACCGGACCTTTTTATTGATGGTCATTCCCATATCCTGAAGATCATGCGCGACCCTGGCTTACCCAATCTGCTGCACATTAATCCGGGTGCCGCCGGAAAGCAGGGATTTCATAAAATTTCAACACTTGTGCGCTTCAGCCTGGAGGCCGGACGCATATCGGACCTGCAGGTAATCGAATTAGGAAAAAGGGCATAAAAAAACCCGCCTTTTCAGACGGGTATATGATAAACAGGAGCAATTCCCGATCAGGGGAAGATCAGTCCTCGCTCTTGTCTTCTTTTTTCGTTTCTTTCTTGGCTGGCTTGGAAGATTTCTTTTCGAATTCTTCTTTGATCGCCTCAACATCTACCGATTTGATCACCGGCTTGGTATTTAAACGCTTGATGTTGGCCTGACGTACAGAAGCCCTTGTTTTATTTCTCTTTGCTTTTCTCTTAAGTCTGGTAATCGCCATGTCCGTGAATTTTGATCAAATAAGGGTGCAAAGATAATAGAATAATTAATTTAATTAAAAGCTTCTCCAACTATTTTCAGATCACAGGCCGAAAAGTTGAGCCTGTGGCTTCATACTTTTTTTGTAGTTTTGCTTCCATGAGCTCAAAACCATCCTTACCGAAAGGTACCCGTGATTTCGGCCCGGAAGAAATGGCCAGGCGCAATTACATTCTGGATATCATCCGCGGGGTATTTCGCAAATTCGGATTTATGCCGCTGGAAACACCTGCCATGGAGAATCTCGATGTTCTTACTGGTAAATACGGTGATGAAGGAGATCAGTTATTGTATAAAATCCTGAATAGCGGAGACTTTCTTTCCCGTACAACTGAATCTGATTACAGGGATGGCTCCAGGCATTTCGCCTCCCTTATCAGCGAAAAAGGGCTGAAATATGATCTGACTGTACCTTTTGCTCGATACGTGGTAATGAATCAGCACAAGATCAGCATGCCTTTTAAGCGATATCAGATCCAGCCTGTATGGCGTGCCGACCGGCCCCAGCGAGGCCGATACAGGGAATTTCAGCAATGTGATGCAGATGTGGTTGGAACTGATTCCCTTCTCTGTGAGGCAGAAGTGATCTGGATGATACGTGAGGTATTCAATGCCCTTGGTATTATTGATTACAGCATTCGAATAAATCATCGTAAAATTCTCCAGGCCATCGCAGAGGCCATTGGGGCTCCGGGTAAGGAATCTGAATTATGCGTGGCCATTGACAAGCTTGATAAGATAGGTTCTGAAAAGGTAATTCAGGAACTCACCGAACGCGGCTTTACCGCAGAATCTACCAGCCGACTGAAACCGCTGCTCAATGATTCTTCAGCAAACCTCGATAAAATGGAACAATTCATTGGCTCCGGCAATTCAGGGATCAGTGACGTTCGTGAGGTTTTTGATCTCATCAGGTCATCCGGAATGGATCATGTCGATTTCGACCCCCTCCTCGCCCGTGGATTATCGTATTATACCGGCTGCATATTCGAAGTAAAGGTGAATAATGTGAGTGTAGGTAGCGTGAGCGGAGGCGGCCGGTACGACGATTTAACCGGGGTATTTGGATTGCCCGGACTTTCGGGGATTGGGTTCTCATTTGGTGTGGACCGACTGTATGATGTGATGGAGGAGTTGTCTCTTTTTCCGGAATCGGCCAATACCTTTACCACTGCCCTTATTGTGGCATTTGATCAGAACGCCTGGTCGTACGGTTTGGAATTCCTCCGGGAATTGCGTACCGCCGGGATTCACGCCGAGTTATACCCGGAAGTGGCCAAAGCGAAAAAGCAATTCTCCTATGCCGACAAAAAGAATATCCCTTTTGTGCTGGTAGCCGGTGAATCGGAAATGGAAAAAGACGGATTTTCATTGAAAAACATGAAATCCGGAGAACAGGAACTATTGTCGAAGTCAGCCATCATTGAACATCTTATAAGTTTTAATGGTGCGCAATGAGATGATTTATTATTCGTTTTAGTTGAAATCAATTATATTCCGTTTCGAATGAATTTCAGCCGTTTCATATATACACTTAGTCTTGCTGTTTGTTTGTGGCTTGGTTCGGGTATCCCGGCACTGGCCCAGTATTCCAGTGAGAACGGGTTGTATGAGGTGGACGAGATCAGGGGTTGCCCGGGATTAACGATTACGATCACCAACAATAATCCTTCGTGCGACTGTACTGCGGGATGCTCCTGTGATTTTGACTATAATGGGGATGGCAATTTTGAAGTTAAGCCGAATTTTTATGAATACACGTATACAGATCCCGGGACATACCGGATGGAGATCCTGTTTGATGCTGTTTCTGATTTTATCACCATCACCATTGAAGATAAGCCCGCACCAGCATTTGAGATTTATGCCTGTTCCGGAAACAGTATCGCACTCGAGGTACTGGATGATAATTATGATGAATATGAAATTAACTATGGCGACGGAAGTCCGGTAGTCACCATCCCGGTAAATTCTCCGGTTCAAACCCACACCTTTCCCGATGGTCTGGCACGCACCATTACTGTAAAGGGACTCGATGCAGGATGGGCTAATAATTGCAGTCCGGCCATGCGTACCTTCACCCCTGTTCCCTCCCTGCCGGCAGGTCAGATAACAGGTCTGGCTGTTACCAGCGACCAACAAATCACACTCGGGCTTGGTACGCAGGCGGATATCCTTTACAGGATGTATATAGCAACCAACGGAGGGCCGTACACTCTTTTAAAAGAATTCAGTGACACCCGGTCAACGGACATCATTGATCTTCTGTCGACCGATGAGAATTATTATTGCTTCCGGCTTGATGCCATAGACCCCTGCGGCGGTCCAGCCGCCAGTTCTCAGGAGGTTTGCTCCATTCAGCTTTCGGGATTTAATCAGAATAATATTAATCAGCTTGATTGGGCGACCAATACACCCTCGGGAAATTTCAGTATTTACAGAGATGGTGTTTTTCTTTCGTCGGCAATGAATACCGAACGAATGTTAGAGGATCCTGATATTAATTGCGGGATCACTTATTGTTATAATCTTCAGGCATCTTACGGCGGTGCTCTTTCAACCTCGGGAGAGATATGTATACTTGCCGACAACGAGCTGCCTCCTGCTGCTGTTGATCATGTCAGTACGGTACCAAACGGAAATGAAGTGACCCTCACATGGAACTATTCAGCTCCCCCGGGGTCGACAATTTTCAATATATACCGAAGCGGAGACACGCAGGTGCCTGCATTGATTGGAACAACTACCGATTTGACGTTTGTTGATACGCAGGCGGGTAATTCCGGTTTTACGACATATTGCTATGAGGTTTTCCCGGAAGATCTTTGCGGTAATGCCAACACCGAAAATGTCGTTGCCTGTGTAATGCGACCGCAGGGTGCCATTAGTTTGCGTGATGAGGTCCAGATATCCTGGCCCCAATATGAAGGGTATTCAACGGGTGTTGCCTATTACTTTGTCGAAAAATCGTACGACGGGACAAACTTCTTCAATGTACTGCAAACATCGGATACAACATTTACAGAAACAGACAATCAGCCAGATCAGATTCTTTACTATCGTATACATGCGTTCCCAAATGACGGATCCATTCCTGTTTCATATTCGTATACCATCCAGCTTTCAAAATCAAATTTACTGGCATTCCCAGAGGCCTTCACACCAGACGGTGACGGGCTCAATGATGTGCTCGAGATTCGGGCCCGGTATGTGCAATCCTATTCAATTGATGTTTTCAACCGATGGGGGGAACTCATCTTTCACAGTGAGGATATTAATAATCCCTGGAACGGTTTTTATAATGGGGAACGGGTTGCCCAGGGGGCTTATGTTATCAAGATAAGGCTTGTGGACGAATCCGGGCGTGTTACGAACAGGGACGGAAGTATTTTAGTCCTCTCCCATTAATTAGCCCAACAATTCCTACTTTTGTGCGATAACAAAATAATACGGTTATGTTCGATATGATGAAAATGATGGGCAAGGTTAAGGAAATGCAGTCCCGCATGAAGGAAGCCCAGGATAAACTTGCCGACATTGAAGTGGAAGCTGAATCGGGTGCAGGCATGGTGAAAGCTCGCGTCAACGGACAGAAAAAACTCATTTCGGTGACGATCGATGAGTCACTAATGAAAGACGAAGATCGCGAAATGCTGCAGGATTTGATTGTAGCAGCGGTGAACAAAGCAACAGATGAAGCAGAAATTCAGGCCAAAGAGGAGATTCGCAAAAGTACAGAAGGAATCATGCCAAACATTCCCGGACTGGATCTGAGTGGAATGATGTAAATGAAAGACCTGGCAATTGTAATTTTAAATTTCAATGGCAAGGAACATCTGCGACAGTTCCTTCCGTCGGTCATCATGCACAGTGAAGGGGCGCGTATTATTGTAGCAGATAATGCCTCTACAGATGATTCGGTGGCATTTCTAAAGGACGCATATCCTTCCGTAGAAATCATTCAACTGGAGGAGAATCTTGGGTACAGCGGCGGCTATGATCATGTTCTGAAGCAAATCAGTGCAGAATTCTTTTGCCTTCTGAATTCTGATGTGGAAGTTACCAGCGGCTGGCTTGAGCCGGTTTTGCAAATATTCGCTGAAAACGAATCCATTGCCGCTGTTCAGCCAAAAATACTCTCATATTCACAAAAAAATACCTTTGAATATGCCGGTGCAGGCGGCGGTTTCATTGATCAATATGGATTTCCCTTTTGCCGGGGAAGAATCTTTGAGTCCTACGAAAAAGATGAGGGACAATATGATGATTCACGGGAAATTTTCTGGGCAAGTGGCGCATGTTTATTCATTCGGTCTTCGGATTTTCTGTCATCGGGCGGACTTGATGAAGATTTTTTTGCGCACATGGAAGAAATCGACCTCTGCTGGAGACTTTGGGGCATGGGTAAAAAAGTTTATTACCAGGGAGCCAGTACTGTATACCATGTTGGCGGAGGAACGTTGAGCAAGTCAAATCCTAAAAAAACGTACCTTAATTTCAAAAATGGACTAAGCCTTCTCTATAAAAATTATACTGCTGATTTACTGATCAGAACCATGATCATTCGGGTATTATTCGATTTTGTAGCTATTTGGCGTTTCATTTTCATTTTACAATGGCGCCATGCAGGTTCGGTGATCCGGGCCCATGCTGATTTCTGGTCACAAATGAGCCTGAATCGAAAGAAACGATCCGAGAGTCAGTCGCTTATGCGCATAAGCGAGACCCAAGTGATATATAAGGGAAGTGTTGTTTTGCAGTATTTTGTTGGCAGGCGTCGCAATTTCCGGCAACTCAAATCCATTAAGGGGTTTTAAACCTCCTTAATAATACCAGACGGCATTATTTCTTCTGCGCAGGTGTTTGCGCATATTCATAATAAATGCCAGTGCCAGGTATATTAAAACAGGTGATCCGAACGTCAGGAAAGATGCATATATAAAATACATTCGAATACTCGAAGATGATATTCCAAGCTTTTCTCCCATCCGTGTACATACACCAAAAGCCTGCGCTTCAAAAGTATCCTGGAGTCTTTTTAGCATAATTGGTAAAGAGTTAATTAAGGTCTATTTTATAATACACTTAAACGCCTTAAAAAGTTTACTGATCGACATATATGCACATTCACAAATATAATATGCACTTATTCAATTGTACCTTCTAAATTCCTGAAATTTTAGTTAAATTTGCACTCAAATGTTTTATTAAGGAAATAAATAAAGATATTTACACAATTCAACCAGTCATTTAAAAATAAAAACCAATGAGAAAATTATTCTACGCTATTGTACTATTCGGATTGATAGGCCTTTCGGGTTGCGCTCTGAACCAAATGGTTAAAATGGCTGAAGATCAAAACCTCACTGTTTCTCCCAATCCTCTCGAGGTACATGCAGATACGGTAGCTTTTGACATGTCTGCCAACCTACCAGTTAAAATGTTGAAAAAGGACAAAGTGTACACAGTACGCACTTTTTACAACTATGGAGAAAGCGAAGTAGAATTAGAAGCCGTTCAATTCCGTTCCGAAGATTTCCCTAACGCCAAGGAAGAAGCTCCTCAGCAGTCGAAAAGCTATGCATTCCCTTATTCGCCTGCAATGAACCCTGGCGAACTTCAGGTACAGGGTGTGGCGTCCGATCCCAAAAACGGGAAAACAAAGGAAACTCCCCGTATGACCGTAGCACCTGGTTTAATCACAACTTCTAAAATGGTGATTCCGGTTGCTTATGCTGCTGAAGCAGATCACGGTTACAACAATCAGGAAGAGCTGATCCCTACCCGGGTTAATTTCTATTTCAACCAGGGAAGTTCTGTATTGCGCAGTTCTGAAAGAAGCGGTGATATGGGTAAAAAGCTTGACGCGTACATCGCAGCCAAGAACCTTACCCGCACAGTTACCATCACAGGTACTCACTCTCCTGAAGGTCCGGAACGTGTAAACTCCAACCTGGCAAAAAATCGTGCCCAGGCAATCGAGTCTTTCTACCGTCGTGAAATGGACAAATATGATTACGAAGGAAAAGCTGATTCCATCAACTTCATCATTAAGGATGTAGTTGAAGACTGGACTGTATTCAAAGATTCCCTGGCCCTGTATGATGGTCTTTCTTCTGAAGAGAAGTCAGCATGGTTGAATATCATCAATGCTGGAGGAACATACGAGCAGGTTGAAGATAAACTTCATACACTGCCCACATACAACAAGGTATTCCGTGAGCTGTATCCTAAACTGCGTACTGCAAAAACTGAGATCCTTACAGTAAAGGAAAAGAAAACAGATGCAGAGATCGCTGTTCTTGCGAAGCAGGTTGTTGGCGGATCCGTATCTGCTGATACATTATCAGCTGAGGAAATGATGTATGCTGCATCCATGACTCCTTCACTTTCAGAAAAAGAAGCTATTTACAAGGCGGCTATTCAGAAAGAAGACAGCTGGAACGCACACAACAACCTTGCGGCTACATACATCGCAATGGCAAACCAGAATCCTTCGCGCCGTGCAGAATACATGGAAATGGCTGAAACTCAGTTAGAGATTGCAGCAAATCAGAATCCTACTGCTGAGGTTCATGGTAACCTGGCTTCTGTAGCGCTGGCTAATGGCAATCCTTACAAAGCACATGAGCATGTAACCAAAGCACTTTCAATGAGTCCTTCTAATGAGGTAACTCAGGGTCTGAATGGTGTTAAGGGTGCAGCTGAGATCATGATGGCAGATTACACTTCTGCTCAGACTACGCTTGCGAATGCTACTCAAACTAAAGAGAACGTATTCAACAAGGCGCTGGCACAGGTTCTTGATAAGAGATGGCCTCAGGCATACGAGACCCTTCGTGGTGAGTATACCAACACTTACGGATCTGAAAAAGATGAGATGTACGGTAAAGCTGCTTATCTTACAGCAATCGTAGCTGCCCGCCGTCAGGCAGGTGAAGATGATATCGCCACCATCCTGAAGGAAGCATTCTCTGCTGATCCAAGCCTGAAAGAAAAGGCAATGAACGACCTTGAGTTCCTGCAGTACAGAAGCTACCCGCAGTGGACTGACGCGATGAAATAATCGTTTAAAACATCTGAAAAAAGGCTCTTCCGTAAAGGAGAGCCTTTTTTATTTTAACGAAAATTGTTTTTTGATAATCTACGCTGATGTCCTAATTTTGGGGACCGTTTAACAAAGGTAAAAATGAGAGAAATTCAATTCAGAGAAGCGCTCGGCGAAGCCATGAGCGAAGAAATGCGTCGAGATGAAAAAGTGTTTCTTATGGGCGAAGAAGTGGCCGAATATAATGGCGCTTACAAGGTTAGCCAGGGAATGCTTGATGAATTCGGTCCGAACCGGGTAATAGACACCCCTATCGCTGAGCTTGGGTTTGCAGGCGTAGGCGTTGGTGCCGCAATGAATGGACTGAGACCCATCATTGAATTCATGACGTTTAATTTCTCTCTCGTAGCCATTGATCAGGTTATTAACAGTGCTGCCAAAATGATGTCGATGTCAGGAGGACAGTTTAACATACCTATGGTATTTCGCGGACCTACCGGTAACGCAGGGATGTTAAGTTCACAGCACTCACAGAACTTTGAGAACTGGTATGCGAATACCCCGGGTCTGAAGGTAGTCGTTCCATCGAACCCTTACGATGCGAAAGGTTTGTTAAAGTCATCCATTCGCGACAATGATCCGGTTATCTTCATGGAATCAGAATTGATGTATGGCGATAAAGGCGAAGTCCCTGAAAGCGAATACCTGATTCCGATCGGATCAGCAGATATCAAACGCGAGGGAGAGGACGTTACCATAGTCTCATTTGGAAAAACCATGAAGGTTCTTTACGAAGCGGCTGATGAACTTGCCAAGGACGGCATCTCTGCTGAATTGATCGATATGCGTTCTGTACGTCCGCTGGATTATGCTACCGTGGTGAATTCAGTAAAAAAGACAAATCGCCTGGTAATCGTTGAGGAAGCATGGCCGTTAGCAGCGATCAGCTCGGAGATCACCTATCATGTTCAAAAATATGCCTTTGATTTCCTTGATGCCCCTGTGCATCGTGTGAACAGCATGGATGTACCTCTTCCTTATGCACCCACCCTGATTGATGCCATTCTGCCGAATGCAAAGAGAACGATCGAGGCGGTGAAAAGTGTGATGTACGTTAGTTAATTACCTCCGGGAAAAACAAGGCATTAATATAAATGACATTTCTGCGCCCGGAATCCCCCTTGACACGGTGACTTCCCCAGGCGTAAAAAACGTCATTATTGATCGACCATAGCCCGTTCACATCATTTAGCTCATAAACGAGTGATTCATTCTCATTCTTGAGTACCAGTGGGAAAATGAATTCCTCCCCTTTTGTTGAACCAAAGGAAGATTCCGCATAAACAATGCCTTCTTCGTGTTTGTACCCATATCTCAGTACAGTATCATCAAAGGCAGCGGCAGTTAACGGGGCTGCACTCGCCCGGTCCTGCTCCTGAACAGCCATGGAATTATCCCACTTTACTAAACCATTAGGATCAAATCCTACCGACCAGCGTTGCAAAAATTCCGGAATGACCTCGGCATTTTCACTGGGAGATTCAAAAAAGAGCTTTCTGAACAGTCTTAATTTATCCGGATATAGGGCATCTGCAAATACATTGTTTCCATATCCATTGTGTGGGTTGCTTCTCGAACCACCAAAATTTCCATACGAATTCCGAACACGTCTCTGTCTCGCAATCTGCCGTGGCACCAACTGGAACATCTCTATATCCATCAGCAGTTCATCACCCACCAGTTGAAGATCATTGACAAAAAGGACCTTATTGAACTTTATATCATTGCCGCTGACCGACTTGCGCTCTACCTTCTCTGTCAGTCGCTCCTTTTGGTTAACATCGGCATAGTCAAAAAAATGATCAAATTCACTTATGCCATGATAATGTACAACATCCTTATCCTTACCGGGTTGGACGGATACCATGAATGTTCCCTGTGTCAAATTAAGTTTGTTGGATCCGTAAGTACCCGCGATGATGATATTCCCGTTAATAAAACCAAGCGACCGTGCAGTTACCGCTTCATTTTGCATTACAATTGTTTTCTGAAACAGCATTGAAGTACCTCCGTATGTAGTCACATGAAGTAAAATGACATTACCGCTTCTTTCCTGAGTGACCAGATTGATTGATTCCTGATCATTATTTAAGCTTAAATCGAGAAAATCAGCACTTAGTGGTCTCACTGGCAGTAATGAAAGCGTCGATTTACCTTCTTCAAATACCATTATTGTTGGTACTCCGCGAACATATCCGCCAAAATAAATTTTGCCCCTAACAGACATGGCTTTCACCAGATCAAAAGGCAACTCATTTTTAATTGAAAATGGCTGTACCCTGCCGGATGAAAAGTCTATTTTAACTATTTTATAACTTGGGATCTCTATTTCCGACTGCTCATAGATAAGAAACACTTGTTTATTTTCATGTATTACCCGTTTCAGTTCAAAGGAAGGATCGGTAATCAATGTATCTGTCGCGATGGTTCTTAAAAAAGGATCAAGTAAATTGACTTGCACATCGAAAAAATCAACCTTGTGCTCTCCCCTCACTTGTCTCAAAAAAACCAGACCGTTTTCTCCAGCCGGAAAAACCGCAAAATCTTCATTTCGCAAAGAGATATTGGTTTCGTACCGGAGTTGTTTAACCTGGGCAATGGCGGATTGAAGTGCAATTGCACTTACCAGCAAAATGAAAATGAATCGCATAGGCTGTTTGTTATTCCATTATTAGAATAACAATTCTTAGGCGAAAGGTTCTTAAAAAATTACTTTGTTTATAAAAATCACATTCCGTTTTCCTTCGGCACTGGCAACCCGGTGAAATCCCCACACATAAAAGGCATTGTTGAACCAGTATCCGACACCACCGGTCTCTTCATCGGTACTTTTTATATTATCCTGATCTTTTTCGAGGCGTAATGGAATCCAGTTCTCTTCGACCGGTACAGATGAATAGGGAATTGATTTATAAACGATCTCCTCCTCATGCTTATAAAGCATATGAACAAAGCTCCTGTCGGCATAGGCATCTACCATGCTTGAAGTGGATGTTTGCTCCAGGTCTTCAACGACCAGGCTGTTATCCCATTTCACATCTCCATCACCAGACAAACCTATCACGATGGCTTCCAAAAACTCGAATTCCAGTGTATTCTGTATATCATCATACCCGCGATATGCTTCCCTGAAATAACGATATCGGTATGGATTGTAAATGGAAGTAAAACGGTCGTACGGGGAATAATAGTAAGGTACATTTCCACGCTGATAATTCTGATCATAGACCTCTGCAAACAAAACATACTCACCGTTGACCTCTATCATATTGTGAAGGAAAAGCCGAAGACTTAATTTCATATCCTTCCCTCTGCCCGACATTTCAGAAGCCTTTTCTTCCAGACGCTCAGCGCGCCTCGGACTTGTATAGTCGAAGAAATGTTCAAAATTTCCAAAGTCATGGTATTTGACGGTATTATCCTGCCCCTCCGGCTTAATTATAGCAAAATACAGGCCCTGAATAAAGTTGGAATTCTGCGATCCGTAGGAACCCGCTATCGCGATATTTCCGTTAACAAAACCCAGTGTCAGTCCGTCAATAATCTGCAAATTATCCCGCATTTGTACTTCACGTTCAAAAAGAATATCGGAATCATAGCTGTAGGTACGCAGCCGCAGGAAGTATCCAGAATAGGAACGTTCCATGGTCACGATGTTATAGGTGATCCCGTCCATATTGGGCCGCAAATCAATGATATCGCTCTTGGCAGTAAAGTATCCCGGAACTACATCGAATTTCTTATCATTAACGGTGTAGGATAGAATTGTAGGACTCTCACGAACATATCCTGCCATCACCAACCGGTCCTGTACAGCGATTATATTGGTGAGTTCAAATGCCAGCTCATTTTGAATGGCATAGGGTACAATTCTACCGGACTCAAGATCGATCTGAAGGATGAGAAACTCACTTACTATACGATCTGCTTCCACAAAAACAATGTACAGGTGGTTCCTGAAATGCTCATAGGCGCGGAAGTCAAATTTTGACTCAACGGACAGTTCCCTTGTCCACTTTTCTTCGAGGTCAGTATCCAGGTTGGTCAGAATCCATTTGTTTTCCCTGCCACGAACAGAATTGTCTTCGCGCACCAGCAGTATTCCGTATTCACCTCCCGGAATTACCGTGAAGTATTCACCATTGTCTTTCTTTTCCTGTTCATAGCGCGCTACCTGCTCCTGCGCTGAAACTGTTAATGTTAGAAGCAGTAAACCTGCAAAAAGTATCAGAGTTGTTCTCAACATTCAATTCTTGCTTTTCTCAATAATCAGGTCAAATTCATTTTTGGTAACCGGCTGTACGGACAGCCTGGAATTTCTGACCAGCACCATATTGGATAATGCCGGATTCCCTTTTATGTCCGCCAACGTTACGGGCTTCTCAAAGGTGGATTCCGGTTCAATATCAACGGCTACCCACCGGTCGTCATCGGTGGATGGATCCTGATAGGATTCCTTCACCACCCGGGCAATTCCCAAAATACGTTTTTCATTTACACTGTGATAATACAGGGCCAGATCTCCTGATTTCATTTCCTTCATGTAATTCCTGGCCTGGTAATTTCGAACGCCGTCCCAGAATGTCCTTCCATCCCGTAACAAATCATCCCACGAATAGGTGCCCGGCTCTGTCTTTAATAACCAATAGTTCATGTGTTATTTATTGATACAACCAAGATCATTTGGTTAAATTTACATAATTATCAATAACATCAATAACCATACCGCGCACGTGGAAAACAAGGAAATTATCAGATTATTACGCAGGACCGCTTCACTTATGGAAATCAATGGAGCCAATGAGTTTAAGGTACGTGCTGTTAATAACGCCATTTTCAACCTGGAACGTGTGACGGGCAAACTGGAAGACATGAGTCCCGAAGAATTACAGGGGCTCAAGGGAATCGGAAAAAGTATTGCTGAGCAGATTGCCGAGATTATCGCAGAGAATGAAAGTACTGAATTGCGTAAACTCCTGGATGAGACTCCCAAAGGCGTCGTTGAATTACTTAATATCTCCGGGGTCGGCGCAAAAAAAATTCAACTACTCTGGAAGGAACTCAATATTACTTCTCCACTTGCTTTGAAAGAGGCAATTGAGGCGGGCAAACTAAGCAGTGTGAAGGGCTTCGGCGAAAAAACCATCCAACAAGTGACAGAATCACTGGATTTTTACCTGAACAATAAACACAAGCTGCTGATCTCAGAAGCCCTGACTTGGAGCGAATCGATAATCAGGACGTTTTCAGATCAGTTAAAGGAATATAAAATAAGTGAGACAGGTGCCTTGCGGAGGCGGGACCTCATTATATCAGAGTTTTGCTATTTGGTTGAAGACAAGGATGATGTTTTCGAAAAAATCAGCGGCATCGATGATTTTGCCATGGACAGAAAGCGATCAAGTCCGTTCAACTGGCGCGGAATACATGAACCTTCCGGTATGCACCTGCGCTTCCGTAAAGCTGATCCGGCTCACTTTGAAATTCAAAAAATGCGGACAACCGGGCCGGAAAACCACCTGAAAGCATTAGGCCTGGGTACTGCCCCATATAAATTTTCAAATGAGGAGGCGGCCTATAAAAAAGCAGGATATCCGTTCATTCCACCTGATGTAAGGATAGCCCCGGACATACTGCATGCCGATCCGTCAAAAATAGAGAATCTGATTGCTGAAGACGATATCAGGGGAATCCTGCATGCACACAGTACCTATAGTGACGGACAGTATTCCATCAAAGAGATGGTTGAAGCCTGCCGCAAAGCCGGCTATTCCTATCTTGGCATGACAGATCACAGCAAATCATCCTTTTTTTACGCTAACGGGTTATTTGAAAACCGTGTTCAGGACCAGTTCAGGGAAATCGATCAACTCCAGCAGGAATATCCTGATTTTAAAATATTCAAGGGGATTGAATGTGATATCCTGAGTGACGGTTCACTTGATTATACCAATGAATTTCTTGAGGGTTTTGACTTTATCATTATTTCAGTGCATTCAGTTCTTCATATGGACATCAAGACCGCGACGGCAAGACTTGTAAAAGCGATTGAAAACCCCTTCTCTACCATATTGGGTCATCTCTCCGGACGGCTTCTGCTGCGCCGGCAGGGTTATCCCCTGCACATGCCAACGATACTCGATGCCTGCCGTGACAACGGAGTTAGTATTGAGATTAATGCAAATCCGCGCCGACTTGATATAGATTGGTCATACCTTCCTGAAGTACTTGAACGCAATATTAAAATCAGTATTAATCCGGATGCTCACAACATTAAAGGGATTAATGATGTTAAGTTTGGTGTTATGGCGGCTCGAAAAGGCCTGGTAACACCCGCCGATAACCTTACTTCGCTACCTGCTGATGAGCTCACCAGGTTTTTCAGCGAGCGTAAAGCAAAAAGCATACAGAAAGTAAGTCATGAGCATTAAAAAAATCCTTATCATCCGGTTTTCTTCGATTGGCGACATTGTACTTACCACTCCGGTCATTCGAAACCTAAAGACACAACTGGATGATGCTGAAGTCCATTTTTGTACCAAGAAGGCTTTTCATTCCTTACTTGTGGCAAATCCATATATCGATAAGATCCACTTGCTTGATGATGATCTGTCTGCCCTGATACAGCAACTCAGGCAGGAAGATTTCGATTATGTGGTGGATCTTCATAATAATTTACGCACCCGCATAATTAAAGCCCGTCTAAAGACAGATGGCAGGGCTTTTAATAAGCTTAACCTGGAAAAGTGGCTGATGGTCAACCTGAAGATCAATAAGCTGCCAAATCGACATATTGTTGACCGCTATATGGACACCGTTGCTCCCCTGGGGATAAAAATGGATAATCTTGGTTTGGATTATTTCATCCCGGATGACGAGAATGTATCTCTAAGCAGGCTTCCTGATGCCTTCCGGAGGGAATATGTGGCATTTGCAATCGGAGCACAGCATGCAACAAAACGGCTTCCGCTGAACCGGCTTATTGAACTATGTGATAAAATTAACAAGCCGATCATTCTGCTGGGAGGAAAGGAAGATGCAGAAACCGGTGATCAGATTGTGAAATTCTTCGGGCGAAATGAACAATCCCAACCTTTTGAGGAGGGATTGCTGGAATTAAATAAAAAAACGATCATCTATAATGCCTGCGGAAAATTCTCAATCAATGAATCGGCATCACTGGTAAAACAGGCCAGGTATGTATTCAGTCATGACACAGGCCTGATGCACATTGCTGCTGCATTTAAAAAAGAGATTTTCAGCATATGGGGCAATACGATTCCGTTATTTGGCATGTACCCCTACAGGACACGATTCACCGTATTCGAAAATAATCGGATCAATTGCCGCCCGTGCAGTAAAATCGGCTACAATAAATGTCCGAAAGGACATTTCAAATGCATGAATGAGGTAACTTTCGACTTCTACCTCCCCTAACCAATCACTACTGACTACCTGCCGGCAGGCAGGCCTGCCCTCCTGGAGGCGGGCTGACTATTGACTATCAATAGGCTCTCACCATCTTCCCTTCCATGTAGTTCACAAATGACCGGTTTGCCACGCGCATACCGCCACGGGTAGGAAAATTCCCTGTAAAATACCAGTCGCCCAGGTGGTTCGGACAAGCCTCGTGGAGGTTTTCAACGGTTTGGTACAGAACTTCAAGATCCGCCGTCATTTCTTCAGGTTTAACTATCTCGGCAATTTTTGCAGAGATCTCTTCTACGCTAAACTCATTATACAATGTGTTTACATGATTGATAGCTTCGCCTTTTTCCAGTGCCCACTTGGCGCGTTCGTAAACCTCTCCGAGCAGATGCTCCTTATTATGGTCTTTGATCAGCCCTACCATGGCCCGAAAAGCGACGAACTCACTCATTTTCGACATATCGATGCCGTAGCAGTCAGGGAAGCGTATTTGAGGAGCAGAAGATACGATTACAACCTTCTTGGGTTCAAGGCGTGCCAGCATCGTAAGGATGCTTTTCTCAAGGGTAGTCCCGCGAACGATGGAGTCATCCATGATCACTAATGTATCCACCCCTTTCCTGATCACCTCATATGTTGTATCATAAACATGGGCAACCATCTCATCGCGCGAGTTATCATCGGTAATGAATGTACGCAGCTTCGCGTCCTTCAGGATAATTTTTTCCACTCGTGGTCTGAACGTAAGAAAATCCTCGAGTGAATCCATGACAGGCTTCTTTTCAAGGACAACTTCCTTGCGAAGAGCACTCAGGTAGTCTTCCATACCCGACATAAGTCCTAAAAATGCTGTTTCCGCCGTGTTTGGAATATATGAGAAGACTGTGTTCTTCAGGTCGAAGTTAATCGCCTTTAATACCTGTGGTACGAGCAATCTTCCAAGCTGTTTACGTTCCTGGTAAATATCAGGGTCCGTTCCTCTGGAAAAGTAAATCCGTTCAAAACTGCAGGAGGTCTTAGTGCCCGGTTCAATAAATTTAAACTGATCTGCTTCCCCATTCTTTTTCATGATCAAAGCATGACCAGGTTTGATCTCTTCTATTTGCTCATAATCGACATTGAAGGCCGTTTTTATTGCGGGCTTTTCAGATGCCACTACGATGACTTCATCATCCTTGTAAAAATATGCAGGGCGAATTCCATTCGGGTCCCTTGCCACAAAGGCATCCCCGTGCCCAACCATTCCGGCCATCGCATACCCTCCATCGAAATCTTTACAGGCCCGGCTCAAAACACGCTGGAGATCTATCTCGCTTTCAATGACCTCGGTGATCTCCTGGTTTGAATACTCATCCTTGTATTTCCTGAAGATCTCGTTATTCTCTTCATCGAGGAAGTGACCGATCTTCTCCATTACGGTTACCGTATCCACTTTTTCCTTTGGGTGCTGCCCCAGCCGAACGAGAATATCAAAAAGCTCATCCACGTTGGTCATGTTGAAATTTCCTGCAACAACGAGGTTTCGGCTTCTCCAGTTATTCTGACGCAAAAAAGGATGACAATTCTCAATACTGTTCTTTCCGTGTGTACCATACCGCAGGTGGCCCAGCCACACCTCACCGGTAAAGGCACAATTCTCCTTCATCCATTGCTCATCATAGAAACGTTCCCCGCCTTCATTCCTGGCGCGCTTATATTTCTTGGCAATTTTCTCAAAAATTCGCTTAATGGGTTCCTGATCGATTGATCGATAGCGGCTGATGTACCTGAGTCCTGGCTTCTGATCTATCTTTATATTTGCAATTCCAACCCCGTCCTGACCCCGGTTTCGCTGTTTCTCCATCAGGATATACATCTTGTTGGCAGCGTAGGCGGGAGTCCCGTATTTTTCAATGTAGTAGGCTAACGGCTTTCGCAAACGAACCATTGCGATACCACATTCATGCTTGATCTGCTCGCTCATTGCATATATTTAAGGTACAAAGCTAATACTATTGATCGATCCCATCAACCACTCGGGTTTAAAGAATATAATTAATACGGCTAAAACTAAAATTGTTCCCAAAAAATTCTCCTTTGTCCATATTTTTTCCGCCGACCACAATTGCGCCTCACTCTTCCGAAAGATCATGTAATACGGAATCTTCAAATAATACGCCAGCGATATAACAGCGTTAACGACTGCAAACAGCAGTAGCCAGAG
This sequence comes from Fulvivirga sedimenti, assembly GCF_020328055.1. Classification (NCBI taxonomy): domain Bacteria; kingdom Pseudomonadati; phylum Bacteroidota; class Cytophagia; order Cytophagales; family Fulvivirgaceae; genus Fulvivirga; species Fulvivirga sedimenti. The sequence continues at coordinate 1,049,584 of NZ_JAIXNE010000004.1, forward strand.
AATGTAACTGTCTTCCAGTACCGAATAAATTTCCGCCAGTCCGCCAAAGAGGAACAGTTTTGCCGTAAATCCGGCGGTTGGCGGCAAACCTGTAAGTGCGATCATCCAGATGACCATGCTCACGGTTTTCCAGCCCGACACAGCAGAGGCACCTGTCATGTCTTCCAGTGTTTCAGTTCCAAACCTGATTTCATAATAATTCAACAAATGAAATGCACCGACGGTCATCAGAACATAGGTCGCAGCATAGAAGTACACATACGCCGGATTATCCCGTACCAGCAGTAAACCTGCCAGCATGAAGCCGGTATGCGCAATGGCCGAAAATCCCATCATCCGTTTCATATGTTGTTGCCGGAGTGCTCCGAAATTTCCGGCAAGCATCGAGAGACCAGCCAGGATTGCGGTAACATACATTGATTCTGTTAAAAAATCAGTCCATCTCAACAGAAATGCTATGGCAGCTACTTTTGGAACGGTCGATAAAAGCGTAATTACCGGCATCGGCGTAGCTTCATAAACGTCGGGTACCCAGATATGAAACGGTACAGCGGCCACTTTGAACATCAGGCCAAAACTGATTAATACCAGCACAGTGTAGCCAAGCGGGGTTGACCAATGATCACTCAGGGAATTGGCGACAGCCAACGAAAGGTTTCCTTCCAATCCATAAAACAGTGAAATCCCGTACAGCATCAATGCGGATGAAACAGCCCCGAAAACGAGATATTTAAATCCCGCATCAATATTCTTTCGAAATAATGGCAACGCTACCAGCATGTAACCCGAAAGGGACATTATTTCAACTGAAAGGTAAACCAGAAATAAATGGTTCGCCATCACGAGGAAATGGGCCCCCAGTAACATCATCAGTGTAATAATCACGTATTCACCGGAGATCGTTCTCAAATGCCGTGATGTGCGAAACAGGAGGATTGCCACAACAGCCGAATCCAGCAATGTCTTCCACCAAATTGCCGATTCATCAAATGTGAACCAATCTCCCGGAAGATAAGTGCTGTTCATTTGGCTCAGTACCAGCGAGACAAGAATTCCTAAAATTCCAATAATATGCGCGACCTGATGTGGAATGCCTCTTTTTAGCGTTGAAACAGTGACCAAAAGTATAGTTACTGCCAGCACAACTTCGGGCAACAGGAAAGGCAGCAGGTTTGTAAGATTATCAAGAATTTGTGCTACGCCCTTCATACTCCCCTGCTGGTCATTAACAATTCCTTCGCATGAACGCTAATCAAATCGATCATTGAGTTGATCATTGGGTTTATCCAGTCGAGAAACAACGAAGGAAATATACCTAAAACGATCGCAAGAATGCCGAGTGGAATGAGCATCACATATTCACGCCGGTCCAGATCCGGCAGGCTGGCACCGGATTTCCGAACAAAAAACTCACCGAAATACATTCGCTGCAATGTCCATAAATAATAAGCAGCACTTAGAATCATCCCAAGGACAGCAATGGCCGCGTAGGTTCGGCTCACAAATCCGTTCACCAACTGGGATGCGAAGGCACCGAGAAGAACAAGGATTTCAGCTATAAAACCAGACATACCCGGTAAACCCATGGAGGCAAAAAAGAACAATACGGAAAGTACTGTAAATGCCGGCATTTTTGAAGCCAGTCCGGAATAATTAGATATGGATCTGTCGTGAGTCCTGTCGTAAATCACTCCCACCAGGATAAATAACGCCGCAGAAATAATACCATGACTGAAAAGTTGATAAATCGCGCCACCGATTCCCTCAGCGGTGTTCGATGCAATGCCGAGCGCAACAAAGCCCATATGGGAAACCGATGAATATGCAACCAGTCTTTTCAGGTCTTTACTGGCAAGGGCATTCATGGCTCCATAAATTATGCTGATGACCCCAAGCAGTGCAACAAGCCATGCAAAGTGCGTGGCTCCGTCTGGAAAAATGAAGTAGCCAGCCCGGATCATGCCGTAACCTCCCACCTTCAGAAGCACGCCGGCAAGAATTACCGAGATTGCCGTGGGAGCCTCCACGTGTGCGTCCGGGAGCCATGTATGAACAGGTACGAGCGGCACCTTAATGGCAAATCCGGCGAATACCAGAAGAAATGCCCACATTCTAAGAGATAGTCCGACAAATACGGTTTCGTTGAATTTATCAAGCAAACTGCCGGGTATAATATTTCCCGGATCAGTCATGAAAATCATATTGAAAGTATGTACGATGCGGTTGGCCGGAATTTCTCCGTTCTTCAGCAGAATCTGCACTGTTTCGGCATCTACCATCAGTTCACCGGCGGTGGAAACCGGGTCGATTACTGAAAGGTAAAGTGCGATCATTACGATCAGGATCAGAACCGATCCAAACAACGTATAAAGAAAAAACTTGATGGCTGCATAATCTTTTCGGGGACCGCCCCATAATCCGATAAGGAAGAACATCGGAAGCAGCATAAATTCGAAAAACAGGTAGAACAGCAGAAAATCCAGCGATGTGAAGCATCCTATGATGGCACCATTCAGGAGTAGGAAAAGGGCAAAATATCCTCTTCTCCGGTCTTTCACCTTCCAGGAAGCGATTACACTTACGAGGAGAATGAGCACACTGAGTACAACCATCCAGACATTCAGTCCGTCCAAACCGAGGAAATAATGCGCAGAAAGAATCCCAAGATTACCCAGGTCCAAATTGATCCATTCCCTGTATTCAAGCCACTGAAAGCCACTCATAGATCCCGGATCCGACAATGAAGGATCGAAGCCATTGAACACAGGTATGAGCAGCACTGCCTGAAGAAGGCTTACAACCAGCGCAATCCATTTAAAGGAATGGTCCCATTCCTTCGGAAGGATTAGCATTACCACCGATGCGGTAATGGGAAGAAAGATCAACAGACTCAGAAGGTAATCCGTTATCATAAAGTCAAATTACAAAGCAAATAATAATTATCACGCCAAATAAGGCAACTAAAACATAATATTGAACATTTCCTTTTAATAACCCGGAGGTAAGCTGTCCGATCTGCCGTGCAATGCCGGCAACCATCCGCACAAATCCATCGATAATCGTCCTGTCGAACCACCCCGCCACTTTAGACAGGATAACATATCCGACAGCAATAGAATCGATTATCCTGTCAATTACCCGGGCATCCAGCCATCGCAGGACATCTGATATCTTTAGAAGCGGCCCCACCACGGCCTTTGCATAAATTTCATTTAAATACCAGTTATTAAGGGATATCCTTCCCGGCAAGTCCGCGGGGCCTGGCATGGTTTGATATCCTGCTACATAGGGGCCTGAAGCCCTGAATTTACGCAGTGCAATGATGGATCCTACGATGATCATGCCGATTGAGAAAACCGAAATCAGGACATGGTAATGATGTGTCTGTTCGAGCAGCATCGACTGAAATCCCGCGGGAATATCCGGGGCTGCAAGTACAGGTGGCCGGAGGGCCATAAAAATAGTGCTGCTATATGCATCGAACGGATTAAATGACCAGACCAGGCCAAATGACATCAATGCCAGAAAGATCAGGATACCCCTCATCAATACTGGCGGATCTGTAGGCTGATAAGAAGTCAATCCAGCCCGGAATTCACCGAAGAAGACCAGCAGAAGCTGACGAACCATATAAAATGCTGTTAGTGCCACTGTAACCAGGCCTGCGATCGGGACAAGATGTTTCCATGAAGGTGATTCACCCGCCCAGGCAAAAGCACCTGTGATGATGGCATCTTTGGAAAGAAACCCGCTGAAGAGTGGCAATCCAATGAGGGCCATGGAAAGAATGAGATAGGCGATAAAGGTGACCGGCATTTTTTTACGCAGGCCGCCCATCTGGCGCATATCCTGTACGTCAAAATGAATGTTGGTCTGAGCCTCAAACTGATGAAGTGAATAAATCACCGCACCGGCAGCCAGAAAGAGCCCGGCCTTAAAAAAGGCATGCGTAAGCAGGTGAAACATAGCTGCATCATAAGATCCTGTACCCATTCCCATTACCATATAACCGAGCTGACTGATGGTGGAATACGCCAGTACGCGCTTGATGTCATTTTGTGTAAGGGCAGCTACGGCACCCATAAACGCGGTAACAGATCCGATAACTGCAATAACATGAAACACATCCCATCCGAGCAAAACAAAGATCCTCGAAAGCAGAAATACACCGGCAGCCACCATTGTTGCTGCATGGATCAGGGCAGACACAGGGGTTGGTCCGGCCATGGCATCGGGCAGCCATACCTGCAAGGGAAATTGAGCCGACTTACCCACGGCACCCATGAATAAACCAACTCCGGCAAGGGTAAGAAGTGAGGCGGGTAATGATATACCCGACCATTGCCAGGTTCCGTTCATCAATTCAGATTCCTGCATCCGGATTGTCAATTCCTGGAGATCCGCCGTTCCAAAGAACATCCAAAGGACAGCAATCCCGATCAGAAATCCTGCATCACCAATCCTGTTTACAATAAACGCCTTCTTGGACGCATTATTGGCGATGTCCTGCTTGTACTCGTGATTGATGAGCATGTAGGAAGCCAGACCCACCAGCTCCCAGAAAATAAAAATCATGATAAGATTATCAGCCAGGACTATTCCCAGCATACTGAATGTAAAGAAGCCGATCATTGCATAATAGCGAAGCTGACCAGACGCAGCGTGCATATAAACCTGACTGTAGAGGCTGACAAGGGTGGCGATCAGTGTTACCACAACGGCCATCAGAGCTGCTGCGCCATTGATCAGCAATCCAACAGTAAATATCTCATCCCCTGCTTTAAACCAGGTAATGCTGGTATGAAAAACAGATTCGGGGTTGATACCCTGCAGATAAAGCAGGGATACAGCCGCCAGAAAACCTCCAAAAAGAAATAAGGTTTGCAAAAAAGGGATGGTCCTTTTTAAAAGACGGGAAACCAGAATCAGCATAACCGCCCCCGTCAGTGGCAACAGAGCTACCAACAGCGCAAGGGTAACGATTAACGCATCATTCTGAGGTGTCATCCTTTTTGAATTGAGTTTACACGATCCAATTCTGTTGTCCGGAATTTACGGTACATCTGAACTATTATAGCCAGTCCCACAGCTGCCTCTGCCGCTGCCAGCACAATCACAAAAAGTGAGAATAACTGCCCATCCAGAACATTATCTGCCTGCTGGCTGAATACTATGAAATTGAGATTCGAGGCATTGAGCATAAGTTCAATGCCGATCAGAATCATGATTGCATTTTTGCGGGTTATACTCAGAATAAGTCCGGCACAGAACATATAGGCACCCAGGAGCAGCAACACATTCAGATTCATGACGTCCTCCTTCTGTTAGTGATATAAAACTTTCCCGCAATCGTTGCTGCACCGATCAATACTACAAGAAGCAGCATTGCGATGAGCTCCATGGATACCAGGTGTTCCGAAAGGAGCCGAATACCGAGCTCACCGATCGGGTCATCAGATTCCACAGCCTTTGGTGCAAGTGGGAATTTCCAAAGAAGGGAACCCAGTAAGATAAGCAGCACAGCAGCCGAGAACGGAGCAATGAATAACCTTGAAGTACCTGAAATTAACACGCCGGCATTCGTTCGTTGGGTAAGCATGATAGCAAACAGCAGCAGGACAATAATCCCTCCTACGTAGATCATCAACTGCGATACAGCCACAAACTCAGCACCGAAAAGCACATATATTCCCGCCAGGCTGATCAGTGTTGTTACGAGTCCGAAAGCCGCATACATTATGTTCCTGGTAAAGAGCATGAACGTAACGGACAATGCTGCCAGCGAGCTGAATATGATCATGAGCACATTACTCATTGTCGTCGTCTTTTTTCTTTTTCGGAATAATGGGCCTGGGTCTGATAACAGGTTTGGGCTTCATTTCAGGCTTGGGCTCAATAACGGGCTTTGGTTTCATGACCGGTTTTGGTTTCATAACCGGCTTTGGTTTCATGACCGGCTTTGGTCTGATAACAGGTTTTGTTTTTTCTCCGGGAGCGGCAGTGGATGTTGCACCAGGGATTTTAGGCGTCATCTTCGGTCTGGGGCTCGATGTGGTGGCCTGATCAGGGGTATTCGTATCGGCTTTCTTTTGCTGAAATTCTTCGAATTCCTTCTTCTTTTCCAGAATTTCCAGGGGGGTCATCGTTGCAAAGGAATAGGTATGATCTTCGACATCAAATTCACTGAAGTCATAGGACTTCGTCATCGTGAGGCATTCGGTCGGACAAACCGTGGTACAAAGCCCGCAAAAACAGCACTTACCCATATCGATGTCGAACTTCGCCGCGTAAATTCTCTTGGATGTCCCGTCGGAGGTTTTACCAAACTCCTCCACGGCGCGAATGGATTCTATCTCAATGCAATCAACCGGGCAAATCTTAGCACACTTGTCGCAGACGATACAGTCATCAATTTCGTTGTGAAGCTTGTAACGGCCATTATCCGGAACCGGAATACTCTCGTGCGGATACTGAATCGTCATGATACCATCGGGTACCTTGAAATATGCCTCATCTGAGATACTGGTTTTCGTATGGGTATGACGGGCCTGTAAAGTATGACGAAAGGTCAGACCCAGACCCTTTAATAAAGTTGTAATGGTTGTCCTGATATTATTCCAGTAGGAATTGCCCATATATCGATGCTTCGATTATGAACCGAAGATAAAAAATTGTCAGGGCCTATCAGGTATTTTTAGTGTAAATTTAAATACACTTCCTTCATCCTTGGTACTTTCCACCCAAATTGCCCCTCCCATTCGGTCTACAAACTCCTTACAAAGCTTCAACCCAAGACCAGTACCCTGCTCATTGGCAGTTCCGGGTGTGGAATAGAGTGCTGTCGTATCAAATAATTTTTCGGCCTGCTCAGATGTCATTCCAATTCCATTATCCGATATACAGATCACGAGCATATTATCCGAACCAACTTCGGTATCGATCTCAATGAACCCGCCTTCCTGCGTGAATTTTATTGAGTTCACGATAAGATTACGAAGAATGAGTTCGAGCATGTTATGATCAGCCAATACCATTGTGTTCTTTTTCACTTTATTAAAAAACACGATATGTTTCTCGTTGGTCTCGTGGAAGAAATCGATATTCTCCTGGGCTATCTCATGAAGATCGATGGATTTCATCTTAATATGGATCTCATCCATCTGAATGAGCGTCCAGTCAAGTAAATTATCCAGCAGCTTACGGGTATTATTCAATCTGTTCTTGAGTGAAAGCATTAAATCCCTGGATTCCTTCTCCGTCAGGTGACCCTTATTGAGCATATCAATCGTGCCCAGCAACGAATTGATCGGTGATCGCAAATCATGGGAAATAATCGACAGGAATTTATCCTTCATGGAAAGGAGACCCTCCATTTCCCTCGACTTATCTTCTATCTCCTTCTGATGCGCCAACAGTACCTTGTTCGATTTTTTACGCTTCACACTGCTTCTGTGAAGATTAAACAGGATAACAGCACCAAGAGCAAGGATTACGACCAGGATATTATTCTTAAACTCCTCACTTTCCAGCAGAGAGCGCTGCTGCTGTTCCTGCTCCTTCATTAACCGGATCTCTGCATCCTTCTGTGCAGTTTCATGCATGATCTGCATGTTGGCAAACTGTTCATTACGCTGTTCGGATTTTAAGGAATCATTCAGTTGATAATACTTCTTCTGAAGATCGTGTGCGGCTCGGTAGTTGCCTTGAATCTCATTCAAAACAGCAAGCTCAAGATAAACATCACGAAGCAATGGTTTATTCTGTTTTTCGCGGGCAATGTTCAGTGCCTGTTCCAAAAATGATCTTGAACGCGTAAAATCGCCCAGCTCCATCCATACACTTCCCTTACCAATAAAGCTTTCACCCAATCCCAGGTAATTTCCTACATTATCATGTAATTCCCCAAGTTTATCATAGTATGTAAGTGCGCTGCTGTATTGTTTCTTTCGTTCATATGCAATTGCAAACAAACTGTACACCTCTGTCTTCAGTGACTGGTAGTTATTGGATTCGATAGTAGATTCAGCTTTGATCAGGATATCCAGGGCCTGTTCAAGATCTCCCGACTCCATTTCGATTTCAGCCAGTTTCAGGTTACAATAAACAATCCCTTCAATATCGTTAATGCTGGTGCTGATTTCTTTAGACCGCTCGAGATAAAAACGAGCCCTGTCCAGCTGCCCCTGCGCACCCAACACCTTACCCACATTGTAGGTAGTAATGGCGATAAGCAAGGAATCATTCGCCTCTATAGCCCGCTTTCGAGAGCGCTGGTAATGATCATAGGCCATTCCGAAAGCACCCTGATCAAAATAATCTTCGCCCAGGTTATTCAGGGCATCCGAGCGGATTTTATTATTATTTAATTTCGTACCGATGTCGAGTAACAAGAGGTCATATTTCATAGCCTCCTTGAAATTACCTTTTGTTGAACTGATTTGAGAGTAGGTATAGTAGGCACTCGCGATGTTCATACTATCCTGCTGCTGTTCAGCCGATCTCAATGCCCTTTTGAGCATGTTTTCAGCTGAATCCGGATTTTGGTAATGATAGATGCCTGCCAGGTCGATGGTAGCTTTCGTTCTGACCGATATATCAGCATTTGGATCATTGATTATTGATCGCAAACGGTCTATATCCTGCGTAAAAACAGGACCAGCCGAAAAAATTAAAAGCCATATGATGACAAATACTCTCAAATTAAAAAATTAAACCATCAATAAACGGTAAAGACCGCATACGAATAATAAAAATAAAATCATCGGGGTAAGGTATTTCCATCCCAAAACCAGCAATTGATCCATTCTGACCCTGGGATAGGTCCATCTCACCCACATTTGTATTAATACGAAGAATAATGATTTGGTAAGCAGCCAAAAAATGGCCCATACCTCCAATGTCCAGCTTCCCGGGGTACCGGTTGTCCAATCAGCCAATGCAACAAAACCGATATTTGGAAGGGGAGTATTCCAGCTTCCGAAGAATAATATTGTTCCCAGAATACTAACCAGGAGCATCATCCCGTATTCGGAAAGCATGATGACAGACCACCTGAACCCGGAGTACTCAGTCTGAAATCCGGCTACCAATTCAGATTCAGCCTCGGGTAAATCAAACGGTGCCCGATTTGATTCTGCAAGCGTTGTGATGAAGAAAATGACCCAAACCGGGAGAAGAACAGGAGCCTGTAGGATATTCCACATCAGTATCCCGCCAATTTCGTCGACGCGAATTCCCCAGGAACGGATTCCGAAAAGAAACGATTCCTGGCCACTTAAAGTGCCCTGCATATAGGAAATTTGCTGCAAATCCAGTGTCTGGGTTATTACCAGCACGCAAAGGACACTGAGAGTTAACGGAACCTCATAGGCAATGATTTGTGCCGCAGAGCGCATAGCGCCCACAAGTGAATACTTATTATTGGAACCCCATCCTGCCAGGATGATTCCCAGCACATCCAGTGATACAATTGCCAGAAGCAGGAATACTCCGGTGTGCATCGCAGCGCCGCTCCATGTGGGCGTCAGGGGAAGAACAGAGAAACCTGTAAATACAACCGCAAAAAGAACAAATGGTGCTACAAGAAATAAAGGTTTATCTGACTTGGCCGGAACAATATCTTCCTTCTGCAATAATTTAATCAGATCTGCCACGGTCTGCAGAATGCCATAACTACCTGTCTCCATCGGGCCATAACGATCCTGGATAAAGGCAGACACCTTTCTTTCGGCATACACGGCAATAACCGTATAGGCAAGTATAAAGGGCAGAAAAAACAGGATCGTAGACATTAAAAAAAATTTTACTCACGCGTCTATGGCATACAAATAAAGAAAAAAACATTCACTAAACTTATTCCCATAGTCGATAATTTGTCAGACGTACCTTCTCACCAAAAAACAAGCGTGTTGAGGCCTGAAATGACTCCGTGTAATCGGATACCAGAAACTCATCTTCTCCCTCACACTTTTCGCACAACATGTCTTTTTCTTCCAGTAAATCTTTCAGATGGAGGGCCGTGATGAGTGAGCTGTCGAGAACAGATACCCCTCCCCCGTAATAGGCATCAATCTGCTGCCGGATTAGCGGATAGTGTGTACAGCCCAGAATAATGGCCTGAATATCTGCCAGGGATGGATCATCGAGGTAGGTTGCAATAATTTCGGAGCTGATCCTGTTATCAAAAAAACCCTCCTCAATCATCGGTACCAGCAGGGGTGTGGCCAGCGATGATAAATGCACTGAATCTGCCACTTCGGCAATCCTTGTGGCGTAGATTTTTGAATCTACAGTACGACGTGTACCGATCAGACCAATATTGGAATCCGGGAAATTAGACCTGACATGCTCGATCATGGGATCGATCACATTCACCACCAGGGCTTTGCTGCCAACATATTCCTTCAGGAGCTCATAGGCCGAGGAGCTGGCTGAATTACAGGCAATAACGATTGCCTTGCATCCACGCTGTAACAAGACATCAGCTATCTTAACCGAATAAGCCTGAATTGCCGCTTCAGATTTATCACCATACGGCAAATGAGCAGTGTCACCAAAATAAATAAGTGATTCACGTGGCATCAACTCCTTGATGGCATGTGCCACAGTGAGTCCTCCAATGCCGCTGTCAAAAATTCCGATAGGATGTTCACGGGTGTTCATGACGTAAAAGTGATACAAATAATCCAATTCAGAAAACCCACTTTAGCATGTGAATAACCCGTCACCGGGTAAAGGTTGAACAAAGGGATGTGATAATTGAGTATTTTCGTAATATTGTGCAATAATCTTACTATCAACCTTATCTCATCTGACCATGGCACATCAACTGCTCGAAGGAAAAAAAGGAATTATTTTTGGCGCACTCGATGAAAATTCGATCGCCTGGAAAACAGCTGAAAAAATATATGAGGAAGGAGGCAGATTCGTTCTGACGAATGCTCCGATCGCCCTTCGCATGGGAACTATCAATGACCTGGCAAAAAAATGCGAGGCGGAGATCATACCTGCTGATGCCACCAACCTTGAAGACCTTGCACTTCTTTTCGAACAGTCAAAAGAAACCCTTGGAGGCAAGCTTGATTTTGTGCTTCATTCCATTGGAATGAGTCCGAACGTTCGTAAAGGTAAAGACTATGGGGACCTCAATTATGACTGGTTTCTCAAGACACTGGATGTTTCCGGGATATCATTCCACAAAGTACTTCAGATCGCTGAAAAAACGGAATCAATGAATGAGTGGGGATCGATTCTGGCGCTTACCTACATTGCTGCACAACGCACATTCCCTGATTATGGTGACATGGCCCAGGCCAAGGCTGTACTGGAATCCATCGCAAGAAGCTACGGTTACCGTTTTGCGAAGAATGGCAAAGTGCGTGTGAATACCATTTCACAGTCTCCTACAATGACCACAGCAGGAACCGGTGTACCGGGATTTGATGTATTCTTCGACTATGCAGATAAGATGTCTCCACTTGGAAATGCCCCTGCAGAAGATTGTGCGAACTATATTGTAATGATGTTCTCAGATTACACCCGGAGGGTCACGATGCAAAACCTGATGCATGATGGCGGATTCTCATCTTCGGGAATTACTGAAGAAATCATTGCCGAACTATCTAAATAATGGATGGTTGTTTTTCCAAATGTTAAGATCAACCTCGGGCTGCATGTTCTGAGGAAACGGCCCGATGGGTACCATGACCTTGATACCTGCTTTTATCCGGTCCCGCTGTCTGACATACTGGAAGCCATTCCCTCAAAAGAGTTTGAATTCAGTCAAACCGGCCTTGAGGTGCCCGGCGGTGAGGATTCCAACCTCTGCATAAGGGCATACTCCCTGCTTAAGGAAAAGTACAATATTCCACCCGTAAAAATGCATTTGCATAAAATCGTGCCGATGGGAGCAGGCCTGGGTGGTGGATCATCTGACGGTGCGTTTACCATTCGGTTGCTGAATGATCTTTTCCATTTGAATCTGTCACCCGTGGAAATGAGTGAATATTCGGCGGTTCTGGGTAGTGACTGTCCGTTTTTCATTTACAACAAACCCATGATCGGAAGTGGCCGGGGAACCGACCTGCTGCCCGCAGATATTTCACTCGCGGATAACTACATTCGGATCATTCACCCGGGAATTCATATATCTACAGCCCAGGCCTTTGCCAACCTGACACCCGCCGACAACCGGCTGCCTGTCGCGGAATTGCTGGCTCTTGACAAGAGTTTATGGAAAGACAAGCTGACCAATGACTTCTGTAAAGGAACATATAAAAATTTCAGTCAGTTATCTGAGATTGAATCTTCCCTTTACAATGATGGCGCATTTTACGCATGCATGTCAGGCTCTGGCTCCGCCGTTTACGGTCTTTTTGATAGCGAACCCCCACCGGCGCCCAAATCGGGCTATTTCATCTGGACGGGCCGCTTAGCGTAAACCATCAACTTTCAGATATCTGCGTCTGTAATATTTGTTCAGAAGTGGATACAACAGAACAGAAATAATAATGAGACCTGTGCCCAGGTAAAAATTGCCGGGCATTTTTTCCTTTTCCGGAAAAAGGATAAGTGCCAGTATTATCCCATAAACCGGTTCCAGGTTTACAGTAAGATTAATTATAAATGCAGAAAGACGTTTCATTAACTCGACCGATTCGCTGTAGGCATACACTGTACAAATGATGGCCAGAATCATTAAATAAAGCCAGTCCAGCGGAACGGGAGCCAGGTGAAGTAAGCCATCAGGACTGAGATACGCCTGATAGAACGGCAGAAACAGTACGACGCTCAGCCATGCGCCTATCATCTCATAGAAGGTAATGGTATAGGCATTATGACGTTTCGTGAAACTGCCGTTGATTACCGTAAAGAGTGCGCTCAGGAAGGCCGAAATAACTGCCATGATAATACCCCACTTATACTGGAAATCAAACTGGAATATAACCCACAGCCCAATCAGTCCGAGTAAACCAAGCAGAACTTCATAAAACAGTATCTTCTTCTTATTGAATAATGGCTCCAGCAGGCTGGTCCACAGCGAGCAGGTCGCCATTCCCGCAAGGCAAACCGAAACATTTGCCACCCTGGCAGCGGCGAAAAACAAGATCCAGTGGGCCGCGATCAATCCGCCTGTACCTAATATCTGAAGTGCAGAACGGCGTGGCATTTTGAATGATCTTCCCCTGAATTTTAAAAGTATCCCCAGTCCGATAAAGGCAATGAGTGTTCTGTAGAAGACAATTTCAACCGAAGGAATGGTAATCAAAGCTCCGAGGATCGCCGTAAATCCCCAGAACAGCACGATCACATGCAGACGAACATAATCCCGGGTTGCAGTCATCAGCGTGGCAAATATCTATACATGACCAATGAAATTCCTGCGAAAATGATATTTGGGATCCAGACCGAAAAAGCCGGATCCATTGAGCCTGCTTCGGCATAGGTCTTTCCAAGCAGAAAAAAGACCAGGAATAAAAAGGACAGCACAAATCCAATCGCAATTTTGAGACCGGCCCCTCCCCTCGTCTTCCGGGAAGAAACAATAACTCCCATAAAAGTGAGAATGAGTACAGCAAATGGCGCTGAATAGCGCGTATACTTCTCTACAAGATAGATCTGAACACCACTTGCTCCGCGCATCACGAGTTTATCTATATGCTCGTTGAGCTCATTCAGTGTCATCGCATCATAGGCGCGATAGATGTTTTCAAAATCACCCGGATGGATATTCAGCAAGGTATCCATTTCCCGTCCCTCACTGAGTTCTTCCCGCATCGAATCCAAACTTCGATATTTCCAGTTTGTGAGTTTCCATTTTTGCAGTTCCTCATCCCAGGACATTCGGTTTGCGGTAAGCTTTCCCATTACCTCGGTCCCTTCCACCTGTTCAAGGGTAAAATCAAATCCCATATCCGATTCGTTGTTATAAGTTCGGATATAAAGGTAGGTATCGGGTGTGGTTTGCAGATGAATGTTGGACAACGACGGATTTTCTGCCTTGCCCAGGTGTTCCATTTCGAAGGCCGTCGCCCGTTTATTGGAATTCGGGATTACCCAACCGCTTAGCACGAAAGTAAGTATAGCGATGCACGAAGCGCCAATAAAATAGGGCATCAGCATTCGACGAAAGGAGACGCCGCTCGAAAGAATAGCTATGATCTCTGTGCGGCCCGCCAGCTGTGCAGTGACAAAGACAGTGGCGATGAAGGTGGTAATGGGCGTGATCAGATTGGCAATCCAGGGAACGAAATCAAGGTAATACTGTACCACTTCCCATGATGTCGCTTCAGACCGGCTGAATTTATCCAGTTTTTCGGTGATATCAATCACAACGATCACCGCAACGAGGATGAGTACAGTGAATACAAAAGCGCTCAGAAACTTTTTCAGTATATATTTATCAATAAGTTTCATTCAGAGTCGTTGTGATACTGTTTTGGTCATTTTTTCCTTCCAAATGGCAAAATCTCCCGCAATTATATGCTCCCGGGCCTGTCCAACCAGCCAAAGGTAGAAAGTCAGGTTATGAATACTAGCAATTTGCGCGCCCAATATTTCCTTACTGTGTATCAGATGCCGCAGGTAAGCCCTGGAATAAAACGTACTCACATAGCCTCCCAGTTCAGGGTCGATCGGGTTCAGGTCATTCTTCCATTTTTCATTTCGGATATTTATGATGCCCTGGGTCGTGAACAGCATGCCGTTCCTGGCATTGCGTGTAGGCATGACGCAGTCGAACATATCTATACCCAGGGCGATACATTCAAGAATATTTGCAGGCGTTCCCACACCCATCAGGTATCGGGGTTTATCCGAAGGCAGAATATCGCACACAAGTGACGTCATTTCATACATTTTTTCAGCCGGCTCGCCAACAGATAACCCGCCAATAGCATTTCCTTCCCGACCGAATGCTGCAATAGCCTCTGCCGATTGTTTCCGCAAATCGGGATAGACACTTCCCTGAACGATCGGAAAGAGGGTCTGCTGATAGCCGTATAAACTTTCCGTTTCATCAAAGCGCTTACAGCAGCGATCAAGCCAGCGATGGGTCATCTCCATGCTTTCTCGTGCATAGGTGTACTCACACGGATACGGCGTGCATTCGTCGAAAGCCATTATAATGTCGGCACCAATCCTGCGTTGTATATCCATTACGTTTTCCGGCGTGAAAGTATGCCGTGACCCGTCGATATGCGACATGAACGTGACGCCATCCTCCTTGATCTTTCGCGTACCTGAAAGGGAATATACCTGATATCCCCCCGAATCGGTAAGAATAGGCCCATCCCAGCCATTAAATTTATGAAGGCCTCCGGCTTCCCCGATTATGTCCAGGCCAGGGCGGAGATATAAATGGTAGGTATTCCCCAGAATAATCTGTGCTTTAATATCATCCTTCAGCTCCCGCTGATGCACAGCTTTCACAGATCCGGCTGTACCAACGGGCATAAAGATCGGGGTTTGAATTACTCCGTGATCTGTGGTAATACTGCCGGCACGTGCCGAAGACTTGCTGTCTTTATGGGAGAGATCAAACTTCATCCAGCAAAAATAACAGATTATACGATGTTCCTTCATTGAAAAGATAAATCCCTGCCGGATATTGTCATATTAACCCCTGTAGTATATTTGTTCTTATTTTCAATCCATGCCCTACCCCTTGCTTCTCACGGTATTTTACATTTGCATCCTCATTCAGGTATATTTCCTAATTCGGATGCTAAGGGCCTTTTCCCGGCATCAACCTGTGAATGACGATCAAACTCCTGCTGTTTCTGTGGTAGTTTGTGCCAGGAATGAGGAGCATAACCTGGAAAGGCTGATTCCTGCGCTTTGCAGTCAGGATTATCCTCACTATGAAGTGATCATTGTAGATGACCGGTCTGAAGATGAAACCCGTCAGGTAATCCGCGCATTCCAGGAAACATACAGCCATCTTCGCCTGGCCAAGGTGGACCACCTTCCCGCAAATCTCAATGGAAAAAAATATGCCCTGTCGATAGGCATCATGGCAGCACGCAAGGAGTGGATACTTCTCACAGATGCCGATTGTTTTCCTGAATCTGATCAGTGGATACGACAAATGATGGCTGGCACTGATACTAAAGATTTCGTGCTTGGGTTTTCAATGTATACACCGGGGCCCGGACTGCTGAACCTTTTCATCCGGTATGAAACCATCTGGACCGGAATCCATTACCTGGGAATGGCCCTCGCAGGCAAACCCTATATGGGGGTCGGAAGGAACCTGGCCTATCGACGGCAGATTTTTGTGGAACAAAAGGGCTTTCGGGGTTATGGTAATGTGACCGGGGGGGACGATGATATTTTTGTAAATAAGCATGTAAGACCTCACTCGGCAAGTGTTGTTATCGGCAGGGATGCCCTTACCTGGAGTTATCCCAAAAAGACGTGGAAGGAGTATTACCGCCAAAAATTGCGGCATTTATCCGTTGGGCGGCATTACCGACCAGCAACCCGCAGATTATTGGCTGTTTTGTCTTTATCGCATATATTTGGTTATATCTTCATGGGTATTCTTCTTTTCCAGCCAATGGGTTGGGTTTACAGTGTTTCAGGGCTTTTTATACGAACCCTTTTTCTGCTGTTAACGTTTAAAAGGACATGTCAAAAACTCGAAATACCTTTTTCCACCGGGAAGGTTTTACCCATGGATTTGCTGTTTGCCATCTTATATCCGGTCATGGGTTTGGCAGCTACATTTAGAAAAACAGTCCGATGGAAATAAAAAAACAGTTCTCGGATAAGGCGCTTGAAGATTTTGACCTCATTGATGATGCGGTCAATAACGGGGACGAACAGGCCTTTGCGAAACTTATGGAGCGTTATAAACGCCCGGTCTATCACATGATCCTGAAAATGGTTCGTAATGTTGATGACGCGGAGGATCTTACCATTGAAGCATTTGCGAAGGCATTCAAAAATCTTCATCGCTTCAAGAAGGACTATACATTCAGCACCTGGCTTTTCAGAATTGCAACCAATAATGCAATCGATTTCATCCGGAAGAAGAAACTGGAAACGATGAGTCTCGACACCTCGTTTCAGGATGACAACGGGGACGCAGTTACCATTGACGTGGAGGATCATAATCTGAACCCGCAGGAACGTGCCATCAAAACACAAAAAATTGAACTCATTCAGCTTTTCGTAACCAAACTACCCCCTAAATATCAGCGTCTGGTACGACTCCGCTATTTTGAAGAACTGTCTTACGAGGAAATCGCCGATGAGCTGGACGCCCCACTGGGTACTGTTAAAGCGCAATTACATCGTGCCCGTGAACTCCTGTATGACCTTGTAAAGAATAAAAAGGAGCATATGTAAAAGGCATTCTGTCCAGATTTGCTTATTCTTGTGGGCAAAATAATATTAGAATGCTACTCTCCTACCTGATTTGGGACACCCTTCCCGAATTCTTTTATTTCCCTGATTTTCTCCCGCTGATGGGCGGCAGGCCTGTTAGGTATTACGGACTCCTGTTTGCTTTAGGCTTTATCGTCAGTCAACAGATAATGTTTTATATCTATAATCGGGAAAATAAGCCTGAAAAGGATGTTGAAACACTTACGGTCTTTATGGTGATCGCCACTATCATCGGTGCCCGTCTTGGCCATGTGCTTTTCTATGAGCCGGATAAATACCTGGCCAACCCGATTGAGATTCTGAAGATATGGGAAGGCGGACTTGCCAGCCACGGAGCGGCGTTTGGAATTTTGTTTGCACTGTGGCTTTACAGCAAATATGATGTTCATTTTAAAGGGATTAAACCCGTATTTACGCCGATCAAACGGCCGGGCCAAAGTTATTTACAGGTAGTAGATCGAATTGTGATTGTTGTCGCGCTCACCGGATGTCTGATCCGATTTGGAAATTTCATGAATTCTGAAATTTACGGTAAACCCACTCACAGCAATTATGGAGTTGTTTTCGGAAAGGACGTCAGGGAATTCCTGGAACGCCCCTCCCAAACCGGTATTGAGAACGTGGATTATCAAAGGATCGCAGATTTGCCTCCGAACGATGAACAATATGTCCCGATCAATATGATTCTCACCTATGAACCGCAGGACAATGTGAATACCAGGGATGCTGTTGAAAGATTTGTTCTGAATAATATTCCAAGGTACCTGTCAGATTCCAGGTATTATCTCAATGATCACTTCATGTATGATTCTATTCTGTACAAGGGTTATGAGGTGGTACAGTTGGAGGATAACAGGATTCGCGCCACAGTACCGGTTTATGGAATCGTCCGACATCCTACACAATTATATGAGTCGGCCACCAGTTTGCTGCTCTTTTTCCTGCTGTTCGCAATCTGGTTTCACTATAAAAGTGAATTACCGGAGGGGTTGCTCCTGGGGCTATTTCTGATCATTTTATTCGGTTTGCGTTTTGTACACGAGCTGTTCAAGGAAAACCAGGTAGCATTTGAAGAGGATCTCACGTTCAACATGGGACAAATTCTGAGTATCCCGCTAATCATTGCCGGAATATTCATACTGTTTCGTGCTTTAAAGCGTGGCCGGGAACCAAAAACCATTAAATAACCTTCCTATTCAGGATATTCGGGTGGGTTACCCAACTGAAAATCTGATATAAATAGTATATTTATCTTTCCACCAAGATTTAATTTCCGGGCATGCTCGTTGTGCTGATCTCTTTATGTTCCCTTTTCACGGGCAGTGGCCTGCCGCTGAACCACTCCGTACATGCTGATAGTGTATCTTCAGATACCATCCGCTATTATCAAGTGGGCAAGATCATTATTGTCGGAAATAAAAAGACCAAAAATCCCATTATTCTGCGGGAAATGACGGTAAAAACGGGTGATGTGTACGAGTCAAAAGAACTGGCCATCATACTGGAAGGCGACCGTAAAAAAATTATGAACACCCGGTTGTTCAACTCGGTGAAAATCACCGTTATGCCCCCCTTTCAAAGCAGAACTGATATTTTGATTGAGATTTCTGAACGGTGGTATACCTTTCCCGTACCTATATTTTCCCTGGCCGACCGAAATTTCAATGACTGGATCCAAAACCAGGGTGGTGATCTGAGTCGTGTATCCTACGGACTCAAACTATATCAGAATAATACCCGCGGACGAAATGAACGTTTGCGGCTTGACGCCCAGTTCGGATTTACAAAGCGGTTTGCCATCGCATATCAAATGCCTTATGTGGACAAGTCACAGCGACACGGACTGAATTTTGCGGCTCAATATGCAGATAATAAAAATGTAGCATACCGCACGGTAAATCACGTTGCACAGTTTCTTGACAGTGAGGATGTATTGAGAACCCGCCGGCTGATCAATATAGGTTATACGTTTCGCAATTCTTTCTTCACGAGGCATAATGTAGATATAACCTACAATAACAATGACATTTCAGACACATTGCTCATTTCCAATCCTTCCTATCACAGTGATTCTTCTTTAAAACAACAGTATTTCAGCATCTCCTATCAGTTCGTTATCGACAGAAGAGATTTATTTGCCTATCCACTAAACGGGCACTTTTTTCAGGCCACCTTGCGGAAGGACGGACTGGGTATTTACAAGGATCTTGATAAAACAGAACTGGTCGTAAAATACATTCATTATTCTCCGCTTGGCAAGGATTATTATCTTTCGAACTATTCGGCAGCGTACATTAGTGCACCCGAAAACCCTCCCTACTCCTCTCTTTCAGGCTTGGGATACCGGAGCGACTATATCCGGGGATATGAGCTTTACCTGATCGAAGGCCAGCACCTGCTGCTAAACCGGACAACCTTTAAAAAGAAAATATTTTCTACAGATCTGTATGCAGGATTTATTCCCGTTGAGCAGTTTCGAAGAATTCCGATCGCAATTTACCTGAAGACCTATTTCGATATGGGTTATGCCCGGAATTATGAATTCTATGAGACTGAAGGGCTTAACACACGACTTTCCAATAAATATCTTTTTGGAACGGGTCTCGGAATTGATTTCGTGACCTTTTATGATGCGGTCCTCCGTCTTGAATATAGCTTCAATGCTGAAAAGGAAGGGGGGTTCTTTCTTAATTTCAAGAAGGAATTCTAACGGCCAGCCATTGTCCATAACAATAATGACATTGTTGATGGATGCCATTTCTCTTTACAATTTATTGTCTGATCATTCCATCAATCCTGTTTGCTCAACTGGATTTTCCCGTTTTTACAACGCACCAAACCGCCCTGGGAGGTTCAGGCACCACCGGCACTCATGGAACCTCGGTATTCCACAACCCAGCCGGGATGATGAGCAGTCAGATATCAGGAGGATTAGGTAAATTTTATGGGGATTCAGGTGTACAAAATGGCTACATCTGCACGACACTGAACAGGGGAAACTGGGGGGCCGGCGCAGGAGTCCACGCATTCTGGAGTAAGGGACACTCCATAGTTGGCAGTGTACTGGCTGTCATGCTCCACTTACCCAATATCCGTGCTGGTTTCCAGGGCGGACTTATCACTCAAAGATCCGATCAAATTATAAATGAGCGGCTTTTTACCGGAGCCGGTATTCAGTTTGATCTGGGTGAGCAACTTATGATTGGCGCATTATTTCAGACCCGATTGTTCTATGGCAGCCCGGTCTTTTTCAAATCCATCGCCGTCAAAATTCATATTTCCGGAATCACAGAATTCAATGTACAATACAACCATGAACCTCCATATCCGTCAATATTAATTTTCGGAGGGGAAATAAGTGTCCTGGAAAAATTGAGGGTCCTCTTTGGAATCGAAACAGCGGGATGGTCGGCAAGTCTGGGTATCCAGTTTCACTATAAACAACTGAAAATCGGGGTTTCTGTCACCGGCCACCCTTACCTGGGAGCGCGGTCAATTACAGGTTTCAACTATGTTCCGAAATCTGAAAAATAGTTTGACCATCCTTGCCTGGGTGATTGGCAGTTTGCACGTTCATGCGCAGGCGGGTTTGCTTTTTGAATCTGCTCTTGAGGAGGGTAACTTACCCGACGCCATGGGCGAACTTCCCCAATACCTGCAGGAAGCAACCCCGGAACACCTTCAGATGATTGATATTCTAACCTCAAAGGACATTGAGGAATTCATACAGTATCGAAGAAAATTCGGCAGAATTATTTCACCATATGAACTGCAGGCTATCCCCGGATTTACCCGGGAAAAGATCAGGTCGTTACTTCAATATTTCATGATTCCGGAGCTAGCTTTTAATTATGAAACATCCGAGGGGTTTTTGAGTCGGCCTGAATCATTGGAATTCATGCTTCTGGCGGAAAAACAAACCGCCAGACCGGGAATACATTTCCGCGGAAGAATGACGCTCGATAAGCCCGGGCAATGGAAGGCAGGCTTGCGATTTGACCAGGATCCGGGTGAAACATGGAAGATCAGCCCGGCACAGGGATATTGGGGAGCGGATCATATCAATGTTTTTTTCCAAAAGCAACCTTCCGGGATCATTGAAAGGATGATAATTGGAGATTTCAGGGTTCACACCGGCCAGGGGCTGATTCATCAGGGATCTTTCCAGCTTGGCAAGGGATCAAATCTGCCGCTTCCTTCGGCAGCAAGTTTTATAACCTACCATGGATCCTTCAGTGAATCCAGCGGCATGAGCGGTGGCGCAATTACACTCTCAAAAGGACGATGGAAGACATCCGGTTATATTAGTTTTCGGCGCAGGGATGCCAGTATTTACAACGATAAAACATTCAGAAGCTTCATGAATTCCGGCGATCATTCCGACCAGGCAAGTCAGAAAAAGCGTAAGGCAGTTGGAATAATATCGATTGGGCATTTCACGGAATACCATGGAACCAATGGTCGTTTCGGATATGCGATCAATTCAGACAGGCTTACCCATAACCTGGCATACGACCGGATGTATAAGGATCCCTTGCCGGAAGGTTCATCATTCGGACAAGCTTCCCTGTTTGGGAATTACCGATATAGAAATCTGTTGATGTGGTTTGAAATTGCAGCAAATCCCACAGGTTCTACAGCCTGGGTATCCGGGGTTTCAATATCAGCTGGCAGAAATCTGGAATGGATTCTATTGCTACGAAGATATCAGCCGGGGTATTTTACGTTTTATGGTAAAGGTTTTTCTGAAACAGGTTCGGGGTTCAGTAATGAACGCGGACGGTATCTGGGCTTCCGGTACTCCATTCGAAAGAAACTGTTGCTGGTTGCCTATGCTGATTTTTATCTGATACCCTGGTATTCATACCGGCATAACACTGCGGTAAGGGGCCGGGATGGACGTCTGGATCTGACATATACAATTCATGATCATATGAATGTCAGGCTATTAAGTAAAGTCGAAAAAAGAGATCAGTCACCTGGCAATTCCCAATCACTAACAACATACAGGCATCAATTTCACTGGGTATTGAAAAAGAACTTGCATGAAATGAGAATCCGGGTACAATATAACATGAGAAGCAGCCTTGATGCCGAACAGGGATGGCTGCTGTCCTGCGAATGGATCATCGACAATCCGCGAACCTCCTGGAACATGCGCTTCATGTATTTCAGAACCGACAGTTATTATACGCGGGAATTTACATTTGAAAGGGATGTTTGGGGATCATTTTCCTTACCTTCGTATTACGGAAAAGGATACCGTGCTTTCCTGCTGGTGAGACACAGGTTTAACCGAAGCCTGACGGGCTGGTTTCGGTGGGCACTCACAGTTTCATCCCCTGAGAAATCAGGTTACCGTGAACATGAATTAAAAATTCAGCTAAAATATACAATATAAGATGCATGCCGTTGAACAGATCGATGCGACCACACTCTTCATAATTCTTGTTGGCGTACTCATATTTTTATGGGTCATGCGACTTGTATTCAGAAAAAAAAGATAAAGTTGTGGTAATCGCATGCCACCCCTTAGTTTTGTAGAAAACAGTACTCACTCATGAATGTAAAAGGTAAAATTTTAGAGATCTCCACTACACAAAAAATTTCAGACAAATTTCAAAAACGTGATTTTGTCCTGGAATACGTAGAAAACCCTCAATATCCAGAATTTCTCCAATTCGAAATGATCCAGGACAAATGTGCACAGCTGGATCAGTTTTCGGCCGGCGATGAGGTAAATGTATACTTTAACCTGAAAGGACGTAAATGGACCAACCCCCAGGGACAGGTAAAATATTTCAACTCACTACAGGCATGGCGTCTTGAAAAGGATGTGGAAGGAATGCCCCCTGCACCCGGAATGGACAACATGGAAGAGCCTGAATGGATCAATAACGAATCCAACGGGGAAGAAGACCTGCCATTTTAATGATCAGAATAGGCATACTTTTGCTGGCAATTTTTTACAGCCAGGAAAAAGCGAATGAGCCTGTCAGGCAAATGGAGTATGAAGGCAAGGTGTATAGAACCGCCTATAATGTTTCGCGCTTCAATGGAAAATATTCCGGGGCGAAAGACGGGTACCTGGAAATCCGGGAAGATGGTACCGGCACATATGTTTATGATATTTTTGGATTGGCGCTTAACGGCTGCAAAAAAGGTCCCATTGAAGTTGAGTATGGATTTCTAATCAATGAGAATGACAGTCTCGTACGGATCAGCAGGGATTATGGTTATTCCTACCCGATCATTCTGCGTGCAACGGGAGAAACTTCATTTCAGGGGTGCAGGACACCCGTAATGCTCGATTTTCTTATGGAGTATCAGGATGGTACCATCGGGGTATCATCCAGTGATGACTGGATCAAGCTGGAGGATTAATACCTTTTTTTAAGGTTATCAGCGTAATTTCAGGTGGAATTCCTATCCGACCCGGATAACCGATGTACCCATATCCCCGGTTCACATAGAGATATTGCTGATCCTGCTGATAAAGTCCGGCCCACTGCTTGTAGGCATATTGTGCAGGACTCCATTTGAAATCACCCCATTCTACACCGAATTGAAAACCATGGGTATGCCCGGCAAATGCAATATCCACATCCGGATAGTTGGGTCTTACCTGCGCATCCCAGTGACTTGGATCGTGCGAAAGAAGTAATTTTACAGGGGCCTCATTAGTTCCCTTCATGGCTTCATCAAGTTTGCCATATTTGGCAAACCGGCCAGCCCCCCAGTTTTCGATTCCGATGACCGCAATTTTCTCTCCGTCAACCTCGATATAACGATTTTCATTCATCAGCAGATCGTATCCCATTAAACGATGGGCTTCTTTCAGATCTTCGAAATTCTGTTTTTTGGCTTGCTCAGAGTTCCAACTGCGGTAGTCTCCGTAATCATGATTTCCTGTAGTGGAGAAAACGCCCAGCGGTGCCTTCACCTTTTCGAATATTGGCACATAATCCTTCACTTCCGACGTTTCATTATTTACCAGGTCGCCGGTAAAAAACACCATATCAGGCTTTTCAGCCATCAACATTTCAACTCCGCCCTTAACAGCTGTTTTGTTAAAAAAACTGCCTGAGTGAATATCTGATAACTGTGCAACGGTAATCCCGTCAAAAGATGAGGGAAGATTGGGCAGGTAAATGGTCTTTCTGCGAATTCTGTAATCATGCGCCCCGGAGATAATACCATAACTCATCGTAAGCAATGGCACAGTTCCTGCAACGAGTGCTGTCTTCGTCAGGAATTCACTTCGGGTAATGGTCTGTCCTTCAGAAACAGATGATCCACCGGATTGAAACAGGCCTGCAATCCACCGGCCGAGCCGAATGATATCATCTACCACGAGGAACAGGGCTGCAAAAACTTTTGAAAAGTAATTGATGAAAATAATGGTGAATACAACGCTCCGGGTACTGCCCTTCCATATATCCGGATCACCGAAATTATATAGCAGAATGACCGCAAATGTTGCCGCTGTAAAGAACCAATAGGTATAGCGCACGATTTGCTGACTGGTCGAGGAAAAATTTCGCATAACAAAGCTCACCGCCTGATAAACATATATGTCAATCAAGAGGAGAATTGCTAAAACAACACCGATCACAAAAACTCTATTCATTATGTCTGATGGAGGACACCTGTTCGATGTCCCCCTTTAATTTAACTTATATTCAATTTGCGATTGATCTTCGCAAAGAACTGATACATGACCGGAACAACAATTAGCGTAAGGAAAGTTGCAAACGTCAATCCGAAAATAATGGTCCACGACATGGGTCCCCAGAATACCACGTTATCTCCCCCAATGTAGAAGTCGACTTCATAGGTTGCGAAGAACTTAACAAAATCAAAGTTGATCCCGACCGCCAACGGAATCAGTCCGAGGATCGTTGTAATAGCCGTCAGCAGAACCGGACGCAAACGTGTTTTTCCTGCCTCTGCGATCGCTTCATTGATATGCTGAAAATCAAGACGGTCTACGCCCAGTTCCTTTTGCTTGCGCTTCCGGATCAGCTCAATGAAATCCACCAGCACGATGGCATTATTTACAACCACACCGGCAAGTGAAATAATTCCGATCATCATCATGATGATGACGAATTTCATATCGAAAATGAATAATCCCAGCAGCACGCCTGCCGTACTTAGGGCCACTGACGACATGATGATAAGTGGGGTAGTAACTTTATTGAACTGCGCAACGATGATCATAAATATGATGAAAACCGCAAGAACAAGCGCCTGTTGCAGGAATGCCAATTCCTCTGCTTGTTTTTCCTGCTCACCCCCAAATTTATAGGAGTAGCCGGCCGGCATTTCAAAATCCTCCAGAAGTACCTTCAGCTGGTCATTGATCTCCGTTGCATTGGCGCCAGCCAGAACATTGGAATAAAGGGTAATCACGCGATCAAGGTCCTTACGACGCACAGATCCATAGGTAGTACTGAGTTCGAGCTCTGCCACCGATGAAATGGGAATTTGCATAATGCGCCCATTCACCTGGTTTCTAAACGTGATGGATTTGTTTCTGAGCGCTTCCAGGTCATAGCGATATTCATCCTGAAGCCGTAGCTGGATCTCATAATCGTCCTCACCCTGTTTAAATTTTGAAATTTCCTTACCGAACAAAGAGGTACGAATTTCATTCGCGATCGTCTGGGTTGATAATCCGAATCGACGTGCCTTTTCCCTGTCTATATTAACGAGCAATTCAGGCTTTCCAATGCTCATATCACTTTGAAGCTGTTCAATACCGTCTATTCCCGCCTCATTGATATACTTCTTCATGTCTTCCACCACGCTGATCAACTTTGGAATATCCTCTCCCGTCACTTCAATATTTACAGGCTTACCCGTTGGGGGAGCCATATTATCCTTATCTACAGCTATATTAACTCCCGGGTATCCCTGCACCGCTTCCCTGATTTCTGACATCACTTTTCGGGTATCTACCCCCCCTCTTTCCTTGAATTCAACGAAATTTACAGTAATGCGTGCCTTATTGGGGGTGTCCGACTGTCCGAAGGCAGACGGATCATTTGGATCTGCCGTATCCTGGCCAACCTTGGCAATCATCGATTCCACTATTTCGTTATAGGGCTCTATTACGCGGGCTATACGGCTTTCTATCTCCTTCGAAAAGGAATTGGTTTTTTCAATATCCGTGCCATCCGGAAACTCAATGAATACATTGACATACTTTGGCATATTCTCCGGAAAGAACTCCACCTTAGGTGGAAATGCAGCATTCAGGAACACAGCAACTACCAGAAGTGCAACTGTTCCCCAAAAAATAAGATATGGTCTGAAACCGACAAGGGCATAATTGACGGTGTTCCAGTAGATTTCCTCAAGCCATGGAAGAAAACTTCGCTGAAAGCGGTCCGACAAAGGCATCAGAATATATACATTCAGCAGAATCAGCAAGCCAAAGAAAATCAATATATTTCCAAGCCACATGACCGGTGTAAAAACAAGTGCGATTCCGATCAGTAACAGTATTCCGGCATTTCGCAACGTCTTAAAATGGTCAATTTTGGAATGATCCTCAATCTTCATAAACATTGATATCAGCGCAGGGTTGATCACCAGGGCTACAAATAATGAGGATGCCAGCGTAATGATTACCCCTATTGGCAGGTAGCGCATGAATTCACCGATCAGACCCGGCCATAACACAAGTGGCAGGAATGCCGCCAGCGTGGTAGCTGTTGAGGTAATGATGGGCCACGCCACTTCACTAACGCCCAGTTTGGTTGCTTCCCAGGGTGTCATGCCATCTTCCATCAGGCGATAAACGTTCTCAACAATTACAATACCGTTATCAACCAGCATCCCAAGTGCGAGGATCAGTGAGAAAAGGATCATCATATTGATCGAAATGCCCAGGAAGCTCAGAATAAGAAATGACATGAACATGGATACAGGAATAGCGATTCCCACAAACAATGCGTTGCGTGTACCCAGGAAGAACAGCAGTACAAGTACAACCAGTATAACTCCCGAAATAATATTATTTTCAAGGCTATTCACGAGATCCCGGGTCATCTGGCTTTGATCGTTGGTAATATTGAACTCCAGATCAGCGGGATACTTCTGTTTCATCTCATCGATCTTCTGATTAATCTTGTCGGTGGCGATCAACAGGTTCTCACCACTTCGCTTCACGACATCCACAGAAACAACCGGGCGCTGATCCAGGCGTGCATAGCTTTGTTTTTCCTTGTAATCAAATTCAACATCAGCCACATCCCGCAGATAAACAATGTTATTATCCTGATGCTTGATCACAATATCCAGCATCTGCAGGGGATCGCTAAATTCACCAACAACACGAATGGTACGCCGGATATCTCCTTCCCTGATGCTTCCGCCGGAAAAAGTGATGTTCTCTCCCCTGATCGCGTTCTCGATATCGGAAAAGTTCACCTGCCGGGCGTCCATCAGGTAGGGGTCTGCCATTATTTTTACTTCCTTTTCATCTACGCCACGAATCTCAACGTAGGAAACCTCGGATATTTTCTCGAGCTCATCCTTGAAGTCCTCGGCAATCTCTTCCAGTTTTTCGACCCGGTAATTTCCCGAAAGGTTGATGTTCATAATCGGGAATTCCGAAAAATTCATTTCGAATACGTTGGGATCCTGATCGAGGTCGGAAGGAAGATCCTGCTTGGCCCTGTCAACGGCATCTTTTACCTTTTGAAGCGCATCCTCAATATCAATATCGGCATCAAATTCAGCAATGATCGTTGAAAAATCCTGAACCGAGGTTGACTTGATGTTGTCCAGGTTCGAAATATCATTGATCTCCTTTTCGAGCGGCCTGGTAATGAGATTTTCAATATCCACAGGTGAATTGCCCGGATATGCGGTACCGATATATACCATCGGCTGGGTAACTTCGGGATAGCTTTCCTTGGGCAATGAGATATAAGAATTGATACCCATTACCACGATCAGGAAAAGCAGGAAAAACACGGTTGTCCGGTTATTGAGAGATGCGACCGTCAACCCGAATTCCTTCTCCTGGAAATCACCCTTTTTTATTTCGTTATTATCAGCCATGTTAAATTAGAGTTTGGCAGTTTCTGTAGACTTCTCTGTTTGTTCGACAATGGTTCCTTCGGTGAGATCACGGTACCCCTGCAGCACGACTAAATCCCCTATTTCCAGTCCGTCAAGGATTTCAGTCTTCCCTTCACTTGTCATTCCAACACTAATGCGGGCTTTGGCGGCGACCTGCTGATTATCCTGATCCTCCACAACATAGAGGAACTTGCCGTCGGCATCAGACAAAATAAGTTCGGTAGGTACGACAATCGTAGAATCCCGTGTATAATCGATTAGCTGAATCACCACAACCTGGTTAGGCTTCACGACAAAATCCACCTTAGGCATGCGCATCTCAATTTTGAACGTACGGTTTTCCAGGTTAATGATTTCGCTCACCGCGATGATGGAAGTTTCGATCTTTCGGTTCACAATCGGGAAAAATACTTCTACATGATCCCCTTTCTTAAAGTCTCCAATAAAGCGCTCCGAAACGTCTGCTTCAATGTACATGTCATTTTGATTTACAATCTGCACCAAAGGCATCCCAGGCTGAGCCATCTGTCCAACCTTTGCTTCTACGGCATCGACACTTCCGGCAAACGGAGCCCGGATGATGGTCTTACTCAACTGCGTCTCAAGTGTTGTTAGTTGCCTTTCAAGTGATTCCTTACGGTTTTTTGCTTCGAGGTATTGAATTTCCGTTCCGATCTTTTTCTCCCACAGGTTACTCTGGCGTTCAAAAACTGCCTCGGCAAGCTCAAGCGCTGTTTTTACCTCTGCAATATTATTCCGGATGATCGCATTGTCAATTGTTACCAGGATGTCCCCTTTCTTCACGACATTTCCTTCTGAAACACGAACCTGTTGAATGGCACCTCCCGTTTCAGAAGAGAGAAAAACATTCGTACGGGAAGCAACATTTCCGCGAACATCAATTGCGTGTGTAAAGCGGGTAGGCTGAACCGGGCTTGTATTCACCAGAATTGCATTACTTCGTTGCTCTGATACTCCCTCCAGCGAGGCGATCTCGCTTTCAAGCTCACGGATTTTCACATTGATCTCGTGTAATTCTTTTTTGTATTCCGCTACTTTTTCTTTTTTCGCTTCCAGCGAATCGTTCCCACTGGAACAACCAGCCAGAACAGCGGCAGATACGGTGAGATATAAAAGGATATTTTTCATTCGATTTGAGGTTTCTAAGTTGTTATTTTCAGTTTTGTTCTATCAGGACGCCATATGCCTTTTGAAGCTCAACCTTCGCGATAAGCGCATCATAGAGGGCGTTGTAGTAATTCGTTTGTGATTCTTTATAGTCCGCATCGGCATTGGTGACTTCGATGCTGGAACCCACTCCTTCTTCGTATTTTATCTTCGCGACATTATATACTTCCTCGGCGAGATCCATATTCTCCAACTGGGCCTTCAGGTTATCTACAGCGAGCTGGTAGTTGGTGGCCGACTGCTGAATTTCGACATCGATTGAGTTCTGCAGTTGTTCCCTGGAGTTTTCGAGCTGTAACGCCTTGATCTTGCGCTGCTGGATCTGATGACTTTTTCTCAGGCCATCGAAGATGGGTAATTGCATTCTCACACCAACCGCACTGTAGTCAAACCAGTTTGTCCCCGGTTTGAATAATTCACCACTTGATTGCGTTCCGGCTGTTGCACCCAACGCACCATAGAGGTCGATGTCTGGCAGATAGCCCATTTTCACGTTTTTAATGTCCAGCTGATTCAATTCAATATTGGTTTGGAGATAGGACATCTCAATCCGTCGATTGTAATCGAAATCCTGAAATACCTGCGCAGGAACTTCCTGGAAAATCAATTCATCGATGGTATCCTTCAATTCGAGGTCGTCTTTTGGTGACATGCCCATCTGAAATTTCAGCAGGGCCTTGGACAAGGCAACTGACCTGGCAATGTTATCCTGCTGGACCCGGATATTGTTGAATTGCACCTGAATCCGGTTTACATCAATTTTTTCAGCAAAACCATTTTCATACAATGCCTGGGTTTCCTGAAGGAGCGTATCAAGACGCTGATAGTTTTTGAGAATCAGTTCCTGCCGCTCCTGATTCACCATCGCCAGATAATACGCTTTGCT
The DNA here is from genome assembly GCF_020328055.1 of Fulvivirga sedimenti. Lineage (NCBI taxonomy): Bacteria > Pseudomonadati > Bacteroidota > Cytophagia > Cytophagales > Fulvivirgaceae > Fulvivirga > Fulvivirga sedimenti. The sequence goes on from NZ_JAIXNE010000004.1 coordinate 1,080,146, forward strand.
AACTCCTTCGACAACATCGATCTTGGTACGGATCCGATCCTTGTAGGAAAGCTCTGCAAATGTTCTGGCTGCCCTCAGTCCTACAAAGAAACTTCCATCGAAAACCATCTGGTTTAGGCTAATATTGGCATTTCCCGCATACTTGGTCCCGAACTGAACCGGGAAGAATTGAGGATCCGGGGTAGGCCCCGGTTCCAGCAATCCCTCTCCCTGAAGGACGTCATATACCGCCGGGGAGATGAAATCCTGGATGAAACTTGTCTGAATTTTTATGTTATAGGTAAGGTCAAGGTTGCCGTTCAGCTGGGGCAAGCCGTCGGAAATCGTTTCCTTCACAACGTAATCGGAAATCTCCGTTTCAAGGTTCGCATTCAGGTATTCCTGGTTATGCTCAAGTGCATAATTTATACACTCCTCGAGTGTTAATGCAGTTTCCTGTGCGAAAGATGTTGTGGCGACAACGGACAGAATTAGTAGGACAATTATATTTCTCATAGCTCTGAAGCTTCTTTTTCATTAAGGTAGCTTTCATACAGTTTCACCCCTTTTTCAGTGAGTATTCCCCGTATGAAATGTTCAAAAAACTGCATTTGAGTAGACGGAAGATCAAATTTATCCGGTGGAAAGAGCTGGTTATCAAATGCCATCTGCACCTGTTCCAGGCGTAATTTGGCCATTACCTCTACATCTATATCCTTACGAAAACATCCCATCTCGATCCCTCTTTTCAGGTTGTCGGTGATTGTTCCGTATATGTGGTCGTTTTTAAATTCCAGCCAGATCTCCCATGCAGTCGGATGATACTTGCGGATATCAAAAAGCAGGGATGGATTAATGTTCTTAAAATCCTTCCTCATGCAAACAGAAACCCTTGTAAGCTCGTCTATAGGGTCTTTGGATACCTTGTAGATTTCATCGTACTCCTCCTTCTCCTTATCCATATGGCGGCGGAATGCCGTCGTTACGATCTCATCCTTATCCTTGAAATACTGATAAAGCGTTTTCTTAGACATGGATAAATGATAGGCGATGTCATCCATCGAAACACTGCGCACACCGTATCGCTGAAATAATTCACTGGCTGCGGCAATTATCTTCTCACTTATTTCCATTGTTTTAACCAACTTAACATTAACTTAACACCGTGGAAACTTTTAACATGATCAAAGTTTCCTGGGTTTATAGCAGTCCTAACGAACGCCATTTGAAAAGGTTCAGTAGAAAGTGTATTTTTTTTAAATTATTTTTCAATCATGAAACAGGACGGAAAGGAAGAACATCTTCACCTGAAGATTCGGGGGCATGAAATCGTCATTCATTATTATCGCCATGGGTATGGCAAGCGCCATCTGCTTACATTTCACGGCTTTGGTCAGACAGCCCCGGATATGTTCCCGCTGGAAGACAATTCAGTTTATACAACCATCCACTTCGATATATTTTACCATGGAAAATCATTTTGGAGCGATTCACTGGGCTCGCTTCAGCCTGATATCTGGAAGGAGATTCTGGTGGCTTTCCTGGATCATGAAAGAATTGAACGATTTTCACTGATGGGCTTCAGTATGGGCGGGAAGTTTGTTCTTGCATCACTGCACGCGCTTCCGTCCCGCGTGGAATCGATCATCATGCTGGCACCCGACGGCATTAAAACAAGTACCTGGTACAGCCTTGCCAGTTATCCGCTGGTGATCAAGCCATATTTCAGAAGTATGATCGTGAAGCCCTGGCGATTCTACAACCTGGTGAACCTGGTGGAAAAAGCCGGTCTGCTGGATAAAGGTCTGAGTAAATTCGCCTCCCTCCATATGGATACACGCAAAAAAAGACGACGGGTCTATTATTCCTGGATTATGTTCAAACCCCTTACATTCCGAATGAAGGAAACCGCAGACCTGATAAATCAATATGAAATCCCATTAACCATCTACGTAGGAAAATATGACCGTATCATCACCCCCGATGCGATGGAAAACCTGCTTAAATATGTAAGAAAGGCCGACCTGATAGAAATTGAAAGTGGTCACAACCAGCTAATTGCAAAGGTTGCCGCAATACATAGGCAAAAAAGTATCTAATTCATTATTTTTGTTATTCGGATAAACCCCTGATACTCTTGAATACACGCATACGAAATAAATTAATTCAGCTTTCACGTACCGATCCTATGCCTGTATCCTATCGCAGGCTCATTGTTACAACGGATCTTGGTTTGAACATGGATATAAAACATGAGAAGCAGCTTCTGGGAGAGATCCTGGATGAAATATCCGAAACTGAACATGAGGCGGGAAGACCTTTGCTTAGTGCGCTGGTGAAAAATGGCAAAAACGGACAGGACGATCGCTTTTATAAAATGTGCGAACGACTGGGTCTGGGAGAATGGAAAGAATTGAAAAAAGATAAATCATTCAAAAAAGACCATATCGATGCTTGCCATGAATTCTGGTCGGATGAGAAAAACTACAAGAAGTTCTTCTAGCAGGCCTCTTTTCCAATTCAGCAAAAGACCGTACTTCTTTATTTTCTTTTAGCTACTTTTGCAGCATAATAGCAATGCAATCATGATGATCCGTTTCTTCCTTGGACTGCATGACACCGTTTATGCCGTCGGAACCTCCCATACCCTTTCTCAAGAAGATATAACAAAACTGTGCTGGCTGTTCGGTGACGCCGAGTCGCTTGAGCAGGATGAACTCTCAGGCACCCACATAGGGCCGAGGAAAGAAATGATCACTCCGTGGAGTACAAATGCGGTGGAGATCACTCAGAATATGGGAATCAGGGGAATTCAGCGTATTGAAATGTTCCACCGGGCCGATGAAGATCATCTTGAATTCGACCGGATGCTGCAAATGAAATATTCAGGGCTTGACCAGGAAATTTTTGATATTGCCCATGACCCGGAACCCGTACGTGAAATCAAAGATATTGCAGCTTACAACAAAGCAGAGGGACTGGCGCTGAGCGATGAAGAAATTGAATACCTGGAATCGGTAAGCAGGGATCTGGGAAGAAAACTCACCGACAGCGAAGTATTCGGATTCTCACAGGTAAATTCTGAACACTGCAGGCACAAGATATTTAACGGGGAATTCATCATTGACGGTGAAACTAAACACCATACGCTGTTTCAGCTCATCAAGGAAACTTCCAAAAGAAATCCCAATTTCATCGTTTCCGCCTATAAGGATAATGTTGCCTTCATCGAAGGTCCGGAAGTAGATCAGTTTGCGCCTGTCCGACAGGACATTGCCGACTTCTTTGCCACCAGACGCATTGAAACCGTTCTCAGTCTGAAGGCTGAAACACATAATTTCCCGACAACGGTAGAGCCATTTAACGGAGCGGCCACCGGCAGCGGCGGCGAAATTCGCGACCGACTGGCCGGTGGTAAAGGCAGTTTACCGCTCGCGGGAACAGCCGTATACATGACCTCCTATCCACGCACTGCGGATGACAAGCCGTGGGAGAATGAAGTTCCGGAACGTCCGTGGTTGTACCAGACACCCCTGGATATTCTGATTAAGGCCTCAGACGGAGCCAGTGACTTTGGAAATAAATTTGGGCAGCCGCTGATCAGTGGAAGCCTGCTGACATTCGAGCACAAGGAAAATGATTCGGTCCTTGGGTATGATAAGGTAATCATGCTTGCCGGTGGTATCGGATTTGGAAAAAAATCCGACAGTCAGAAAGGTCAGCCCGTAGCGGGCGACAGAATCATTGTCATGGGTGGTGATAATTATCGAATCGGTATGGGCGGAGGAGCAGTCTCATCGGTTGATACCGGTGAATTTGACAACCGCATTGAGCTGAATGCTGTACAGCGAAGCAATCCGGAAATGCAGAAACGTGTAATGAATGCCATCCGCGCGATGCAGGAACAGGCGGAGAATCCCATCGTTTCGATTCACGATCATGGTGCCGGTGGGCATCTTAATTGTCTTTCCGAACTGGTGGAAGCATCAGGCGGCCGAATTGAGGTGAACAAGTTACCCGTTGGCGACCCGACCCTTTCCGACAAGGAGATCATCGGAAACGAATCCCAGGAGCGCATGGGACTCGTGATGCATCAAAAGGATGTGGAAACCCTCAGAAAGGTTGCTGAACGTGAACGCGCGCCTATTTACGAGGTCGGTGAAGTAACCAGTGATCATAAATTTGTTTTCGAAAATAAAAAAACCGGTCATAATCCGATGGATTGGTCTTTAGGACACATGTTCGGATCATCTCCCAGGACGATACTTGAAGATACGACCTCAACAGAATCCTTTGCCCCTGTTTCCTATGATGCTGATATGCTCAACCAGTATATCGAACAGGTATTACAGCTGGAAGCAGTAGCTTGTAAAGATTGGCTGACAAATAAAGTAGACCGTTCTGTAACCGGAAAAGTTGCCACACAACAGACCTGCGGGTCAATTCAGCTTCCGCTGAACAACGTAGGGGTGATGGCGCTGGATTATAGCGGATTTGAAGGTGTGGCTACTTCGATTGGCCATGCGCCGGTAGCAGCCCTGGCCGATCCGGGTGCCGGATCAAGACTTGCTGTAGCTGAAGCACTAACCAACCTGGTATGGGCGCCGCTGCGTCACGGCCTGAACGGCGTATCCCTGAGTGCCAACTGGATGTGGCCAACACGAAACGCCGGAGAAAATGCCAGGCTCTATGCAGCCGTAGAGGCACTTAGTGAATTCGCAATTTCGCTGGGAATCAACGTACCTACGGGAAAAGATTCACTGTCGATGACGCAAAAATATCCAGATGGAAAAACCGTTTCTTCACCTGGAACAGTCATCGTAAGTTCGGTGGGTGAAGTGAGTGATATTCGCAAAACCATAACCCCCGTAGCGGATAGCCAGGCCGGAGGCAGCATTTACTATATTGATTTTGCAGGAGGCGCGTTTTCCCTTGATGGAAGTTCTTTTGCCCAGGTAATCAGCAAAATCGGCGCGACACCGCCGGATGTGCAGGATAGTGAATATTTCGCCAAATGCTTTCATGCCATTCAAATTCTGGTAGGTAGAGAACAGCTGGTCGCCGGTCATGATATTGCATCAGGAGGATTGATCACGACACTGCTCGAAATGTGCTTCCCTTCAACCGAGTGCGGCCTGGATCTTGATCTTTCTGAATTACCGGAATCGGATCTGGTTAAAATACTCTTTTCTGAAAAACCCGGCGTTGTTGTTCAGGTAAGGGATAATGATATCGCAAATGAGGTTTTTGAGAAATATGATCTGCTTGCCTACAGAATCGGACAGGTAACAACCAATCATTTGGTGGACCTGAGGCATCGTGGAAAACGTTTTCAGCTGAATGTTCATGAGTTAAGAAATACCTGGTTTACCAATTCATATCTCATGGACCGGAATCAACGCGAAACCAGCCACGCGGAGCAGCGATATGCAAACTTTGCCGTTCAGCCCCTAAACTTTCATTTTCCGGAACAATTCAGTGGTTCCCTGGCAGATCTTGATCTGTCACTTCGCCGTACTTCCCCTGGTAAAATCAAGTGCGCAATCATACGTGAAAAGGGCGTGAACGGTGACCGTGAGATGGCCTGGACCCTGTATCAGGCAGGTTTCGAGGTGAAAGATATTCACATGACTGATCTGATCAGCGGACGAGAAGACCTTTCGGATGTTCAAATGATCGTTTTCGTCGGTGGTTTTTCCAATTCCGATGTATTAGGATCAGCTAAGGGCTGGGCAGGAGCCTTTATTTATAACGAAAAAGCCAACAAGGCTCTGAAAGACTTTTATGCAAGGGAGGATACATTGAGCCTGGGAGTTTGTAACGGCTGTCAGCTTATGATGGAATTAGGTTTGTTATACCCGGACAGGCCCCATCATCCGAAAATGCACCATAACAGCTCAGGGAAATTCGAGTCGGCCTTTGTAAACATCGAAATACCGGAAAACAATTCAGTCATGTTAAGTGCGCTGGCAGGATCACGGCTGGGAGTATGGCTTGCACATGGTGAAGGAAAATTTGTTTTGCCTGAAGGCAAACAAAATTATGGTATCGCGGCACAGTATGCATACGAAAATTATCCGGGCAATCCGAACGGTTCAGATTTTGCGACAGCGGCACTCATATCGGAGGATGGGCGTCATCTTGCCATAATGCCGCATATTGAACGGTCATTATACCCCTGGAACTGGGCATACTATCCTTCCAATCGAAGTAAAGATGAAGTTTCACCCTGGATTATACCGTTCATTTCTGCACGAATCTGGCTTGAAAATCAAAATGTTTTGTAGCCGACAAAATTGTTTTTATTTCCAATTGTATTAACGAATTGGGTTTTTTTAGGTAATTTCATAGGCCCTAAATTCTAGAAGACCCATGAAAAAACTCTACTCAATTGCACTCTTAATTCTTCTGACGGGTTGTTTCAGTTACAAAGAATTGCCCGTCGAGTACGACTACAGCTACCGTGGCCGGTTTGATAAGTATAATTCCTATGATTTCATTCGTCAGGAAGAGAACTTCACTGACTCAAAGACAGAGATCAGCGGCATGATCCGAGGTTCTATTGAATCACACATGAATTTTCTGGGTTACAAATTAAGAGACCGAAAGCCCGATTTACTTCTTTCCTACACTGTTTACATGGACAGTCTGAATTTCCGGGGTTATTCACAGCCGGATATCGAGGAATGGATGCGAAAGAAAGATCGCGATCTGTCCTATGATCAGTTAAAATTAAATATTCCGCGGGGCACACTGCTGATTCAGGTTTTTGACCGGAAGCAAAATGTTTCTATCTGGCAGGGGTATGCAACCGACAATTACGGAGATGTAAATTTTGCCGATCAGCGCGAAGTACGCAATGCTGTTCGCTCAATCCTCAACAAATATCAGTTCTTTGCAGATGGGTTCCTGGAGGAAAAGAAAGAACTCATGACACAAACACCATAAGAATTTTAAAAGGCACTTGTAATTTTTTAAAAATAAATATTACCTTTGCCATCCCAAATTCGAGGGGAAAATGCCCGATGGTGTAACTGGCAACACGTCTGATTTTGGTTCAGAAGAGTCTAGGTTCGAGCCCTAGTCGGGCAACTTATCAAAAAAACGAGGGTGGGCCGCTTGTCCACCCTCGTTTTTTCACCGAAAATAGGTATGTCGAAAGTAAAAATATTTTCCGGAGAAAGTTCACTCTACCTGGCTGAAAAGATCGCCAAGGCGTATGGAAAGCCCCTGGGCGAAAGTACGCTTCAGCGCTTCAGCGACGGTGAAATCTCTCCATATTTCGGCGAATCTGTTCGTGGTGCGGATGTTTTTCTGATCCAGTCAACCTTCCCGCCTACCGACAACCTTCTTGAATTATTATTAATGATCGACGCAGCCAAACGCGCAAGTGCAAAGTATGTGACGGCTGTGGTTCCTTATTTTGGCTATGCGCGACAGGATCGGAAAGATAAGCCGCGTGTATCGATCGCTGCCAAACTAATGGCAAACCTGCTTTCTGCGGCCGGAGCAGACCGGATTATGACATGCGATCTTCATGCAGATCAAATCCAGGGATTCTTTGATATTCCGCTGGATCACCTCGACGGAACATCCATTTTCATACCGTATCTCAAATCAATTCAATTGCCTGATCTGATCTTCGCGTCTCCTGACGTAGGTGGTGTAAAGCGGACAAGGGCATTTGCAAAGTTCTTTAACGCTGAACTGGTTGTCTGTGACAAACACCGTCAACGTGCCAATGAAGTGGCTTCAATGCGTCTTATTGGAGATGTGGAAGGCAAGGATGTGGTCATGGTCGATGACCTGATCGATACGGGAGGAACCATGTGCAAGGCAGCAGCCCTGCTAAAGGAAAAAGGAGCGAACTCGGTACGTGCGGTGGTAACACATCCGGTACTATCGGGTAATGCCTATGAGAATATTGAAAATTCAGTTCTTGAAGAGCTCGTGGTTACAGATACCATTCCATTGAATCGGGAATCTTCAAAAATAAAAGTACTGACCGTAGCCGATCTCTTTGCAGGCGCGATCAGGGCCATTCATGAACATGGCTCCATTAGTGCATTATTTATACAATCGTAATTACTAAACTAAATTAAATATAAGATGAAAACAGTTGAGATTATAGGGTTTAAAAGAGCAAATCTCGGCAAATCAGAGTCCAGAAGGCTTCGTCTGGAAGGAAATGTACCATGTGTGATTTATGGTGGTGAAGAACAAGTTCACTTCCACGCGCCAATGTATCTTTTCCGTGACCTGGTTTATTCCGACCGTGCCCATTTTGTTACCCTCAACATTGAAGGTGATATTTATCAGGCAATTATGCAGGATATCCAGTTCCACCCGGTAAGTGAGGTACTCCTTCACGTCGATTTCCTTCAGCTTTTCGAAGGCAAATTTGTTAAAATGGATATTCCGGTTCACTTTGAAGGAACATCCCCTGGTGTAACGAAAGGTGGAACACTGATTAAGAAAAGAAGATACCTGAAAATTAAGGCGCTGCCTAAAAACATGCCTGAATTCATTGAGGTTCGTCTTGAAAAACTTGACTTCGGACGATCTATCAAGGTAGGTGAAATTAACGAAGTAGATTTCGAAATCCTGGATCCGAAAATCGCATCCGTTGCGGTTGTGGAAATTCCACGTGCACTTCGCGGTAAAACTGCTGAGGAAGAAGCTGAGGAACTGGAAGAAGAAATGGCTGCAGCTGAAGCTGCTGAAGGTGCCGAAGGTGCTGAAGGCGCTGCTGAAGAAAGTGCTGAATCCTAATTATTCCGCATCAGAATACAAAATCCTGTCATGGCTTCATGACAGGATTTTTTTTATCATTTTTGTCCTATGAAATATTTGATTGCAGGTTTGGGTAACATCGGAGCCGAGTATGAACTAACTCGTCACAACATCGGCTTTCTTGTACTCGACTACCTGGCCAAAGAGAAAGATGCCTCTTTCAAGGTCGAGCGACACGCGATGAAATCAGAGTTCGCACATAAAGGCCGGAAAATTCACCTCATCAAGCCCACCACATACATGAACCTGAGCGGCAAGGCTGTCCAATACTGGCTGCAGGAGTTAAAAATACCAAAAGAGAACCTGCTGGTGGTCGTTGATGACTTCGCCCTCCCCTTCGGTAAACTTCGTATGCGTGCGAAAGGCTCCTCTGCCGGTCACAATGGCCTCAAGAGTATTGAAGACCTTACCGGCGGACAAAATTACCCCCGATTAAAGTTCGGGATCGGTGATAATTTCCATAAAGGGCACCAGGTTGATTATGTTCTGAGTAATTTCAGCAAGGAAGAATTCAGGGAGCTGGAATTCCCTATTCAGAAAGCCTCTGAAATGATCCTCTCCTTTTGCAGTATCGGGATCGTCCGCACCATGAATGAATTTAATGACTAGCACATGAAACATCAGATCAACGCCTCCCTGCAGGTGATACCGATCGGCCATCCTGCAGACAAAACAGCTTATGGACTGATAGACGATGCTATCGGGGTCATCAAAAAATCGGGGTTGCGATTTCGTGTCACACCGATGGAAACTGTTATCGAGGGGCCTTATGATGAGGTCATGAACGTGATCAGGGCAGCTCAGGAAATTCTTCTTGACAACGGAGCCCAGGAGTTAGTGGCACATATCAAAGTGCATATTCATGCCTCCCGGGATATTTCTTTCGAGGAAAAAACAGCGAACTGGGAATCCTAGCTCACTGTTGATCCGTTATCAGCGCTGTCTGTAGGAGCGAGAAAAATAAGTCTTCCATCCGAATCTTCTGCCATAAGAATCATTCCCTGTGATTCAATACCCATCATCTTTCGCGGTGCAAGGTTCACCAGAATTGTAACCTGCTGGCCGATGATTTCATCCGGGTGAAAGTGTTCTGCAATTCCGGAAAGAACCACGCGTTGATCCACACCGGTATCCACCAGGAGCTTCAGCAGTTTTTTTGATTTATTCATTTTCTCGGCCGACAGGATGGTTCCCACCCGCATATCCAGTTTCGCAAAATCATCATACTGAATTTGCGGTTTAACCGGTTCTGGTGCAGTCTTTTCGCTGGATTCTTCTGATTCATTGGAAACCCGGGTTGCTTCCAGCTTATCAATTTGCGCCTGTATGGCATCATCTTCAATCTTTTCAAACATGAGTTCGGCTTTGTTAATTTCAGTACCGGGTTGCAGTATATCGGGCTGTCCGCCGTACTGCCAATCTACCGAATCAATTCCAAGCATGATTCTTAATTTCTCCATTGAAAAAGGAAGGAACGGATATCCGACGATAACCAGGTTGGCCGCAACCTGAAGCGCCAGATTTAAAATGGTCGCAACACGTTCCGGGTTCGATTTTATTTCTTTCCAGGGTTCGGTGTCAGCGAGATATTTATTCCCCGCCCTTGCAAGGGCCATGAATTCGTTTTGAGCTTCCCTGAATTTAAATTGATCAAGCGCCTGGCCCACCAACTGCGGCGCCTTTCTGATCTGTTCAATCAATTCCTGATCAATATCGAAGAGACTATTGGCAGCAGGCACAGACCCTTCAAAGTACTTATGTGTAAGGACCAACGTCCGGTTGATAAAATTTCCCAGTATCGCCACCAGCTCGCTGTTATTCCGCGCCTGGAAGTCCTTCCAGGTAAAGTCATTGTCCTTGTTCTCGGGCATATTGGAGCACAGGGCATATCTCAGCACATCCTGCTTTCCGGGAAATTCTTCCAGGTATTCATGCAACCATACTGCCCAATTCTTTGAAGTACTGATTTTATTCCCTTCGAGGTTCAGAAACTCATTGGCTGGTACATTATCGGGTAAGATGAAACTCCCCTCAGCTTTCAGGATAGCCGGAAAGATAATACAGTGAAAAACAATATTATCCTTGCCAATAAAGTGAATCAATCGGGTCTCCGGATCTTTCCAGTAAGGTTTCCAGTCCTTCCCTGTTTCATCGGCCCATTCCTTGGTGGCAGAAATGTAACCAATCGGTGCATCAAACCATACATACAATACTTTTCCTTCTGCCCCTTCAACAGGCACTTTCACCCCCCAATCCAGGTCGCGGGTCATTGCGCGGGGTTTAAGCCCCCCATCAATCCAGGATTTACACTGGCCGTATACATTCGATTTCCATTCCTTATGGTCTTCCAGAATCCACTTACGAAGCCAGTTCTCATAATCACCCATCGGCAAATACCAGTGCCTTGTTTGTTTGAGAATTGGTTCCGATCCGCTAAGGGCAGATCGCGGGTTGATCAATTCAGACGGACTAAGCGATGTTCCGCATTTCTCACACTGATCACCATAGGCATTGTCAAACCCGCAATTGGGGCATGTACCAACGATATATCTGTCGGCCAGAAATTGCCCGGCCTCTTCATCATAATACTGTTCTGAGGTGGTCTCCTCAAACACCCCTTTCTCATAGAGATCACGAAACATCTCAGAGGACGTTTCGTGATGTACCGCCGAGGAAGTTCTTGAATATATGTCGAAGTCTATACCAAAATCACGGAAGGAATCCCGAATCAGGGCATGATAGGTATCCACAATTTCCTGGGGAGTTTTCCCCTCCTTGCGTGCCTTAAGGGTAATAGCCACCCCATGCTCATCCGATCCGCAGACAAAAACAACATCCTCTTTTTTACTTCTCAAATAGCGGGCATATATATCTGCGGGAACGTAAACTCCCGCCAGATGACCAATATGCACAGGACCATTGGTGTACGGCAATGCTGCCGTTATGGTATGACGTTTGAAAGATTTTTTCGACATAATCAGGTTTTATCCTGACAAAGATAATAATTCGCCCGAGGGGTATTGAATTCATTGGTAGCTTTTTGCAACCGATTGTATACGACCGGGTAATTATTTATCTTGATTTAAAAAAATATGAAAAGATTTTACCTCATCCTCGGCCTGATATTGTTTTCATTTCCCGTTTTGTCGCAATCACCTGAAGACAGGCTCGAAGATCTCGGGATCACCCTGCCTGAGGTTTCGAAACCGGTTGCCAATTATGTGAAATACGTCAGAACAGGAAACCTGATTTTTCTGGCCGGCCACGGGCCTTGCGGGGGTGAATTCAAGCGCGGGAAAGTCGGACAGGACCTGACGGTTGAAGAAGGCTATGATGCTGCCAGGCTTGCTGGTGTTTGCGTTCTGGCTACATTGAAAGATGCCATAGGCGACTTAAGTAAAGTAAAAAGGGTTGTACGCGTATTGGGTATGGTGAACGCTACAGACGATTTTACTGATCATTCCAAAGTGATCAACGGCTTTTCGGATCTTATGACCGAAGTCTTTGGAGAATCAGGCAAACATGCACGTGCAGCGGTTGGAATGGCCTCGCTGCCAACCAACATTCCCGTTGAAGTGGAAATGATCGTAGAAATAGCCGAGTGATGCACAATTGTATCAACTGCGGGAAACCACATGAATATGAATACTGCCCCTGGTGCACCCAAAAAAAAGTAGTCGGGCGTCTCAGTTTCCGTGTCTTTTTTGACGACCTCCAGGATAAGCTCATCGGATTTGATTTCAAATTCAGCCGGACGTTTCTTGATCTTTTTTACAGGCCCGCAACGGTTGCCAAATCTTACATTGCAGGCAACCGTGTTCGCTATGTGGGACCTGTGGGTTATTACTTTGTCATGCTCACCATTCTGGTGCTGCTGATCACCATTATGGATGTGGACATGATCGGCTATACAAGAAACGAAACATCCTTTTTTCAACAAAGTGGATTAACACCTGAACAGATCGAACAACAGGAAAGCATGCAGGGGTGGATATACAGTAATTTTAAATTCGCGTCCTTCTTTTTCTTCCCTTTCTTTCTTTTCGCAACTGCATTGCTATTTCGAAAAAGCAAGTTTAATTTGCTGGAAACCAGTGTATTAGTATTGTATTCATTGGCACATTCACAGGTGTTCAATTATTTTTCCATCACCATCTTCAAATTTACCGGAATCTCATTTTCCGGTATTGTAACGGGAATAAGTATGCTGTACACTGCTTTTTTCGCCATGGATTTTTATCGACACAATAAACGGATACATGCCTTTATTAAAGGTTTACTTATTTATCCCCTCGGACTCCTGTTTCTGATGATTTTTTTGCTTGTGGTATTGTTCATCCTGGTATTAATCTTTCCTGAAAGGATGAGAAACTTTTTAATTCTAACATAAAACTTACATCATATCCGGTTACACTTTGGCTTTATCCAGCATATATAAGTCAAAATGACTATCCATGCGATACGGATTACTATTACTCGTCATACTATTTACTCGCTGCAGTCCGGAACCTGTGATGCATGTTCAACACATGACTTATCTTGAACAGGGCAACCAGGGAATACAGCTGTTCGGTATATCCAGTGATATTTCCTATGGGTATTCCGCCAACAATCCGGTAAACATTGGCGGTGACGACCTTTCACTTGGCGCTATCAGACAACGTTTGTTCCTTAATTCACTCGCCGGTCCGGAAGGACAATCACTCAAATACATGCGAATTGGCAGTTGCTGCACGTTCGAAACAGAACATGGATTTGATGGCATGGGATTATTGGATAAATATCAGATCACCTGGGAAGGACAATCCGAACCTGTTGTTCTGTATCTGAATATGTACGACCCCGGGGAAATCCGGGCGCCGGTAGGATTTACAGTTCGGCTTTAATTACCAGTTGGATTCACTACTACCGAATCGCCCGGTACAGTGGATTCAGCTGGTCTATTTTCCTCCAACACACCATCAGGAATGCTGTCCCTTACATCATACTTAATCAGAAACGTAGGCTGTAAATACACCGACATCAATCCTTCATCTTCAGTTTCCTTCATTTCTGCGCGTTCAGGACTTACACCCTTCTCCTGATAGAGATATTCCGATACCAGGTTCCACTGACTCTCACGAATGTATGCAACACGTTCGTCAAGCATGCTTTCCCCGATGAGTTCTATACACATAGCTTGAACAGATCGCTGCCCCAGGCCTCCGACCTTGTCCTCCAGGTACAAAACAAATAATGAATCCCTGTTGGATACCTGGTCCCGGCCCAGGCCTCGGATTGAATCCGGCGCCTGCTGAAGGTACTTCTCCTTGGCATACTGAAGTGCAATAATTTCCTTTTCTTCCTTTTCGTTAAAGACGTATTCCAGCAATACTTTCAAATCTGATTTTCGCTCCAGCACACGGGCAGTGAGGTCCATTGTCTTAATCTGGGGGTTTGCAAGTGAATCCTGGTCATTTCCGAATTTGATGGATTTTAGGTCATCCTCATCCGCATCAAACGCCCTGGCCAGTAAATTATATGGAGAAGCCACCGCCTTGGCGAAAAGATTCATTATCACCTTCAAAATCACTTTGCCCAGTTTATATTCCGGATCATGCAGGTCGCCCTCGATGGGAACCTCCAGTCGGATATCACCGTTAACATCCTTTAATAATCCCACAGCGAACCGGAGAGGAATCTTATATTCCGACTCGATATCCAGTTTATTTCCCACTTTGACATCCAGGATATCAATTTCATTCATACTTTGAACCTGGTAGTCACGGATCGTCGTTGAACTTTTCATGTTCATGACACCTTCCCACATCGGATGTGCGGTGTAGTGCCTTGAATAAGGATCAAAGGAGGTCAAATAAAAATCAGAAAGTTCCATATTTATGCCCATATTTGAAAGCCCCGCCCTGTAGAGCGTCATGTCTCCTTTGAACTTTCCCGTTTTATTGATCCTCGAATTTATGAGCATGGAAAGAGTTGAATCTTCCGGACTTACTTCAGGGATGAGGATATTTAAATTTTCCAGGGTGATCTGCGCATCCTCTAGATGGGAATAGTCAAGGAAATCGACCCTGCCTTTATGAATCACCATACTGTCTGCGCCATAGGTCGTTAATACCTCCTCATCAATAAGGTAGTAGATGTATTCTGAAATATATTGAAACGGATTTTGAAACACGATCTCCTGCTGGGCGACGGAAACGGTATCGAGCACCTGGGCAGAAGTCGTATCCAGCAATAAACCGGAGAAGCTGTCGCCCTCCTTGAAATATTTAAATAATATATGGGGTGCATCGAGTGTCGCTGTACCCATATCATAGAGCCGTTCTTCAGTATTTACCGAATCCACAAATATTTCTGCACGCTTCCAGGTAATGAGACTGTCGGAATTATTGTCAACCAGCAGAAACTTGTCAAGCGTACTGTAGGCAGATGCCGCAATGCTTTTCTCATCTGCATACTTTCCGGCTATATTAAGCTGAAGATTGTACAAGCCGGCAAAATCCTGAATTGCCAGGTAGGAATTAAGATAGTTTTTATACGGGCGCAGTTGCCAGTCGGCAATTTCCCCATTCATGGCAAAATTTGATTCACCCCAGTTTACAGAACCATCAAAGCCCAGTTCTCCACCTTCCCGTTGTGTTCCCGCCAGGATAAAGTCTAATCCCGGGTAATCATAGGAAACCCTGGGGATTTCAAGCCGGATCCTGTCGATCAAAATACTCGAGGATAAATTATTATCGATGTATTCAAAGGCCCCGCCGGTAAGAAGTATTTCATTGATGATATACCTGGGCGGATCGCCAGCTTCATCATCCTCACCGGTGGATTCAGACTCGCCCGGTTTGGCGAGATCATCAAAGTTAAACGATTCGCCTGTCTGAACGATCCGAAGGAGGGAATTTGAAACTGTAACATATTCCAGTTCAAAAATTCCGGACAGAAATGATAACATCCGAATATTTGCCTCAAATGATTCGAATCTTAAAAAAGGTGTGGTACCGTCTTCTTCAAAAAGAAATGCATTGTACACTCCTACTTTACCGGTAAATAGATTGATGTCAATATCCGCCACTTCCACCTCACGACCCAGCCATTCGACATCGTTCTTTTCAAGATAATATTCCACAATCCACGGGATTGAAAACAGAATTATAGCGAATAATAAGGCAATTCCAATCAGGATTTTCTTAGCTAGCGGGGACAACTTTTTCATGAATTATAATTTCCAAACGGAAAATAAGAATTTGCCAATTGATTTTTACATTTAAACAATTTGGATTGTTTCAAATTATATTGTGGATCATGTTAAATCCATTTTTATGGTAAATTACAGAAGAACACTTTCCTGTTAATTTCCTATTTTAACCCACAGTTCAATTATTATCACAACAAATGAATAACCCCGAAGCAACGGTCGTACGGAAACCTTTAAAAAGAAGAAAAAAGCGGCTTCGGAAAATTCTGATTGCTTTGTCTTTTCTCCTTTTGGGGGCAGTTTGCATCGGACTGATATACTTTAAAGTACAAGGCTTCAAAAAAACGCTCATCGATCTGGTCGACAAACAAAGCAACGGTACGTATGCACTCACGATTGGAAACACTAAAATAGATTATCTTGAACTGGATTTCGCTCTGTCGGGTGTGGACATCGCCAAGGTGGACAAATCTGATTCCACAGGGCTGTTAGGCATCAGGATTCCGGAAATCGAAGTAAACCTGGGATCTTTTTTCGATCTGCTTGGTAGTGGTCAGCTTAGGATTGAATTATTCAGAATCATAGAACCGCTGGCACGGGTAAGCGCACAGCAGCCCGACGAACCAACGGATAAAAAGGAACCCGTAAACATTGCCCATGAGATCGTGAGTTTTTATCCGGGTATCAGGGCAATTCTGGACAACTTCGACATTGAAGACTTCCGGATCGACAGGGCGGACCTTCAGCTGAACAAGTCTGATCTGATCATAGAAGTTCAGTTGCTGGATCTGCTCATTGCCAACTGGAACATGCGCGATCTATCTGATGATGCACAATTTAAAATTATGCTGGGCAAACAAGGCATTGACTTTGAAACCAGTTCATTTTCCTTTGATGCCATCACCTGGAGCTACGATGATCACAAGCTTGAGATCGATAACTATTCATTCACACAGAAGGATTCACTGGACCGAACCGTTCTCATACTTGATGGCGCTTCCGTGGTAATCCAGGATATGGATTATGAAAAACTTCTCGATGAGGAATATATCTTTGATTTACTGCAAATCAATCAGCCTGTCGTTACAGCGAATATCTTCCCGCATGAGGCAGATCCCTCAAAAATAAAGAGCCGTCAGCCGGTATCTGACCTCCTCAAAAAGAATTTACGGGAATTACTGATTAGAAATGGAGAGATCAATAAGGCTGAAGTACACCTCAACATCATGCGGCCCAATGATACTGTACGTCTCCTGCTCCCCGAAATGACATTGAAAACCTCAAACTTTGTGGTGACTGAAGACAGCAGTACACTCATGATAGAGAAACTCAGGTTGTCATTGAGCGCTACTGAGCTGGATATGGGAAATGGACTGGCTGTAAAATTTTCGGAAATGGTCTACGATAAGACCTATAATGTGGATATCAAGGACATTGTCCTTACTGATACCGATATCAATGCAGAACTCCTGAGAAGTGAGTCTTTGGCCCTCTACAATTTTAATATCTTCAATTTTATTTACACAAATGACCTGTCTGCCGATTCGGTCCTCATGAAAGGTGGAAACCTAACCTTATTTGAAGCCACGGGTGATATTGTACATACTTCCGGCTCCAGGCCTCCAAAGCCGGCAAGGGAACGTTCCACTGTTCATTTAGGCAAGGTTGTCCTGGACAGTATTAATATTATTTACGATTACCTCGAAACCAACGCCCAAATACAAAATCTGAATGCGGTTACTGAAAATCTTGTGATAGAAGATGGAACGACCTATGATCTGCGATATTTCAAATCACCTTCCGTAACCTTCACAAGCGGTAAGAATGATATCCGGGCATCACTCACCGGCGTTTTTTTTGAACCAAAGCGCTTTGAGATATCTTCGGTTCAAGGTTCGTTCAAAGACATTAACCTAACCCTGAAGGGGTTTACGGCCACACCGGAGAACTTTAATCCGAACAAGCCATTTTACCACGTCTGGAATACCCTCCATATCAGCGAAATTGATATCAGCGGTTCATTGCCTCAACCAGATACAACACAGAAAAACACAGCCGATAAACCGGTCCAGGAATTCTTTTTTGAAAGTATCATGCTTGACCGGATTACAGCCAACCTTGAACTTTCTCAGAATAGCCAATTGTCTTTTATTTCAGACAATTTAAAGGTCAAGGAAGTATTGGTAGCAGGCAAGGCTTCAACATTTGGTGAAATACAGGCTCAAATGCACCAGCTGAAGCATTCCTCCGACAAGATCAATATCAGTGTTGACGACGTGAACATCGCTACAAAAGAACAATCTGAAATAAGCGGCGTTTCCCTATCCCTGGCATCCGGTGATAATCTTCAGTTACAGAAGATATCATTGAATGAAATAATAAAATCAGATTCAGTATGGCATATTGAAATGGCCAGTGTTAACCAGGTATCATTTATTCAGTCAGAAAATACACTGAATTCAACATTAGACAGCATATCCCTGGAAAATATCACCTGGAGCCCGTCAGCGCTGCCACATGTCGGGGAAATTGGAGTTTACAAACCGTTCATGCAAATAAAGAAAAAGCCGGTTGATTCCACATCAGTAAAAAAATCAGATGCATCTCAAACGAAACAAACGAAAAAGGCAATAGCACCATTATCCTTGTTTGACGTGCTAAAAATATCACCGGGGACAGTGGCCATCAATGATCAACTCATTGCTTTTGGCGACATCAGCATACGAACAGCTGATAACAAAGTGGCAATAGATATGGGTGACCTCCGTTTCGATACGCCATCTTCAACCTTTAATATTGGTGAAATAAAGAATACCGGGGAGCAGCTTCATATTTATGACGTACGCATCGATGCAAAACCGGAATTCGTTGAGAAAATGGAAATTGAGAACGATGTGATATCCGGAAATTTCGATCATCTTGTCTTTAACGGGGTTGTTTGGGACTCACTTCTCAGGAAAAATCAATTTATTTCGGAACAGCTTCAGATCGAGGGGTTCAATGTGAGACTGCGGCGGGATAAAACGCTGCCCGACCCGGAGGCAGTTAATAAACCCTATTTGCTGAGGGAGCTCCTGCCACTTTCAGAAAAATTTCAACTGCTGGGCATCAAGGCTACTGATGGAGTTCTCACCTATCGGGAAGTTGGAGAAAAAACAGGACAGGAAGGTTATATCGTATTGAATGATATTGATTTTAAAATGAATCTCAGAAAGCCAAAAACCGAATCTGAAAACGTACTGACAGGTACAGCCAAGTTATACGATTCGGGTTTAATGGCTTTTAACTATTCAAGAATAGATTCAAATCATTTTGATCTTGAAGTACGTCTTACCGACATGGTGCTTGATTCGCTGAACCACATGATCGACCCGCTTGAAGCTGTACGACTGAAGTCGGGGTATCTTAAGGAATACGATCTTTCTGTTACCGCGAATGATTCCATTGCCACTGGCCAGGCACTGATGACCTATGAAGACCTGCACATTGAAATTTTCAAGAAGCATTCCCCTGACGTAAAAAACTTTGGTTCTTCCCTGCTTACCGCTCTGGCAGATGGCATCATTCTGAAACATTCGAAGACCGATGCCATCGGAACATTTGAACAGGAGCGTATAACGTTTAAAGGCCCGATAAATTATTGGGTGAAATGTGCCATTCATGGTGCAATGGCTGCCGTCAGAAAAGGAAAAAGCGCATCCAATGTTTCAGATTAATCTGAATCAGGCTCATCTCCCGTTTCAAAAAAGATTCCATAGACTTTCAGATCAGGATGACTTTCAAACAGGGATTTAAGCACACCCAGCAATGGAATAAACAACACCATCCCGGAAAAACCCCATATCATTCCACCCAGTATCACTGCAGTAAAAACAACCATTGCGTTCATTTTCATCTTATCACCTACAAGCTTTGGCCGAAGAAAATTTTCCTGCATCAGATTTGCACTGTAAAGTGCTAATCCACAAAATATGGTGAGTCCGATATCATGTTTGGTAACATAAACGAAAAGCAGTACCACAACAAACGCAGCAAGATTGCCTATGTACGGAATTAGATTCAGGATCCCGATAAATATGCTGAAGAAGAAGGCATACTTGATCCCGAATAAAAGTAATATCACAAAAGCCATCGCAGCTGTCACACCAGTTAAGATCAGTGTGCCCCAAAGGTAATTCTGTATTGAATACTGACTTTTCGTATAAAAGGTCTCGAGCTGTTCTAGTTGCTTGCCCTCATATCTGGTACGGGTGAATTTCCATGCTAGTCCGCGGTATAGCAACAGAAAAAACAAAAACATGGGAATCAGCGTAATCGTCACAATATTCTTTCCGATCGAACTGATTTCACGGGCCGCAAAATTAATTACACGGCCGAGTGAATCTGACCCGAACTGGGCCCCTTCCTTTGGATGAAAAATCTCTAGTCCGAGCTTATCATAGAACCACATACGCATATTTTCATAAGCCTGTGAAATGGTATCATAAACAGCCCCTTCCTGCTGAAGAATCCGAACTGACTGATAAACAAGGTAAAACAACACAACACCACTCAGAATGGTAAATAATAGTGTAGCGATCAGTGATGACCAGGTTCGTCCAATTTTTTTTCCTTCCATCCAGTCACAAAATGGAAACAGAATAAAAGCAAACAGCAGAGACCACGTCAGCGGGATAAACAACTGCTGACCCAGGATCATCATAGCCAACGAAAGACCAATCAACAATAACCACGCAGTTGCGCGCACAACACGATCTGATTTAAACTCATTTACCATGACAAATGAAAGATAGTTAAAATTATACGGCTTTGTCAAAGACTCCTTGGTACCCCAAGGGTATTTTTCGTAAATTCCGATTCTTAAAAAAATGAGTCCGATGAAAAAAATTCGATGGGGAGTCCTGAGTACTGCTAAAATTGCACGTGAAAAATTTATTCCAGCCGTTCAGAAAAGTCAGTTCGGCGATGTGGTCGCCATCGCCAGCCGATCCATGGAAAAAGCTGAGAATACTGCCAGTGAACTCGGCATCGGGCGTGCTTACGGCAGTTATGAGGAACTCCTCGACGATCCGGAAATTGATGCGGTTTACAACCCGCTTCCCAATGACATGCACGTTCCATGGACAATCCGTTCGATGGATCTGGGTAAGCATGTTCTCTGTGAAAAGCCTATAGCGTTAAATGCACGCCAGGCGGAACAGTTATTACAGCACGCAAAAACAAAGCCGGATATCCTTGTAATGGAAGCATTCATGTACCGCTTCCATCCGCAATGGCAGATGGTCAGAAGTCTGGTAGATAGTGGTTCAATCGGCCATATTAACCAGGTAAACAGCCTTTTTACCTACTTCAAGGACGATCCCTCCAATATCCGGACGGATCCTGAAAAAGGTGGAGGCGGGCTCATGGATATCGGTTGCTATTGTGTTTCCATTGCACGCTGGCTTTTCAATCATGAACCTTTGCGGGCATTCGGAAGCCTTAGAAATCACCCCCAATGGCATGTCGATATTCTTGCCAATGCCATTCTTGATTTTGGTGAAGGCAGATTTTCCTCATTTACCTGCGGAACCCAAAGCTTTCCTGATCAGTACGTGGAGATAATCGGAAATCACGGCAGGATTCGCGTCAACCGGCCGGTGAACGTTCCTTCGGATATGAATTGCACCATCGATGTGGAAAATGAAAATGGCACAGAAATCATCGAAGTTGTGGCCTCCGATCACTATACCTTGCAGGCGGACTACTTCTCCCGCTCCATTCTGGACCAAACGGAAGTGCCCACGCCATTGGAAGATGCATATAACAATATGAAAGTTATTGAAGCGATATTCAAAAGTGCAGAATCCCTTCGGATGGAAAATATTCCATCAGGATCTTCGCACTAACCGAAACGCCATATCCCGGCCCTCGCCTTGAAAGATCGCCAGATTAATCCAGGCATTAGCCAGCTGCTCAATGAGAAAAAATTTGTCATTTCCTCCCATGTCATGGACGGCGCCAAAACCAATATCCCGGGCTAGTTGTGAGGCTGCCTTTTTCCCCCGATCACTGCTACCGGCAACAAACATGTCGATGCCTTTGCCCTGGTAAACAGGATCGGCCATGTTTTCAAAGCCGGTAGTATTAAAGCATTTTACGACATCTGTTGCCGTGGTATTTGACAATATCGCATCAGTAGTATTTGAATATCCTTCAGGCCCCCTTCCCATAACTACGTTCATGGTATCGATAATGATCTTTCCTGTTGTATCACCCAGACTCTTTGCGACCTCTATGGCAGAGGTGGCAGGAGTGGCTAAAACCAACAAATCTGCGCCTTCCACAGCCCGGTGTATTTCCAGGGCTTTCAGTCCGGCTGCTTCCAGTGTTTCTTTTCCTTTGTAGCTGTCGGGGTTACGAACCCCAAGGATCACAGTGTGACCGGCGCTGTTGAATGCTTTGGCAAGTGTACCTCCTACATTCCCTGTTCCGATGATGGCTATCTTCATATTCAAAAGTAGATGATACTGTTTACTTAAACTTCAAGAGCCGCCAATAGGTTGGGTCTGCCACCAAATTTCTGGCCATTATATTGATATTGCGAATAAATATTAGTCTGTTTCCTGACGAACATCACTTAAATACCCTTTTATACCTGCTATATTAGCCCTGTGACAAGTAATAAGGTTATACGGTTTTTGCTGGTCTGCATGATCTGCCTGGCAATCATTACCGGAATTGTGCTGCTTGTGGAATATTTTGTAACCTAAAACTATGTAATCATGAAAAAAAACATGGGAAGCGCCGACAGGATCATCCGTTTGCTGATTGCTGGCGTGATCGCCGTTCTGTTCTACGCCAATGTGATTAGCGGAACGCTTGGAATTGTCTTACTCGTACTGGCCGGTGTGTTTGTACTCACCAGTTTCGTAAGTTTTTGTCCGCTCTATGCACCCTTCGGGATTTCAACGTGCAAAGTGAAGGAATGATTTAAGCAGAAGGATTCTCCGAAGTATGGGATTCTGCAAGAATCAGATAATTTATTGCCATGGGATCATATTGCTGCCATACCTGGTACGTATGATCCCATAATTTTTTACCTTCTTCCGGAATATAGATCTTCTCGTCCATTTTCTTCACATTGAACATATGCAGGTATTCATTGGTCTTTCCTGCGTAATCCTCCGAGATACACATATAAACAGCCGGCTGGGCAGCATCTTCAGGAGATTTGAATACAATTGAAAATATGCCACCCAGGATCTTCCGCAGCAACCAGGGTGCCTCCTTGATGATCTTTGAATCAACAGGGCCGGGACACATGACATTCACGATTACATCAATATCTCCCTCGTGATTAAGTCTTCTGGAAAGCTCAGTAGCATACGTATTCAGCACAAGCTTGTAGTAACTATAGTAATTCATGCCTTTGGTTACCCCGTATTTTTCATAGGTCCCGAATTGTTCATGATCGATATAGGATGAACCCTGATGTGAATCTGAGGAGATAAACAGGAGGCGGGGAACCTCGCCTGCAACGGCATTTCCCGCTATGGCCTTATTTCGAACAACTCCTGACGCGAGCAATCTTGAAACAAGTATTACGTTCGACATGTAATTCACCAGGAACATCTCTTCCAGACCGCTTTCGGTTGGCCGGGATTCGGGCAGTGCCACCCCCGCATTCAAAACTAGGATATCGATGTGAATACCGTCCTTTTCAAGTGCATCGGCAAAATCATGAATAGTCCCGATTTTACTGAAATCCACATACCGCATCTCAATCTTATCGGAGCCACTGAGCCTTTTTACTTCTTCACCGGCCTCCGGGATCTGACGCCGGCAGGCCATAATCACGTGGGCACCACGTTTGGCAAATGCAACGGCCATCCCGAAGCCCAGACCGGAATTAGCACCCGTAATCAGTACGGTTTTACCATCAGCCCTGTCGGTTTCTTTGAGGCGATCTGTAAGATCCTGTTTTCTAAAAAAGTCCTTTACCCCGGCTAATGCTGCAATAACGGGGTTATCAAATCTTCCGTGTGCCACTATTCTTCGTGTTCAATTTTTGAATTAATGCCTGACCATGTCGGCTGAAAATCTCCATCAGATTTTCTGATGCGTACAGGTATGCCTGTAAGATGTGCCATACCCGATACCCTGTCAATATTATCCGGACCATCCTTTGCCAGTAAGTTCACATTTACACCCCTGGTCTTATTCGCAACCGACAACCCCCTGGCATGCTGATGTCCCCATCCGTGAGGAACGGCAACTGTCTTCGGCATGAGCGTATCGAGAGCTTTTGCCTGAATTCGTATGGTTGCCGCATCGGTGCTGATATCCACCAGGTCCAGCTCTTCAACCCCCAGTGCATCCATGTCCAGTGGGTTGAAATACGCATAATTCGTATCTCTGCCTTTTGCGATCATACGGGGTATGTTGTGGGTCCATGAATTATGGGTCGTTACTGCCCTTTTTGTAATCAGTTTAAATTCTCCTGCCATCTTTTCTTCCGCCTTAAAATCTGTTTCCAGTTTGCTGGCATAGGAAAGAAGAATCTCAGGGGCGAGCTGAATCTTTCCATCAGGGGTCATTACACGTTTCCTGAGGAATGATCCGGGCTTATGCGGCTCACGCTCGATGCCGTGCTGATGCTTTAAGAGATTTTTAAAGGACTTCTGGCGCGACAGGCGAAGGAGTCCGTTAAGATATGATTCCTGGGGTATCCCCCGAATTTTCTTCCCCTTTACCCGCGAATGAAACGCAGCTGTGAACTCAAAGAACCGCTGTGCCACTGCCGAATCAAAGATTGAAACGCCGGATGCACGTGCGAGATCCAGGTAAATAGACGCTTCATCACGCTGCTCCCCTTCCGGGGGAACAATGGCACGGGTAGCCTGGAGATAGGGTTTCATTTGTAATCCCAGCATGAGTGGAAAAATAAAAGGCAGGTCCGGCCGCTGCAATGGGTCTGTGCAAGGAAGCACATAGTGCGCCTCCGAACTTGTTTCGTTCTGATAGATATCAAGCGTGACAAGTAATTCCAGTTTTCGGAAGGCTTTCCTGAGCCGGCCTGAATTTGCCATGGTGATAAGTGGATTTCCTCCGGTTACAAAAAGCGCCTTCAACTGCCGATCACCCGGCGTGAGAATCTCATCGGCCATGATACCGCCGGGAAATGCATCATTTACAGCAGAGAAATTGCCCACCCGGGAGGTATCATCCCGCATGAGAACCCCATTTTTCACCCCGAATTTTATGAAATCTATGATCCCCTTTCCCACAAGTGTTCCACCCTTCCGGTCCAGGTTGCCGGAAATGGCATTGATAGACTCCTGAATCCAGAACGCCAGGGTTCCGTTACCGCCCATATTCACGCCGGTGGAACAGTAGAGCGCTGCCCCATCCGCGCTGATATAGTCGGCCACCATCCTGCTGAGTACATCTGCTGGAATGCCTGTAACCGCTTCAGTCCGGTTTGCCGGCCAGTTGGTTGCGAGTTCCTTCAGCGAATCAAAACCTTCTGTCCATGAAGACACCTGATCCCTGTCTACGCCTCCCTGCTCTATCAACTCATGGAGAAATGACAGATAAAAGAAGACATCAGTGCCCGGACGAATAAATACGTGACTCCCGGCCACCTGCGCAGATTCGGTTTTGCGGGGATCTACAAAGTACAACTTTGCTCCTCTACGCTCCAGTTGCCGCAGCTTTTCAATCGGATTTGGAACCTGCAGGAAGGACCATTTTGAAATGACCGGATTTGCCCCAACCACAATCAGGCATTCGGTATTCTCAAGATCCGGAAACGGAAGTGTAAACGGGAAACCGTACATGTGTCTTGATACGGCAAATTTGTTGGAGCAGTCCTGCGTTGCCGATGCATACATGCTTTTAGAGCCAATACCGGTCATAAATCCCTGCGCAAATACCGGGTGCAGCACACCAAACCCGGCGGCAGTACCTACATACATTCCAATTGAATCAGGACCGTCATCAGATCGAAGCTTTCTCACTTTCGCCCCAATCTCCGAAATAGCCTGTTCCCACGATATCCGCTCATAATTTCCATCATCCATCCGTTTCAAGGGATATTTGAGACGATCAGGGGACTGGTACATTTCGTGCTGCCGCAATCCTTTTACACATGAAAATCCTTCCGTCGCCACATGGTTCGGATCGGGTGCAACAGAGACAACCTTATCTCCGTCCGTCACAACCTCCAATCCGCATAATGACTCACAAATCCTGCAAAAAGTATGGTGTTTTTTCATTTTCTGTCCGCCCTAAAATTTCGATGACGATTTTTTACCTTCGTAGATAGTCTTATATTTTGTGGCTGAAAATAACCGGAAATTCATTGAAAAAGAAAATTAAAAATCTTTTCGTCCCTTCCATCATCATTATTCCAAGCTTGCTGATCTATATGTTCATACCCATGGACAAAGGTTCATACAACCTTGAGCCGGATACCAGGCTATTAAATGGTAAAGAAGAATATTTAAATAAACCCGGTGGTTTGGCCGATTCATCAAAAACAAATATTCTCTGGCTTATCGTAGATGACCTTAGTATCGCAGATACAGACCTGTATACCGATGGGCCTGTTCATGTGCCCAACCTGATACGCCTGGCAAAACGCGGAGTAAAGTTCACGAATGCCTATGTTTCCTCACCGGTTTGCAGTCCTTCGCGTGCCTCCATCCTCACAGGAAGGTACAATCAGCGTTTTGGTTTTGAACATCAGCTGCACGAGCGTTACCTTTCGAACCGGATTGAATACTATGCCTTCAAATACCTGATTGACAGTTATCCCTGGGAGCCTCAGTACCAGACAGAAGTTCCGGATGAACAGGTCATCGCTGAAATGGGATTGCCTTTATCGGAAATCAGCCTTGCAGAAATAGTAAAAAAACAGGGTTATTCGAGCGCATACATTGGAAAATGGCATGTGGGAAAACTTGAATCGAATTCACCGCTGGCCTTTGGTTTTAATGAATTCTACGGATTCATGGCTTCACACAGTCTTTATGTGCCTGAGGGAACACCGGGTTTCACCGACCAGAAGATCCCGGAGGACTTCACCGATGAATACATCTGGGAGGGGCAGCGGGAAGGCTTGCACGCGATCCGGAAAAATGGCCAGGAGATCAGTGAATCAAGATACCTGACTGATGCCATCACCGACGAAGCAATTGAATTTATCAGCAAAAACAATGACAACCCATTTTATTGTGTAGCTGCCTATAACGCACCGCATACACCGCTACAGGCACCGGATGAGTATGTGAACGAATTTGCAGGTGTCGAAGATCCATACAAGCGGGTACATTATGCGATGATCAAATCACTCGACGACAACATCGGGCGACTGTTGGATTACCTGGATGAAACCGGGCTGGCACAAAATACGCTTGTGATGTTCATCAGTGATAATGGCGGTGCAGAGTATAATCTAACTACCGACAATGGAGATTACCAGGGAGGAAAGATCACCAATTTCGAGGGCGGTGTAAAAGTGCCGATGCTCATGTCCTGGCCGGGCGTTATCCCTGAAAATAGCACCTATGACCAACTTACACATGCAACCGATCTTTTCATGACATCTGCGAATGCTGCAGGCGCTTCACTGTCAGGTGATCGTATTTATGACGGTGCCAACCTTCTGGAGTCGGTATTGAAAGCACAACCCGCGCATGAGTATGTTTTTTTTCAGATGGGTGACAACCGGGCGGTACGTAATGCACGATGGAAACTTACCTGGAATGAGGATAACGGCGATTCGTCACTCTATTTTATCAAAGAGGATCCTTTTGAATTCACAGACCGGTATGCTGAAAAACCTCCTGTAATTGATTCCCTGGTTGCTGCTTTTAAAGAATGGTCGGCATTAAATCGGAGTGCTGCCTGGCCGTCCATGATCTATTATCACTATACCGACGTTAATGGAAAGGAACATTATTTTGATGAATAGCGCCAATCACATGCGCAGATTACTCGTAATATTCGCACTGCTTATTTCTCTCACCAGTTATAGTCAGACTGAAAAACCCCTGCGCGTTGCAGTCGTGGGCCTGGTACATACGCACGTTCACTGGATTCTGGGCCGGGAGGACCGCGGCGACATTGAAATTGTTGGGATTCAGGAAAGTAATACGGATTTGGCCCGTCGTTATTCAGTTCAGCATAATTTTTCAATGGATATTGTGTACAGTGACCTGGATACCATGCTTGAGGAGGTGAAACCGGATGCTGTTTTTGCCTTCAATACGATTTACGATCATCTTCAGGTAGTTGAAAAATGTGCACCGCGTGGCATACATGTAATGGTGGAAAAGCCACTGGCAGTTAGCCTGGACCATGCGAAGCAAATGGAGGCACTGGCTGTGAAGCACAATATTTGGCTGCTAACGAATTATGAAACCACCTGGTATGGTTCGAATCACGCGATATTTGACCTGGCCGTGAAGGAAAATAGACTGGGAGATATTCGCAAAATGGTTATTCATGACGGGCACCAGGGCCCGGAAGAGATTGGTGTGAACAAGGAATTTTTAGAGTGGCTCACAGATCCTCATTGGAATGGTGCCGGTGCGCTCACCGATTTCGGATGTTATGGCGCGAATCTGAGTACGTGGTTCATGCAGGGTGAGCGGCCAATAGAGGTATTCGCGTTTACACAACAGATGAAGCCCGACAAATACCCTAAGGTGGATGATGAAGCAACTATTCTTGTAACATATCCCGGGGCGCAGGTCATTATTCAGGCATCATGGAACTGGCCTTTCAACCGAAAGGATATGGAAGTGTATGGCGCTGTTGGATATGCTATTGCTGATGACGGATCCAATATGCGTATCAGGCTTCCTGGAGACGAGAAATGGCAAATGCATAAAGCTGCACCGTTGAATTCACCGGCGGATGATCCTTTTGCCTATTTCGCAGCAGTGCTGAACGGTGAAATTCAACCAGAACCTTATAATCCCTCATCGCTTGAAAACAATATGATCGTCATGGAAATTCTTCAGGCGGCAATGAATTCGGCACAAAGCGGGAAATCGATAGTTCTGAATAAAGACTAAAATGGAACGTAAGTTAAATTTCTACCGTTTAAAGGATATTAGGTCTAAATGTATAATTTAATACCGGGTATCAGGAAACTATCCTACCTTTGTAGAAACATCATCAAAATTCATTATCATCAAAAATCTCAAATTTTCTACCGAAACCGGTTCGGAGTTCACAAAAACGCTCAACGAACGGGTTAATCATTATTTTAAATCGAACGGTATTCAACGTCAGGGAAATGGCAAAATGGTGTTCAAAACCATTTTTATGCTGTCCATATTTCTGGGTCCGCTGATTGTTCTATGTCTGGGTATTGTGAGCAGTGTTTGGCTCATGTTCGCATTGTATCTGCTGGCCGGTATCGGCATGGCGGGTGTTGGTATGGGTATCATGCATGATGCACTTCATGGCTCCTATTCAAAGAACCGCCGTGTAAATAAAATCATAGGGTATTCCATGAACCTTCTTGGTGCGAATGCGAATGTCTGGAAAGTGCAGCATAATATCCTGCATCATACGTATACGAATATTCAGGAGCATGATGACGACATCAATGCGCCGTTCTTTTTACGCTTCTCTCCTCACGCAAAGCGCTACTGGGTACACCGGTATCAGCATCTTTATGTCTGGTTCTTCTATGGGTTATCAACACTTTCATGGTTTGCCGCAAAAGATTATGTCCGCCTGATCAAATATCACAAAATGGGGTATTTCAAGGGCAAAAATGAGGTGTATAAGGAACTCGCCAAGATCATTGCATGGAAGATTGTTCATATTTCGATCACACTGATCATTCCATTGATTATGATTCCACTTTCGCCGTGGCTGATCGTTCTGGCCTTTTTATCGATGCATTTCCTTACAGGGCTGAGTATCACGATTGTATTTCAGGCAGCACATGTAGTGCCGTCAACGGATTTCCCGTTACCCGATGAAACTGGTCTCATTGCTAATAACTGGACAATCCATCAGCTGGCAACTACCAGTAATTTCGCTCCGAAAAATCGACTCTTAAACTGGTTTATCGGGGGTCTTAATTACCAGGTGGAACACCATTTGATGCCGAACATCAGTCATGTACATTACCCGCAGGTTTCTACCATCGTGGAACGAACCGCGCGGGAATTCGGATTGCCCTATTATTCCAAAAAAACCTTCGTAGGTGCTGTGGCCGACCACGCTTCCTGGCTGAAGCAGTTGGGCAGGCAGTAACAATTAACCTCGGTATCTTCAACACCATAAAATTCAGGATTCTTTTTATCTTGAAGAAAATACGTATGCCCCCAATGAAAAAGATTGCGACTATCATGCTAATGGCCGGCTTATCTGTGAACCTGCTGGCACAGGAAAACGATTCCAATTTCCCGGATGTACCGGGCTATGAAACACTGAAGGTTGATCTGCATATGCATACCGTTTTTTCAGATGGCAGCGTATGGCCGGATATCCGGGTGTATGAAGCGGTTCGTGAGGGGTTGGACCTGATCGCCATGACAGAACATCTCGAATATCAGCCACATGAAGATGATATTCCGCATCCCGATCGCAACCGTTCTTACGAAATTGCTTCAAAAATCGCGGCAAAAGAAAACCTGATCGTTGTTCCGGGATCTGAAATCACCCGATCGATGCCTCCCGGGCACAGCAATGCCATTTTCATTCAGGATGCCAATAAATTGCTGAAAGACGATGTACTGGAAGTCTTCCGTGAGGCCAACCGGCAAGGCGCCTTTACGTTCTGGAACCATCCCATGTGGGCCTACCATTATAAAGACGGGGTCGCGAAACTCACTGATCTT
This sequence comes from Fulvivirga sedimenti, assembly GCF_020328055.1. NCBI lineage: Bacteria > Pseudomonadati > Bacteroidota > Cytophagia > Cytophagales > Fulvivirgaceae > Fulvivirga > Fulvivirga sedimenti. The sequence goes on from NZ_JAIXNE010000004.1 coordinate 1,110,965, forward strand.
CACAGAACGCTGATTTCAGAAGGTCTGCTGCATGGAATTGAAGTGGTTAATGAACACATGTTTTCCGATGAGGCGCTGCAGATTGCACTGGATAATAATCTTACCATATTAGGGACGTCGGATATCCACGGTCTTGTCGACTGGGAATTTGACATACCGGAAGGCGGTCATCGTCCGCTTACCCTGTTATTTACAAAGGACCGGTCGGAATCTGAAATAAAAGCAGCCCTGAAAGCAGGCAGAACCGCCGTTTGGTTTAATGATCTGCTGGTAGGCAAGGAGGAGAATATTCTGCCTCTTCTTAACGCCTCCCTCGAGACCGGTAAACTTCAATATAATGAACAGGTTGCAAGAGTACAGATCAATAATAAAACCGGGGTAACTTTTATTCTGGAGAACCTCTCTGAATATACATTTCATTCACATTCGGATGTAATTGAGATTCATCCTGGTGAAAATTTAATCGATGTAAAAACGATTGACTTCAAGGACCAATTCGAGCTCAGATTTCGGGTCCTAAACGCGGTTACTGCCCCAAAGACCCATCCGGAGATTATTCTGAAAGTTGAGTATTAGGTTTCTAAAAAATTATCAGCGTTAGTAAAATAAACAAAACAAAAACGGCAGGAAACAGTATTCGCGAAGTACGGTCGATTAGCGCTGAAAGCTCTTTCTTTCCCCTGTCCTCATGATAGCTGGTAATGAGCGTTTCCAGGAAAGCCATGAACACAAAAATATCAGTACCGATAACATATTTATCGAGCGAAGTAAGATAAGGCAGTTCAGGTAACGTTTGTGCCACTGAAAACTGGAATACAATTAAGGTAAGAATGGCCGTAACTGAAACAGTGAGTTGTGCAGAAATATTTTTCGGGTCGATCCAGAAAACCGACCACGACATCAATACCACCAGCACCATCGGAAAAACCACTTTCCAGATATAAAACTCTGAAATTCGGACAAGCGAATAGCTGAATACGATTGACTGAAATGGTATGCCATATTCAACATCTGAATAGGTTCTCATCCCGTTGTACATGACCTTCCAATTCGGTATGCTGAGACTATCCGGTTTGAAGATGCCCTGGTAACGATCATCCGGGATTAGCCTCACATCCTGCTCAACACTGGTATCAAAAATACTAATACCGAGCGTCTGCCGGTCAAATGGGAATTTTCGAAAATTAAATTTCGTATTTAAGATACCTGTGAGCCGATGCCGGGAATTTACCTCGCCATTCGGAAGGACCGTTACCGATCGCTCACGGAATGATCTGTAGTCAATCACATTCCGGATCTGAATTTGCGGAGGGTTTACCGAATCATATGGCAGAATGATGGGAGCTGTTTGTCCGGGTCTAACCAGTGAGGTATCCGTCCAGCTCAAAGTAAACACAAATTCTCCGCTCACAGTACCTTTAACATTATCTATATTGAAGAGGTCCAGCAACACAAATCCAACCTTCACTTCCTCCTTTTGCCCGGGTGTACCGGGATTTTGTGCCAGGCAGATACCTGAAAAACATAGCAGGAGCAAGATAAGGGGCAAGACTATAGTCTTTATATCACTCAAGGTCTTCCAGTTTACTTTCTGTTAGTGCCTTATCCAGCATCGACCGGTCACCGGTCATCTCCCAATAGATTAATGAAACAGGGATCACACCTTTAGAATTAAATTCATCAAAAAATTCCCGGAGTGAATACTGGCCTTCACGCTGCCGCGCATATTCGGCAAGTAATTTTTCTATTTCGATCTTTCCGATCACGTAGCTCGTTCCGTAGGCGGGCTGGGTCAGGTAAAAATGCTCCTCCACCTGAATTGTTCCCCCGTCTGCAGGCAATAATCCCCAGGGCGTGTATTTTGATGCGATTTGTGTTGCGCCATCAAAATCAGTTAATAAACCATGCTGATGCAACGCTCCCAATGCCCGTGCCGCACGCTGGGCAAGCATTACCCACACTAATTCACGTCCGCGCGGCCGGCCTTCATACAATCCCGCATGCATGAACATTTCCTCCGCGCCAGTGGCCATTCCTTCGGCCCTGCCATCGAAAATATTAAACTGCAATGGTGTACTTCGAATAATGCTCGGATGTGGTTCATCCCTCATTCGTGCCAGGTCGAGCCAGTGATAATGGTGTGCCCGCATGGTCATCGGATCGCGGTAAATCACTTCGTCAAAAAAACCGCGAAGGCCGTCTGATTCCACGAATGTTCCTGCTCTTTCACGTAATGCCGGATCCATATTGGGCACAATAGTCAGGATCTCTTCCTTTTCAAAGAAGCTCATCATATCATCAATTGCCTCCTTCACAGCCTTATCGTATGCTTCCGGGGAATCGATCTTTTCCCACCCCGGCAGATTGCGGTTTCGGTTTTCCTCCAACCTGAGCGAGGAATGCGCCCGGGACAGCTCCCGCTCAATGAGTGTGAGCTCTTCCTCCCATGTGTAGGGCAACAGGTGAACCTTCTTCAAATTCCATGAATAATTGGCCTTACCCACGCCGGACTGGCCTGTCTTCTGTGAACTTTGGGATGCAATCCAATCAGCAAAATCCTCCGAAGCATCACGAACTTCCAGTGCTGCGGCAGCGAGATCCGGATGTTCAGACTGCATCAAAGCTGAGAACTGTTCAAGATCGGCACTTTGATCCCGGAAGCTCCTTTCACTCAATACCCATAAATCACGGGCGTTACCTGTCAGATTTTTCCTGGCCTGCTCCCAGAGAGCCGGTGCCTTACGCAATTGATGGCTGATTTTATCCGCATCTTCAGCTGATAAGGGTTTGGGGTAATAGTCATATTCCACTGCACCCCACGCATTGGAGGCCTCTCGCTCTGGTACGTCGGTCGGATAGGAAAAGAACCAGACATAGAAGGACGGGTCCCTTTTCCAGGGTTTTTTCACCCGATGGGCGAATTCAAGTCCGTTCATCTCTGCCCAAACCAGGAACCAATCCACCTGGTGTGCCACTGGCCAGCCCGCCGTATCAATCGCGTCCAGCCGATTTTTCCAATCGGATAGTTCATCATACTGTTGTGCCATCGCCTCATCACTGTAATCCGGAATGCCATTCACCTCATCGGGCCTGAGAAATTCACGCCATTCCAGAAAGAAAGCCTGGAGCTCCTGATAGGTGGCAGGGACATTTTTAATTTCTTCCGGCACGGCAACAGAATCTTGCTCTTGCTGAGTACAGGCGCTGATCAAAAGGATGATCAGGAAAATCGGAGTAATTCTTTTCAGGTTCATATTTCCACAATATGCAAAAAAGTATCAAAATATGGTCAGTTTAAACATTTGTATGCGACTACTGTTTCTTATAGCTGGAAAAGACCCTGTTGAATTCTGAACAGAATTGATTAAAAAATATTGAATTTAAGAAGGTCAAAACCAAGGATGTTCTAAATTTGGCACTTCAACTCAACATGCTATGAATAAACTATTTACGACTATTATTTTTCTATTGGCTGGCTTGTATTCATACGGACAAACGATCGATGAATTAAAAGCGATTAAAAAAACAAAGGAAGATTCCATCAGTGCGATCCAGGGACGGGTTGATGCGCTGCAGAAGCAGATTGACGCATTCCCGGGATGGAAAACAGGTGCTTTCGGAACCATTGGGGCAAGTTTTTCAGAATTCAATAACTGGTATGCCCAGGGAATACCGAATAACGCATCGGGAAAGATAGGCATTACCATCAACCCTTATGCGCGACTGGACCGTGATAAATACTTCTGGTACAATGCGGGTCAGATCAACCTTGGCTGGGTAAAACTGGATGACAAAGATGATCCGGATGACGAGGCGGGATTCCGGGCAACTACAGATGTATTCAACATTCAGTCACTCTTCGGCTATAACCTTTCTAAAAAGATAGCGGCATCATTCCTGATGGAATACCGGACTACACTGATCAACAACTTTAACGATCCCGGATATCTCGATGTGGGGGTTGGTATTACCTGGAAGCCTGTGGCTGATCTTGTAGTGGTTATTCACCCGCTCAACTATAATTTCGTTTTCAGCAGTACTGATGATGTATTTGAATCATCTGCCGGTACCAAGATCGTGGCCAACTATGGCAGAAAATTCGGGAACTTCTCATTGAAGTCGAACCTCTCATCTTTTATCAGCTACAAGAGCAGTAACCTTTCCAACTGGACGTGGACCAATGCTTTTTCCTATAAAGTATGGAAGAATATCGGGATGGGTCTTGAATTCGGCCTGCGTGATAACAAGCAGGAAGCACTCAATTATGCGCGTGAAACTCTGGAGCTTCCGGATGCGACATTCGACAATATTGACAACAAACTTCAGACCTACTGGCTGTTTGGAATCACCTATGATTTCTAACAGTTTGCAGGATAGATATCAGGAAAAAAGGACCGGCTTGTTTAGCCGGTCCTTTTTTCATTATGCCATAGATAAAAAATATTAGTATTTTCAACGGACAACCTGAAAGCCATGGATATTTTTCTGATCAGCACAATCCTGATAGTACTTGCCGCGATTTTCGGCTATGTAAATGAGCGCTTCCTTAAGCTCCCCACGACCATCGGGTTGATGCTCATTACCATTGTGTTCACACTGATCGTACTCGGGATTGCCCAATTTGATGATACCATCCTGGAGGCGGAAAAAGAAATAATTTCCAATATCGATTTCGAGGAACTGCTGCTGGACAGCATGCTGAGCTTTCTCCTTTTTGCGGGTGCCCTTCATACCAATTTCGAACAGCTTCGTATTCAGCGCGGCCCTATACTGGCATTCTCGACGCTTGGGGTTTTACTGTCGACCTTCCTCGTTGGAATTGTTACCTACCTTCTCCTGATGCTGTTGGGCATGGATGTGGCATTTATCTATTGCCTGCTTTTCGGTGCACTTATCTCCCCGACTGATCCCATTGCCGTATTGGGAATTCTCAAGCAGGCCGATGCGCCAAAAAAACTCGAAACCAAAATTGTAGGTGAATCCCTCTTTAATGACGGCGTGGGAGTCGTTGTTTTCATAACGATTTATCACATTGCCTCCTCCCCCGGCCAGGCGATTGATCCGGTGATGATCGCCGAATTATTCGGACTCGAAGTGCTGGGAGGCATTGTACTGGGATTAATCCTTGGTTTTTTAACCTATCGTATGCTACGGTCTATCGATGATTATGACACCGAAGTCATCATAACCCTGGCTGCCGTGATGGGCGGAACCGTGGTGGCACAACGATTTCATCTCTCTGCACCGCTTGCCATGGTGACTGCCGGACTTATCGTGGGAAATGATACGATGCGGGCTTCGTCGATGTCCAAAATTACCGAGACCTATGTCGACAAGTTCTGGGAATTGCTGGATATTCTCCTGAACACGATCCTGTTCGTTTTGATCGGCATGGAAATTCTTGTGTTGACGATTGAAATGAATTACCTGGTGGCCGGCCTGATTGCCATTCCGCTTGTGTTGCTGTGCCGCTACCTATCCTTATTACCGCCCATTTCTTTTTTTCAGAAACGCCTTGAATTCGTACCTGGTACCAGCCTGGTCATGACCTGGGGCGGACTCAGGGGAGGAATATCCATAGCCCTGGCACTAAGCCTGTCCCAGGAAATGAACCGGGAGCTGTTTCTGGTGATGACCTACGTGATTGTTGTATTCAGTATTCTGGTCCAGGGGCTGACCGTTGGAAATCTGGTGCGACGGGTTTCAGTAAAGACCGAAAAGGCTGACCTTCAGGAAGATCAGTAAGCACCCAAATCTCTTGATTTTATGCTTGGATTAAAGTCTAATTCGGGCCAACTTACAGATATCGGTAAGTGATCAAATCTGTGGATTATTTTCAAAAAAAGAATACAAAATTCATGATCCCCGGAACAAGAGGATTCAGGTTCATCGCCTTTTTATTCGCTCTAAGTCTTGTTAGCAGCCTTGCTTTCTCACAGAGCTATATCAATGAAGAACAGGATTCGCTCTCGCCCAAACTATATATGTCGATGGGATATTATTTCCCAAAAATGACAACACGTGTACGCTTTGATTCGGATTTTGGACTTGGTACAGAGATTAATTTCGAGGATGATCTGAAACTGGACCAGAACCTGAATGTATTTCGGATCGACGGACTTCTTTTGTTGAGTAAGAGATCGCAGATGAACCTTACCTTTACGCGCATGGCCAGGTCAAATTCCCTGACACTGGAAAAGGATATTGAATTCAACGATACCATCTTTTATGCCGGAGCGTCTGCAAATATCAAATTCGATGTCAACTATTTCGGGGCCACCTGGCGGTACTCCTTCTTCAGCGAAAGAAACTGGAATGCGGGATTATCATTCGGTCTTCGTGCTGTACGTTTTAATATGGGGATGTCGGCGAGCCTGAATAACCGGAGTTATGCCGAAAGCGAAAAATTTATCGCCCCGGCTATACTACTGGGTGTTCATGGGGCCGGATATATGAGACCCCGACTGCTGGCCCGGTATTCACTGGAATATTTTTACGTCGACGTTAGCGATATTAAGATCAATGTTCTTGAGACCAATGTTTCGCTTCAGTATTTCATTTTTAAGCAAGTTGGTTTGGGGGTTGCCTATTCAAGTAATACGTATCAGATCAGAAATTTACCACTTAGTGACAAGTTTACAGGAAGAGTAATATTTGGGTTTGGAGGATTTAACCTGTTCCTGACTGCCCGGCTTGCACAGGGCAGAAAATAATTAAATCTAACCCTCCGACGAAGATTGAATACGTGAACTTCAGTCTTTTACTGCAGAACCCCACCAGTCATTATTCGGATCAAAGTCCTCTGAGAGGAATTGAAGCCTTTGCTGTTCCAACCTGGGTAACACTTCGTTCTTTACTCTTTCCAGGTGTTCTTGCTCCAACTCCGGGGAATACCCGGGATCCGGAACAGGCCTTTTAGCATTCACCTGCCGAAGGAAATTAAATAGTTCATCGAGTAGCCGCTCAACGATTTGCGGATTATCAGCGGAAACATCTGACTGTTCCCCCGGATCTTTCTCTAAATCAAACAATTCGGTTCGCCCGTCTTCGTAATAGTAAATCAACTTCCAGTCACCCCTCCGAATGATCGACGAAGGCTCTCCTCCCTGATTTCCGTAATGCGGATAATGCCAAATCAGCAGTCGTGTTTCAATCGAATCCCCTTTTAATACATTCACCAGGCTTACTCCATCAGAATGTTCCGAAGTTCGCAAGGGCAGACCTGCCAGTTCGAGCAGGGTCGGATAAAAATCAGTTCCGGTCACAGGTATATCAGAAGTTCGTCCGCCCGTATTCATCCAGGGTACCTTAATGAAATAAGGCTCCCTGATTCCGCCTTCATACTGATACCCCTTTCCCGCACGCAAGGGCAAATTAGAGGTGGAATAGGCGTCTCCGGCGGCTACACCCCCATTATCCGAAGTGAATACTACAATGGTATTCTCATCAAGATTCATTTCCCGCAAGGCTGCGAGTACTTCCCCGATGGCATCATCCATTTGTTCAACCAACCCGGCATAAACCGGATTATCCTGTACCTGGCGAATGGGTAAAAATTTTCCCATTTCATATCCGTGATCAGCAATACCATTATGCACTGCCAGGTCACGGTATTTTTTCCATTTTTCCTTAGTGGTCTGAATGGGTCCGTGAACAGCATAAAAGGACAGAAAAGCAAAGAAGGGTTTATCACTCTCACTTTGCTGGTGGGACTGTATAAAATTAACAGTTTCACGAGCGAGGCGCATTGAAAGGTTTTCTCCGGCAGGGCCGTCGGCTAGATTCGGATTTTCATATGGTGAAAAATAGCCGCCCCGCGGACTGCCGGCGTCCCAGCCGCCGATATTGTGATCAAATCCATGATCGGTGGGCCAGGAACCCTTGCTTCCCAGGTGCCACTTCCCGGCAAAGAATGTCGAATACCCTCCTTCCCTTAATGCCTCCGGGAGGGTGATGTAGGCAGTATCCAGCTGATGCTTGTAATCAGGCGGCAAAAGTTTGTTATACCGGTTCATTCGTCGCCAGTCCTCCCCGAACGGTGCGCCGATCCAGTCGGTAATCCCATGGCGGGCAGGAAATTTTCCCGACATGATACTGGCGCGGGACGGACTGCAGACCTGGCATGCCGCATAGCCGTTGGTGAAAATCATGGATTCCGATGCCAGCTGATCCAAATTGGGTGTTTGATAAAAACTGCTTCCTGTATATCCTAAATCGTGATTTCCAAAGTCATCTGCAAGAATGAAAATGATGTTGGGTGCATTTCCCGATTGTTCCGAACATCCCGCTGCCGTAAGGAATACTATCAGGAGACAGATCAGATCAAAACTTCGAAAATTTTTCATAGATCAGATTTAATTCAAGATACATATTTATTCAAAAAAGACCTGTCCGAAGAATACTTCGGAAAGAACAAGCAGAATGATAATTTTAAAATGTATGATCACATAAGTATAATTTATATTTTGGAGTCGTGGTCGAAACCCGCATATCAGCATGAACGCCAATATATCCACTGCCAGAATTGAATCCATCGATGTCGTACGCGGACTTGATATGCTTGGGATCATACTCCTGGACCAGTTTTTCTGGGCGCTCTACAGCGGCGTCGACACGCCATTTACGCAATTTATGGCGCATCAGTTTGATCACCCAGACTGGACCGGCAATACCATATACGACATCATTATGCCCCTTTTCCTTTTTACTGTGGGCGCCGTTATTCCGTTTTCCCTATCCAAAAGAATCCGGGAAACAAATTCAAACAGGGATATCTATTTAAAAATAGGCCGGAGGTTTTTAATCCTGTTTGTACTGGGCTGGATTGTACAGGGAAATTTGCTCGAGCTGGATATTGACAGGTTTTATATTTTCAGCAATACGCTGCAGGCGATTGCCGTGGGATATGTCGTGAGCTGTCTTTGCTACATGCACCTCAGCAAAAAAGGGCAGTATGCGGTTTTTACATTCTGCCTGGTCGCCTTTACCCTGATACTGCTCACCATCAGTGTTCCGGGTAGTGAAGCCGGACTGCTGCTGCCGGATGAAAATATCGCGTTGTATTTCGACAGGCTTGTATTCGACCGGTTTGAGGATCAGACACAGTACACCTGGCTGCTCAGCAGTTTCGGGTTTGTCGCCACCACCCTCTCAGGCATGTTTGCGGGCGAGTGGATCAAGTCGGGCATGAGTCAGCCAAAGGTTCTGAGAAATTTATTGCTCGCCGGCGTAATCGGACTGGCGGCCGGTTTACTGATGGGTATCTGGCACCCGATCATCAAGAAGCTTTGGACTTCCTCTTTCGTGCTGGCTTCATCGGGCGTTTGTTACCTGATCCTGGCGTTTTTCTACTGGCTTATCGATATGAAAGGGATCCGGCGATGGGCATTCCCTTTGAAGGTGATCGGGATGAATGCTATCACCGCCTATGTATTGTCGCACGTGATACGTTTTTCAACGATTGCCGGGTTTATCCTCTTCGGTACCGAACAATATACAGGCCCATATTATGGTGCCCTGGAGGTATTCGGGGGGTTCCTGATCCTCTACCTGATCCTTTGGTATATGTACCGGAACAAGACGTTTGTGAAGGTGTAGGGTGTGGTTATTGTTGGAAGGGAATAGTGATGATCTTATTTGATTTAACCTTGGTTTGATTTTGCCATGCAGGATGAAATTTGAGTTGTTTAGCGATAATCATAGCGATTGAATCTGCTGCGGGGCACAATGATCTGACGATTTTAGGCTGGCGTACATTTCCGGAGGTATCAATTTCCATCTGCACATATACTTTTCCAGGGTGGCAATTATTCTCTTTTTCAACAATTTTTCGGATCGCTTGAGTAACTGACAAAAGACTGTCATATGAACCATACATCACTGCACTTATCTCCGGCTCATCCAGTGTCTGTGCAGAACAGCTGATTGAGATAACACAGAAACACACGGAAAGATATTTTATGATGGTCATGGTATAAATTAGTTTAAATTGATAAAACTAAATAAGGTGCCTCTTCATAAATGCCCTTCCGCTTCCCGATTTTAAATATTTCTCAAATTGAATCGCCAAAAATTGGTTTTCAAAAGAGCAATAGTAAATCATTCGTACCGGTCTGCGTGATTGCGTATATTCCACCTCTCCGTTATTATGTTTCTTGATTCTTCTGTATAAATCATTCGTTCGCCCAACATAATAAATACCGTCGTAACACTTCAGTATATAAACATGAAAAAAGCCAGTCATTTGGTAAAGTAAAACCTTCATTCGGACATGAAAAAGCCCGCCTTCGCTTCTATCGAAGCATATGAAAGGAGCATTAACAGTGGAGTCCCTCCGCCGCCTTCGTTCATCATAGCTTTAGCGACAATGAAAGCCCGCCTGCTGATAAAAGCAGAATGTTATGGTAGGTAGAAATGAAAATGCCCGCCTTCGCTTCTATCAAGCATATGAAAGGAACATTAACAGTGGAGTCCCTCCACCGCCTTCGTTCATCATAGCTTTAGCGACGATGAAAGCCCGCCTGCTAATAAAAGTAAAATGTTATGAAGGGTACAAATGAAAATGCCCGCCTTCGCTTCTATCGAAGCATATGAAAGGAGCATTAACAGTGGAGTCCCTCCGCCGTAGCCCGAAGAAGCGACGTGCAGACATAAGAAAGCCCGCCTTCGCTCCTTTCGGAGCTTCGGCGGGCGGAGGTGGAGCTAGTGGGAGTCGAACCCACGACCTCTTGACTGCCAGTCAAGCACTCTAGCCAGCTGAGCTATAGCCCCAAAGGGATTGCAAATATATAAAATAAACCTCCATAAAATAATCGGAAACCTACAATTTTACGACTCAGATTTCCGGCCGGAAATCCTCAACGGTAACTCTTCCCTTATCGATCATCACAAAACTCGATTCGGGGATTTCCTCCCAGAATTCCCGCAAGTCACCCAGCGGTTCGGATACAATCGCACGCGCGTCATCTGAAAAGCGCGCCAGGTCGGGGTTGATCTTTTTCATCGCCTCAATGCTCGTGCTGTGGTAGAGGCTTCTTGACTTACGCTCACTGGAATACCGCACCGCCATCAGCCGCTCTCCGTCACTGATCCCCAGGGTCATCTGAATAGTCTTGCCCTGCCCGTTCCTTCGGCCCAGGTCCTCTGCAAAACCGGCCATCACCTGTAGTGCCTGCTTGGGATTCTTTTCCAAACCAAAGGTTATCGCCAGGTAAAACAACAGCTCCGAATCGGTTGTGCCATGAATGAGATAATACAGATCCGGATCAATGGTAAATGCCATATCCCTTTTAAGTTTTTCAAACCCATAGATCACACCATTATGAACCATCATCCAGTTCTTGTAGTGAAACGGATGACAATTGGTCTTCTGAATCGGGGTGCCGGTGGTGGCACGCACATGGGCTAAAAAAAGGGGGGACTTGATATGCCGGCTCAGGACTGCCAAATTATGATCATTCCATGCAGGCTCTATAGACTTAAACACTCCGGGCTCCGGCTGATCGTCGTACCACCCAACGCCAAAACCGTCACCATTCGTAGGCTCAGCTCCTTCCTTGGATAGTAAACTTTGATGAATAAGGGAGTTGGTCGGTTTGAATAAAAGATCATCCAGTAAAATCGGACTGCCAGTATAGCCTAACCATCGACACATAGCTGAATCTAGAAAAAATAGCGCTTTGAATCAAACTAAATCGTTGATTTCATTCCGGTATCATCCAAGGGTATATGCTCAGTATGCAACAGGCGCCGGCCTATATCTGAATTGAAATGCCATTCCGGATCGTACTTCTGTTTTACCTTCATCCATTCCCCGTAATTTGGATACATTTTTCTGAACATATCCATATCAAGAAACGCATCCTTGCCCAGGTAAATCCTGCCTCCTGCGTCCAGTACCATCTCGTCCAGGCGTTTCGTAAAAGGCTCAAGCTGATCGGTTATAGGAAAATCAATAGCGAATGTATAACCTTTCATTGGGAACGAAAGCGGACCCCCGGAAGCCTCCCCAAACTTCTTCAAAACGTTTAAAAATGGCTTGCAGTCGCTTTCAGTGATCTCTTTCATGATCCGGCGCACACTTTCGCGTCCGCCCTCCTCAGGAACGACAAACTGGTACTGAATAAACCCACGTTTTCCATACCCTTTGTTCCATTCATTGATCGCGTCCAGCGGAAACAGGAAGCTGTCGTAATGGGTAAAGGGCTTTCCATGGCTCTGCAAATAATGCAGTACACTGTTCAAAACACTGATGGTAAGTTTATTCAGGGTAAAAGAAGGTAAATAAACCGGCACCGTAATTTTTGGTTTGGCTCCCACTGCAAGGGGATCTTTTTGAAGCTTTGGAGGCAATTCATCAAACCGGGCTTCATTCCCCACCGTAAGCACACCCCGCCCCAGGTTTTTTCCCTTCGCCAGTGAATCGATCCAGGCGACCGAATGACGGTACGTTTGCTCCGTCTCGTCAAGCGCATCCATCATCTCCTCAAGATTTCTTGCTACAATCGCCTTCTGTGAAAAATATGTGGTTTCAACTTTCCGAAGTTTCAACGTTACCGTCAGAATCGCACCCAACAGACCCAGTCCGCCGAAATTAGCCCAGAAAAGGTCGTCATTTTCCTCGCGGCTGGCCGTAAGAACCCGCCCGTCGGCCAGCATGATCGTGAACTCAATCACACTATTTACAAATGATCCGTCAGCATGATGCGCCTTCCCGTGAATATCATTGGCAATAGCCCCGCCCAGTGTCACATATTTCGTTCCCGGATTGATCATTGTAAACCATCCCCGGGGGGCAAAGACATTAATTATTTCAGCAAGTGTGACACCAGCCTGCGCTGTAAGAATACCGGTTCCAGGATCAAAAGAAATGAACCGGTTCATTTTCTCCATCTTCAGCACCAGCTCACCGTTATTGGTAGCCTGATCTGCATAACTCCTCCCCTTCCCCCGTGAAATCAGCGAACCGTTTTTCAACGCACGGGAAACATCACCTTCATCATGAGCAAAGGCAATTTTACCCCGCACCATCGGAATATTTCCCCATCCTGACAGATATTCTTCCTTAAGATCGCTCATTTCATGATCGCTTGTTTCTGCACCTAAATATACGCAATTCATGCGTCAAGTAACCGGCAAAAGCAACCCTGAAACTTCCACAAACAGGAGTCTTCCATGTTTAAAGAATTCTTTTTATTAGATTTATCAGGAATGAGATTTTACACACTTGTTGCATTTGTACTTTCAGGCATTCTTCTGGTCGCCTGCAACCAAAGAAGCGCGTATACCAACGATCCGGAAACAATCGCAAAAGGAAGAAAACTTTTCGAAATGCAATGCGCGTCCTGTCACAACTTCCGACAAACCGGAATTGGACCCGCCCTTGGCGGTATAACGACAGTAGTATCGGACGAATGGCTTCAACGCTTCATCCGGAATCCGGCCAGGATGATCTCCGGCGGGGATAACCGGGCCGTTGCCGCATTTGAAAAATTTAATACCTACATGCCGTCTTTTGAGACCCTATCGGATGCCGACCTGAAAGCCATCCTGGCCTATATGCACACTTATCCGGATAAGCCGAATTCAACAGCAGCTGCTGGTCTTCAGCCCCTGGACGATCCCATTCCTCAAAAAATTCCGGAATCCGGTATTATTCTCATTTTGAAAGAAGTACTTACGGCTCCTCCAACAGCCAAAAATCCACCCGTGGCGCGCATCAATAAAATGATCCCGGAATCAGGCCGGCAGTTCATTTCCGACCTGAATGGAATTCTGTATGAAATAAAGGACCAGCAATGGATTCCGTTCCTGAAGATGGAGGATTACTTCGAACATTTCATTGCCCAGCCCGGACTGGCCACCGGCCTGGGAAGCTTTGCCTTTCACCCTGAATATGACCAAAACGGAATCTTCTATACCAGTCATACCGAGGATCCGAAGACATCTGCACCCGCTGATTTCAGTTATACAGATACCATTCCGAGAACAGTGCGTTGGGTGCTCGACGAATGGAAACACGATGATCCAACATCCTCTGTTTTTAGTGGCACACACGGAGAGCTTATGCGCATTGATATGGTGAGCCAGATCCACGGAATGCAGGAAATCGCCTTTAATCCCCATGCCAATCCGGGCGATCAAGACTATGGTTTGATGTACATCGGAATTGGCGATGGCGGCGCAGTTGAAAACGGGTATGCATTCCTGGTTCAAAATCAGCAGCAGCCGTGGGGCACCATCCTTCGAATTGATCCCGCAGGTAATAACAGTATGAATGGGCATTATGGCATTCCTTCTTCTAACCCAGATAAATCAGAGGTTTATGCACTGGGATTTCGCAATCCGCACCGGATCTTCTGGGATGCTGACGGCAGGATGCTGGCTTCCGACATCGGGCATACCAATATCGAAGAGCTCAACATCATTGAAAAAGGAAGGAATTATGGCTGGCCGGAACGGGAAGGAACCTTCCGCCTGTTTAAAAATGAAAGCATGGATAAGGTATATTCACTTGAGACCGACGATGCCGGTTTTGGATTCACCTACCCAGTGATTCAGGTTGACCACGACGAAATTGCCGCCATCTCCAGCGGATACATTTATTACGGTAAGCAGATTCCGGAAATTGAGGGATACTATCTTTTTGGAGGCATTATAAACGGACGCGTATTTTTATCCGATGCGTCTGATTTTAAGCAGGGTAAGCAGTCAGCGGTTTCCGAGGTTCAGCTTCAATTTGATGACGGAAATATTTCCTCATTCCGTGAGCGCCTGGGCAAGGCCAGGGTAGATCTGCGGTTCGGCATGGATGCCGCCGGTGAATTATACATCCTCACAAAGGCCGACGGGAAGGTGTATCAGATCACAGGAATTAAAAAATCAATTTAATCGATGGGTCTTCGGGCGTGAAGGAATCGTTTGGCGTAATATGACGTCCCCAGGCTGCTTTCGATCACACCCAAAGAGGAACTGCTGTGAATAAACCAGACTTCACCCTTTTTAATGGTAGTTACCAGTCCGACATGCGTCACCTTCTTTCGGCTGCGACCCGTGGCAAAAAATACGAGGTCGCCTGGTTTAATGTCCTCTTTTTTCACTTTCTGGCCCACTTCACTCTGCGCCGCAGAAGTGCGCGGCAACTGATAGTCAATACTCGCGAAAGCATTGCATAACAAACCGCTGCAATCCATTCCCGATCGTGTGGTACCTCCCCATTTATAGGGCGTGCCTGTGTAACTCCGGGCTGTTTGGATAACGGTATCCACCCGGGTATCGGTTTTTGCTGTTTTTTTCGAAGATGCGCACGAGGAAATCAGCGATGCGATCAGTAAAAAATACCATCCTATTCGGTGCATGGTGTTAGAATTAAAAAATACGATCATGAAACGCGTATTTAAATTACCATTATCTTTTTAACAATGTCAAAAAGAATTTAATTTTCCACTTCACATTAGAACCATCCCGCTTTGTCAATAACACTGGAATCATTAGGAGAACGTCTGCAGGGCCAATTGTATTATGACGACACCATGCGGAAACTGTACGCAACCGATGCCTCGGCATACAGGGAACTGCCACTGGCGGTTGCGATCCCTGAAAATGCAGAAGATATCCGGCAGCTAATCAGCTACGCAATCGAAGCAAAAACCAGCCTGATCCCGCGCACAGCAGGTACATCACTGGCCGGACAGGTCGTGGGCAACGGTATTGTGGTGGATGTTTCAAAAAACTTTACCAAAATCGTCGAACATAACAGCGTGGAACAGTGGGTACGGGTTCAGCCCGGGGTGATCCGTGACGAACTCAACATGTATCTCGAGTCTCATGGGTTTCTGTTCGGACCGGAAACCTCAACAGCCAACCGTGCCATGATCGGCGGCATGATCGGGAATAATTCATGCGGATCCAACAGCATCGTCTATGGAAGTACACGGGACCACTTGATGGAGGTTCACGGATTTCTCAGTGATGGCTCTGAAGTGGTATTCGGTGAACTGACACTCGATGAATTCAGTGAAAAATGCAGTCTGAAAACACTGGAGGGAGAAATTTACCGCCAGATACGGGATATGCTGAGCAACCCTGAAAACCGGGCGAACATTGACAGTAACTATCCCAAGCCGACGATCCACAGGCGGAACACCGGCTATGCCATTGATATGCTGAAGGACCTTGAGCCGTTCATAGAGAACGGGGGAAAATTCAACTTTTGCAAACTCATCGCCGGCTCCGAAGGAACCCTCATGTTCATTACCGAGGCCAAACTGCGTATCAATCCCTTGCCTCCCCCGGTTTCAGGGCTTCTGTGCGCGCATTTTGAATCCATTCATGACGCCTTGCTTGGAAACCTGGAAGCAATCCGCTACGAGCCCTATGCTTCTGAACTGATGGATCACTATATCCTGGAATGCACCAAGGGTAATATCCAGTACCGGCAGAACCGGTTCTTCCTGCAGGGCGACCCGAAAGCGATCCTGGTGGTGGAGCTGCGCGGGTCCACGCTCGAAGAAGTGGAGAAAAAAGCGGCTGGGCTTGTCGCAGATCTGAAGGCGAAAAACCTGGGCTATCACTTTCCGCTGGTGACGGGTGAAGACACGAAAAGGGTATGGTCACTCCGGAAAGCCGGACTCGGACTGCTGAGCAATATTCCGGGCGATGCCAAACCTGTTCCCGTCATCGAGGATACTGCCGTGGATGTTCAGGACCTGCCGGCCTATATCGACGAGTTTAATGAAACGCTGAAAAAATACAATCTCTTTTGCGTTCACTATGCGCATGCCGGTTCCGGGGAACTTCATTTACGCCCGATCCTGGATCTGAAGACCCAGGAAGGCAATCGCATGTTCCGTGTGATACTGGAAGAAATTGCGGCGCTCGTAAAAAAATACAAGGGCTCCCTTAGCGGAGAGCACGGCGACGGCAGGCTTCGGGGTGAATTTATTCCGTTTATGATCGGGGATGCAAATTTTGCCCTACTGAAAGATATCAAGGCTGCCTGGGATCCTAAAAACATTTTTAATCCGGGCAAGATCGTGCATACCCCTGCCATGAATGAACAGCTTCGTTATACGCCTGGTCAGCTGACGCCCGAGTTTCATACTATTTTTAATTTCGACACCTATCATGGGATCGTTCGTTCAGCAGAGCTGTGCAATGGTTCCGGTGATTGCCGGAAGACGCACCTGAGCGGGGGGACCATGTGCCCGTCCTACATGGCCACAAAAAATGAAATGGATACAACACGGGCACGGGCCAATATTCTCCGGGAGGTTTTAACGAATTCAAAGCGTGAAAACCCCTTCGACAGTGAGGAGATCAAGGCCGTTATGGATCTTTGTCTTTCCTGCAAAGGATGCAAGTCGGAATGCCCGTCGAACGTCGATATCGGAAAGATGAAAGCTGAATGGCAGTACCAGTACTACAAGAGCCACGGTATTCCATTTCGCACAAAAATGATCGCCCAATTCACGTCAAATAATCGTAAAGCTTCCAAAGTAGCGGGATTATATAACACGTTTGTAGCGGGCGGACTCACCGGAAAGCTGGCTAAATCAATTATGGGAATTGCACCTCAGCGTTCGATGCCAAAGCTTCACAAGGTCACCCTGCGAAAATGGGCAGAAAAGAATCTGGCACAGCTGCAGCCGAAACATCCGAAAAGAACGGTTTACCTGTTTTGCGATGAATTCACCGATTATAATGATACTCCCATTGGAATTACAGCCATTAAATTACTCACGGAGCTGGGGTACGCGGTTAAAATGGCAGATCATGAGGAAAGCGGCCGGACGTTCTTTTCCAAGGGTATGCTTGATGAGGCCAAAGCCATTGCTGTAGAAAATGTACGCCTGTTCTCCGAGCTCATTTCGGATAAGGTGCCGCTCATTGGTATTGAACCCTCGGCGATCCTCTCATTCCGCGATGAATATCCTGAAATCGTTGGTGAATCCCTTCAGGCACGCGCTAAAATTTTAGCAGAATGCAGTTTTATGATCGATGAATTCCTTGCTGAGGAAATTGCGGCAGGACGGATTCAGTCGGATCAGTTCACCACAGAGAAGGCGCGCATTCGCCTCCACGGCCATTGCCATCAGAAAGCCCTGTCATCGGTCGTGCCGACGAAGAAAATTTTATCGCTGCCAGTAAATTACGAAGTATTGATGATCCCTTCAGGCTGTTGCGGGATGGCAGGATCATTCGGATACGAAAAGGAGCACTATGACGTTTCAATGCAGATTGGCGAGCTTGTTCTCTTCCCTGCAGTTCGTGCGGAAGAATCTACGACGATCATTGCAGCACCGGGAACCAGCTGCCGCCACCAAATCATGGACGGTACGGGCAGATCAGCCAAACATCCGGTAGAAGTTCTTTACGAAGCCCTGAAAAAATAATTCTATGTGCGGTATTACCGGAATTTACGCGTTTAACATGATAGGCAGGGTAAGCATGATCCATCTTGCGAAAGCCACACAAGTGCTGGATCACCGCGGACCCGACTTCCAGAATACCGTGCATGATGAAGCTGTTGGCCTGGGTCACCGAAGACTTTCCATCATTGACACAACGCCTGATGCCAATCAGCCCATGACGGATCCAAGCGGCCGGTATACCCTGATTTTTAATGGCGAAATCTTCAATTTCAGTCAGCTTCGTCAGGAGCTGGAGGCCCGGGGTATAACCTTCAGAAGTCTCAGTGATACGGAGGTATTGCTTCATCTGCTGATCCTGGAGGGAAGTGAAGCACTGAATAAACTCAATGGCTTTTTCGCCTTTGCCCTTTACGACCGCCGGCAGAAATCCATATTCATGGCCCGCGACCGCATGGGCATCAAGCCGCTGTATTATTTTTCCGACAATGACAGGTTTCTCTTCGCGTCGGAAATGAAATCCATCCTGGCCTATGGGATCGAAAAGCAACTGGATTTCGAGGCGCTGCATACCTACCTTCAGCTGAATTACATTCCTGCGCCACGAACCATTATGAAAGGCGTGAAAAAAATGCTCCCCGGGGAATCCATTTACATCGATGCGAATATCTTTGAAAAGAAAATATGGTATACACCTCCCCGCTATAATGAAAAGCCTGCATCGGAAGGTTATGAGGACCAGCAGAAACAGCTGGCTACGTTACTCGAAGATGCTGTACTGAAACGCCTCGTGTCGGATGTTCCGCTCGGGTCTTTCCTGAGTGGTGGGATTGACAGCTCGGTAATCGCCACATTCGCTGCACGGCACAAACCCGGGCTGCATACATTTTCCATCGGGTACAGGGATGAGCCATTTTTCGATGAAACCAATTATGCGCAGCTGGTGGCTAAAAAAATAGGAAGTCAGCACCATGTTTTCTCCCTTACCAACAGTGACCTCTACCGGCACGTTCACGAAATTCTGGATGGCATCGATGAACCCTTCGCCGATTCATCTGCGATTGCTGTAAACATACTTTCACGAGAGACCCGAAAGCATGCTACCGTAGCCTTGTCGGGCGATGGGGCTGACGAGCTATTCGGCGGATACAATAAACACGCCGCCTTTCAACGGATAATCGAAGGTGGCGGGGCAGTAAGAGCAGCAGCAGCCCTGGAGCCACTCTGGCATATCCTCCCAAAATCGAGAAATAACAAACTCACCAACCTTTTCCGACAACTGGACAGACTCGGCGAAGGCATGAAGCTCTCACCAAAAGACCGTTATTGGCGTTGGGCTGGCTATGCACGGGAAAGCGAGGCATTTGCTTTGCTTTCTGCTAATTCAAAGGAAAAATTCGACGCGGACAATTACAATAAATTACGATCAGCATTACTTGAAAATATCCCGGGGCACAACGCCACACTTAACGACTTCCTCTATGCAGACCTGCGGCTGGTGCTGCCGGATGATATGTTAACCAAGGTTGACCGGATGTCAATGGCGCATGCATTGGAGGTTCGCGTGCCGTTTCTGGATCATCGTGTTGTTGAATTTGCCAACAGTCTTCCTGTTTCATCAAAAATAAACGGAGGGATACGAAAGCGGATCGTACAGGATACTTTCAGGGAAATACTGCCGGAAGAATTATATAACCGGCCTAAAAAGGGATTTGAGGTACCATTACTGAAGTGGCTTCGAACGGATATGCGATCCATCATTGAAGATGACCTCCTTGCAGATTCCTGGCTCAGGGAGCAGGGCATTTTCAACCCGGAGAAGGTTCATAAGCTGAGAAAGAAACTATACTCATCAGACCCCGGTGATACGCATGCGCGTATCTGGGGCCTGGTGGTTTTTCAATGGTGGTATAAGCGATATTTTATCTAAAGATCAGTTCGCCTGGAAATAGCGCACATAATCGACGATCATCTCTTGTGGAAATTGTGTGGACGCATTCGGTGATCCGGGCCAGTTTCCGCCAACTGCCACATTGAAGATCATGTAAAACTCACCTTTCAGTTCGCTTAATCCTGATGGTGAAATATCAATCACATGATATTCCACTCCGTCGAGATACCAACGGATGAAAGTTTCATCCCAGGTGATGGAAAAAACATGGAACTGATCTGCAAAGACCCCGCTGGACAGGCTTACTTCCCCTCCGTAATTGGCATAATTGCCATTATTATCCCAGTGAACCGTTCCGTGAACAGTATTGTCTTTACCGGCACCGCCGCCTACCATTTCCATGATATCGATCTCGCCACAGGAAGGCCAGCCTACGTCATCGATATTGGTTCCGAGCATCCAGAGTGCGGGCCACATTCCCTGGCCTCTGGGAAGTACCGCGCGAATATCGATTCGGCCGTACTGAAATGTTTGTGCGTCTTTGGTAATAATTTTTGATGAGGTATAATTCTTTCCTCCGAATGATTCCTGCTTTGCAGTGATCCGTAGGAATCCGTCGGCCACCAGCGTATTTTCGCTCTTATAATATTCCAGCTCATTATTGCCCCAGCCACAGAGATCAGGGCATCCATCCCCAATATCATAGGTCCAGTCATCTGAAAGCGCATCTCCGTTGAATTCATCACGCCATACAAGGGTATAGCCATCATAGCTTTCGGGAGATTCATATCCCAGCTCTGTCGGGTCAGGTAAGGTAATGGAGACATCCCTGGTTGTGGAGATGAAGGATGATTCTGATGAATGTGCCTGAACCGTTACTTCGAAATCCCCTGAGCTGATATAAGTATGCTCAATAGTACCGGTTGAGTTCTGAACGATCGATGGTGAATCCCCGAAATTGAATTTATAATAACTGGCATTCGTCGCGGTTGCGACCACCTGGATCAGGCCCGGAGTATCCGGATTTGGAGTAATGCTTACTGTCAGGTTCGACGGCGGCATTGCATTATCTGAACCGTCATCACCTCCACAGGAAGCAAAAAACAATCCGGTAATAATCAGTGACATGGTAAACATACCCTTTGAAAATTGACGTATCTGCATTGTATTGATATTTTTTTAATAGACGTACCTGATTTCTATACACAAGCAATGATGTCTCATATTCCTTCAGGTTTTAGCCTTTTAAGATAAACATAACTATGGAAATATTTGATATTCAGTGATAAAACATCAGTCGGCCTGCCACAAATGAAGCATGACTACTTTTCCTTCCCTGAAAAAGACAAGAATGCGATATTCAGTATCTGTATCGATTGCACAAACGAGGTGCGGTCGAGGATCTCCGTAAACTGAAATCGGCTGGGGATCTGCACAGAATTCGGGAAACAACCTTGCAATATCAGCAATGGTCGTACTTCCGGTAATTTCAAAAATACCAATATTGAAAGTGGTGACCTGTTCATCAAAAACAACTGACCGGAGAACACAATCTGTTTCAAGCCCCCGGGATTGGGTATTATTACCAGAAAAATAGTCGAAATCCGTTTCGCCAATATAGATCACAGAATCCGACAATGTCGAATTCTCATAAATATCAAGAGCAACGACGCTGTCGATCCGGAATGTTTTCTCAAGATCGCTGCGATTGCAGTAAACGGGAATTTGGCCATTGATCAGCAGCGATTCAAGACGAACATTCTGGGAGAATACCGAGGTAACGGCAAGAAAAATGAATGTTGCTGCAAGTTGAAATTTCATTCTTAAATAAACGAAGAAATAGTGAGTATCGTATTCCAGGGCAACCCTTCTTTCACACGTCATCCCTGCCTTCCGGCAGGCAGGCCGGTGTAATCTCCCGACCTTGAGCCGCAACCCCTTTTTCGCACGTCATCCCGGTATAATCTCCCGGCCTTGAGCCGGGAGTACCGCCGTGATGACGGCAAGGAGTGCAGGCTAGCTTCCAATTACCTACTCCTTACTCCCTATTTGTACCACTACTGACTATTGACTATCCCAAAGGGACGCCCCTTCGGCGCTGACTACTGACTACAACTCACTCTTCCTTCAGCGAATTAACCGGATTTACGACCGCTGCAGCACGTGCCTGGTAACTGACGGTAAGGAGGCCAATGGCCAGAGCGGCCAGTCCCGCAGCCAGGAAAATAATTAGGTTCAGGGGAGTGAGCAGATCGATCCGATATTGAAATTCACCCAACCAGTTGTTGACTGCCAGGTAAGCCAGCGGCCAGGCAAGGACCATGGAGATTCCGATGAGAATGATGAATTCCTTCGACAGCAGCACCATTACTTGACCTACGGAGGATCCCATAACCTTCCTTACTCCAATTTCCTTCCTGCGTTGATCGGCCATAAAAGCCGAAAGACCAAGCAGTCCCAGGCACGCGATAAATATGGCCAGCCAGGTGAAGCTTACAACGAGTTTGGAAAAGCGCTCATCAGCGGCAAAAACCTGGTTGAATTCCTCATCAAAGAATTGATACTCAAACGGGTATTCGGGATAAAACTCATCCCATAGCTTCTCAGCAGTTGCCATCGACTCACGGATATTTTCACTATTCAGCCGGAAGGAAAGATTCCCGTTAGGCCCCGGATTGTAAAACATGATGATAGGTTCGATGGAGTGCTTCATATCAGCGAAATGAAAGTTCTTTACAACTCCGATGATGGTACGTTCGGTATTATTCCCCATTATTACCTTCATTCCAACAGGATCTTCCCACCCTACCTGTTCTATGAAAGACTCATTCACCATCACCGCCTCATTCTGATCCGTTCCGGATGCAGCGTCAAATGCCCTGCCATTCACGACCTCCATACTCATCATATCGATGTAATGTTCATCAAACGATAAAACACTCACGATCCACGTATCCTCATTCGATTCGGGATCATACCCTTCCGGTGTAATTCCCGTTCTGCCAAAGGTGCGACCCGGCATATTATTTGACAGGGATGCCTTTTCAACACCTTCATATGTCATAAGCCTGTCCCTGAAGGCGACCAGATTTTCGCCCATACCGGGATCGGTCATCTGAAAAGTAACGATCTGGTCTTTCGAAAATCCCAAATCCTTATTTTTTACATAGTCGATCTGGCGATAAATAAAGACCGTTCCGATGATCATAGTAATTGATGCCGTGAACTGCAGAATCACCAATGCCTTCCGTAAGCCTACGCCGCTTTTGCTGCCACTGAATTTTCCACGTAAGATCGACGCGGTCTGAAAGCCGGACAGCACAAATGCCGGGTAAAGACCGGACAATAATCCAATAATGATGGATGAAAGGAAAATGACTCCCAGTAATCCGGGGCGATTGAAAAGAAACGTCTGAACAGGCTCATACAATCCAAGGTTAAGCATCGGGCTGGCAATGATCACAAGGATTATGGCAATGAAAGTAGCCAATAAAACGAGCAGCACCGACTCCCCGAGGTGCTGGCGCACTAAATGCCTTCGGGCTCCACCTAAAACTTTGCGGATACCCACCTCTTTCGCCCGTGAGGATGATTTTGCCGTGGCAAGATTCATGAAATTGAAAGCGGCGATCAACAGGACAAAAATGGCAACGGCGGAAAGGGAATAAACATATACCTTATCGCCTTTATTGATGTGATAGTAATCAAACAATATTTCGGAAGACCCAAGATGAATATCGGTAAGTGGCTGCAGCTGTGGCACCCAAAATTCAGGAACATCATTGGACCAGGCGATTTCACCCAACTGGCTTTCCACACTTGCTTCCGAAGAGCGATCATCCAATTCAACATATCCGATCATACCCAGTCCGCCCCAGGCATCAAGATATTGTGCAGTTGACGAATCCGCTTCCGTTGGATATAAGGACATCAAAACATCAAGACCCAGGTGTGAATTTTTTGGTGTATCTCTGATGATCCCCACTATTTCCCAATCCTGGTCATTAATACTCAAAAGTTCACCAACGGCATCACTGCGGCCGAAAGTGGTCTGTGCCATTTCCTCGGTAAGGATCATCTTCAGGGGTTGATGAAACCTTTCTATCGCATTTGCCGGCTCTACAGAATAATCAAAAATTGAAAAGAAGTTCTGCTCAACAGACTTGGCATTTTCCGAATAGAAAAAATCATCTCCTTTTTCGATACGCACTCTGCCTTGCTCAAGAACACGGGTTGCATCCAATACCTCAGCCACTTCCTCACGGGCTGCGGCGGGCATTCGCGGATTTGTGATCGCAACATTGTTGCTGGTTACCCCCAGGGCCTCGTCGATCGTTGTAAGCCTGAAAATACGATCGGCTTTTGAATGAAACCGGTCATAACCGGTCTCATTTACCACGTAGATCATGATGAGAATATAGCAGGCCAGACCTATGGATAATCCAAGAATATTAATGATGGAGGCACCTGAATTCCGGCGCAGGCCGCGAATTGCGACCTTCAGGTAATTACGAAGCATGGTGTTGTATTTTGAGTTACTTCAATATACGCTACGCTCTGCTTCGCGGTTTCATGTTTTTACACAAACGGTGCCTTGCCAATAAGGTGTTTAGCCAAGGCATGAAATGGACCAGTGATAAAACCGGTCCCTGGTCTGCAGAATTTTCTGAGGATTGATATCGATCCTGTTGACGACAAACCGGACAACAAGAAGCTCCAGCAGCAGATAGAAGAGCCACTGACAATACGTGAAGAACTCGGAAAGCAGCATTATTCTTCGAGAATTTCTATTTCAACACGAACATTCTTTTTGGCAAGGGAGCTGTTTTTGTCATAAAGCATCCGGCGTCCGCCCCAGGCCTTGATCTCCATTCTGCCTTCCTCGATTCCCTGCGATACCAGATAGGATTTAATCACCTCCGCTCTTCTTTTCGACAGCATCTTTGCGGATCCGGAACCGTCCTTATTCTGATCGTCGAGTCCGAAGAAATTCTTTGAATCGCCCATGGAGATAATCGTTCCGGAACGGTTTCCATTGGTATGTCCGTGAATCCGGATTTTATAGTTGGGATTTTCCCGCATCATATTCAGGAGGCTATTGACCTCATAACGGGATTCCGGCCGCATGACGGCGGCATCATTGTAGAAATACACATTGTACATGGTGGCAATATCCCCCTTGTGGTAACGCACAAGGTCGAAGAACACCACGTAGTAATCATTAACCATCTGAACATCTTCATTCTCGGCAAAAGTCTGATAGTTCAGTTCTTTCTGATCCTTCCGATAACCGAATACATCACAGATCATGGTAAGATTCCCGGTTCCATTTTCCGGGTCGGCTATAGTCGCGATCTCCCCTGAATTTTGAACATTGATCAGTTTTGACCGTTCCGTATCGATGATCTGAACGTCACCTGTGACTTCTTCGTTATTTCTGGCGTTGCTCAGGATAAACACAACCTGTTTAACATTTGCCGGCGGCTCGAGGCGGTCATTCAGCTCTTCCAGGGCATTTTCATTCAATTCGCCATTTTCGCTTACCGAATCAATTTCTGCGACAGTTTCAGGCGTTGAAATAACAGGAGTTTTTTCGTTCTCTTCGATCTCAGCCTCTTCGGTTTGATTCTTATTCGTTGAATTCTTCCTGTCGGACATGTCCTCAACAACCTCCCCTGATACAAAAACCCATGCATCGGGAAACCGGGGGTCCTTTCGTGATTCCCTCATTTGTTCTATTGCAGAACGGTAATCTGTATGAAACTGGCGATATACAAAGTACATCTTCTTTCCCGGGACATAGGCATAGTGCACCTCGTCGCCATCTCCCTGAATTTTCTCATAGTACCTGCGGGCATAGTCTTCTTTGCTCTGAGCATATGCATTGATCACCACATAGTACCCTTCACCCGCTACTTCTCCAGATTGCCCAAAGGCCTGCAGGGTAAAACCCATGCAGGCCATCAGAATGAACCACCAATTCCGCATATTATTTTTCATAGTTTAAAAAGCCGCCCATCCTTAGGTGCTCACCTGCAGAGAGGGCGGCCAATTGAAACCAACATTAATCTTCCACAATTTCTATTTCAACACGCACATTCTTATGCGCCTGTGTATCATGCTTATCGTATATCATTTTCTTGCCACCCCATCCTTTGATGGACATCCTGTCTGCTGGGATGCCCTCCGAGATTAGCCAGTCCTGAATGGTCTCGGCGCGATATGTACTTAATGCTTTCGCACTTCCAAAATCCTCCTCCTGGTCTGCGCGCAGGCTGAAGAAATTCTTTTCCTCATCATCCAGATGAATAATCTTTCCTTTTGCATTTCCGTTGGTGTGACCATGAATACGAACTTTGAGTTTGTCGTTTTCTTCCAGCATATCAAGCAGGCTGAGTAATTCATATTTTGATTCAGGCTTCATGACCGCCGCATCCTTGAAGAAATATACATTGTACATTACCAGGATGTCGCCTTTCTTGAATCGCTCAAGCTCAAAATCCATAATGATTGAATCACCAACAACCTTTACAAATGATGCTGTTGAATCTGTTAACGGCTGATCGAGGTTAATCACATGATCTACCTCCTTAAAACCGAATATCTGGGTTGCTGCCTTCAATCGGTTGGTTCCATTATTAGGATCCTTTAATTCAATTAATTCCTGTGATTCAACAATTTCCAATTCTTTAAATCGCTCCGCATCAATTACGCGAACCCGTCCTTTTACCTCCTTCATGGTCTTTTTATTGATCGTATTGAAGTAGAGGTAATAATAGCCCTCCTTGGGTTCCAGGTTGGCTGGTTTTTCAGGTTCAACAACCGGCGTTTCTTCCACTTCTGCCGAAACAGCCAGGGCTTCATTCACCGGGGCCATCTCTTCCTGAGCCTGCTCCACTACGGCCTCACGCTCCGACATCATCGCTTCCCACTCCGCATTTTCGGCCTCGGTGTACTCCTGGGGCTCATTACTTTCACTCAATACCGGCGTTACCATCTCACCTTCATCCAGGGCTCCCAGCGAACCGGAAAAAACCCAGGCATCCCAAAGGTCAGGATGGTCTGCGCGTACTTTCAGAACGACATCCACAGCATCCTTTCGTTCATCTGAGCTGTACATGTACACGTAGTACAGATTCCGAAGAGGATTAATGGCAAATTTGGCATCAAAGTCCTTTTCTTCCTGCGCATATTTGGTGAAACGCTCTGCATTTCTGATGAATGCAAACGCTCCGATAACTACATAGTTTGAATTTCCAGGTATAGGATCCGGATCCCTGTCCGGAACCGAATTACCCGTAATCGTAATCAGACTTGCCATGAATATCATGACAACCCTGGTAAAAGTTGTTATTCGTAACATAACGCTAATGCTTAAAAAATGATGTTACTTACTCGTTTAAAAAATATAAGTCAGCACATAAAACGCGCCGAATTATGGTTCCAAGGTATAATTCGTTTTACTTTTGACCAAGCAAG
Source organism: Fulvivirga sedimenti (assembly GCF_020328055.1). Taxonomy (NCBI): domain Bacteria; kingdom Pseudomonadati; phylum Bacteroidota; class Cytophagia; order Cytophagales; family Fulvivirgaceae; genus Fulvivirga; species Fulvivirga sedimenti. The sequence goes on from NZ_JAIXNE010000004.1 coordinate 1,138,703, forward strand.
GGTAAGTTTTTTTGCACTTATGCACTAATTCTGAGCTATTTAGCTCATTATCAGGGCAATTTTTGAATGGAAAATGTAATATCTTATATCAGGTAATGAAATAAATGTGGCTGATCATTTACGTATTCGTACCTGATTTTCTTTTCATCCATACGATCGATCAATCCCTCCAAATCCGCATGATTTTTCAGTTCTATTCCAATCAGTGCCGGACCTTTCTCACGATTATTCTTTTTGTAATATTCAAAATGACTTATATCGTCATTGGGGCCAAGTACATCGATCAAAAATTCACGAAGAGCTCCGGCTCGCTGTGGAAAATTAATGATAAAGTAGTGTTTCAGTCCTTCAAAAAGCATTGACCGCTCTTTAATTTCACTGGTACGTGTAATGTCGTTGTTGCTTCCGCTCACAACGGCCACCACATTTTTTCCCCTGATGCGTTCTGCCAGCATATCCAGGGCTGCAATCGTTAATGCGCCCGCCGGTTCCACAACAATGGCATCTTCATTATACAGGCGCAGGATTTCGCTGCACACCTTACCTTCCGGAACGGTGATGACCTCATCAATCAGCTCACGGCAAATCTGGAATGTCATTTCACCCACACGCTTTACCGCGGCACCATCGACAAACTTATCGATGCGATCAAGAGTAACCAATTCATCTTTTTCCAGCGACTTCTTCATCGCCGGCGCTCCGGCAGGCTCAACGCCAATTATCCGGGTATTCGGACTCAATGATTTTATATAAGTACTCACACCGGCCGCAAGTCCGCCGCCGCCGATGGGCACAATCAGATAGTCAATCGGGTATTCACTGTCTTCCAGGATCTCTTTCCCGACAGTTCCCTGTCCTTCAATGATCAGCGGGTCATCAAAGGGGTGGATAAACTCGGCACCGTGCTCCTCTCCGTATTTCCGGGCTTCATGATAGGCATCATCAAAGGTATCCCCGGTAAGCACTACCTCAACAAACTCCCTTCCGAAAAACGTAACCTGTTTCACCTTTTGATCCGGTGTAGGAACAGGCATATAGATCCTCCCCTGAATTTGTTTTTTACGACACGCCAGTGCCACACCCTGCGCATGATTGCCGGCGCTGGCACATACGATCCCGTTGTCCAGTTTTCCCGGATTGGTGTTATGGATCTTATTGTAAGCACCCCGTATCTTATAGGAACGAACTACCTGAAGATCCTCACGCTTCAAAAGGATGTTTGCATCGAGCTTCTCACTTAACCCTTCATGACGCAACAACGGAGTCCTGACGATGACATCCTTCAGTACTTCAGATGCTGTCAGGATTCCGTTTACGGTAACTGTCTGTGTCGTAATATTTTCCATCGGCTATTTTGCCCGCTCAGGCCGCAATTCACGAACTGCCTTGCCCGCTCTCCACATTTCAGATTCACGCAATTCAGTAAGTTCCTCTTCCAGCTTCGCACGGTAATCTTCCTTGGAGTTCGAATCGATCGACTTCTGGGCTTCCTCACCGGCAGCTACCTCTTTGTATAAATCAGAGAATACTGGTTTTGTCGCATCCTTAAATTTCTTCCACCAGTCAAGTGCGCCGCGCTGTGCAGTGGTCGAACAATTCGCATACATCCAGTCCATCCCATTTTCAGCGACAAGCGGCATCAGTGACTGGGTAAGTTCCTCCACTGTTTCATTGAAGGCCTCAGACGGAGTATGTCCGTTTTCACGAAGCACCTCATATTGCGCTGCAAAAATTCCCTGGATTGCTCCCATGAGCGTTCCGCGTTCACCGGTAAGATCGCTGTAAACTTCCTTCTTAAAAGTAGTTGGGAACAGGTATCCCGATCCTACGCCAATCCCGAGTGCAACAACACGCTCCTTGGCTTTGCCTGTAGCATCCTTGTAAATCGCATAGCTTGAATTCAAGCCACGCCCTTCAAGAAACATTCTGCGCAATGACGTTCCCGATCCTTTTGGTGCAATGAGGATGACATCAACATCATCTGGCGGAATAATTCCGGTGCGCTCATTATAGGTCACACCAAAGCCGTGTGAAAAGTATAATGCCTTACCCGGTGTGAGATGTTTCTTCACCGTTGGCCAAAGTTTGATCTGTCCTGCGTCTGAAAGTAAAAACTGGATGATGGTTCCGCGCTCGCATGCTTCCTCAAGCTCGAATAAATCTTCGCCCGGCACCCATCCGTCGGCAATTGCCTTATCCCATGTCTTGGAATTTTTACGCTGACCAACGATTACGTTGAATCCATTATCTTTTAAATTCAATGCCTGACCAGGTCCCTGAACACCATAACCCAATACGGCAATGGTTTCGTTCTTTAATACCTCCCTGGCTTTATCCAGTGAAAACTCTTCGCGTGTTACGACTTCTTCTTCTACTCCTCCAAAATTGATCTTTGCCATCTTTTTATTTTGTTGATTTGGTTAGTTAATTCATTTGTTAATTTATGCACGCTGCGACTGCAGCTCCTCCTCCATCTCATTGAGATATTCGCTCAATTCCTTCATAGGCTTTGAAATGGATACCCGTCCGGAACGGACGAATTCCAGAACCCCGAATGGCTGAAGCAACTCAAGCAACTCCTGAGTTTCGCTCTTGTGACCGGTTTTCTCAATGACCATATATTTATTTTCCACCGAGAGTATCCGCGCCTGGTGTGTTCGGATCACAAACTCAAGGTTATGCTTTCCGTCAAGGAATTTTGTTGAAACCTTGTATAAGGCAATTTCCTGGTGGATCGTTTCGTCATCGCGGTAGTAGAATGCTTTCAGCGCTTCTACCTGCTTTTCAATTTGTTTCACCACACGCTTTACCTGCTCTTCAGTGATCTTGACGACAACCGTATAGCGATGAACCCCCTTCACTTCAGATTCTGATACGGTAATGCTTTCGATGTTGATATGCCGCCGTGTAAAGATCAGGGTGATCCGGCTAAGCAACCCGATGAAATTTTCAGTGAAAATTGTGATCGTATATTTATGCTTTTTCATATTTCAATTGTTATCGTCATTCAAGACGTATTTCTGATACACACGAACCAGTCGGGATCATTGGAAATACATTTTCCTCCTTTTCCACTACCACTTCGAGAAGAAAATGTGATTCTGAATTGAGCATTTCTTCAATACTCGCATCCAAATCCTTGCGGTCTGTGAGTTTCTTAGCAGTGAGGCCAAAGCCTTCTGCCACTTTTACAAAATCAGGATTTACCATCTCGGTAAAGGAATAGCGGCGGTCGAAAAACAGTTGCTGCCATTGACGCACCATGCCCAGGAAATTATTATTCAGCAGCAGAATTTTAACATTCACACCATACTGAAAAATGGTAGCGAGTTCCTGGATATTCATCTGTATGCCACCGTCGCCAACAACGATGACCACATCACGATCCGGAGCCCCCAGTTTCGCGCCCAGTCCGGCCGGCAGCGCAAATCCCATTGTCCCCAGTCCGCCCGAGGTAATATTGCTGCGGCTCTGACGGAAATTGAAATAACGTGAGGCCGCCATCTGATGCTGACCAACATCGGTTACCAGGATTGCATCACCCTTCAGCCGTGCCGATACATTGGCGATTACCTCGCCCATCAGAAGACCATGTTCATCTCCCGGATGCAGTGATTTCTCAATTACTTTCTGAAACTCCAGGTTACTGCAAACCCTGAATTCCTCTATCCATTCCTCATGACCGGCAGGATCCACCAGATCAATCAGTTTTTCAAGCACTTCCTTTGCGTCTCCGATCAGCGGTACATCGGCATTTACATTTTTATCGATTTCCGCCGGATCAATTTCTATATGAATCACCTTGGCCTGTCTGGCATAGCGATCGACATCACCGGTTACCCGGTCATCAAAACGCATGCCCACAGCGATAAGGACATCACATTCGTTGGTTTTTACATTTGGCCCATAATTCCCGTGCATGCCCAGCATTCCGGTATTGAGGTAATGATCCGTTGGCATTGCTGAAAGTCCCAGTAATGTCCAGGCGTAAGGGATGCCCGTCTTTTCTACAAACTCAGTCAGAATATTTTCAGCACCTGAAAGAATTACACCCTGGCCAACCAGAAGAAAGGGCTTTTTTGCATTGTTGATCAGTGTTGCCGCGGCATTTAATTGTACCGGATCAATCGCCGGACGGGGGATATAGCTCCTGAGCATTTCACAAGGAGCATAGGCAAATTCGAGTTTTCCGAACTGTGCATTTTTTGTGATATCTACCACCACCGGACCAGGCCTTCCCGATCGTGCAATAAAAAACGCTTTGGCAAGAGCCTGGGGTATATCTTCTGATTTGGTGATCTGAATATTCCATTTTGTTACCGGCATCGAAACGCCAACCACATCTGTTTCCTGGAATGCATCGGTTCCCAGTAAATGGGAAGCAACCTGCCCCGTGATACACACAACAGGCGTAGAATCGATCATCGCATCTGCCAAACCTGTAATAAGATTGGTAGCACCCGGGCCGCTTGTTGCCAGGCAAACCCCCACCTTACCGCTGGCTCGTGCATATCCCTGCGCGGCATGTACTGCTCCCTGTTCATGACGCACCAGGATATGCCTGAGCTCTTCCTGATAATCATAAAGCGCATCATAAACCGGCATAATGGCGCCACCGGGATAACCGAACATGGTATCAACACCCTCGGCCAGCAGCGATCGTATTACCGCCTCTGCCCCGCTGATCGTTTCCGTAGTTGTAAGCGTTTTATTTGCCTGTAATTCCATATTATCCATCTGTTATGCAGCCTTCTGATGCGGTTGACACCATCCTGGCATATTTGTATAAGATCCCGGAAGTCTTTTTCAAATCCGGTGCCTTCCAGCTTTTCCTCCTTCGGGCCATTTCCTCCTCGTCGACCAGAATATCCAGCCTGTTCTCCCGGGCATCAATACGTATTCTGTCACCATTCTGAACCAGGGCAATCGGTCCGCCATCCTGTGCTTCGGGTGTAATATGCCCCACCACAAAACCATGTGTTCCGCCGGAAAACCGGCCATCGGTAATAAGAGCCACTTCCTTACCCAGTCCGGCACCCATGATCGCCGAAGTGGGCTTCAGCATCTCAGGCATTCCCGGGCCCCCTTTCGGACCTTCGTATCGGATCACAATGACATCTCCTGCCTGCACCTTTCCGGCGAGAAGTTCATCGTTGGCCTCGAATTCACTCTCGAATACACGGGCCGGACCTTCAAAAAATTCACCCTCCTTTCCAGTGATTTTGGCTACGGCACCATCCGGACTTAAATTCCCGTACAGGATGCGCAAATGCCCGGATGATTTTATGGGATCCGCAACAGGGTGGATCACCGTTTGTCCGTCGGCAAGCGCTGCTTCTTCAATATTTTCCCCAATTGTCTTGCCGGTTACGGTCATGCAATTTCCGTCGAGTAGTGACTCCTTCAGCATAAGTTTCATCACGCCCGGAATACCGCCTGCTTCGTGTAAATCTTCCATAACGAACTGACCGCTGGGTTTCAAATCTGCCAGGAAAGGCGTACGTGCACTGATGGAACTGAAGTCCTGTAATGTCAGGTCAATGCCGAATGCATGGGCCATCGCCAGTAAATGAAGAACCGCATTGGTTGATCCTCCCAGCACTGTAATGAGTGAAATCGCATTTTCAAATGATCTTTTCGTAACGATATCCCGTGGCTTCAGGTCCATCTCCACGAGGTGTCTCATTTGTTCACCTGCTTTTCTGCATTCTATTTGTTTGGATTGATCCCTGGCCGGATTCGATGAACTGTAGGGTAAGCTTAATCCGAGTGCTTCAATCGCAGAAGCCATCGTATTGGCTGTGTACATCCCGCCACATGCGCCCGGACCCGGACAGGCATGATGAACCACACCTTTAAAATCTTCTTCTGAAATGGTCCCGGCCATTTTTTGCCCGAGCGCCTCAAACGCTGAAACCACATCCAGTTTTTTGTTGGCATAGCAGCCCGGGGCGATCGTGCCTCCATAAACAAGAATAGCAGGTCTGTTCAAACGGCCAATGGCAATCATAGCCCCTGGCATATTTTTATCACAGCCAACAACCGCAACCAGGGCGTCATATGCCTGTGCATTTACTACTGTTTCAATACTATCGGCAATAATATCGCGCGATGGAAGTGAGTACCGCATACCCGGTGTTCCCATTGAAATTCCGTCGCTTACTCCGATCGTATTGAATATCAGACCTACCAGATCAGCGGAGGTAACTCCGCCCTTTACATCCCTGGCAAGGTCATTCAAATGCATGTTACATGGATTACCCTCAAAACCCGTACTCACAATCCCTACCTGTGCTTTCTTCAGGTCGGAATCAGTGAGACCAATGGCGTGAAGCATGGCCTGTGCGGCAGGCTGAGTGGGGTCCTGTGTTACAACACGGCTGTATTTATTTGGCGCAGAACTCATTAAACAATCGTTAATCCCTGGTATTCATTAAACCGAACCTTCTGACGGTACATCAGATAAAGCTGGTGTCCCGCTGAATCTTCCCAGGTTCCCTTCAGTTTTTCACCATTGATCGCGGCGATTGGTGCAATTTCTACAGCAGTTCCTACGAAAAAAGCAGTGTCTGCATCATATACCTCCTCCACTTCGAAGAATTTCTCCACCACGCGGATGCCCAGCTCCTGCGCAAGCTCCATGACCGTCCTGCGGGTAATGCCCGGAAGTATGTGACCAGCGGGGGGTGTATAGAGGATACCTTCCTTTTCAAAAAAGAAATTGGCTCCCGGACCTTCAGCAACATTGCCATGCATATCAAGCAGCAAAGCTTCATCATAACCCAACTTCCTGGCTTCGGATGTGGCTAGAATGCTATTGGTATAATGTCCAACGATCTTGGCATCAATAATTGTTGATTTCGGATTAGGTCGCTGATAGGATGAAACCATTACGCTCAGCGGATCATTACCCAGATATTTTCCCCAGTTCCAGGCTGCCATGAAAACGTGACACTCATCGGAAGGCTCCAGGCTCATATTCATACCGCCGTATACCAGCGGCCGGATATAGGCATTGTGCAGATGGTTCTCATCAAGAAGCTGGTATGCGATCTGCACCATTTCTTCAGGGGAATAAGGCATTTTTAACTGCATCCGATCCGCTGAATAGGCGAGGCGGTCGAAATGTTCCCTGGCACGGAAAATATTGCATCCCTCTGCATTCTCGTAGGATCGCATTCCCTCAAATACACCATTGCCATAATGCAGCGTTTGTGTATAATCACTGGACATGGCTTCAGCCGCCGGAATCATTCGGCCGTCTTTAAATACGATGGTATTCTTATTGTAATACATATGTCATGGGGTTAAAAAAAAAGCGCCATCCCGGGGGATGGCGCTTTTCAATGTTTATCTTATTTCAGATTCACCAATCCCGGTCAGCATTCAATCGAATGACGTTAATAATGACCAGTGATATGATGAACAGGTTTCTCATTAGTTTTTTTAAATGTAGTGAATAAATCCCGGTTAAAACAAACTAAATGCTGCATATTTCTAGGATTTAAGGGAAACTGAAGATTTCAGCAGTGAAATAATATGCGCACCAACCTCTGTTGTGCCATACGTGGAAGACGCATCGATATCCGAAGTGACGATTCCTTCAGTAATAGAAGCGGCTACAGCCTCGCGAATTGCAGCACTTTCTTCCAGCATATCAAATGAATATTCCAGTAACATGGCTGCCGACAGGATCGCGCCTACAGGGTTCGCTATATTCTTTCCGGCTGCCTCAGGGTAGGAACCATGAATCGGTTCGTACAATGCATAGGAGTCACCTGTGCTTGCTGAAGGAAGCATGCCCAACGAACCCGCAAGAACACTGGCTTCGTCTGTGATGATATCTCCAAACATATTCTCGGTAAGAATCACGTCGAAGAATCCCGGATTCAGAATAATTTTCATCGCCGCATTATCAACAAACATAAAGTCAAGCTCAACATCAGGATACCCGGCTGCCATAGATTTCACGACTTCCCGCCATAGTCTCGAGGTTGCGAGTACATTTGCTTTATCCACCAGGGTCAGATGCTTACCTCTTTTCTGAGCCGCCTGAAATGCCTGATGTGCAATGCGCTCGATCTCGTGACGACTGTAAACACAGGTATCAAAAGCTGTTGCGCCATTTTCTGTACGTCCACGCGGCTCACCGAAATAAATGCCTCCGGTAAGTTCACGAAAGACCACAAAATCTGTCCCGTGCACAATTTCATTTTTCAATGGAGACTTGTCCTCCAGCGCTTCATAGCTGGTGACAGGTCTTACATTGGCATATAATCCTAATTTTTTACGCATCGCCAGCAAACCCTGTTCGGGGCGTACCTTTGCGGAGGGATCATTATCGTATTTAGGATGGCCGATCGCACCGAACAAAATGGCATCAGCATTACGGCAAACCTGTTCTGTATCTTGTGGGAATGGATCCCCGGTCTGGTCAATGGCACATGCGCCAATGAGGGCCTCTTCAAAAATAAATTGATGGCCAAATCTGTCGGCAACCGATTCCAGTACCTGAACGGCCTGGTGAGTTACTTCCGGACCGATACCATCACCCGACAACACGGCTATTTTCTTATTCATGATCTGTTCTTTTCAAATTCCTCAATTGCTTCCCGTTTGCTGAGCAAATAATCGATATCATCATATCCGTTAATGAGGCAGTATCTCTTATAGGGATTCACATCGAATTCCTCGCTTTCACCTGTTGATTCCAGTGTGATCAGTTGTTCTTCGAGGTTTACCGTGACCCTCAGGTCTTCATCCCGTTCCCTTTCCAGGAAGATCCTGTCCAGGAATTCTTCTGAAACCTGCACGGGAAGAAGTCCGTTGTTCAATGCATTATTTCTGAATATATCTGCAAAGAAACTTGAAACCACCACCTTGAAGCCATGATCATAGATAGCCCAGGCCGCGTGCTCCCTGCTGCTGCCACATCCGAAATTCTTTCCCGCTACCAGTATTTCTCCTTTGATATTATCCTGGTTCAGAATAAAATCCTGATTCGGCGTTCCATCTGATTTGTACCGCCAGTCTCGGAAAAGATTATCGCCAAAACCTTCCCGTGTTGTGGCTTTTAAAAACCTTGCGGGAATTATCTGATCCGTATCAACATTCTCCAGCGGCAACGGAACAACGGTAGATTCTATTTTCCTGAACTTATCCATTAGTCATTAATTCTCTCACATCCGAAATATATCCATTGAGTGCAGCTGCTGCAGCTGTGAGCGGACTCGCCAGCATGGTACGCGCACCAGGACCCTGCCGGCCCTCAAAATTTCTGTTTGACGTGGAAACGCAATATTTCCCGTCCGGAACCTTGTCCTCATTCATGCCCAAACAGGCCGAACATCCCGGCTGACGGAGTTCGAACCCCGCCGACTCAAGTACCTTGTCAAGGCCCTCGCTTTTCGCCTGTTCCTCTACCTGTCTCGAACCTGGTATGATCAATGCTGTCACGTGATCCGCCTTTTTACGCCCTTTAACCAGGTCTGCCACCAGGCGAAGATCTTCAATCCGGGAGTTCGTACAGCTTCCAATAAATACGTAATCAATTCGCTGTCCGAGTAAGGGTGCTCCGGCTGATAAATCCATGTATTTCAGCGCCTTTTTCAGGGTGGTATCTTCCTTATTTCCTTCCATTTCCGGAATTCGCTGGGTAATGCCGATTCCCATGGCCGGGTTTGTACCATAGGTGATCATGGGTTCGATTTCGCCGGCATTAAATGTGTGAACCTTGTCGAAAACAGCATCGTCATCTGTAAACAGCTCGCGCCACTCCGCTACTTTGCGGTCCCACTCTGCGCCCTTCGGTGCGAATGTTCGTCCCTTCATATACTCAAAGGTTGTTTCATCCGGAGCGATCATACCACCCCGGGCACCCATTTCAATGCTCATATTACAGATGGTCATACGCGCTTCCATGGAAAGGCTGCGGATCGCTGATCCGGCAAATTCCACAAAATGACCCGTACAGCCGCTGGTACTGATTTTCGAAATGATATGAAGTATGATATCCTTCGACAGTACACCGGAGCGCAGTGATCCGTTTACTTCGATCTTCATTTTCTTTGGCTTTGTTTGGAGAATGCACTGGGTTGCCAGTACCTGTTCCACCTCACTTGTTCCGATTCCAAATGCAATATTTCCAAATGCCCCATGCGTAGACGTATGGCTGTCTCCGCAAACGATAGTCATTCCGGGTTGTGTGATTCCCAGTTCAGGTCCGATAACATGCACGATTCCCTGGTAAGGATGCCCGAGCCCGTATAATTCAACCCCAAATGCTTCACAGTTCTTTATAAGGGTGTCAACCTGATGCCTGGATAAGGCATCGCGAATCGGCAAATGCTGGTCGATCGTAGGAACATTGTGATCAGCGGTTGCGACGGTTTGTTTCGGACGAAAAACGCCGATTCCCCGTTTTCGTAATCCGGCAAAGGCTTGCGGACTCGTTACTTCATGGATAAAATGCGTATCGATATATACGACTTGCGGGCCGTCGGGAATAACCTCCACAACATGACGGTCCCACACCTTGTCAAAAAGTGTCTTTCCCATAAATCAGGCTACGTCTTGAAGTTTCGCTACGATTTCCTGCAAATGCTCGTCTTCAACCACAGAAACCTGGTCTGCGACAGCCAAAAATTCTTCATAGGCAGATTCAAGCTCCGGGCGGGCAAGCTGGATACCCAGTTGACCGAGGCGGAAATTCAGGGCGGCACGACCACTCCGCGCGGTAAGTATGATGGAAGATTTATTAACTCCTACTTCTGCAGGATCGATGATTTCATAATTATCCCTGTTTTTAATGACACCGTCCTGATGAATCCCGGAAGAGTGCGCAAATGCATTTGCTCCGACGATTGCCTTATTAGGCTGAACCGGCATATTCATGGTTTCCGAGATTAGCCGGCTCATGGAATAAAGCTTTTCTGTGTGAATTCCGGTGGTGTAGTTGAGCCAATTGTGTTTTTTGAGGATCATTACAACCTCCTCGAGCGAAGTGTTTCCAGCCCTTTCACCAATTCCGTTGATGGTACATTCCACCTGACGGGCACCCTGCTGTATGGCCTCCACACTGTTGGCAGTAGAAAGTCCGAGATCATTGTGGCAATGTGTAGATATAATCACATTCTCGATGCCCTTCACATGATCAATCAGGTATTTAATTTTTTGACCGTATTCCGAAGGCAGGCAGTAGCCCGTCGTATCAGGAATGTTTACTACTGTAGCACCAGCATTCACGGCCTCCTGAATCACCTGGGCCAAAAAGCTGTTCTCTGTTCTGCCGGCATCTTCCGCATAAAATTCAACGTCATCCACATACTTTTTAGCCGTGCTAACACAGAAATGCGCCTTTTCAAGGATCCGGTCGCGGGTTGTACGAAGCTTGGTAAAAACATGCTGATCGGAAGTACCGATTCCTGTATGGATACGTGGACGAACCGCATTTTCAATCGCCCTGGCTGCAGTAACAATGTCCTGCTCAACTGCCCTCGATAAGGCACAAACAGATGAATTACGAATCACTTCGGCAACAGACTTCACAGCTTCGAAATCTCCCGGACTGCTTATCGGAAAACCCGCCTCAATTATGTCTACCCCTAAATCCTCCAGTGCCTGGGCAAGACGTACCTTTTCCTTCTTGGTGAGTCCGCACCCGGGCACCTGTTCACCATCCCGCAACGTGGTATCAAAAATGTAAATTCTGTTCTCTGTAGCCATACTTACTAATTTGGTCAAAATCAAAGGTATGGTTACCCGCAACGGAAGTAAATGCCAAAAAGTATTATATTTACGATTCCTGAATCAATAATATTGATTATTATACGGCTTAAAAGATATTTTTCGTCATATTTATTACGATGGCAAGATCAAAATCCACAGCATTGCATTCGCTTGTTCAAACCATGAAACCAGCTGAAAGAAGATATTTCAATGTGTGGGCTTCGCGCAACGGGTCTTCGGAAAAGAAATTCATTCTTTTATTTAACGGGCTTTCTGAACAAACTGAGTACGATGAGGAAGCACTTCTGAATTCTATTCCGGATATTTCTCCAACACAGATCTCCAACCTCAAGGCTCATCTGTATCAGCGTGTACTTCAGTGTATGCGTCAGTACAGTCAGTCCCACTCACTTGAGATCCAGATACGCGAGATGATCGATCATGTGCAGATCCTCTTTAACCGGGGTTTATACGACCAATGTGTTCAGATATTAAAAAAAGCCCGTAAAAAGGTTGGCAGCATCGACAACCTGGAGTTGCAGCTCGAAATTCTTAAGTGGGAAAAGAATATACTTACCCAAACGGTTGGTGCCGGTAATGAGCAGCGGGTGAACCGCATCGTGCGGGAGGTTCAGCAGGTGAATGAACGTATCAACAATGTAAACAAGTTCACCAACCTGGCTGCCCGACTGAACGCAATCTATTACAGAATCGGATTTATCCGAAATCAGAGTGATTATAATCACATCCAACGACTTTTTGAAAAGGAACTGCCTGATTTTATTGAGCAAGAACTCTCGCTTACGGAAAAACTAAGCCTTTATCAATTACTTTCCGGGTATTATTCATTTATCCAGGATTTTGACAGCGGACTCAAATACGCCCGCAAGTGGCTTGATCTTTTCGATGAGCATAAGGAGATCCGCTACTCACGGACCAATGATTACCTGAGTGCGATCAATACACTGATGATTGCCCAGTACAAGATGTATTCCTACGATGATTTTGTTGAAACCAGCAGAAGGCTCAGGGAAATCCGCCATTATCCAAGGCATACAATGAATGAAAACATCCGGATGCGCCTGTATAAATATACGTACGTGCATGAATTCAACCGAATCTTTATGCTGGGCGATTTCGGCCATGGTGTTTCTTTGATCGAAAAAATTGAACCGCTCCTTGAGCCTTTTATCAGGCAACTAGACAATCATTCACGCATCATACTTTTTTACAAGGTGGCCTGTCTTTATTTCGGGGATCAGAAATATGGGAACTGCATCCGTTGGCTGAACCGGATTTTCACTTCCGAAAATATTGATCTGCGTGAAGATATTCACTCTTTCGCGCGGATATTAAGTCTGATCAGTCACTATGAACTGGGCAATACAGATGTCATAGATTATTACATCCGGTCGACATACCGCTTCCTGCTTCGAAAGAAGGACCTGTACTCCTTTCAAAAGTATATCCTCAGTTTTCTGAAAAAATTGGATGCCCACTTATCCGAAGAAGAATTAATGGAAGCATTCAATGAACTGCGCGACCAGCTGGTTCCCCTGCAGCATAACCCCTACGAACGAAGGGCATTCATGTATTTCGATATTATTTCATGGCTGGAATCAAAAAGCAATAATCATAAAGTTGGAGAGATCATCCACCAGAAAGCAATGCGGAGAATAGCCCGGCAACGAACCATGGCGAGCGAGAACCAGACTTTGTAACGAAGGCCGGCAAGGATTGTAACTTTCGTTACGCGACTACAGCATTTATTAGGTAATTTTGATCAAAAGTCATTTCCCATGCGAACACAATACATATTACTTTTTATTTCTTTGGTCCTGTTTTCCGGATGCAGTAATCCGTCTGAAGATTTGTTTAACGAAGTAATGGCCGTTCATGATGAGGTCATGCCCAAAATGGACGATATCATGAAAGAAAAGGGCCGTATTCAGGAAATGATCAATTCTGAGAATGATTCCGCCCGTATTATCATGCTGCGTGAAACAATCAGCAACCTGAATTCAGCAGACGAATCCATGATGGAATGGATGCGTTCATTCGACCGCGATAAATTCAGCGAGGATCCCGATGCACAGATAAACTATTACCGTGAAGAATTGATCCGGATTAACGAAGTAAAGGAAAAAATGCTTACAGCTATTAATGAAAGCAAAGCAGTTCAATAAGACTGATTAATTCACAGAACCGGGTATTTTTTAACCCACACCTCTATAAAATTGAATGCCCATGTAACAAATGGGTATTTTTTTTTAGGCGAAAACAAAATTTTAGGACAATTGTTTCAATGCGAAATTATTTTCAAAAAATTATTAATTTTTCACAAACGAGGGTCATTTTATACCCTATATTGGAATATCATTACAATTATCTGAAGTATAATGGCATTTAATTAACCTATAAGCATAATAAATTGTAAATTTTTCAAGAAACAGGGTTATTTTTTATCATCAATAATTTCCTTATCTCTCAAAACATTATTTTCTTGCCCGCAGATTCAGGCATATTTTATTCTGCCTTATACCACTAACAAGAAATAAAATATTATGAGAGAACTATTTACACTCGATCTTAGTGTACAATTATCCGGTATCCTTGGAGATGCAGGAACAGCTGCTGTTCTGGAAACAGCGGAAGTGAGTCAGACCATCAGTGATGGAACACAGGCGTTGTTTACTGCCAACAACGTATGGATGATGCTGGCTACCGCCCTTGTATTCATTATGCACCTGGGCTTTGCTGGTGTCGAAGCTGGCTTCACCCAAGCTAAAAATACCGTAAACGTACTCTTTAAAAACACGTTAACCCCAATCATTGGAATTCTCACGTATTACCTGATTGGCTTCAGCCTGATGTATCCGGGATTTGCAGAGCCGGGCTGGTTCGGATTTGGCGGGTTCCCGTTAAGTCTTCCGGAAAATGGAAATACGGTGGAATATGCCTCAGCGGGTTATACGTACTGGACCGACTTCCTCTTTCAGGCCATGTTTGCCGCTACTGCGGCGACCATCGTATCGGGTGCGGTAGCAGAGCGCATTAAGATATCAGCATACCTCATCTTCACCATCATATTTGTTGGGTTGGTTTATCCGGTTATCGGAAGCTGGAAATGGGGTGCGGGCGCACTGGATGCAGCCGGATTCTATGATTTTGCCGGATCAACACTTGTGCATTCGGTAGGTGGCTGGGGTGCCCTGGCAGGCATCATGATCATCGGTCCGCGACTGGGCAAATATGTCGACGGAAAAGTCATCGACAAACCCGGCTCCAGTGTTCCTTTGGCCGTGATCGGGGTATTCCTCCTGTGGTTTGGATGGTTTGGATTTAACGGTGGATCCGTGCTCAGCGCTGATCCGGCTATTGTATCCTATGTACTCGTAACAACCTGTCTGGCGGCCTGTACCGGGGCTTTGGGCGGTTTCATTACCGGATACGTTGTATTTAAACGCCTTGACCTGGGCATGGTACTGAATGGGATTCTGGCCGGACTTGTGGGGATTACCGCTGGTGCCGATGTGATCAGTCCTGGATGGGCCTGTTTTGTGGGCCTGGTAGCAGGCATCCTTGTCGTACTCTCCGCGATTACCCTTGACAAATTCAAACTGGATGATTGCGTCGGAGCAGTTTCGGTACACCTGACATGCGGAATATGGGGAACGCTGGCAGTAGGAATTTTCGGCATCGACGGTGACGGAAATGACATGGCGTTCTGGCCTCAGCTGAAAGGTGTACTCGTCTGTGGAGCCGCTGCATTCATATCGGCTTACATCATTTTTACCATTCTGAAATATACCATCGGAATCCGGGTGTCTGAACAGCATGAACGCGAAGGACTCGATTCACACGAACATGGAATCCGTGGTTATACAATCACCTACGATCAATAAGAAAAAATAAGGCTCACCGGAACTGCTGCAACATCTTCCGGCGAGCCTGCAGTTAACTCTTCATTAACCTTAACCCAAAATTACATGAAAAATGTACATTTACTACTCACCCTGTGCCTGACTTTTACCTTTCTCTCTTCCTTCGGTCAGGATAAAAAAGACTCGCTCACCATTTCCGGCTCCGTAGATACCTACTATACCTACGATTTTTCCGGACAGGATAATATCGGAACTTCCTTTGCCGATGATCGCAACTCAATTTCGATTGGAATGGTTGACGTGGCCCTCAGTCAGACACTAGGAAAGGCCAGCTTTGTCGGAGAACTGTCGTTTGGACCCAGAAGTTTTAAATCGATCCCGCTTTTTGATCTGGGCGACGAAGAAAGAGCCATTGTGGGCATCCAAAACCTGTATGTAAGCTACGCATTCAATGATGTGCTTTCTCTTACGGCCGGCTACATGGGAACATTTGTTGGCTATGAAGTGATTTCACCTGTGGGCAACTTTAACTACTCAACTTCCTACCTTTTTACAAACGGTCCGTTCCAGAATTCCGGTCTGAAGGCCGATATCACCATCAGCGATAATTTCGCGATCATGGTGGGTATATTCAATGACTGGAATGTATACAACGACGAAAACGGTGTTAGTGATTTTGGAGCGCAGATCTTTATCCAGCCGGTCGAGGGCTGGTCGGTCTACCTGAATATGGTTACGGGCTCTCCTTCAGGAACAATCTTTGATCTCACCACCGGCTTCCAGATCAGCGAGAAGTTTTACCTCGGACTGAATGCGGCGGACTATTCAATTGCCGGTGATGAAAAAGGCGGATACACCGGCGTCGCCCTGTATCCCCAGTTCTCAATAAGTGAAGCGTTTTCGATTGGATTACGTGAAGAGTTCTTCTCCTATAAGGAAGCAACCACCGAATCCGGTACGGTTATCTCGGAATCCGAAAGTGTATTTGCGAGTACCGTTACCGCGAATTATTCCTACAAAAATTTCCGCTTTATCGGGGAAGTCCGACTTGATAACGTATCCTTCGATGCTTTTATGGATTCCAATGAAGCGGCCGTTGCACAGGCTTCACAAATTACATTAGCCGCTGTTTACGCATTCTAAGATCGAAAATGACCTTAATTGACAGTTTACATATCGTAATTTTATATAACAGGTTATTTTTTTACCCTATAATTAAAATTTATATATCTAAATATTATTTTTGGGGTAAAATTTGAACCACTAACATCTTAAATCATGATAAAATCAAAACTTGAGTACATCTGGCTTGATGGCACCGCGCCAACCCAGGGACTTCGCAGCAAAACAAAAATCGTTTCAAATTTCAGTGGCAACGTAGAAGATTGCCCGATGTGGTGTTTCGATGGAAGCTCCACCCAACAGGCAGAAGGCCATTCATCAGATTGTCTGCTGAAGCCTGTTGCTTGTTTTCCGGACCCGGCACGCACCAATGGCTACCTGGTGATGACCGAGGTTCTGAATCCGGATGGCACGCCCCACATCACCAATGGTCGTGCCCTCATTGATGATGATGATAATGATTTCTGGTTTGGATTTGAACAGGAATATTTCCTCTGGAACCCATCCGCAAATCTGCCCTTTGGATTTCCTGAAGCAGGATATCCCCGTCCGCAGGGTCCTTACTACTGTTCAGTTGGAGCAACCAACGCATACGGCAGGGAAATCATTGAAGAACACCTGGACCTTTGCCTTGAAGCCGGTATCAACGTTGAGGGAATCAATGCGGAAGTGGCAACTGGACAATGGGAATTCCAGGTTTTTTCAAAAGGTGCAAAGAGTGCCGGTGACCAGGTATGGATTGCACGTTACCTGCTGGAAAGGACTGCAGAAAAATACGGTCTGTCGGTGAACTGGCACCCGAAACCTGTAAAAGGTGACTGGAATGGATCGGGCATGCACGCCAATTTCTCGAATTCCACATTACGTGAAGCCGGCTCAAAGGATGTATATGACGTAATCTGCCAGGCATTTGAGCCCGTTAAGCACGAGCATATTGAGGTATATGGTGCAGACAACCACCAGCGTCTTACCGGAGCGCATGAAACGCAATCCATAGACAAGTTCAGCTATGGGGTTTCAGACCGTGGCGCCTCCATCCGGATTCCAATCGGAACGGTTGAAAACGGCTGGAGGGGATGGCTGGAAGATCGGCGTCCTGCGTCCAATGCAGACCCGTACAAAGTTGCGGGTCGCATTATCAAGACCGTAAAAACTGCCGAAGTCGCAGTAATGCAATAACAGTTTCTCAGGGCGGGGGCGAACACAAACCTCCGCCCTATTCATTCCCCGACACTTTACAATGCGGCCGGATTTTTGTATTTATGTCACATGGCCGTTATCTCCAAAAAGAAAATACCCTATCCGATCAGCCGGGGTCTCCGCGGTTATCTCATCCATAATGGACGGGAAGCCGATTTGCCCATTACCTATACCGATCTTCTCCGGTACGATAATTCGCTACCATTAATAGACAAGAATGACCATGATACCCTGTGGGAAACGGTTATCTACTCACAGGATGACATGAAGGCAATCCATAACAGCGTAAAAAAGATTTACGCCCTTTTGAAGGCCGACGGAGATATGTCGGTTATGGAGCACCTTTTTATTGACCGCATCGACCTGTGTATTTATGGAAACACACAGCCCTTCCGGGTTCGGGTGGTAAACCGCATCAATGACAACTTTGATTACTTCTATATCAAAAATGCCGATGCTTCCCGTATTTATGGCCTGGAACTCGAACACCTGCTATCCCCGAACAGGATCAGCTATCTCGTGCATGAGAATACGCTGATAGAGGAACATATCATTGGAATTCCCGGAGACCAGTTCATTAAGACCTATCTGAACGACCAGCATCTGAATGCCACCCGACTGAGCAAGGAATTTGTAAAATTTAACGAGCGTTGTTTTATCCGACTGCTGGGCGATATGCATTCGAGTAATTTCGTCGTGGACATCACACCGGATTTTGAAGATGTGGTATATCGGATCCGGGCGATTGACTTTGACCAGCAGTCCTATGAAGGAAGAAAATCCATCTACCTGCCCCAATATTTTAAGCAGAATAATGCGTTGATCGAGGTAGGTCTTCATTGCCTGACCCCCGAAACAGTGAAGCAATACCAGAAAGAAGAACGTTCACTCATTGCTAACAGGCTGAAAGCAGGTCGCGAAGTGATCGACGAGCTGCTCGATGTGATGACCGCGGATACGCTGGCCCCGCCTGAAAATGTAAAGTCATTGCGCAAGGACCTTGCACAACATTACCGGAACAAGGAATTTCTTAAATGCGAAAGCATGGGCGCCTTAGTTCGCCAAAGCTTACTCACTGTACTTTAAAAAAGAATTCAGGGGAAAAATGTACCTTTAACTATGATTTTGGTAAAACCCAAATCAAGCACGCTGATATCAATCGGATTGTTTGTCCTGATATCGATGGCCGGTGGCATCTATGGTTTATTCGGACTCATCAACGATGTACATGCCGCGTGGTACAAGTATGTCCTGGCCATTCTGTTTTTACCACTTGGAACTGCCATATTAATCAGAACGCTCTGGTCCTATAAAAGGATCAGCATAGGAAAAGGTAAAATACACGTGCATTACCCGGTTAGAATGAGGCACACCGAATTTTCAGTGAAAGAGATCATTTCCTGGAAGGAGGAATCAATTAAAACGGCTTCCGGCACTTACCGTGAACTTCAGATCAAACATTCAACACACAAGACACTTGATATCTCGATGCAGGAACATTCCAGGTACAAAGAGACCCTCAAATACCTGAAATCCAAATGCGCCGGTAAACAAATCCGAATTTAACTATGATTAAAAATTTACTCGTTGTTGGCCTGGGTGGTTTTGCTGGCAGTATCTGCCGGTATTTATTTTATATATGGCTGGAAAAAGAACGGAATATGCCATTGGCAACCTTCACGGTAAACATGTTGGGAAGCTTTGTCCTGGGGATTTTCATTGGATATTTCCTGATAAGAGGTGCGGAAACGAATATTGCGCGGTTGTTTTTCGCAGTCGGATTTTGTGGAAGCTTTACCACTTTTTCAACGTTTGCGCTGGAGAACTGGAATATGTTCAACAACCAGGAATATCTGCAGCTGGCCGGCTATACTGTCGCCAGTTTTGCCATCGGCATACTGATGATTTTTGGCGGCATTGTGATTGGAAAGGCAATCTGATTACTCTTTCTTACCCACATCCCTGATGAAATTAGACCAGCGCATGGGGTTAAGAAAATTATTGGGCGGAAATATCAGATTCAGCTCATACAATCGCTGATACCGTTGCTGATCCGCTTCATATTCAGTGAGCTGATTCGCTTTTACCTCCTGCCGCACATCCGCTTGAAATTCACGAACAATATCATCCTGCGTTACAGGCAATTCCGCATCCAGAAAAGCATCCTTGAAATGATCCAGCGTTGGCCATGGAAAAACCACCACTTCCGGAAGCAGAATCGATTCCTGCCACATTAACTGGATCAACGAATACCGCTTATTCGAAACCTCATAAGGCATGACAAAATAGGCCGGGCGATATCCGATTGAAGTGAATCGCAGTGTATCACCCGGATTAATAAAAATTGAAAAATAGCCGTTGGAATCACTGGCAGTTCCGTAAACCGTACCTCCAAGCTGGATATTCACGTACGGCAATGCTTTTTGCTGATCGGCATCCATCACAACCCCGGTTAGCAATATCGGATTTCCTACACGCTGGGCATTGAGCTCTACGCTGCCCAGAACGAAAATTACTACCAGTGCAAATCGCCAATTCATTATCTTCTATTTATGCTCCCAATCATAGGTATCCAGTGATTCCAGACACTTACCCAATAGCTTGATACTGCTTTCAATATCCTTTTTATGAGCCATTTCAATTACCTGGTGCAGGTGCCGGGTTGGAATTGAAATTGCTCCGGAAATTGAACCGTTCTTACCCATTCGCTGAACACCTGCCGTATCCGTTCCCCCTGCTGTAAGCACTTCAGGCTGCCACTTAATCTTATTCTTGTCGGCCGTTTTCTTCATGTAGTCCACCATCCTGTAATCACATATGGCACTGGCATCCATCAGCTTGATGGCCGTACCATGCCCTAGTGATGTTACTTTTTCATGGGGCTGTGCACCGGGCAGATCAAAGGCTATCGTGGTATCTAAACCAAACCCAAAATCCGGATTGATCGTATGGGCGGCAACATTGGCACCTCTGATTCCTACTTCTTCCTGCACGGTAAAAACACCATAAACATCGAACGGCGTAGTTTTTATTTTTCTGAGCGTTTCGATCAGCACAAAAACAGAAACACGGTTATCGATCGACTTACAATTAACACAATCTCCCATCTCAATAAGTTCCCGTTCGCGCGTAATTGGATCACCAATGGAAACCACCTTTTCCACATCCTTCTTTTCCATTCCCAGATCAATGTAAAAATCGGTGGTTTTTGGCATCTTGGTACGCTCCTCGGCCGACATAACATGGATCGGTTTAGTGCCCATCACTCCAATCACATCCTTCTTCCCATGTATGATCACGCGCTGTGCGGTCAGGGTTTTGGGATCAAAGCCCCCCAGCGTAGTAAACCTTACAAACCCTTTATCATCGATATGAGTCACCATGAAGCCTATCTCATCCATATGGGCCGCAACCATTGCGCGCTTGTCTGAGGACTTACCCTTTTTAATAGTGATAATGTTACCCATATTGTCCACATGACACTCATCGACCAGCGGTGTTACTTCATCGATAATCATCCTTCGGATTCGCTGCTCATATCCCGGCACTCCCGGTGCCTCGCAAATTTTTTTGAGCAATTTTACGTTTATTGCCATATCAGAGATTTCATTTTAATACATTACATCTGTCCTGAAAATTACTTGTTTTTCGCCGATCGCGGACAATGAAATGCAATGAAATCGTTAATATCATGAAGATATTTGTGAACGAATTGTGAATCGGAATTTATGAAACGAAAAGTCCTCCTTTTATTTGTCCTGGCACTCGTTACGCTGGTAGTCGTTGGAATACTGGGGCGGACTTCCATCAATAATTCCATCAGATCAATAGAAGAGGCTTCCGAACCGAACCGTAAGCTGAATGTACTCAAAGAAGTTTTTCAGGATCTGCTTGATGCTGAAAGCAGTGTTCGCACCTATACCATCACAGAAAACCGAAATTCCCTGTCTTCATTCGGTGATGCTGCATACAATATTGACAGCAAGCTGATTGAATTAAGAACCCTGACCGCCGATAGCAGTCAGATCCTTTTACTGGAAGAGCTTGATTCCCTGATCGAAAATAAATTTGACATTCTTCGCCAACTCATAGAAATCAAGGAGACAGGAAAGGACAGCAGTGTACTTCAACGTGTGCGTGCCGATATCGAGATTTTGAAGAAAAAAGAAGTCCCGGAAGAGCTAAGCACCATTCGCGATCTGGACCCTGAGAGCGAAAACAATTCCAGTATCTGGAAGAAACTGTTTGGCAACAACCGTAATAATACAACTCCGAGCGATTCCCTGTTCGGAGATACCGTGCGGCAGGATCTTAGTTCCGAACAGGTCGATGAGGCATTGACAAGAATCAGCCAGGAAGCCTATCAGACAGCGCAGCTTCGCAAACAACGGGAACAATCTTTAACCCGCAGGGACAACCGTGTGATGGATGAAATCCGTTCGGTAGTTGATGAATTTGAGAAAATTGATCTCGGACTGACCGCAGACCGCACACAGCTTCTGACAACGGCTTCAGAAAATGCAAAGACAACGATCAGTACCATCATGGTCCTGGCATTGATCGTATTTGCCGGACTTTTACTAATCATTTTCAACGATATTAGCCGAAATCAGCGAAATCGCGAAGAGCTTGCCCGGGCAAAGGACAAGGCAGAAAAGCTGGCACGCGTGAAAGAAGACTTTTTGTCTAATATGAGCCATGAGATCAGGACTCCGCTTAATGCCGTGATTGGGTTTACCGAGCAACTGGAAGCTTCCCCGCTCAACCCGACTCAAAAAAACCATGTGAATAAAATCCAGCGATCCGGTCAGCATTTACTGCAGCTCTTAAACGACATCCTGGATTACGCTAAACTTGAATCCGGTGAAGTGAGACTTGAACAGGTGGGCTTTAATCCGGCCAGAGAGACCCAGGAAATTGCGGATCTTTTCATGCAGCAGGCAAAGGATAAAAAGTTATATCTGAAAGCAACCATTGCTCCTGATTTTCCGCCGGTGCTCATCGGGGATCCTGTCCGGTTTAATCAGATCATTATTAACCTGGTAAGCAACGCATTGAAATTCACGCGTGAAGGCGGCATTGAAATTCGGTTACTTGCTGAGAAGGAGAAGGAGAATGAGAATGAGAATGAGAATGAGAATGAGAATGAGAATGGGAATGGGAATGGGAATGGGAATGAGAGTGTAAAAGTAATCCTGGAGGTAACAGATACAGGGGTGGGAATTCCGCAGGACAAGATCAACCAGATCTTTAAGGAATTTGCACAGGCCGACACCTCCACAGCCCGGGAATATGGAGGAACCGGTCTGGGATTATCTATTGTAAGAAAAATCACGGCAGCACACGATGGAAATATCCATGTGGCATCAAAACCCGGGGAAGGCACAACTTTTACGATCACCCTGCACTACCGAAAAGGAGATCAAAAAGACATACCGGAACAAAAACAACAGGATATCATTCCTTCCTTCGGCGGTCAGCATATTCTCGCGGTTGATGACCAGGAGTTCAACCGGGAACTGGTCGAAACCATCCTACAAAAATGGAACCTTTCTGTGACGCTTGCTTCAGATGGTACGGAAGCCGTGCACCTTGCTTCGAAGGAATATTTTGACCTGATATTGATGGATATACAAATGCCCGGGATGACCGGACTTGAAGCCGCCGCTAACATAAGAAATTCTAACAGCCTCAACAGGGATACGCCCATCATCGCACTCACAGCCGGCGCATCACCGAAGGAACAACAGGCCAGTGAAGGTGCTGGCATGAACGGTATGTTGCTCAAACCGTTTACACAAAAAGATATGTACAACACGCTCTCCCGGTATCTGAACAATACTCCGGAAGGGCCCATTCCAGACGCATCCCCTCATCTGGACATGACAGATCTCATCAACCTCGCCAACGGGGATGATTCATTCGTGATCAATATGCTCGGTATTTTTCTCAAGAATAGCCGTTCGGATTTTGCGCAGCTGCAAGAAGCAGTCGAGAATACGGATCTGAAACACATCAGATCGCTCACCCATAAAATGATCCCTCCCTGCAGGCACCTGGGCTTTGTTGAAATTGTTGAATTGCTTCGTCATATGGAACACGCGGCAGAAGACGAACAGATGGAGGATGTTTTAACAGATCATAAAAAACTATGCAGGGAAATGGATCAGATGTATCCGCTTGTTGAAGAGGAATTACGTAAATTCACGGAGCGACAGGCAAGTTCGGCATTATGATTCCAACCAAAAACAATCTGATCTTTGTCGTTGATGACGACGCATATTTCAATGGATTATTAACTGCTTTCGTAAAGAGAATTTCAACAAAAGCTCAGATACCTGTTACGATTCAATCGTTCGAAAGCGGGGAAGCGTGTATGGCGCATCTTCATCTGAATCCATCCGTTATTTTACTGGATTTCTACCTTGATTCATGCAATGATATCACATCCACAGCTTATGACCTCCTCTCGGATATTCATAAAACGGTTCCGGATGCGTACATCCTGATCGTTTCCCAGCAGGAAGACTGGTCCATGTTTAAGCAGGACCTTATTTCATCGGGCGCCAGCGAATTCCTGCAAAAGGACCGGGACCTGGAAGACAATCTGACTGTACTTCTGACAGACCGGCTAAAATAGGGTTGCTCAACCCTTAGGGGGTAATTCAGATTATTCACTATTTTAGCATCGCATGGCTGCCTTTACTATTTATGTGGTTGAAGATGATGAATGGTATCGCGAACTTCTCGCGCATACACTTTCGCTGAATCCTGATTTTACCGTCCGTAAATTCAGTAATGCCACAGATTTTCTGAAATCCCTGGCAAATTGTCCGGATGTGGTTACCCTGGATTACCGTTTGCCGGATATGGAGGGAAATGAATTGTTAAAAAGGACACGTCAGCTTTGTCCGGAAGCCGAAGTGATCATTATTTCAGAACAGGATAAAATAGAAACGGCCGTGGAGCTCCTGACAATGGGAGCCTATGATTATATTGTAAAAACCCGGGATATCCGTGACCGTCTTCTCAATACAATTCAGCATATCCGTAATCATTCCTCGCTGAAACGACGGGTAGCCACACTCGAACAGGAAGTTCAGAAGAAATACGATTTTGGCACAGCAATAATTGGCGACAGTGAGCCCATCAAGCATATATTCAAACTGCTCACCAAGGCTGTAGACAGTAATATTACGGTAACCATTACCGGTGAAACGGGTACTGGAAAGGAATTAGCAGCGAAGGCCATTCATTATAATTCCAACAGGGCCGGCCATCCGTTTGTCGCAGTGAACATGGGCGCCATTCCTGCAGAGCTCATCGAAAGTGAATTGTTCGGCCATGAAAAAGGAGCATTTACCGGGGCCAGCTTCAGAAGGGTTGGAAAGTTTGAGGAAGCCGATAAAGGAACCCTTTTCCTGGATGAAATTGGAGAAATGGATCCAAATCTGCAGGTCAAGTTGCTGAGAGTTTTGCAGGAAAAGGAGATCGTGCGAATCGGCAGTAACAAACCCGTAGCTATCGACTGTCGAATTATAGTTGCTACACACAGGGACTTGTTCAAAGAGGTAAAAGAAGGACGGTTCAGGGAAGATCTTTATTACAGGCTGTTCGGACTTACCATAGAAATGCCCCCGCTGAGGAACCGCGATAAGGATATCATTCTTCTGGCAGAATATTTTGTGAATCAATTCAGTAAAAACAACGGAAAACCCGTCCCCGCAATTCACCCGGAGGCTAAGAAAAAGCTAATGAGTCATAATTACCCTGGAAACGTTCGTGAACTCAGATCTGTGATGGAGCTGGCCACGGTTATGTCTGACGGGCAACAGATTCTGGCCGATGACATCAACTTTCGGAAAAATGATGAACTGTACGAACCGCCGATGGAAGGACTCACATTGCGTGAACACACATTTAACATTATCAAGCTCTACCTGAAAAAGCACGACGACAATATCAAGGAAGCTGCACGCGAACTTGACATCAGCTATTCCACCATTTACAGGATCCTGAAAAAGGAGGAATAACCTTTCATTTTGCAAAAAATTTTCATTTTGCAAAAATTTACTGCCCTCTAAAATTTCGTTATACCCTCACTATCAATCAATTAACTTATTGGTATATCAGTTGCATATCAGTTGGCATAGTGAATAACACCGATATGGAGCTTACAAAGAGTTTAAAGGTACTGATCATAGAAGACGACATTTATTATGCCGCTATTCTGGAAAAGAACCTGAAGAATCATATGACACGTGAGGAGATTGGCCTGAATTACGATGTCAAGATATTTCAGCTGGCAGAGTCTGCCCTGCAGCATCTTGAAAAAGACACCGACATTGTAATCATGGATTATTACCTGGAAAATGATCTGGGAGAAATTCCCCTGGCAGGTATGGATCTTTTAAAGGCCATAAAGAATTACTGTCCGAATTGTAAGACCATCGTTGTTTCGGCCTCATCGGATCCTGCACTCACCATGTCATTATTTGATAACGGCATTTATGAGTTCATCCATAAAGACCGGAATGCCACTGAAAAAATTACAACAGTACTTCGAAAGATTATCGGAGACATTCTGTTGGAGCGCATCATGATCCTGGATGCCAAGTCAGGATCAGAACAAATGAATTAATTAAAAGCAAAATCCATAAACCATGAAAAGAATACATAAATTCATCGCCGTTGCCGTACTGGCAGCCCCCGCATTTGTAGCCTGTAACCAGGACAAGATTGATCAGCTGAGCAGTGAAAATCAGGAACTTGCAACACAGACCCAGAACCTGAACAAGGAACTGGAAGAATACATGAAGACCTTCAATGAGATTGAAGCGAACCTTCAGGAGATCAAAGCCCGTGAGGAAAACATCAACACGGCAACTTCTGATAACGTAGAGTATCAGAACAAGGATAGCAAGCAGGCTATTGTATCTGATGTACAGGCGATCAACACATTGATGGCAGAGAATAAGGAAAAGATCGCAAGTCTTCAGGACAAACTTGAAAGCTCGAATTCAGAATTCAAGAAGATGGTTTCAAACCTTAACTACCGCATAAAGCAGAAAGATGAGGAAATTGTTGCCCTTAAAACTGATCTTGAAACGCTGAACATTGAGAAAGAGCAACTTGCTAAAAATGTGGTGACGTTAACTTCACGAATTGACACCCTTTCACAGGAAAAAGAACAGCAGCTGGCTACTATCCAGGAGCAAAAGTCGAAGATTGAGAATCAGACTGAAGCCATGAATACTGCCTATGTTGCGATCGGATCTTACAAAGATCTGCGTGATGAGCAGGTTGTAGTTAAAGAAGGTGGTGTACTCGGCCTTGGAAGCACCGAGAAACTAAATGATAAGATCAACACTGAGGCATTCAGCAAGATTGATATCACAGAAGTAAGAAGCATTCCTGTTCTTGCAAAAAAGGTTGAGTTGGTTTCCATTCACCCTGCAGGATCATATGAATTCGAAATGAACGCGGAAGAGAAAATAGAGAAGTTGGTAATCCTTGATCCCGAGAAATTCTGGGCATCTTCGAAATACCTGGTAGTGATGGTTGAGTAGATCTGTTGATTGAAGTGATTCATATACGCGGGAAGGGCACGAAAGTGCCCTTCTTTGCATAAATTACCGTTAAAATAAATACGCTGAAGTCCTTTTTAAAGCACTGTAAGATATCTTACTTTTGTTTGGCTGCAGAAATTTTTTAACTATCCTCTGTATCCGTACATTATCCATACAAAACCACAACAGAAAATGCAAAAACACTCATCCATCATCCAACGATCTTTACGATATCTGATGCTTGGCATAATCGCAATTGCCCTGGTGGGAGGTTCCGGTTGTAAAAGCAAGAAGAAGGCAGCAGAAGCAGCTGCAGCCGCTGAAGAGAAAGCGCGAATTGAGCGCGAAATGGAAGAAAAACGTCGTGCAGAAGCAGAAGAAGCCGCCCGCAGAAAAGCAGAGGAAGAACGACTCGCTGCAGAGCGCGAGCGCGCCGCTGCCGCTGAAAACTCGCCGGAACGCCGACTTGAAAAATACTTCGACGCCATCGCATCCGGAACCGGATCATCCAGCAAAAGCATGCAGGAAGCCATGTCTCTCTTTGCATCTCCTGAAACTCCGGTACTCATTGTGATCAGCGAAGACGGAGGTCAGAAAGATTATGACCGTCCGACTACCATCAAGGAATACCTGAATTACCTTAAGGATACAAAGAACAACGTTAACCGGATCTTCGAGGTAAAATACGATGCCGCCGGTAAAATTACCGAACTGGAATTAATCAAAGAACTTTAATGAACCCGACTATCATGAATAAACTATTCGTCTTCTCATTCATTTGTCTGCTCACTGTTTCTGCTGGTCTTCAGGCCCAGACCGCCGATATCAGCCCACAGCGAAAGCAGGCAATCGACTCCCTTGCACTTGAAAAAGTTCGTGACCTCAGTAAGTATATCAGCATCATCGGCAATAAGGAAACTCCTTTCTCAGAAGCCCAGCGCGTGATGGACCGGGCTGAAGAGTTATTTGCCGATGACAGTGAAATTGGCGTTTCCTCGCTCACCACGCAGGAGATCAATTACTACAAGATCCGCCGCTATTTTGAGCGTCTAATGGCTCTGAACTACGACCGGGTGAATATCAAGTGGTATGATATCCATTATATCAGCGACCTGGAACGACAGCCTGACGGCCGTTATGTTGGTGTAGTTACCGTTTATCAGCGATTTGAAGGTGAGTCTGATGACGGACTATCCTACAAGGACACCACGAAAAAAGATATTACCATTTATGTGGAACGTAAAAAAACCCAGATTCAGGGACGCGTTATTGAGTTCTGGGACGTTCTTTTAGGAGATATTCGTGTGACTGAAACCACTGCATGAAATACATCATTTTTTTAGTGTCTTTGCTTTATTTTTTTCCTGCGGGTGCACAAATCGGTGACCCAATGGCAGACGAAAGCAAATTATATGCTGAAACCAAACAGGTAAACCAGTTTTTTCGGCGTTTCAATGGTGAAGAAGATGAAAAAGGAGAACGGTACTACCCCAAAGACAGGCAATACCGTTCTCCTGAACTTCGTCAGAAATACCTGGGCATCCTCTTTGATGCGAGCAACGCGGGAATTCCCCGGGATCGGAAAATAGAGTTTGCAAGGGACGTGATCAGTGACAATGACCCTGTATTCCTGGATTTTCATAATAAAGAGTGGTTTGCTGAAGTCACAACACTTTTCACTCTTAATAATCAGCTCAAGGAATTCAAACTTTTCATGGCATTGGAAAAAGACGGCCTGGGATATAAATGGGTGATCACCCGCGTCTGGTCGGAAATGTTTGAGAATTACATGGAAAGGGATACCACAGGTATTGGTAAGTTTCTTCACCCGATGAGTCATGAACTTGACTTCATGAATTTACGAAAGGCAATGATCGACCGGGACAGTGTAAGCCAGTTCGTGAAAAAGGAATACCAGCCTGATTATCTCACATTATTCCTGTATGAAATCAAAAAGGGCAATCTCACCTTTAAAACAGTAAAGGAAGTAAAATTTCACTTCTTCCAGGTGAAGGACTGGTATTTTCAGATTTCTGAATTTAACCGTACCGGCTACAATACAGGCTGGCTCATTTCAGACCTGGTAAAAGTTGAAGACCGTGACAAGGACATTATGCGCAAGTATATCTATCATGAAAAATAAATTTCTATTGCTGGCATTCATGCTGCTGATAGGTCCTCTCACCCCCATCATGGCACAGGAAGAGGAAGAGCAGAAAATCAGGGATATCGTTAGTTTCCTTGAATATATGCTCAATACGCTGGGTGACCCCCAGACCAGTGCGCGTGACAAGGACGTGATCGTAACGGAAAGTTATTCCAAAATATTCCGTGACGGTACTGTTCAGGTAGAGGATGACCTTGATGAGAACAGGGACGTAGTCACAAATAAGGATGTTCAGGCATACCTGAAGGATGTAAACTTTTTTTTCAAGACCGCACGCTTCGATTTCGAATGGCAGGATATGGAAGTGAGTGAAAATGAGCAGGGCGAAACTTACTATAAAGTTTCGCTTCTCAGGAACCTTCAGGCAATAAGCGTCACGGGTGATACCATTAATCAGACCCTCCCCCGTTTTGTCGAAATCAACCTGAATACAGATGCGCAGGACCTTCGTATTGCCAGTATATACACAAATGAACTGAACCAGGATGACGTATGGATGAACTGGTGGGATAATCTCTCGCTGGAATGGCAGTCCATCTTTAAGCGTGAAACCGGCAGCATTGATGATCTCGAACTCAGCCAGATCAAAAAACTCGCAAACATCGAGGAATTAGACCTGGAAGGGAACCGTTTTATCGTGGATGTGGAGCCACTGAGCCGTATCAGTCAGCTGAAAAACATTAACCTTTCCCATACCCAGGTAACAGACATATCGCCCATCAGGAATCTGAATAAGCTTCAAAGCCTGGATATATCCCATACTGGTGTTTCATCCATTGATGCACTGAAATATGCCCGCTCGCTGATAACGTTTCATCTTGATCATACACCAGTTCAGGATATCGAAGTCATTGGACGAATGCCAGCACTTGAAACGCTTACGATGAACGGAACATTCGTTACAGACTTTTCCCCGATTGCAAGTGCGGTAAAACTAAAACATCTGACATGCGCTTACACAGAATTGAGTGACTTCAGCTCACTGAATTCCCTAACGTCACTTGAGACACTCAATATAAACGGCACCGACCTGGTCTCAGCCGCGGATCTTTCTGGCCTTCAGAATTTGAATGAATTATATGCCGACAGCACGCTGATAACTTCATTGTCGCCGCTTTCTGCATTGAAAAAACTGGCTGTCTTATCGGTTAATCACACAGGGGTGAATGATCTGGGATCCCTGTCGGATCTAAAAAGTCTTAAACGCGTTTACTGCGATTATTCGGGAGTGACCCTTACAGAGGCCCGGTCATTCATGGATAAAAATCCAAAGGTCCTGGTGGTTTTCGAATCGGAAGACCTCATTACCTGGTGGGATCAACTCCCCCCGGAATGGAAGGATGTCTTTATTTCCTATGTATCCATCGGCGAAAATGCCGAGAAGGAAGAGCTTGCCAACATGGTTCGCCTCGATAGTCTGGATATTTCCGACAATATGTATATCCAATCCTTTGAGCCTTTGAGCCGACTTATCAAACTGGAATATCTCAATGCAGCCAACACCGCTGTAAACAGTCTTTCTCCGCTTTCAGGAAAGAAGGATTTACATTACATCGACATATCAGGAACACAGATCACAGATCTTTCCCCGCTCGAGGATCTTATTAACCTGTCCATTATCAGGGCTTCTAAAACGAATGTTTCGGAGCTAGGTCTGGTACGAACACTTCCACAACTTGAACTGATCAATGTGGATGAGACCGGGATTTCTGATACTGCAATGATCACGATGGCACGGATGCGTCCGGAAACCCTGATCATTTACAAAACCCGCAGGCTGGAGACCTGGTGGTCCCAGCTGAACGACGAATGGAAACAAATCTTTTCCAGTCAGATGACTATGTCAGCAACACCTGACACGGAGGAATTACACCGGCTGATCAGCCTGCATTCAATTAAAATTTCAGATGCCTCAATTGCAGATATTCATCCATTGAAGGAGTTTATCCGGCTGAAAGAACTCAAAGTTTCAGGCACACGGATTCGTAGTTTATCCCCTTTATCGTTCCTGTCGTCCTTGGAATCACTGGATGTTTCCAGAAACCCGCTGGAAGACATCACTGGCATAAAAAGTCTGAGTAATCTTCATAAGCTCGATATTTCCAATACGCCGGTAGATGATTTAAGGATACTATCCTCCCTGTACAGAATTGAAGTGCTCAACTGTTCCGGCACACAGATCAAAGGGCTGGACGGATTGGAACGGCTCAGCGCGCTGAACAACCTGGATTGTTCCAATACCTCGGTTAAGAAACTGGATCCTGTCTACAATCTTGGACTGGAGATACTGAATTGCTACAATACCCGTATTTCCAGTAAAAGGATTGATGAATTCAAACAATTGAATCCCGAATGTGACGTTAGTTTTTATTGATGGCAAAACGTAAGCTTACACCGGCACAAAAACGAAAAAGGAGAAAAAGACCAGCAGGTAGCACAAGGAGGAAAAACTGGAAAGTAACCCTGCTAAAATTCACGCTTGCTGTATTTTTTCTTGGCATACTGGCTGTTGGCGGACTGGTATTTCTGGTCTGGTCGGGCGCGTTTGGGAAGTTGCCCACACGGGATGCGCTTAGCAAAGTCGATAACTATCAGGCCACCGAAGTATACAGTGCAGATAAGGTACTTCTGGGCAGATACTACATACAGGAACGAACGCTGAATGATTACGATGAGATCTCCGAAAATGTCATTAACGCGCTCATTGCAACGGAGGATGTGCGGTTCTTTGAACACGATGGGGTTGATTACCGAAGCCTGTTCCGCGTGGGAATACGTACGATCCTCCTGCAGGACCAGAGCAGCGGCGGTGGAAGTACGATAAGTCAGCAATTAGCCAAAAACCTGTTTCCCCGCAGCAACCGCGGACGGTGGTATATGCCGGTCATTAAAATCAAGGAGGCGATTATCGCACACCGGCTGGAAGATATTTATTCCAAGGAGGAGATCCTCACCCTGTACCTGAATACAGTCCCCTTCGGAGACAATGTTTACGGAATTGAAATGGCATCACGCCGGTTCTTTAATAAGCCGGCAAGGAGCCTTGCCTTGCAGGAAGCCGCTGTACTGGTTGGCATGCTTAAGGCGAATCACTCCTACAATCCGCGGCTTTATCCTGAACGTGCATTGGAACGACGTAATGTGGTGCTGGCGCAAATGGTGAAATACGGATATATCGATCAGCTTACCTATGACAAACTGGCTCCACTGCCCATCGAGCTGAACTACTACAGGATCACCCATAATACCGGACTGGCGACTTACTTCCGTGAATTTCTCCGGCCCCAGCTGGAAGAATGGTGTGCCAACAATGAAAAACCCGACGGGTCTCCTTATAATCTGTATACCGATGGTCTGAAAATCTATACGACCATCGACTCAAAAATGCAGCGTTACGCCGAAAATGCGGTTTCAACACAAATGAAATCATTGCAATCAGTATTTGATGAGCACTGGAATGGAAAGCCGTGGAAAAATAACGTGAGCGTTCTGGATGCCGCTTTGATGCGCTCCTATCCCTACAAGAATTTCCGGAAGCAGGGAATGTCATCCCAGGAAGCAATTCAGGCAATGACTGAAAAACGGCCCATGAAAATATTTACCTGGGATGGTGAAAAGGAAGTAGAATTCTCATCGATCGATTCGGTAAAGCACTACCTGAATTTTCTTCAAACAGGATTGCTCGCCATGGACCCGAATAAAGGGGACTTGCGAGCATGGGTTGGTGGAATAAATTTTGAATATTTCAAATACGATCACGTAAATGTTAATACGCGACGTCAGGTAGGCTCTACATTCAAGCCGTTCGTTTATGCAACGGCTCTTGAAGAAGGGATTGACCCTTGCACCTACATTTCAGGAGAGCAAATCCAATATACCAACCTTGCCAACTGGACTCCCGGAAATGCGGATCCCAGTGAAGACGAAAATAAATACAGTTTCGCTGGTGCCTTATCCAAATCGGTGAATACCGTGAGTGTGAAAGTACTGGAGGC
The DNA here is from genome assembly GCF_020328055.1 of Fulvivirga sedimenti. Taxonomy (NCBI): domain Bacteria; kingdom Pseudomonadati; phylum Bacteroidota; class Cytophagia; order Cytophagales; family Fulvivirgaceae; genus Fulvivirga; species Fulvivirga sedimenti. The sequence goes on from NZ_JAIXNE010000004.1 coordinate 1,172,367, forward strand.
TGCAGGAATCGACAATACGATCGAGCTGGCTAAAAGTATGGGCATTGAATCCCCGCTGCCGAACGTACCTTCCATCGCTCTTGGTACAGCAGATATTTCATTGCTCGAAATGGTGACGGCATACTGTTCATTTGCTAATGGCGGCAGAAAAGTTGAACCCCGATATCTTCTCGAGATCAGGGATCAGGATGATAACCTGCTGGCTGAATTTCCTTATAAACGCAACAATAAAGATCGTGTGATGTCGCAGGAAACATCTGCCATCATGATCGAATTGATGAAGACGGTTACCAATGAAGGCGGCACCGCCTCCAGGCTCCGATGGAAATATGGTCTTCAAAATGATTTTGCAGGTAAAACGGGAACCACGCAGTCCAATGCCGATGGCTGGTTTATCGGATTCACCAGGCGCCTCGTGGTCGGGGCATGGGTAGGTGCGGATGATCCGGCGATTCGATTCAGATCAACAGCACTCGGCCAGGGGGCTAATACAGCGCTGCCAATATTTGCATCACTTTTCCAGCAATTGAATAAGGATGAAGCATTCCGTCAGGAAACGCGCATGAAATTTCCCCCTCCTTCAAACCGCGTAATGCGCATGATCAGTTGTCCACCTATCAAAGAGGATCTTTCGCTTGCCGAACGCCTTTTTGGCCAGGAACAAACCTCATCTGAACAGCGGGAACGATCCTTTGGTGAAAAACCTCAGGTTCAGCGCGAGCGTACATTCTTTGATAAGATCGGAGATATCTTCAAGGAAAATAAAAAGAAGAAGCGCAAGAACTGATCAGATCGTCGACTCGTCAAATAAAATATGACGATTCAGCATCTCATGTAACGTTAAGAATGTTTCCGTACGCTTAATGTGGCTTATGGTCTCCACCTGATCATGCAGGATGGTTTTCAGGTGCATATTATCACGGGCATGCACCTTGATGAACATATTAAATTTGCCGGTGGTATAATGTATTTTTACTACTTCCGGGATCAGTTCCAGTTTTTCAAATACAGCATCAAACTTGCTGGTCTCGTCGAGATGAATTCCAACAAAAGCGGATACAGTCCATCCCATTTTAGCGTAATCCATACTTAGGGTGGTGCCCGTTACCATTCCTGCATCCATCATTTTCTTCATACGCAAGTGAACGGTACCGCTTGAAACACCTGCTTTTTTGGCCACTTCAGTATAGGGCATTTGGGCATCCTTCGAGAGTTCTGAAAGGATTTTAAGATCTACTTTATCGAGTTTCTTAGCCATTTAAGCTGTATTCGTTGTTGAGCATGACAAGATAGTAAAGAATTTTGGTATATATAAAGACTCTAATACGAATAAAAAAACCCTGTAGTGAATACTACAGGGTTTGTGCGCACGAAAGGAGTCGAACCTTCACACCCGAAGGCACTGCCGCCTGAAGACAGCGCGTCTACCAATTCCGCCACGTGCGCGTTTTTGTAAGACGTTGCAAAAATAGTGTAATTAATACCAAAAAGTAAAACCCGCCGCTTTATTTCTTTCTGGGATATGCAGGAAACAATCAGACCCGAATCTTTATGCCGACTGTTTTTTATAGAACCAGATCGCAAGGAAGATCACACCGGCAAAAAGTCCGCCGAGGATCAATACCCGTATAAACATATAGTCGATCAATTCCCTGACCATCTCACCGGACTGATTCATCATGCCTGTTGAACCTGAGGATACATCCGTAGTGATCGCCACACGCTGGTCTTCCACAAAATTTTGAATACCCAGCCGTTCCTGTCGAACTGCATTTAAAATTTCGATGCGTTCCTGGGTCAGAGCCTTTAATGTCTCTATGCGTTCCTGCCGGATCATGTATAAAGTTACGCGACGCTGATAGTCCAGGTTTGCAAGAAGTGTATCCCGGTTTTCTTGTATAATGTCTTCAGTATTTTCAAGCAGACTGGCACTGGCATCCAGCATTCGCTGCATATCAGTCAGCAGGGTCATCATGCTGTCGGCCTGCAGTGCACTAAGTCTTTTATCCATTTGCCAGACCACCTGTTTAGGCATATTTGCTGAAAAATATTCGAGCTGATTTCCCATATACCGCATCAGGTCCGGCATTGATAAGATTCCTCCCTTGATACCCAACTGATCGGAACTGATCCAATTTGAAATTTCAAAAATGATGGAACGACGGCTCAGATAATCATCCTGTACAGGATACCGGGAGGCATATGTTCGTAAGCTTGCCCTGTCTTCATCAGAAATATACTTGCTTAATCCGTTTATATAGCTGGTTACATACTCAGTGAATAAGGATTGCATTTCAGGACAGGCCAACCCGTAAATTTTGCTGCATTGCTCAGATTCAAAATAATCAATCAGCTGATAACAGAGTACCCAACTATCAATGGCTGCAGCCAGCGGATCAGGATGAATGCTTGTTTCGGCGATCGAACCCAGCAACAAGGATTTCAATGCGATCTGGTTCATGCGCATTTCTGATGAGGGCTCATCTTCAATTAAACTGTCAATCTTCCATTCAATACGCTTCGAATACACCGTAAGCAGCTCATGCATATTCATGGCGATATAATTGTTGTTTAGCTCAAATTGCTTTCGCTGACTCTCCTGAAGTCTTTTCTCCTTCCTGCTTTGTGCATTTACGGAACACGGCAGGCTAAAGCCAAGAATGAATAGTAGAATGAAAGGCCAAACTCTCATAAAAAGGGGCGTTGATTGCTAACGGATCAGAATTTAAGAAAATGATCCCGGAAATCTTATGATATTCCTCAATAAGAATGAATCAATTGAATCGCAAAATGATCTTCATTCCCGGCCACAAAAAAACCCCGTAGCGTATGCTACAGGGTCGTGCGCACGAGAGGAATCGAACCTCCACGGCCGCAATGGCCACCAGGCCCTCAACCTGGCGCGTCTACCAGTTCCGCCACGTGCGCAGGTAGATCTTGTTTTCAGGGTGGCAAAACTAATACGAAAAAATATTAATACCAATAGTTTTCATTTCTTCCAGAGCGTATCCAGAAAATTACGTTCTGAATCAAAAAAGTGTTCCACGACGGTAAATCCCGATGCGGCAGCAAGTGCATCCGTTTCATAGGGATCAAATTTTCTTGAGATTTCCATATGTATGGGTTCCCATGGCCTGAATTCAAATGAATGCTCTCCAATTTGTACCGTTTGTTGCTTCCGGCTAATCAGGTAACTCCTCGCCTGCCCCGAAATGGGATCATAAACGGGATAGTGTGAAAATGCATCCAGATCAAAATTTCCCCCAAGCTCGCGGTTTATGCGGTCCAGTAAATTCAAATTAAAAGCGGCCGTAACTCCGCTGGAATCATCATAAGCCGCCAGGATTTTTCGCGGATCTTTTTTTAGATCAAAACCTATGAGGACCATATCGCCGGGATGAAGGGCTTCATTCAATTCAGAAAGAAACACCACGGCACGATCATCTGTGAAATTTCCAATATTTGACCCCAGGAACAAAACAACATTTCGCGTTGATGCATTCTCCAGCGCTTTAATCGCACTGAAATACTCATTGCGGATTCCTGCAACATGAAGCCCGGGCAATTCTTTCAAAAGATTTTCGGTAAGACTGGAAATCGCATTATCCGAAATATCGATCGGACGGTACGTAAAACGGGCGTCTTGCTCAACCAGCTGCCGTAACAGCACTTTTGTTTTGAACCCATCCCCGGCTCCAAATTCAAGCAGATTAAAAGGAGATTCATCTACCCTGATTGACCTGCATATTTGCGCCTTATTGGTATCCAGCACTTCATATTCACTGCGGGTCAGGTAATATTCATCCAACCCCATGATCTGCTGAAAGAGCCGGTCACCCTTTGAATCATAAAAGTAGCGGGAAGCAAGTTGTTTTGGCTTGGAAGAAAGGCCGGCTATGACGTCCTTTTCAAACTGTTGTATCATTAATTCCTGTTATTGATAGGCAGCGAGTCGAACACCGGAAAATAGCCATCGATGCTGCGGTTGAAAAAAATTCCGGTAGGTTGCCCTGATATGGTCGCCTGGGGTAGCATATGAACCGCCCCTCAGTACCATCTGATTTACCATAAACTTACCATTATATTCCCCTACGGCTCCTTCCGGTGCCTTGTAATACGGATATGGAAGATAGGCACTTGACGTCCATTCCCAAACGTCTCCGTAGAATTGATGGCCGGACTGCCCGACTACCATGGTCTGAAGATAATTGGATTCGAAAAAATTACCCACGCCGGCATCCCCGTGCGAACGACAGGCCACTTCCCATTCAAATTCTGTAGGCAGCCGGTATCCCGCCCATTTGGCAAAAGCATCGGCCTCAAAATAATTGACATGTTGTACGGGGGCATTCATGTCAACCGGAAGCAACCCTCCGTTAAGTGAATAATTCATCCATCCCTCATCGGTTATATGCCAATGGAACGGTGCCCGTACCTGGTTTGCATTTACCCAATCCCACCCATCTGAAAGCCAGTGACGGTAGTTGGTGTACCCGCCGTCGGCCATGAATTGCAGGTATTCACCATTTGTCACCAGTCTGTCTGCAATTCGTGCCCCATGAAGGAAAACCTGATGCCTGCCATGTTCATTGTCAAAGCTGAATCCTTCATTCTCATGCCCGATCATGTGTAATCCCTCATCGATGTCAAGCCATTTCATTTCAGGACTTGTCTGAAGTTCATAACTTCTGAACTCCCGGTACGCAGGGAATAATGGATTCGTACCAAGAATATATTTTATGTCATACAGAAGTAATTCCTGATGCTGCTGTTCATGGTTCAGACCCAGCGCAAGCAGTTTGAGTAACTCCGGACCGGGATCTGCCTCGAGAAGCGCGGCCATTTGTTCATCCACATAGTGACGGTAATCTAGAACCTCATCCACTGTCGGACGCGTGAGATTTCCGCGATTCGTTCGAATAATTCTGGCTCCTTTTCCCTCATAATAACTATTAAATACAAAAGCGTAGGTATCATCGTAAACCTGGTAATCCGACTTGAGTGGTTGAAGTATGAATGCTTCAAAGAACCATGTGGTATGACCCAGGTGCCATTTAGGCGGACTCACATCGACAATAGGCTGCACGACATGATCCTCAGCTTCAAGCGGCTTGCAAATTTCCTCGGAACGTTGCCGCACGAGAAGGAACTTGGTAAAGGGAGATGAATCAACTGCTAACATAATTGGTCCTGTTACTTTATAAAGTTAAGAACCAGCAGTTTGTTTAAACAGAAATAAGGAAACTTTATGATTGACTCAGTGATGTTTCGCGATCTCAACGGTATGTGAACGTTGATGTGCCTTCACAGCGGCATAGAAGAATACCCCAAAAAAAATCGCCATCGACACTATTGCTATGAGAAACATCACTTTAACGGTTAGAATTGTTATCAGATCATACAACTAAGTTAGTTCATGAAGATACTAAGAAAACATTTTTTTTCCGGTTTTAGTTTGACTATGGTACCACATTTGTAAGATGTTGAGCAAATTTGAAGGATTTCTTTCTTCAGCCGAACCGTTCACAGCATGTTACGTGTTAGTAATGGCGGAAAACGTATATTTGGGAAAATTTTTGGAAAAAATTTAAACGTTTAAAATGAGAAGTAATTTAATGAAAGTGGTGGTTAGCCTGCTGATTTTCATATCAGTTTCTACCACAGGAATGTCGCAGGAACAGTATTCTGAAGGCGGTACCCCGCAAAACTGGTTTGTACTGGATCCTGCGAAGGATAAGGTTCAGGGATTGAGTGTGGATGAAGCTTATAGTTTCCTGAAAGAAAAAAAGCGCGAGTCAAAATCTGTGATTGTAGCAGTAATTGATTCAGGTGTGGATATTGATCATGAAGATCTGCAGGGAAAGATATGGATCAATGAGGATGAAATTGAAGGGAACGGAATCGATGACGATAACAATGGTTACATTGATGACCGGTATGGCTGGAATTTCATTGGCGGTGCCGACGGAAATGTGGAGCAGGATACGCATGAAATGACTCGTGAATATGTACGCCTCTCTGAAAAATTCGGTGATATCGATGAAAAATCTGTAAAGAAGAAAGACCGCGCAGAGTATGATTATTTTCTCAAGGTAAAGAAGGACTTTGAAGAAACATATGAAAAGGCTGCATCACAATATGCTTTTTACAATGGATTGTATAAGAACGTAGTGCGTTACAATAACCTGTTGAAAGCCTATCTCGACGTTGATACATTGAGTCTGAATGACCTGAGAGGCATCCGGTCTCAGGATTCCACGATTTTGGAGGCAAGAAACCTGGTTGGGATGATCTTCCAGCAGGTTGGCGAAGATGTAAACTTCGAAGACATCGCTGTTGAACTTGAAGGTGCTGTAAAATATTTCGGTGATCAGGTAAACTATGCTTACAATACCGACTTTGATCCGCGCACGATCGTAGGTGATAATTATTCAGACCCGAACGAGCGCATTTACGGCAATAACGATGTAAAAGGTCATGATCCCAGCCATGGTACGCACGTTTCAGGCATCATCGCGGCCAACCGTGATAATGATCTGGGAATCCAGGGTATCGCGGAGAATGCAAAAATTATGGTGGTTCGCGCAGTACCAGATGGCGACGAGCGGGACAAGGACGTTGCAAATGCCATCCGGTATGCGGTAGACAACGGTGCCAGTATCATCAATATGAGTTTTGGGAAATCTTATTCCCCTCAGAAGGAAGTGGTGGATGCAGCAATCAAATATGCCGAATCGAAGGGAGTACTGATGGTTCATGCAGCAGGGAACAGCTCGAAAAATATTGATAAATCGGACAATTACCCGTCGCGGAATTTTAATGATGGAAAGTCGGCCGGAAACTGGCTGGAGATTGGTGCATCGGCTGCCGGGGACAACAGTGATTTTGTGGGTAATTTTTCGAATTTCGGAAAGAAGACCATGGATGTATTTGCACCCGGTGTAAATATTTATTCCACTACCCCCGATAATTCTTATGAAAGTTATAATGGAACCAGTATGGCCGCTCCTTCCACAGCGGGTGTAGCAGCAATGCTGATGTCATACTATCCTGACCTCACTGCAACACAGGTTCGTGATATTCTGAACAAATCCTCCAGAAAATTTGATAACCTGAAAGTGAAAAGACCCGGTTCCGAGGAATTGGTGGACTTTTCTGAACTTTCCATCAGCGGTGGTCTTATCAATGCGTATGAGGCCGTTAAAATGGCGGAAACGCTTACCATTGGCAAGAAGGATTAATTTGTATATTGTAACCTAAAAGGTAAACTATGTATTCAATTTTAACGCATACCCATTCAGGACTCAGGTGGATCGTTCTTATCACCCTTTTGATCGCAATTGGTAATGCAATTGGAAAGACCAATGGAAACAGACCATTCCTGCGAAGTGATAAAAGGCTGTCATTAATGGCACTCGTTTTCACACACCTGCAATTGGTGCTTGGCCTGATTCTTTACTTCATCAGCCCTAAAGTTGTGTTCTCGGTTGAATCAATGAGTAATGACATACTCAGATTTTTCCTGGTCGAGCATATATTCATTATGATCCTCGCCGTCCTGCTGATAACCATCGGTTACAGCAGGTCGAAACGCGCCATCGATGAAGGCAAGAAATTCCGGAATATACTGGTATTTTATCTTCTTGGTTTGCTGTTGATTCTCGCAGGGATCCCATGGCCATTCCAGGATTATGGTACCGCATGGTTTTAAAGAAAAGGCTACCCCACAAGGGTGGCCTTTTTTTATAATCGAATCACTTATGCGACCCCCGTTTTACAGGGGTCGTTCTATAGGACGGTCATTTTCTCACATATGCGACCCCCGCTATCGCAGGGGTCGTTTTGCTTTACGATGATTTACTCACTTATGCGACCCCCGTTCCACAGGGGTCGTTCTGTTTTATGATCATTTGCTCACATATTCGACCCCCGTTTTACAGGGGTCGACTTGTATTGCACCAAAATAATGTTGGAATTTCTGAGATAACACATAGTCACGGGTGGGCCACATCTGTGTGTCGCGTTGCATAAATTAAACCGACCCCTGAACTAGAGGAGTGGATTTGAAAGAATAAAACGGTCAAGAGTCTAATGCCAACCGTGGTAATTGACCCATGCGTGAGCGTGGGTCACATATGTGAGATATATGGCATTCAGTCAATCGACCCCTGCGGAGCGGGCGGTCGCATAAAAAACCTGCAACCCTTCAATTATTCATTCTTTCAAAGCAGCTTTTCGCCGTGCCGCTTGTTCCTGAGAGGAAAGTCCGGTTTCATTCCTAAGTACGGCCCTCTCCCATTCACCATACATCGGATTGGGCAACATGACAAAGCTATTGAGCAATTCCTGGCGGTACTGATCCACCAGGCCCTTCCCGTAATCAGCTCCCCGTGCATCAAATACCTGGTTGAAATCGGTAAGATTATCGCCCACATACAGCAATATTTCATGGGAGTCCTGTACCCGTTTCCGACGTTCAGTCTTATCGGAGCTGGCCGACCGGAGAAGTACGTGTTCATCCGTAACCTGCGGAAAACCCAGTTCTTTCAGGTTCTCCATTGTTGACTTCTGCTCAGTTGTTTTTCGGTTGGAAATATAAAAGACATCAATGCCCTTGCTCCTCACAAACGCAACAAACTCCAGGGCTCCGGGAAGGGCCTCTGCCCTGGCCTGATCTGTCCAGTCCTTCCAGGTGGAGGAGGAATACGTCCTGCCATTATGAATGAGCCAGGCCTGGTACGGACTGTTATCCAGCAGTGTTTCATCAATATCAAATACGATTGCCGGATTGTCATAATTCTGAAGGGCCAGTTTCTTTTCGAGGATCATCCGGCCATATTGATATGCCTGGTAATACGCGGCTCTCATCTCTGCAGATGTCTGAAACCATAATGTGGCTCCCATGCCCTGTTCGGCCAGTGCCTGCTCATAGGGATCAGATGATGTGGCGACCTTGCTGCTCCCGCACGAAAAGAACACAATACTCGCAAAAAGGATAATCGAAGGTAAATTTGTAACTTTCATGTATGATTCGGATTAGTCTTTTGATGCTGTTGGTGCTTCTGGGAATTCAAGGGTTTAGCCAGGTTGAACATAATTTCAAAATGGATCCTGAAAACACCGATTGTCACCTTATCAAAAACGAAGATAAGACTCCGGATGAACTTATTTCGGAAATTACGTCAAGAACATTCCGTTATGTACAGCGCATCAACATTTCGCGGTACCGGTCACCCAGATCACTTTACTACTACAGCTGTGATGGCCAGTCGGGTTACATTATTGCCGTCATCAATGAATCTGAATCGGTTCTCTTCACAGACATACAGCGTACCACCTGGGACGAGATGCTGGAGACCCGCGATATACTTGAATATTATAACGGGCAGTTTCTGAAGAACCATTCCCCTTTTACGGGTAAACCCGGGTAGCAATTACTGCAGAAAAAGATGGGCAAGCTGCTAAAGGGAATCGTTGGTATGACGTCTATCTGAATAACAAAAAAAGCCCCGGAAGAACCGGGGCTGGGAAATCAACAGTTTCAACTGTCAGAAATGACTATTGCAAAATCAGGGGAAAGGTCACATCCACATCCGTCTCACCATCAGCCGATGTGCTGGTGGCGGTTTTCAACCCGGGCTGGTGCTTCAACACAACCCGGAATGTTCCTGTCGATGCAACATCACTGGTCGTCCATGAGGTTAGAAGTCCCAGTGGAAGGCCATTGGTATCCTCATCATCATAATTAACGGCATCCGCTCTGCTGTCGATGTTACCATTGCCATCAGGGTTTGCGAACACGGTTTCTGAGAATCCAAAGAAGATCATGTGTTCATCCGCTTCTTCGCTTACCTCCTCTGTGATATCCTCAGCAGGTGTCTCGAGGGTATTGAAAAACTCGATTGAAAGCGAATATGACTTTGAAGCATCCAGGACAACATCATCCACCGTAGGTGCATTTCCACCTTCGCCATCTGCATCCAGCCATTCCGCCGTTACCACATCACCCGCATCCTGGGTATTAGTGAAGGTAAGCAATACCTGGGTGATCTCTTCCTCTACGTTTTCCACTGGCGGAACATCATCGTCGCCACAGCCGGTGAATGCAAACAACATAACTGAGAGTACGAAAAATGAAATGAGTCTTGTCATAGTTTTTAAATTTTTGACAAAACTATTCAATATGCAACATTGTTGCAAGTAGAATTAAAAATTATATGTCAATTTAATGTGCAGGTTTATTCCGGCCTGGTCGGCAAAGTATCGAAATGAATCTGTATTGAGCCTGTAGGACTGGTTCAGCAGATTCTGAACCTGAAGGGAGTAATCGAATCGGTTCCATTTTCCGAAGATACCCGCACTCACAAGCATTACCCCATCCGGCGTTTCTGTAAAATCAAAATTGCCTTCGGAAACTTCGGGAGGATTTCCCTCCAGAAAATCACTTACCGGGATAACATCCGGCGCCATGAACTGCCGGAACAAATAGGTAAATCCGGCTTTGAACTTCAGGTCATGCTCACTCCCGAATGAGGGTGAATAAACCAGGTTGTAATCAATACGTACCGGCGGCATCTCCACAAAATAATCCTGTTTCGAAACGTCCCTCGCATAAAGAAAACTACCTTTCGCCTCGCTCATCCATTCACTGCTATGAGTAAACCGAGTGGTAAAATCGATACCTGCCAGCATGGCGTCGGTTTGTTCATAAACAAAAAACGGGAAGGCGCCTCGAACCGTCAGGGTGATCCCGGCCGGTGTGGCATAAATAAAATTTCGGATATAATTCACGTAACCAGTAATCTCCATTTCGGTAGAACCTTTAGAACGCGTGAAGGTATTTACCCATTTGTAACCGATCTCAGAAAAAATATCCTTTTCATTTTCATCCAGGATCACGTCTGTATCGATGGTCCCGTCTTCCTGTCTCTCATATCGGAATAGGCCGTATTCAATACTTGCCTGATGCTTACCAAAAACATATAACTCAAAGACATTGGGGGGGCGCCAGGCAGTTCCAATATTACTCCTGAAATTCCAGTTACTACTGAGCTTTCGGTACCACCCCGCGGTGGCAGAAAAATTCTGGAAACTCAGCGTACTTGCATAAACCGAATTATCCTGTTCCCTTCCCCGAACCGAAACGTACTGGTAGTCATAGCGAATGCCAAAATCAAATTCATTTTGCCCCTTCGACAATGATTCAATCAGATAAATTCCGAATCTGTTCAGGTTGTAATTCGGTATAAAGTTCACGGTATTCGTGCCCGGAATGTTATTATTATCCTGGTATGTCCATTGCATACCCATCCGTCCCTCAAAGGCACCTACCGACGGGTGCAGCCAGTCGATATCCAGGCTATTGCTAAAAAGTTCCAGGTCGATGGACGGACGTTCATTCAATACTCCCCTTCTTACATCATATTCCTGGCGGAGGTTCCGCTGAAAAGCGTACGTAATTTCGAGGAGTTGGTCCTTCCCGTGGATCTGGCCATTGAGCTTCACCATATCATGGTCGACACGCTGCCTCGGGTTGTTAATCTCATAGGAGAAGGGATCTACAATCAGGGGGACATCACTCTCGATAGCATTGTTCAAATCTTCCAGGCTACCAGTAACGGAGCTCCGTAATACGCCCAGCTCCTGGCTGAAGTGACTGTAAAGCAGGCGTAAATCAAAATTCGGACGGTGATAGCGAATCCCTCCAGCTGCGGTCCATTCCCGCTTACCGGTATTGGTGAGCATGTAGTCCGGTGCTCTCCGGTCACCTTGCAGCGTATAACCTCCCTGCGCCATCCATGAAATACGTTCACCACCCTGTCTGATCTCCCCATTGGCTTCCACTCCCCTTCCATTGGACTGATACTGCATCCCAATCTTACCCTTTAATTTCTCATGGAGTTCCATGGTCGGTCCGTTTAGGAGAATTACTCCTCCCAATGCTTCCGGACCATAACGAACGGTTCCGGCACCTTTTACAACAGAAACGCTTGTCGCCAGTTCAGGGTCAATTTCCGGGGCATGTTCCTGCCCCCAATTCTGGAATTCGTGGCGGACGCCATTATTAATGATTACAACCCTGTTACTATGGAGTCCGTGTATCATGGGCTTTGAAATATTCTGACCCGTGGAAATGCTGCTAACCCCGCTGATGTTTGCCGTGAGATCCGCCAGGTTACCTGTATTCAATTCTTCATAATCCCGCCCATCGATGGACTGTGAGGAAATGGATTGCACATATTCCTCCAGTTTATCAGCTTCAACAACCACACTTTGGAGGGTATACGCATCAGGAGCCAGAAATATCTCAGGAAGCTCATGATGAACATCATGATGATGAATCACTTGTTTATACCCCACATAGGTAAAAATCAGATCGAATTCGGTTTTACAAATATTTTCAATCCTGAAATATCCTTTCTCGTTTGTTGAGGCTCCCTTATTTGTGCCATCAATATGTACGTTGGCAAATGGAAGCGGTTCACGCGAAGAAAGGTCATAAACGGTACCCTCCACCACATAATCACACTTATCCTGTGCAATGGCAGAGGCAACATTCAATAGCAAACACAACAGTATGATGAACCGCATGGTGCAAAAATAGCAATTGTGCAACTGTGTTGCATTACTATTTTTTTGATTTTCGATCGTCGGTTGATTCAGGTTTCGAGCGGGGCTTCTGAGCAGGTTTTACCGGGGCTGGTTTCTTTTGGTCAGGTCCGGCACCCGGTTCCCAGGATCGGATATGCAGATCCCGTTGCGGGAATGGGATTTCAATTTTTGCTTTGGCAAGTGCATCGTAGACTTCGGTTAAAATTTCGCTCCGCGTTGCAAGCCAGCTATCAATATCGGAAGTCCAGAATAAAACCCTGAAATCAAGCGAACTATCTCCAAATCCATCAAAGAGAACCATTGGTTTCGGAAGTTTTAAAATTTTATCATGATCTGCCACCACTGCGGCCAGTACTTCAATAGTTTTTGTGGCATCTGAACCATATGCCACACCTACACGTACTTCTGCACGTCGATGTTTATTGCTTAGTGTCCAGTTCACGACCGAATTGGAAATCAAATCCCCATTAGGGACAATGACCTCTGCTCCGTCATAAGTTTTGATCACACTGGAACGAATACCGATGTCCTTCACTATTCCCATCGTCTGCTGAACCTCCACAATATCTCCCGACTGAATGGGACGTTCGAAAATGAGAATCAGACCAGAAATGAGGTTATTAACTATATTTTGCAGACCGAATCCAATACCAACACTCAGTGCTCCCAGAATGATTGTAATTTTATCCAATGGAATGCCGGACACCGCAAGTGCCAGCAAAAAGCCAAGTGTTATGATGAAAAACCGAAGTATAACTGAAAGGTTGGCCGTTCTTTTCTGACTTCGGTAAAACGACTTATCTTCAGATAGGAATTTTATTGTGGAAGATAAATTTGTGGAAATCAGAAGGACAATAACGAACAGGGCAATACCACCTACGGTAAATGTCAGTTCACCAATTGTCCGATCTGTAGTGAGAAATAGCTCAATACTCGCCTTAATGTCCGCGTAAACATTAAAATTACGCAGGAAGGCAATTATAAATAATATGAATAGTAAGAAATAAATACGGTTATGCCATTTTTCCCAGAAGTCATTCAGCTTCGCCGTGTCACTTGAAAGACGCTGGAAATAGGGTCGTCTTCGAAGAAATTCAATAAGCTGATCCATCCAGCTGGCCAAATAAATCAATACCATTGCAATAGCCAGGGTCTCACCCACACCATTTATCAGGATCCTTCCTAATGTGGGCCTGTTGATGAAAACAAAAACCAATCCCGATACAGATATGCAGCTCAGGATCCAGTTAAATACTTTTATCCAGTTCCATCGGATTTGAAAGTACTTTCTTACCGAACTCGTGAGAAGAACATAGGTAAATACCCCCGAACAAAATATCAGAATAAAACTTGAATATCCGGAAACTGGCAACAGGAGGTTTTGAAACTTGAGAATTAGAAAAGCAAGAAAAAATACCAGGTAGCGCCTCAGCATATCCCGCTCCATTGTTTTTCTTAACAAAAACAGGAAAGGAAAATATGTTGACAGAATGACAAAGTCATACATAAGTGTCGTTGTCGGTGGCATAATCACGGGAAAAAGCGCTCCACCAAATACTGCTGCCGTGGCAAGCGGACTTAAATACAAACTTGTGAATTCATCCTCTGCATCTTCCTTTCTTTCTACGCTTCTGATTTTTCGTATTGAGTACCATATAATAACCAGGCAGATAATCAGAATTCCGGTCCTCGAACTATTATCCCGAAAGAATCCAACAATCCTCCAGACGGTGTTACGCACCGTGGAGGACATATTCTGAGATCCTTCACCCGATAATGAAAACTTCCATGTACCTGATTCTCTTTTCGTCACATTACTCCAATACTCACGCAGGTACAACCGAAGAGACTCAATCCGATTCAATGTTTTTGCATAATCCTGGGAAACCGTATATTCCAGGTTCAGAATTTCTTCCAGCTTTTGATCAACCCGTTCACTTAGGCTATCAGCCTTGTCAATAATAGGAACAAACCGGTTGTTGTAATAATCAAGTTCCCGCTGATTCAGCCCTGTAACATTCACCGCCATCTGCTTTTTCATCCTGGCAATATCGATCTTGTAATTACTCAACTGTTTTGTTAGGGCAGTGAGTTGATTCTGCCAGGTATTCAGTTCATTGTGCCGCCGTTCAAAAATGATGATCAGATCATTAACTCTACTAAGACTCAATTCGGTTACAGAGGCGCTGTCAATGGTAAAATATTTGTTAAGCTGTTCGTGTAGAATGTTGAAATCCTGCCGGATACGTTCTGTCTTGAAATCAGAGGCTAGGGCCCTGCTTATTTCACGCAGCTTCTGGGAGCCTTCTTCATATGCAATAATTAAATCCGAAGCTGTCTTCGGTCCGGGAACACTGGAAAGCGAATCCGCTTTTTGAGAAAACGAATTTTGAAATAGAAAGAACAGAGAAAGAACAATGAGTATTATTGCCCGCATAGGTAAATCGTGATGTCCGTTCAAATTACATGGTTTAGAAGTAAAAGCCAATACTTACAAAACTATTCCAGGAATTTGAACCATTAACATGGGCGATTCCTGCTGATACCGGACCCAGAATTGTGACGTAGGATGCCATCACACCGTAACTCCATATTTCATGCTTACCATCCGGAAAATCATAATTGCCGTCCTCCGTATCGCCGTAGAACCATTTCATGGGATAGAGCGCGTTGGCATACTGACTAACCACCTGCAGATATAAATTAGAGATGGGTTGATACTGTATGGAAATCTCGTTGTAATACATGTGATCACTTATATACATAAGCTGTTCGGAGCCCCAAAGCTGCCAGCTGTTTCGAAGCTGCGGACGGAATCCACCTACGAATTGCTGGTCGTTAATGAAAGGAATTATACCTATAAGGGGGTTCGACCTGTCGATAAAATTCATGACCATCGCATTCTTAAGTCCAATTGAAAATTTGGAGGAAAGAAGCCAGTGATTTTCCTGATGAATTTCGAATGTCAGGAAATTTTCTATATCAAGTGGAAGTTCCACTGTTCCCAGCGAATCACTTAATTCAATGTTGTATCGTTTTGGAAAAGAGTATTTTATATATCCACCATAGACAGCACCTTTTGTTGGAAAATACCGGGCATTCAACGAATTGTAGTCAGCAAAAGTCTGTACGCTATAACTGCGCCAGTCAAATCTGTTCAAAAAACGCAGTTCCTCTCCGGCTACTTCCGGCTTGAGGAGGGAGGATTCGTACTGAAAGAGACCGCCCCATTGATAATTTCGTCGTTTGGAATTTATTATTGTAAAATAGGGATTCAGGTAACGATTCCGGAAAATGCCCTCCTGACGGTCGTCTGAATCTACGATGGGCACGTCACTGCTGCGGTAATTTATTCCGGCCTTAGCAATCCAGTTTTGCCGTGCCCCCATATACTTCAGGAAGTTGGCATCACCGCGGGGATTTTCAGCCAAATCAAACTCGAGCACAAGCCGACTCGCAGGCAGAAGGTTCCGCTTTGTAAAATTCAGATTGATTCCCGCCCCATTTTCATTGTCATAATGGAGGGCCAGTTTGATCTGCGCCTGTGGTGCCTCTTCCACGGTAAGTATTAAATCATACTCATCTCCGTTGGGCATCATTTCATAGACCACTTTATCAAAATTCCTGGATCCGAACAGGACGTCTACACGATCATCAATATAACCAATTGATACAGTTGAGCCTTCGTCAATCCGCAGTCTTCCTTTTACATAGCTGTCGGGTGTATGGATATTATTTCGAATGATAATATTTGCTATCCTGAACGAATCTGGTCGGACAGGAATCAGTTCATTAACATCGAATGGAACGAGTCCGAGCGAATCCGCCAGGGCCCTGAGTGCCGGCCGGGCTGCTTCTGCCGCGGCTTCACCGCTCCGGATAATGGCCGGCGTATCTTCAAATCCCATAGTGCTGAATGATGAAATATCAGGTTCAATCAACAGGTCGCACTTTTTCATTTGCTCCTCAGAATCCAGTGCGCTCATAACAAAGGCGGATTGAGAAAGGACGTCCACCGCAGATTTAAGTTCTTCCTTCTTCAGAAGACCTCCACTTACAAAAACACCAATGATAATATCTGCTCCCATTTCCTGGCACTCCGGAACGGGAAAATTGCGAACCAGTCCCCCATCAACCAACAAGGTATCATTCCGTTCAACCGGGGTGAATATCGAAGGAATGGCCATACTAGCCCTAATAGCCATCGGAAGGGATCCGCTGCGCATCACAACAGGTTGTCCGGTAGCAATGTCGGTACCCACGCACGCAAAGGGAATAGGAAGTTCATTAAAATCGTTGATATGATGCACATGGCGTGTGAGTTTGGACAGCAGCTCAGACAAACGCTGACCGTCGATCAGTCCCTGCGGTAACTCGATCTTCCCCTTTTTTAATCCCAGTTCAATCAGGTAACGCTCGTAATAGGCCTTTTCCTGATAATTGATCTGATTCATCGAGGTATTATTGCTCAGCAACTCATCCCAGTTGATGGCAAGGGCAATTTCCTCAATTTCAGAGGCCGTATAACCAGCAGCATACAAACCACCAACCACACTTCCCATGCTCGTCCCCGTTATATAATCCGGCCTGATACCCAGGCTTTCAAGTTCTTTAAGTATGCCAATATGGGCCATTCCCTTGGCGCCACCCCCACTCAACACCAACCCGATTTTTGGTCTTTCTGCAGACTGAGCAAATAACCCGCCGACAGTGAGGGTAAGCAGGATCAGGAAAGACATAAATTTCATAACATCAAAATATTTTGGACTAGTAAGATACAATCACTAAACATAATAATTTCATTCAGGTTGAGTGATTCTTCCAAAAATTCAACCAATTCATGAAAGAGGCTTGTTTTTACCATTAATTCTTATGTTCTTCTGAAAATTTTCAAAACTCCCCAACCATCATATCTTGTCATGTACACTTCTAAACGACTGTTCACTTTACTTTTACTTACATTTTGCTTTTCCTGTGGTCAGCAGGATCAACAGTCCGACGTCGCGGAAGCACCCCCGGAAGGCGGGATTCCCCCGGAAATGGTGAAAATGGCGGCATTGGATCAGGAAAGGGGACTCCGCCTGAAAACAGAAAATGCAACGCCAGGCTATATATTATTTTCCTCCCTTACCAGTTCCGACGTATATCTTATCGATCTGGATGGCAAGGTAGTCCATGAATGGAAAACGAACTTTGGACTCGGTTCCCATTATCTGATGGAAGATGGCCGTTTATATGTGCACAGTCGGGATCCCGAAGCGGTTGTATTTTCCGGCGGGGGTATGGCAGGTCGTGTTCAGGAGTTTAGCTGGGATGGGGAGTTACTATGGGAATACAAACTGGCGAATCAGGACAATCTGATGCACCACGATTTTGCCGTAATGCCCAATGGAAATATCCTGCTCATTGTCTGGGAAAGCAAAACGCCGGAGGAAGCGATGGCGGCTGGCAGAATGCCACACCTGATCCCGAAAGCCGGTGTGTGGCCCGATAAAATAATCGAAGTCAAACCCACCAAACCAAGTGGAGGTGAAATCGTTTGGGAATGGTACGCATGGGACCATATGATTCAGGATGTAAACCCTGATCTCCCGAATTACGGAAAATTAAGCGATCACCCGGAGCGGATCAATATCAACAATGGTGATACTATCCGCCAGCCCGACCCGGAGGAATTTGAACGGGGCAAGGCGCAGGGTCAGTATGCTGCTAATGCGACCATTGATAACATGGGCTCGGATATGTTCCATACCAATGCGATCGACTACAATCCTGAACTCGATCAAATAGTACTTAGTATACCCGATTTTTCTGAAATCTGGATTATTGATCATTCTACAACTACGGAGGAAGCATCGGGCAGTACCGGCGGAAAATCTGGTAAAGGCGGCGACCTCTTGTACCGATGGGGAAATCCGCAGGAATATAACCGCGGGGATACCACGGATCAATACCTTGGATTCGAACATGATGTGCGTTGGATCCTTCCCGGCTATCCGGGTGAAGGTGACCTTACCATCTTTAATAATAACTTCAAGGATGCCGATGGTGAAACTCATTCACAGGTAACTCAAATTACGCCACCCATGGATGCCGATGGGAAATATATTATTCCTGAAAGCGGGCCAATCGGACCTGAAAAACCTACCTGGACCTATACAGCAAATAATGAGGGTGACTATCTTGCAATGTTTATTTCCAGTGCCCACCGTATGAAAAATGGTCATACGCTGATGAACTTCGGGCCGCAGGGCCGGCTGCAGGAAATTACGGAAGACGGTGAGGTTGTCTGGGACTACTGGTCACCCTATATCGGACAGTGGAAACTGCCCGACGGGACACCACCTCAGCCGGTAGGACCGTTCATGTATGCCATTTTCAGGGCTACACACATTCCGGTAGATCATCCGGCAGTCGCAGGTAAGGAACTTCAGCCTATTGATCCACAACCAGCCACGCAGAAGCCTCCGATGTAACGAATGCTGGAAATTCAAGCATAAAAATTCAAAGAACGCATACACCAAATCATTCATTAATCGGGTATATCAAGCCATTAGTTCTTATGCGACCCCCGCTAAAGCAGGGGTCGTTCTTTATTCTGCCAATGTGCTCACTTATTTGACCCCCGCCATCGCAGGGGTCATCCACAAACATCTCTCAAAAAGCAAAATAATAGAAACTCTGCAGACCATAGTTCCACCCCTGAGCGGGTGGTCGCATATGTGAGACAGATCGCATTTGTTAATCCGACCCCTGCGCAGCGGGTGGTCGCATAATATCACGGAGACAACGAAAATAACGACAACAACGACAATATTCTGCACCTGCATTCCCCTTATATTATGTAAACTCAGGGGGTCCAGTGAACCCCAAGTTGAATATTTCTTCCCATTACATTATAGCCATACACCTCGTAATAATCGGTATTCAATAAATTACGAATGTCAGCGAACATACGCATTTTCGCCTTTGGGAATGAATAGGAAACCATCAGGTCCAGTAATGAATACGCGTCAAGATTCACCTGCTCGACTGCGAAATCCCGGAGATTAAAATAAACATCCTTGCGCGACCCAAATAACTGCCAGGCGGCCCGCAATTCAAGACCCGCAACCGGTGAATAGGAAAGCGAAGTGCGCAAAGCATGTTCCGGCTGACGGAGAATTCCATTAAAAACACTATCCTCCTGACTCATTTGCATTTCACCATTGAGCCAGGTATATCCCGCCTTGAACTCCAGTTCAGGCGTGATTCGATATCCGGCCTCTACCTCTGCACCCGTTACATCCTGACGATCGCTGTTCTGATAATCCATGATATAGATGATGATGTTCTCAATACGCCTGTTGAAAACAGCAATACGTATATCAGACTTCTGATCAGCTCGCTGAAATCCTGCCTCCATGCTGCGGCTTTGTTCGGGCTTTAAATTGGGATTTGCTCCAAACTGCCCAAAAAGCTGATTTAATGTAGGTGCCTTAAAGCCTGTGGTATAATTGGCGAAAACCTTCCATACCGGAGTGATCAACCAGCTCGGATTGATACTGTAGGTAGTAAAATTTCCGAATTGAGAATGCCGGTTGAACCGAATACCCCCTTCCAGGGAAAAACCGTTTGCCTGATAGGTAGCCGTAGCGTAGGGAGCAAACAGGCTGGCATCTTCAAATTCTTCATTGGTAATTTCCTGGCGCTGAAATGAAACCCCCGGAAGAATCTGCCATCTGTCGGAAATTCTGTAATGATAGAATCCTTCGAGGTGATCAAAAATGGCAGCGTATTCAAACTTTCCGAAATCCGTATCAAAAACACGATCCGTTTCATTCCGGGCAACCTGAACCTGGAGATCACCCCGTTCACCCCGACTGGTGGCAGTAATACCGTAGCGCATGTTGCGCGCCTCATAAAGATTCACATCCGAGTCGGTAAAGGCGCCGGCATCATAATCACCCTTCATGTCGGTAAACTGAAAAAACCCTTCCAGGCGGGTCTTACTGGTCAACTCAACCCCTGCTTTCACATTTGCCGAATTCTGATTAAACGGATCCTTTTCAAATGCGTCTGTGCCCGTAGTATCCCGTGCTTCTGAAAATCCTTCACTCTGTCGCCGGCTGTATCCGGCTGAATACCTGAACTTGCCTTTGCTTCCCAACAGGCTTACATCCCCGAGGAATTGCCCATAGGTGCCATATGAAAGTAAAACTGAAGGTTCAATTGCCCTTTCCGGGGTTTTGGTAATGATATTGATCACTCCCGCCATAGCATCAGACCCGTACAAAGTCGATTGTGACCCCTTCAAAATTTCGATCCGTTCTATGTTGTTCAGCGACAGAAGCCGCAGATCAAATACGCCATTAACACCTGAGGGATCATAAACTGGTACACCATCAAGTAAAATGAGGGTGTATTGCGCAGAAGCACCCCTAAGATATATGCCCCGGTCTTTCCCGGGATTACTATTGGCACCGTTTACAAACAATCCGGTCTGCTCGTGTAGTAGCTGACCCAGATCCCGCGCACCGGCATTTTCTATCTGATCCTTTGTGATCACATTTATTACTTTACCGGTTTGCGAAGAGGCTTTAGGAAATTTACTTGCGGTAATAACCACTTCACGAAGCTCATCCGTGCGTAATGTGTCATGCTGACCGTAAATGATGTTTGGCGTCAGCCACCAAAAGGCAATACAGGTTATTGCCCAAACCTTTAACTCCTTTTTCATTGCAATAATGGTTAAATGAAACAAAAGGAGTAAAAGAGGGGAATGGGAACAGTCGATTCCATTCACACGCTTTTACCCGAAGCATTGAATAAACATCGTCAGGGCAGGTCTCCTGGCTCTCCCGACTGATACCGCCTTCTCATCCGAAACGGACAATGGCAATGTGGATATCAGCCATCCATGGGATTACAGTAGCGGGAACTGCTCCGGATTCTCACCGGTATTCCCTTTTAAGTCCACCATTGTGGACACCATGACGGTGCAAGTATACGTAAAATATTTCCTCCCGTGTATTTCAGAGTTTTTTAAATATTTTTTAGACTTATCTAATTTATTTTTTAGTTTTGTTATTATATTATTTTACGTCAAATCGAAATGCGGTTTATTTTCTTATTCTTTCTTCTCATAACCACGCTGTCCGGATTCTCCCAGCAAATCTTACGGGGCAGTGTAGAGGGAAAAGAAGGTCCCGTACCGGGAGCAACAATCCGACAGTTGCCGGATGGGGGAATGACCGTCACAGATAGCCTGGGAAAGTTCCGGTTGGAAATTGCCGATCAGAATATCATTCGTATAGAAATTCGCTCCCTTGGGTATAAGTCAGTCCTCAAGGAAATTCTCCCGGCATCAGATGAAAAAATAAAAATATTGCTTGAGGAAAGTTCTCTGGGGCTTGATGAGGTGGTCATTACCGGTACACTCCAGCCCGTATTCGTATCCCAGTCGGCGATTAAAACCGAAGTACTCACCACCAAACATTTTAATACGTTTATGCCTTCTGCTTCCAACAACCTGGTAGACGCCATGTCGATGGTGAATGGCGTCCAGGAGGTAGTTTCCTGCGGGGTATGTTTTACGAATAGTTTGAGTATTAACGGACTTCCGGGTCAGTATACCTCGATTCTCATCGACGGAACCCCCATGTACGGCAACCTGGCGTCTGTCTATGGCCTGAATGGTATCCCGGGTATCATGGTAGATCGGGTGGAAGTGGTTAAAGGCCCGGGTTCAACGCTGTATGGTTCAGAGGCCCTGGCGGGAGTGATCAATATCATTACAAGAGATCCTGCTAAGCAGCCAATACTCACGGCAGACGTTATGGGCACTACCCATGGGGAAATGTTCTTTAATACGGCCGTGTCTGGTAAACTGAAAAAAATTTCAACCTATTCCGGACTCAGCTACAGTGGGATGCACCAGTATATTGATGAAAACAGGGACGGGTTCGGGGATATTATTAACATGGACCGCATCGCGATTTTCAGCAAATGGGAGGCACAGTTGCCGAAAGATCAGAAATTAAGCGTGTCGGCAAAGTTCATGACAGAAGACCGAAGGAATGGCGTTCAATCCTTTCTGGAGAACCATAATTCATTACGAGGCAACGATACAATTTATGGCGAGAGTATCCAGACAGAACGGTTCGAATTATTCGGAAGCTTTACCGGCAACCATGGATATAAAATCGATTACTCCTTCAGTATTCATGACCAGAACAGTTTCTACGGCAGTGACCTGTATGAGGCAAAGCAACAGATTGGTTTCATCAATGCCTACAGAAGACTGGAATCCGGTCGGCATGCTATCCTGGCCGGTGTAACTTCTCGCTATCAGTATTATGACGACAATACGGTAGCGACACCCGGGGGTGCCGACAAACAATTCATTCCGGGAATATTTATCCAGGATGAACTTGCTCTTTCACCTTCCCTTACCTTCCTGGGTGGCCTGCGCACAGATTATTATGAAAAACACGGACTAATCTTTTCGCCAAGGTTTAATGCGAAATGGAAAGCAGGTGACTGGACTACTTTGCGGGTCAATTCAGGCACAGGATTCAGACTTGTAAACTTATTCACCGAAGACCATGCCTTTGTAACCGGGCAGCGGAGCATTGAAATCAGGGAAGAGCTGAAACCCGAACGTTCCGCCAATATTTCACTCAACCTGAATCATATCCTCACGATGGGCAGCAGTCAGGCCAGCGTGGATTTTGATGTGTTTTACACGCACTTTACCAATAAGATAATTCCTGATTATTCAGATCCCGGGAAAATTATTTATGACAATACCGCTGGTCATGCCCAAACCGGTGGGGTGAGTTTCAGCTGGACACAGGAATTCATATTTCCCCTTCAGGTGATGGCAGCAGGCACCTTGCTGCGGTCGACAGAGACCGGCGAAGAGGGCATCAAGGAAAATCTGCCATTCGCCCCTGAATGGTCGGCCCTGCTGAATATCAGTTATACCATTCCTCGTTCCAACTGGATCTTTGCCTGGTCGGCCACCTTTACCGGTTCTATGTTGCTTCCTGAGGTTTTTGATCTCGATGAACAGGGTCAGCCAATGGCTGATCCAAGACCCAGAACCTCCTCTCCTTTTCAGATTCATAATATTCAGATCACCAAATCCTGGAAGAACCTCAGACTATATGGGGGTGTGAGTAATATTTTTAATTTCACTCAACCGGTTTCACCCTTATCGGGACTGAATGATCCTTATTCCAATCCGGGTTTCAGCAATTTTTTTGATACCGCCTATTCGTATGCCCCTATTCACGGCAGGGAATTTTTTGTAGGAATTAACTGGAGTCTCTTCAAATAATTTTTCTACCTTATGTGGCTAAAAAATCGTTGCCCATGGCTACACTCAAGGAGACAATAAAAGAATTGATTCGCGATATCAAGCGGGATGAACTTTACTTTTACAATGATAATCGCTGTTTCAAATTTATTGAAGCCAATCCGGAAAATACAGATCTGTTAGTTATCAATGAGAAGATCAGTGCCATGAACAACGGCATTATCGACCTGCACTATGTGCCCTCGATGGCTAAGCACATCCAATCATTGCATATAGATCCATATCTTCAAAACAGTGAACTTGAAATCGTTCCGCGCATTTCGGCATTACTCCCGGATAAGCCTTACGAATTCAGAAAACTGGCTTCAACGTACTGCAATTTTCATTTTCCGGATGTTTATCCGGTACAATCGGATATTGCAGAAAAAATAATGGGGCTTTACACCCAGCATATTCAAAACAACGGGCATCCAACATCAGTACTGAGCTATTCGGATTTTAAGATCGTAACAGATCATTTTTCCTCAACCTATGACCTGCAAGCTTTCGACTATTATGAACTGGAGAAATTTCTGTGGCTGAAGTCAAGGATGATCATCGAATTTCTGGAAAATCCAGACCGTGATTCGCAATTCGATCCGCCGGCCAAATAATAATCCCTTAGTATCAATTCGTCATTTTGTAAATTCCCAAAAAACATCTTATGAAGGCATTTTCATTAATTGCATTATTAATTCTACCATTTCTCACGTTCGGCCAGGTGACAGACGCACCGGAGCGGACGGAGGGAGAAGGTCCGTGGCCACAGCTAATCATTCGGGGCGTAATGATGATTAAAGGAGACGGCGCTCCACCCACCGGGCCAGTGGATATTGTCGTTCGCAATAATCGCATTGAACAAATTCGAATTGTTGGGTATCCCGGGGTTGCGATCGACCCCGATCGCCGGCCCAAGCTGGAAAAGGGAGGCAAGGAACTGGATGCAACAGGTATGTATCTCATGCCGGGCTTCATCGATATGCACGGCCATATCGGAGGGTCAGCACAGGGAACACCTGCAGAATATGTTTTCAAACTTTGGATGGCGCACGGCATCACCACGATCCGGGATCCATCAGCGGGAAACGGACTCGACTGGGTTCTTGACCATAAACAAAAGAGTCAGAAAAATACAATTACTGCGCCGCGAATACTGGCTTATACATCGTTCGGACAGGGAAGTACCTCTCCAATCAGTACACCGGAAATGGCGCGCGAATGGGTGCAGAATAATGCAAAAAACGGTGCCGACGGGATTAAATTCTTTGGTGCTGCCCCGGATATCATGGAAGCGGCATTGATGGAAAACAAAAAACTGGGATTGCGTTCTGCATGTCACCACGCGCAGATGGATGTCGCGCGATGGAACGTACTGAATTCCGCCCGCGCGGGACTTACCTCCATGGAACATTGGTATGGCTTGCCGGAGGCATTGTTTACCGACCGGACGGTACAGAACTATCCGCTGGATTATAATTACAATAACGAGCAGCATCGTTTCGGCGAGGCAGGGCGTCTTTGGCAACAGGCCGCAGCGCCATATACCGAAAAATGGAATGCCGTAATGAATGAATTACTGGAACTGGATTTCACGCTGGATCCTACTTTTAACATTTATGAGGCGAGCCGGGATCTGATGCGTGCTCGCCGTGCAGAATGGCATGAAGACTACACCCTGCCCAGTTTATGGCGTTTCTATCAGCCAAGTAAAATATCACATGGGTCCTACTGGCATTTCTGGGGCACCGAGGAAGAAGTAGCCTGGAAAGAAAATTATCGACTCTGGATGACCTTCATCAATGAATATAAAAACCGGGGTGGCAGGGTAACGGCCGGATCTGACAGCGGTTTTATTTTTCAACTATATGGATTTGCCTATATCCGCGAACTGGAATTACTGCGCGAAGCTGGATTTCATCCTTTGGAAGTCATTCGCTCCGCTACGCTGAATGGCGCCGAAGCGCTTGGTCTTGACAAGGATCTGGGCACAGTGGAAGTTGGCAAACTGGCAGATTTTGTCATTGTCGAAGAAAATCCACTTCAAAACCTGAAGGTATTGTATGGAACTGGTGCCATAAAGCTAACAGATGAAAACGACGTAGTTCGTGTGGGTGGTGTAAAATACACGATCAAGGATGGTATTATCTATGACGCCAAAAAGCTGCTTCAGGATGTAAAAGAGCTTGTGGATGCATCGAAGGAAGAAGAAGGTTTTGAGATTAAACAGCCTGGCTTCTGAACTCAGTATAATACCGCACGGTTCAGGTAATCCCTGAACGGCATCATTACCTTATACAATTCCACAACTTTATCCTGAAAATCGGGATGGCAAACCTCTTGCCGGGTAACTGTATGCATCACCGCGAAACTTTTGTAACGCAAAAGTTTGATGTGCGGATGATCCTGCGTAAACCCTTTTGGAGAAGTCTTTAACAGATCCTGTTCAAGCACAAAATTTGCCTTAAAGCGTTTCTCATCCAGTATGGATTGGAGCACATCTCCGTCGTAATCAATGGCCTCCCGAATTTTTGACAGGATGGATGAAGGAGGATGGTAGTAGCCTCCGGCAACAAAGGACTCCTCCGGTCCGATATGGATATAAAAGTCACTTTTCTCCTTAACCCGATCCATGGTTGCCCCAATGTGTTCCTTATAAGTGGGCCGGTCGGGATGGAACATCAGGTTATTATTGATGCGATGGATGGCGCGTTTCCCCTCCGTATGATCATAGGACGGATCAATTTCCGCCAGCCGCGCATCCAGGTCATCCAGCCATAGAATATATGCATCGCGAACCTGATTGTATTCAGCACGATGCTCATCCATCCAGGTCTTATTATTATTCACCCGGAGTTTTTCCAGGAATATATACAGATCTTTCATCATGATCTGAACGCCCCCGATTGTAAAAAGTTTCTAGTCAAAAAAGAACGTTGCGAATTCCTCAACATCTGAATTACCGCCGATAAACACCCGGAATTCACCCTTTTCTGCCTTTTTCTCAAGGTTCGCATGAAAAAATGCCAGCATCTGAGGCGTTATATCAAACGTTACCTCCTTACTTTCACCAGGAGCCAGGGTAACTTTCTTAAACCCTTTTAATTCTTTGATTGGCCGTACAATGCTCGCCTTCAGATCGCGAATATATAACTGTGCGATCTCAGTACCGTCACGGTCACCCTTGTTGGTGAGCATCACACTTACAGTTATATGGTTTCCACTCCGTACTGTATCATCACTTACTGAAATTCCAGAGTACTCGAATTGTGTGTAGCTGAGTCCGTATCCAAACGGATACAGCGGGGAATTCTCCACATCCCTGTATTTTGACAGATAAATACGCTCTGTAGGTGGTTCAGAGTAATCGCCCAAATAAGGTCTTCCCGTATGGGGGTGATTGTAATAAATCGGCACTTGTCCGACATTTCTTGGAAAAGTGATCGGTAATTTGCCCGAAGGATTATAGTCACCAAACAGGACATCAGCTGCAGCATGTCCGGATTCTGATCCCAGCGTCCATACACAAAGGATTGAAGGTATATTCTCATCGAGCCATGAAAGATCGAGGGGTCTTCCTGTCATCACCATCACAACAATTGGTTTACCGGTCTTTGTAACCTCTTCAAGCAGGGCAAGCTGATTGTCCGGGATTTTTATATTCGTCCGTGATGCCGCTTCACCATTCATCACCGCACTCTCACCCAATACCATTACAACAACATCCGAACGACGGGCGGCACTCATTGCTGAAGAATATCCGGCTTTTGAATCGTCATACATTCCGCAGCCTTCGGCATAGATTACGTTATTTTCTCCTGCCACTTCCTTGATCCCGTCGAGGAAGGTCACTGAATGTTCTTGCTCTCCAAAGAACGACCAGGTACCATTCATATCGGCATGGCTATCGGCCAACGGGCCAATGACCGCAATCTTTTTACCGGTTTTTGGCAGCGGAAGCAGATTATTTTCATTTTTCAGGAGTACAATGGATTTTCTGCCTGCATCACGTGCAGCCGCCAGATGCTCAGGGGTACGAATCTCATTTTTCTCCCGTTCAATTTGCGAATACTTGTACGGATCTTCAAAGAGCCCGAGATCCCATTTCAGTTCCAGTACCCGGCGAACTGCCTGATCTACCAGCTTTCCATCCAAACGTCCCTCACGCACAAGTGCCGGAATGAACAACTTATAGTAATCACTCATCATATCCATGTCGACACCCGCTTCAATTGCCTGCACAGTGGCCTGTTCAGGATTTACCGCATAGCCGTGATCAACCAATTCCCCGATAGAGTTCCAGTCGGAAACAATCATTCCATCAAAACCCCACTCACTTCGAAGAATCTGGCGCAATAATTTCTTATTTCCCGTGGCAGGAATGCCGTTCACATCATTGAATGCAGTCATAATGGTTGCGGCTCCCGCTTCAATCCCGGCCTTGTAGGGAGGCAGGTATATCTCACGCATTTTTCGTTCCGACATATCAACGGTATTGTATTCCTTCCCCCCATCGGGCGCACCGTAAGCAGCAAAGTGCTTGATACACGCAGCCATCGTTCTGGCATCGTCGAGTGATGTCCCCTGCAAACCGCGCACACGGGCTTTGGTTACCTGGGCTCCCAGGTATGGATCTTCGCCGGCCCCTTCCGCAACCCTGCCCCAGCGGGCATCGCGTGTAATGTCAACCATCGGGGCAAAATTGAAATTAATGCCTACTGCGGTTGACTCAATGGCAGAAATACGTTCTGCGGTTTCAATTGCTTCCATGTCCCAGCTCGCTGCAGAGGCAAGAGGAATAGGGAACACCGTTTGGAAACCATGAATCACATCGGCACCGAAAACGAGCGGAATGCCCAGTCGTGATTCCTCAACAGCGATGCGCTGTAGTCTTGCGGTATACGCGGCACCGTGAATATTAAAAAGACCTGTAATGCTTCCATTTCGAACCAGGCTGTCAAATCTCTCGGATTCCACAGTACGGCGGGTCGGCCCCGTATTGAACATATCCCCTACATAGAGGTTTAACTGACCTGCTTTTTCCTCAAGGGTCATAACTGTGATCAGGGAATCTATCTTTTGGGTTCTGGCACTTTTTTCAGTGTCTGACTGAGCCGAATCTCCTGTACATCCAACAATGCCAATCAGCAATGTGAACACCAGGCTGCCTGTGAGTAATGTGCGTTTTACGGGTATCATGTTGTTTCTGATGATGAAGGCAGCAATATAGTGAAATCACCCCTTAATTGGGAATGATAATCATCAACATAAAAAAGCCGGCACATATGCGCCGGCTTCCTAACTAAACCAAATTGAAGAATAGCCTAATAAATCCAGTCGAAAGACCCGTTGAAGCCTATGACTGAATTTGACGAATTCGGATCATCCTCATTTCGCAATGCGAAAATGAATTCTCCCGCTATCCGGCGAGTATCAGTATTGAGCCGCGTGATCTTTAACTCAAAATAGGTATCACCGCCAGGCCGTGTTGAAAATACAGTATTGCCACTGCCTATCTGCGTGCCAAATACCATTTCGGCATAGTTTTGCGGACTGTCTTTGCTGCTGTAAGTCCTGCCTTCTTCCAAATCATCGACAAGGTACAGCCGAAATGCGCGTGCATTCTGCTCGGCTGGCTGCGGGTCCCGTGTGATATAAATATCTATGTTACCCGGGGGTGCTCCATAGACATTAATGTTGTTCGCATTGTTGAGGGTAATGGTTGGATCGGGGGATACATTATTAAATTCCAGTGCTCCGGAAGTAATGGTTGAAGATGGATTCCACAGCTGGCTTTGAAGGTCATTGAGATTTACTCCAGCCTGCTCTGTTTGCCATTCAAAGGCGAACAGCGTCAGGTTGAGTGTATCGTCTTCGTTACATGCTTCAATTGTGAATAGCGTGATCAATGCCATGGCTGGCAGGATAAGATAAATCTTTTTCATGGTGTTCGGGTTTAATTATGAACAATGGCTGGGTGATTTGGCGGATATTCGAGCAAAAATTCGCCCAATCGATATAGTGATCAGTCGTCCCTGTTATCCTTAATCACATATCCCACGGAAAGCTTAAGAACACCATTTTTCACCTTGTAATACTTGTCATTTCCATCTCCACCGTCGTAATCATATCCTTTGGCGATGTCGATAAGTCCTATATCATAGCCCAGTTGGAGATTTATGCCATTGGCCAGTTCATAGGCCACTCCAATCGGAAGTGCCAGATCGAACCCACGATAGAAATCCTTTACATCCTCATCTTCCTCCAGTCCGAGGGCATCAAGAACTTCCTGCGTGGCATCATTCTTAACCTTGGCGCTCAGCAGGAAAGAGAATTGCGGTCCGGCAAATACGGAGATCGATCCATTGATGTGAAAGTGGACTAACACGGGTATGTCGATATAGCCCAGCTTCTTTTTATAGGTAATATCTGCCATCATGATCTCATTCGTCTGAAAGTCATAGATTTCAGTTTGTCCCTCATACTTCGGTCCCTTGGCAGAATAGAATATACCGGGCTGAATGCTGAGATTATCAAGGAGATAATAATCCAGATAGAGACCCAGGTGAAATTTGATCTGGGCTGTAGGGTCTACATTGGCCTCACCCCACTCTTTTACTTCACTTCCTGTGAAGTTGGCAAGGCTGGGTCCCAGGCGCGCTCCGATACGGAATTGCGAAAATGCCAGTATTGGTGCCAACACGATTGTAAGTAGTATAATCCTTTTCATGGTTTTCTTGTTTTGGTTATCAAAAGAATTGTCGATAGATGGGACTCAAGTTAGAAATGCCATATCCGGCTTTCAACCACATATAAATGTGGGCAGGTAAAAAAAATTGGGGAAATTGTAATTTCAGAAACCCATTCGATACTAATCAGAAAAAACTACCCTTATGAAACGAAGAATAATATTCAGCATATTGCTGGCATTTGCCGGAAGCGTCCTTCACGCACAGGAAACATCACTTTTATGGAAAATCACAGGCAAGGACATCAAGGATTCCTACCTTTTCGGCACCATACACCTGCTTTGTCAGGATGATTTCTACCTTCCGGAAACGGTAAAGCAATCCCTGGCCACATCAGAACAGCTGGTCCTTGAGCTCGATTTCGACGACCCGAACATGTATGCAGATATCCAGAAGTATATTATGCTTGAAGACGATCAGTCATTAGCCGATATGCTTACAGAGGAGGAAATGATTGCCTTTAAATCTTTCTTTACCGAACGGATGGGTATGCCGGCAGACAACCTGGTAAAGATCAAACCATTCATGCTGATGAGCATGATCATGCCCGTGGTGCTCGAATGCCCCCCGGCTTCCTATGAGCAGACACTTGTTGGCCTCGCAAAAGAGAACGAACAGGAAGTAATCGGATTGGAAACGGTAGAAGAGCAAATGGACGCCATTGATTCATTTTCACAGGATGAGATGGCAGATATGCTGATGGAATACATCGTTGATATCGATGATATGAAAGCGGATTTCGGACAAATGGTAGCTGCTTACAAAAAACAGGACCCCGAATTATTGCTCGAATTCATGAATGAACAAGTCGCTGAATCGGGCATGGAGGACTTCAATGAGATCATGCTGGTCAATCGCAACAAGCGTTGGATCGATCGTATCCCGGCGATTGCTTCAGAGAAAAGCACATTCTTTGCCGTAGGTGCCGGCCACCTTGGAGGTGAGGAAGGCGTGATCAAATTATTGCGGAAAGCAGGTTATACTGTCACCCCAATCACCGAATAAACATTGGAAGAAGCACAGTTTCTTTTAATGATTCAGCAACACTCCGGGATTATCCGCAAGATCCTGTATCTGTACGCGGATAATCCTGAAGATCAGGCAGACCTGCACCAGGAAATCCTGTATCAGGCCTGGAAATCAATCGACAGGTTTAAGGGGAATTCGAAATTCTCGACCTGGCTGTACCGTCTGTCGCTGAATACTGTGCTGACTCACAAACGCAAGAACAGTCGTTTAAAAAAAGAACCCATGAATGAATCTCATGAACAATCTGTCCTTTATCCTGAACCAAGTGACAAATCAGATCTCCTTTGGAACGCCATAAAGAAGTTGGGAGATATCGATAAAACACTGATCAGTTTGCATCTCGAGGATTACTCCAACGATGAAATAACAGAAATCCTGGGTATCAGCAAGAATCACGTCGCTGTAAAACTGCACCGGATCAGGCAACAACTTGAAAAACAACTCTCAAATGTCTGATCTGAAATTACTTTGGGAAACGGCCAAGGAGCGACACGGAACTGAAGATATCATCAGCCGGGAAATCGTTCACGAAGCAATCAAACGGAAATCCGGAGGCGTTATGGATAAATTACGCAAATCGGTATTATACAAAATGTGGTTCTCTGTTTTCTCATTTGCGCTGCTGATTCCATTCATCATACTTTCAGACGATTTTGCCGTAATCATTTTGCTGACTGTGGTAGAACTGGCCATGCTTGCCGGTGTATTTTTCTTCTATAAGGAACATAAAGAACTGAAAAAAGATATCGATATCACTGCCAACCCCAGGGATGTTATGACACGATTCTCGGCAAGAATCCGCCGGGTTATACATTATGAAGAGATGATAGGCCTTACAATGTATCCGCTCTCGGCCTCGGCGGGTTTCATAATAGGTGTGAATGCAGATCCTGATATTGATCCCTTCTTTAATGAATGGCATGAGTGGGTGATCTTTTTTGTTGTTATTGCCATCTTAACCCCGCTTTGCCACTGGCTTACCAAATGGATGAACAGGATCACATTCAAGAAGTTGCTCAACCGGCTGGAAGAGAATATTCAACAATTAGATACCTCAACCTAACATGTTATGATTTGATGTGTTAATTTCGGTGAACAGTTCCATTTTTACTTAAAAGTATTATGACAAAGGGCATACTAACATTTTGCATATTCATCGCGTTCATTACCGGTTGCGGAAACCCGGATAAACAGGAAAACCAGGAAGAAATTAATAATTCAGAAGAAATAACATCGGAAATTGATGTTCCCCTCTCACCTTCCCTCACAATGGTTTGGGAAACGGATACTGTACTCACTACCGTTGAATCTGTTCTGTTCGATCCGGGCAGCGAAATCCTTTATGCCAGCAACATCTCCGGGAATCCTACTGAAAAAGACGGAATCGGGTTTATAACCAAATTGTCGAAATCAGGTGATATAATCGAATTGGAATGGGTAAAAGGCCTTAATGCACCCAAAGGAATGGCAATTACGGGCAATAGACTATACGTTACCGATATCGATGCGCTTGTAGAAATAGAACTTGCCAGCGGGAAAATTGTAAATACCTATGCTGTGGAAGGTGCTGAATTCCTGAATGATGTAACCACCCATAATGGTATCATATATTTCTCAGACATGAGTACCGGGAAAGTACACTCGCTTGAAAATGGGATGGTTGACACTGTTCTTGAAGGGCTCGAAAGCATCAACGGACTAGCGATCGATACAAATGGTGTTTTGATCGGCCTTGATGCCGAAGGATTGAGAAGATATGCTCAGGAAGCTCCCGTTATGATCAACGATGGTGTTACAGGTGGCGATGGCTTGATTGTACTGGATGCCAACACGTATATAGCGAGCCGATGGCAGGGTGAAATCTACCTCATTAAAGACGGTCACGAATATTTATTGCTGGATACCAAAGCCCAGCAGGCTAACACGGCTGATATCGGATTCATTCCGGATCAGAATGTTATTCTGGTCCCAACGTTTTTCAAAAACAAGGTTGTTGCTTATCGGCTCAATTATTAAGGGGTCTGCAGGATTATTTCCGTGGTTAATGGCAATCAGTGGGTAGTATTTTCTTTGCTGCCAAAATGGCGAATGGCAACCAATATGACCCCTGCCAGGACGGCTAAGAGCAGCAATTCATTCAATCCGATGAGATTCCACCAATGCATGTAACAATATAGAGAGATATTTACCCCTTTACATCACCCAAATTGGGTGATTTTCCATACAGGTAAATTAGTTGCAGCGCAAGGAATAGCCAGCATAGTAGCGCTCATCATTTGCATAGATTTTTTCCTCTTCGATGCGCAGGACAATCTCCAGAGGCAATAGTTTTTTGTCGTTGAATTCCAGCCTGAGAATCGTTTGCGGACCTTTTCCCCGGACAGACCAGGTACCTCCATTTTTGCCTTTGTAGTCACTGCCATTCTGCTTGAACCACCCCGATTGTTTTACCTGCGATCGGAAAGTTCCGTTTACACACAAGTCGATCGTATTCTGTTTCTTGGAAAACTCCATCAGTTCAAAGGCTACGAGCGTTTTGTTCGCCAGAAATCGCTGCCAGTCAAAATCCGAATATATATTGGCTTCTCCCGGCTCCGAGAACTGACCCGATCGCATCAGCGAAAGCATCTCATCCCGGATCCCTTCAAAAAACTGGGAAGGCGTAATCATGAAAAGGGAAACGCACGGACCGAATCCCCCGCATTTTCCAATGATAAATCCACGGTAGGATTTATTAATATTCTCACCTTCCGCTGTCACTTCCGAAAAGATCATATCACCCTCCTTTTGAACATCAGCAGCTTTGATCCTGATGCCATCGGTAAGATTACCACCCTGTTCCCATGCTGCCTCGAGGGTTTCAAGGTTACTGTTCTCCCGGGCCAGAAGCACAACTTCACCGCTCGTGCCGTCGTTCTTCGCCAACGCGAATACTTCAGTACCCTGCGGCAGGAAACCCGACCATTCCTGAGGTATGGTGGCCGTAAATCCATATTTGGGTG
Source organism: Fulvivirga sedimenti (assembly GCF_020328055.1). NCBI lineage: Bacteria > Pseudomonadati > Bacteroidota > Cytophagia > Cytophagales > Fulvivirgaceae > Fulvivirga > Fulvivirga sedimenti. Next base: position 1,207,097 of record NZ_JAIXNE010000004.1, read on the forward strand.
AATTGATGGTTTCACCCGATTTATAAAGTACACCGGGTTTAATGCGATCGGTATTTTGTGCCGACACGGTAGCAATGCACAAAGTAAAAATTATAAGGACAGGGGTAATCTTCATACTTCAATAATTAGATATGGAAATTACGAAATTCAGAGAACATACCATCACCAAATCCGAATTCGTGCATCCGGCACCAGGTACAGGGAGTCCTGTTCGGTCACGTCGAATGCCTCATAAAAAGCATCCAGATTTCTAACCGCCCCGTTTACACGAAGGTAATAAAGGGAATGCTCGAATTTTGAGATGAATTCCCTGGATTTTACATCATTTCGGTATTCACGTTGCGAATTCGCAAATGCCATGAAAAATCGCTGAGCCCCGGTATATCCGTCTCTTCTATCATTGAAAGATGGCAATTCAGAAAACGCTTTATAGGCAGCGCTAAGACCCATAATGTCGGAGAAATTTTCATTGATGGTTTGCCGGCCGTTCAACGTATCTCCGGCCGTCGTCAGATAGCTCCCATATTGTGAAATTAGTTTCTGCTCCAGTTCATTAAAGAACTTAACATCCTGTATTTTTTCGGAATTGAAATCCACCAGATGCGCCATCTCATGACCAATGTAAAATCCCAGTCCGCCGTAATTATAGGCTTCATCAAAGGACTGGCTGTAGAGCGGGTACTGATTGAAAGCAATTGGAAGATAGACTGTATTCATGCTCTTGATGCTCGTCGGACTATCATCTAGGGTATTAATCCGCCATTTTCCCGGTGGAATTTTCCCCGCGCCCAGATATCCGATATCCTTCGAAATCTGAAATTCCCGGGCCCTTCGGTAATTACCTACCGGATCGCTCTTTTTTATAACAAGTGACGAATAGTCTTCGTAAAATGAAGGATACGAAACCTCAATTCGTGTAGTATCGAATAAAACGGATAATCGATCTCTTGTTGGATCGTCGAGCCAATCTGCCTGCCTTAAATTACTTATCATCGCACGGCGTATATTTTCGGCCATAACTTTGATTCCCGCCTCCTTTTTGGAATCATAGTGATATTGCTTGTGGAGCCTGATCAATGCATCATTGCAGTATTTCATTAAAATCTCAAATGCATATTGATCCGAGACCCGAAACAGTCTATCGTTCTCCTTAATGATTGTATAGGTGTAAAAAATTTTCCATGACGATAGAGGATATTCGGCGATCAGGCTATCCATCTGAAAGGACAGCGGATTGGCAGGCAGCTCAATGTATTCATGGTCGGTCAAACCGAGTTCTCCGAGCAACGCACCGATATGAGGAATTTGGTGATAAAAGGCACTGTCTGCACGTTTATAAGGCTTACCGTATTGCTGTTCAATCTTATTAATCTTATGATAGATCGAAGCAACTTCTCCCGATTCCTTTTCTGTCCAACTGCTGCCCAATAATTTCTGAACCTCTTCGGTTATCTCATTTAGAAAGATATTGTAATTCGGACCGGAACGAGATACAGGATCAAACTGAACACTTCCAGGCTTGAGTTGTAAAACATATGACTGATCATACCTTGCGTAGAATTCTCCTGAAATGGGTCCGCCATAACCCCGCCTGAACATAGCTGCCATCATGGGGATTACATCCTTTTCCAATTGAAAGCTGTCCAATAAGGCCAGCTCTGCTGTCAATGATGCCCCTTCATCGTTATCATTAATCGGATCGGCCAGGCTGTGATAAAAATCGTAGATTTTAGAATACATCTCAGTTTCGTGATTCTCCTTCAACAGCTCCAGCAATTCCTTCTGAAGTCGGTGCCGCATTTCAAGGTTAACAGTTTCTACCTCCTTAGAGGAATCAACTTGCCAGTTGCCATTTACAAAGTGATAGAAATCATTACCCGGAAGTATGGTAGTATTTACATACAATGCGGGTTTATTTTCAGATGTGGAGCAGGCAGCAAGCAAAAGGGCGAGGAAGAAAGTTGTAAAAGCCCTCATAGACGTAATATTGAAAAATTAAGAATTCAATATATAATCATTTACACAAAAAATAATACTTTTCCCCCAAAACCTTAATCCATATCTATACCAAACTCCCGCTGAAGTTTATCGCCACAGCAGGGGCATACAGCGGTATCCCAAACAAACATTTCTTCTTCACAGGACCAGCACTTAAATACATCCTCAGCATAGAGTGAATAATCGTGCCATTCAATATTTTTATCAACCGCCCGGATCATACTCTCCATTTTGTGATGCTCTGTCTTTTGTAGTTGGGAAATTTCAGGATTCATGACAATCTCCTCCAGGTTATCGGAGATATACTTTGCCTCAGGGGGGATCTGCGTCCAGTTAAGCCTGCGGGCTTCGACTACCTGGCATGACGGACAAATCACTGAAATGACCTGGTCCCGTGATGCATGCTTATGACCAAGAGGGCCAGTATATGAAAACGAACATTGCCTGCAATTGAAATGATATGCCTTTGCCATACTTTAAGAACGTCAGGTGCAAGCCTGAAAGGTATACTATTTTAAAGATTCTCGATGAAGCAGGCATATTACTCGACAAACTGATAATTTACAATCCCCAAAAAGGGGTAAATCGTCACGCGGGCCATAAAAAAAGCCCGGCCATATGGCCGGGCTTATCTCCACGCTCAATCCAACGTCTCAGTCATTGCAATCAAATGATTTAACAAAATTATTGCGTATCTGGACAGCCAGGGCTGTATTTGAATTTTCATTGATGCGAATTACTCCATCTTCATCTTTGATCGCCTGGGAAAAATCCACCCCTTCGAACAATTGATCCAGATCAAATAATACCAGCACGCTGTTCAATGAATTTCCGTCCAGCTGAAGTCCGTCCTCATCTTCAAATTCAATTTCAAAAGACGCTCCTGTAGAAAATTCGACATCCCACTGCTCATCATTCGCGTCTTTATAGGTAAGTGCAATAAATACCGATCTGTTACCTTCCATAATCGGAGCAACCTCCATTTCGATTTCTTCATAACGGCCCGGAATTACATCCGCCACTCCAAAATCAGGAGTACTGGTTCCATTGATCAGATCCACAATAAACGCTCCCTCAAACTCTATTTCATCCTCATAATCATCGGAATCATCGTCGTTATCGTCAGAATCATCGTTGGAAGAGTTGTCATCATCTGAATCATCATCACTGTCATCATCATCATCACTGTCATCGTCATCATCCCAGTCACTGTCGACCAGTTCAAATTCAATTTCAGTTACGCCAATAAGAATCTCATTGAAGGTAATCTCATCCGCTGCCCTGCCAGAAGCGTTAACCTTTCCATTCGCTGCAACAGCCTTCATCTGAAGATCAAGTTGTGCGAAGGGCAGTGCAGGATCGTTATTTCCATCACATGCAGAAACCAGCATCGCGATTACCAACAGTGTCATTACAATATTTCTCATCTTCACTATCATTTTGATTTTAATTTTTAATCTGTTTGATAATGAAACCGTCTGACAGGTGATTTTCCTACCATACCGGACGCAAGAATTAAAAAAATAACGACGAAACGCCTTAAAGAGGGATGAACGCACTTCTGATCACGTTGTCATCCGGATCCGTCCAGGCGATAATGATCTCTTCAGCTCGGCGGGTAATGCGCGGGAAGCCACTGCTTCGTGATTCTGAAGAAGAAGCAATCAGATAGCGGGATTGCACATAGCCATCAGCGGTTACTATGGCTCCCCTGATGGCCGCGCCTTCCATCCAGGTTACGAAGGCACGGGTAGAATCGATCAGTTCAATATCAACCCGCCCTATCGGAGAATTTTCATTGATTCGAACGGGGGCATTAAAGGATTGACCTCCATCGTTCGAAAAAATAAGCTTCACTTCAGGCTTGTCATTGGCCGCGGTGAACCAGGCAATTGCCACTGTATTTTCAAGCGCACTGATCTGCGGACCATTTACGGGACACCCCTCAACCATCCACCCGTCACGATAAATCAAAACCGGATCTGTCCATTTGTTATTAACAAACCGAACGATAGCCATGTCACGAAATTCATTTTCTGAACGGTCACGATAGACCACTACCGGACCACGGGCAGTAATGGCAGCGGCCGTCTGGCAGCAATCACAAACACGATTATCCAATTCCCATTCGCCCTTTCTGGTACCATCACTTCCCAGGATGGCTGCACGGAGTGTCATTGCTCCTTCACCGTGGGAACCTGTAGTATTTCGTCCATCAAGCCAGGAGATGAACACATCAGTACCGGAGGGTACCATCGAAACAAATCCGTGTTCTGCAGGGACGCCATCTTCGTTCAGCGTGAACGGGGTGCTCCAGCTGATACCACCGTCAGCCGATCTGCGCAGGTATATATCGTAATTATATGTTCCCGGATCAGTCTTCTGAAGATAATGCGCGAAAATAATCTCACCCTGGCTCGTAACCAGGGAAGGAAAATCAGCCCAGTTCACAAACCAGTCAGCACCTTCGGCAATAGTCTGTATTTCCGACCATTGCTTGTTGCCCAGGTAACGTGTATACCGAAGTTGTGCAATTTCACCACGGGTGGTTGTCCAGGATAGAAACGTATTACCGCTGATATCAGTAAACAGGTTGGGAGCCTCACTGGGAGAGTCGGAAACTACAAAGTTTTCGACATCAGGAGAAAGTTCTGTTTGTGCCGTATCGCTTCCGGAACAGGCATTCAACACAATCGCGGTAGTAAGAAGAATTAAAATTTCACGCATAAGAAACACTAAGGACGTGAAATTTTCCTTTACATGAAACCCGCAGCACTTACAGTGCGTACCAAATTTCAAAGATTCCCTCAGCAATAGCCGAAGCTCCTAAAAACGCGCCGATTCCAATGGTAATATGCCTGGGAGCGATCCTGCCAAAGACATATGGAAGTCCGGAAACATTGGCTAGTCCGAATCCGGTTGCCAGCAAAAGACTGCCTGCAACAAAGAGAACTGAATTATTCCCTGCCATTAAAATGATGAGAATTCCAATGATCATCATACCTATGGTATATTGAAGTACACTTCTTATACCCGTCCGAATTACATAACGGCTGCTTACAAATGCAATCAATGCTGCAAGGCCGAGTGCCATGAACGAAAACTGATCTCCATTAAATATTTTAAGGGGTGAATTGACCGGTATATATTCTACCAGAAATGCTCTTCCAACGCCGAGCATTAAACCAATTTTAAGAATGGTTGAAACACTTGTTTTTACTGATCCGGGATTTGCACTTTGCTGAACACGTTCGTATACTTCATCAGTGGTAAGACGGTAAAAAAGATAACCGGTTCCCAGTACCAGTATGCCCCCGACAACGAATGTAAGTGTTTCCCCAAAAAACTGAATCAGTGAAATAACCAGGGGCTCCAGCGAATAGATCAGGTCGGTGATCAGAATAACCACACCCATCGCGATGGGCAGGTTTTTCTTGTTCGCGAAACTAACAAGCATCGAATAGGCAGGTGCTATAAATACTGCCATGCCGATCAGCCACAGAACTACCATCACTGGCAATATGGCCGCGATACCATGCTCAGGACCCAGGCTGATAATGCTTGCAACGATCATGAAAATCATTGCCGTTGCACTGATGCCGATCATATAGGTCATGAAATACTTACTTCTTCGGGCGAGATTTCGGTCAGCAATCCATCCTGCCACAACGGGCACCAGGATAAGTACAAGCGCCTTTACAAAAACAAGAAGGGTGGACAATCCGGTCAGCCCGAAACGCTGCAGTAAAACAGGCTGATATTCAAGATAGGCGATCCATGAGATAGCAATCGCGGCATTGAGGGCACCCAGACTGAGAACCTCGGGCCATTTAATTGAAGTATTATCCAGTGTGATAACGGGCTGTGAAGACTTTACGCCAGTTTGTTGGGAATAGGTATACATATTAATGCTAATCGATCCGCATATGTATACGATCGCTGAATACTTGGTAACTTCCGTTTACCCGTTCTTTTATCAGCTCCTCAACCGCAAAAAAACGACAGCAATCACCACAAAACCGATCCCGGTAATCCCGGGAGGATAGGCGCCAACTGAATAGGACAAATAGAACATGGCCAGTGCAAGGAGTATCAGAATAATGGCGGCTGACTTTAGCAGGGATTGGTTCATGATTTCAAGGGTTTGTATCATAAGATACAAAAATCAGGTTGAAGAGTAATCAATTCAGGCCTGCTGAATGGCCGCCAGGATTTTATCCCGCTTTTTCGTGAGGAAGTTCTTCTCTGAATTATTATTCACCTTTTCGATCGCGATATCAATTTGTGAGCGGGCCTTTTCATATATACCCTGACGGAAATAATATTCTGCCAGTAAGCCATGATACAGATACCGTCGCTGTTCCAGCTCTTCGGGCTCAATCTTTTGGAGAATATTCATGGCTTCGGTGAATTGTTCCAGCTGAATATGAATGATCGCCATATTGAGGTGATTCAAAGGTGATGAATAAACCGCATCCAGCCGTTCATACCACATCAGTAACCGGGACCAGTCGGTCTCCTCATATGTCGGTGCCTTCAAATGTTCCGATGCGATAGCCGCTTCATAGTGAAATCGGGAAAGTTCTTCGGTCTCGACTGCCTTATTCATCGCCGAGTGCCCAAGTTCAATCAATGGTCTGTACCATGCTGTACGGTCCTGTTCCCTCAGGCTTATCACTTCATGGTCTGCATTGGTTTTACTGCGAAGGCGGGCAGAATGAAAACACAAAAGTGCAAACAACGCGTGGGATGCCGCCGTCGATGTGTAGGAATTCGTTAGAAGCATTTTACTGAGCCTGAGCGCTTCCCCGCATAGTTCCTCCCGAATCAGGAGCTCCTTTTTGCCGCTATGAAATCCCTCGTTGAATATCAGATAGATCACATCATGTACCCGATCCAGCCGATGAGGCAATGAAGATCCCTCCGGGATCTCGAACGCAATCTGCTCAGCCTGGATCGTCTTGCGGGCACGTTGAAGCCGCTTTTTTACTGTTTCCTGCTTCAGCAGCAATGCAGAGGCAATCTCTTTCTCACTGAAACCCGAGATGGTTTTTAGCGAAAAGGCGAGCTGATCCCGTGTATCTAACCGGGGGTTGCAGGCGGTAAATATCATTCTGAGCTGGCTGTCGCTAACCTCGTTTTCCAGGATCAGATCGGTTTCCGACTGATTTTCAAAATCAGGAATCACTTTTGGAAACCGCTTCTGTTCTGAAGCGCGCTTACGCAGTATATCCAACATACGGTTTTTCGCCGCTTTATACAGCCATCCTTCGGGATTGTCGGGATATTGATTGGGCCAGGAACGGAATGCCGTAATGAACGTATCCTGTACTGCGTCCTCGATGGTATCCAAATGTTCGAGTCCGAATATTTTTGCAAGCAAAGAAACCATCTTTCCGTATTGATGACGGAAAAGATGGTCGAGCTGTTGGTTGTTGCTCATTGCTGGTCGAAGACCATCACCTCACGGATCTCTACGGTTCCGCCGATATCGTAATCCGGAAAATCTTCAGCCACCTTCGCCGCGGCTTCTGCGTTTTCCACATGGATTACGTAGTAACCTCCAACGAGTTCCTTCACTTCAGTAGCCGCCAGGTCTGTAACTGTGCGGTTCGGACCGGAGATTCGTTTTACTTCAGGGTGCAGCGCGTTGCCCTCCTTCACAATTCCGGCTTTTTCCATTTTTTCATGCCAGCCCCACCATTTACCCATCCGCTGCTGAATTTGTTCTGGGGAAAGTCCGAGTTCGCCGTAATCGGCACCGAGGAAAATCATCATATAGTCTTTCATGTTGATTGTTGTTTTAGATTATGAGTTGTCGTTATTTAATATAGTTACATTTCAGGTTTTCTGCTAGATTTCCAGCACTTCGTGGACCTCTACCGTAGCATTGGGATGCCAGTTCAGATGAGGATGATCACTGAAGAGTTGCAGAATTTCCTGCTGGTTCTGACCTTGAAGTACCGAAAATCCGCATACTTCCTTTTCAGAAAGCCGGGATTTCAGATCTTGTGTAACCGCGCTTCCGTTTCCCAGTGGTGCGCCAAAATCTACGATGGCTTCATCGTGTTTCGCTTTCCAGTCGAACCACATCTGCATGCTCGCTTCCCGCTGTTCAGGTGTCGACTGTGCTGATTGCTGCAGGGCTTGCGCCGGTGCATGATAGAGAACAATAAATTTTTTCATGATGATAAATTTTTGTGTTGTTATAAACTTTCAATGCAAAGACGTTGCTGTTATCATCAGGGGGGACAGACTTTCAATTTTTTTTTTGAAACATTCTCTTTTCAGCTCGTTGGCTGAGTACAATCACCTCAGGGAGAGATTCAGGTCATTGTTAATAAACTGTCTCCTTCCTAAAATCGTATAACATATCAGGAGCATGCTGATCGTCATTACGATATTGCTGCTTATCATCCTCGGAATCTTATTTGTTCCGATCGTGATTCAAATAGACACTGTTCACGAGACCTACCTTGTGAAGGTCAGCGGGATTGGTGCGTTTCAGATGGATCACGAAGAAAGTGAGCTTGTTTTCATTCTTATGCTGCCATTTTACAAAAAGGTGATTCATCCATTTCGTTTATCGGAGAAGAGGAAGAAATCTCCAAAGCCCGCAAAGGATACACCTGGAAAGAAGGAAAAGAAAAAATCACGCATGACGTTCCCACGGATGCTGTCCCTGATCAGGTCGTTCCGGATTAGGGAATTTTATTGCACGATCGATTCCGGCGATTATGTACGGAATGCCATGCTGGTTCCTGTTTTTCAGGCAATTACAAGTTACCGGAATAATCTGTCGGTGAATTTCACCGGCGAGTTTCAATTACAATTGTATGCATCCAATAACCTGTTCCGTCTGGGCAGGGCATATCTGAATGTGTAATCATAAATTAAATGTTCAACATAAAACTCAAAAGTCATGGAAATGCAATTCACGGAATTACTTGATAAGATCACAAAGTTCATCGAGTCGGAAGCCCGTTCTGAAACAGTGATCGGCAAACCCTTTAAGTTGGGTGAGTTTGATTGCGTACCTGTTATCCGGATCGGCATTGGATTTGGAAGCGGCGGAGGCGGCGGAAATGCCCCGAAAAACGGACAGGGTGAAGGCGGCGGCGCCGGTGCAGGCATGGGCATTGAACCCATCGGATTTCTGGTTACCAAGAATGACGAAATTTCCTTCCTGGGCGTAAACAAATCCAGCAAGGGAATATCAGCCGCGTTTGAAAAAATACCGGACCTGGTGGAGAAAATGATGACGAAGAAGAAGGAGGAAGCCTGAAACTAGTGGACAGTGGAGCAGTGGAGCAGTGGGTAAAGAGTCTGTAGTATTCAGTGCAAATATTTTAAAACGCAATATAATTGCCTTAAAATGTAGGATGAGATTCCGGCCTGTCCAGCTATATTATCACTCAGGCAAGTAAGCCGTCAAGGATGAAATTAAAGTTGTGTTTCATAACACACTCACTCTACACTTTCCAAACTAAAAAAGCCCATCGCTTCGCGACGGGCTTTTTTGATGTGATCCCGCTGGGGCTCGAACCCAGGACCCTCTCCTTAAAAGGGAGATGCTCTACCAACTGAGCTACGGAATCCTATTAAAAAAACGAACTTTAAATCGTTCGTTTTGTAAATGGAGTTGCAAAAGTAAGACCTCCCCCGTAAAATGCAAAGGTTACCTGAACAAATTTTTTCACAGGGCAGAATTCTTTAGCATCAGACAAATACTTAAGACCCAATTTCCAATTCGATCAAAATTTTTACTGAATTATCTTCAGATGATCCTTCACAATCAAACATACACAGATGTCTTCCGATAAATTCTTTATAATTGTGGTCGGATGAAACGGTTAATTCTTCTTGCATTCCTTTTTACCTGGTTGCTGTCTGCAGAAACAGTACTGGGTCAGCCGGCATTACTCAGCCGGGCAGACTCGCTGTTCACTGCGGGTAAGTACACCGAATCATTTGGAATATACGATGAAATCCTGACCGCCAACAAACAGTATTCACCGGCCATGCTGATGAAGATGGCCTATATCAAGGAAGGTCTCAATCAGTACAGCGAAGCCCTGTATTACCTGAACCTTTACTACCTGAAAACGGCAGACCAGGCTGTTCTCGCAAAGATGGATGAACTTGCCCAGGCCCGTAATCTTCGAGGCTACAGTGTTAACGATCAGGACATCATCTATACCTTTTTCTATCGTTATTATCCGTACATGATCGGTGCGCTCATGGCACTGGCCATTCTGATGCTTGCCCTGGTATACCGGGAACGCTTCCGGCTAAATCAAAGCGGGAAAGTGCCCGCTTTCTTTATGCTTGCCGTACTTGCCGTGCTGTTTTACCTGCTGAATTTCGGCCTGTCTTATGATAAAGGTATCGTAAATGACTCAACCGCCTACCTCATGGAAGGACCTTCCGCTGGTGCCGACGTGGTTGAGGTGATCGGGAAAGGACACCGGCTGGAAATCAATGGAAAAAAAGACGTCTGGATCAAAACATCCTGGGATAACAGGCCTGTTTATATCAAGGCCTCCAAACTCAAACCGGTCACTTTCTAATAACGTACGGTTACAGCTCCCTTAAATTCCTTGTCGGTCAGGCGAACGACATAATAGTATATTCCGGCAGGAACGCCCTCGCCATACCATCTGAAATACCGGTCGGGTGACCGAAAGACCGATTCTCCCCATCGATTATAGATGATCACCTCTTCAAATTTTCGTTCGCAATTATCCAGGGGTAGTCCTGTTACAATTGGCCGATTATCGTCGGTGAAACCATCCAGGGCAAAATATTGATTATATTCATCGTCATTGGGAGTGAAGATATTTGGCGGAATAAATTCCGAATCCGGGGAAACAATATCAGCAATCGATAATTCCAGCGTCAGGATTTCTTCACCACGTTCATAACAGTTGTCATCCGTCAACCGGAAGGTAAAGGAATACAGATCTTCTTCCTCCCCTATCGTGAATACATCACATTCAGGCAGCCAGATGAGTTCCGATTGTATTCGCTCCCTGCCGCGAACACTTTCAAATGTAAATCTGCCGACCAGCCGCGGGTCTGACTGAATCAATTCGAGGTGCATTTCATCATTATCGAAATCAATTCCCTGGATTCGTATTCTGATCTCTTCACCAATTTCAGCCTCGAGGCGGGCATTTACAATTTGGGTTTGGGTAAGACTTCTCGCGGTAAGCACAAGAGGTGTGGCAGCTGGCGGTTCCAAGATGAGATCCACCCTTAGAGTATCCCGGTTCGTAACTTGGCATTTATCAAAATCCTCAATGAAAAAGGCCATGTTCAATGTATCACGCTGTTCCAGCGGGTAGTCACAAGGAATGGCCATTCGAAATGGAGCAGATGGATTATCCAGTCCGCGCCCCGTAGCCCCCGCAAAGGAAATATCGTAATCGCCGAAATTAAAATTCAGACCTCTTCCTGTAATGGTCACCTCATCATTATCTTCATCAATACCGAGAACATTAAAATTAATCTCCTCACCCAGTGACAACCTGAATACAGCCTCCGGTTCATCCCTTCCTGTTCGGTTGGTATAAATCTCAGGAGATGTATTTGGCGGAAGATTGACTTTCAACCGGAGAGTGAGCCTTGTCGGGTCGCTGATCATACATTGATCTTCATCATCCAGCTGCAGCTGTATGGTAAATTCCGACCGCTCCGCGAAACTTGTTTTCGCACAATCATAATCCCATAAAAAACGGACCTCTGTACGTCCTGCTTCATTCTTTTCCTGTATGAATGACATTCCATATTCTTCAAGCCGGAAATTGAATGGGACAACAGCCATTGTAAGGGCATCCAGATCAATATCCCCCCCGACAATTAGCTGATCAAGCGATCCGCCCGATTCCTCATTCACTTCAATGGAATATACAGCCGGAAGATTTTCAAAGAATGGCCGGTTATTTGGAGGCGGACGTACATTCAGGCGGACGATCACTGTATCCAGTTCGGGTTGCGGACAGGCATCGTCCATCGCAATGATACCGATTTCATATGGCTGGTTTGGCACATAGGGACAATCGGGAAAGCAAACCGTAAATCTGGCTACATCATTTGCCCCGCGCAGCGGAACATTCTCACTGAAATCAATAACTATGTCTTCCAGGTTCGCGTCGAAATTGATTGGAATTGCGCGAATGCTGACGTTCTCGACGAGCTCGCCGCTCACAGGAATATCACGCACTTCAAATTCCACACATTTGTCATCATCTGTGTAGTCGAAGTCGATGATATCACCTTCCCTGTACACCTCCTGGCTGCCCACTTCCCTGGCAAGTATGGATGGTGCATTATTCACACAGCCATCCACGACGAGCATCTGGAAATCACGCCGCATCTCGCCAATCTTTATGCCATCACGAAATTCTTCACACTGTACAGCAAAAACAAAAAGACCTGTTTTCTTTGGAGTGACCGTTAGAAGACCTTTTTTACTAATCTGAAGATCAGGGTCCCCTTGCATAATGTTGGTCAGATTGAAACCATTTTTCCACTGAACTTCGGGATACGGACCCGGATTCGGCGGATCAGGCAACGGATCAAAAGTATTGAAAGTTGAATAGGGAGTAACCATGGAATATACCAGGGAATCTCCGTCGTCATCTACCCCGGAGAAGTCGACATAATAGAATTTGTCGACGCACCCGTAGTCGCGCAAGGGCGGAAACAGACGTGGGGTGGAATTTACAAAGGGCTGTCCATTTTTTGCTACCGGGGGAAACTCAAGATAGAAAGTCTGGCCGGCCGAGATTCCCATACCAGGAATGTCGCTGTATATATTATCAATCAGGTAGTTCCTGCAGCACCGTTCAAAGGCCACATAGTATCCCCCCGGATCATCAAAATCCTCCGGAGGCAGGTTTAGGGCCGCGGTGTAGAGCAAGCGCGACGTGCGCAGAAAATCTTCACTGCAGGCGACATTGCTGTAAGGTACATTTGACTGATTCGAGAGGGGTAACAACACCTGCCGCATAAACCGGTTGTCCGACTTCCGGTAAATGTAAACAGTCACGAAATTATCAAGGGCCCCGGGGCTTCCATTTACAAGATCGAAATACAGGATCAGGTTCAATTGATAGTTATAACCATCCTTATGCAGCAATTCAAATTCTCCACCTACGATATGAGAGGCAAATGCACTACCTTTGAATGCAAAAAGCATTAGGAGTACAAGCACACACCGGCGAGCTGTCTGATTCATCGTACGTAGTGGTTTGTAGTAGTTGGGTTAACTATGAAGATAAAAAATAAAATATTAACCGCCATAGAAATTGAAAGAATGGCGGCAGAAGGTAAATGTGTTGCGCATCATGATGGTAAAGTTGTTTTTGTAAATCAGGTGGCCCCCGGCGATGTGGTTGATATACAGATCATTAAGAAACGCCGCAACTATCTCGAAGGTAATCCGGTGCACTTTCATACCTATTCCCCTCTTCGTACTCAACCTTTTTGCGATCATTTCGGAACCTGTGGCGGATGCAAGTGGCAGCACATCGGCTATGAAACACAGTTGGCCTTTAAGCAGCAACAGGTTATCGATGCGATGGAACGCATTGCCAAAGTTCCGGTTCATACCATTCATCCCATCCTGGGATCAAAGGAAACCAGATTTTACCGAAACAAACTGGAATATACGTTTTCCAATAAACGATGGCTTACGCGGGAAGAAATTGAATCAGGTTCTGATCTGGGCCGCGAGGCGCTGGGCTTTCATATTCCCGGCCGCTTCGATAAAATCCTGGATATCGAAAAGTGTTATCTTCAGCCAGATCCTTCAAACCAAATACGTCTCTGGCTTAAGGACTATGCAATTAAAAATAAACTCCCATTCTTTGATCTGATTGATCAGACCGGGTATTTGCGAAACCTGATCATTCGTACCGCATCAACAGGTGAAGTGATGGTGATTGTCCAGGTAGCGGAAAAAAATGATGACTTGTTAAACCCGTTAATGGAAGCAATGAAAGTTGCCTTTCCGGAAATCACTTCTCTTAATTACGTAATCAATCAGAAAAAAAATGAAACCTTCCATGACCTGGAAGTCGTCAATTATTCAGGCAGAGCCTATATTCTGGAATCCATGGATTTACCCGACGGATCAGGAAGAACAGTCAGCTTCAGGGTTGGACCAAAATCATTTTACCAGACTAACAGCCGGCAAGCGAAAACGCTCTACGATGTGGCTTACAGAATGGCCGCGCTCAAAGGAGATGAAACAGTCTATGACCTCTATACAGGCACCGGAACCATTGCTAACTTCATCGCACATGGAGCGAAAAGGGTTATAGGTATTGAATATGTGGAAGCGGCTATTGAGGATGCACGTGTGAACAGTGCTGAAAATGAAATATCAAATACCAGCTTTTTTGCCGGTGACATGAAAGACCTCCTCTCAGCTGATTTTATTGAGAAACATGGTAAGCCTGATACGGTAATCACCGATCCTCCACGAGCCGGAATGCACCAGGATGTAATCAACGTGCTGCTTACAACTGCACCGGAGAAGATCGTTTATGTAAGCTGCAACCCCGCTACACAGGCAAGGGATATTGCGTTGCTGGCCGGGATGTACGATCTTATGGAAATCCAGCCGGTCGATATGTTTCCGCAAACACATCATGTGGAGAACGTGGCATTATTGCTGCGCAGGTAATACCAACCACTGCCAAAATCGACCGTTCCGGCAAATGATAACGGAAGCTGTCCCCTTTTTTAGTATCTTCCTTTTATGAACCGCCTGGTCCGTCATAAAGCATTTCCTGAAGCATATATCTGGATCACTGCACTGGCAGTGCTTGCATTTATAAATCCTGGAAATAATCACTGGACGCTGTGTCCGCTGGCAAATATAGGTATTGATTTTTGCCCCGGATGTGGTCTGGGTCGCGGCATATCGCACCTGCTGCATGGTGAATGGTCACAATCGTGGAATACACATCCTTTAAGTTTTCTGGCAGCGATCATTTTGGTTCATCGTATAATTCGTTTATTTAGTTCAAACAAACCTTTAACAACAACCACCTATGGCAAAAGCAATAGAGTTATTTCCTGAATTACAGGGGCTGGAATTGGATTATATCCAGAGCGTAATTGGTCCTCTTTCCGATGAGGAGGCAATCAAATTTCTTAATATTTACCGCGCACGTCGCAAACGGCCGGAAGATATCCTGATCTTCTCAATCATTGGCCTGTTCCTGATTCCGGGCTTGCAACGATTCTTCCTGAACCAGATCGGAATGGGAATTCTTTTCTTTTTTACAATCGGACTGTGTTTTATCGGCTCCATCATTGACCTGGTGAATTACCAGAAAATGACCTTCGAATTTAACCAGCGTGTGGCTGATGAAGTGCGAATGGGCCTGGGAATGTGAATTGTGGTCAGTAGTCAGTGGTCAGTAGTCAGTAGTCAGTAGTCAGTAGTATTTCGTTTATGCCATTGAGGTAGAATCGTATTCCAAACTTAAAATTCAACAACAAATAGCGAAGGTTTTGATGCAAAAAACTATTAGTCAGAAAGCCAGAATCGATTGTTAATCCCTACCACTACTACTGACTACTGACTACTGACTACTGACTAATCATTGTATTCATAGGTTCCGGAACCGATACTACCGAAATATTCCTGAAACACCTTCAGGTACCGGTCAAGATCCTGATCGGAAACCTTCTTGCCATTGAACCGAAAACTGTCTTTACTAACCTTTAGTTTATTCAGTTTTTCACCATTTTTCAGATAGTTGTCATTGCGCAACATTCTTTCAATCATTGACTGGAACTGGTTGTGCCGATCCATTTCCACCTGTGCACGCTCCATCTCCTTTTCAGCCATCTCAAGTTCTCTTGCCATCATTTTCTCCCGGATCTCCATCTGCTGCGCCAACTGCTTCTGCACCATTTCCATCTCCTGCGCGATTTGTTTCTGGGTGATTTCCATTTCCTGGGCAAGCTGCTTCTGGGCAATTTCCATTTCCTGCCTGATACGCAAACGCTCCTCGTCGGACAGCTTACCGCCGTTTTTTTCGAACTCTTCACGGACCTGTTCCCTTACACGTTCCCACTCTTCACGCATCTGTTCGCGCTGTTCAAGAAGTTGCTCCCGCATTTCCATCATCTGTTCACGGCTTACTTCCCTCAATTCAAGCTGGGCCCGTCGGATTTCCTCCCTCGCACGGCGTAATTCTTCGCGTTGGCGGTCATTAAGTCGGGTCCATGTGGTATCTCTTCTCAGAATATTGGTATCCAGTGCAACCTGCACAGAGCCTGTCAACACATTCATGTCCAGGTCTTCAATCACCTCAAATGCCTTTTCTATATTGATCTCTGCAACGCCCGAAAGTGTAATATCCATGTTCGCCATGGCATCCATGGATGCGGTCATGATCGGATCAAAATCTATTTCTGCAAATCCGGATAAATCAATATCAAGATCCAGGGTATCCAACGAATTCACCGCAACCACATTTGGCATCGTTGTTTGCGCAGGAACCTTCACCCGATTGATTTTTGAGGCTGGTTTGGTAGTGTCGGATAAAATGGATCTTGAGACGGACTGCGAAAGAATACCCGCTGTAACCTTTTGAGCCTGTGCCTGATCATCACCCGGCTTAACGCTGATGAAATTGAAGCCAATCAGGCCGACTGTAAATATAATGGCCATTACCACCAATTTGTAATTTCCACCCTGACGATAATCGGGTTCAAGCAACCGGCGGATCCTGTGTAGTAAATCACTTTTATCAGACCCCAGACCCATAGCCAGTCCTGTGCCAGCCAAACGATATGTCTCAAGACTGGACAGTGCTTCAACGTATAACCGACGGTCGGAACAAAAATCCACGGCAAGATCATCGCAGCATCGTTCCCGCTCGTTATTGATGCTTTTCGAGATCCACCAGACAAACGGATTGAAGAAGAATATAGCCTCCAGGCTACGTTGAATAATATTCACCAGGTAATCATGCCGGCGAATATGCGCGAGCTCGTGGGCAAATATGGCTTCAAGCTGTGTTGCTGAAAGACCACTCAACAACGTGACGGGTAACAGCAAAACCGGACGTATATGTCCGTAGATCATGGGCATATCCACATGCGCAGAATTCAGAACCCTGATCCTCCGCGTAATACCAAGATCCGTTGCCATGCGGTGTATTTTATCCTCCCAAACAGAAGGAACATCGGTGTTGGACAGAGCGGTAAGTCTTCCCAGGTAATGAAAACCCGCGATCATGCGAAGAACAAATAATGATGTGCCAACCAGCCAGAAATTAATAAACCAGGGCATCAATGTCCGGAAATCGGTTAAGATCGATTCGGCAGGAACTGCTGAACCGGCCAGCAGCAGGATATCCATCGATTCATCGGCAGCCTGTAAGCTTACAGTGGGCCAAATAATAAATGTCGTTACCGCAACGGAAATAAAAAAACCACCAAAGGCAATCAATCCTCCCAGGTAACGCCTGTGGGCATCTTTGAATAACTGCCGAATCATCAGCAGGGCCATTGACCAGATGGCGCCCTGCCAGAGCGAATGAAGTAATGCCATACCGACAGCCTCCTTATACATTTCAGGGATCATGACATTCATTTCACACCCCCTTCCAGATCATCCAGATACTTGCGAATAGCATCCAGTTCCTTTTTCGATGACTTGCGGCTTCCAAGCGCGCCCATTACAAGCTTCATCGCCGAGCCCTTGAAAGCCCCGTCCAGTAATTCATTCACCAGGGACTGCTGGGCATCTGACTCAGAGATGGCTGCTTCGTAAATATGCGTTTTACCATCGCGCGTACGTCCGACAATACCCTTGTCGAACATGATCTGCAAAAATTTCAGCGTGGTGGTGTACCCGATCTCACGATCCCGGGACAACTCATCGTTGATCTCCCGAACGGTCGACGGACCCCTCCCCCACAATACCTGAAGGATCTCGAATTCCTTCTCGGTTGGCTTTGACTTCTTTCCCATTGTTGTAATTTATTTTGAGTTAAAATCTTATTACGAATTGTTTCGTACTTCAATGGTACGGAGAAAAATTCTCTCCGCCAACTTTAATTACGAAAATTTTCGTAGAAGGTTTACAGAATTTTCAACCGGAGTTTATTTTACGCTCACTGACTGGGAAAATCAGTCATTTACCTGTTTATCACTTGCAGCACCGATCGAAAAATGGTTGCCAACGGTATTTTCACCAGAACTTCTGATCTAAATCAGTTGTTAATTTGAGGAGAATTACTTTCATACTCTGGTGGTTCTCATTAGTTTTGTAACTGCTTTAAAAAAATGTCCGTACATTTTAACGTCATAGGATTATCATTCAAAGGAACTCCCATAGAGATCAGGGAGCAGCTTGCGCTGGATGAAAGCGAAGTTCAGCGATTACTGCAGTTTCTTTCCGACTTCACATCTGTGCAGGAAGCGCTTGTGTTGTCGACCTGTAACCGTACGGAAGTTTTCTTTTCATCTGAAGACGGCCAGGCTAATGACATTATAAAGGGCATTGCCACCATAAAAGGTCTTTCCTTTGAGGATATCGTAAAGTTCTTTCAGCACAAGGCCGACCACGAAGCAAGTATCGAATACTTATTTCGTGTGAGCATGGGCCTGGAAGCACAGGTGATAGGTGACATTCAAATCTCCAACCAGGTAAAACGAGCGTACCAGCAAAGTGCAGATGTAAATCTTGCCGGACCGTTTTTGCACAGGTTGATGCATACCATATTCTTCACCAACAAACGGGTAGTTCAGGAAACAGCCTTCAGAGATGGTGCCGCGTCTGTTTCCTATGCTGCTAAAGAACTGGCAGAAGACGTGACCAGGGAGATCATTGATCCCCGTGTGTTGATCCTTGGCTTGGGGGAGATCGGACTCGATGTTTGCCGGAACCTGGTAGACTCTAAATTAAAAGACATTACCATTGTGAACCGGACATTCGCAAAATCAGAGGAGATGGCGGCAGAGTGCGGTTTCAAGACGGGCAAATTCGAAGATCTGATGTATCACATCGATCATTCGGATATTATTATTTCTTCAGTATCCTCACATGAGCCCCTAATCACCCGAAAAATGGTGGCTAATCTCGAGATTCTGACCCCGAAGTTTTTTATCGACCTTTCTGTACCCAGAAGTATCGACCTTCATGCAGAAGAAGTTCCGGGAGTATTAGTATATAATATTGACCACATTCAGGAAAAGACCAGCGAGGCACTACAAAAACGAATCGATTCAATTGAATCGGTTGAGAGGATTATTGATGAGTCTATCGCTGAATTCAGGGATTGGTCGAAGGAGATGATCGTATCACCAACCATCAAAAAACTCAAGAACGCACTGGAAGAGATCCGGCAGTCGGAAATGGAGAAATACCTGCGCACCGCCACTCCGGAACAGGTTGAGATCATCGACAGGGCCACAAAATCCATGGTACAAAAAATCATGAAGTACCCGGTTCTTCAGCTCAAAGCCGCCTGCCAGCGAGGGGATGCTGAAAACCTGATTGACATTCTTAATGATCTTTTCGATCTGGAGAAGCAATCGGCCAACACCAACAACTAATCTTTCACATAAAGTTCATATAGAAAAATGTCTGATTAGCGGCATTTTCCGTTATTTGCAACAAAATTTCTGCGATGAAAAAACTTTTGATCCTGATTCTTTCTTTGTCTATCTCCCTGAGCGGCTTTGGCTGGGGACAAACCGGACACCGGGCTATTGGTAAAATTGCCAGTAAACACCTCTCAAAAAGAACCAAACGTGCCCTGGCCCAGATCATGGGGCACGAATCACTTGCCATTGCCAGCACATGGATGGATGAAGTACGATCAGATGATCAGTATGATTACATGACCGACTGGCACTGGGTAACCATTCCGGATGGTATGACATACGAGCAGGCTGAAAAGAATCCGAATGGTGATATCATTGCGACGATCGAACGGTTGATCGATGAGTTAAAAGCGGGACACGAAACGATGTCGATTGAAAAGCAAAAGGAATATATCCGGATTCTAACCCATCTGATAGGTGATATACATCAGCCCCTGCACGTCGGCACCGGTTTGGATCGCGGTGGTAACGATGCCAGGGTGACCTGGTTCTGGAACACTCCTACTAATCTACATTCAGTATGGGATTCACGGATCATCAACGAAAAGGAATTAAGCTACACAGAATTGGCGGAAGCCATTGATCACACCAGCAAGGAAGTACTGGCCACATGGCAAGCGGCCACCGTACGTGACTGGGCCTACGAATCAATGACCTACCGGAAACAGGTTTATGACATTCCGGAAGATGGCCAGTTGAATTATAAATATGTCTACGATAACTGGGGCACGGTTCAGTATCGCCTGCACCAGGCCGGAATCCGGCTAGCCGGTGTTCTCAACGCGATATACGGTTAGTTAAACGGTGATTCCTGGATAACGACAGTGGTCCTTAAATCGGAAGTCGCACTTCCATGATAGAAACCCTGAACCGGCATGGTTCGGGAAGGCTCAAAACTGGCTGCAACGGGAATATATTTTTCCGTGGTAAGTAAACCAAGACTGGGATCCAGGCCGAGCCATCCTGCCCCGGGAATATAAACCTCTACCCACGCATGCAGCTCATGCCCTTCCTCCTCCCCGGGCGCGTAGCAGTAGCCACTCACAAATCTGGCCGGATACCCAAGAGACCTGAGCATTGCCATCAGCATTCGGGCCAGATCCCGACAAGAACCGGCACGCTTCTGAAAACACTCCTCAGGGCTCATGATATTCATTTCAAAGCGTTCATGGTGGTTCCACGCATCAGAAATTGCGAGATTAAGGGATGCGA
Source organism: Fulvivirga sedimenti (assembly GCF_020328055.1). NCBI lineage: Bacteria > Pseudomonadati > Bacteroidota > Cytophagia > Cytophagales > Fulvivirgaceae > Fulvivirga > Fulvivirga sedimenti. The sequence goes on from NZ_JAIXNE010000004.1 coordinate 1,227,950, forward strand.
AGAACTCAATCAGATCATCCTTTATAAACTGACGGGCAAATGCTGTAATACTTTCAGTCGCCAAATCTTCCTTCCTGTAAATTTCCAGGAATGAAGCCGAATTCCTCTGATATTCACTGGTACTCTGCGGTCCGTGAGTATCCACTATAAAATTAAATGGGTTGAAGGGCATTATCTCCACCTTCAGATCCACACGGATCGACAGTTTCCTGGTTTCGCCTGAGAACCACAGCTGATGATAGAGATTATTCTCCGGATCAAGGCGCGAAGAAAGCGAGTCAGGGTTGGGGTCTATGAAAATATCAAAAGACTTTGTCTGAAGATACGAGCGGATTTGTGGATGGAAATTAAGGTAATGCACACCGGGAGATACCGGTTCAGAATAAATATAATCCGTTTCATGCCGGATGAAGAGATCCATCAGGATGATTTTCTTAAGACCGACTTGGTAAAGGCGCGATCCAGAACCTCCACAGGCAATTCCTGAATTGCCTGACGAAGGCGTTCATTCCAGAAGTCGGAAACGTGACCCAGCTCCCGCTCCTCAAAGCGGTGCTCCATGAGGTCATAGGCGTCGCGTGGTAATACAACTGTATCGATCGGGTAAGCGACATCGTTCGCCGAAAGCCGCGTGGCGTCGAACGAAAGGAAGGCACTCTTCAGGGCAAATTCCAGCCCTGAATTATAGGTTATGGAACGTTTTAGTATGGGCTGTCCGAAACCGGAATTCCCAATAATCACATAGGGCGTATTCTCCCCCACTTCAATCCAGTTACCCTGGGGATACAGCATATAGAGCATGGGCTCTTTATCTTTTTCCAGCTGTCCGCCCACAATGGCATACAGGTTGAACTGCATACCGCTATCTTCCAGGTTTTGCTTGTCTTCTGCGGCCACACGCTTCACCTGTTCTCCGAACTTGTTAACCGCCTGATAGAGCCGGTGAAAGGACTGATCCTGGGTTTCGATAACTTCCTTAAAGTATGTGATAGCCTTATCACGCACCGAACGTAATCCGGAGGTCATAATAAAGAAGGAATGCTGCTGTCGCTTAACTGTAAATATCTTTTTAGCAGTGGTTGTGTCGGTTCCTGAGGTAAGCCTCGTATCGGCCAGCCCTACAATTCCTTCCCGTGTTCGTATTCCAAGACAATAGGTCATTCCTGTTCGCTGATTTGAACATTAAAGTTATCCTTAATACCGATAAAACAATCATAAATCGCCGTGGAAATTTGATTGAGCCGGATTTGCAAATGATCAAGGTATTCATGCAATCCATGGTCGATCACATCGGCAATATCATCATATTCAAGCTGTGACCGCAGTTCCCCCATCAACTTCTCCGCTTTATTTCCAAAACCCTTGGCAGGATGACCTGATATTTCATGCAAACAAATTTCAGCTTCCGTAAGACAGAAGTAAATGGAGCGTGGAAATTTACGGTTGAGCACCAGAAATTCCACCACCCCTTCCGGACTGATATTCCCAAATACACGACGGTAGGTATTGAAGGCGCTCACCGATTTAAGCAGCGCCATCCAGTGCAGCTGGTCCAGCGGACTTCCCACATCTTCAGGGGATGGCAGTAAATAATGGTATTTTACATCGAGGATACGGGAAGTCTTGTCTGCACGTTCGAGGTATTGCCCCAGTGTTACCCAGTACCAGCCTTCGGCCCGCGCTACACTGTTATAAGCGATTCCATAGAGTAACTGAATCCTGTATTTTACATCGATGAAGAACGGACGGGGATCTTCCTGGTTCCAAATCTTCTTAAAATTACCTTCTTTCATACGAAGATAAAGCTCATTCAACACCTCCCATGTTTCTTTTGTCAGGTTCTCACGTACAATGCGCGCATTTTCACGTGCTTTAGATACGGAAGAAAACAGGGAATTGGGATTATCGAGATCAAATGCAAGGAAATATATCGCCGTGGTTCGGTCACAGGTTTTATACCGGGCCTTAAACGACTCGAGGTCACCTGTTGCGGCGATCAGCGGCTCCCACTGCTCATTTAACTGGGGCGGCAGATCAAGTGCCAGGTTCGAGTTCACATCGATAAACCTGGCATAGTTCTCCGCCCGTTCAATATATCTTCCTAACCAGTATAAAGAATCTGCTACGCGACTTAACATAAATTAAAGTTCATTTTCCTTGTATAAAACCCAGGTGTCTTTGCTGCCGCCACCCTGAGATGAATTGACGACAAGGGACCCTTTTACCAGCGCCACGCGCGTGAGGGCTCCGGGGATTACATGGATATCCGGTCCATATAATATGTAGGGACGAAGATCCACATGCCTTCCTTCGATTTGATCATTATCAAGGGTTGGCACCGTAGATAATGAAAGTGTAGGCTGGGCAATATAATTATTGGGATTATTCCTGATCTTTTCCCGAAAAAGTTCGTGTTGTTGTGGGGTCGATTTGGGTCCGATGAGCATGCCGTAACCACCAGCCGCATTGGTCTCCTTCACCACCAGGTCGGCAATATTTTCAAGCACATAATTCCGGTCTTCCTCCTCCCTGCAAAGGTAGGTGGGAACATTTTCAAGGATGGGCTCTTCATCCAGGTAATATTTGATCAGGCGGGGGACATAAGCATAAACCGCCTTGTCATCTGCCACGCCCGTTCCCGGTGCATTGGCGAGGGCGACATTTCCGGCCTTATATGCCTCAAAAAGACCGGGTATACCCAGCATGGAGTTGGGATTGAATGCTTCAGGATCCAGGAAGGTATCATCGATCCTTCGGTATATGACATCTACCGGACTAAGGCCATGTGTGGTGATCATGAATACTTTGTTATTTTTTACCACGAGATCCTGACCAGTCACCAATTCCACGCCCATTTGCTGGGCCAGGTAGGAATGTTCGAAGTAAGCCGAATTGAATACTCCGGGGGTCAGGACCACTACTACCGGATCCTTTTTCGGACTCAGGTACTGGAGCATTTTAAACAGGTGTGCCGGGTAGTCTACCACGGGCCTCACACCAATCTGTTGGAACACCTGAGGAAACACCTTTTTAACTATTTCCCGGTTTTCAAGCATGTATGATACCCCCGAAGGACACCTCAGGTTATCTTCCAGTACATAAAACCGGCCATCCTTATTCCGGACCAGATCCGTACCTGTTATATGACACCAGATCCCTTTGGGAGGATGAAGACCGATACAAGGCTCCAGGTAGTCTTTACTTCCGAGGATCAGTTCTTCGGGAACAATACCATCCCGGAGCACATTCCGGTCATTATAAATATCCTCCAGAAAGAGGTTGAGCGCCTTAATGCGTTGCCTTAAACCTTCTTCCACCCGCTCCCATTCTTCCCCGCTGATAATCCTGGGAATAATATCCAGGTGCAGGATGCGCTCTACGCCTTCAGATTCATGATATACATTGAAGGTCATACCCATGGAAAGTTGTGACTTTTCCGTGGAATGCTGCAGCTGCTGAAGCTTCTTTCGGGATAAAGAATTTAAATGTTGACGAAACACGTCGTATTGCGGACGACATTTGTCCTCCGCCTCGAACATTTCATCAAATTGATCGTCGATCTTGTACTTTTCTATTTTCAAACGGTCCTATTTTTAATTGCTTAAATATATACACAAAAAGCGATGGTTTTCCAAAAAGAGACGGCAGATCGAAAATGCCTCAGCGTGTCCGGATCTCGCCCCGGAGGTATAATACAGCATTCCCTTCGAGCAATATCCGGTCCTTTTGTATTTTTCCCCGCAACATGCCACCACGAGCTGAAAGCTGCTGAGCAGTCATTTCAGTTTTATCAAGTTTCGGCCCCCAGAAGGAGAAAAGCGTGGTATGGGCTGAACCCGTTACAGGATCCTCGTCAACACCATATGCGGGATAGAAACACCGGGAAACGATATCGGTCTGTTCACCCCGGGCGGTTACGATAAACCCACGCACCGGAAAGGCGGTCATGGCCCTGAAATCAGGCTGCACATTTTGGACAATCTGCTGATTTTCAACCTCAATAAGCATATCAGAAACGCCCTTGTATGCGCCCAGTATGGGGCAACCGATCATGGCTTCAAATTCACCAGCAGGTACTGTGTTTGGGTTGTCGGACGGAAAATCCATCTGAAATCCTGTTGCTGATTTTGCAACGGTTAAGCGCCCGCTGCGTGTATCGAACCGGATGACATCCTGTTGATAGTTGAGGTGTTCAAACAGAACGAAGGCCGTGGCGAGCGTTGCATGACCGCAAAGATCCACTTCATTTACTGGTGTGAACCAGCGCAGATGATAGGCACCATCTTCATTTCTAACAAAAAAAGCGGTTTCTGACAGGTTATTCTCCAGGGCAATGTTCTGAAGAACGGGATCCGGCAACCAGTCGCTCAGGGGTACAACCGCTGCCGGGTTACCCTGAAAAACCTCGCTGGCGAATGCATCTATCTGATAAATGGGTAAGTTCATAGAGCAAGATACTTATTTCAGTGAAGTATATTGATCGCGTTGTGAAGGATGTACCGGAAGTACCAGGGGTTTTGTAATGTGTTTACTGATGGATGTGTTGTGAATTACCATAAGGACCTTAAAATAATCAGCATTCCATGGCAATTCCAATTGTACGCTGGGTCCCTTTCCAACCGGCATAATGGCCTTTTCATTACCAAATACATCTACCTGGACAAGGTACCAATCAATTGTCCATGGGCCTGAATCTGTTAATGCTTCCGGTTCACCGTTTCGGTATTGAATTGCCTGAAGCGGAAAGCTGGATTGCGGCCAGGCAGGTATGGCCGGCAGAATGAAATTCCATGCAGGAATGTCAACATCTACCCGGTTTCCATTAAGGCATTGATCAACTTTCAGATAGTTCTGTTTTCTCCTTCCCCAGATATCTACAAGACCATCGAAAACAACCAGTTCCCGTTGATACCTGTCCTGCCAGGGCATGAATCCGTTATAATCACAAAATATCTCAGGAGCAGGCCCCTCCCAGTAATATGGAACTTTCCATTTGTTAAGAGAGTCTGAAACTACTGTTAGCACCAAGGAATCTGCCGGATACAATACCCACTGATCTATCTCAGGGATCATGCCTGCAATCTGCAGAAACTCATGAACACCGGAAACCCCGAGTTTATAATCGATTGTTACAGGTCTTTCCGGATCAAGACTATGCAATCTCCCCGCCATTTCATTGACTCTCCGGGCCCACCAGTCGGCCTGAATAACACGCTCCACCGGATCATACAGCAGATCGATTTGATTAAAAACGGCTCCTGTTAAATTCCAGGAGGCGATTGACCGGTCATTCTTCAATTCCCGCACCCTATCCATAATATCCAGTTCCTGCTCTTGTATATATATAGAATCCGGCTCCAGCCAAAAGGCATAATGGACTTTCATATTCATGTCCTGCGCAACCGAAAGAACATTTTGATCATACATTCCAGGGCCCTGGCGTTTAATTTCAGTAAAGCCCAGCGATCTTATTTGAGCAAAATCCTCTTCGAGAACCCGACGGTTGAGAGAATGCACATTTCGAAACCACTGGTGGGCTTTGTTATAGGTAATACCGCTAACATCCATCGGTTGCTTTTTGAATGCTCCATTCGGTTTCCTGGTATTAATCAGTTGATTGGACCACTGCTGAACATCAAACTTATCCGACAACAATGCACTTACCTGACTCGTATTGTTAATACTCCAGTTCAGGAATTCAACATCTGAGACTCCGGGAGGAATGTTCTGATCCTTATCACTCTGAAAAAATATAAGGGCTGAAATTTCGGGATAGCGTTCATAAATGGATGAAAAAGCATTGCTTAACCATTTTGAACGGTCTTCCGACAAAGTTCCCATTTCAGCTAAAATGACGTGTTTGCCGGGATAGGCAATTAATCTCTCGTGAAACGGAGCATACAGCTCATTGAAGGAATAAGAACGATTTTGAAGGTGCGGACCATAATCCAGCAATGTTACACCGATCCAGTCTACCACATCATCTCCGGGGTAATATTGGTCAAGTGCTGATGCCTTCCATGGATTATACACCCATGTTACATTTCTCGCCCCCTGGTTCCGAAATACAGACACAACTCTTCTAAAGGCATTTTTAAAATTTTGCGGGGAAACACTGCCTTCTTCTGACCATGGGTAGAACGGGTTATCCACTTCATGTGCAAACCGTATAAGAACGGGACGTTCCAGTGCAGCGAAATACTTTGCCGACTCGGTAAGGTATTCATCAAATTCACCCTGGTTAATGAGCGAAAAAACCGATATGGAATGTAAATCCTCTTTTGAATCTGAAATCCAGGGCTCCCATGTCACCATGGGTATCCGTCCGGTATTATAAATACTGGCAAAGTACTCTTTATTTGGAAGCGAATCAGTCCAGGATGAATAGAAGGAAACAATCCCCGATGCCAGGTCAGACGGACCTGTTGCCGATAATCCCCTGTCCCCGTAAGGCGAAAATTCACCTGTAATTAACCTACCGGTATGCTGCTGCGCTTTTGGAGGATCCTGAAAGGCTTGTTTATCGTTACGCTGCGCCACGAACATTCCAAGGGTGAGTAACAGAAGTATCATCAGTCCACCCAGACGCAGTCCCCGGTAGAGAAAATGCCTCAAATACCAAAACTGTCGTTTGGTCCAAAGAAATACACTCATCGGTGTGATTCGGCCGGCTGAATGCTGCATGCGCCGGCTGTTTATGCCGATGTATGTAACGATAGACATACTCGTGAAATTGGTGAGCGCAATTCCGGCCATGATGATTGAATACGGATTCCAGTCGTAGCGCAATCCGTAGATAATCGCTGCTACAGAAAATAATCCTACCAGAATATTCGGTAACAGCAGGGTCCAGTGACTCTGGTCGCGGTTATCCTTTGGGGTAGGTAAATAGGGGACTTTCTTACCGATAAAGGTATAGAGTATCCCCAGGGAGTGAACCCACCAGGTTCCGATTTGAAGGATTCCCCCCAATAAATGAAACCCCCGCTCTTTTTCTTCCATCACCCACCGCTGCACATAATGACGGATCAAAACGGTCGACGCGAATAATGGTAGAATCAGCAGAGCAAAAGTGAAAAAATCACCCTTCCATGGTAAGATGGCAAAGACAAGGCAAATGATAGGGATCAGAAAATTCAGAAAATAGATGATGCCCGAAAAATAATAGAAGGGTGCGGTGAGGTAATGAAGACGTTGCCGCCACGACAGATCAGTGAAAATCTTTGGTAAAACATGTACGAGAAGGTCCCAGGTTCCCCTTGACCACTTCAATTGCTGCATAAAATAGGCATGCAGGGTGGAAGGAACCTGGCCCCGGGCCAGAATTTTAGGAACATAAACAGACTTCCATCCTTTTGCATGCAGCAACATGGATGTATGCATGTCTTCGGCCAATCCTGGCGCATGACCGCCAATTGAGTCAAGCGCCTCCCTTCGAAACGTACAATTGGCACCAATGGCCAGGACTGTTCCATAATGGTTCATCGACATCATCATGGGACCGTAGAACTGAAAGGTCTGCTGTGCAGCTCCCTTGGCTACAAAACTTTCATCAAAATTGTAATATGCCTGGACGATCTGAACATACCCAATTTCAGTATTTGCAAAATGCGGAACGATTGGATCAAGAAAATCAGGATGCGGAACATGATCTGGATCAATGATCACACATATTTCACCGGAAGCATACTGCAGTGCATTATTGATATTTCCGGCTTTTGCATCCTTCCGTGAATTGCGCGTTACATGATGTATGCCCCGGCTGGCACAGAACTCCTTCAACCTTTGATCGTTTGCCTCATCACAAAGCCACGTTTCATGCGGGTACCGGATTGATAATATTGCCTCCAGCGTTTGTTCGGTCATTTCATACGGTTCACCCGGGAAATAGGTTGTGAAAACGTCTACAGTGGGACGATAACCCGGTGGCATCGGAACGTTTGCGGGCATTTTAATATTAAAATAATGATACCATTCGTGCAGAATTCTCAGGAATTGAAAAAGCAATACCAGCACGATGATCACATAGAGTGGCAAATAAGAAATGTGGTCAGGTTGAATGAACCAGATGAAGAAATACGCCATGTTGATCACCCCAATAATGATCATCGCCCGAAGGATCCGGATCTCATGCTTTTTTGGTGATTTAACTGTCGTATGGTCCATTCTATTTTACCACATAAAAAGGAACATTTGCCGTTCCAAGATGTCCTTTGTTATCGAAAACATTTACCGCAACCCTGAACGCTCCTTCATGATCAGGAGTCTGAAAAGTCGTTTTCCGGGCCTTTGGGTCAACAATGTGTCCTGAAAGCGGGATGATTTCCCGCTCCTGATCAAAGGTAGGTTTATACCAATTTTCAGCATAAAGATACCATTCAAACTGAAGGGAATCCCCATCAGGATCATGAACCAGTACCTCGAGAGGATATGTTGCCCCTGGCCTGAGTAATATATCAGAATTCGGCCCCTTTTCATTCAACAATGCATATTCAACGACGGGAGCACGGTTCTCCGGGTATTTACCCGTCCACAGATACTGAAGCTCCTCTACCGACTGGGTTTCCAAACCGTCATCAGTAATGAGAGGATACCAGGTATCAGTCTTTTCCTGCCGGGAACCCCAGAAAAAAACGAGTGAACCCAGACACCGACGCTGCTCGGTAATAATCTTTTCGCTGTAAGCAGTTTTGATAAATTCTGCCTTCTTGGAACTGGGTTCTTCTACAGGGACTCCCCAAATCGTACTATCACTCTCCCAATGTCCGTTAACTCCCCATTCTGTTATGATATATGGACCATTCCAGAACCACTTATAATAGGAAAGGTCCTCTTCCAGTTGTCGTAATTTCCCGAATGTATTGATTGAAATGATATCAATATCCGGAACATACCACTTTATATTGGCCACATACCCTTCTCCAAAGCTCTGAATGGTAGTGGTTACAGGATGATTGGGGTCTTCACTGTGAATCAGTTGGATGAGTTGATTTAAGGCCTCATAGAATTTACCATACTTCGGACCGAATGTAAAATTAAGTTCATTGCCGAGGCACCACATGAGTAGTGCCGGATGATCCCTGTATTTCCGAATGGTATTCTTAACGGCGTCGTATTGTCCCTGAACAAGCGAATCATTGTGATAATAGGTGTTATAATGATAACTGCGGATTATCGGGAGTCCGACAATTACGGCAAGCCCATTTGCATGGGCCTCATCAAGTATACTGGTTAATTGGAGTGTATCATAGGTGCGAATGGTATTACCACCAATTTCATGCAGACGTGAAAGCTGAACGGTTCCATTTGCCCCCCTGATATAGAATGGCTCGCTGTTACGGATAAGTCTGTAGCGGCCTTCATGCTGATCTATGTATACCTTAGCTTCCGTTCTCCCATTCTGTTGCTTTGATTTGCAGGAAAAACAAAAACCCAGTATAACCAATACTAAAATTAACAAGCCGGCTTTAGACATCAACGAATTTTTCGGTTACACCAAATTAGTGATTGCTTCAATATGGAAACATACCAAAAAATGGGGATATATGATTTTCCTTTCATGGTTCGACTTTAAGTGATTTTCCCTGCTCATCTATTATACAGAACCCTGCTTTGTAACCTGTTTTTTGCCATTTTTGGTTTCAGCAATTTGTCACCTCTGAAATTTATTTTTAGTAATTACTAATATTTTTAGTATTTAATAATTATTTTAGCATACATGAAATTAGTAAAAAAGGTATGCAAGGGAGGGCAATATTGCATTTGGATCTGGACACATTTTTTGTGTCATGTGAACGGTTGCTGGACAGCCGGCTGGAGGGCAAACCTATCTTACTGGGCGGGGTAACAGACCGCGGTGTGGTAGCGGCCTGCAGCTATGAAGCGCGAAAATTCGGGGTTCATTCGGCCATGCCGATGAAGCTGGCCCGGCAATTATGCCCGGAAGCGGTTATCATACGGGGAAATACAGGTACATATACCGCAAAATCGCGTGAGGTAACGGAGATCATCCGGGAATCTGTACCGGTATATGAAAAGACCTCCATTGATGAATTCTATGTGGATCTTACCGGGATGGAGCGGTTTTTCAACAGTTTCAGGATGGCAGCGGATTTGCGGAAACGGATCATCCGGGAAACCGGGCTGCCGATATCCTTCGGGCTTTCTGAAAACAAGACTGTTTCGAAGATTGCCACCGGTGAAGCCAAACCCAACAATCAGCTGAAGATCGACTACGGGCAGGAGCGGCCATTCCTCGCGCCATTATCAGTACGGAAAATCCCGATGATCGGCGAAAAGACGTATCAATCGCTGTGCGGACTGGGAATTAAGCGGATCGCCACGATACAGGAAATGCCGATGGAGCTGATGGAAAAGGTATTCGGGCAGAACGGGATCAGTATCTGGAAAAAGGCGCAGGGGATTGATACTTCCCCGGTAATCCCCTACTCGGAACGAAAATCGATATCTACGGAACGGACCTTTGACAGGGACACGACGGATATGGAGAAGCTGCGGGGGATCATACTGGCTATGGCTGAAAATCTTGCGTTTCAGCTGCGGCGGGGCAAAAAAGTGACGGCATGTATAACGGTCAAAATCCGTTATTCCGATTTCAACACCTATACGCTGCAGTCACGCATTCCCTACACTTCAGCGGATCACATACTGATCCCCCGGGTAATGGAACTCTTCAACAGGGTTTACAACCGGCGTCTGCTGGTACGGCTGATCGGTATAAAATACAGTCACCTGGTATACGGGGGGCATCAGATCAGCCTGTTTGAGGATGCCGAGGAAATGATCAGCCTGTACCAGGCAATGGACCGCATCCGGGAGAAACACGGGGACCGGAAAATACTCCGCGCATCAGGCATGGAAGCGCGCACCATCGGCAGGTTCAACCCGTTCAGCGGAGAACCACCGCCACTGCTGGCGAACAGGCATAACTAGTCAGTAGTCAGTAGTCAGTAGTCAGTAGTCAGTAGTTATCGGCAGAGGCTTGCTGATTACTGAACTTAAACTATTGACTTAAAACCTGACTATCAACCCCACTACTGACTACTGACTACTGACTACTGACTACAAAGTGATGCTAAACAACCACACCTACTACTCCTTCCGCTACGGCACCATTCCCATACGGGAGTTGCTGAAGATGGCTGCTGAAAAAGGTATGGATACGCTGGCCATCACAGACATTAACACTACAGCCGCCTGCCTGGACTTTGTGCGGCTGTCGGAACAGTATGGGATCCGGCCGGTGCTGGGAATTGATTTCCGCCACGGAGCCCGGCAGCTGTATGTCGGACTTGCACGAAACAACGAGGGTTTTAAAGAGCTGAATGACTTCCTTTCGGAATACCTACACAGCAAAACGCCACTGCCGGAGGCACCTCCCCCACTGGGAAACTGTTTTATTGTCTACCCGCTCCATAACATACCGGAAAGACCGCTGGGGGATCACGAATATATCGGGGTATCTACCGGCGATCTCAGCCGTTTCCCGTTCCTCCCGTGGTCGGCACAACCCCGCAAGACAGTAATACTTCAACCCGTAACCTTCCGGAACAAGGCCGACTTCAATGCGCACCGGTTGTTGCGTGCCATCGACAACAATACCCTGTTGAGCAAACTTCCGAAAAGCGAAGAGGGGGATCCGGCACATGTAATGATGAACGTGGCGGACCTGGAAAAATCGTTCGCCGCCTATCCCGAAATGATCCGTAACACCCGGTCTGTCCTGGACCGCTGCACGATTGAGTTTGAATTCGGCGACAGCCATCCGCATAAGAACCTGCAGACCTATACGGGATCAGCGGCATCTGACGATGAACTGCTTCTTCGCCTTTGTGAAGAAGGACTCCGGTACCGGTACCCCAATCCCTCCCCGCGCATCCATGAGCGGCTGGAGAAGGAATTATCGATCATACGTGAAAAAGGATTCGTATCCTACTTTCTCATCAACTGGGATATCACTTCCTACGCACGCAGTAAGGGGTATTTCTATGTAGGCCGGGGAAGCGGCGCCAACAGCGTTGTGGCCTACCTGCTGCGCATCACCGATGTGGATCCCATTGAGCTGGACCTGTATTTTGAGCGTTTCATCAACCTGTACCGGAAAAATCCGCCGGATTTTGATATTGATTTTTCATGGAAAGACCGGGAAGATGTAACTCAATATATTTTCAGCCGGTTTCCCCATGTTGCCCTGCTTGCAACCTATACAACCTTTCAGTACCGTGCGGTGGTACGTGAATTGGGTAAGGTATTCGGATTGCCTTCCCATGAGATAGACGCACTGGCAGAGGGCCGGCTCCCCGGCAGCAGGGATGAACAGATGGACTACTATGCCCGCCTGATACTCCGCTACGGTAAGCTTATCGAAGGCTTTCCAAACCACCTGAGTGTGCATGCCGGCGGGATACTGATCTCAGAAAAACCCATCCATTACTATACTGCGACAGACCTTCCGCCAAAGGGATACCCGACCACACACTTCGATATGATCATCGCCGAAGATGTGGGCCTGTACAAATTTGATATTCTGAGTCAGCGCGGACTCAGTAAAATACGGGAAACGCTGGATATCATCGGGGAATCGAGAGGCCCGGACGAAGTACCCGACATTCATGACATCAACCGCTTCAAAAATGATGAGCCGGTAAAGGAACTGCTGCGTGAAGGAAAGGCGATCGGGTGCTTCTATGTGGAATCCCCTGCTATGCGAATGCTGCTCAAAAAACTTCGCGTTGATGACTACCTGGGCCTGGTGGCCGCCAGCTCAATTATCCGGCCGGGTGTCGCGCAGTCGGGCATGATGCGTGAGTATATTCTCCGTTTCCGCTACCCCGAAAAACGCAAGGAGGCGCACCCGGTGCTGATGAAGATTATGCCCGAAACATTCGGGGTGATGGTATACCAGGAAGATGTGATCAAGGTGGCGCATTATTTCGCCGGACTCACGCTGGCCGAAGCCGATGTACTGCGCCGGGGCATGTCGGGCAAATTTCGCTCAAGGGTGGAATTTAATAAGGTGAAGGATAAGTATTTTTCCAATTGCAGGGAAAAAGGCTATTCCGATGAGGAAACACGTGAGATCTGGCGACAGATCGAAAGTTTTGCAGGTTATGCATTCGCAAAGGGGCATTCTGCCTCTTATGCGGTGGAAAGCTATCAAAGCCTCTTTCTCAAGGCCTACTATCCACTCGAGTACATGGTGGCTACTATTAACAATTTCGGCGGATTTTACCGAACGGAATTTTATGCACATGAGGCAAGGCTGCACGGGGCAACCCTCCACCCGCCCTGCGTGAATCACAGCACGATGGACACCCGGCTATTCGGAAAGGAAATCTATCTGGGGTTTATCCTGGTGAAGGACCTGGAGCAAAAAGTAGTACATGCCCTCGTCGCCGAACGCGAGGCGAACGGCCTATACAGCGATATGGAAGATTTTGTGGATCGTGTTCCGGTGTCCCTTGAGCAGCTTACACTTCTCATACGTATCGGCGCCTTTTTGTTTACCGGCAAGAATAAAAAGGAACTCCGGTGGAAAGCACATTTCATGCTGGGGCACGCAAAAAAAAGTCAGCCCGAAAAAAGCCTTTTCAAAACCCCGAAACCAAATTTCACGCTTCCGGAGCTGGCGCTCGAAACCTATGAGGATGCCTTTGATGAATTTGAGTTGCTGGGCTTTCCGCTCACCAACCCGTTTGAATTGCTTCGGGAACCACCGTTATCCATGACGGCCGTACGTCAATTCCCAGAACTCGTCGGTCAGCAGATCACCATTTATGGATACCTCGTTACGGTAAAAAACACAAACACGACCAATAAAAAGCGCATGCATTTCGGGACGTTCCTGGACCATGAGGGTGCATTTATCGACACGGTACACTTTCCTCCTGTCGCGGCCCGCTATCCGTTCCGCGGACGCGGGATATACAGCCTCACCGGAAAAGTAGTGGAAGAGTTTGAATACTATACACTCGAGGTCGAAAGAATGGAGAAAGCCATTTTTATCGATGATCCCAGGTATGCGGGATAAGTCCTTAGTCAGTAGTCAGTAGTCAGTAGTCAGTAGTGGTAGAAATTAGTAGGGAGTATAGAGTGGGCCGGAATCTTCTGTTGGTATTAGTAGTCTTTGAATTGAGAAAGAAGCAGAGCTTCCCAAAAATATTTTACCGTAAATAACCCATATACTATTGCCATGAGCCAGGTACTACTGACTACTGACTACTGACTAAAAGTTAATCCAGCCCGAACAAATTCCTCACAAACTCAAAGGAGAAAATATCATTGAAGATCACGAAGACCATGAGTGCCAGCAGTAGGATCATCCCGATCTTCTGCGCATTCTCAAGGAATTTATCCGAAGGCTTATGCCCCGATATCATCTCATAGGTGAGGAACATCACATGACCTCCATCGAGAGCCGGAATCGGCAATAAGTTCATAAATGCCAGTACCATCGACAGCAAACCTGTCATAAACCAGAAACGTTCCCAGATCCATTCTCCACCGTATGCCTGTGCAATCCGGAAGGGGCCTGCCAATGATTTGGCGGGATTGATCACCCCGCTGAGCATCTTTCCAAATGCCTTCACCTGCAGAAAAACAATATTGAACGCTTTTTTTGTACCATGCGGAATGGCTTCACCAAAAGAGTAATTAATAGTCTCGCGAACAAGATTATCAGCCGGGAAGAACCCGATCACGGAGTCTGACCTGAAATCTGCCTTGAAACGATATATTTCACCATCACGCTTATAGGCTACGGTAATTGAATCTTCATGAAATCCTTTCACTACCGAGCTCACCTGATCCTGATATTGAACCGGAATGCCGGCAATCTCGACAACTTCATCACCCTCTCTGAGGCCTTCCCTTTCGGCGATGGTATTCGGACTAACCTCGCCAATTATCGATCTGTAACGGGGGTAGAGAAAACTAGAGATCGCGTCGGAACTGTTCATCTTCTCGATAAAATCGTCGGGAATCGAAACATCCACGAGTTGATTATTTCTCTTTACGGTATAAAATGCATCTTCTCCAAGGAACACCTGTGACTTCAACACATCCTGAAAGTCCTGAAAATCCTCCCCGTTGATCTTGAGAATCTGATCACCGGTCTCCAGCCCGAGCTCCTGAGCCAGTTCAAGTGCCACAATTCCTCCATTTTCATTTACGGCGTCCTTTGATATGTAGGTCTCCCCGTAGATATAAGTGAGGAAAATAAAGATGATCACACCTGTGATCACATTCACAATAATACCCCCCAGCATCACGATCAGTCGCTGCCAGGCCGGTTTTGAGCGGAACTCATAGGGCTGCGGAGGTTCCTTCATTTTTTCTGTATCGAGGGATTCATCGATCATCCCTGAAATTTTCACGAAACCCCCCAATGGAATAGCACTTAGCGCATATTCTGTTTCTCCGTACTTAAAACTGAATACTTTGGGTGGAAAACCGATGGAAAACTGCTCCACACGCATATCGAATAACTTGGCCGCCAACAAGTGACCCATCTCATGCAATCCCACCAATATTGAAAGGCTCAGTAAGATCTGAGCCGCCATGATAAATCCTTCCATTACTTAATTTTTTCTAACGCTATGCGTCGTGTTTCCCGGTCAGTTTCAACATAATCTTCGTATGCCGGTGTTTTTATAAAAGGAACTTTAGCCAGACAATGTTCTACAACGTCCGACATTTCCAAAAATTTGATGCGGTCTTCCAAAAAGGAGGCCACCGCTATTTCATTTGCTGCATTCAGCACACACGGCATATTTCCGCCATCGTCAAGCGCTTTATAAGCAAGTGCAAGATTACGAAAAGTTTTCGTATCGGGCGCCTCAAAAGTAAGAGAACTGTAATTACTGAAATCAAAACGTTTGAAATCCGACTTTAATCGCTCCGGAAATGCCAGGGCGTATTGTATCGGCAGTTTCATATCGGGCAACCCCATCTGTGCTTTCATCGATCCGTCCTCAAACTGAACAATCGAATGAATGATCGACTGCGGATGAACCACTACCTCAATTTGGTCGGTACGCAATCCGAATAGCCACTTCGCCTCAATAACCTCCAGCCCTTTATTCATAAGTGACGCGGAATCTATCGTGATCTTCGCCCCCATATCCCAGTTTGGATGTTTCAGTGCCTGTGCCTTTGTAACTTCAGCCAGTTCATCCCTCGTCCTCCCACGGAACGGTCCGCCGGAAGCAGTGAGAATAATCTTTTCTATCGGATTATGGAATTCACCCACCAGGCATTGAAAAATCGCTGAGTGTTCGGAATCCACGGGATAAATGTTCACGCCTTTTTCGCGGGCCATGGCAGTGATCAGCTCCCCTGCAACGACAAGAGTCTCTTTATTCGCCAACGCAATGCTCTTACCCGAACGGATCGCATGCATGGTTGGTTGCAATCCGGCATAACCTACCAGCGCAGTGAGCACGAGGTCAATCGAATCCATCTCAACCACACTTGCCAGGGCATTGGCTCCTGCATACACCTTGATACCCAACGGATCCAGCGCATTAAAAACTTCATCATACCGATCCTCATTCCCGATGATCACTACATTCGGTCTGAATTTCGAAGCCTGGCGGATCAATAATTCGCAGTTATTCTGCGCTGATAACACCTCCACCTCAAAATGATCAGGATTTGCTTCAATCACTTCAAGTGCCTGTGTGCCAATCGATCCCGTAGAACCGAGAATCGCAACCCTCTTGCCGGCAAATTCTGTATTATTCATCACTAATCGTTTTTCCTGTATTTGATTAACTCTCCGGCAATTTTCCGGTCGTTCGACAGTCTGGGCACTTTATTCTGACCGCCCAACTTACCCTGATCTTTCATATAATCAATAAATGCGCTTCGCCGGAGCGGAACTATTTCCAGGACCTTTAAAATATTTCCTGATAACAGATCATCATAGTACGAATTCAGCCTGCGCAGGGCATGATCCAGATCCTCAATAAATGCATCCAAATCCGACGGCATTTTTGAAAATTCGATAAGCCATTGATGGTGGGGCATTCTTCCATCCGTTGGGGTGACATTGGGCGCAACCGTAAATTCAACTATTTCCGCCTCCGGATGCCTGGTGAGGGATTCACGCATGGCTTTTTCAACCTCCTCCCCGATCACATGTTCACCAAATGCCGAAATAAAATGTTTGATCCTGCCGGAGACGATAACTCGGTAAGGGTCTGTCGATACAAATTTGATCGTATCTCCCAGGTTATACCCCCACAATCCGGCATTGCTGTTGATTATTACGGCATAATTCACATTTGTCTCCACCTCACCAATCGTGAGACGCGGCGGATTATCTTCAAAAAAGCGATCCGCCGGGATAAATTCGAAAAAGATCCCGCTGTTAAGTAATAAAAGCAGACCTTCCTCGTGCTGGCTGTCCTGGTAAGCGATGAACCCCTCAGATGCGGGATACGTTTCTATGGAGTCGACTGATTTACCGATACTTTCAAATAATTTTGCGCGGTAAGGCTCAAAGTTTACCCCTCCATAAACAAAGAGTGAAAAATCACGAAATACATCCTTTATCTTCTTTCCGGTGCGTTTTTCGATCCGGTCGAAATACATTTGAACCCATGGAGGAATTCCGGAGATCAATGTCATTCGCTCATCAATCGTCTCATCAATAATTCGGTCGAGCTTCGTTTCCCAGTCATCGATGCAATTGGTCTCAAAGCTGGGAAGCTGGTTGGTGCGCAAATAGCCTGGCACGTGATGATTTACAATTCCGGAGAGACGCCCTGTATGAATACCTGCCCGCATGTCCAGCTCCGGACTACCGGAGAGGAAGATAAGCTTGCCATCCAGGAAGGCTGAATTTCCGGTCTCGTGCACATAGCTCAACAGCGCATTTCGCGCACTATTAATGTGGTTTGGAAGTGATTCCTTTGTTATTGGAATATATTTTGTGCCCGAGGTGGTACCGGAGGTTTTGGCAAAGTAAGTTGGCTTGCCCGGCCATAAAACATCCTGATCCCCATCGAGGATCTGAGCGACATAGGGCTTCAACTCCTCATAATCACGAACCGGAACGGCCGATTTGAAGTGATCATGATTCCTGATTTCAGCAAATCCATGATCATTTCCAAATGTTGTATCGCGTGCCGTGGATATGAGTTGCTGTAAAATGCGTTCCTGGGAACCCACCGGATCTTTTGCCCACTTACGTGTTTGTGCTGCTATATACGCGGCAAAAGGTTTACTTAAAACTGATCTGAACCCCATAGATTATCTTCCGATAACGACAATTTTAACAAGATTTAACCAGATACAGGCACAACTTCCGGATTTTTGTCACGTTATAAAGTGTTGTAAATTTACCTGAAAAATGTACTGACCATGAGGAAAACCATTGCAACCATTTTGATCGGATTTATTGCCGGAATCGGGGGATCGTTTGTCTATGATCAACTTGCGTTGGATTCAAAGGCCAGCGAGACCAATATTCCGGTTCAAACCGTCGCAAATTATTCTGAAAACGAACCTGCAATATCTGAATCACGCACGGTTCTTCCCGCCGAAGATTTCGTGGAAGCGTCCCGTCTGACTACCCAAAGTGTGGTTTACATAAAAAATATCAGCGAGCAGGTTTATTCACGCAGCTACCTGGATTACCTATTTGACAGGGATCCCGGAACGGAAACACGGATCAGCAGCGGATCAGGTGTGATTTTCACAGCAGATGGCTATATCGTTACCAATAATCATGTTGTAAATCAGGCCGATAAGCTGGAAGTAGTCTACAATAAAAAAACATATGAAGCGAGCCTGATCGGTGTGGACCCTTCCACCGACCTTGCAGTACTTAAGATTGAGGATAAAAATCTTCCTGCCATCAGGCTGGGAAGTTCAAAAGTCCTGCAGGTTGGCGAATGGGTAATCGCGGTAGGTAATCCCTTCAACCTGACCTCCACGGTTACAGCCGGCATAGTGAGCGCCAAAGGCCGTGAGATCAATATACTTCAAAGCAACTTCCCCATTGAATCGTTCATTCAGACTGATGCGGCCATCAACCCGGGAAACAGCGGAGGAGCACTGGTTAACAGTGCGGGCGAACTCGTTGGGATTAATACAGCAATTCTGTCGCAAACAGGCTCCTATGCCGGTTATGGCTTCGCTGTTCCCATCGACATCGTAAAAAAGGTGGTAGATGATATTATTGAATACGGAGAAGTTCAGAAAGCATTTTTCGGAGGTGAAGTCGTAGACTTTAATTCTGTAATTGCCGACCGCCTTGATATTAAGGTGGATGCCGACAAAGAATTCAAGGGAGTGGTGCTGGGATATATTCAGGAAGACGGAGCAGCAGCACGTGCCGGTCTGAAAGAAGGTGATATCATTCTAAGCATCAACGATGATCCGGTTAACAGCCGGTCGGAATTTGAGGAAGATCTCAGCTACAATTCGCCGGGCGACGTGATCACCGTAGTGTACGAGCGCGACGGTACTGAAAAGGCGGCGAAAATAACCCTCACCAACCGGGAGGGAACGACATCGATTCTTCGCCGACAGATCTTCTCCTCAGAGGTGCTGGGAGCAAAATTTGAAACTGTATCAAAGGTGGAAAGGGATATCCTGGAAATTGAATATGGCGTGAAGGTATTCAATATTGAAAACGGCTTATTAAAACGCATCGGTGTCACCGAAGACTTCGTAGTTACGGAGATCAATAATTATAAGATCAAAACCCCCGAGGAACTGGTGGATATTTTAACCAAAATCCGCGGACGCGTAATCATGGAGGGTATCAATAAACAGGGGCGCCGCGGGTATTATTCCTTTGATTTGAGATAATTCAGTACCGATTCAGGCACATCATAGGAAGCCTTTGAATCCGGATCTGTTTCCGGAGTCAATACCTGCCGTTTGAACGGAACGGTCCCGGCCCAGATCGGCAGGTCATAGTCTTCCGTGTCATCCTTCGGTCCACCCGTACGAATTTTTGCGCTGGCCTGATCAATTTCAAGCCGAAGTACCATGGTTCCCTTCAATTCCTTGTCGGTAGGCTCCCGCACCTCATTCCAGCGACCCGGGATCAGGTGTTCGGAGATCGTTCGAAGAGCTTCATTCTTTTCGTCGCCCTCCACCTTTCGGGCGGTACCAAATAAAACAACAGACCGGTAATTCATTGAATGATGGAATGCAGATCTCGCAAGTACGAGGCCATCCACCAGGGTAACGCAAACTGAACAAGGAATCCCCACCTCAAGCGCTTTCAACATTCTGCTTGCCGCAGAACCATGGATATAAATTACTTCTCCGCTTCGCCCGTACAGGGTAGGAATAACAAATGGCTGTCCGTCGGCAACAAATGACACATGGGCAATCTCTCCTGCATCCAGGACTTCAAAAACCGTTTTCTGATCATAGTGACCCCGGTTCGGGACACGTTTCACCTTATTTCGTGAATTGATGGGATAGGAATTACTCATACCTTAAAGGTACGGGGTGTTGGTATGCGGCGTTACAAAAAGATAAAAATTAAATCAGATAGCTTTCATCTTGAGCTTTTTCTTAAGCTCTTCAATCTGGGATTTGAAACTGTTGCTGGTATCCATCATGTCATTCACAGACTGCACCGCATGTATCACTGTACTGTGATCACGGCCCCCGAAATGATATCCGATCGCCTTCAGTGAATGATCGGTGTATTCCTTGGAGAAATACATCGCAACCTGGCGCGCGATAACGATCTCCTTCTTGCGGGTTTTATCCTTGAGATCTTCAACATCAACTTTAAAATATTCAGAGATCGTCTTCTGGATGTAGTCGATGCTTACTTCAGTGTCAATATCATGGACAATATTTTTCAGAATTTGCTTTGCAAGTTCCAGGTCAAGTTCCGCCCTGCTTAAGGATGCATGCGCAATCAGCGAAATGAGTACTCCTTCCAGTTCCCGGACATTCGTGTCGACGCTGTAAGCAAGGTATTCAATCACATTATCCGGAATATTGATCCCGTCGGCCTGCATCTTGCGCTGAATAATGGCAACGCGCGTTTCATAATCAGGCTGCTGCAGATCTGCTGTAAGTCCCCATTTAAACCGCGAGAGCAGCCTTTCCTGTAAACCTTTCAGATCCCGCGGCGGGCAGTCACTGGTCATAATAATCTGCTTACCCGCCTGGTGCAGATGGTTGAAAATATGGAAGAATATTTCCTGGGTTCTTTCTTTTCCTGCCAGAAACTGCACATCGTCGATGATCAGGATATCTACCTGCATGTAGAAGTTCTGAAATTCCTGGATCTTATTATTTCGAAGTGCCTCTATGAACTGATTTGTGAATTTTTCCGATGAAACATAAAGCACAAACCGGTCACCGATATTCGACTTGATCTCATTTCCAATGGCCTGAACCAGGTGAGTCTTGCCCAATCCCACCCCGCCATAAAGCATCAACGGATTGAATGAAGTGATTCCTGGTTTCTGGGCAACTGCAAATCCGGCAGATCGGGCCAGCCGGTTGCAATCCCCTTCAATATAGGTATCGAAGGTATAATTCGGATTAAGTTGCGATTCCTGGTAAAGTGTATCCACATTTTTCAGGTGGAACGGAGAAAAATAATCAGTAGATGAATTTTGTCCGTTACTGTTCTTATTATTCGGTCTGTTGGGAAGGTTTACCGATAAGGGCGAGGTTCTACTGTTGCCCCTGTCTACAATTACCGAATATTCCAGGCGGGCCTGCGGGCCCATTACGGCGGTAATCGCCTTTTTTAAAACCTGTACATAATGCTCTTCAAGCCATTCATAAAAGAATTGACTGGGCACTTGTATTGTTAGCACGTCATCCGAGCAACTCAAAGGGATAATGGGCTTGAACCAGGTATTAAAACTCTGCTCCGGCACATGTTCCCTGATCACTCGAAGACAATCGCCCCAAACTGTTCCACAATCAATCTTCATGTAATAAGAATATAAACTTTTGTTCAGATGTAACTTCTGATTTAAAAAGGGAAACAAATTTGGCAAAAAAAACAGGAACATGAAAGATTAACGTGAGGGATATTCTGAGTTTTTTAGATATGCCCTCTAATCGCCTGTTTGTGTCTTTTTGCAGAGACCCTTTTTACAATCGGTGTTTCTTATCAAATTAGTAACTTTACTGCGTGATCCAACAATTATGACAGAATTTAAATCAGTAAATTTCGACGAGTGGCAAAAACACGCCATCAATGATTTAAAATCGGCGGAAGCTTTTGAAGCACTGTTCAAAAATTGGGGCGACCTTCAAATCAAGCCATACTACGATTCGGGTGATCTGAATGATAAAATCCTGACATTCAGCAATCAACTGACCCCCGGGGACGGCAAGGGTATGGCAGCGCGGGGATGGTATAATGTAGTTCGTATTGTCGTGGATGATGCCTCCACCGCAAATGCCGAAGCGCTCGAACTCCTGATGAATGGGGCCGAAGGAATACATTTTGACATCCGGAAGCCTGTTTCGATTTCAGTCCTTCTCCAGGATGTGCTGCCGGAATATATTTTCCTGTCCTTCACCGTGAAAGAAATGAAGCAGGCCGACGCCATCCGTGCGTGGCTCGATTCCCGGGATGTGGATCGGCAGGACGTTACCGGTTATATTCATCTGAAGGAATCAAAAGATAACACTGATCACCTGATCAGTCTGTTTGAGCCCTGGCCAAAATTCCGGAGCCAGTATTTTGAACAACCGGAAAGTGGTGAAGGCGTCATAGATTCATTGGCAAACCTGATGATTAACGTAAGTGATAACCTGGATAAGTTTATCAGTATGGGACATACAGCGGATCAGGTGGCAGGTGAACTTGTCTTTGGCATCAAACTGGGGCCGGCATATTTTCATGAAATTGTCCGATTGCGTGCCATTCGCATGTTAATGTATAAGCTTGTTCATGCCTGGGGAAGCAGGATTAATCCGGACGATATATTGATTCATGGAATATCCACACCGTGGATTGAGGAAAACTATCAACCCATGGGTAATCTTATTAAATCGGCTTCATCGGCAATGGCCGGGGTCCTGGGAGGTGTCCATGCACTAACGGTGATGCCGGAGGATGCCGAAAGCCTGTTGCAGAAAAGGATCGCCAGAAATACCGGAATCATTCTCAAGGAAGAATCATACCTGGATAAGACAAGGGATGCCCTCGCGGGAGCCTACTACATTGAATCACTCACAGAACAGCTCGGAAGAGCCGTTTGGGAGAAATTTCAAAAACTTTCAGCCGAATGAAACCAGATTTTAAAAATATTGATTTCGATACGTATCAACCTGCCCCGGCATCTTCACCTGCATCTGAATGGGAGGCGGCTGAGAAAATTACGGTAATGTCGGAATACAACATCACTAAAAAACTGCCGCACACCGGTTTTTCTTCCGGAATACCTCCATATCTGCGGGGACCCTACACAACCATGTATACGGTAAGGCCCTGGACGGTTCGCCAATATGCGGGCTTTTCTACTGCAGAGGAATCAAATGCTTTTTACCGCAGAAACCTGGCGGCAGGTCAGAAAGGCCTTTCAGTAGCCTTCGACCTGGCCACCCACCGTGGATATGATTCCGATCATCCGCGGGTTACCGGGGATGTGGGAAAAGCCGGGGTCGCTATTGATTCCGTACTGGATATGAAGATCCTGTTTGATCAGATCCCACTGGATAAGATGTCGGTATCTATGACCATGAACGGTGCTGTTATCCCGATTATGGCATTTTACATTGTCGCAGCGGAAGAACAAGGCGTGAAACCGGAACTGCTCAGCGGCACTATCCAGAACGATATTCTAAAGGAATTCATGGTGCGGAATACGTATATCTATCCGCCCAAGCCATCCATGCGCATTATATCAGATATTTTCAAGTACACATCTGAAAAGATGCCACGCTTCAATTCCATCAGTATCAGTGGGTACCACATGCAGGAAGCCGGGGCCACTGCGGATATTGAACTGGCATACACCCTGGCAGACGGACTGGAATATTTGCGTACCGGTATCGCAGCAGGGCTTGATATTGATGCATTTGCACCAAGACTGTCATTCTTCTGGGGAATTGGCATGAACCATTTTATGGAGGTAGCAAAAATGCGTGCAGGCCGGTTGATGTGGGCGCAGATCGTGAAGGAATTCAATCCAAAAAATGAAAAATCAATGGCATTGCGCACACACTGCCAGACCTCAGGATGGAGCCTCACCGAGCAGGATCCTTACAACAACGTAACACGTACATGCATTGAAGCCATGGCCGCGGTGCTGGGTGGAACACAGTCTCTCCACACGAATGCGCTTGACGAGGCCATTGCATTACCTACCGACTATTCCGCACGCATTGCCAGGAACACGCAGCTCTTTTTACAAAAAGTTGCAGGTATTACGGAAGTTGTTGACCCATATGGTGGATCGGCGTACCTCGAAAATCTTACCAACGAACTCGTCGGACGGGCGTGGGAACACATCCGGGAAATTGATTCTCTCGGGGGTATGGCGGCTGCTATTGAGAGCGGGATCCCCAAAATGCGCATTGAGGAAGCAGCTGCACGTAAGCAGGCAAGAATTGATTCAGGCAAGGATATCATTGTAGGCGTAAACAGATACGAAACGGATGAGAAGCCGGATTTTGAGATCCTGGAAGTCGATAATACGCGTGTACGTGATGAGCAGATCGCCCGTCTGAAAAAGCTGAAAGAAGAACGGAATGATGCAGCGGTACAACAAGCCCTGGACAATATCAGTGAAATAGCTGCCTCAGGAAAAGGCAACCTGCTCGAAGCAGCGGTTGAAGCTGCACGGGCACGTGCTACCCTTGGCGAAATATCCGATGCCATGGAAAAAGTATTCGGCCGGCATAAGGCCACCACCCGTGCCATCAGCGGGGTTTATTCATCTGAATTGCAAATGGACAAGAAATTTCACGAAGCACGCGAGCTATCTGATAAATTCGCGGAAAAAGAAGGACGCCGGCCAAGAATCCTTGTGGCCAAAATGGGTCAGGACGGCCATGACCGTGGCGCTAAGGTTATCGCCACGAGCTTTGCCGATCTCGGATTTGACGTTGATATTGGTCCGCTTTTTCAGACCCCCGAGGAAGTGGCGAAACAAGCAATTGAAAATGATGTGCACCTTATCGGAGCATCAAGCCTGGCGGGCGGACATAAAACCCTGATTCCCGCGTTGATCGAATCCTTAAAATCAATGGGGAGGAATGATATTACGGTCATTGCAGGGGGAGTAATTCCTCCGGCAGATTACGATTTCCTGTACGATGCCGGCGTTGGCGGGATATTCGGACCGGGCACGGTAATCTCTAAAGCGGCCATTGAAATCCTTCAGAAGCTGATGGACTAGAAATTACCGGCCGCACTCTTTGATTGACTGACAGGTTTTCTGCCATTTGTATTTAAGCTAGTAATCTTAGAAATTACACCCATGAAGCATGAATCTCGATATGAGCGCTTGCGGGAGAAAACCCATGAGGTAATATTTGAAGCTGATACATTCTGGGGTAAAACTTTCGATGTTGTTCTGCTGGTTGCGATTGTGCTGAGTGTGATCGCCGTAATGCTCGAAAGCGTTCTGGAAATCAGACTCAAGTACGGCAATATCCTCTTCATTGCCGAATGGATTTTCACTGCGCTTTTCACAGTTGAATATATTGCTCGTCTTTGGTCTGTTAACAAACCCTGGAAATATGCCACCAGTTTCTATGGTGTAATTGACCTCCTTTCCATCCTGCCGGCTTTCATCGCTTTATTCATATCAGGTGCACAGGCTTTCCTGATCCTCCGAAGCATTCGGCTTATCCGGGTTTTCCGTGTATTCAAGCTGGTCCGATTCCTGGGCGAAGCCTCGGTGCTTAAGGAAGCATTACGGGCCAGCCGCGCCAAGATCATCGTATTTGTGGGCAGTGTTTTTATCATGGTGGTAATCCTTGGAACAATGATGTATATCATTGAGGGCGGTGAAAATGGATTTACCTCTATCCCTAAAAGTATCTATTGGGCGGTTGTTACACTCACGACCGTAGGATATGGTGATATCGCACCGCAAACCCCACTTGGACAGGGTCTCGCAACACTGATCATGATCCTGGGTTACGGGATTATTGCAGTTCCCACGGGAATTGTAACATCAGAAATGGCAAAAAAAGGAAATATCATTCACAGTAATACCCGGTCATGCCAGCACTGCGGTGCCGAAGAGCACAGTGACAAAGCTTCCTATTGCTACAAATGTGGTTCTGAGATGTAATTATTCGTGACTCTCTTTATGCAGATTAACAAAGTGCACAAGTGCTTCATTTACTTTACCGGGATTTTGCCAGTATTCACGGCTGAAGAATGAAGTGAAATACCAGTTTTTATCAGACAGAATTCTTGGCAAATAGACGTGGCTGTCCTTTACCGATTCGGACTGGAAATATCGTTCATCGTCGGTTAAAACCAGACCCACATACTTTTTACCTTGTTTCGCTGTGAGATCAGAAAATGGCAGTTCATTTGTAAGAGTCACATCCTCAAGGGATTCTTCACCGAATTCCAGCAACTTCGACTTCAGATACCATTCCGCCGGATGTGCTTTTTGTTCTTTCACAAACGGCTCAAACCTGCCTTCAGAAACCTCCCAGGCATATTCCAGGTATTTTTTTAACAACTTCGGACCTTCATTTTTGGTTTTGTCCGTTTTGAGTTGCTGTGGCAAAATACTACTCACAAGAATGACTTTTTCACGTGCGCGGGTCACGGCCACATTAAGCCTGTTTTCGCCATTTGCGGCATTCAGACTTCCGAACTGAAGGCTCATTTTACCTTTTTTGTCGGGGGCATAGCCTACCGAAAAGATGATCACATCTTTTTCATCACCTTGAACATTTTCAATATTTTTTACAAACCAGTGTTCCGGCCAGATTAAACCGCTTTCCAGCAGCCGTTCATCCAGCATATCCTGGATATATTCCTGTTGTCGTGCATTAAAAGTAACTACCCCTACATCCTTTTTAGACTTCTTCCGGATCATTTCCAGCAGAATATCTGCTATTTCGACCGCTTCAGCATCATTTGTATTATTCTCCCATATACCTTCAACCTTCCTGTATTCAATCGCCGGAATTCCTGAATTGACAACCTGGTATTCGGGAAGGAGAATGAGATTGCCTTTATAGAAATGACGGTTGGAAAAGTCGATCAGGTCCAGTGATTTACTCCTGTAATGACCCTTGAGGTGAACCTGCATCAGGTGTTTAGACGCGAGCTCCAGCAATGAATCAATTTCAAGCTCAAGTACATCATTCGTCTCCCCTTCAAAGCGAACCTGGTAAAGGTCATTTGGCCGGAGCTGTTTATCATCACCGGCGACCACCAGCTGACGGCCACGGTACATCGCAGGTATACCCTTCTCCACAAAGCATTGGGATGCCTCATCGAAAATCACCAAATCAAAGAAAGGCCTCATGGGAAATAGAGAAGAAACCGCCTCCGGCGATGCCAGCCAGCAAGGCATCAAATCAAAAAGCTCATCCTGAAATTCATTGATTACCCTTCTCAGTGGCCATATTCTCCGCTTCTTGGTCACCTGGTGATAGAGATCCCGGTAGGTCACACGATTATTGAGCCTGTTGTATTCAACATGCTCGTACATGCGCTCACGTGCGCGGAGCAGAAGCATGTCATTGCTGATATCCAGCTTTTCATCAACACGCTGCTGCAGCTCTGCCACCTTTTTCTGAAATGTTCGCGATGAGACGGTTCGAAGGACCGGATATTTTGTTTCGATATGATCGATCCACGCCAGGCGCAGACTATTCATGAATACGTCTTCAACATCCTTCGCTGTCTCCACCTCATCAAGCTCAATGATGCGCTCGATTACCTGAATTTCAACATTCAGCATCGAATCTCTCAGGCGGTCATACTCGCAAAGTGCATCAAAGTCTTCATCGAGGGCACTGGAAAGATCATTCGCCAGTTGGGGCGCACTGATCAGTTTTCCTACCTGACTGGGTGTGAGATAGGTGAGCCAGGCAGCCTTTTTCTCAGGAATATCCTTCAGCACGACAAAAAGCTCCTCCAGCTTTTCTCTCAGTTCCTCATATGAAAGTACCTGTACGTTCAGAAATTCCTTGAAATTTCGAAGTGAATTAAACACCAGTTTGGCTTTAACACTCAATTTCTGGACATGAAACCAATTCTGGTAATCTACCTTATCATATGTGTCCGGAATTTCACTTAACCATTTCTGATCCCGCAGTTTGGTAAGGTTATGTTCCAGGTTAAGCCGGTTATCGATCCGTTGGGCCATTGCATTGAAGCCTTCGCGATTGATATCCAGTCCGTTTTTCTGGATAGTATTGATCAGGAAAGCCTTTTCCCGCGAGAAAAGACGCCATTGAATTCTCTTGAAAATATTCTCATGGGCTTCAAGGCCCTGCTGCAATGATTCCTGAAAATGACCTAATTCTTCCGTTTTAAGGATTTTTTCCGGGCCATCTCCTGTGTAGCATTCCATCATCACACGTTCGATATTGGAAAGCCATAAATGGTTGGTGTCCTGATCAGGATAATTCATCATATGCCTGAAATACCGGTAGGCCCTGGGCTTCTTTAAAATACCCAGCATCTCGACAATGAAATCCCTGCGTGAATAAATCAATTCACAATCCTGCAATGTTACCCGGTGACCCAATATTTTTTCTACCCGATCTTCAATCCGCTTATGGAACTTCGGAATGTCGTCCAAAATATCCCGGATATTTTTAAGCTCCCCTGCCTGAAGCCTGGCAAAGGAGATGCGGTCGTTCCAGATATGATCAGTCCCCCGGAAACGGAGCAGGTATTCACTATATGTATTGAGCTTTCGTGCAAATTCACTCAACTCATCAAACCTGAACTGGGTATATTCCTGTTTCAGTGGCACTGAAGGCGCATGAATGTGTGCAGTCAGGTAAAGTTCCTTAATCGATACTCCGCACTCCTGTTCATTAAACAGGGCAAATCTGAATTCTTCAAGTTCTTCCTTGAGCTGATCAATATTACGGCTGGTCTGAAGGAAATTTCTTTCCAGCTGGATAGCATCAAGTCCGTTGTTGCGCGACTGATATTCTTCCAACCGGTCAATCTGTCCGGCTATTTTACCATAAATTTCTTTTCGGTCGTTTCTGAAGTCATGTACAAGGCCTACAAAATTACCCAGCTGCCGCTCGGCTAGCCGCTGATACACGATATCCAGTGCAGCACGTTTCTGGGAAACCACGAGTACTTTTTTGCCGGCCGCCATATGATCGGCGATCAGGTTACAGATCAGCTGTGACTTTCCGGTTCCCGGAGGTCCCTCCACTACCAGGGAGAAACCCTGCTTCACTGCCTGCAGCGCTTTTTCCTGGTGGGCATCCATTGGAAAAATATTCAGAACCTTTTCCTCGTGAACCTGACCACCTCCGGCACGTTCGGTGAAAACCGCCCGCTTTTCAAAGAATTCATCCATCGATTCTACCTGCTCATTTTCAAGCAAATGCAGGTAATCGGGAACAAGGTAGGATCCGGCCTGTGGAAAGATTCCAACCACAGCTTCAGAATAAAGCTTCAGCTTACCGGTGGAATGATTCTTTTCATAATCGTCCTTGCGATAATCCTCGAAGCTGATCAGGGTATCCATAAAGGTATCCTGGTTGAAGTGCAACTCCACATTGCTTTCCTTGAGCAGCTGATACAGGGAGGTACGGAACACTGCACTGTCCATTTCGAAGTCATCGAAGGTGCGTTCGAGCAAGTCCTCATCCAGCTTGATCTGGTTATAGTGACTGTACGCCAGGAGAAATGACTTATTGAACATCGTTCCACTGTCATTGCGCGGCACAAGCACCCACTGATCTTTTTTGAGCTGGATTTCCACGGGGAAGAACAAGAGGGGTGCACGGACAATCGTATCGTTAGCAAGCTTTCCATGTACAAACGGCCAGCCTACATAGAGATCTTTTGAGCCACGCTCATCAAAAATGAACCGGTCTTCACGGTCAAGTTTACGAATCTTCCGGCTCATCGCATTGGCTTCATCGTCGCGCGAATCCATCAATGGACATAACGGCTGTTCTTTCCCGGAAATAAGTGATTCAATTATTTTGAAGGAACCATCCTTGACCAGGAACTCAAAATCACGGAGGTCGATGAACTGATTTGCCGGCAACCGCAGCAATAAGAGTGACCTGTTATTGCCCGAGAGATTCGTAAGCCTGTTTAAATATGAACGGAGAATTTCCTGCATGCTACCTTCAATACGAATTCGAAAATTAGGAAATTAATTGAATTATTGAACGGTGCCGAACGATTAATGGTATATCTAAATATTATTTTTAGCAGTACCCGGCAAGATTACCTGTCGATCATTGCAGTAATAGATTTGGAGTAAACTAACGGTAAGCGGGGACTGTGTCTGTAATAATGAGGTATGGCCGTAACCGTTCTGCCTCATCAGCTGAAAAAAGCGGGTTATCCAGGAGTGCTTCAAAAGATATGGAATCTCCGTGATGCTGACGGTATCGAAGCAACATAACCGCCTGCCTTGAGTTGAGATAGGGATGACTATATAATTCGCGATAAGTTCCTGTTTTCAATGGAATTGCTCTGGGTCTGAAATCCGTGTCTACGTAAATACGGCTACGGATATGTTCAAATGTCTCGTCTTTTAATCCGTATACCTCAAGTAATTGACGAATATCAACGTACCCGCCTAATAACGAACGATAGGAAATGATCCTGGAAGATAGAACCGGACCTATGCCGTGCAGCAGGCTCAGCATCAGCGAATCTGCCAGATTTACATCCATCGGATCGGGACATCCTGGACGGTTCGTTGGCTGACTATTACGGTCCTTTTTCAGGTTGATTCGTTGCCGTTCTTTGAAAACCAAATGATCACTAATCATTCCAAAAAGGCTGTCGGTCATCCCGTAAATGGACCTTATCTGCTCCTTATCACGAAATCCGCCTGATTTGGTTCTGTAGGCAATCAGGTTTGAAGCCACATTTTCAGGCATTCCCATTGATGTTAGTCCCTGAAAGGAGACGGTATCCGGCATGAACGGCTCAACCGGCCGGCTGACCGCGGGAGTTAACGGCGCGGATTCTACAATATAACGGGTAAAGAGGGATGCTTCCTGATCGGAAAGAGGCCATTGAAAATTCAGTAATTTCAATGCATCAATAATGACCACGATGATCACCAATCCCAGGATACCCCGAAATTCAGCCATAGAAAAATCCATCGCGAATTTCAGGTAATTCATAGCTCGACGATAAGATCTTCGTAACAGGTGCATGCAGGCAAGTAAATACCTGATGCGGACAAATAATGTCAGCCTTCCGAGGTAAATTCGATTATTGCTTCCCGGATCCGGGTAAAGGTCGTTGTGAAGGTCTCTTCATCCTGTTCGAGTAAGGTCATACGGAATCCCGAAAGGTCGGACTGGAAAGAAGAAAGCGGAACGACACATATTCCGGTAGCAGCAAGCAGGTAATAAACAAACCGGCGATCCGGAGGCATCTCCGGGTTCACCCAGGACTCCACCAATTCTCTGGCCGCGGCATTCTGTACATCCAGGCGCTGTTTTCCATTCAAAAAGGCCGGATTGAAAATGATGGTGTTGTAGAATGCTCCGCGCGTGGGTGAAAAATAAATTTGCGGCATGTTGCTAAAGAGATTGCTGAGAATCTCGCCCCTGCTGGCGATGGCCTGATTTTTCGTACACAGGTAATCCTCGTAGCGGGAATCGGTAAAGATAGCCGGGATGGCTTTTTGCGGCAAGGTTGTCGAACATACCTCAACCATCTTGGCATTTTCAAGTGCCGTGCAGAAACCATCGAACTGCGGGTCTTTCTTTCGGTTGTAGAATTCCATCCATCCGCACCGGGACCCTGGCCATGGCAACTCCTTGGAAATACCTTTCATGGAGATCGCAGGTCTGTCACCAACGATGCGGGAAAGAAGTTCTGTTTGATTTCCGCTTGCAGTGATGGCAGAATAGATCTCATCGGCAATGAGAAGCAAATCAAATTCCCGGGCAATCGACACGATTCGCTCCAGGTATTCATGGGGATAGATCATGCCTGTCGGATTATCCGGATTGATGATCAGGATACCCGAGATATTTGGATTGAATTTAACCTTGTTGTAAAGGTCCTCCAGATCCGGATACCAGGAATTTTCAGGGTCCAGCAGATAGGTGAGCGGTGCACTGTTGGCATGGGCTGCTTCCGCCGAGCTATGGGTTGAATAGGCCGGTGACGGACCGATAATCCGGGATGTCGGGGGAAGGTATTGATATAGCTTTGAAATGGCATCGCCAAGCCCATTGAAAAACAGAATATCTTCTGCAGTGATCTGTACGCCTCCCAAAGCATTATTGCGCTTTGCAAGGAATTCTCTTGTGGCAGGAACACCTTTCGAATGACAATACCCGTAACTGGAATCTTCCATAACAAGACCCGATACGATCTCCTTGATCCAGCCGGGAATCGTATTGTGTTTTTGTATGGGATCACCGATATTTTCCCAGGTAATAGGAATACCCAGTGCTGCGATCTGTTCCGCTTTCCGTACAATCTGCCGGATCTCATATTCGAGCTGACTGGCTCCTTCGTAGACTAATCTGTTCCGCAATGAATAAAAATGTTAGTTCTTTCCGAAAGTTAGGAAATAGTACGAAGCCTCTGACCTTGAAGGGCTCTTTTTCTTTGAATCCAATGATAAGAAAAACAAATTCCCTTAACTTGTTCGAAAAATCAATGCTATGAAATTCCACAATCTTTTTCTCGTGGTCATCCTTCTCACATTTTCATGTAGCGAAAAGCCCGCGGAAATCCAGGATCAGCCCGATGTAACCGCAATAGAAAACGGACTGATCCCAGGTATCGTCATCAAAGGATCCGAGCTGCCTGCCTGGACGATCTCGGAGCGGATGGCACATTACAGGGTGCCGGGAGTAAGCATTGCGTTTTTCGAAAATAACGAGATCCAATGGACCCGGACATATGGATTTCTGGATTCAGGACGAACCCAGGCAGTGGATGAAAATACCCGGTTTCAGGCGGCATCGATCTCAAAACCCGTTGCCGCATCCGGTATGATGAAACTGATTGAATCGGGAGACCTGGATCTGGATGCAGATGTCAATACATACCTTACCGGATGGAAGCTTCCGGAAAACCCGTATGATCCGAATGAACACGTCACATTGCGCAGGTTAGTTACCCACAATGCCGGCCTTACAGTTCATGGTTTTCGGGGCTATGCCTCGGACGAACCTGTTCCCGGTACCATGGAAATTCTTTTAGGGGAAACGCCGGCGAATTCTGATGCCATACTTCCGGATACGATTCCCGGGGCAATATGGCGTTATTCCGGCGGAGGCTATACGCTGATGCAATATGTGATCGAAACAAATTTCAATTCTTCGTTCTCCGCATTTATGAAGGAAAATGTACTGGATCCCGCAGGTATGGAAAGAAGTATCTATCAGCAGCCTTTACCAGAGGACATGCACCAAAATACTTCAGTCGGACACCGCCCTGACGGACAACCTGTAACCGGGAAATGGCATACATATCCTGAGATGGCTGCTGCCGGATTATGGACAACACCTTCGGATCTCGGCAGGTGGGCCATGGCTGTTCAAAGGGCTTATAACGGTAGTGAGACGGAATTCATTCAGCCGGAAACTGCCAAAATGATCCTTACCAAACACATCAATGACTGGGGGCTGGGTCCGGGCCTCGGAGGTGAGGGAGACTCGTTGTATTTCAGGCATGGAGGCGCGAATGAAGGATATCGCTGCATGCTGTTCTCATTCGCGGGTCCCGGCGGTCAGGGTATGGCGATCATGACGAATGGTGATCTTGGTGGTCCACTGATGAATGAAATTGCCCGTTCCGTGGATGCCGCTTACGGATGGAATGTTTATCTTCCGGATGTTCGGACTGTCATTGATATGAGCACAGCAGATTTAAATTCCTATGCCGGTACTTATGTGGCAGAAGAACGGGGTATTGAGGTCGAAATACTTATGGAAGGGGAACTGCTCAAGGGTAAAGTTGGCACTAATGTATTTACGCTTTATCCGGAAGATACGGATCGGTTTTTCGATGATCAGGACGGGCAAAGCATATTTTTTGAACGAAACGACGAAAATATTATTACAGGTTTTAGTGTAGACGGATTACAATTTGTAAGACTGTGAAATATTGTTGAGGAATCCCCAACAGAAGACTACCCTCACTCGTCATCCTGAATTGAGTTCGCCTGCCTGCCTGGAAAGAGGGGATAACGAATTGTTAAAATACGGGACACTGTGTAACACCGCCGGATGTCGCTAATACGAATTTGTAGATAAAAAAAGCCCCTGCAAATTGCAGGGGCTCGACTAACACAATCTACCGGGCACACGCCCGGTGAAAACACTATTCAATTTCAACCTTATCCAGGTTCAGAAACTCTATCGTTCCGTTGTCTCCCATGTCAACTCCAACAATCGAGTCCTTATCAATTTTACCGGCAAGGATTTCCTTCGACAGTTCATTGAGTATTTCACGCTGAAGAACCCGCTTGAGTGGTCTGGCACCAAATTGAGGATCATATCCCTTTTTGGCAATGTAGTTCACCACCTTGTCTGAAACCTCCAGATTTACACCGTTCTCTGCGAGTCGTTCCTGAACCAGTTTTATCTGGATTCCAACGATCTTGCGGATATCCTCTTTGGAAAGCGGACGGAACATGATGGTTTCATCAATTCGGTTGAGAAATTCCGGACGAACTGATTTTTTCAGAAGTTCAAATACATCCTGTTTTGTTTTCTCGATCACCTCTTCCTCGTTCTCCTCATTCATGTATTCAAAATTTTCCTGAATGATCTGCGAACCCATGTTCGTAGTCATAATGATGATCGTATTCTTGAAGTTTGCAACACGTCCCTTATTATCTGTAAGTCGACCATCATCCAGCACCTGCAGCAGAATATTGAATACATCAGGGTGCGCCTTTTCAATCTCATCGAGCAGAATAACCGAGTAAGGCTTTCTGCGAACGGCTTCAGTAAGCTGTCCGCCCTCATCATAACCCACATAACCGGGAGGCGCTCCTACGAGTCTGCTCACAGAGTGACGTTCCTGGTACTCCGACATATCAATTCGAACCATGGCATTCTCGTCGTTGAACAGGTATTCCGCCAGGGCTTTTGATAACTCTGTTTTACCGACACCGGTGGTTCCCAGAAAAATGAACGAACCAATCGGGCGCTTTGGATCCTGTAACCCTGCCCGGCTTCTGCGGACTGCATCTGACAGCGCGGCAATCGCTTCTTCCTGTCCGGCAACCCGCTTGCTCAGCTCTTGCTCCAGGTGGAGTAATTTCTCGCGGTCGCTCTGCAGCATCTTTGAAACGGGTATTCCGGTCCATTTGGCTACCACTTCAGCGATATCTTCGCTGTCAACCTCTTCCTTGAGGAGTGAACTTTCACCCTGCATGGCTTTCATATCCTCCTGCAGCTTCTCCAGTTCCTTTTGTGTATCCAGCATTTTGCCATAGCGGATTTCTGCGACCCGTCCGAAATCACCAGATTTTTCAGCCTGCTCAGCTTCAAATTTCAGCTTGTCGATTTCCTCCTTCTTCTGCTGGATACCATGCACCACCTGCTTTTCATTTTCCCACTTGGCCTTCAGGTCGTTACGGGTTTCAGACAGGTCGGCAATCTCCTTGGAAAGGATCGATTCCTTTTCCTTGTTTTTTTCGCGGCGGATAGCTTCGCGCTCAATCTCGAGCTGCATGATCTTCCGGTTCAATTCATCAAGTTCCTCAGGCATGCTGTCCATCTCCAGGCGAAGCTTCGCTGCCGCCTCATCCATCAGGTCAATAGCCTTGTCTGGTAAAAAGCGGTCGGAAATATACCTGTGTGAAAGCTCTACGGCCGAAATTACCGCATCATCCTTGATACGCACACCGTGGTGCAGTTCGTACTTGTCCTTTATCCCGCGAAGAATTGATATGGCATCCTGCGGAGACGGCTCATCAACCACAACAGTCTGGAATCGCCTTTCAAGGGCTTTATCCTTTTCGATGTGTTTCTGATATTCCTTCAGTGTGGTCGCACCGATTGCATGCAGTTCGCCACGGGCCAGTGCCGGTTTGAGCAGGTTGGCCGCGTCCATTGCGCCTTCACCCCCACCTGCACCAATCAATGTGTGAATTTCATCAATAAAGAGGACGATCTGACCGTCGGAATCCGTTACTTCCTTGATCACCGATTTCAGTCTTTCTTCAAATTCACCTTTATATTTGGCACCGGCAACCAGCAATCCCATATCGAGGGAAATCAGGATTTTATCCTTAAGATTTTCGGGTACATCTCCGTCAACGATCCGCTGAGCCATACCCTCGATGATGGCGGTCTTTCCCACACCGGGTTCACCGATCAAAATCGGGTTATTTTTCGTACGTCTCGACAGTATCTGAAGCACCCTGCGGATCTCATCATCCCGTCCGATTACAGGGTCGATCTTGCCCGCTTTAG
Organism: Fulvivirga sedimenti; assembly: GCF_020328055.1. NCBI lineage: Bacteria > Pseudomonadati > Bacteroidota > Cytophagia > Cytophagales > Fulvivirgaceae > Fulvivirga > Fulvivirga sedimenti. The sequence continues at coordinate 1,264,529 of NZ_JAIXNE010000004.1, forward strand.
CGAGTTGGTTCAGATTCTTTGAATACCTTTCCAGTGAGCGGTATTTTGATTCCGCATTCTGGTCGGTCACCGAACTGCCGCCCCGCAATTCTTTAATCGCTGCCAGGAGTCCTTTTTTCTCAAACCCTGTATCCTTCATGAGCTGGGCAACTTTCTCTTTGCCTTCATATAATCCCAGGATAAGATGCTCAACAGAGATGAATTCGTCTTTAAATTCCTTCAGGAAAGACTCCGCTTTTTGCAACGCGGTATGTGCATCATTTGATAAATATGGTTGCTGTCCGGTAACTTTCGGATAGCTGTTGATAATGTCCTCGAGCTTTGAATCAAGGACAGCACGGTTTACGTTCAGCTTTTTAATGATGAACGAAATCACATTTTCATCCGACAACAGGATGGCCTTGAGCAGATGCCCCGGCTCAATCGCCTGCTGCTGATTTGCGGAAACAATTTCAGCAGCTTTCTGAATCGCTTCCTGTGCTTTTATGGTATAATTATTAAAATTCATATCACTTGTTTTACTCTATTCCCATACGATCAAATTAGGTTCCACTTCCAATTTCAGGACATTCTGTCTGAATTTGACGATGGTAAACCACTTATTGTAGACATATTGTCCGAAAATGAACAACGCTTTTTTAGTCAGTAGTCAGTAGTCAGTAGTCAGTAGTGGGAGTAATTAGTAGGGAGTAGTGAGTAGGGAGTAGCAAGTAATGAATAGGTCGTGGCGAATAAGCTGGGATTCCCTGATGATTGTTTAGTCTTTCCGGATAATTTCTAATTGGTCGCCCAAATAAAAATGACGCAAGCCAGATACTACTGACTACTGACTACTGACTACTGACTACTGACTAGTATGTTTCCGTTCAGCATCAAAAAACCAACGTTCATATCAGAGTGTAATGAATTCAGCTTTAGAAATCTTAATATTAGGACCAGATCTGACAAAGCAACAATGAAAATCAACAAAACAACACTTCGCATTAGCCTGGGGGCACTTCTTATCATTTCCGTATTTGGTGCCCACGCCCAGGAGGCTAAAACCGCTGCCGACTATGAGCAGGCGACTAAATTCCTCTGGTTCAACACCAACAGCAAGGTACACTATGATGGTGTCCGCCCGGTATGGCGGGAAGATGGCACCTTCTGGTATAATGTCTCCACTCCAGGCGGAGATCAGTTCGTTCTGGTCAATCCGGCTAAAAAAAGTAAGAAAACAGCTTCGTCCCGTGCCGAACTGCTGGGAGAGGAAAATAATGGCGCACAGAATACAACCCCACCCATCAACAGGAATGAGATTCCCTCACCCGACGGAAAGAAGGTCGTATTTATTCGTGACTGGAATCTGTGGATGCGCAATCTTGAAACCAATAAGGAAACACAACTCACGACGGATGGCACCGAAAACTTCGGGTATGCCACGGATAATGCGGGATGGAGAAAAAGTGACCGTCCGGTAGTTCTCTGGTCACCGGATTCAAAAAAGCTGGTCACCTTCCAGCAGGACCAGCGCCATGTGAGTGATATGTACCTGGTTTCAACAAAGGTTGGAGAGCCGGAATTGCAGGCATGGAAGTATCCGATACCACAGGATGAGGATATAATTCGCATTCACCGCGTGATCATCAATGTGGATGAGCCAAAAGTAATCCGTCTGAAAATGGAGCCGGATGCACGCCGCGGAACGCTGTGCGACGACATCGCCTGCACCGGAGCTTTTGATGACAATGAATGGAGCGCCGACGGGAGCAAACTGGTATTTGTTTCTACCTCGCGCGATCATAAAGAAGCGAAAGTCCGCATGGCGGATGCCACAACAGGTGAAGTACGTGATATTTTTGAAGAGGTGGTAGACACCCAGTACGAATCCGGCCAGGGAACGGTGAACTGGCATTACCTCGATGCAACCAACGAGATCATATGGTACTCCGAGCGCAGCGACTGGGGACATTTATATCTGTACGATGCTACAACAGGAGCACTGAAAAATCAGATCACCAGCGGGGATTTTGTTGTGACGGAACTTATCAGGGTAGATGAGAAAAACCGAATGCTTTACTTCTATGCGCAGGGACGGGAAGAAGGACGTGATCCCTATTTTGCACATTTCTACAGCATTGATTTCAATGGGAAAAAACTTTCATTGCTAACCCCGGACAACGGTCACCATTCAGTAAGTATCTCCGGTGATGGAAAATTCTTCGTTGATACCTATTCACAGCCGGATGTTCCGCCCGTGTCGGTACTGCGTAACAGCAAAGGCAAGGAGATCATGGTTCTTGAAAAAGCTGATATTTCTGCACTTGCCGCTACAGGATGGAAAGCTCCTACACCCGTTAAGGTGAAATCGCGTGACGGCAGGTGGGATTTATACGGACTGATGTTCACTCCAACCACACTGGATGAATCGAAAAAATATCCCGTGGTAAACTATATCTATCCGGGTCCGCAAGGCGGTGGTGTTGGCCGCAGATCATTCTCTGCATCACGCAGTGACCACCAGGCTCTTGCAGAGCTGGGTTTCGTGGTGATCGTGATCGACGGAACCTGTAACCCGGGTCGTTCGAAGTCATTCCACGACGTATGTTACGGAAATATGGCCGACAATACCCTCGAAGATCAGATTTCAGGCATAAAACAGCTGGCCGAACGGCATCCGTACATCGATACAGACCGTGTTGGCATATGGGGGCATTCAGGAGGTGGTTTTGCAACCGCAGCGGCAATGTTCCGATATCCTGAGTTCTATAAAGTGGGAATTTCCGAATCAGGAAATCATGACAACAGAAACTATGAGGATGACTGGGGAGAGCGTTATATCGGACTTATCCAGGGTGATAACTATGAGGAACAGGCCAATCAGAATTACGCCAAAAACCTGCAGGGCAAACTTATGCTGGCACATGGCGGACTGGATGATAATGTACCTCCGTACAATACATATCTTGTTGTCGATGCACTCGTGAAGGCGAACAAAGATTTTGATCTGATCATTTTCCCGAATGCCCGCCATGGTTTCGGTGCCGACTCATACTACATGATGCGCCGCCGTTGGGATTACTTTGTCGAGCATCTGCAGGGTGTGGAGCCACCGAAGGAATTTAAAATTAGTCAGTAGTCAGTAGTCAGTAGTCAGTAGTCAGTAGTCAGTAGTTTTAGTGTAGAGTTATGAGTTAGGAGTAGGGGATGTAGATAGGCTGGAATATTCAGGTGATTTTGCAGTTTAGCCATCAAGAAATAATGTACTGCCTTCCAGGATTAATTCCTGAAAGTCTCTAAATAAAAATGACGCAAGCCAGGTACTACTGACTACTGACTACTGACTACTGACTACTGACTAAAGTCTGTAACCAACCCCCCACTCTATCACATCCGCTTTTCCCAAATGTGCCTTGAGAGCGAAGCCGGTGAAGAAATGATCTGTGAAATGATGTTTAATGCCAATTCGCCAGTAAAATGACTTATCAACCTCCTCAGGGCGATAAACATAATAACCCAGCTGGAATACGACAGAATTCGGACCGGTGGTAAGCTCAGGCCCAAGGGCAAGTCCGAGACGGAAACGGTTTGCACCAGGATCACCGGTGCGATCCGGGATTGATGAATTGTAAAATACGTCGGCACTCCCGTTTAATGCCACTTTGTGATTCAGGTACCGGATGGCATTGACCGATGCTGTAAAGGCAAAATACTTTTTAGGATCTTCTTCATTGTATGCTTTAACCGAAGGAGCGAATTGCACCGAAAATCGTGTGCGTCGTTGGAAGGCCCCTACAGGATCAGTATTTCGCTTGTACTGATCGGGGTTGGGCGTATATAGCATTCCGACCGTTAGCGACGGAATATTAAAACCTGAATTGGGTACCTGTACGGCCCCGTTCGAATAATGCGTAAAAACAATCCCGCCATTCACAGCCATATGGGGTGTGAGCTGATAATGTGCCAGAAAATTACCTTCCATAACGCCATTAATGGTTGTCGAAATGAAAGTGTTTTCAGGATTGGTTTCGGGATCATATTTCTCGTCGGAAAATGAGACGCCTGGAGCTATCTTAAAACTGAACCGAAGTCTGTTATCCGGGTTTCCGATATATTTCTGAATGAAGAAGGATGTAACTAATGCCTGCCCCAGCCGTGAATCCCCGTAATTCAGGTATGCAAGGCTGATACCGATATCGGGATAATTCCAGACCCGCTCCCATTCATCATCACCGGTGGTCTTCGACAGGTAGGTAAATTCAAACCCGACAGGGTGTGCGTCAACAAACGCGGTACGCAGTTCTTCATGATGTTTCAGCAGCCAGCCGTTGCGATAGGCCAATCCAAAGCTCTTCTGACGCTGTGCCAGGGAAGAGGTGGTGAGGACTACCATGAGTAACAGCAGTATGGAAACAATTTTTTTCATGAAGCAGCAAATTTAGTATGATTTTGTATAACGGCCAGATTTAAACACTTTTGTTACAAATTCATAACATTAAACTATGGCCCGTGTTACGCTGATCCTCCCGGAAAAAAGAGTTTTTTCAACGATCATCCCTATACAGATAAGCGACATAAATTATGGTGGCCACCTGGGTAATGACCGCGTTCTTACCATCATGCATGAGGCCCGGCTCAGGATGCTTAAGAAAATGGGGTATAAAAATGAGGTTGACATGGCACATGAAACAGGCATGATCGTCACCGATTCCGTAGTTGTTTATCGTGCAGAAGCCTTCCATGGTGATCAGATCAGGGTTTCCATTGCCGTGGATGATTTCAATGCCTACGGGATGGATTTCTTTTACAAGCTTGAAAATACAGAAAGTGATCAGGAGATTGCCCGGGGTAAAACCGGTATTGTCTTTTTCAATTATGTGAAGCGCAAGGTTAGCCGCATTCCTGAAGATTTTGAGGAGCGTTTAAAATCAATGCACGCTGAATAAGCTTTTTCCTATCTTTGCATTATGATTGAATCGGGTGCGAAAAAGGATGTGCGAAAAATGAGCCTGGAAGAGCTCGAGAGTTATTTCATCGAATCAGGTGAAAAGAAATTCCGTGCGAAACAGGTATATGAGTGGCTGTGGCGAAAAAGTGCTAAGGATTTCGACCAGATGACCAACCTGTCACTCGAAATCCGTGAACGGCTCAAACAGAATTTCACGATCAACCATATTGCTGTCGATAATATGCAGCGAAGCAGTGACGGCACGATCAAGAATGCTGTTAAACTATTTGATGAAAAGATCGTTGAATCGGTTCTGATCCCGACAAACAAGCGAATCACGGCCTGCATCTCGAGCCAGGTTGGCTGCAGTCTGGATTGTCATTTTTGTGCCACAGCCCGGCTCAAACGGATGCGCAACCTGAATCCGGATGAGATTTACGATCAGGTGGTTGCGATAAAGGAACAGGCGGAGTTATATTTTGACAGGCCGCTCACTAATATCGTTTTCATGGGCATGGGTGAGCCCTTGCTTAATTATCAGAACGTGATCGATGCGATCGACAAGATCACTTCTCCGGATGGTCTAGGCATGTCCCCCAAGCGGATCACACTCTCCACGGTAGGCGTAGCAAAAATGATTCAGAAGCTGGCTGATGATGAAGTTAAATTCAATCTGGCGGTCTCACTCCACAGTGCGATCAACGATGTTCGGAATGAGATCATGCCGATCAATTTATCAAACCCGGTGGAGGACCTTGCTGACGCGCTGAAGTACTGGTACAAGAAGACCGGACGGAAAGTGACCTATGAATATGTTGTCTGGAAGGATATCAATGACCGCCCGGAAGACGCGAAGGCGCTCGTAAAATTCTGCCAGCTAATTCCTTCAAAAGTTAACCTGATCGAATACAATCCGATCGATGATGGCGCTTTTCAGCAGGCTGATGAGTCGGCTGTTCAGATGTATGTAAATGCACTGGAAAAAGCGGGTATTGTCGTGAATATCCGCCGAAGCCGCGGAAAGGATATTGATGCTGCCTGTGGACAGCTGGCTAACAAATTCTAGTGTTTACTGGCGTTAAATAATTTCTGCTTTTCTTCCTTTGTGAGGCTTTCATACCCTTTTTCGGAGATTTTATCCAGGATGGCATCTATCTCTTCCTGGGAGGCACTGCTGCCGGAAGGCTTTTGAGCCGTACGGGTTGTTCCCCGCGAAGCGGTCCGGCCAGATGCAGCACTTGCACTTCGATGAGTGACCTTTATTTTCGACTTAGGCTTAAACAAACCACCGACTCCTGAGATAACCGTCTGTATCCATGCGCCCATGTCAGATCCGTTCTGCAGTTGTTTAATGTAAAGGAATCCCATCAGTGCGCCACCTATATGAGCCAGTTCGCCGCCGGAATTTGGACCTGACAGCGACAGGAAGAATGAAAGTACGTAGAATAATGCGATGTATTTGATCCTCACCGGTCCGAGAAATAGCAGAAATATCGTGTAATTCGGCATAAGCGTTGCGGTTCCGAAAACGACTGCGAAGACTCCGGCAGAAGCACCTACCAGGGAAGGGCTAACCATGGAAATATCCATATTAGGGTTGAGCAGCTGCAGGAGGACGGGATATATGGTCAGATAGATAACCGCTCCGAACAGTCCGCCAAGTACATACAGATTTACCACTTTAGGACCACCCAGGTATTCAGCAAGAATTCTTCCGAACCAGTACAGGAACAGCATATTAAAAAGGATATGAAAGAACCCGTCATGGACGAACATGTAGGTGATGGGTGTCCACAGGCGAAACAACAATTCATTCCAGTGCATGGGAAGCCCGAGATACTCTCTTGATATATCCACAGCACCTCGTCCTATGGAGATATCGGTAAAAACCTGTGCGAGGCCGAGCACCACGAAGACCACCACATTGATCACAATGAGGCGGATGTATTCATTATTGGGTCTGCTGAATACGTTTTTAAAATCCTGTAAAAATCCTTGTCCGTTCATGGTTCATTAATAGAATGAATCCCTTTTTGTTTGCCAGTACTTGATCATGATGAAAGCAAATACCATACCCCCTAAATGCGCAAAATGCGCCACAGGGTCACCGGGGTTTCTGGCAAAACCTGCCCAGACGGCGTATGCACCGAGAAAAAGGACGAGGTACTTTGCCTTCACCGGTATGGGTGGTATCAGCAACATCAGCTGTGTGTTAGGGAATAACAATCCAAACGCCATAAGTATTCCATAAATTGCGCCGGAGGCACCAAGCATGCTGCCACGCTGACTCACCTCGTTATACAAACCCTGCACGTACATTTTACTTTGCTCAATATACTGCTGATCATTGGCATTCTTGCTGAACTGATCCTGAAATTCATAAACGCCCGAATTGAAATATCTGTCATTTTCATCCACGAAAATGGCAAAATTATCGGGTGTGGGTGCTTCAAGGTAGGTTTCAACATCATTCCGCAGATTCCTGAGTTCAAAGACCTCCATACCTGTGTAAAGCAATGCCGCTCCAACACCTGTAACCAGGTAAAATGTTATAAACTTTTTTGGCCCCCAAAACTGCTCCAGAAGCGGACCAAGAAACACCAAGCCCAGCATATTGAATATAATATGGCCGAAATCTCCATGCGCAAACATGTAGGTAAAGAACTGGTAGGGTCTGAAATCCGGAGATGTAAGACGGTGCAATGCCAGAAATCCTGTTACATCCACACTTTTCACCATGATTTGCAGCAGGAACACGACCACATTGATGATCAGTAAATTTTTTACTACAGGGGTTAATCTCATCATTTGTTATCAGGCATTGAAATAATTTGCAATAGTAGACATCGAAAGCAGTACAAATGTTTTCCTTCCATCAGGTGCATAGTTGGGATTCTCACATGCGAAAAGCTGATCCACCAGGTTATGCATCTCTTCGCGCTGCAAAACCGCTCCCGGCCTGATCGCAGCCCTGCGGGCCAGTGAACGTGCCAGGTTTTCGCGTACAGGCAGCGCATCTACCCGGGCATTATGCTTGAACTGTTCGATCAATCCTTCAAAGATAGTTTTTTCATCACCATTCTGAATGTCGGCCGGAATTCCTTTGATCAGAAAATCATGCTGACCGAATTCCTCGATATCAAACCCCAATGCAGCAATCTCCTGCTGCATTTCCTTAACGAGCGAAACATCTCCGGGGTTTAAAGAAATGGCCTGCGGAAATAATGACTGCTGAGAGGCGCCCTTGCCGGATTTCATGTTGCGGATAAATTTTTCGTAGCAAATCCGCTCGTGTGCTGGCTGCTGATCAATAAGCATCATACCTGATTTCACCTGTGCGACGATAAACCTTCCGTGCAGCTGAAACAGGTGCGAGGGGGTCTCTTTGGCCTCATCCTCATGCATCTTACTTTCGAAACGCAGTGTAGTTTCCTGTGCCGCCTCTTTTTGATCGAACCAGGTTTCCGGCAACACCGATTTTCCGGGGTTTTCAGTATATAATTTTTGCCAGGTTTCCAGGTTTCCAGAATCACGCGGTGTGGTCTTGAACTGACTGTAATGCATGTCCTGTACAAACTGCCGTTGCGAATCCAGCTTGATGCCTGTATTAACATCATGCGTAAAATCCAGCGCAGGGGCAAGGTTATGCCGTGCCAGGGCTTGTTTAACAGCCGCATGAACCAACGCGTAGAGCGTGCGCTCATCATCAAATTTTACCTCGGTTTTGGTCGGATGCACGTTGACGTCGACCCGGGATGGCGGCAGCTCAATGAACAGTACATAGAATGGAAAATTACCGTCGGCGATCAGGCCCTCATAGGCCTGTACCACTGCATGGTTGAGGTAGTTGCTGCGAATATATCTTCCATTCACGAAGAAAAACTGTTCTCCCCGGGTCTTGCGGGAGGCCTCCGGTTTGCCTACATACCCGTGTACGGTAAAATCTCCCACCTCCTCCTGACACGAAGCCAGTTGTTCCCGATAGGAAGATCCAAACAGTCCGACAATCCTGTGGCTAAGCTTTCCTTCTGTGAGCTGATAGGTTTCCAGGTCATTCTGGTGAAGCGCGAATGCCACGTCCGGTCTTGCGAGTGCCACACGCTGGAATTCATCGACGATATGTTTCATTTCCACAGAATTGGATTTGAGGAAATTTCGCCGTGCAGGAACGTTGTAGAATAAATTCTTAACCAGGATCGAGGTTCCAGGCTGATGGGCCACGGGCTCCTGGCGCTTTACTTCAGAGCCTTCTACCACCAGTAGTGTGCCAATTTCATCATCCTGGAGCCGGGTACGCATTTCAACCTGGGCCACAGCGCCAATAGAAGCCATGGCTTCTCCACGGAACCCCATAGTCTTAATGGCAAATAAATCTTCGGATGTACGAATCTTTGAGGTGGCATGCCGCTCCATGGCCATGCGGGCATCGGTCTCGCTCATTCCGGAGCCATTATCCACGACCTGGATGAGGGTTTTTCCGGCTTCACGAATGATCACCTCAATATGTGTAGCCCCGGCATCAAGTGCATTTTCAAGGAGTTCCTTCACCACCGATGCCGGCCGCTGCACCACTTCTCCCGCAGCGATCTGATTGGCGAGGGAATCTGGAAGTAAGCGGATGATATCGGGCATGCAAAAGCGGGTCTAAATAATGCGTTTCAGTTTGAGATACAATAATACGGAAGATAGACCAAACATGACATAAAGCGCGACATTTCCGAAATACCAATATCCCGCGATCGTGCCCACCAGTAACGCAAGAATTGCCATCTGCATCAGGTTGATCGTACTGTTACGTGAAGACCGGCGGGTAAAAGATCCTGTAATGCGCGACTGAAAGTGTATCCCCATTTCACGTTCCTGCTCCGCCTCGCCTCCCTGTTTGAGTTCCGACTTGATCTGAGACACCCGCGCATCCATTTCCTCTTTCACCGGATCGTAATACCTCGGTGACATGGTAAACCGCTGATGCCGCGGTGTTCGGAAGAGTGATGGAAATTTCATTTGTGTAATCATTTATCCCTATAACCCTTAAAGTTCGGAAGGACACAGAAGGATTGCAAACATTATGAGCAGGGAGTAGATAATAGGTGGTAGGGAGTAGGGAATAGGGAATAGGTGATAGGTGATAGGTGATAGATTGCATAGTAACACTTAAGATGATTTGTTTTTTCCTGTTGCAGTTTGAACTATCGTATAAAGCATCTTGATAATTTCTTTTAGTAAATCCATCCTTTCCTGATAGTCGCTAAGTTCAATATAATTGCTGTCTAAAAGTAAATTCAGCCAGTATTCGGACTCACGTGCTTCTTTGTAAGCAAATGACATTTTAACTGCAAATTCTTTCCTGGAATAGGCACCGTAAGCCTCCTGGATATTGGCGCCTATCGAAGTACAACACCGAAGTAATTGCTTGGAGAGTACGTACTCCTTTTGCTCAGACACAAGATATTTGTACAGCTGGATTATGCTCAATGAAAAATTATACGCCTTCTCTGCTACTATACTTTTACCACTTTTCATACCCGTGAATTTTTAACAATACCTATTCCCTATTCCCTACTCCCTACTCCCTACTCCCTACTCCCTACTCCCTATTCCCTATTCCCTATTCCCTATTCCCTATTCCCTGCTAAAAGTTTGACAAGTCAGAACTAAGTATGTACATTTAACCTGCATAATTATTTTTTAACCTGACGGCGGCATGCTTCGATATTTTTTCTGCGCCATTTTAGTTGCAATACCCTTATTTTCAGCGAATTCGCAGAAGAAAACTCCCGCTGTACCCACCCAGGAGGAATGGGTGGAGAAACTCTATAATTCCCTCACTCCTGAAGAACGAATTGCCCAGCTTTTCATGATTGCAGCATACTCCAACGGGAATGAACAGCATGTGGCGGACATCGAAAAATTAATTCGGGAGAAAAAGATAGGCGGACTGATTTTTATGCAGGGCGGACCGGGCCGGCAGGCACATCTTACAAACCGTTATCAGCAGGCTTCAAGGGTTCCCCTCATGATCGGAATGGACCTGGAATGGGGGTTATCCATGCGGTTAGACAGTACCATGGGTTTTCCACGGCAAATGGCACTCGGAGCGGTTCAGGATGACAGTCTTATCACTGCCATGGGGGAAGAGATTGCACGGCAGATGAAACTCATCGGCGTACATATTAATTTCGCTCCGGTGGCTGATGTGAACAACAATCCCAATAATCCGGTCATCGGCACGCGCTCCTTCGGGGAAAATAAATTTATCGTCGCCTCACGAACCCTTGCTTACATGAAGGGCATGCAAAGCCGTGGTGTTATGGCGGTGGCGAAACATTTCCCGGGTCACGGCGATACCGACAAGGACAGCCATGAAACCCTGCCCGTGATCAGCCATAAGAAGGAGCGGATCGATGATATCGAATCCTACCCCTTCCGGAAACTGATCCAGGCCGATATCGGTGGTATAATGACTGCCCACCTGCAGGTAAATGATCTTGACCGGAATTATCCTTCATCACTCTCGGAAAAAATCACTACAGGATACCTGCGTGACGAGCTGGGATTCGACAGCCTGGTATTCACCGATGCATTGAATATGAAGGCTATTGCCGACCGTTACGCCGATGGCGAAGCCGAATTGCTTGCATTTAGGGCCGGATCGGATGTATTGCTTTTTTCACAGAATATCGATCGAGGTATTGAACGGATCCTGGAAGCAGTTGAAAAAGACGACAAACTAGCCCTGCAACTGGAACGTACCGTAAAAAGGATTCTTCGCACTAAATATCAGTTCGGATTACATAAATCCCCGAGAATAAATCCTGATAACCTCGACCTGCGGCTTAATACCCCACATGCTTTCGCTCTCGCCACGGAACTCGAGGAAAAATCGATTACCGTGCTCCGGAACAGGGATGATTTCTTACCTGTCAGACAACTCGATAACCAAACCTTTGCTTCCGTCAACTTTGGCGACGCAGGAAATTTTACTTCCTATCTGAACCGATACACATCCTTCACATCAATCGACGGAAGTTTGCCAACTGATGACCTGCTCAACAAGCTTTCCACTTATAATGTGGTGATAGCCGGCATATTTCCGGGGCAATCTGAGGAAGCGCTGAATGAGATTAATAAAATCCTGAACACCATCGGTAAAAAGAGCAGGGTGATCACCTGCTATTTCGGCAACCCCTATGAACTGGAACCGCTGGCAGATTTGCCGGGACTCCTGGTTGCCTACAGCAATTCCGACAATGCACGGCTTGGAGTGGCCCAGGGTATCTTTGGTGCCATTCCGCTGGATGCAAAACTTCCGGTTTCGGTCTCAGTGAAGTTGCCGGCGGGCACTGGGCTGAACACTTCTTCTTTAAACCGGCTCGGTTACGGAATTGCGGATGCACAGGGAATCAGCAGCCGCACGCTGGAAAAGATAGATGAACTTGCACGTGAAGCGGTAAGCATCGGGGCCACGCCCGGCTGCCAGGTATTGGTTGCAAAGGGAGGAAAGGTTGTTTACAGCAAGAATTTCGGATACTACACCTACGACAGCATCAAACCAGTAGATGAAAATACCATCTATGATCTGGCATCGGTAACCAAAGTACTGGCCAGTACACAGGCTCTCATGTTTTTGGAAGAACGCGGACTGATCGATCTGGATAAAAAAATATCGGTCTACCTGCCTGAACTGAAGGGTACCAATAAGGAAAATATGATCCTTCGGGATATCCTCACTCACCAGGCCGGATTGTGGGCCTATCTTCCCTTCTATGCGCAGACCATGAAGGACAAGGAATTCTTGCCCGATTATTATGCCCCCAGCGCGACCCCCGTGTATAGTATGAAAATTGCGGACGGTCTGTATGCCAAGCCGCTGGTAAAGGACAGCGTATGGCACTGGGTAGTGGAAAGCCGCCTTCGCCCCAGGAAGGATCACGAGCCGTTTGATTACAAATATTCGGATATGGGCTATTACATGATGCAGCGGATGATTGAGCGAATATTGAATCAGTCGATCGCCGATTTCATGCAACAAAATTTTTATGATCCGATGGGGATGAGTTCAACGGGCTATAAACCGCTTGATCGTTTTCCCCGGGATCGGATCGCACCGACCGAACAGGATAATTTCTTCAGAAAATCACTGATTACCGGAATGGTCCACGACCAGGGGGCAGCGCTTTTCGGTGGCGTCGCCGGACACGCGGGTTTATTCGGAACAGCCAATGACCTGGCAAAGAACCTCCAGATGCTCCTGAACGGAGGAAATTACGGCGGTGTTCGATACCTCCAGCGGGAGACGGTGATGAACTTTACAGATCAGCAATACGCAAATAACCGGCGCGGACTCGGATGGGATAAACCGCTGCCAGGTGAGTGGTACGGTCCGACTACCGAGTATGCTTCTAAACAAACCTTCGGTCATACGGGTTTTACAGGTACGGCCATTTGGGTTGACCCGGAATTTGATCTGATTTATGTATTTTTGGCTAATCGGATCTATCCGGATGCGGGAAATTCAAAACTTCTGTCGAAGAATATTCGTACTAGAATACAGGAGGTGATATACCAGGCGATCTGGGATTTCCGCAGTACCCAGGAAGCATACTGACTATGAAAAATCTAATGAACATTGGCATCGTCTGTTACCCCACATTCGGTGGTAGCGGGGTTGTCGCAACAGAGCTGGGCATTGCACTGGCCAAGGAGGGACACAAGGTTCACTTTATCACCTATTCTCAGCCTACGCGCCTGAGTTTCTTCAACGAAAACCTGTATTACCACGAAGTGGAAATCAGGGCATATCCCCTGTTTGCTTATCCCCCGTATGAACTGGCACTTGCGAGTAAAATGGTGGATGTAGTGAAATATGAGAAGCTCGATCTGCTGCACGTTCATTATGCCATACCCCACGCCTCTGCAGCCTATATGGCCAAACAGATCCTGGCGACACAGGGCATTCAAATACCGGTTGTTACCACATTGCACGGTACTGATATCACGCTGGTTGGTAAAGACGCCAGCTATGAACCGGTGGTAACCTTCAGTATCAACCAGTCAGACGGCGTAACCGCGGTTTCAGATGATCTTCGGAAAGACACCTATGAGCATTTTGCCGTTACAAAAGACATTGTCGTAATTCCGAACTTCATTGATCTGGATCGCTTCAAAAAGCATCCGAAGGAGCATTTCAAAACGGCTATTTGTCCGAATGGTGAAAAGCTCATCGTGCATACATCCAACTTCCGAAAAGTGAAACGGGTGGATGATGTGGTTCGTATTTTTGAAAAAATCCGCCAGGTAATTCCGGCCAAATTATTGCTTGTAGGTGACGGCCCGGAACGAAAGAGCATAGAAAGTCTTTGCCGTGAACTTAAGACCTGCGATGACATTCGTTTTCTCGGGAAACTGGAAGCCGTGGAAGAGGTGCTGAGTGTGGCGGATTTGTTTGTCATGCCATCGGAAAAAGAAAGTTTTGGTCTGGCCGCACTGGAAGCGATGGCTTGTGAGGTGCCCGTCATCTCCTCCAATGCCGGTGGTATTCCGGAATTGAATATCCAGGGTGTAACCGGGTTCATGAGCAACGTGGGAGATATTGAGGATATGACTAAAAATGCGCTCACGATACTTGATAAAGACAATCTGGCAACCTTTAAAAAGAACGCGCTTGCCCGTGCCCGGGAATTTGATATCAAGAACATTCTGCCCAAATACGAGGACTTTTACGACCAGATTTTAGAGCAGAAAAAAGCCGTTTCTAAGGCATAACAACCATTTTTACAAACATTTAACCGATAATAGTATCATTTGATTGATATGTAATATATTTTTGCGTGCAAACCAGTGAGTAAGTCAACATATGGAGAAATCAAAACCAAATAATTCAGGAACCAAGCAGCTCTTTAAAAACAAGCTGCTGGAGCGGCTCTCGCGTACACACATCGCTGTGCCGCTCGTGCTGTTCAGCCTTTATTCTGGCGGACTGATCTTTTGGAGTGTTAATAATACCACATTAACGATTTCGACAACTGTCGGAATGTTTTTTGTAGGTTTCCTGGTGTTCACATTTGTGGAATACCTGGTACACCGCTATGTTTTCCACATGGGAACGTATACCGAACTTCGTAAAAAACTGCAATATGCATTTCACGGGGTTCATCACGACTTCCCCAAGGACAAGGACCGGCTGGCAATGCCTCCGATTATGAGTGTTACCATTGCCACTGCGTTGCTTTTCCTGTTCAGGCTGTTCATGGGTGATTTTGTGTATTCATTTCTACCGGGATTCCTGATGGGCTATGCCACTTACCTGTTCGTACATTATATCGTGCATGCCTACCCTCCCCCGAAAAACGTATTTAAAATTTTATGGGTACACCATGGTATCCACCACTATAAATCTCCTGATCGAGCCTTCGGCGTATCATCACCGCTTTGGGATGTGATTTTCAGGACAATGCCATAACTTACTTTAGTCAGTAGTCAGTAGTCAGTAGTCAGTAGTCAGTAGTCAGTAGTTGAAGTATTGAGTAGGTAGTAGGTAGTAGGTAGTAGGTAGTGGTATAGTGGATAGTGCCTTATAATTTAAGGCAAATAAATAACAGCGTTTTCCCTAAAAAGCAACAATTCCTTATATTAATCCAAAAGTTAATTGGATGAACGATTAGCGAACCGTACACTAATCACTAATCACTATAAACTCCCACTACTGACTACTGACTACTGACTACTGACTACAAATGATTCTTCCTTACTATCCAACCGGTATTCATCCCCCCGAAAAAGCATCGCTGAATACCTTCTTTTTTCATGAAGACCGGTTTGTGATGCGTTATGGAAAAGACCCCCATATTTACACCCTTTCTACCCGCAAAAGCGGCGATCTGCGGGCCCGAATGTTTATTTCCATTTCAGGAAATGAAGCAGTAAGCATGTCTAAAAGCTCCTTTGGAGGTATTGATTTTGCTCCCTTTGCCGATGAGTCGGATGCCGCAGATATGGTGGAAGTCCTGTTCAATTTCCTGGTTGAAAACAAGATCACTAAATGCCGGATCCATGCATTTCCCCAGTGCTACGATTCCTACAGCCATGACCTGATGGAAAGCGCCCTGATTGAGCGGGGTTTTGAAGTGGCCTGGACCGATATTACTCATTACTATCAACCTGCTGGCCAACCCTTCGATACCGTCATTGATCCGGATGAGCGTACTCACCTTAACTTTGCAAGAAAGAGCAACTGGCAATTCCGGAAACTGGATAAGGATTATCTGCCGGCAGCATTTGATCTCATCACCCGAAGCCGTGAGGCAAAAGGGTATCCCGAAACACTGTCTCTCGAAGAACTTACCCGTAATTTCAATCACTTCCCGGACATATTTCACTTATTCGGTGTTTTTGATGGTCCGGACCTTCGTTCCACTTCTGTCTGTATACGGGTGAATGATAATATTCTCTATGACATTTCCCATGGCGATAACCCTGAAAAACGGAAGCATAACAGCATGCTGCCATTGATTCAGGGCCTGTATTATTATGCCAGACAGCATCGGTACAGCCTGCTGGACCTGGGTATTTCCACGGAGAAGGGTGTAAAAAACGAAGGCCTGTTTAATTTCAAGCGAAAACTTGGAAGTGCCGTAAGTGAGAAGAAAACGTTTGTTTGGGAATTTTAACTCTGCCAAAGATTTACTTTTGGCGGCCTCTTGATTTTAATATCTGCAATAGGTTCTTCAATATCCAGGATTTATCCGATTCCATAAAGAGGTTTAGAGCCTGGTCGGTGGTCCTGACAACCTCCGTCAGTTCACTGGTAACACGTTTAAATTCGGAGATGTTCGCATCATCTCCTGGTTCAACTTGCTGAACATCCCTGAGAACATTCAGAATAGGTTCAATTTCACGATTCCGACGTACTGCTACCACTTTCCGGGCCAATGCCCATGTGTCCCGGTCGGTATAGTAGAATTCCTTTCTGTCGCCTTTTTTAGAGGTCTTTTGGGCCAGGCCCCAATCCATTAAGGCACGAAGATTCATGCTGGCATTACCTCTTGATACTTTCAACTCCCCCATGATCTCGTCAACCGATATGGGTTCCGGTGAGATTAGGAGCAGCGCAAAAATTTGTGCCATGGTACGATTAATTCCCCAGGAAGTACCCAATGTACCCCATGCACGTATAAATTCATCCTTTGCCGCAGAGTAATCCATATATCAGTGAAAGTGGATAATGCATAATTAGGAAAATTTTTCATAAAGGTCATGCATTACAATCAAATGAGGGACTGTGAGCATCGATATCACAATAATAAAGATCATATAGGGGGATATGCCGGTCATTTGCTGAGGCATCAGGAAGAGGGCTGCAGCCAAAAATGCAGTCGCAAGAATCGTGAAAGGAAAAATTCTTTTGAGGAATGGGATAAATCGTGATTTGCGCTGCCTGTCAGCAACGTATTCATATTCGATCACCAGGGAACGGAACGAATGCCAGATACCAAAATAAATGGTAAATGAGAAGACCGCATTGGAATAAACAGCCAAAAAACAGAGCAGCACGAGTGTTCCGGCTTCAAACAGAAGATTATTGAATGAGATAAAACGCTGGAAAGCGGCGTATGCTGCCCCAGCGAATAACACGAAAAAACTAGCGGTCATAACGGCTGACCAGTACATCCCGCTGTTAAGTAATGAAAGGTTCAGCCATTCTAGCGATGAAAAAATCCGGATGCATTCATCGAGATTGGTATAGATAATTATTGAAAGCAGAAATGAACCCCAGCTCAGGAATAAAAGATTCTTCAACCATTTCGGACCGTTTATCTGGTACAGTTGGGACTGTCCGAAGTGATACGCCGAGATGATCAGAAATAAAATAAATGCTATAGTGGGGAAATTCCACCAGAATAATCCTGTGGCGGCAATCAATCCAATGTAGAACAGGTAGAATCTCCACGGTTTTTTACTTCCATTTTTCTTTAAATACAGAACATGATCGAGCGCTCCGTGCGGAATACCCAGCAAAATGATGGTAAAAAGAAAGAGAATCCAGCTGAACTCCAGTACCGGAGGATAGATGAATACCAGTATTCCCAGGGCTGCTGTTACTGAAAGTAAAAATATATTGATCGGATCGATTTTCATAGAGAATAAAAGAGGCCTGCCCGAAGGCAAGGCCTCTTTTCAGTGCTTATGCGTTTGCAGTGCTTGTTGTGTCTGATTTGGCAATTGAATAAATCACCAGACCAAAACCGATCTTGTTCACCGCATCAGCAATGTTATAAAAAAGATCAACATTTGATGAAGTCCAGCCAAGAGCTGTGTTCAGCCAGCCACCTGGCATACACATGTAACCGATCGGATAGATAGCCCATCCAACAAGAACAAACCAGGCCAACATACGAATTCCCCTGATCACTGTCGGGTTACCGGAAGCATCTGCCAGGTTTTTCACCTCACCAAACCAGGCGGTGTAAAGAATGTACAAATATCCCAAGGTAGAAAGCGCTCCGTACAGGAAGCTGTGGGTAGATGCTCCGTCCGCAGGTGTTCCATCTGCATTTAAGGGAACAAATGCTTCTCCAATGTAACCCATCACCAGCATAAAGGCTGAGGCAATAATGAGTTTCCAAAGCAGGCTTGATTTTGCGCCGGCTGGCTTGGTAAGCAGGTAAAATTCAACACACATCAACGGAACGGTAAGCGTCCAGTCAATGTACCGAAGTGCTGTGGGATTGGTACCTGTTGCTGCATAATAATCGCGCATGTAATAATAGTGCACTGCAGCGATCATCGTGATGAGACCTGAAACAAGCAATGAAGTTTTCCACTTCCCACTAACAGTATTTCTTTCGAAGAAAAAGAATACTGAAGCAGCAAACATGGCCATGTACCCTGTAAAGAAGGTAAATGCAACCGGATCGTCCTTTGGAATAGCAACGATGTCTACGAGATATAAAGATTCCATAATACAGTGTTTAGTTTAATGTTGAAAACACTGTAGTTTCAGAAATGTTTGAAAATTCAAAAACTTAAATTAGGTATACGAATTAAATAGTTCCAGGAACGTTTCAATTCCACGAAATCAGCAGGTTTGGAAAAAATATATGGAAAGGAAAGAATCCAGATATCATGTGAACGAAAAAAGGCCCTCTTTCGAAGGCCTTTTTTTCAAGCACTCTTTTTCAGTACCCTTAACCGGTATTAAAAAATCTCACCGAGCCAGATGGTTAGTCTGAATATCTTAAAAAAGCAAAATTATCTTCTAAGAATTAACTCACAGGTGATTCACGTCTTTTTCAGTTTTCTCCTTCTCCGGAGCTTTAGTGTACGTCGGACACGTATACGTAGCACACGAAGAAACAACTAAAGCCAGAGCAAACAAAACCAATACAGACTTTCTCATAGTTCAAAAAATTTAAAGTTTCCGGTTGTTAATGATTCAAAGATGAGGAATATAACCACGCAAGGTTTACAAAAACCCCCCCTTACCTTACACACAAATGAAAAAAACCTTTTATGTTTATTGAAAACACCGGAACAGAAGCCAGGCAATCACGGTTTATATCTTAACACCTGTCAGAAAAGGGCGCCAAACCATGCTAGGACACCGATTTACCACATTTATTCCAGATCCCGACGAGTCGAAATCAGATTTTGAAAAATTGCTCGATATTTTCCTGCAATTGCTGGTAATTACCTCCGGAGATGTGTCTGAAGCCCTGAATTGGCTCAATAATCTTGACAGAAAGTACAATATGACCGGTGAAAACTATGGCATCGGCGACTTCATTGAAGACCTGAAAGACAAGGGATATATCACAGATGAGAACCCCGAAGGCAAGTTTGAGCTTACCGCAAAAAGCGAACAACGCATACGAACCAGTGCCCTGGATGAGATATTCGGCAAGTTAAAAAAGTCGGGACGCGGCGAGCACCGGACAAATTACGGCGGATTGGGAGATGAACCCAGTACAGACCGGCGGGATTACCAGTTCGGAGATACCCTGGAGCAAATTTCCATGACCGATTCCCTGCGAAATGCGCAGATCAATCACGGACTGGATGATTTCAGAATGACAGAAGGCGACCTGGAAGTCATGGAGCAGGAATTTAAAACCCAGACCTCCACCGTCCTGATGATCGATATCTCCCACTCCATGATACTTTACGGAGAGGACCGGATTACCCCCGCCAAGAAAGTAGCCATGGCGCTGGCCGAACTCATCAAGCGGAAATATCCCAAGGACACCCTCGATGTGATCGTTTTCGGAAACGACGCCTGGCAGATCGAGGTGAAAGACCTCCCCTACCTGCAGGTGGGTCCGTACCATACCAATACTGTAGCCGGACTTGAGCTGGCCATGGACCTGCTGCGCCGGCGGAAAAATGCGAACAAACAGATATTCATGATCACCGATGGAAAGCCAACGTGCCTGAAGGTAGGTCTCAAGTATTATAAAAACAGTTTCGGCCTCGACAGCAAGATCCTGAACAAGACTTTAACACTGGCGCGTCAGTGCCGAAAAATACATATACCCATTACCACCTTTATGATTGCTTCAGATCCATACCTGAAGGAATTCGTGAAGGAATTTACACAGGTCAATAATGGCAATGCCTATTACAGCAGCCTCAAGGGACTCGGCCACCTGATCTTTGAAGACTACCGGCGCAACCGGAGAAAACACTTTTAATTTACATGACGAAACAAACTAAAATATCGACGCTCGGTGAACTTCGCGAGAGCGGATACGAATCACGCAGTGTAAAACAGGAATTACGGGACAACCTTCGGGAAAATATTCTGAAGGGACATAATGTCTTCGAGGGCATCCATGGGTACGAGGACTCTGTAATCCCCGACATGGAGCGTGCCATTCTTTCGATGCACGATATCAACCTGCTGGGTTTACGCGGACAGGCGAAAACACGCATGGCGCGCATGATGATCCAGCTGCTGGATGAATATATCCCGGTGATCAAGGGATCTGAACTCAATGATGATCCCTACGATCCGATTTCGCGCTATGGAATGGATATGGTGGAAGAACATGGCGATGATACACCCATCACCTGGATGCACAGGGATGACCGGTATACTGAAAAACTGGCAACCCCCGATGTTTCCATTGCTGATCTGATCGGTGATGTGGATCCCATCAAGGCCGCAACACTCAAACTCCCCTATTCGGATGAGCGGGTGATCCATTTCGGACTTATTCCACGTGCACATCGCGGAATATTCGTGATCAATGAACTTCCGGATCTGCAGGCAAGGATCCAGGTGGCCCTTTTTAATATCCTGCAGGAAGGTGATGTGCAGATCCGCGGATTTAAAGTACGTCTTCCGCTGGAAATCCAGTTTGTCTTTACCGCTAACCCCGAAGACTATACGAACCGCGGAAGTATCGTGACGCCGCTGAAAGACCGTATCGACAGTCAGATTATCACCCATTACCCCAAATCCATTGAGATTGGCCGTAAAATCACCGACCAGGAAGCCCACATCAAACCGGAGCAGAATGATATGGTCGTTATGACCGATTTAGCCCGGAACCTGGTGGAGCAGATTGCCTTCGAGGCGCGCGAGAGTGAATATGTTGATGCCAAGAGCGGGGTTTCCGCCCGACTGACCATATCCGGAATGGAAAACCTGTTCAGCGCCGCTGAACGTCGTGCTTTGCACCAGGGTAATAAAACGCATGTCCGCGTAGGCGACCTCTATGGTGTGATTCCATCCATTACCGGAAAGGTTGAGCTGGTGTATGAAGGCGAGCAGGAAGGTCCGGGTATAGTAGCCCATAACCTGGTGGGAAAAGCGATCCGGACTCAGTTCACGCATTTCTTTCCGGATCCCGAGAAAGTGCGAAAGCAAAAGATCGATAATCCGTATAAGGAAATCACGAACTGGTTCGGTGATGAGCATACCGTAGATCTGCTGAATGATTTTACTGACAAGGAATATGAGCAGACGTTGAAATCCGTTCCCGGACTGGAAGCGCTCGTTGATAAATTCCATAAAAAAGAGGATAAGGCAATGAAACTGTTCCTGATGGAGTTTGCCTTGCACGGACTGGCAGAATACAGCATGCTGAGCAAACATCCGTTAGCGCGCGGACTGCAATTCAAAGATCTCCTGAGCAGCATGTTCTCACTCGATGACGATGAGGACGATGATGATGAAGACGAATTCAATATATGACGATCAAAGAAGTTCGAAACCTCGTTAAGGGTGGGGAAACGCATACTGTTGAATTCAAGCGAAAGGCCACCCATCCGGAAAAGATCGTCCGGGAGATGGTGGCATTTGCCAACTCCGATGGCGGCTATGTATTCATCGGCGTGGATGATGACGGGTCGATCCCGGGTCTGAAGCACCCTGAGGATCATGTATATGTTTTGGAGGCCGCGATAGATCAACTCACACAGCCGAAGGTTGAATACAAATGGGAAATCGTTCCGCTTACCGACGACCTTTCGGTGGTATCGTTTTTTATACCCAGCAGCAGTAAAAGTCCGCACTTCGTCCTAGAGAAACAGGACAAATACCCGCGCTTCGTGAACGGGCGGAGGGCGAAAGTTCCGCCTCCGGGAAAGCGTGCCTATGTACGGGCCGATGACAAAAGTGTTCAGGCAAGCCGGGAAATGAAGGAGATCATCCGACGGAAAAAGCAGGGTAAGAATATCAAATTCAACTACGGCGACAAGGAAAAGATGCTGTTCGATTACCTGGAAAAGAACGGAACAATCACGCTCGATGGTTTTGCCGAACTCGCCAAGGTATCAAGATACAGTGCCTCACGCACATTAATACTGCTGGTACTGGCGAATGTGTTGAAGATCGTGCCGACGGAGAAGGGAGACCTTTATCAGTCAGTAGTCAGTAGTCAGTAGTCAGTAGTCAGCTCGCCTGCCGGAGCTTTAGCGTAGGTAGGTAGTCAGTAGTCAGCTCGCCTGCCGGAGCTTTAGCGTAGGCAGGTAGTCAGCTCGCCTGCCGGAGCTTTAGCGTAGGTAGGTAGTCAGTATGTAGAGTCCTAAAAGTAGCCTCCTGTAATCGCCTTCATTTTCTATCGTCATCCCAGTGGAATCTCCCGGGTTTAGCCCGGGAGTCGGACTGGGATCTATAGTGGGCCCTCACAAAGGATAGAAACTCATCCATCATCTAGCCTTTCGGCACAAACAAATAAAGGATTAGCGACGGACAAAGGTCCCTGCCTACCGGCAGGCAGGCCTGCCCGACTCCCTGATTATCCCCGGCTATCGCCGCCGATCCCAGGGAGTTCCACAGGGATGACGGAAGTGGGTGGTTATGTCCCTGGCATAACAGCTCCATGCATAAAAGCATCCCCAAAATAAAATATTGAATTAAAACCGCATTCGTTGTTTGTCTTTTGCGACAGATTCCTAAATTTGAATCAATTAGCATTTAATTTTTTCCCTCCCCTATGGCCAGAGCGAAGAAGACTGAAAGCGGGCAGAAAGAGAAGAAAATATTCGTCCTCGACACATCCGTAATCATCTACGAACACAACTCGATCATGAATTTTGAGGAGCACGATGTGGGAATTCCCATCACCGTCCTCGAAGAACTCGATAACTTTAAGAAAGGTAACGATACCAAGAATTTTGAGGCGCGTGAATTCACCCGACTCATCGACAAGCTTGCCAATGGCAAGATGCTTCAGGACTGGAACCCTCTCAATGGCTCGGCCAACAAGGGTAAGTTCAAGGTGCTGATGTATTCCAAAAGCAAGATCGACGCCAGTGAGGTATTCGACGAGGACAAGGCCGACCACCGGATCCTGAATGCCGCACTGCAGTTGCAGCAGGAAATCCCGTCAAAAAAGGTCATCCTGGTTTCAAAGGATATCAACCTGCGTCTAAAAGCGAAATCCCTGGGCCTTCCGGCCGAAGATTATAACACCGGAAAAGTTCAAAACGTAAATTCGCTTTACCGGGGGATCAATATCAACGAAAAGGTAAGCCCTGACAAGATCAATCAACTTTACGAAAAAGGCGCGATTTCGCCACGCGGATGCCTTGGCACCAGCAAGCCCAACAAAAACGGCTACTACATCCTGAAAAACGGCAAGAAATCGGTTCTCGCATTTTACAATCCGATCATGGACCAGGTGGAACACGTTGAAAAACGCTCTGTCTATGGCATCAAGCCGCGTAATGCCGAGCAGACCTTCGCGATCCATGCGATCCTGAACCCGGATGTGAAGCTCGTAACGATCCAGGGTGTGGCCGGTACCGGAAAAACACTGCTGGCTCTTGCCGGCGCACTCGAACAAAAGCGTGAATTCAAACAAATCTACCTGGCCCGTCCGATCGTACCGTTAAGCAACAAAGACATTGGCTACCTGCCGGGTGACATCAAATCGAAACTGAACCCCTACATGGAGCCGCTTTGGGATAACCTGAAGTTTATTCAGAACCAATTCCATGAGTCTGACAAGGAATATTCGAAGATCACCGAAATGGTGAACCAGGAGAAGCTGGTGATCACACCGCTCGCCTACATTCGTGGCCGAAGTCTGTCGAACATCTGCTTTATTGTGGATGAAGCGCAAAACCTCACGCCGCACGAGGTGAAGACGATCATCACGCGGGCTGGAGAAAATACGAAGATCATCTTTACCGGGGATATTTATCAGATCGATACGCCGTACCTCGATTCGCAGAGCAATGGTCTGTCCTACCTGATCGACCGGGTGAAGGATCATGAGCTCTATGCACATATTACACTTGAGAAAGGGGAACGAAGTGAGCTGGCAAACCTGGCGAACGAATTATTATAATGATGTACAGAATACTTATCCTGCTGTTTGCTTCTGCAATGATCATCAGCAGCTGTGACGTCGAACGTCCACCAACAGAAACGCCTTCATCCGAATATTTCCCGCCTTTTACGGTTGAGACACAAAGTATCAACCGGGAGTACGGCAATTGCGAAACAGATACCTCACGTACCTGTACGACGGTGGCATTTCTGTACCAGACGGTAGCCGATACCGCACGGACACAGGCATCAGATAAGATCAATGCTGAAATAGAGGCATCGATAATGGAAATTCTCGGATATGATTCCATAGAGGATCAGTCGCTGAATGGCGTGGCAGATGTATTCATCGACGATTACCGTAATCTCGCCACCAGCTTTCCGGATGCCTTCGGATGGCAGATGAATGTGAGCGGTGAGGTTCTTCGGAATGACAGCGCTTTTTTGGTGATCCGGATACAGACGGAAGCATATACCGGCGGCGCGCACGGCAACTATAATTTACAATTCCTGAATTTTGATCCGATTACCGGTGACAAGATCACACTCGATGATCTTTTCAAACCCGGTTATGAAGAAATACTGAATAAGATCTCGCTGAATACCTTCCGCGACATCAGGAATCTCGGTGCCGACGAAGACCCTGCCTCCAGCGGCTTTTCATTTGAGGGCGACCGGTATTTCAACCCGGATAATTTCGCGTTGCTGAAGGATGAGATCCTGTTCTATTTCAACCATTACGAGATCGCCCCGTATTCTGCGGGTCCGACTACTATTGATATTCCCTGGGTGGAACTGAAGGATATAGTCAGTAGTCAGTAGTCAGCTCGCCTGCCGGAGCTTGAGCGTAGGTAGGTAGTCAGCCTACCGGGCTTGCCTTTGCTTCACTCTTGAGGAAACACCCCCTTTAACCCCCCTCAAGGGGGGACGCGGCTTGCGACTTTGTATGCCATTCAGTAAACTCTTCACTGGATTTTATTGTTAATTGGGCATAGGTTTTGGTTAAATAACAATCAGAAATGTGGTTCTCATCCAAAATCGCATTAACTTTATTCAACCCAACAAAGCAATGAAACGGTTACTGATTCTGGCGATCCTTTTAAGCAGCGCATTCGCATACGGACAGCGAAAGCAGGAAATCATTGTAACCATGAAGTGTGGGGATCAATATGAGATCACCGACCGTCTCAGCAAATTCAAAGGTTCACTGGTCCTTCCGGAGGACAACCGAAAGTATATCATAGGCCGGGCAGATGGGGAAAGGGTCAAACTGCCTAAATCAGATATCGTTTCCATCCGGATCGCAGAAGATGAGGAATACCTGTCACTTATCGATTTACGCAATAATCGCCACACCATCGGCACAATGCTGGCCTCAGGTAAAGTGAATGTTTTCAAATCTTACGAGGAAGAGGTTCAGCAAACCGGTCCGAATACTCCGGTAATTTCTATTCGTGAAATTTATTTTGAAGTCACCCCTGAAGGACTTGTACGCATCAATCCAAAAAAATACATCAAGACACTCGCTAATTCCTGTTCAACGCTCGATATGTATCTTCGGGAGACCGGCAAGATCAGAAGGAATGATGTGGATGTGTTGCTCGAAAGAGTTAATGCGATGTGCAGTGAAGGGTTAGCAAGTAGTCAGCCTGCCTACCGGCAGGTAGGTAGTCAGTAGTCAGTAGTCAGTAGTCAGTAGTGATTTATTGAGACCAGAACACACCTCAGGAAGTTTTACAAGATCTTAAAAAAAGTAAAGCGAATCCAGTTTTTTAACACGGCTAAAATCCATTTACCATGTTGTTGGTACGCTCATCATGTTTGCCTGTAACAATGGAACTACAGCGGTAGTCTAACGTACAAATACACAGGTCAAACAACAAAACAACAACACAATGAAACTCTTATTAGCAACAGCATTACTTCTTTCAATTGCCTGGGGATCAGGTGAAGAAAAAAAGAAGGAAATTGAAAAAAGCCGCAACGTCATTGCGCACGTTGCTTACGATACACCTGCTGCATTCGGATTCGGAAACAGCTTCTACCTGGACGCAGACAAGGATGGAACCAATGATTTTATGTTCACTACTGTAATGGTATCGAACGAGGCGGACATTCACACTAAATATCTTGTGAATGCGTTAAATAAAAACGAAGTGCTTTCGGTTGAAGGAAGCGCAGCGATCAACGAGGATGGAATGCCGGTAGCGGAACTGGGCAACGTGGCCTGGTCGGCCAGCGCCAGCGAAATCATCGAGCAGGTTTACTCTGATTCCAGGGAATCATGGAGCGGTACCTGGTCGGGCGACAGAGCACAGTACATCGGCATTAAGCTGGTAAAAGACGGCAAGTCGTACAACGGATGGGTGAAAGTATCCATCGATCAGGAGAACGAAACAGCTTTCGTTGAAGGCTACGCGATCAACCGCGCACCGAACGGTAACATCGCCGCCGGACAGATTTAAAGGTTAAAGTTAGGATTAAGTTCAAGGTTAGGGCGCCTCCATTACTGGAGGCGCCTTTTTTTCTACCCGCCGTAGCCTTGGCGTAGGTGGGTCATTCGCAATAGCCTTGGCGAAGGCGGGTTTCCGCCCCGCGAAGGGTATGAGCAAAGGTGGGTCACTATCCGAAGACTTCCCATTGAGGCCTATTTCACGGAGCGTACCTACGGCACGCATCAATAAGAGCCAAATTCCTGCTACATATGTAGCGTACCTTCAGCACGCATTTTTTACTGCGCCTTCACGTAGCCAGAGATTTCATTGTTATAGAGTGCCTGAGCCTATTTAGATAAAACATCACAGCGTTTTGCAGGCATGCGTCGTACCTACTCCGAAGGGATGCTGTTGGCACGGCACCGGATAATTAATCGTTATCATTGGTTATCCATACCCCGTCCCTACCCTGAAGGAAGGGATGAATTTTGGCACTGGACGGACAAACTCAAGGTTAATCGAGCACAGATGAGCTGGCAGTCTCCCTACACCCTATTACCTGCTCTACACGGCTACCCCCATCACTTCCTGCAGCGCGGCAGTGTTGGTGTATTGCTGGAAGGTTTTGATTTTACCATTTTCATAATTCCAGACATGGCAGAAGGGTGAATCCTGGCTCTTACCGGTTTCCTTATACGTTCCGGTATAGCGGCCTTCTACAACGACAGTATCCCCGAGGCCGTAAAATTTCTTTGGCGTCACGGTGAAATCATCCCATTCCTCGACGAGACGCATGAATAATTTATTCAGGACGTCATCGGGTCCGTTTAAGGTACCGGAGGCGGCATACGGATTTCCTTCGGCCTCATTCCATTGGATCTGGGGGTCCATTGCTCCCAGTACTGTGGGCACTTCGCCACGGCCAAATGCCGCGTACAAGCCCTTTAGGTGCTCTACATGATTCATGATTGTTGGGTTTAAAAGTGGTTAATTGTGAAGAGTAATAAAGTACTCATTTTCAGTGGATTTACCTATTACTTCAGCCTAAATAAAGTCTTGCAACCCACTCCTGAACAGGCAGTATATAGTAGATCAAATAAAAATTATATTAAGAATCCTATTCAATGGAGATCTTATATTTCAATTATATTTTTATTATTATAATACTATGACTTTTAAATTCAAATCATAATGAATAAGAAGCTCAAGAAATTCCAAATAGACTATACAGGACTGATTCTACGTATTTCTATCATGTCATTTTTCATTATGCTGAATGGCACTGTTCATTCACAATATATCAGCAAATCAATGATTGGGCTGAAAGGGCCGGTTAAAGAAATAACTGAAACCACTTTTCGGGTCAACTCATTCACCAATGAAAAAAATCATATGAATACCCGAATCATTCACTTTAATAAAAATGGAGAGACCTTGTCTGTGAGTGATTCAATTTTTAATACGGCCACCACCTATTTTCATAAAGATGGTAAAGTGGTAAGTGCAGAAATAAGAAATGATTCCGTCACCCGCGAGAAGTATAATTGGATTGACGATAGTACCTACCAAATCATCAATGAATCCAACGAAATAAGGGCGGTAGTAAAACTGGATTCGGTCGGAAGAATCATACAATGGGACGAGCCATGGGGATGGAAAGAAGAGTATATATATGACGGACTATGGATTGTAACGCGAAAATGGTACTCCGCGGACGCTGAAGAGCCCACTACCTTAAACAGTAGGTATAATAATTTCAAAGTCGACGAATACGGGAATATCGTATCCTATGAATCCAATATGTTGGTAATAAATATGCATATTTTCCATGCCATTAAATATTATGAGCAGTGAGCGACTAAAGCTGCCGGAGTCGGGCCAGGATTACTCGCGGAAATCCCGATCCAGGGATTCATCCGGGCGCCGGACTGTGATCTATTTAAATGTAAAAATGTGATCCCCCGGGCGACCCTGAACCAAGCCCTTAAGGTGCTCTACATGATTCATGATTGTCGGGTTGAAAAGTGGTTAATTGTGAAGAGTAATAAAGTACTCATTTTCAGTGGGCGGAAATAATCGTGCAGTCCATGTCAACGTATGCCTTTCCATCCAAACACTTTACGGGCATTCTAAGTCTTCTACTATGTCCGGCAACGAATTTATAAATCTCAGTTTTTTATGTTATTATAAGGAACACTCACCAACCCCTTAATCATCATGAAAAATCAGTTCTCAAAATGGATAATAATTCCTTTATGCTCTCTACTCATGGTTTTTGGAAGTCTGAATGCGCAAAATAAGATGTTGGAAAACATCACCTTACAGCATGTCACATTAGTCGTCAGTGATTTCACTGAAAGTTCAGAATTTTATATGGATATCCTCGGACTGAAACAAATCGATGCTCCATGGCTTCCGGAGAACCAGGCGTTCCTTCAACTGGGAAGTAACCTCGAACTGCATATGGGTGAAGTTCCGGGTGTGACGATCGCCCCGAGTACATTTAATCATTTTGCCATGAGTGTTACAGACCTTGATTCCTTCCTCGAACATTTAGAAAAGAATGATATCTGGTATGGCACTCTCGGCGGAGGCGAAAAACACAAGGTTCAGCAACGTCCGGATGGGGTGCGGCAGACCTTCTTCCAGGACCCGGATGGATATTGGCTCGAAGTGAATGATTACAAACAAAAATAGTTGGGCCCTCGTACGCCTTCATTAGATTTCGGCGTACGGAGCATGCCTTCATTAGATTTCGGCGTACGGAGCATGCCTTCATTATATTTCGGCGTACAGAGCATGCCTTCATTATATTTCGGCGTACAGAGCACGCCTTCATAATATTACGGCGTACGGAGCATGCCTTCATTATATTTCGGCGTACAGAGCCGGGCAGGCCTTTTTCTTTATCGTCATCCCCTACGTCCCCCTTGAGGGAAGACACCCCCCTTAATCCCCCCTCGAGGGGGGACGTATGGAGGTGTCGAAGAATATTTCACTTATATTGTCAACGCCATTTTCAACCTGAAACTAAAATGACAAGAGTCCTCTTCTCGCTGTTTTTCATCCTGATCGGCTTGAATGCTTCAGCGCAGCAACCCAACATCCTGTTGATCGTTTCGGATGACCTGAATACCAAAATCGGCCCTTACATGGACGTCAGCGATCATACGCCGAACCTTGACAGGCTTGCCAAACAGGGAGTGAAGTTTACCCGGGCGTATTCGCAATACCCTGTATGCGGACCGTCAAGGTCGTCCTTTATGAGTGGATTATATCCCGAAACCAATGGCGTTCTGGGAAATGGCTTCCAGCTGGGCAGCTATAAAGCCGCTACGCCGGAACTAAAAGACCACCCTTCACTGGCCGAATTCTTCCGAAAAATGGGTTATTACACAGCCCGTGTTTCCAAGATCTTTCATATGGGCGTCCCCGGCGGAATTGAACGGGGGGAAACAGGCGGTGATATCCCGGAGTCCTGGGATTATGCGCACAATGTGATGGGTCCCGAAACCATGAGTCCGGGAAAACTGGAATTGCTGTCACCCAAGAATAATCATTACGGCTCCAATTTCGCGCGGATGATTCTTCCGGACGAACTTGAGACTGGCCAAACAGATTATGTGGCCACTACCCAGGCTATCGCCATCCTGGAAAACCGGACCGGTAAGATCCCGGATGGTGCCACCAACCGGGTAAAGTTCAAGGCAGATAAACCTTTTTTCCTGGCAGTCGGACTGGTAAGGCCTCATGTCCCCCTGATCGCACCAGAGAATTGCTTCGCCCAATATCCTGCCGAATCGATGGAATTGCCTGAAGTGAGCGGACTGGAAAATGTGCCGGATCAGGCACTGCGGCTGCGAAATGAGCATGTCTGGGGTATGTCCGAGGAACAGCAACGAAAAACTATCAGTGCCTACCTGGCCAGCGTACGGTTCATGGACCAGCAGGTGGGCAGGCTGCTGGATGCACTGGACCGCTCAGGCGCCCGGGAAAATACTATTGTAATATTCATTTCGGATCATGGCTTTAATCTCGGTGAACATGACTGCTGGTCAAAGACAAGCCTTTGGGAAGAAAGTATCCGCGTTCCGATGATCATCTCGGCTCCGGCGTATAAACAAAGCAACGGATCGTTAGCAGACCAGGTGGTAGAGCTGATCGACCTCTATCCTACCCTCGCGGAATTGTGCGGACTACAGGACAGCCTGCCTCCTATTCTCCAGGGGAAAAGCCTCGTGCCGATGCTGGCGGGTCGTCAGGCAGAAGAACGTTATGCGTACACTGTGAGCTATGGAGGACGAGACGGCGCCCTGACCGGTGTTCGGTGGAAATATACGCGATGGGAAAATGAAGCAGGAGGCACCCATGAAGAATTGTATGATCATGAGAATGATCCGGAGGAGCTGTTGAACCTTGCGGGTGATCGCGCCTATGGTGAGGTTCTGAGAGAAATGCGGGAGAGGTTTGATGGAATGAGGCGGTTGGCGGGGAGGAAATAAGGCTTAACCAGCCGGGTTATTGCCCTCGCACACCTTCATTGCATTTCGGCGCACACAGCCGGGCAGGCGGGCATGTCCGCCGTAGCTTTAGCGAAGGCGGGGAGACGGTTGGGGGTGGGCCTTGCCTCCTCGGACATGGCCCGGGCCGGTCCTTCTTCATCGTCATCCTGAGCTTGTCTCAGGATCCCCCAGTTCATTGCATACAACAGGAGATCCCTGCCTGCCGGTTTACCTACCGTTAGGTAGGAGGACAGGCGGAACAGCCTTCCGCCAACACCAATCGTATTCCACACATTTTCAAGGCTTCAGTAAAAATCTTAACCATAAATTAATTATGTTATAATCTGGAATCAATCTCACCCCTAATGAAGCTCAAATCGATCCCCACAAAAAAGTCAGACCACTACTTCTTCCTCTTCTACGCCTTTTATTTCCTGATCACGCAGTTTATCGGGTTCTCATACACTGCTTCTGTGCGTATAGAAAATGAAGGCGGATTACCATTGATCGCCGTCATACATGGTGTCTTCGGGGGCTTGTGGTATGCATTGTTTGGCGTACAATGCCTTCTGATCACCGGCAAAAAGGTAAAATGGCACATGATCCTCGGACCATCCGGAATACCAATCGTTATTGGCGTCTTCCTGACTGGCATCTATGCTGTTTTCCGGGTGAATACACCGGAAGAAGAGATACCCTTTGAAATAATGAGTTCCGAGATCGTATTATTTATCATGGGGCTGATCTATGCAACGCTGGGATTTGTCAACCGGAAAAAGGCACATGCGCATAAGCGCTATTTTCTGATGAGTATGATCATGTTAAGTCCGGCTGGTATCGCACGCTTCTGGGAACTGACTGGCATTGCTCCCAGCGAGGTCATTTATTTTGTGCTGTTTCTATTTATCATCCCCATTCTCTCCATACTGGCATATGACCTGCTGGCCTATCGCCGGGTGTTTAAAGCCACGGTGGTTTCACTTATCGCATATGCACTCAGCCTTTACCCGGGAAGCCTCCTCGGGCAATGGGTGGTGGATTATATTCGGCCGTTGTTTTTGTAGGGTCTTCTTTACACACGGAGCGTACCTACGGCACGCTGGACGAAAAACTAAATTACTGCTACCCATATTGCGTACCTACGGCACGCCTAATCTCTGCCTTCAAGGACTCAACTACCAGGATGTGAGTTCCGCCGGCGCGTCCGCCAAAGCTTTCTTCGATAGCCGAAGCCTTGGCGAAGGGTATAAGCGAAGGCGGGGATGACGGTGAGTAGATGGGCATGCCTACGTCCCCCCTTGAGGGGGGCTAGGGGGGTGTCTATGCTAAATCTGGTCGTAGGTTCCTACCTACGACCTTATGCTTTATTTATTTGGTCGTAGATAGGAATCTACGACCAGAATCGAGTGGAAACTACTGGTTATCAGAGCGCCGGAGACAGTCCGGCCTGTCGGCCGTAGCATAGCGAAGGCGGGGATGACGTTACAGGTATATGGCGTGCCGAAGGTACGCTCTCTGTTTAGATAGCCATGTCGCTTTATGATCGCGTGCCGTAGGTACGCTCCTTGTTCAAATGAAACCATGATTTGGTCGTAGGTAGGAACCTACGACCGGACAGTGATGACGTTAAGGATGAATTGTTCACTCCGTCCTCAAACTATCCGCAGGATTCGCCCTGGAAGCACGCCACGTGCGCAAGCCAATGGTGCCAAAGCCTACCAGCAGGGCCAGTGTGATCGCAAGAATCGCCTGTGATGCGCCAATGTCGATCCGGTAGGTGAAACTGGTAAGCCAGTTTTCCATGACCCACCAGGCAGCCGGTACAGCCAGCAATGCGCTTACGACGAAAATCACAAAATACTCGCCCATGACCATCAGCATGATACGCCGGCCGGAAGCACCCAGCACCTTGCGGATGCCGATCTCCCGTACACGCCGCTCCAGCGTGAACGTGATCATTCCGAGCAAGCCCATAGCAGCGATCAGGATCGCGAGGAAAGTAAAGCCCGACAGCATGGTCGCCATCCGCTCTTCGGATTTATATAAATTGTTGAACGCCTCATCCAGGAAGTAATAATCGAAGGGCGCATCCGGCTGAAATTTATCAACCTCTGCCTGGATCCCCGCAAGGGCTTCCTTCACATCCGTACCCTCCTGAATCTTCACGTACAGCGATCCGCCGTACTCGATCATCGTCCGCGAGGTATCTGAATGCACCTCCATCACCATCGGCTGGATCTCATTCTTCAGGGAACTGTAATTGAAATCCTTTGTGATCCCGGCAATCCTGGCCACCGACGGTCCGATCGCCATTTCCTTGCTCAGGGAATCCGTCGAAATATGCAGCCTTCCCGCCGCCGTCTCATTGGCCAGCAGATTTCCGCGCAACGGAACTTCCTCGAACCGATGTTCAAATTCAATACCCATCAGTTCGGCAAACTGCTCATCCACATTCATCACGCTGAGGGAGATCTGTTCATCCGTATCCGGTACCGTGGTGAAATAAATGGAATATCCCCCTTTGAAAAGAGAGAGCGAGCTGAGGGCAACGCCCGAAATCCCCGGCATATCCTTGATCTGATTCTTCATATATTCAAAACCCACCGGCTGCTTATTCGGCGACAGGTTGATAGCCAAAACCTGGTCTTTATCCAGTCCGATCTCCTGACTTTTCATGAATTTCAGCTGATCGATGATCACCAGGGTCGCCAGTAACAGTCCGATCGATACCATGAACTGAAACGTCGTGAAAGACTTCTGAAGGAAACTGTTCTTCCCTCCTCCTGTGCGGTTACTCTTGATGATCGACACAGGATTGAAACGGGCCATGATCCATGCAGGGTAGCTGCCGGCCAGTATCACACTTCCGATGAAAATCGCGGCAACGATGCCGACGAATATTGGCGTCTGCAGGTATTCGATATCCAGCGGTTTATCCAGGAAAGAAATCATGTACGGACGAACATACATCAGCAGTATCAGCGAAAGCGTAAATGCAATACTGATGATCAGGAATGAATCCAGGAAAAACTGGAACACAAGGGAGCGCTTTGATGCCCCATTCACCTTACGTATTCCGACTTCCTTCGAACGTGCCGTTGAACGTGCAATGGCGAGATTGATATAATTAATTAGGGCCAGAACGACGATGAGAAGTCCTATGGCCAGCAGTGCGAACAGGTAAATCCGCATCGGACTGAATACGTCATTTCCACCGAGGTAAACATCCTCCATGGAGTCTAGGACATAGCTTTCGTCGGCTGATTCCATCGCAATTTTTTCTATCGACTCTTCGACCTGTGCCTTACTGGATGGCTCGTCAAGCTCAAGATAGGTTAGAAACGATCCCAGTGACACATTCTCATTATCGAGGGTGCCTTTCATTTCATCAATAGTCTCGAGGGTCTGAAAAGAAATCAGCATATCATACCGGATGGATGAATTGGAAAGAGCCTCCGCCACGATTCCCGCGACAGTAAGCGGATATTTCCGGTCGTAGTAAAGTGTTTTTCCGAGGGGATCATGCGTTCCGAAATACTGACTGGCCATGGTTGGGGTAAGGAATACCTTGCCAGGCTGACCAAGTTCTTTCGGATTTCCCCTGGTAAATTCGAAGTCGAAAACCTCGCTGAAAGACGGATCGACGAAATGGGCATTTTCCACAAACCACGCTTCATCCTGCTCATTTTTGATGATTGTTTTTCCGGGGTTGATCATGCGTACAGAATTCTGCACACGGGGATCTTCTTCCGTCACCCGCGGTCCGAACATACTACTCATGCCGGACATCTGCATTTCCATGCCTCCGTAGTTCATTTTGCCCTTCACCTGGAAGACGCGGTCGCTCTTGGAATGAAACGTATCGTAGGTAAGTTCGTGGGAGGTGTAGAGGAAAATCAGCAGGGCCGCGCCCATGCTTAGTGATAGTCCGAGAAGATTGATGAGTGTGAAAAAACGATTTTTTAGCAGGGATCGCACCGCAATCTTGAGGTAGTTTTGGAGCATAGGTTTTTTGAGTTTTAAAAATAGACGGAAATAAGGTAAAAAGGTTGCCTTTGCACACCTTCATTGCATTTCGGCGCACGCAGCCAGGCGGGCGAATGCCCTCGCCGGGCTGGCCCTACTTTTTCCATTGACCGTGCTTCGCCGAAGCGGCTACGCGAAGGCTGAGTGAAAAAGTAGGCAAAAAATCTAGGCCTGGCCCTCCCATGGGGATCCCTTCGGGAAAACTCGTCGGC
>NZ_JAIXNE010000005.1:0-497393 GCF_020328055.1 Fulvivirga sedimenti
ACGGCGCATGGGTGGACCACGGCGCATGGGTGGATCACGACGCATTGGTGGACCACGGCGCATCGGTGGACCACGGCGTATGGGTGGATCACGGCGCATGGGTGGACCACGGCATATGGGTGGATCACGGCGCATGGGTGGACCACGGCGTATGGGTATCCGTGCCGTAGGTACGGCGTATTGGTGGGCTACGGCGCATTCATAACCGTGCCGTAGGTACGGCGTATGGGTATCCGTGCCGTAGGTACGGCGTATGGGTGGACCACGGCGCATTGGTGGACCACGGCGCATTGGTGGACCACGGCGCATGGGTGGATCACGGCGCATGGGTAAACCGCGTCACATTGGTTGTTAATTAATCCCCCAAATATCGAACGATCAATCGCGCAGCATTATCCGAGGCACGACCCACATCGAGGGTGTCATAGATAGAATCATAGGCAGATATCATCTGATTTCGATAATCTCCGTCATTCATCAGCCTGGATAATTCGGCATCCAGGTTTTTCAGGTTCATCTCGTCCTGAAGCAGCTCTATTACCACCTCTTTATTGGCGATGAGGTTTACCAGGGAAATATACGGTGTTTTCACAAGGCGGCTACCGATGGCATAGGTGATCGGACTGGCCCTGTAAATGACGACCTGTGGGATTTTGATCAGTGCAGTTTCCAGGGTGGCAGTGCCGCTGGTAACAACCGCTGCCTTTGATTGCTTCAAAAGATCATAGGTATGCCCCTTATACGCACTTACATTTTCCAGATTCAATATATCTTCATACAGCCTGCTGTCGAGGTTATCAACCGTCGCCAATCCGAAAGACCATTCAGGATGTGCCCTGGCCAATTCCTCCATTAATGGAAGCATGTATTTTAGTTCCTGCTTTCGGCTGCCGGGAAGCAGGGCCACCTGGGAGGTGGATGATTGATCTGTATTATAAACATGATCCTTCACGGCATCCAGCACAGGGTTGCCAACATATTCTACATTCCAATCGAATCTTCGAAAAAAATCTTTCTCAAAGGGTAATATCACCAGCATCTGGTCGACAGTTCTCTTCAGCTTCCATGCCCTACCCTGGTTCCATGCCCAGACTTTTGGCGAAATGTAATAATGTATTGGGATACCCTTACCCTTTAAACGAGCAGCAAGTTTCATGTTGAATCCGCCATAATCGATCATAATAACGACATCCGGGCGGATCCTCAGTATTTCCTTCTCCGTATTTTTAAGGTTTCGCCGTATCGAACGAAGGTTTTGAAGAACCTCTACAATGCCCATGAAAGCCATCTCCCGATAATGGATAAATATATCCATACCGGCAGCTTGCATCTGATCACCACCTATTCCCGAAAAGGCGGCCTGAACATCCTGTTTTTTGAGGGATTTTATGAGATTCGAACCATGAAGGTCCCCAGATCTTTCTCCGGCTATGAGAAAATACCTCATTCGCCGAAATATTCTACAAAATTGCGGGGCGTTTCATAGAGCTTGACACAGTGTAACTGCGCATCCGGGGCTATTTCCGGAAGAGAGCCATATAAAATCTTCCAAATCTCCATGACCAGATTTTCCGTAGATGCCATTTTTCCCTCCATGAAGGGGACGTCGAGGTTTAAATTCTTGTGATCAAGTTTATCGGTCACCTCAGTGCGTATAAGCCGGCTTAATTTCTTCAGATCGACAACGAAACCCGTATCCGGATCAGGCGTACCCTTCACGGTTACAATCAGGTTAAAATTATGGCCATGCCAGTTTTCATTGGCACAAGGACCGAATACCTCCTGATTTTTCTCCCTGCTCCATGAAGGGTTATAGAGCTTATGTGCAGCGTTAAAATGTTCTTCCCGGCTAACGTAAATCATAACAACTTGATTTCGGTGCAAATATAACAATGCCTCCTCTATATTTTACAATATGCATGGGATGGATTAATTTGGCAAAAAAGATCATATGATAGTTGTTACCGGAGCAGCAGGATTTATTGGAAGCCGGCTTATAAAAAGGCTCAATGACGATGGGTTCAATTACATTATTGCCGTTGACAAATTTGGAATTCCCGAAAAGGAGCGAAACCTGGACAAACTGAATATCCTTTCATTTGTGGAGCGGGCAGAATTTATGGAATGGCTGGATGTGAATTACGAGGAAGTAGAATTCATCTTTCACATCGGGGCTAAAACAGACACAACGCTGTTTGATGAGGAACTCCTTCGTATCATGAATACAGATTATACAAAAGACATCTGGACCCGGTGTGTAAAATACCAGATTCCCCTTGTTTATGCATCGTCGGCAGCCACATATGGTCTCGGTGAACAGGGTTACGAAGATGATGAAGCGAAAATACCTATGCTGAAGCCTCTGAATCCCTATGGAAAGTCAAAGCAGGACTTCGATGTTTGGGCACTTGAACAGGAAGAAAAACCATTTTTCTGGGCCGGTCTGAAGTTTTTTAATGTGTACGGTCCGAATGAATATCACAAAGGCAGAATGGCATCAGTGGTTTGGCACGCATACAATCAGATCCGTAAAACCGGGGGCATGAAATTATTCCGTTCCCACAATCCGGAATACAAGGACGGAGAACAGCAGCGAGACTTTATTTATGTGGATGATGTGGTTGATGTTTGTATCTGGCTGATGCATCACAGACAGCAATCAGGTATCTATAATCTCGGTACCGGTAAATCCCGAACATTCCTCGATTTAACACGAGCTGTATTCAGCGCTATGAATGTACCCGAAAACATCTCCTTCATCGATACACCTGAGGATATCAGGGACAAATACCAGTATTTCACGGAGGCTGACATGAAAAAATTAAGGTCTGCCGGATACGACAGACCTTTTACTGAGTTGGAAGAGGGCATTACACGATATGTGCAGACCTACCTCAAAGCTTTATTTAATTAATTGCACCATCATCAAGTTTTTCAAGCAACAAAGCAAAATCATATTCATTTTTTATGTTGTAGCGTGCTTTTTTAGCAATGGCCTTGGCCTCATCTTGTTTATCTCCCAGTAATTCAAAAACCGAATTCTTGCCTCCTTTTACCTCAGCCATTCGGCCATCGGGTGTAACAAGTATGAACATATCTGTAGTCACAAATTTTTCCACCTCTTTGTTCGTACCATAATCACTTACAAGATCTTTAATAAAATCTGTTTTATACTTTCTCACTAATTTATGCTTCCCTTCATAAAACACTTCATAAAAACCCTTTCCACCGAGTAATTCCAATGAGGTGGCTGTTTTAAATCTCCTGTTTATTTGCGTCGTACTACCTTCTTCATAAAAATTGAGAGTGAATTCCGGGTACAGTTTCGCATCCAGAATAAGTGTAGTCCCGTCTTTGAATATCTGCAGCTGGTCCTGGTATGAATCATATTTCAATAATGCCGCATCGATCTTTTTCCCGTCGATATCGGTAATAGTACCTGTCTTCCAGTCCTTATAGAGGTAGGGGGTTCCTTCTGTGGTCTGATATTTTTTTTCCATTATCACACTATTGGCACTGCCCTGAATCGTTTGTATCTGTGCAAATCCCGGAAGGAACACCAACATGAAGAGGAATATAATTATACTATTTCGAACAATACTAACCATGATAATTACTTAATTACTTTTCTGATATAAACACCTTTATCACTTTCTAACCGCAGCCAGTACATGCCGGATGGCAGGCTCAACATTGGGACCACAAAGGTATTACTTTCACTTCTAATTTCCTCATTATACAGCGACCTTCCATGTAAATCCAACAATATCAGTCGATTGGGCCTTAAGGTCTCCGGCCAGCTGACTGTAAGATTTTGTTTTACCGGAACAGGATACACATAAATCTCCTTTGCGGCAGATTCATCTAATATTACATCTTCAATACCTGTTACTTCTACAGTCACGGAATCGGAAATGCTGTTACATCCTTCGTTGAATGTTAGCACAAAGAAATCCCCTCCAAGATTCCCGATTTGATAAATTCGAGCTGTCTCACCCTCCAGAAGCTCATCATCCAAAAACCACTGGTAAGCCTGTCCCGCTTTTTCACTTACAAGTTGATTTTCATTCTGAACTATTTTATTGTCGTTCAGCGCCGGATTCGGCTGTATGATTGAAATCGATCTCGTAACAGATTCTACACTACCACCATTCGCAATAGTCAATGAAACATTAAATGGGCCTGCCGTTGTATATTGGTTATATCCATTTTCACTTGTAGCTAATTTTCCATTACCAAAATCCCATGAATAACCCGTGATTGATCCGGAGCTTTGATTGATAAAGTACGTCATCCCTTCAATGCAATTGTACAAGACATCAAAGTCGGCAAACAAAACATCGTCACATGTTTGAGCCAGCCAGCCAACAGCATTTGTCGTTGAGCTATTTAGCCCTATGCTCACTTTTCCTTCTCCGGAATAATTGACATGATCAATATTCAAATGATCAAAACAAAACTTCTCATAGGTATCGATGGAAATCGTTGAAACCTCACTTTGAGATGAAGACACTATACTAACCGGATTCGTGGCAGAACTATTTATTTCCCAGTATTGAGATATGCTAAGCACAGTTCCTGCGTCAACGACCAGTTGAGCTCCCGGTTCCAGAATCAGGGAATCAACCCTGGAACTATTCAAAAATTCAATGATTCCCAAACCTTCCAGACGCTGTATACTAGCATCAGACGTATTTACAAACAGTGTTCCTCCCGGATTTATAAAAGTACCTTCAAATTCCTTCCCCGAAAACACAATAGATGCTTCATTAGTACTAATGAAGGTAAGTTCTGAATTATCTGATGCAATATTCAGGCTGCTTCCGCCCAGCTCAAAGAGCGCAAGACCACTAATCGAGGCTCCTGAAAGATCCAGTGCCTTGGCATTGGTTCCAGATGTAATGATTTCCCTGATTTCACCAATTGCACCAGCCAGTGAAAGATTTCCACGATTAAGCTGAATCCGATTGACGTCCACAAAACCAGGAATTGCCCAGTTAGCATTGGCTGCATCAAAATATAGGTTAAGCAGAGGAAGAGAATTCGGACCAAGATCAAACAGTCCATTACCCCTAACCGAGAAGGTTCCCTCAGTTGAAACTGAAAATGTCTCCGAGCTCACAACAAGATCATCATTACTCCGCAGTGTATGACCGTTCAGTGAAATTCCGTTGTTTGACTTATTCAACCAGGCAAATGAAAATACCTCGACGTTACCACTGAGGGATATGAATTGATCATTCCCGCTGAATGAGTTTTCATCAATTACAACACGGTCCGTTGAAAGAGGCACGGTATTGGCAGAACTTCCTCCACTTGAGAGAGACCAGTTAGCTCCATTGTTCCATTCGCCATCACCACCTATCCAGTAAAGTGCACGCCGGTCGCCATCCTCATATGCCGCAGTTTGTGAAATCAGCAAGGAAAATGCCTGCTGGCCGTTCTTAAGTGTATTTTTATGTGATACAACAACACGGTATCGGCGTGGTTCAGGATTAAACAATTCAATTTTTTCAACATTATCCCTGAAGTTATCACCTCGTTGTGCGGATCTTCCGGGATTATCTGGTTCCAGGATATAGGGCATGAACTCATTTCCGGCATCATCAACGAGTCGAATATCCAGGTCATTAATGAGCTTAAGATCCGTGGGGTCAAGCACTGCAGGCGAAGGTGTGCCTTCAGGGTCTGTCCATGCAATTGTAACAGTTACCTTGGTGCCGGTAACAGGGTGAATCGCTACTTCGTAGGTTTCACCCTCCTGAAGAACCCGCTCCTGCATGAAATTATTCAGGTTATCCCTATCAAGAATGTGTTTTGCCGCACCCGCTGCATTAAGAAGCCCCCAGCCATGTCTGTAATCCGGACCATCCGAATTAGTTGCTTTATGAGCTGTATGAATGATCAGTGCTTTAAGAGTGGCTGACCTCATGAAATTATTTGTCTCCTGTTTATGAAGCTGCTGCAGTAATGCAAGCGAACCTGTTACGTTAGGTGCCGACATACTTGTTCCACTGAGCGA
This sequence comes from Fulvivirga sedimenti, assembly GCF_020328055.1. Taxonomy (NCBI): domain Bacteria; kingdom Pseudomonadati; phylum Bacteroidota; class Cytophagia; order Cytophagales; family Fulvivirgaceae; genus Fulvivirga; species Fulvivirga sedimenti. Next base: position 6,023 of record NZ_JAIXNE010000005.1, read on the forward strand.
ACCATAAGATTCCTCAGAGGTTGAAATTGGTGAAATTAAGCCGACTCCTACCCCAACAATGTCTGGTTTGATCCTCCCGTCATCAGTAGGCCCCCAACTGCTGAATGAACTAATCCGAACATCTTGTGGCCCGGTATATCCGTTGGGAATTTTCTCAACTGCCCCAACCGTTAAAATATTTTTTGCGTTGCCCCATGATCCTATAATATCATAAGGTCCATCCGCTGGTCTTGAACCGTCACCCACATCATTCCGGTCATTTCCGGCAGATTTCACGATAAGATAGTAGGGTGCGTTAAATGCTAGTCGGTCCATATCCCTGGACTTGGCATCGTATAGACCGAAACGATAATCTTCATCCGGACTGATGGAAGCATTTCCATTCCATGACCAGCTGCCATTGTTAAAATCCCATCCTAATGAAAGTCCGTAAGAATGATTACTAAGCAGGAGACTTGTCTGATCGGGCTTAGCGCGGCCGGTCATTTCTGCTACATCATTATTCGCTGTGTACAGCAATGCCCTTGCTTCCGGGGCCATACCTTGTGCTGTTGGGTTTATCCCAGCTGCAATGATTGTCCCTGTAACATGAGTAGCATGGTTATCTATTTCACTTGCTGCATCCTGAGTAAGTACACGGTTTCCGAATTCCTGGTGCGATTGCATAACGCCAAAAACCTCCCATACTCCTACAGTCATACCGGTTCCACGTAGATTCACTCCAAGACCACCACCCTGCCTCAATTGGTCAACGCCAACAGATTTAGCCGCATCAATGTTAAATGTTTTTATATAAACGGGTTTCCCCCACTCATCTATATAATCAATGAAATACGATGTGCCTTCCATTGAAATAAACGATCTGCTGATCTTGTGTTGTTCAATATATTCCTGAACTCGTTGTTCCTTCTGATCATACTGCGCTTCCTGCTCCTGTTTTAATTCAGCAAGTTCAGCAGCCTGCTTTAAATAACTTTCCTGGCCAAAAACAACACCTGAAGTTAATGCCAAGAATACAAAGACTAAACTCAGAAGGATTTTATCCAAATATCCCATCCGCTATTATTTCACAGTAAATATTATGAGTATAACCCAAAACGCACCATAAAGGTTGCGTTAGATTTAGCAAAAAAAAGGCGGACTTTCATCCGCCTTTTCCAATAGTTTGATCAAATGTTAATTTCGATTGAACGTATGGGTGTTATCATCATAGGTCAGCCCATCAGAAACACGCACAACAGTATAATCTACTGAGAAGGATCCGGTACAAGGGTCATAAGTACCACTTCCGGCGACTACCCAGCCTTCACCACCCATCTGGATAGTTTGTTCTGGCAAAGTCACACCACCTGATGCATCAAATTCGTATTGTGCAACACCACCGAAGTCCCAGAAATTATCGATTTCAACTGTCGTGGCATCAATTTCTGTGAAGGTCACATCATAAGGTGAACCACCGTAGCCGGGTTCTATACACGAATATGATCCAACAAAGTTGGCAATACTGAATGAACATTCCTTACGCGTATTGGTAGTAAGGGTTGCGTAGTTGCTCAACTCAACTCCATCACTTGCACCTGTAAGCGTTACGGTGATTGTCTGCGCCTCATCAGTTCCGAAGTTAAATGTAAGTACTTCATAATCGATGTACGCATAAAATTCACCAGCAGGAATTGTAACCGAATTACCACTGGTCACCTTGTTGTAGTGAACGCCTTCAATCGCTGAGCCGCTGAACTCAAAGTTCACAGTAACAGGATTGTTCAAAGCAGCTGACGAAAGATTCACCCGTAAACGTACTGGTGTTCCTACTCCATTAGGCTGCTGGGCATAAGCTCTTGAAATAGTCGACCCTGCGGCAGTAGTTGCCTCCTGGATTTCAACATAGGAGCCCTCCCAAACGATATCCGTGCCCGGGTCATCAAAACAGCCCGTCAGGACCATTGAAAACCCAAGCAGAATTGCTAAATATAAATTAAATCTTTTCATAATTTCTAGTTTTTAGTATCCAGGATTCTGCTGTAACGACTCATTCAAAACGACCTGATCAACCGGAATACGGGCAATCATTCTGAAGTCTGTGTAATCCAGCTGCCCAAATGTTGTCTGAGGCTTAGGAATATCCATTCCAAGACGCTTCAGATCAAACCAGCGATGTCCTTCGAAAGCAAGTTCCACACGACGCTCATTCATGATCAAATCAACTAGAGCAGCGCCTGTTGCAGAAGTAGGATCTAGATCACGAGCTGCACGCAACTCATTGATTGTTGTTCTTGCCCCGGACTCATTGTTGGACCTGGCCTTCCCTTCGGCTGAAATAAGGTACATTTCAGAAATACGGATAACCGGAATGTTTTCGCGGTAATCTCCTTTTTCACCTCTCCACTTCAGGTTTTCCCAGTTTCCGTTGTAATCTACCCACAAATCGCCACGAAGATCTCCGGCTTCAATGGAATTGATCAAATCATCGCTTCCGGCAACAGCATACTGTCCACCAGTTGGATTGTAATCAGCGTCATGCTGGGCAGTAACCGAGTTCATCGAGTTGTTAACACCATCAACTGTAGACCAGTCAACCAGCGCGATGTCAAATTCAAGAATTGACTCGCCATGAGTGGTTGATGACCAAGAGGCAAGGTATTCATCTCCCTCCAGCAGTTCAATAGTGCTTTCATTAATCACCTGATCCGCATAATTTGCGGCATCATTATAACGACCGGCAAATAGATAAACACGTGCCAGCAACGCCTTCGCAGCTGATCTTGATACACGCGCCGGGAATCCGGTGGTACCAGTTTCAACCGGCAAAAGGTTAATTGCAGCCAACAAATCCTGTTCGATCTGTGCATAAACCTCTGTGTTAGTTGAACGCTCACGGAAATCCGCATCACTCAAACCAATAGTAGGTGTAGTTCGCAGAATTACCGAAAGGTTAAACCCGTTCACTTCCTGACCAGGCTCATAACCATAAGCTTTAGACAAGTCATGATACATCAACGCTCTCAGGAACAACGCTTCACCAAGGATACGATTCTTAGCAGCATCAGTTCCTTCAACGTCAGGAACACCCGCTATTACCGTATTTGCCTCGTTGATTGCAGTATAACGTCCCCAGATGTCAACGTGAGCACCAACTGAGTTTACAACTTCACCTGTGTAACGACCTGTATTGTTGGCAATCACAAGGTTATCTGACAATGCTTCTGCATCAAGAATCATGGTCTGGCCGTAATAGCCGAACTCATGCATTCTTCGGTAAACAGAAGACAAAAGTGCATCATAGCCACCCAAATCAGCCAGGGCAATCTCTGGCGTAATAGAATCTCTGGGCTCTACATTTATTTGCTCCTCACATGCCGCCAGCATAGATCCGGCCAGCACAAGTGTGAATATTCTTTTATAAATTTTCATCATTCTTCAGTTTAGAGTCCAATATTTACACCCAAAGTATACTGACGAGGGTTTGGATACGCTCCAAAAGTGGACAGACCGGCATTGTTATTGAATTCAATAACCTCAGGGTCAATTCCATCATACTTCGTCCAGGTAACCAGGTTAAGGCCCTGTGCAAATACCTGCACGCGCTTCAAACCGATTTTGCTCAAAAGTGAAGGTTGGAATTCATAAGAAAGCGTAACCTGCTTAAGTCGAACATATCCACCATCTGACATAAAACGGCTAGGGAAGAATCCCGGGAATTGCTGGTCGAAACCATCTACAACACCACCTTCATACGCGATCGGAACGTTGGTGATGTCACCTGGATTCTGCCATCTGTCAAGCTGTGTAACCAATTGGTTGTTACGAGTTGAACCAGATTCTGCTATGTTGTACAGTTCTGCATTGGCCACTACGTAATCCAATGAATACTGGAAGAAAACAGCCAGTGAGAGTCCCTTGTAAGAGAACGTGTTATTCCATCCACCAAATTTGGTAGGGATTTGAGAACCTAACACACGACCATCACGCTGCTGTACGTTATAAACAGGATTGCCAAGTGAATCAAGCCACATTGCTTTACCGTTAGCAGGGTTAACACCTGCGTAAGGAACACCAAACAGGAAGTTTACAGGCTCGCCAACAATAAGTGTGTTACCGATTCGCTCCTCACCACCTGGTAATTCGGTGAGCTCGTTCTTGATAAACGAGATATTGAAATCAGAGTTCCAGCGGAATCCACCGACATCAAGGATAACTGCACCCACTTCAATCTCAACGCCTTCATTTCTTACTTCACCAGCGTTAGCGGTGATTGATCCAAATCCTGAATCAGTAGGAAGCGGAACATTGAATAATTGATCACGAGTATCTGAGCGGAAGAAATCAACCGCACCATAGAGTCTGCTGCCAAGTACTGCAAAGTCAAATCCTAATGTGATTTGTTCTTCACTCTCCCACGACAACAGGTCGTTTTCAAGACGGATTGGTCGCTGACCAGCATTACCTAAGTATTGTACTCCACCGCCGTATACACCGAGAGACTGGAAGTTACCGATACCATTCGCGTTACCAAGAACACCCCAGCTTGCACGGATTTTTAATTCATCAATGAATGAAGAGTTCTCAAGGAATGCCTCATCAGAGATACGCCATGCAGCACCAACTGCCCAGAATGTACCGTAACGGTTGTTACGACCGAAACGGCTGTTACCATCACGACGCAATGTACCATTGATCAGGTATTTACCTTTGTAATCATAGTTAACCCTTCCAAATACACCGTTTCTTCTGTATGAAGTCCACGTTCCGTTGATAGCCTGCGGGTTTGCAGCCTGACCGAGCAGACGAAGCTCAGTGTTGGCAAAACCACGACCAGTGGCAGATTCAGAGTTTACAATTTCTTCTTTGAATTCGTAACCTACGATTGCACTAACCTTGTGATCGCCAAATTGCTGCGACCAGTTCAAAGTTGCGTTTGTGTTCCAGTTCAGGAATCGACGGTTGTTTACAAAAGTCTGACCACCGAAAGATGAGAACACAGGAATTGTAGCAGGACGCTCGTTGATATCCTGGTTATCCTGGAAATCAAGACCACCAAATACCTGCGCTGTCAACGATGGAAGAATCTGATAAGAGATTGACATACTTGTCAAAGCCTGTACCGTATAAGCTTCCCTTCTTTCTTCATTCACACCCTGGTAGATGTTGTAGTTGAAGTAGTGACCAGCACCAGTCTGAGGGAAATGTGCAGGATACGGATTGTATTCACCTGTTTCAGGATCGACAGCGGGAGAGTTAGGCTGAAGTACAGCTGTCGCTGAGAATGGTCCGTTTACAAAGTTACCGTTTGCAATAGATCCAAAAGTATGCTGACGTGCCAACTGCAACTGCGTTCCAATTCTAAGCTTGTCAGTCGCCTGATGATCCAAATTCATACGCAGGTTTGCACGATCCCAGCTGGACTGGATGATCTGTCCTTCCTGCTTTTCAAATCCACCGGAAATATAGAACTGTGTTTTGTCGGTTCCTCCGGAAAGTGTAAGACCATAAGTCTCAATGTCACCTGTACGGAACATCAGATCAAACCAATCCTGAGGCGTGAAGCTAGAAGGATCAGCAGGGTTACCATACTGCGCCCATGCCGCTGCAGGATCCAATCCCGCATTGATATAAGCTTCTTCCCTGATTTCAGCAAACTGAGGAGCATCCATGATGTCATAATAGTTCATCGGTTTTGCCCATCCACGCTGATAATTCAGATTAAGGTTGGTTTGATTTTTCTTACCTTTTTTGGTTGTAATGATTACAACACCATTAGCAGCCTGTGCACCATAAATAGCAGCAGCAGCCGCATCCTTTAATACGTCAATTGATTCAATATCGTTCGGGTTGATACCTGCCAGTGCGTTTGTAGAACCCTGGGTTCCTACGCTACCAGTGTTTACCTGAACACCATCGACAATATATAAAGGAGTGTTATCAGATAGGGATCCGTAACCACGGATTACTACGTTGATCGCTCCACCGGGCTGTCCGGAACCAGAAGAAATCTGTACACCGGCAGCACGTCCCTGCATCGCGCGATCGAATGACTGCATGGGCAAGTCCTGGATCACATCGCTCTTAATCGAGGCGACAGATCCTGTCAGATCACGTTTCTGTTCTACACCGTAACCGGTTACAACAACTTCCGAGAGTTCAGTCACATCCTGTGCCATCTGTACGTCGATGACAGAGCGTGCTCCAATCTCTACCTCTTTCGTGGCTAGTCCAACGAAAGAAAAAACAAGTGTACCACCATCCGCAGGGACCGACAGGGAGTAATTCCCATCAATGTCAGTCACCGTACCGATCGTTGTACCCTTGAGTACTACGTTCACACCAGGTAAGGTCGAACCATCCTCTATGGATGTGATCTTCCCCGATATGGTTCGGTTCTGAGCCCACACTTCGCCGAAGCCAAGCGTGAAGGTCAACATGAAAACAAGTAGTAAAAACTTCTTCATATTGCTTTGTTTAGGTTGAAAATAATTTTGCTTTACGTTCAAACATAAAAGAAAATTTGCATATATGTGTAATATATGTTTCAAAAATTCCACCAAAATGGTGTAACCCTTTTTAAACAAGATGTTTAAACGTTGTTTGTCGTTTTCGCGACGTTAGGAAAGAAGTGATTTTTTGAGCCTAATTGATGATTTCAAACTCTATTCGCCGATTCTTGCTGCGATTCTCATCGGAATCATTTGGAAATGCAGGGCGTTGTTCCCCATATCCGGCATATCGAATACGTTCCGGCTCCACTCCATTTTGGGTGAGATAATCATACACCGATTTGGCCCTGCGATTTGACAGTGAGAGATTATAATCGTCTGCCCCCACATCATCGGTATGGCCGGAAACCTCAATCCTTAATTCCGGATTAGTATTCATGAACCGTATTACCTTATTCAGCTCCGTTTGAGAGCGCTCCTGCAAAGCATATTTATCGGTTTCAAAGAAGATATTATTGAGAACCGTTCGTGAACCTTCTTTAATAGGCGTAAGGGTGATGTCCTGCCGGATCGGCTCCAGCTGGGTCTGCCGGTCATACGCAAACGACAAACTGGTAAACAAATACCCGGTTTCGTTTACATACAGCGCATAATCCGAACCCTCGGCAAGTACAATCAGATACTCCCCGGAAACAGGATCTGAACTCACCAAGCCAACACGCTCTTCAGACGCGAGATCAAATAATTCAATATCCGCCTCGATCACTTCCCCGGTCTCAGCATCCGTTACCACCCCGAATACATAGGAAGCCCGAGAGGTGACACGCATATCCGAAGGCACATCAAACTCATAAATGCTCGACTTAACGCTGGGGTTCGACTGATCTTCCAGGGAATAATATCCCTTTTCCCCATTCGCACTTATAAAAAGGCTCACCTGGTCTTCACCCGTATTTACCGGCGCACCGAAATTCTGCGGTTCCGACCAACCGTCTCCTGTACGCTCTGTAAAATAAATATCGTAACCTCCGAAACCGGTTCTTCCATTACTGGCAAAATAAAGCGTCCTGTTATTGGGATGAATAAAAGGTGAAACATCCTCCTCTGCTGTATTTACAGCCGCACCCAGATTCACCGCCTTGGTCCACTCGCCAGCCTCATTCAGTGTCGTCATCCAGATATCCCGGCCACCAATTCCACCCTTACGCGTAGACACAAAATATAATGTGCGGCCGTCCGGTGACAAGGTGGGCTGTGAATCCCATTCCGGGCCATTCACCCGATCCCCGAGGTTTCTGGGTTCCGACCATTCATCGCCCTGCCGTTCAGTGATAAAAAGATCACAGCTGCCATATCCCTTCCGTCCGAGGCAAGATGTAAATATTAGGCGCCGACCGTCAGCCGAAATCGTGCAGGTACCTTCATTAAACGCTGAGTTGATGTTTGGGGAAAGCGACTCGGGCATTTGCCACTTACCGTTTTGATCTTTTCTTGAGATTACCAGGTCTTCATCGTAATCCATGGTCATCCCATTACGCCTTGTATATATAATGGCATTTCCATCAACAGTTACAACCGGAAAGTATTGCATCGGAAAAGCATTTACCTCAGCAGGAAGCGGAACCGGATTATATGCCGCCGCTTTCGAAGCATTCTCCAACGCGAAATTGGCATTATCTATAATCTGCTGTGCTTCAGAAGCGCGTTTACTGTTGCGCGGATTCAGGTCGAGGAAGGATTGTGCATTGGTTCTTGCTGATTCATAATCTCCCAGCTGGATGTAGAGATCTGCCAATTCGAAATAAGTGGGTGCGTGATTGGGATGAGGAAGATCCGCCATCTTTTCCAGGACCGACTGTGCTTCTGCCAGTTTACCCAGCGCCTTTAATATAAGGCCTAGTTGCAGATACGCCTCGTAAAATTCCTTGTCTTTGTCAATCGCCTTCTGCAGCCAGGAAATCGCCTCGTCGTACTGACCGCGAACCCTGAAATTATCTGCCTCGGCAAAATACTCCGCTGCCTTTTTCGACTTGGTGCTAAGGTTATACTGAATTTGTGCTTCCAGCTCTGTAAAAATGAAGCTACAGATCAATCCTGCTAAAAAAATCACTCGCAACATGAATTGAAGATCAGATATTTCATCTGATCCTGAAAGGATTTGTAGGGTTTTATTGATTATTGCACTATTCTCCAGCCCTCAGCCGGGTCGCCTTAAGCGTATTCAGCAGCAATGAGGCAATGGTCATCGGGCCAACTCCGCCCGGCACAGGCGTTATCAGACGTGCTTTTTTTGATACCTCTTCGAATTCAACATCACCCTTCAGGTAATAACCGCGTTCGTTGGCATCGGTCGGAATCCTGGTAATTCCAACATCTACCACAATCACTCCGTCCTTTACCATGTCGCCGGTAATTAAACCCGGTTTTCCAGTGGCCACTATCAGTACATCTGCCTGCCGCGTAAATGATGCGAGATCCTTCGTATAAATATGGCAAGTGGTAACAGTGGCATTTTCCTGGTACGAAAGGATGGCGCTCATGGGAGCACCGACCGTCCGGCTATTGCCTACCATAACACAATGCGCACCCTTCAGCATGACGTCATAGCGTTTCAAAAGCTCCACAATCCCATAGGGAGTGGCCGGCATGAGACCCGGATGTTTCGAAGTGATCCGGCCGTAATTGAGGTTGGTGAACCCGTCTACGTCTTTTTGCGGACTGATATGCTCAGTCACCTTGGTTGATGATATATGTTCGGGAAGGGGCAACTGAACAATTAAACCGTCGATATCCGGATCCTCATTCAGCCGGTCGACCTGGGCAAGCAGCTTTTCTTCTGAAATGGACGCCGGAAAGTTGAGGAGTGTGTATTCGTAGCCAACCTTTTTACATGCCTTGATCTTTCCGTTAACATACGTCTGGCTGGCACCATCATCACCCACCAGTACGGCTGCCAGGTGTGGAATTTTTTTTCCTTCAGTTTTACGCGTCGCTACTATCCGCGCAATTTCTTCATGAATTTCGCCGGCAATCCGCTTACCATCCAGAATATTGTTACTCATATTAATCAAGTTTAAGGACCGCCATAAAAGCTTCCTGGGGAATTTCAACATTCCCTACCTGACGCATCCGTTTTTTACCTTTTTTCTGCTTCTCCAACAGCTTACGCTTTCGGGTAATATCACCTCCGTAGCATTTGGCAAGTACGTTCTTCCGCATTGCCTTTACTGTTTCACGGGCGATGACCTTGGTGCCGATCGCAGCCTGGATGGCTATTTCGAACATTTGTCTCGGAATCAGCTCCTTCAATTTCTCACACAAACGTTTCCCCCATTCATATGCTTTGTCCCGATGGACAATCGCTGAAAGCGCATCAACCTTGTCACCGTTGAGCATTATATCCAGTTTAACCATAGTAGACGGTCTGAAACCGATCAGCTCGTAATCGAGTGAAGCATAGCCGCGGGACAATGTTTTCAGCTTATCGAAGAAATCAAATACAATTTCGGCAAGAGGCAATTCGAAGGACAATTCAACCCGATCTGCAGTAAGATAGACCTGGTTTTTGATGATTCCGCGCTTGTCGATACACAGGTTCATGATATTCCCTATGAACTCCGACTTGGTAATGATCTGTGCGCGAATAAAAGGTTCCTCGATATGGGATATGGTATTGGGCTCAGGCATATCCGACGGTGCATTGATCATCATCTTACTGCCATCGGTACGAACTGCGTGAAATTGAACGGAAGGAACCGTGGTTATCACGGTCATGTCAAATTCCCTTTCAAGCCGCTCCTGTACGATCTCCATGTGCAGCATTCCCAGGAAACCACATCTAAATCCAAAACCCAGGGCTGCTGAGGTTTCAGGCTCCCAAACAAGTGACGCATCATTGAGCTGAAGCTTCTCCATGGAATTCCGAAGTTCTTCAAATTCCGACGTATCAACCGGATAGATCCCGGCGAATACCATTGGTTTCACGTTTTCAAACCCACGTACGGCCGCGGCACACGGGCGATCCACATGTGTGATCGTATCCCCAACTTTTACTTCCTTGGCCACTTTGATACCTGAAATGAGGTATCCCACATTTCCCGAGCTGATCTTTTGCCGTGGCTCCTGCTTAAATTTCAATACACCGATCTCATCCGCCTCGTAAACCTTTCCTGTATTGACAAATTTAACCTTATCTCCCTTACTGATGGAACCATTGAATACCCTGAAATAAACTTCAATACCACGGTATGGGTTAAACACGGAATCAAAAATCATGGCCTGAAGCGGCTCATCCGAATTTCCTTTAGGCGCAGGTATACGGTCGATGATCGCCGAAAGAATGTCATCAATCCCGATTCCTTCCTTTGCACTTGCACGGATCACATCATCGGCACTGCATCCGATCAGATTCACAATTTCATCCGTTACTTCCTCCGGCATGGCACTGGGAAGGTCGATCTTGTTCAAAACCGGAATTATTTCAAGGTCATGCTCAAGAGCCAGGTATAAATTTGAAATAGTCTGGGCTTCGATACCCTGTGCGGCATCCACGATCAACAAGGCTCCTTCACAGGCTGCAATCGACCTTGAAACCTCATATGAAAAATCAACGTGACCCGGAGTATCAATCAGGTTCAAAATATATTCTTTTCCATCCCGCTTGTAATTCATCTGGATGGCATGACTCTTAATGGTGATCCCGCGCTCGCGCTCGAGATCCATATCATCAAGGAGCTGTTCCTGCATATCCCTGGCACTCACAGTATCGGTCGCCTGCAACAGTCGGTCGGCCAGGGTACTTTTCCCATGATCAATATGGGCTATGATGCAAAAATTTCGAATGTTCTCCATGTAACTTTAAACTCCGGTCCTAAAGGTCTATCTTCGTTTTGAACATGCAAAAGTAGATAATTATTTATACATAACGATAGTACGGCAACATGATTACCGATAATAATAAAATCGCTGACAGCAAGCTAAAAAACAATGTCTCCGAATTTATAATCTATATGTATCAGATGGAGGATCTCTGCAGGGTCTACCAGTTCAATATCGCGGATATCGAGCAATATGTAATACATCATTTCCCGGTAAGCTCTGAAGAAAAAGTCTTACTTAAAGTTTGGTTCGAATCCCTCATGGAACAAATGAAGAACGAACAAATTGAAGAAAGCGGCCATTTGGCTGAAGTTCAGCAGTATGTAAATCGTCTGCTTGATCTGAAAAACCGCCTTCTGACGACTGATGAGGAATTCGCAGCGGTCTATAATGCTGCCAGACCCCATATCCGGCAGTCACTAATGGAAGCAAATGCAGTAGGAAAAAAAATAAATAGTGATATACAGGTGTGCCTCAATGGCATTTATGGCCTGCTGCTGTGCCGCATGAACGGTCGGGAAGTACCTGAAGAACTCAATGATGGCATCGATGCATTCGGAAATGTGCTGTCCTACCTGAGTTTCAAATACAAGCAGGAAGACATGATGTCACCGAACTAAATTATTAATCCTTATAAACAACGCCGTCCTTCATCACAAAGACAACATTTTCCATGGTACTGATATTTTCCAGCGGGTTATCCATGGTGGCCACAATATCGGCTAATTTACCCGATTCAATGGTTCCCAGCTGTTCTTCCATTTCAAGCAATTTGGCCGCCTCAATCGTCGCTGATTTAATCGTTTCCATCGGAGGCATCCCGGCATCCACCATGTAACCGAATTCCTTTCCGTTTTCGCCATGCGGAAATACTGCCGCATCGGTTCCGAAAGCGATCTTAACCCCACGCTTGTACGCCTGCGCAAAAGTATTGCTGATCTGCGGCCCTACTTCAAGTGCTTTTGGAACGATGATCGGAGGATAGTATCCAGGAATTTTCGCCTTTTCCGCAACAAACATTCCTGCCGAAATTGTCGGCACATAATACGTGCCCTTTTCTTTCATGAGATCCATGGTTGCGGTCGACATAAACGTTCCATGTTCGATGGATGTAATTCCCGCCTCCACAGCGCGTCTCATTCCCTCATCGCCATGCGCATGTGCAGCGGTAGTCATCCCGTATTCCCTGGCTGTCTCAATGATCGCTTCTAGCTCATCCATTTGAAATTGCGGACCGGAACCATCCTTGGCCAGGCTTAACACACCGCCGGTTGACGTAATTTTTATTACGTTTGAACCATCCTTGTATCGCTGTCGAACAGCCTTGCGTGCATCATAAGGCCCGTTGATCACACCTTCCTTCGGTCCGGGGTCACCCACAAGATCCGACCGGTAGCCATTGGTTGGATCCGCATGGCCGCCTGTTGTGGCAATGGATTTGCCGGCTGAGAAGATCCGAGGTCCCGGAACCTTCCCGGCATTGACTGCGTCACGAAGCGCCGTATTCACACCGGTTCCGCCAAGATCCCTGACCGTTGTAAATCCTGCCATTAAGGTTGTTTTTGCGTGCACTGCAGCATCATAAGCGATGTCCGCCGGATCCTGCTGAAAACGCTTCAGGTAACTGTCCGGGCTGGTCTCTCCTTCCAGGTGAACGTGCATATCCATCAACCCGGGCATTACAGAATGTCTGGTAAGATCAATTACCTTATCATCCTTGCCAGGTGCTGAAAATCCCTTTTCAACGCCAATAATCCGGTTGCCTTCCACGACGATGGTCATTTCTTTCATTGCCCGGTCGGAAAGCCCGTCGATCAGGGTTCCGCAATGCAATAAGGTTCGTTGCGCTTCGGCGACATAGCCAAAAAGAATAAAAAGAACGAGCGTGAAGAACTTCATGTATTTCATATTATTTCAATTTCATCATAACCAGGTAATGATCATTTTCACCTTCGTAAACCACCTGACAGTGAAACCCTGCCTTCGAGGCTGCATACCGCAGGGTCTTCTGATCCACATAAATCCACTTAAACCATTCCCCGGGCCTTCGGTGATAAATATACTGGTAGTTTATTTCTCCAAAATATACATTTTCAGGCAATGCCGATTCATACAGGTACCGGATGTCGGATGAATCTGCAATCACGATACCTCCTGGCTTTAAAAGTGATTTGAGATTGTTGAGCCCCTGCTGTAGTCCGTCGAGCGTACCAAATAACCCCAGCCCGTTCATCATAAATAAAAGCGTATCAAAGGTCTCTCCGGAAAATTGGTCAAGCGGAAGGTTTCTTATATCCATCACCCCGCGGCTTTTCATAACTTCACATGCTTGTTCAGAAATCTCGAGTGCGGTAACCTCTACCCCGCGTTCCTGGAGCGCAAGTGAGAATGCACCTGCACCAGCTCCAACATCCAGGACCCTCCCTTGCACCAGTGTAAGCGCAAAATTTTCAAGATCTGAAAAATCATCTTCCGTTCTGAAGAATACCTCGGCGGGCATATCTTCCTGAACACCATAACTCGTATTTAGCAATAAAGGGGGAACATAACGTTCATTCAGATAGTCCAGCAGTGCTTCTCCGTAGGCATCCCAGGTAAATGTCATGCAAATCGAAATCCAGTTTCCACATACTTTCGGATTACTTCACGTTCCATCAGATCACCCTGGTCGAAAACACCGACAACCAGATTGAAAAATCTCGTTTCGGGGAATCCAATTTTATTAACCACATCAAAGCAAAAGGTCATTTCCCGCAATTCGATACGGCCATCTGCCCGCATCACCATCACCAGGTTGGTGATGAGATCTATCTTTTCATCCTCGGTCATGGCCTCAAGGGAAGGAATGGTGGATTTATTTGAAGTACTCTGAAATATCATATCCATGTCCTTCCTGGAAACAAATTTTGACGCCCCGATCTCCTGGATGAGCTTCAGTTCTGTTTCACTTGTATCCCCGTCGATTCGCGCCAGCTGCATTAAAATTTGAATATGTGGGTTTTCTGACATTCTGAATTTTCAGAGCTTTCTCGGTATAAGTTGATAAATATATTCATTTTTAGGACATATTACCCGAAATAACAATATTAGCCCTAGATTTAATCATGAATTTTCTTGCGCATTTATATCTTTCAGGACAGTCTGAACCCATTGCTGTTGGAAATTTCATTGGTGATTTTGTAAAGGGAAATCAGTATAATAAATACCCGAAAGAAATTCAAAACGGCGTCCTGTTGCACCGTGAAATTGATGCTTTTACCGACAGTCATCCCGAAATAAGGGAAGGCAGAAAACGGCTCTGGGACCCATACAGGCACTATTCCGGTGTCATCATGGACCTTTTTTGCGATCACTTTCTGGCAAAACAGTGGGAATCCTATCACGACGATCCGCTGGAAGTGTTTGCCCGTAATATGTATGCACTGATGGACCAAAACAATGCATATCTGCCACAGCAGGCCAGAAATATGCTGCCTTATATGAAAAATGGCAACTGGCTTGTATCCTATGGATCTGTGGAGGGAATCGACAGAGCACTTACAGGTCTTTCCAGGCGAACCAGCTTCCGGTCGGGCATGGAAAATGCCGCCAATGATCTGGCGGCAGACTATACATTTTTCAATTCTATTTTTAATAAGTTCTTCCCCGATATGATTCGTTTCGCATCGACAAAAAACCCGTATTTTACTTAACCTCAAAGGTCGTTGCCACGCTTTTCCCTGCCTGATTAACTGTTACCTTGTAGCTTCCTTTTCCAATGTACTTTTCCTTCGCTTCTTCCTTTTTGCCCTTCTTACCGTTGGATTCCAGCACCTTCAGATCCCAGGTGAATTGGTTAAATCCACGATTCAAATCCATTTCCAGGTTACGCAGCACTTGCCCTTCGCTATCGGCAATGGTTACAGTGGCGGGACCTGCCTGAGCCGTATATATCCGCCACTTCAATTCGGGTTCATAAGGCTCTACGTACTCAAAACGGCGTTCGCCCCATCTCGGAGAATATCTGATCTGGTCGCTGCCAGCAATGTGCAGTTCGTCTGTCTTTCCTGCTATCTGATGAAGCATTTTCACATCCATGACGTACATACTCCGGCCGTGTGTGGCAACAACAAGTTCAAGATCCCGGGGATGCACAATAAGATCGTAAACAGCCACATTGGGAATCCGGCTTACATACTCCCACGAATTACCGGAATCCATGCTGACGAACATCCCGAGGTCTCCACCGAGATACAGTATTTCAGGTTTCACGGGATCCTGAATAAGGTCATTAACCACCATTTCAGGGAGGTTTTTGCCAATGTTTATCCATGTCTTACCCGCATCCTCACTCATATACACGTAGGTATTGAAATCATCCTCGCGGTAACCATTGAGTGTTACAAAAACGGTAGAAAGCTCATGGGGGGAAGCGACAACACTCGCTACCCATTTACCTTGCGGGAGTCCACTGGAGATTTTCTCCCAGTCACCGCCAGCAGACCTTGTAACCCAAACATTACCATCATCTGTTCCGGCATAGATAAAGCCAAATTGCAGAGGTGACTCAGAAAACGTGGTAATCGTAGAGAAAGGAACATTTCCTTGCGGCAGATTCTTCGTCAGATCAGGGCTTATAGGGCTCCAGTTTTCTCCCTGATTCATACTCCGGTAAAGCCGCTGTGAGGCCATGTATACCACATCCGCGTTGTGTTCACTTAATTTCACCGGTGTTCGCCAGTTAAAACGGGGTACATCCTCGCCTATATCATGACGCGGGCGCAGTCGCAGCGACTCCCCGGTTTCCCGGTTAATCCGGGCATAATTCCCGAATTGAAATCCAACATATACAATGGATGAATTTCGGGGATCCGGGGCAACAAACATTCCATCCCCCCCGTAAATGGCCGTCCAGAATGGAGTTCGGTTCGGTACGCTGGTTGATGGGCCCATTAAAGTACCATTATCCTGAAGGCCTCCATAAACATTATATGGTTTCTCATAATCAACATTAACCGTGTAAAACTGCCCGACCGACATGTTATTAATATGTCTCCAGTTGGCACCTTCGTCAAAGCTTTCATATAATCCTCCATCATTTCCGAGCCGAAGGTGGCGGCTGTTTTCAGGATTGATCCAAAGTGTCTGATGATCTACATGCACATCACCCAACGTATCAATTCGATTATATTTCACACCCCCATCCGTTGATTTGAGCAGGGGTACCCCGAATACGTAAACAAGGTCGGGGTTATCCGGCGCTACCCTGATTTCTCCGAAATAGTAGCCATATGTGAAATAAACTCCATCGAGCTCATAGCTGTTAACTTTCTGCCACGACATCCCATGATCATCTGATCGGTAAATTTCCGCCCCAATCACATCGGTATTAAACAATGCGTTATTCGCATCACCGTAATAGTTGCCGATATCAACCGGAGTATATTTTCCTTCTTTCAGATCCCTTTTAACACTTTCCGCTGAATATTTCTCAGGGAAGTTATTGTCTTTCAGAAACTTAGCAAGTTCCTTATCATCAATTTTCAAAGCATCCTCCACCGACATACTCGTGAAGTCGGAAAAAGTCAATCCTTCTTCCGATTCCTCCTGATCCGCTCCTTCCTTTGTATTCTGATTATCCAGGAGGGCATAATAGCGTGAAGGATTCGAGGCACTCACCGCAAGACCGATCCGCCCAATTCCATCACCTGTGGGAAACCCATCTTTCGATAACGTCCATGATTTTCCACCATCTGTTGATCGGTAAATACCTGATCCCGGACCGTCTCCCTTGAAATCAGATGCTTTGCGCGTGCGCTCCCAGGCAGCGGCCAGCAATTCATCCGGGTTGGCCGGATTGATCACCAGGTCTACGATCCCGGTGCTGTCGTTGACAAACAGGGTCTTATTCCAGGTATTACCTCCGTCTTCGGTGAGATATACACCGCGGTCTGCGTTATTGGAATACAACGCTCCCAGGGCCGCTACCCAGACAATATCCGGATTGGAGGGATGGACAATCACCCGTCCGATGTGATGGGTTTGTTCAAGACCCAGGTGTTTCCAGGAGACACCGCCATCGGTTGATTTATAAATGCCTGTTCCTGCATAGCTTGAACGGCTGCTGTTTTTTTCTCCGGTACCTGCATAAATGATATCAGGGTTTGAAGGAGCCAACGCCAGATCACCGATGCCAAGGGCATCCTGGTCATCAAAAATCGGCTTGAATGTGATCCCGTTATCCGTTGTTTTAAATATTCCTCCGCTCGCGTAGGCTACATAGTAAGTGGTTATCTGCCCTTCAGGCACTACAATATCGGTAACCCTGCCTCCCTGTACAGTCGGACCAATATTTCGTACCGGGTAATTTGAGAATAGGGATTCACGGTCTGCGGTGGTTCGTTGAAGGTAGGAATCCATATCAACGGTCTGCGCCTTACAGATGCAGACGGATAGTAAAAGAAGTGTAACGATGGAGAGTTTATTCATGAATTGCTTTGATTAGGTTGGCACTAAAATAAGTAAAATCTGCAATTGACGCGGACTCTCATTATTTTTGCAGAAAAAGCATTCATGAACGACCCTGAATTAGACGGCAAATACCTCGGCTCCATCACCAAAGATTTTGCCACGGTAGCTGAGACATTAAGGGAGGCAAGTTATGCCATCCGCAAACGAGGCTTTTCGGAGCATCCCATTTTCCCCATTTCCAAGGTTCAGCTGCCGATTGGTCAGTTGCTGATCGGTAAGGAGGATGTGGCGATCAACTGGTACATCAATGCCTCCTTCCTGGATGAATTTGTTCAGCGTGAAATTATTGCCGAAGACAAGCGGGAAGAATTTATTGGCTCCTACAAGGATCCTGATGAATTCTGCTGCCTTTTTGTGGTAGATGCCGATTTCACACGTTTCGTTTACATTCCCTACCCGGAAGATTAATTATCCTTTTTCATGTGATTCCAGCCCTGTGCCTGGATGGGAACGAGGTTTCCGCCTTTTGTGGCCAGTTCAAATCCGGCACTTGCCTTCTGTGCGTGCCCGATTAAATGGATGTCTGCATGATCCTTGATCTTTTCGAAGTCAGACTGTGAAATAGTAAAAAGCAATTCATAGTCTTCGCCACCATTCAGGGCACAGGTAGTGGCATCGATTTTGAACTCATACGCAGTGTCGTAGGTGACCTTATCGATGGGCAACTTATCCTCATAAACCCTGAATCCCACCCCTGATTGGGACCCCAAATGGAACACCTCCGAAGCCAGTCCGTCTGAAATGTCGATCATGGAAGTCGGAACGATTTGAAGCCCCCTTAATTCATGGATGATATCCATCCGTGCTTCAGGCCTCAATTGGCGCTGCATGAGATAATCGTAACCTTCAAGTTTTGGCTGCATATCCGGATTACTCATGTATACCTGCTTTTCACGTTCCAAAACCTGCAGCCCGAGATAGGACGCACCCAGGTCACCGGTAACACAGAGAATATCACTCTCGCCCGCCCCTGAGCGTTTCACAATTTCAGATTCGGTGGCGAAACCAATAGCTGTAACACTGATGATCAAACCGCTTCTTGATGCATTTGTATCCCCACCGATTAAATCCACCTGGTAGGCATCGCAAGCCAGCCGGATCCCTTCATAAAGTTCGGTCACCGCCTCCACTGAGAAACGGTTGCTAAGTCCGATATTCACAACAACCTGGGAAGGAATCGCATTCATGGCAGCGATATCGGAAATATTTACCGCAATGGCTTTGAACCCCAGATGTTTGAGCGGCATGTAGGACAAATCGAAATGTACTCCTTCTATGAGCATATCCGACGTAATAACCTGGTTATCTGTCTGTTTTACAATTGCCGCATCGTCCCCGACCCCAAGTACTGTAGATGGCTGGAGAGTCTGAAATGAGGAGGTCAAATGCTCAATGAGCCCAAATTCACCCAGTTCACTAATTTCTGTTCTTTTTTCTGCCATGATGGATTATTTAAAGAATACGGATGGCAAAGATAGACGTATTGACTGTTTTCCTTACATGACAGGTTACAAATCTCGGTTTCGGATGATACAACATCGTATTAAAAAAAGAAATCATGAAAAGAATTGTAATCACCGTGATGAGTGTTTTCCTGGTTGGTCTGATTGCTGTTTCATGTGGACCGAAACCCCAATACAAAACAGCACAGGGCAAGAAAAAGCTGAAATATTATAATGATATTCAGTACGACCGAAACAAGGTTACCGACTTCAAAAAGTGGAATTAATTTCCTGACAAAGCTCGATCAGCACGCCATTGGTGCTTTTCGGATGCAGGAAACAGATGAGCTTATTGTCTGCTCCTTCCTTTGGAGTATCATTCAATAGGATAAACCCCTCTTGTTTCATACGTTCCATCTCTGCATAGATATCCTCTACCTCAAAGGCAATATGATGGATCCCCTCCCCGCGCTTTTCAATGAACTTTGCGATGGCCGAATCTGGCGTTCCCGCTTCAAGAAGCTCAATTTTTGTATCCCCCAGCTGGAAAAAGGAAGTAATCACATGTTCAGACTGCACCTCTTCCTCCTTGTAAGGGACAGCTCCAAACAGCTTTGTAAACAATTCATTTGACGCGGACAGGTTTTTTACTGCGATGCCAATATGTTCTACCTTCTTCATTTTACTCTGTATTTTAGGGTTGTGAGGTGGAATTTATAACTTTGTGTAAAGTTCTGAAACTTTTCAACAGGAAGGAAAGTTTTCAAGAGTAACATTAGCGGACGAAATTAAAACCATGGAAACATCACAGGATGTACATGTTGAAGTGGCCCGAATTCAAAAGGAGATTAAAAATCACCTGGGCCTGAGCAGCAATGACCTCATGTTTGAGTATTCAAGCGTAGACGGAAAAGTAAAGCTTGACCTGATCACGATCAATCCCAGGCACAGCCAAAGTTTTTTATTCCACTCGGTGACGGGCTACGATAAAGTCGATGCCCTGAAAAAAATGACAGAATACGTCCGCAGTTACCGTGAAAAGGAAAGTTCCTACACAATTCAGTGGATAGCGAACGGCGAGAAGGAACTTCATACTTCCTATTTCCGGGCCAGCAGTGTGTACAATGCACTGGATAAGTTATACTACGGTAGGGACATGAACCAGATTACCGTTTTTAGTGTTGTTTTAAATCCTGTAGCGTAAGTTTGCAAGATATATGGTAACGATAACAGACAAAGCGAAAGAACAGATCATCGAACTCCGAAAGGAAGAGGGTAAGGACGAAACCTATAATATCCGTGTCTCTGTAAAGGGCGGAGGATGTTCAGGATTAATGTATGACCTGGAATTCGACAATGCCCTCAATGATGGTGATGAAGTTTTTGAAGACAAGGATGTGAAAATTCTGGTTGACAAGAAGAGTCTTCTGTATCTGCTCGGCACCACCCTTGATTTTTCAGACGGTTTGAACGGGAAGGGCTTTCAGTTCATTAACCCAAATGCTTCGCGCACCTGCGGCTGTGGCGAAAGCTTCGCAGTCTGATCGCGTCAGAAGAAAAACCCCAGGCGAATATAAAAGGCATCTTCATTATCATTGGAACGGGCGTAGTCTGTGCTGATTACGATTGATCCCATTGGCGCTATCCATAAACCACCACCGATTCCCCGGTGCCAGGTAGCTTTATCAGGGTTCTGAACAGGTTGGTCGGGGTTGTCACTCCACACCCGTCCCTGATCACGGTACACATGAAATCCGACCAGTGCAGGGAAAAGAATTGATTTGACCTCCAACACCTGTACACGTAATTCGAGGTTGGTGTAAAAAGCCTCATCTCCCGCAAAACGTAATTTTCGATACCCGCGCAGGTTCGACAACCCGCCAAGACGTGCTGCCTGGTAAAATTCAAATTCCCCCCTGTTTACCTGGCCGCCGATTCGTCCGGCAAAGGTTACTCGTAAACCACCGCCCACCGTAAAATAGAATGACAGATCGGATCCAAACCTCTGATGACTGAATTTTTCATCATTCAACTGATAGGCAACAGTTAGTTCATTCTTCCAGAAAACTCCGAGACGCGGAAATATTTCGGAATCTCTCAGATCCAGGTCATAACCGATCCTTGCGCCCGCATAATGCCGGCGGGTATCAAGCAGCGGAAATTCAGATTCCTCACCACGTCCCACAAACTCAGAATATGCGATGATAAACCGGTCTGTGATCTGGGTATTTTCATCCCTGCGTATCTTCACCGCCCTGTAATACGGTCCGGCCCTGAAGATATGTTTACCATTTCGGGCATTGACCCGAAATAGAGGCTGAAGCAGCCATTGTGAATAACGCACACGGTAAAACTGTCTGCCCGCTTCAAATAATGAGTCATTGAAATTGGTTTTATTCCCAAACCCATAAAAGAAATCACCAAAACTTGGTTCATCAATTCTGGCGGTGAGTTCAAGGTCGGTCCGCCGGATCACATCAATAAAATCCCCGTTATAGGACAGGCTGTAAGATGCTGACCTGGGGGCAAACGAAACAAGAAATTTATGCTGAGCAGCATACGGTTCTTTTCTGAATCCGTGCTTTTGAATTAACACACCTCCACCAAGGAATAACCCATCATCCGGATTGAATCCCCCCGTAATAAGCGGCATTGCCTTGTCGTATTTAAACTCATACCGGTCATATTGATTTACCTGTGCGCGCCCTGACCTTCTGTCCCTCACTTCACCCGATGAATACAAAAAGGCATCGGGCTTATCGTAGAAAATGGTGTTTCGCAGACGGCTTTTTACAGAGCTTTCATCCAGGATACTATCCTGACCTTTACCACCGATAATCCTTATTCTTGGGGCCTTTTTAGCGTCGCCTTGCAGCAGAAAGCGATCATCACCTTCCAAACCGAAGAGGCGTATCTCCTTTGTCACTGAAGGGTCAAATGAACGTTCATACGCCAGGTATTTGATCTCGCCGCTCTTTTCCTTTACCCGGTATTTCCTGACTACCAGTGAATCGCTGAAGTAATCGACCGTAAATCGTTCTGCTTCATCACTACCGGTTATGGTTACTGTCTTTGAAAGAAATTCATAGTATTCCCGTGCGTAATTCAGGAGATCATCCCGACGGCGCTTAAGTTTCCGGATGATATCATTGCCGTGAAGGTCAAAGATTTCTGGCGGGAATGCTGCCACCGAGTTTTCAATCAGCGAATCAGTAAGTCTTTCCTGTAAGTCACGGGCGATCGATTCCCAGTCTCCCAGCTCACTCTGTGTAATGAACGTGCGATCGAAATATCTGGCATTATAGTTCAGGCCTGCTACATCCCTGATCACCTCGTGAAAACCCTGGAATTTAGGCTGTCCCCATCGGCGGGAACTTAGCTGCAGCAAGCGTCCGTCTGACCAAAAAAATGCCTGATCACGATCTCTGGGAATGGGTGCATAAGTCTTGAAGTCTTCATCGTCTTTGTAACGGGCCCATCTCCACTGATCATCGTGCCGGTCCCAGTCCCCAATCCAAATGTCAAAAAGCCGGGATCTGATCACCTGCTTCTCATCGATAAAATGATCATCATCATTACCCAATTTCTCCACAACATCCGCCGTACTGATGATATCCGGAGCATTGCCAAAGTGATCTTCATCCTCCCAGTGATCATCATCCGGGCGTTCCTCAAAAAGGTACAGGCCATTGGCAAAGTCTTCCCGGAACTTTCCAAGTGCCGGGTCATCAGGCAGGTATACCAACCGTGGATTAGTATGATAGACACCCGCTGCTTCAGCGATTTGTGGAATCACAAATGCCCCATATGGATGAGAAGCCGAAATCTGATCGCTGATTATATCTTCGGCAATGGTTCCCCGCAACGCCAGGGGAACAGCTTTTTCAGGATATTTTTGAATGGATCTGAGTACGTACTGCCTGCCATTCTCCGCCTCAAGTCGTAATGACCGGGTTTGCTGCCCACCACCTTTTTTTTCAATGGAGAGCCCTCCTTTTTCTGTTTCAATGTCAAATACAGGAACCCCCGAAATAGTGGCTGACCACTCGTCCCGGTAATTATTACCTAATAGTCCGGGTTTTTTAGAGTTCTTCAGAAGTTTTTGGGTGGCTGAGGTGTTGATGCTTGATCCGGAAAAACTCGTATCTCTTTTGTATGCCACATTGTAGGGAATTTCGCCGTTATAGAAACTCACCGAAACTTCATCCTTACCAACACCCCTGTATGCCACAGCCACCTTATAAGTGGAGAGAGATGCGGAAAGGGCCAGCAAATCGATGAGTACATATCCCGGATTGGATGAAATACGTGTAAAATCACTCAATTGAACCCCGTTTTGCATTTCGGGGGCTTTGACCGGCTTCGCATAAGTTCCATTTTCCAAGGAACCCGTTATTATCTGAGAGCGAAGAGGTGATTTGTCAAGTATATCATAATGAAAATAGCCTTCATGTCCCGAAAGGTAATATACACCCTGATGAACATCGAACGAGGACTCAAGCTGAGCGATCAATGCCTGGTAACGGTCTCCTTTGATATCCTGAACTCCACCGATATATTTTCTGAATCCGGCATATATACTTCCCAAAACCGGCGGCAACAGGTGCTGATACCATGGAAATACACCGGCATAAAAACTCCGCGAGCGCAATGGATGATGCCCTACAACAAATACCGGTTTATGCAGATTTTCTTTCAGAATCTCTTCAAGCTCATCAAAAACAGCGGCTTCATCCGACTGACCGCACTCCGAAAACGGTATTACATCTCCGTAATGCAAAAATCGCGATGTATTAATAAATACAAGCAGGAAACTTTCATTTACCTCAACACTAACCGGTCCGGGGCATCCATTTTCAGGAACAATGTGCCATGTGGTGTCGATTTCTGAAACCGACTCTGCCAGTGTGGCAAGGTGGCTGACGGAGTTCATTTGAAACGGTCCGTATTCATTTTCCCCGGGAATAAAATAAACGGGGCCTGTGTATTCTCTGATCCTTGAACCCAGTTCTGAATTAACGAGGAAATTCTGATCGACGCGGTGTCTGTTTTCCAGGTAATCACCTGTGATGATCAACGCGGCAGGATGATCAGCCAGGTCTGCCGTTAACTTCCGCAAAACTTCAGGGTTGGCATTATCCAATCCTTTGCCTAACAGTATGATCCTGTTTTCCTGCGCATCCAGCCGCAATACGGTAAATAGCAGAAGAAAGAACAGGATGCTGAATCTCATTTGTTTAATTGTTCTGTATCACTCCCCAATGTAAGCAATGCATTTCAGCTCAATAGCGATTGGCGTTGGCAGGGCATTTACCTCCACCGTTGTTCGGCAAGGACGGTGGTCGGTGAAATACGAGGCATAAATCTTATTGAATACCTTAAAGTCATCCTTCATATTGGTTAGAAAAACAGTAATGTCCACCAGGTCTTCCCACCTTGCTCCGGAGGCTTCCAGAATAAGTTTTACGTTTTTCAGAACAGCATGGCATTGTTCCTCAATGTCATAGGATAAAATTTCCCCCCGATCCCCCAGGGTCACTCCGGGAATATCCCTGCTGTTCCTTGTTCTCGGACCTACCCCGGACAAAAACAAAAAGGGGCCTGCTTTTAGAGAATGCGGGTAACTTCCTACCGGTTCCGGTGCCTGCTGTGAATCGTAACTTTGCTTCATTGGAATATATCTAAATTACTAAAATATCCGTTATAGAAAATATGGTACTTGTAATACTCTTGTCGCTGCTCTATTCCGCCATATTAATTTTTGTGATCGTCCGGCGTGTCCGGTCACAAAAAGAGGTGATCCGGGAATTTATCCGCGCACAGCGTTCCAGGGCAGCATTTGCCTTTTCAAAGATCACCGGCGCCATTGCCTTGCTCCGGTTTAAAAGACTTTCAGAAGAATTACAACGGGAAGAATCAGTGATTCATAAGTGATTCAATTTCTTCGGCTTCGATAGGAATAGTGCCCATCAGGTCGCGCACACCATTTTCTTCTACAACCACATTATTTTCCAGGCGAACTCCAAATCCCTCTTCCCTGATATAAATCCCGGGCTCAACAGTGAATACCATACCCGTTTTCATTCCCTGATAGATATTGCCAACATCATGCACATCCAGGCCAAGGTGATGCGAGGTGCCATGCATAAAATACTTCTTATATGCCGGCCATAGCGGATCCTGGTTTTTTATATCCGTTTTATCCAACAGCCCAAGGCCGAGTAATTCGGATTCCATGACCTTACCGACTTCTTTATGATATTCGGGAATGACATTACCGGGACGAAGCATGTCCATTGCCTCGCGCATGACGCGCAACACAGCATTGTATACATCCTTCTGACGCTTGGAAAAAGTACCGTTTACCGGAATGGTTCGGGTCATATCGGCATTATAGTTTCCGTATTCAGCACCAACGTCCATCAGGATGATTTCACCATCCTTGCATTCCGCACTATTCTCGATGTAATGCAGGACATTAGCATTGGCACCTGCGGCAATAATAGGTATGTAAGCGAATCCACGGCTTCGGTTCCGAAGAAATTCGTGTGCAAATTCAGCCTCAATTTCGTATTCCATGATTCCGGGTTTCACAACTGAAAGGACCCTGCGGAAAGCGGATTCGGTGATTTCACAGGCTTTTTTGATCTGCTGAATTTCGGCTTCGGATTTCACAGCGCGCAGCTCATGCATCAGGGGTGCCGACCGCTCATATTTGTGCAGCGGGTAATGCTGACGGCAATATTCGGAAAATCGTGCATCCCTTGTTTCTACTTCTACCACTGCACGTATGTGTTCGTTGGTATTGAGATAGACAAATTCTGCCTCGGCCATCAGCGTATTGAACGTACTCTTGAAATCTTCCAGCCACAGAATCGTCTCCACTCCCGACAGTTCCCTTGCTTCTTCCTTCGTGAACTTATGGCCTTCCCAAATGGCGATGTGCTCATTTGTTTTTTTCAGAAAGAGAATCTCCCGCCACCGCGGATCCGGAAAATCTGGAAAGAGAACCAGAATGCTTTCTTCCTGGTCGATGCCAGATAAGTACAGAATATCATTATTTTGGCGGAACGGCATCGTCCCGTCGGCATTCGTGGGCATGATATCATTTGAGTTGAATACCGCGACCGAACCTGGTTTTAGCAGACTTGTAAATCTTTTTCGGTTCGTATTGTATTCACTTTGGGGAAGGGGGGTATATTTCATAATTTCAAGAGATTTTCAATGCTATGTGGAAAGCTAATAAATATTGGTTATTGATGCTTATGCTCTGCTGGTCGTTTCTGGCAGATGGTCAACAAAAGTATTGGATATATCTTAACCACAAAAATCACGATTTAAAAAATTGTTCGGAGGAATTCTGTAAAACCTCGCATCTGAATTCGCTTGAGGCATTTGGTATATCACCCATCATCTATTCCAGTTGGTTGGAAGCTGCTTCGGCAGTCATTGATCACGCGGATGTCGAAATACTTCAGGAGTATTCTGAAATTGACTCCATTCGGCCCCTGAACCTGAACCTTCGCATCACTTCAGCTGGTCAACCGCAGGAAGAATTGGATGCAGCACTCAGTCAGATCCATGCCGAGGCATTTCGTGAGGCGGGTCTGACAGGAAAAGGGGTGCGCATAGGAATAATTGACGCAGGCTTTTACCGGTCTGACAAGGTTAAGTCTTTGTCGTATATTTTTGATCAAAAAGGATTTCTTGGCTACCGGAATTTTGTAGAGACCGATATTACAGATGGTTTTTCACAGATGAAAAACAACGATTATCATGGCACCCGGGTTTGGCAATTGATCGGTGGTTATCAGCCGGAAAAAAATGAAATTAACGGCCTCGCATACGATGCCCGTTACTATTTAGCCCGTACAGATGAAGATCCCCGGGAATATCGGGGCGAGGAGGATTACTGGATCGCAGCAGTTGAGTGGATGGAAAAACAAGGGGTAAGGATCATTAATTCATCACTGGGGTATGCCGATGGTCACGATAACCCGGATGAAGACTATGCGCAGGAAGATGCCGACGGGCGGTCGTCGGCACTTACCAAAGCAGCTGAAATTGCCGTAAATGAAAAAGGGCTTCTCATTATTATGTCGGCCGGCAACAGTGGAAATGAATCTTTTTCTGTGGTAAATATTCCTGCCGATGCACCTGGGGTTCTGGCAATAGGAGCTACAAACTTGATGCATTGGACACGACAGAATTATTCATCCATTGGAAAATATACTCTACCGGTAATCAAACCGGATGTATCCTGTTATTCGGCATCCGGCACTTCCTTTTCAGCGCCCGTTATCACCGGAATGGCGGCCTGCATCCTCCAGTCAGACTCAACGCTTACCAATGTCCAGATCTCTGAAATCATTCGTCGTTCTGCCAATCTTCGATATTTCCCCAATAATTTTATCGGATACGGCGTTCCGGATAGCAGACGGGTTCTGGATATGATCAGTGGAGAATGGATTCTGGGAGATCGAAGTGAGGTAGTGATGGCAGAGTCGGATGAAATCACACTGACTTCTGATGCAATCAACCCGGTCCTTTTTCACAAAATCAATGCCTGGGAAGTAAGTTCCCAGGAAGCACTTACCCGGAAACAACGTGAATGGAAAATATTACGACCCGGCAAAAGTATCACGCATACCACATTTGCTACGGAAACCGATGCTATTGAAATAATATGGCCTGATTAACCTTCTTTTTCAGATAGTTCCAGCCATCGTAACTCCTTGGAATCAAGTTCTTCCTGGTTTTTTTCTATTTCTTCCGCAACCTCACGCAACTGCTCATGATTCAGGTCTCCTGAATTCAGGGATTCTATTAGTTCTGCCTTTCTGCTATTCAGTATCTCCATGTCCGCCTCAAGTTGTTCCATTTCACGCTTTTCCTTGAAACTAAGCTTCTCTGATGATCCCCTTGCTTTTTCTTTTGATTTCTGTAGCTCAGGTTTTCTGGATTCCTGTTCGGCGAATTTTTGAAGATCCTGCTGATCACGATATTGAAGATAGGTCCCGTTGAAATCCTCCACATCCTTCCCCTTTTCGAAGATGAACAAGTGATCCACCATGCGGTTCATAAAATAACGGTCATGACTCACGACAATCAGACATCCCTTGTATCCCTGTAAAAAATCCTCCAACACCTGAAGTGTAATCAGGTCAAGATCATTTGTTGGTTCATCCAGAATTAAGAAATTCGGATTTAGCAAGAGTACCAGTAACAGCTGCAGTCGTCTTTTTTCACCACCACTGAGTTTATCCACGATATCGTACTGCTGGGACGGACTGAAATTAAAGCGTTGCAGCATTTGGGAAGCGGAAATCTCATTGCCATCAGAAAGTTTCATTACTTCCGCTTCTGCCCGTACTATATCGATCACACGTTCTCCCGGTTTGAAATTGGGTTCTTCCTGCCTGAAATATCCAATATGGGTATTGACACCCTGATCAATAACACCTGAATCAGGTTCAAGTCTGCCTGAAAGTATTTCAAGAAATGTGGTTTTCCCGGATCCGTTCTTGCCCACGATACCAATCTTTTCGCCCTTACGAAATATATAACTAAAGGGCCGGAGAATGACCGTTTCACCATAACTTTTGGAAACATGCTGCAATTCGATGATCTTCCCCCCAAGCCTTTTCTCGCTCACATCGAGTTCGACGGTGCCTGCACTCGCCGGACGAGCAGCATCCTTCTTCAATTCTTCAAACGCTTCTATACGGTATTTTGCCTTGGTGCCCCTTGCCTTTGGCTGCCTGCGAATCCATTCCAGTTCTTTTCGCATCAGGTTTCGGGCTTTCTCCGATCTTGCCTGATCATTTTCATATCGCTCCTGCTTTTTCTCCAGGAAGTAGCTGTAGTTGCCGTTGTATTGAAACAATTTAGCCTGATCAATCTCTACAATTTCATTCGTAACACTTTCCAGAAAATACCGGTCGTGCGTCACCATGAGAATGGACATCTGATTTGCACTCAGATACTCCTCCAGCCATTCAATAATATCAAGATCCAAATGGTTTGTGGGCTCATCAAGCAACAGTAATTCCGGTTGCTGAAGCAATGCACGGGCAAGTCCGACACGTTTTTGCTGTCCGCCCGATAGTTCTCCCACCTTTTGCTCCAGATCATGCAACCCAAGTCTTCCCAGTATTTCTTTCACTTTAGACTCATAATTCCAAGCATTAAGGGAATCCATCTTACTTGCGAGATCCGTGAGTCTTTCCACAGCTTTGGGATCATACGCTGAACGATAAACAGCCTGTTCATACTGACTAACAACTTCCATTACAGGATCATCCATGTCCATGGCTGCCTCCAGTATTGTGGCATCCGGGTCAAGGTCAGGCTGTTGAGGCAGATATGCCATGTTCAGGTCATTTTTATAGGCAACCTCACCGCTGGAGGGAGCCTCTTCTCCTGCCAGGATTCGCAGTAACGTGGATTTTCCACAACCGTTCACTCCAACAAGGGCTACTTTCCTACCCTGTTCCAGTCCGAACGAAACATTATCAAGCAACAGACGGTCACCAAACCGGATTGAAATATTATCTGCAGAAATGAGATTCATCCGCCAAAGCTACACAATAACTTATTCAATGGTGAAGAACATTTCTCGGAGTGATAACCCGGAGCGAATCATCCCATTCATCCATCATATGCCCCGGATTGATCAATTCTTCATTTGCCATTACGGGCATCCCGGCATCTACCCAGCATGTATACCAAAAATCAGCTGTGAGTTGAATTGATGCCCGCATACGACGCTCAACCATTCCGTTCATTGCCTTTTCATAGGCATCTGCAAACTCAGTGGAATACTGTCGCATTGTCTGCAGCCTGCGGATGTCATGACTCATGATCTGTTGATCAACAGCCCGTGCCAGTTCCTGCTCAACTGCCAGCACGGAATCTACCGCTGCATTACTTTCAAAAATTGCCTTCCAGATTGCCTCACCGGGGTTCTCGAGGTAGCGTGCTTTGTCAGTAAACAATTCATACTGTGCCAGGTGCAGTTCAGGTAGCCTCGATTCCCACAAACCATGGATCCCGCGTTGTCCGGTAAGCTGCCCGTCATAGTTTTGAGTGGTATGGAGTGGCACGTGAGCATCACCAATATAATGACCTAATTCGGCAGCAAGGCGTAAAACGGAAGCTGATTCCCCTTTCAGCATGGCTGTCGTCAGAAGTCTTTTATGAATAAGAACCTGTCGGGGCAATGCCCCGTGATCGTGCAACCATTGTTGAGGAAGGGAATCGGCATAGAAAGGGTCTTCCTGCCAGGCCTGCAGAATGCTGTCCGGGTAGGCGTCAATATCAATAAAGTGTCGTTCCCCTTCTTCTTTTACCACATAGCGCCGTTGATCAGGCTTTACGGAAAGGAGGGATAGCTCCTGGATATGGAAACGGAAAAACGGATACATTTCTTCCGGTAATGCGAAAACAGCGAGGCGATTAATGGTTTTATGACCAAAGAACCCCCAGTCAGCCTGCCTCATTGCGTTTGCACCAAATACACACTGAATTGCCAGAAACACCAAAAAGCCCCTGTAAAACTGATTCATAGACCTGAATATGGGGTACGCGGCGGACAACTTATAATTATACATTTCCTTTTGGAAATAAATATTTTCAACCTATCTTTGCACACTCAATTAAAAAACGGGTAGAAGAATAAGATCAGAATATGGCAAATCACAAGTCGGCGTTAAAAAGAATCCGTTCTAACAACGCGAAAAGATTAAGAAACCGGTATCAGCACAAAACCACCAGAACTTTCATTAAAAGGCTGCGTGGTACTTCCGATAAGGGAGAGGCTCAGGAATTGCTGAAGAAGGTCACCAGCATGCTGGACCGTTTGGCAAAGAAAAACATTATACACAAGAATAAGGCTGCGAATAACAAGTCGAAGCTCACCAAGCTTGTGAACAGTCTTTAATTGACTGACCATACCTTTAAAAAAGCACTGCTGATGGCAGTGCTTTTTTTGTTTATGACCGTCGCGGTTTTTTTGTTGCAGCATGAAAATTACGGTCAAGTCTCCCCTTATTCATCGTGCCCGTCAGAAATTACTTGAATTCGGCACGGCACATCTTTCGGATACTGAATTATTAACATTATTAATTGGCTCGGGGAGTGATCCGGACCAAACTGCCCGCCAGCTACTCCGGCGGGTAGATTACGACCTGAAGCAGCTCGCCCGTTTATCGGTGGGAGATTTAAGAAAGCTTGAAGGCATTGGTGAAACACGGGCAATAAATTTGGTGTCGGCCATAGAACTTGGTCGCCGTCGTGATGTATGCACCTCTGCAGACCGTCCGGGCATTCAGTCTTCCGGAGATGCCTATGCGCTCATACGCCGGGATCTGCAGGACCTGAGCCACGAAGAATTCTGGATCTTACTTTTGAACAGGAATCATCGGCTGATCCTAAAACAGCAAATCAGCAAGGGGGGAATTTCCGGAACAGTGGTAGATCCCAGAATTATATTTAAAACAGCAGTGGATCATTTAGCCAGCGCAGTAATCGTTGCCCATAATCATCCCAGTGAACATTTAAAGCCCAGTCAGTCGGACCTTCAGCTAACGCAGAAATTGGTGAAAGCAGGCAGACTCCTTGAAATACCTTTACTGGATCATCTGATTTTGAATAGTGAGCGTTATCTTAGCTTTGCTGATGAGCAAATGCTTTAAATAAAAATGAACGCAACATGAAGAAATGGATCTATGGCGGTGCATTATTGGTGATAGTACTTTCAATTCTGTACAATTTCATGGGCGGAATCAACCCGGCGAATTATCGGGAGGAAATTATGGAATCCCGCGAAGACACCGATCGGTTTATGCGGTTTTCGGAAGAATCCCCTTTCATTACGGCGGGGGTATCACTGGATTCATTGAAATATTATGAACCAGATCTCACGTATCGTATCGCGGCGCGATTCACTCCAGTTGAAAAACGTGATATCGTACCGCTGGGCACAAACGATGGTAAGAAAGAGGAATACCTCAGCTACGGGTATGCCGAATTTAACCTGGATGGCAACAGCGAACGGTTACTGATCCTGGAGAACATTGATGAAGAAAAACTTTTCATTCCGTTCGGAGATGCCACCAGCGGCGATGATACTTACGGAGCCGGACGATACCTCGATGTGGAACATGGCGGATCTGCCACGATCATCCTTGATTTCAACAAAGCGTATAATCCGTATTGCGCCTATGTAGACAGCTATTCCTGTCCTCTCCCTCCTCCTCAAAATCTATTAAAGGGTGCCATCAGGGCCGGTGAGAAGAACTATCACTGAAAATTCAGGAGTATGCATCCCAGAAGTGGCGGAATTATGTAGTTTTGTTGGATTAATCAAGTACTCAGGATATGAAAATTTCCCTTAACTGGCTTAAGGAATATATCGAACTGGATGAATCCCCGGAAAAAATAGGTGAACGGCTTACAGACACAGGTCTTGAAGTTGAATCCATTGAAACAATTGAAGCGGTAAGAGGCGGAATGCAGGGGCTTGTGATCGGTGAAGTTCTACAATGCGAACCCCATGAGAATGCCGACAGGCTAAAAGTGACAATGGTGGATATTGGGGCTGATGAGCCCGTACAGATTGTGTGTGGCGCCCCCAATGTAGATGCAGGACAAAAGGTTGTAGTCGCTACCGTAGGGACAATGCTATATCCCAAAGATGGTGAGGCATTTGAAATCCGTAAAGCAAAGATTCGGGGAGTGGCTTCGGCAGGCATGATCTGTGCCGAGGATGAGATCGGATTGGGAGAGAGTCATGACGGCATTATGGTGCTTTCAACAGACCTGGACAATGGTACACCAGCAGCCAATTATTTTAACCTTCAGGATGATCATATAATCGAAATCGGCCTTACGCCTAACAGAGCTGATGCTGCGTCCCATATCGGGGTGGCCCGTGATCTTAAAGCCGTGTTGCACAAGGAAGTTCTGTGGCCTGACGTAAGTGCGTTTCCCGACAATATTTCCGGTACACCCGTTTCCGTTGAAGTCCTGAATACTGAGGCATGTCCGAGGTATTCCGGCCTCACCCTCGAAAACATAACCGTTGGTCCCTCTCCTGAATGGCTTCAGAACAGATTGCGTTCCATCGGCCTGGCCCCAATCAATAACATTGTTGATATCACCAATTTTGTCTTGCATGAAACAGGACAGCCGATGCATGCCTTTGATGCCGATAAAATCAGCGGTCAAAAAGTGATCGTTCAGACATTGCCTGAGGGCACTACTTTTACCACGCTTGATGAGAAGGAAAGAAAGCTGGCAGCAGGTGATCTGATGATCTGCGACGGCGGAAACAGTGGAATGTGTATAGCAGGTGTTTTCGGCGGGACAGGTTCCGGGGTAAAGGAATCTACCAGGCGAGTCTTTCTTGAAAGTGCCTATTTCTCCCCTGATTATATTCGAAAGACCGCACAATATCATAAGTTGAAGACAGACGCTTCCTTTAGATATGAGCGAGGCACTGATCCGGAAATTACGGTTTATGCATTAAAACGCGCTGCTTTGTTGATGCAGGAAATTGCAGGAGCAACCATTGCCTCTGAGATCATCGATATTTATCCGCAGAAGATTGAGCCGAAAATTATTGAGGTAAGTTATGCTCATATCGACCGGCTTATTGGTATTCCTGTACCCACTCCTACGGTCGAAACAATCCTGAAGCGCCTGGATATCCAAATGACCGACCTCACGGATGATGGCTTTCGCGCCGTTGTTCCACCTTATCGGGTTGATGTGACACGCGAGGCAGACATTATTGAGGAAGTCTTGCGCATTTATGGATTTAACCAGGTTCCTCTTCCGGAAAGCTTGTCCAGCGATTTCCTGGCTGAGTTCGATGAGAAAAGTCCGGACAAGCTGCAACGAACCATTAGTGATTTACTGGTTTCAAACGGCTTTTTTGAAATCATTACAAATTCGCTGACAAAACCTGCTTATTCAGCCGATTATGGCGTTTCAAACCCTGAAGAAAGCGTTGAAATTTTAAATAAACTCAGCGAAGACCTGGGGGTAATGCGTCAATCACTGCTCTTCAGCATGCTGGAAGTGGCCCAGTATAATATCAGCCATAAGCAAACAGAACTCAGGCTTTTTGAATTTGGCAAGGAGTACTCCAAACACGATGATAAATATACAGAACGTCAACGCCTTGGGTTAATTTTTTCGGGCAAATTCCTGGAAGAAAACTGGCAGAAGACCGACCGGGATGTACATTTC
This sequence comes from Fulvivirga sedimenti, assembly GCF_020328055.1. Lineage (NCBI taxonomy): Bacteria > Pseudomonadati > Bacteroidota > Cytophagia > Cytophagales > Fulvivirgaceae > Fulvivirga > Fulvivirga sedimenti. The sequence continues at coordinate 40,539 of NZ_JAIXNE010000005.1, forward strand.
CATGACCTCTCCGGGGTAGTGCACCTTATCCTGAGCAGGATCCTCAATGCTTCGCTTCAACAGGAAGTCGTAAGTGATCCCCGATTCTCATATACACTTTCACTAAGGGTGGGTAAAAGGGAAATCGCGCGTTTAGGGATGGTTGATTCAAAGCTTTCGCGAAAGTTTGGAATTCGGCAGAATGTTTATTTTGCCGATATTGATTGGGATCAGGTTATCAGAATTTCAAATAATAGTATTATATTCAAAGAAGTTGCCAAATTCCCTGAGGTACGGAGGGATTTATCACTGGTAATCAGTAAGAATATAACATTCGAAGATATCAGAATGCTGGCCCTTAAAAATGAATCTAAAATTCTGAAGGACGTTCGGATGTTTGATGTGTATGAAGGCGACAAAATTGAATCGGGCAAAAAGGCCTACGCACTTACCTTCACATTACAGGACAGAAACCGTACACTGGATGACAAGGTTATCGATAAAACAATGAACAGGTTGATGAGTGCTTTTGAAACCGAATTAAATGCTCTAATACGAAAATAAAATGAATAACGATCTGCTTCGAAATGAATTTTCTTCGCTGGAAAGAAAGGTATCCCTTTTACTAAATGAACACAAAAAACTTCGTTCGGAACTGGCCGGTGTACAGGCCGAAAATGAAGGTCTGAGAGAAGAATTGAAGCAACGGGATGAGCAAATAACCGGCTTTCAAAATAAGTTTAAAATTAGTAAGATTGTAAATAGCATAGATACAGAAGGGCAAGATACTTCTGAGCTGAAAAGAAAGATTGATGAATATATAAAAGAGATCGATAAATGCATTGCGCATATTAGTTAACGCGTATGGACGAACTTTCAATAAAAATAAAAATTGCGGACCGGGAATATCCAATGAAGGTGAGACCCGAAGATGAGGAGCGTGTTCGCAAAGCTGGAAAAAGTATCAATGAAAGATTGCGTAATTACCGCGAGCGCTTTGGTATCGATGATAAACAGGATCTATTATCCATGGTTGCTTTTGATTGCCTGATAGAAAAGATGGAAGCTGAAGAAAAGAGTTACGGGGCAGATGAAAGCGTTCTGGAAAAAATTAATGATCTGAATAACCGTATCAGTCAGGCACTCTGACGGGTACAACATACTTTCCTTCCTTTTAGCGGATGTATAATCCCGCATTCTGTATCGTTGCAGGTACAGCCAGGTAAAACGTACCCGGCCGGGGCCGTTTTCTAAACCTAACAACATGATGGATATACTATATATGATCGTCACCGGAGTGATATTTCTGGTGATTGGCATCCTTGTAGGCCGTGCGCTCAAAGGAAAGGCCAATAGGGAGAAGGAACTGGAGATTGAAGAAAAAGGTCGGACAATCATCAGGGAAGCAGAAATTGCAGCAGAGAATATTAAGAAGGACCGAATACTGGAAGCAAAGGAAAAATTCCTCAAGCTTAAAAGTGAGTTTGAAGAAGAGGTTTCCCGAAAAAAGCAACTGCTCATAACGAATGAAAATAAGCTGAAGCAAAAAGATCAGCACCTGAGCAAAGAGTTTGAAAAATTAAAAACAGGGCGAGCGGAAGTCGATGAACTCAAAGAACAGCTCAACAGTCAGATTGAAGTCATCAACCTGAAGAAGGCTGAGATAGAAAAGTTCAACCAGCAAAAAATCAGTATGCTGGAGAAAATCTCAAATCTCACAGCAGACGAAGCACGAGAAAAATTGATGGAATCCCTGCAGGACGAAGCGCGGACTAAGGCCTCTTCCACTATTAAGGATATTCTGGAGGAAGCGAAATTGACCGCAACCAAAGATGCCAAAAAGATCGTTCTGGAAACAATTCAGCGAACAGCGACTGAACATGCGATAGAAAACTGTGTGTCTATTTTCAATATTGAAAGTGATGATATCAAGGGGAAAATCATTGGGCGTGAAGGCCGAAACATTCGTGCTCTCGAGGCCGCTACCGGCGTAGAAATTATTGTGGACGATACACCCGAAGCAATAATTATTTCCGGGTTTGATCCGGTGAGAAGGGAGATAGCCCGTCTGTCGTTACACCGACTGGTACAGGATGGCAGAATTCACCCTGCCAGGATCGAGGAGATTGTGGCAAAAACAACAAAGAACATAGAGGAGGAAATCGTAGAGATCGGTGAGCGTACTGTTATCGATCTGGGCATCCATGGCCTCCACCCTGAACTGATAAAGATGGTAGGCCGCATGCGGTTCAGGTCGTCATACGGACAGAATTTACTTCAGCACTCCCGGGAAGTCGCCAACCTTTGTGCCACGATGGCTTCTGAACTGGGTCTTAATCCAAAACAGGCAAAACGTGCCGGACTGCTGCATGACATTGGCAAGGTGTGGCATGAAGAGCCTGAAAAACCCCACGCCATACTGGGCATGGAGCTGGCACAGAAGTACAAGGAACACCCCGTGGTTTGCAATGCCATCGGAGCTCACCACGATGAGATTGAAATGACCTCGTTGATTTCTCCCATTGTACAGGCTTGTGATGCTATTTCGGGTGCCCGTCCGGGAGCTCGGCGCGAGGTGATGGAAAGTTATATCAAACGACTGAAAGAACTGGAAGCCCTCGCAATCAGCTTTGATGGTGTACACAAATGTTATGCGATTCAGGCAGGCCGTGAGCTAAGAGTGATGGTCGATGCAGATAATGTATCCGACGAACGGGCCGGTCAGCTTTCCTTCGAAATCTCACAAAAAATTGAAAAGGATATGCAGTATCCGGGACAGATCAAGGTTACGGTAATCCGTGAAATGAGATCTGTATCCTATGCCAAATAAATTATTCGGGGAATAAAGACAAAGGACCTGCCAAATTGGAAGGTCCTTTTTAATTTAAGAATGAGGTGTTTCAGTTGTCCGGGATAACTGATATCTTCCCCACAATAAGGGGTTTGGGGTGGCATGAATTTTAAGGGAATCAGATCATTCAAGCATGAAAACAATGGGGATTATCACCTTCTGACTTACCGGAATTCCCCGATGCAGTGCCGGATTCCACATGCCCATCTTTCCGAGAACCCTGAGTGCTTCCTTGTCAAGTTCGGGTGAAATACCTCTCACAACTCTTAAATCCTGCGGAGTTCCGTCCTTGTCAATCGTAAATTCAACATAGACTTTGCCCTGATCTCCCATGGACATGGAATATTCAGGATATACCATATTCCGGCGAATCATATCATACAAATTTTCCTTCCCTGCTTTGTACTCCGTCGATTTAATTAGCACTGTATACCTGATTTCCGACCCATCCTCCAGAAAGGATTTACCATGTATGAATTCGCCATCCTCATAGGATTCTTCATAGACCTTTCTTCCTTCTTCGAATCCTGTCCAGACCTGATCTTTCTTGCCTCCTTTAACCTGCCCGTTGTGTGTTATTTCCTTGGTATTATAATAGTACAATCCATCCCCGTCTACAACGGAATGCAGACCGGCGCTATCATAAAATTGCATGATTAAGTGATCCTCTTCTACCCATTCAATTTCAGATTTCGGAGAACCATCAGCATACCACTCCTTCCATAATCCAACTTTTGAACCGTCGTGATAATTTCCCTCCGAAATTAGCTGACCAGCGGAATCCCATGTCTGCTCCTTCCCCTCTCGTGTACCCCTAAACTTTTTCTTGTAACCAGCAGTCTTATAGAGCTGCCCGGAAACATAATTAATGTAATAAACCGAAACGATATCCTCCCCCATCGAATATTGTTCAACCCGATCAGGATTATAAAAGTATTCGGCGTTTGTCGAATCATCTATTTGATTCAAATCCTTATCCAGCCAAACAGATCCCTGACAAAATCCATAAAGGGGGCATAAAATAAATATACCCGCAAGCAATGACTTCATATAAATCAATTAATAAATGCCGCCAAATATAATTGTTGACGCCTTATGAAGAAAATATAATAATCCCTAAAAACCCCAGTTCGCAAGGCGATTGCCGGAGGGTGCGGTCGCCTTTAAGCGCTCCCTGATCTTTGGAAGATACATGGTATTATACCGAAGCCGGCTGATGTAATTGGGGTTTTCCTGGTCTCCATTCCAGCAATGCTCCTGTCCGTCACCGTAATCCACTTCACCAGCGTAATACGGGTTAGTGGTACTTTCCAGAAACTGCTCGGTAAGCACCACGGCATTATTGAGGTAATAATTATCCATGTCGCCGCAATAGATATGGATTTTACCTTTCCATTTTTCCCCCTTCTCTTCCCAGTCCCGTTCCATAATGAACCGCAGGTCATAGTTTTCCTTCCAGTATTCCGCAACCTCATGATCAATCTTTCCGGTAATCTTGTCCCAGATGGGTTTCGGGTAGCCATCTTCTCCCATCGGCGAATAGACAGCCTGCCAGATATCCCACTGGTCACCGGAACGGCTGTTGCTGCCGAGCGCCAGCTCACGCTGGTTCGCTCTTGCGATGGTTGTGCTTACATGACCTTTATTGTCCCTGTGACCAGGTCGTGCAATCTTCATAAATTCTCCCTCCTGGTAGTAGGCATTGTCATCCTCATAAATATTCACCACGGTATAAGCCCGAAAATCAATGGGATCCGGACAGGCCGCAAAACAACCATTATACTCGTCAGGATACATGACCTGTACCGCCAGTGCTTCCCAGCCACCTGTGGAACCTCCATAGAGGAATCGGCCCCAGCCTTCCCCAACACCATTGTACATCTTTTCAACATGAGGAAGCAATTCATATGTGATGGCGTCGCCGTATGGTCCGAGGTTCGCTGAGTTAACAGCATAGCTGTCATCATAATATGGATTCTGATGCTGGATCTCCAGAACAATGAACCTTGGGAAATCCGGACTAACCCATCGTTGATAAAAGTCATAGGCTTCTTTCTGCTGAATATATTCATAGCCTGTGATGCCGAAGCGCTCATTATAGACATTATCATTGGGATCAGCTGTCGGTGGTTCGGTTCTGAAACCGCCAATCGTATAGGGAAAATGACCGTGAAATATCATCACAGGATACCGTGTATTCCCGGAAGGATCATAATCATGCGGAACCAATACGTTGGCCTGAAGGTACATATCCCTGCCCCAGAATTCCGTAAGCATCTCAGATTTCAGGCGAACATGTTTGATGTACTCACTGTCACTGGCCGGTTCAATGGCCGGAATTTCTTCTGTCAGGGTAATTCCTGCTTTCAGGTTATCGGTGAGATCAATTGAAACTGGAACACTATACAGGTTTTTAGGTGACCGATTCCAGTGCTGGCCCTCTCCCTGGTCCATGGGCAGTAAAACCGTTTTGCCCGGAGCAAGGTTAAACGTGTCATATTTATGAAGCACCGCCTGAACCGAATAGGTTCCGGAAGGAAAATCACTGAATTTCTCCACGGGGTATCCATATGCATTATCATCCAGCCTCACCGGTTCTCCCGGGTGCCAGTCATTCACATCTATACCAAATATCTGAGCCGTCTTTACATCATCCCTCACCTGGAACCGGGGCTCACTATCGGTGTTTGCAGCAAAAATAATGAGGAGGCGGCCATCAAAACCGGCCGGAACAGCAAGATCATCACCATAATTGATCTCAATCTCAGCAAAGGATGTCTCATCAATGCCTTGCTCGCAACTTAGCAGCAATGCAATGATGATATAAAATAATGGGGCACGAAAGAACTTCATACAATCGAAATTTGGTTCATTTCAAGATACTACTTTTTACTTTACTGCAAGTATTTTTATATATTGACGGAAAATATTTGCCTCTGAAAATCATCATTAAAATGCCTGGAAAAGTTTGATCGTAAATGCACATGCAGAAACGATTAATTAACTGAAACTTTTCCAAAATGAAACAGCTGGTAACTCAACGGTTACGGATAATCCCGCTAACCAAAGATCAATTATTGCTTCTGGAAAAACAGGACCGTTCTGAAGTACTGAAGCAACTTGGCTTATCAGATACCGACCTGAAAATCTCCGCCGGGGAATCTTTCCGCAAAGAGTTGGACAATGCTTACCCACATATTTGCAGAATGATTGACAGAAATCCGGAATATTTTGAATTCTGTACCCATTGGTGGATGATACTGCAGAACACGTGTGTTGGCGGTATTGGATTTGCCGGTCCGCCCGATGAACAGGGTGTTGTAATGATTGGCTACTACATTGATAAACGTTATGAAAATCTTGGCTTTGCGACTGAGGGACTAGGCGCCATGACAGACTTTGCGTTCCAAAACAACCAGGTACGATCCATCATTGCTGATACGCTGCCAGACGGATTGGCCTCTCAACGGGTTTTGATCAAAACCGGATTCAGGAATATGGGCAGGGCGGAAGAAGGAATTCGCTTTCGGCTTGATCGAAGCTTTAAATGACCGATTGGATTTCAAACTTTCGTCCATTGAGCTCAAACTGGTCGCCCGACTTCTTCCCCATCAGCAGCTGACCCACAGGTGATGAAAGAGCAACTGCAAAGTAGTCTTTCTCATCTACGGTGATTTTGCCGGCACCGATGGCCAGATAGTAATTTCCAAGATTGGTGATGACCAGGCTTCCGGCCTGGGCATCATCTGTATGTTTGGCCGGACGGATCATGCGTATGTCATCGAATAACCGCTGTGCTTCCTTGAGCTGCACCACCTGATTCTCAATCTCGATCTGCATCATCGCTCGCCCGGTTTCATATTTATCACCGGTACTGTTCTTAGTCTCCTCATCTGCCGCTTCCTTGGCAGACATGATAGCCTGCTGAATAGTATCGATGCGACGATTTACGTATGCGATGCACTCTTCGTAGAGTGACTGCTTAATTTGGGTTAGCTCCATGACTTAAAAAATAAGCACGAAGTTAGATGCATCTTTCCAAAAAGCGATGTATTGAGGTGATTATTTATTCGCCTTTTTAAAAATTATTCTGGCGCGAAAAGAAGGCTTGCCACTATGTACCAGAATCCCTTCAATCAAATGTTCGGAATCACGCATGACTTTATTGAGCTCAATACGATCGCCTGGCAAAATCTCCTGCAGAAAGTTCATATCAATTCGTGCTACCCTGTGTGCTGCATGAAAATCGACCGAATAAGAATCCATGATCCAATCGATATAGCGCGTGGTTGTAACATGACCATTCAAATCAAAATCAAAATAGTTCGGGATTATGGTCCGCTGATAATCGGTGGTAAGCGTAGTCGGTGAAAGTTTCTCGATCACCGAGGGGCCTGCCAGTTTACTTTTCAACCGTGTAAAAATTTTGTTTGCATCATCACTCAGTAGAGTGGGTCGTTTCCGGTTTTTGTCAATCGCCAGCCATGCCGACGAACCCACAACGAGGATATTGCCGTCCTTATCCCGTGCTTCGAAATCCCGCAGATAGACCAACCCGTCAATATCCCTTGGCCAGGTATCGATGATAACAGTGTCCCGCCAGTGAAAAGGAGATCTGATTTCCACACTCAGCCTGCTGAGCACCCAGAATAATTCTTTTTTCCGCAGGTAAGACAGGCCGAAACCCAGCTCATCAGCCGACCGTATTGCCGCCTGAATCAGCAAATTTATGAGTGCTCCCGCACGCAGTCTTCCATACATATCCGCTTCTGCGGTTGTAACGTCTTTTTCAATCCGACAAACTAATTGATTACCCGAACTCATTACTTATTCAACCCGTGACCTCCTAACACACTCAAATGAATTCCCGTTTTGGGCGAACCACTTAATAATGGCATCGCTCTCCCAATAAGTTCCTTTACTCCCGGGTATGCCAGCGAATTATCATGATCCTCTCTGGAATCCCAAACCTCAATTATCTGAACTGCGTCAGCATCATCTTCCAGTAGAGCCACCATATATTGTTTACACCCCGCTGCGTTTTCCATTAAACGCGATGCCTCCAGCAGAATTTCAGCCAGCTCATTGCCTTTGCCGGGCTGCGCCTGAAGTCTGCCAATCAAACCATAATTTGCCATAAAAATTATTTTGAGTGCAAGATGAAAAAAATCTATTTGCACTTCCAGCTTTCATGCAAAAGTTTGTGTCTTTGTGTTATGAATCGAATCATCATCGGAATTATACTGATCACCTGCGCCGCTTGCAATGACGGAACAGATCTGGATAACCCAATATTCATAGGGGTTGACAATACTTTTGAATTAAGATCACAGGCCACAGCAGGTGTTATATCTTTATCACAGGACACTGTAACAGTTGAAGTTTTAGAAATTCTTGATTCCAGGTGTCCCTCTGATGTTGTATGTATCTGGGCCGGATACGGCTACGCCAAATTGGCGTTAAGCCTTAACAACGATGCTACTACCGTTGAATTATGCATTGGTCAATGTGCAAACGGGCCCTATCGTACTGCGGACACGGTGCGTTTTGAACTTGCCAATAAAGAGATGAGCGCTATTTTAGTTGGAATCAGCCCATTCCCTACTACCTCTAACGGCTCGGAAGAAAAACGTGCTTTGCTGGAATTTACAGATTAACCTCCCCACTATTTGAAGACCCTGATATAATCAACTTCCATGGTCTGAGGGAAAACAGTGGTTCCATCCGGATTTCCAGGCCAGTTTCCACCCACAGCTATATTGGCAATGAAAAAGAAGGGTGAATTAAAGGGATAGGTGGTATTTGGAACCCGGATGAATGACCTGTAAATCTGATTATCCACATACCAGCTCATTATATCCTCTTCCCAAACCAGAGTGAAGACGTGAAATTTATCAGAAAAGTCACCGCTATTCAATGTATAGCGCGCAGTATTGGTCTTATATCCTCCATGATCGTAATGAACTGTACCGTGAACAATTTCCGGCTCATGCCCTACGAGTTCCATAATATCAATTTCCCCGCATGCAGGCCAGCTCACATCATCAATGTTTTTACCCAACAACCAAAGCGCCGGCCAAACCCCCTGTCCTTTTGGTAGTTTTGCCCTGATATCAATCCGGCCGAATTGAAAATCAACCTTGTTCTTGGTGGTTATTCGTGCCGAATAAAAATCCCTTTCAATTTTCTCTGCGGTGATCGTTAAAAAGCCATCCTGAACTTTTACGTTTTCCGGCAAATCGGTATATGATTGCAATTCATTATTTCCCCATCCGCACAAGCCAACATCGCATCCATCACCTAATTCGTAATTCCAGGTTGCAGGATTGAGTTCTGTACCCTCAAATTCCTCCGAAAAGGCAAGGGTCATGGATGTGTAATTGTCAGGCGTATAATATCCGTTCTCATCCTCCAGTACCTCACCAATGGCATCATCATCGTTGATGGTGAGTGTATATGCAAACTCATTTCCATCCGCATTCAGAACCAGGTAAAATACTTCCGTTAATTCAAAATGTTCATCATCCAGGATCGTAAGATCAAGCGCGGCTGATTTTGATGTTTTGTCGAACGTCAATGTTCCGGCAGTTTCCTGAAAATCGACCCCCGGCTGAGCGGTACCCGCACGAAGAGAATAAGCTACATCCGTGTCTGATGCAAGAGTACCTCTTAAATTCAGGCTGATGTTTGAAGTACCTCCCGTTAAATCTTCATCGAATTCAACAACACTCACCGTAAACCCGTCGATTTTAGTATCAGGTTCCTCATCACCACCACCGCAGGCGATTAATAAAAAGGAAAGAAATATAAGATAATGACGCATATGTATTCACATTTAACCAAACGCTAAAATTACTGAAAAATGAGAAAGTGTCAGCCACATGCGACTCAATTCTGCATGCTTAATTCAGAGTAAACAGGGGTGACGCTTCAGATTTACCCCGAAGTGCCACTTTCCCAATGGATTTAACAGACAATGCACCTGAGGGAAATAAGCCCAGGAGACTATCCGAAAGAAGTATTAATACACCAAACTCGTTACACCGGCTTTGAATTCTGGCAGTTGTATTCAGCACATCACCTGAATAAACGATATCTCTTTTTAGTACTCCAATCTCTCCGACAGTAGCCCTTCCCACATGAAGGCCGGCTTTAAAAATGGGCACAGCTCCAAACTTGCTTTGATATACGGGGCCAGATTTAATTAATAGTTTCGAAATGTCTTGAAAACAACGTATACAATTCATATTCTTCGTCCCATTCTTAATGCTCCAACTCAAAACAACTTCATCACCCACATATTGATACACTTCTGCTTTTGTTGCCAGAAGAACAGGAGTGATTTCCTTAAAAATGTGCTGAAGGAAACGAAAATATTTTTCTTCCCCAATTTCTTCCGCAATGCGGGTGGAGCCCTTTAAATCGAGGAACATAAAAATTCGGTCTTCTACTTTCGGTTCAAAGTAGCGTCCTGAGAGAAACTTCATGAATACCCCCGGACCGTATTTATCATTAATGAATAAAGTGATCAGCGTTCCGATCAGAACCAAGAGCCAGAATGGGAATAAACGAACAAACTCATAGGAGAAAAAATAATCTTTCAGACCATTGACATAAGCTGTAGAAAATGATTTTTTGCCATCCCACATGGAGTCGATCACAAAATAGTTTTGTAAAGATGTCATCAAAAAAAAGAGGACAACATAGACTGCCATTCCATACAATAAACCCCGTGAATAGGAACGATCGCGAATCCAGGTTTGCAGAAAAAAGACTACTACCAGTCCTCCTATAAAACCATTCAGCACGAACGCCAGGGAGTTGATTACAAAATAAGTAAAAAAATTACCAGATGTACTCCAGCGGTATTCATATCCATAATCCTTCAAAATCGCAACTTCAAACAACAGCTGGATCATCGAAATAACTGTCCATGCCACCGTAATCCAAAGCACGGTCCTGAACTTTCGCTTTGTGTCGTGGGAAAGCCTCATTACATACTAAATGTAATAGAATTTTACTTAATCCTATTGTGACAGCAATTTGGAAATACATTCACAATCAGTGGAATGGTGAACCATCACAGGCTGATGGAATTCTCAGGGTAAAAAAGCGCATAAAAAAATTGGGCTCAAGTTGAACTGTATGCTCATACTCAAACCCAAACAGTCATTGTAGCCCCGACAGGAATCGAACCTGTATCTAAAGTTTAGGAAACTTCTATTCTATCCATTGAACTACGGGGCCATTAATAATTCGGAAGCCTTTTGCTTCCATTGTATTTTACTTTCTGAAATAACCTTTGGCAATTCCATGGACAACTTCTATTCCCTGCCTGCCGGCAGGTATCCATTGAACTACGGGGCCATATTCAATTGCTGTGCAAAGGTAATTAAATATCAATTCGCAGACAACGTTCATCCGAGAAGCATAATTTCTGACCGTGGATGACGTGAACGAAAAACCTTCAAAGGGAATCGCCGTATTTACAGGTGTGCGAACCTATATACTATTCATACTAATTCTCTTCCTTACAAGTACTTGTAAATCACAGGATAGAAAGCCACTGATTGCTGTCGGCGGACCGTGCGAAGGATGTGAAGCTATTTATGAATACGGCTCAAAAAAATTGAGCAACCGCGATACGCTTCCCGATTATAAGGAAAATGGGATCAAAATGCTGGTGAAAGGCACCGTTTTCAAAAAGGATGGAAAGACCCCCGCCAGCGATGTGATTATTTATATTTATCATACAGATCAAAATGGCATTTACCCCACCCGGGAATCCTCCTCCGGTTGGGAGAAAAGACATGGGTACCTCCGCGGGTGGATAAAGACCGGGGCCGACGGCACATTCTATTTTCATACGCGCAGACCCGCACCCTATCCGGGAAGAACAGAACCCGCCCATATTCATATTACGGTAAAAGAACCAGGCCTAACCGAATATTACCTGGATTCTTATCACTTTACGGATGACCCGTTGCTCACTGCAGACATAACCAACAAACTCAAAGATTTCGGAGGCTCCGGGCTGGTTACACCCGTTCAAAAAAATGATCAGCTGATCGTTGAACGGGATATTTATCTTGGCAGAAATATTATTGACTATCCAAAATAAAAGGATGCCTGTTCTATAAGCACCCTCTTTTGTAAGCTAAAGCGACTCAGCAATATAATATCGCAGTCGCTTCCTGCAATACCGGATCTCATGCCCGGCAGCACGTAAATGATTGATCATCCTCCTCACAGTCCGCTCTGAGCAGTCGTATTTTTCGGCGACTTCATACGGACTACTCACCCTACCTCGTTCAATCTGATGCAATAAATAATTGAGACGCTCCGTGTAAATTAAATAGTCCATAGGAGAATAGGTTTGAGTTGTAAATGAATAAACCAGGCTTATTCCCTGTGAGGAATTTACCTAATCAGAACATAACGTCAAAATAGTTTGACGTTTTGTCCAACTTATTCAATTACGACCTACTCACGGCCATCCACAAAAAATGATTCAAAATTATTTGTCAACGATGATGATGCGTTTATGAAGGTACTTTTCAACCACCTTCCGCATGGTAGATTCTCCGACTGTACCTTTTCGCATCCTGTATCTCAATTGTCTGAATTCCGCCCGTGTCTCATCATCGAGTTTCATCAGTACAGTTTCATCGTTAATGGCGATCAGAAATTGTTTCCTTAATTCCTTTTCGTACGAATAATCTTCCATAAGACAAAGGTACAGCTTATAGCCTGGGTATGAAAACGATCATCCTGGTTTGACCGGGAGTACAAAAAAATGAGATCCGTCCCCCGTGTTTTTCGACGATTTTATGAATAATGTTTAATCCAAGACCACTGCCCTCCCGTGCGAACTTAGTCGTGTAGAATTTATCAAAAACAAATGGTTGATCAAGGGCAGAAATGCCGCTTCCATTATCAGCAATCATCACAATTACATAGTCTTTCCACTGGTTATCGACGGTGATTTTAATACAGGGGTTTTCATCAGGAAGTGCCTGTATGCTGTTCAGAAGGATATTAATCCAAACCTGTGAGAGCTGCTGTGCATTTCCCCGCACCATAGGAGGGCTCTTTGGCATATCCAGGACAACATTCACAGCATATTTTAACTGATTATGCAATAACACAAGAACCCCTTTCAGGTTGTCAGCAATATTAATATCCTCAACAACCATTTCCACATTGCCCCCTCTTGAGCTCTCGCGTAAGGATTGGAGCACGAGTCTCATGCTTTCCAGGGATCGATCCACCCGGGTAAGTTCCCTTTTCAGCATAAGTGAATCATAAATAAGCCTGATGCCCGTTCCATCGTGACTCGAGTTGACAGTTATCTGCCCATGATCCAGGTGCTGCACCCCAAGATCAAGCAAACACTCGATAAGTTCACTGGAGTCTTTTCCCTCCGGCAATGCCTTCTGAAGTTCTTTACGGGCTGTTCGGCGAGCCATCCCGGTGAGATAAACATTGCCATGGTTCTTTTCGGATTCTTCAATTACAGTAGACCATTTTGCACGTTGATCATCCGACATCGTTTTTTCAAAAATTCGCTCAAACCGGGCGCTGCCTGACTCTACCGACGCAATAGCGGCGCTCAGCGGACTGTTGAGCTCATGTGCTATGCCGGCTATAAGAGACCCCAGGGCAGCCATTTTCTCCTGCCTGATCAATTGTTCCTGCATCTTCTCGAGGCGATTGAACGCTGCCTTTTTCTTCCTGTAATTATACCACCACATAATGGCCAGGATGCCAACGATGGCCGACATACCAATAAAGATGACGTTCGCACGGCGGGTGGAGGCCAGCGCTTCTTCACGTGCCGCCAGTTCGCCGGTATATGCCTTTTCGATCCATTCCAGTTCATAGGAATATATTTCATTGAGCACTTCCTCACCTTTGATCAGTTGTCGCATCGAGTCATATTTCTTCCAGTAACCTACTGACTGATCCAAAGAACCAAGCTGTTCCTGCAGTTCTGCCATTTGAAGATAATTGCTCTGGATGCGATGTGGCATACCCACCGAATACGCAATCTTCTGAGCCTCCTCGGTATATTCCCATGCTTTCCGGTAATTCCCCGATTGCTTCTCCACACTCGAAAGATTATCCAGTGCCATTTCCTGATGCGCCAGCAAGCCGTTTTCACGGGCCAGCGCAAGGACCTTCCTGAAATAAATCAGGGCACTTGAGAGATCATTCTGATTTAAGTACATCCCCCCCATGGCATTATAAAAATCACACCAAAGATCCGGACTGCAGCCCTGTGCGCATACACGCTGAAATTGGGCGAAGCGCTGATGCGCCTCTTCATAACGCCGCATGTAAGGCAGACAGGTCGCCAGGTTCACAAGAATCGCTGCATCGCTTCGGTCCGGCGTTTCTTTTTGAAGCAACGCGAGACTAAAATATTCATGCGCCTTCTGCCAGTTCCATAGTTTCAGATATACCAGGCCGATATTATTATAAATGGTAGCCAGCTCCTCCGACTGATTCCGCTTTTCCCGTAAAACAAGCGACATGTATAAATATCGCAAGGCATCCGGATAATTTCCGGCCGCATAGAGCGACATCCCCAGTCCGTTTGATGCCATCATCTCCCGCTCTTCAAAACCCCTGCTCCGCGATATTTGCCATGCATTCCTGTAATGCTCCACTGCCGAAGGGTAATCATTCAGGTAGCGATAGGTATACCCCAGCGCATATTCGGATCGAACTACGTTAAAATCATTACCAGCATCGTGTGCCGCCTCTAACATCCGATGTGCATAAAAGAGTGCACTGTCTGGGTTAAAATCTGCGTTGCGCGTAAAACCCTGCAGGTAAAACTCAAAGGAATGATCTTCAGGCACGGCTTCAACCTGCAGAAATGATAGGATAACCAGGAGTAATGCCGTCATAATTTATTGACTTTTTGTCAATATAATTAAAATATGTCACTTACATCCAACCAATCCACACACAGGTATCTGATTTTGCGGAATTCGGTATAATTTGTACCTTGTTTTTGACCCTTATTGCAAAATGATGGATATAAACCGCCAGACTCCGGCTTATTACCATACAGAAATATTCATAACTGCCCCGGCAGAAATGGTATATGAAACGCTTGCACGGCTTGAAAACTGGCCTGAATGGCAAGCTGATGTAAAAATAATCAGCGTTCCCTCTGAAATATTACCGGAAGGCATTTTCCGCTGGACCAATGCGGGTATGCAGATCACATCCCGAATTCTCAGGGCAGATTCTCCTACACGGCTGGAGTGGATCAGCCGGTCCATGTGGATTCGCGCACATATTCGTTGGGAAATGGAAGAAGGAAATGGAGGCACCGTTGTGCGTTTTGAACAGAGTATTCAGGGATTTGGCGCTGTCCTGTTAAAACCCGCACTAGTTAATTCCATGGAAACCACGCTGCTTGAGCTCAGAAAACATGTGGAATTGCAGGCTGTACTGGTCTGACTATTCGAAATGATAGGGATCGGGATGTATATAATTGGGAAATATCTCGTAATGCCGTTTGCGTACCATCTTGAAGATCTCCTTCCGCAGCAATTTAATATTGGTCTTTTTCAGAGCTGATATAAATACCATTTGGTCACCCGGACGCAAAAGATGTCTCAAATATTCAAACCTGCCGGCCTGATCATCGTGCTCATCAGCCGGTACCTGATCCATCTTATTGAAGACATATATGGTTGGCTTGTCGTAAGCCTTCAGTTCGCGCAATGTTTCCCTTACCACGTCAACCTGTTCCTCAAATGCAGGATGTGAAATATCAATCACATGGAGCAGGATATCAGCTTCCTGGGCTTCCGCCAGCGTTGATTTGAAGGATTCAATTAAATGGTGGGGTAACTTCCGAATGAATCCAACGGTATCTGACAGAAGGAATGGAATGGTATTGATCACTACTTTTCGAACGGTAGCATCAACGGTAGCAAATAATTTATCTTCCGCAACCGCATCATTCTTAGAAAGAATGCGCATCAGCGTAGATTTTCCCGTGTTGGTATACCCTACAAGGGCTACCCGCACAATCTGGTTCCTTGACTTTCTGCGGATTTCATCCTGCATCTGCATTTTCTCAAGTTTTTTCTTGAGTACAGAAATCTGGTTACGAATAATCCGCCGGTCAGTTTCAATTTCTTTTTCACCGGCACCTCCCCGGGTACCTGTCCCTCCCCGTTGCCGCTCGAGGTGGGTCCACATCCGGGTAAGCCGGGGCATCAGATACTGGTAACGCGCCAGCTCAACCTGCGTTTTCGCCTGCGCTGTCTGAGCACGCTGTAAGAAGATATCAAGGATCAGCAAGCTGCGGTCATAAATCTTGATCTTGAGTTCACGTTCGAGGTTGCGCAGCTGAGATGGACTAAGGTCGTCGTCAAAGATCACCACATCAATGGAAGACGCGGTAACATATTCTTTGATCTCCTGCAGTTTACCGCTTCCAATAAAAGTCTTGGGATCAGGATGGTCCAGTTTCTGGGTGAACCGGGCATCCGTTTGGATATGCGCGGTCTCGGCCAGGAATGCAAGTTCATCCAGATGATCCTTCATCGTCCGTTCATCCAGAAATTTATCTCCCACACCTACGATTACCGCGCGCTCTATTTGCTTTCCTGTATCCAGCATAAACTGTTAAAGATGTTTAATTTCGAATTAGTTCACTTCGGGGAAAAAAGTTACTTTTAACGAAATTTAGTATTAATATATTGACTGACAACTGGTTTCCTGTTAGCTTGAAATCAGTTTAGTGCAAGATTAACGGATAGACGCCAGATATGAAAATAGTAATGGTTCTCAACACCTCCTGGAATGTATATAATTTCAGGATGGGCCTTTTAAATGCGTTGAGAAACGACGGACATGAAGTTTTGGTTCTGGCACCTGAAGATTCTCACACCGCATTGATCAGGGAAGCCGGATTCAGGTTTTACCCGGTCACTATGGACAGTCGTGGGGCTAATCCTATTAAAGATGTAAGGCTTGTTTTTGAATTAAAAAGCCTTTACAAACGGATTAAGCCAGATATCATTCTACATTATACAATCAAACCAAATATTTACGGAACATTTGCCGCAGCCATGCTCGGCATACCTGTGATCAATAATGTTTGTGGTTTAGGAACTGTATTCCTGAAAAGGACGATCGTTTCGCGAATCGCTGAAACCATGTATAAACTGGCATTTCGATATCCAAAAAAAGTTTTCTTTCAGAATGATGCGGACCTCGAACTATTTCTCAAAAATGATCTTGTTAGTAAGAATATAACCGAAGTGATTCCTGGCTCCGGAATTAATCTTGCGAATTTTCTGCCAGCAAATGAATATCGGCGAAATGACCCGTTTACATTCCTGGTCATTTCCAGGTTAATTACAGATAAGGGTATTCTGGAATATGTTGGAGCCGCCCGAAAACTGCGCAGCGAAGGCCTGCCGGTTCGCTTTCAGATTTTGGGTGCAATGGATCCACAGCATAAACGCGGAATCGACCCCTCCATCATTGAAAGCTGGGTAAAGGACCGGACCATTGAATATTTGGGCACAACCGATGATGTCCGCCAGTTTATCTCAGATGCGGACTGCATAGTTCTTCCTTCTTACCGGGAGGGAACTCCCCGGTCACTACTGGAAGCAGCAAGTTGCGCCAAGCCCATAATTGCAACAGACGTTCCCGGATGCCACCATGTGGTCGAACATGAGTACAATGGATTATTATGTACTTTGAAATCTGCTGACGATCTGGCCCTTAAAATGAAGCAAATGGCATTGGCCGATAATGAGACCCTTCAGAAATTTGGAGAAAACGGACGCAAAAAGGTTGAATCAGAATTTGACGAAAAAATCGTTATTGAACGTTACCTGCATTCTATCCGGGAATTACAGTAAAAAAATTTAATACCTTTGACCATCCATTATGATAGAGGTAAAAGAAACAGGCATAGAAGGATTGGTTGAAATCATACCGGCTGTCTTCAGTGATGACCGAGGATTTTTCACCGAGATATATAATCGACAGAATTTTGTCAAATCCGGTATTACAACCGAATTTGTGCAGGACAACCTATCTTACTCGGTAAAGGGAGTAGTGAGAGGATTGCACCTTCAATATCCACCTCATGCCCAGGCAAAACTGGTAAGGGCAGTTAAAGGTCGTGTACTGGATACGGTTGTTGATATCAGGCCAGGCTCAGATACTTTTGGCAAGGTCTTCCAATGTGAGCTCACCGACAAAAAAAACAACGCTTTGCTCGTGCCCGCCGGTTTCGCACACGGTTTTGCGGCACTCGAAGACAGTATATTTCTCTATAAATGCTCAAGTCATTATGCGCATGAATTCGAGGGAGGTATTTGCTGGAATGATCCCGAACTGGCGATAAACTGGGGCATCGAAAAGCCGATAATCAGTGAAAAGGACAGTAAACTGCCATCTTTCAAGGATTTTCAATCAAATTTTAATAAGGTCTCATGAGTACACTCCGCCTTATCCTGATTCTGATACCTTTTGGTATATTGTTTTCCTGCAGTAGTTATAAGCAGAATATCATGTTCAAAACCGATGAATATGATTCGCTGCAAACACCTGTATGGACTGAAACAAGGTATACCATAGAACCTTACGATCAGTTGGAACTTCACGTTTTTACAAAGAACGGAGAAATCCTGATTGATCCGAATCTGGAGCTCATTGAAAGAAATTATCAGAATACTGAAACCATCAGACCAGAATTGTACTATGAAATTCTACCGGATGGAACGGTAAAAATGCCGATGATTGGTGAAGTGCAATTAATAGGTAAAACGCTGCCCGAAGCTGAAGCATACCTTGAAGCAAAGTATGCTGAATTTTACAATGAGCCTTTTGTGAAACTGCTGTATCTCAATAAACGCGTTTTCCTCCTGGGTGGATTTGGAAGCAAAGTGATTCCGCTGAGTAGCGAAAATATGACCGTGGCCGAAGTAATGGCACTTTCAGAACGTGATGATACGGATATTAAAGCAAGCAGTATTCGACTCATTCGTGGCGATGAAGTCTATGAAATGGATTTTTCAACCGTTGCCGGATATCAGCAGTCGCGCATGCGTGTCGAGCCGGGAGATATTGTTTATGTGGAGCCTGTTCGCAGGCCTTTCAGTGAGTTTTTACGTGACAATGCGCCTTTGATCACCATATTAAGCAGCCTTACCACACTCATCGCAGTGCTTATAAGCCTTTGATATTATGTCGACAAAAACAGTAGATGAAATAGGAATTGATTTGGATAAATTCTGGTCTGTTATCCGAAAAAATATCCTTTGGATCCTCCTGATATTCCTTTTTACCAACCTGATTGCATATCTGGTTATCCGCTGGACTAAACCTTTATTTGAATCAGAATCAATTCTGCGGCTGGATGTACAGGAAGAGGCTAATCTGCTGGGATTGGCACCGTTCCAGGATGCACCCGAAAACCTGCTGGCAGGTGAAATCGAACTTATACAGTCAAAACTCTTTCTGAACCGTATTATCGACTTCCTTGACCTGAAGGTGAGTTATTATGCCGCCGGGAATGTGCTGAATGACGAAAAATTCGGATCCGCCCCTATTCAGGTGGATGTTAATGTGCTTGATGATAAAATCCTGGATCAACGGATTTATGTGGAAATTATCGACGAATTTACCTACAAAGCCGGGTTTGGGAGTGAATCTGCACTGGAAGATTCTCCCATATATAAATGGGACCAGAGGGTATCATGGCCCGGTATGACATTCAGATTATATCTCACAAAGACCTATGACCCCAGCAGCGAGGTTCGTGTATATTTTTTCGTGGTAAACAGCCGGGATGCCCTGCTGAAATATCTTCAGGCCAATCTCATTGTTGAACCCGATAAAGAACTTGCCAAGACAATTCGAATCGCATATCAGGATAAAAGTGCAACAAAAGCGCAAGAAATCGTCGCCAGCATCGATTCACTTTATCTTCAGTATTCCGAACAGAAAAATAACCAGGAAAATGAACAAAAGATTGCCTGGCTAAATGATGAGCTTTCGAAAATAGAAAAGCAACTCGAGGGGTATGAGAATTATATCGAGAAATTTACGATCGAAAACCGCACCAGCGATCTCAACGAAGATCTGAAAAACGTACTGGTTTTAATGAATGAACTGGATTCCCAGCGATACAATTTCACCTCCAGAATCCGGCAGATCGATAAACTTTCAAAAGATGTAAAGTCGGGTGAGGCCGACTTCATTGATCTCAAAGCCATGGAATTGCCAGATTATATGGGTGAAGAACTCGATGCCCTGAATGAATTACTCAGAAGACGGGAGCGACTTGAATTATCCTATCGTGAATCAACACTGGCGATTCAGCAGCTCGATGAAAGTATCAAAAGCGCGCGGGAGTCTATATTGGGAAGACTGTCGGCACTTCGGGACCGCTTTGTGACCGATCTGGAACAGGTGGAAAAAACAAAAGCACGTCTGGAACAGGAATTCACCTCACTCCCCGGGAAAAGCAACGAATTCAACAAGAACAAACGCTTTTACGACCTTTACGAGGAGTTTTATCTTAGCCTGCTCCAATCCAAGGCAGAATTTGAAATTGCACGAGCCGGATCAAACACCGACTATGAAATCCTTTCGCCGGCTTCCACACCGGAATCCCCGATTTCACCTAATGTTTACCTCATTCATGGTGTAGGAGCCGTAGCCGGATTTATGCTTAGCATCCTTTTTATTGGAGTATCCTATCTGGCCAATAACAAGATCAATAACCTTTCGGAACTGGAAAAACTAACACCCGTATCAATCCTCGGTTCCGTTCCAACAGCTAATGTTGTGCTTAACACATCACAACTAATAGTACACAAGCATCCTAAGTCGGCCGTAAGCGAATCACTTCGTTCTATAAGAACCAATATTCAGTTCATGACGAGTAAGAAGGAAAAAAATATCATCTCGGTCACATCCACCATCGGTGGGGAAGGAAAGACATTTATTTCCGTAAACCTGGGAGGTATTATTTCCGTGACCAAGAAACGGGTGATCGTGCTTGATCTTGATATGCGAAAGCCACGGGTTCATTTGTCCTTTGGTGATGCCAACGAGGAAAAAGGTATATCCACCATTCTGATACATAAATATGATTACAAGGAATGTATTCGAAAAACCGAACTCGAATATCTCGATTATATTCCCGCCGGGCCTACCCCACCCAACCCTTCTGAATTATTGCTGAGTGCGGAATTCAAAACGTTGCTGGATCATCTTTCTGCCGAATACGATATGGTAATCCTGGACTCACCACCTATCGGACTGGTAACGGACGGAATTATTATCATGGAGCGGGCCGACCTGTCGTTATACATTATACGTTCCGGCTATTCAAAAAAGGAATTTGTCGAAACGCTAAACAGGGTAAACAAGGAAGAGAACCTTCATTCAAAAATCGCTGTTATCCTTAATGCTATGCCGAAATCCGGATCCTCCAGCTATGGTTACGGATATTACCATGACGGCAAGCACCACACAAATGCTACATAAGCTCAAGGACTTTTTTGGCAAAACCGGAGAGAATTCACCGCAACGGTCCTGTTTGAAAACAGATATTCACTCCCACCTTTTGCCGGGTATAGATGACGGTGTTGAATCATTCGAGGATTCTCTGGCTCTGATACGCAGGTTTTCTGCTCTCGGATACGAACGCCTCATCACCACTCCCCACGTAATGCATGACTTCTACCGCAATGATGCCGAAACCATCCGGAATCTGGCCGGAGAGCTGCAACATAAAATCCGGGAATCAGGCATACCCATCACCCTGGAGGCCGCAGCGGAATACTACCTCGATGAAGGTCTGATGGAGAAACTTGAGAATAACGAAGACCTGTTGACCTTCGGGAAAAACTATCTCCTGTTTGAAACTTCCTTTATCAATAAACCCATCTATCTTGAAGAATTCATCTTCAAATGTACAAGCCAGGGAATTGTCCCTGTGCTGGCACATCCCGAGAGATATGCCTTCGTGCATCAGGAACCTGGATTGTTGGGTGAGCTTGCGTCCCGGGGCGTATTGCTGCAGATAAATGCTAATTCAATCAGCGGCTACTATTCAAAGGAGGTAAAAAAGCTCACTCGTAAACTGATTGATCAGGGAATGGTTAACTTTGTAGGCAGCGATTGCCATTCCGAAAAACACATGAAACGTCTCGAACAGACCGTAAATGATCCGTACTTCGGAAAGGCTTGCGAATTACCGCTTTTAAATAAGTATTGTTAATGATCCTAGTTACGGGCGCCAACGGATTTGTGGGAAGTTATATTTGCAGGCAACTTGTGTCATCCGGGAAACCGGTGAAAGCACTTGTTCGTGAAGATGCCGATCTCAGACGTATCAGTGATATTCTGGATCAGATGACGATTTGTACAAGTGACCTGCTTGATCTACCCCTGCTGGATACACATTTCACTGATATCGAAAAAGTGGTCCATTGCGGTGCACAAATCTCATTTCACAGTTCAGATTGTGATGACCTGATGGCCGTAAATGTTGAAGGAACACGAAATATTGTAAATCTGTGCCTCAAATACGGTGTAAAAAAACTGGTTCATGTCAGCTCTACTGCGGCAATCGGACGAACCGGCCCCACAGACGTGCTGGATGAGGAAACCCCCTGGAATGAAACTAAACTGACCAGCTGCTATGGCAAATCAAAATACCTGGCGGAGCTGGAAGTATGGCGCGGACAGACCGAGGGCCAAAATGTGGCAGTGCTCAACCCATCTGTGATCCTTGGGCAAAAAACCCTGGGTAAGGGGTCCGGGCAACTGCTGGAATATGCGCGAAAGGAGCATCGGTTCTATCCTACAGGAGACCTGAATTATGTGGACGTCCGGGATGTGGCGAGCATTGCTATCCGGTTGCTGGACGACGAACATAACGGAAAGAAATTCATTGTTAATGCCGGGGCGGTATCATATCAAAGGTTCTTTACCGAAGTAGCGGAAATCGTGGGTATCCGTCCGCCGGAGATCGCGGCTGAAGGCTGGAAATTACGCATTGCAATATGGGGGGATTTCCTGCGTTCGGTATTCACAGGGAAAAGAAGAAACCTGAGTGCTGAAATGGTGCGATCCACGGCAGCCAAACCAGTTTTCAAAAATACCCGGGCTGTGAAGGAACTTAATTATTCATTTATTCCTTTAGCAGAATCACTGAAATGGGCATACGCCGAAAATTCGGAGAACGAAAAAAGTTAACAGGGCCGTAGGCTATCTGTTCAGAATGTTATAAATTGTTCAAACCTTATATACTTCCTGCATGGCAGAAAATTTTAAGAAAAGAAAAGAGGAAAATGAGCTGATTCGCAGGTTTGAAGACCACGTCAAAAACAAAGCAACTTACTTTTTTGAACTGGAAGCCTTTGAGGAAATCATTGCACATTACAGCGAACGCGGACAATATAAGCATGCACTGAAGGCTATTCAGCTGGCTTCAGAGCAATATCCTTTTTCAACCGAACTCATTCTTCAGCATGCCCAGGTGATGAGCCAGACGGAGCGTTTTGACGAAGCCCTTGATTTACTGGAACGCGCTGAAAACCTGCAGCCCGCAGATTCTGAAATTTATTTCATGAAAGGTTCGATCCATTCGCTGCTGGGCCAGTATGAGGAAGCTATCGAGGATTATCATAATGCTCTACTCTACACTGAAGATCAGGATGAAGCCTACTATAGTATGGGCCTTGCATTTCAGAGTATGGAAAAATACACTGAGGCCATCGAGGCATATAAGGAAGCCATTGAACTCAATATCTACCATGAAGGCGCATTGTATGAATTGGCATACTGCCTGGACCTGACTGGTGAGCTGGAAAAAAGCATCAGTTACTATCTCAAGTTCATTGACGCAGATCCTTTTTCCCAGGCGGCATGGTACAATCTGGGGATCGTTTATAACAAGCTCGAAAGATTCGATGAAGCGATTGAGGCATATGAATATGCGATCGCCATCGAACAACACTTTTCCTCCGCATTTTTCAATATGGGCAATACATATGCCCAAATGAAACAATACCCGAAAGCACTGGATGCTTACAGAAAGACAATCGATATCGAAGGTGCGAGCCCCGAAGTGTATTATCAGATGGGGGTTGTTTATCAGCAACTGGAGCAATTTGATCTGGGGCTGAAATATTATCAGAAGGCTACAAAGCTGGATACCATGTACGATGAAGCCTGGTTCGGGGCAGGTAAATGCCTTGAATCTCAGGACAAGTGGTACCAGGCGCTGCATTTTTATAATAAGGCTTTGAAGCTTGATCACGAAAATCCTGAATACTGGAAAGCAGTGGCTGATTGTGAATACCGGGTAGGGAACACTATATCAAGCCTGGATGCTTATGAAGAAGCCAGTATGCTTGATCCGGAGGATCGTGACATATGGCTGAACTGGTCATTTATTTACTTTGAACAGGGCGAATATGACAAGGCCATAGACCTTTTGCTTACCGGAATGGAAGAGCGTCCGGATGAAGCCATCTTCTTTTACAGGCTAACGGCGTACCTAATATCTGCAGGTAAATACAAGGAAGCCTTTAATTATTTGGAAAATGCGTTAATTTTGGATTTTGAAGGACATACCGCTCTCTATGAGTTCTTTCCAAAACTGGAAACTCAGAAAGCGCTTTTCCGTATCATAGAACAATTTAGAAAAGATAATCTCGAATGAACTATACGCTCAAGAACATTCCTGAGCGGACCCAGAAACCAAGGCAGTATGGTTTTACCATGGCCATGGACAAAGGTCTGAGCATCAGGGAGGTGGAAGATTTTCTGGATATTTCAGGAGATTTTATTGACATCGTGAAGTTTGGATGGGCTACAAGCTTTGTTACACCTAACCTCAAGGAAAAAATTAAGGTCTATCATGATGCAGGCATTCCCGTTTATTTTGGGGGTACGCTCTTCGAGGCCTTTGTGATAAGAGACCAGTTTGAAGATTACCGGAAGGTACTCGACAAATATGATCTTCAATACGCAGAAGTCTCGGACGGCTCCATTGAACTGGATCATGACAAAAAATGTGACTACATCAGCAAACTCTCAGAGCAGGTAACTGTGCTTTCTGAAGTCGGATCGAAGGATGCGGAGAAAATTATCCCTCCTTACCAATGGATCAAACTTATGCAGGAAGAGCTTGATGCCGGTGCATGGAAGGTAATTGGTGAAGCCCGTGAAAGTGGCAACGTAGGCCTGTTCCGGTCAACCGGCGAGGTACGTTCCGGACTCGTTCAGGAAATCCTTACCAAAATCCCATTTGAAAAGATCATCTGGGAAGCTCCGCAAAAAGCACAGCAGGTATGGTTTATAAAATTACTGGGGGCCAACGTGAACCTGGGAAATATTGCGCCGAATGAAGTGATACCTCTCGAAACTATTCGTCTGGGCCTTCGGGGTGATACCTTCTCCCATTTCCTTGATCTGAATCCATCCTGATTTACCATGCGTAACACACTGCTTATTTTCCTGAAAGGAATGGGAATGGGTGGTGCGGATGTTGTACCTGGCGTTTCGGGCGGAACAATCGCACTCATTGCCGGAATCTATGAACGATTGCTGAATGCGATCCGATCTGTAGATATGGATGCACTGAAGCTTTTGTTACGTTTTCAGCTGAAGGAATTATGGACAAAAATTGACGGTGCCTTTCTGTTGCCACTGTTGCTTGGGATTCTGACCAGTCTTTTAACCCTGGCCCGCCTGATCAAATATTTAATGTCCGATCACCCCATTCCACTGTGGTCGTTTTTTTTCGGACTTATCCTGATCTCGGCCTTTTGGGTACTGAAGGAAATCAAACAATGGAAGGCCGGCACAGTTATTTTCCTTATTGCCGGAGTGATCATTGCGTTTCTCATCACTACCCTCACCCCTGCGGAAACGCCAGAAGCATACTGGTTCATATTCCTTTCCGGTGCAATTGCCATTTGCGCGATGATCCTTCCCGGAATATCGGGCTCCTTTATCCTGCTGATCCTGGGTAAATATGAATACATCCTGGAAGCGCTGAATGAACGCGACTTTGTTACAATCGGAATTTTCGCACTCGGCTGTCTTACCGGCCTGCTGAGTTTTTCCCGTGTGGTTTCCTGGCTTCTCCGACACTACCACAACGCTACCATTGCTCTTCTTGCGGGATTCATGCTTGGCTCACTGAACAAGGTATGGCCATGGAAAACTGTTTCATCGTTTCGTATCAACAGTGCAGGGGAACAAGTGCCGTTCATTACAAAGAATGTGCTGCCTACAACCTATGCTCAAAATACCGGCGAACCATCTGAAATACTGATGGGAATATTTTTCTTCGCACTGGGCATCCTGGTGGTGGTAGGACTTGAGCGTTTGGCAGCTTATCGTTCAACCCCCTCTGCTTCATGAGGCAATTCGGACTGATCGGCAAAAAGTTATCCCATTCATTTTCCGCTGGTTATTTCAATACAAAGTTTAAAAATGAAGGGCTCACAGATCATTATTATGCGTTATACGAAATCTCATCCATCGAAGAGATCATCAGGATTTTCGGGATCCCGCACCTCGCGGGTCTGAACGTAACCATTCCCTACAAACAGGAAATCATCCCCTTCCTTGCAGACCTCGACAGTTCAGCAAAAAAAGTTGGGGCAGTGAATGTTGTAAAAATGTCTCCCCGGGGTCCGGTAGGATATAATTCCGACTATTACGGATTTCAGCAATCGCTGATGAGCTGGCTGGGGAACAAAAGTATTGAAAAAGCCCTCATTCTTGGCACCGGCGGTGCGGCAAAAGCAGTGCTGGCCGCCCTGGAAGATCTGAATATTGCAGCAACCAGCGTTTCAAGAAATCCTGCCCCCGGTCAACTTGGATATTCTGATCTCAATGCTGAACATATACGTGAATACAAACTCATTGTAAACACTACCCCGCTGGGGATGTATCCTGAAGTTGAAATATTTCCCGATATTCCATATGAATATCTTGATCAAGATAATTTTCTGTACGATCTGATATACAATCCGGAAACAACAGCGTTTATGAAGATGGGAGCAGAAAAAGGCGCCCGGGTAAAGAACGGACTTGAAATGCTGCACCTGCAGGCGGAACGATCCTGGGAAATTTGGAATTCATAGAATATGGAATTTAACATCACAAGCGAATATGAACCTACCGGGGACCAACCCTCGGCGATCACTGCACTTTCGGAAGGTATAGATGACGGGGAACGCTTTCAGACCTTGCTGGGAGCCACCGGAACGGGTAAAACCTTCACCATTGCCAATGTGATCCAGCAGGTACAGCGGCCAACCCTCGTTTTGAGTCATAACAAAACCCTTGCTGCCCAGCTCTACAGTGAGTTCAAGCGGTTTTTCCCGGAAAATGCTGTGGAATACTTTATCAGCTACTACGATTACTATCAGCCCGAAGCCTTCATTCCTACTTCCAACCTGTATATTGAAAAAGACCTTTCAATCAATGAAGAAATTGAAAAGCTCCGACTGAGTGCTTCATCATCACTGCTAACGGGCCGCAGGGACATTATCGTTGTTGCTTCAGTTTCCTGCATCTACGGTATCGGAAACCCGGAACAATTTGCGAAGAACGTTATCAAGCTGCGGGCGGGTGAAAAAATTGCAAGAAACAGACTGCTCCATGCGCTGGTCGACATTCTTTACTCCCGGACCACTGCTGAATTCAAGCGCGGTAATTTTCGTGTTAAAGGAGATACCGTCGATATTTTTGTGGCCTATGGAGACTTCGCCTACAGGATCATCTTCTGGGGTGACGAAATTGAAACGATCCAGCAGATTGAACCTGATACCGGAAGGAAAATATCGGATGAAAAGGCTATCACCATATTTCCGGCGAACTTATTTGTTACCGGCAAGGACCAGCTGCCCCAGGTGATCCAGGAAATTCAGCACGACATGGTGGCCCAGGTGGAATTTTTTGAAAGTGAACGCCGCCACCTCGAGGCCAAACGCCTTCAGGAGCGGACCGAATTTGACCTTGAAATGATACGGGAGCTCGGATACTGCTCAGGTGTTGAGAATTACTCCCGCTATTTCGATCGCCGGCAACCTGGTGCACGGCCCTTCTGCCTGCTGGATTATTTTCCGGATGACTACCTGATGGTTATCGATGAAAGTCATGTTACCGTTCCGCAGATTCGCGCCATGTGGGGTGGAGACAGATCCAGGAAGGTGAACCTGGTGGATTACGGCTTCCGGCTGCCATCGGCACTTGACAACCGGCCTCTCACGTTCAATGAGTTTGAAGCCATGCAAAACCAGGTTATCTATGTAAGTGCGACCCCTTCTGAATACGAATTGCGTAAATCAGAAGGTGTCGTCGTGGAACAGATCATTCGGCCTACCGGTCTGCTGGATCCGGAAATTGAAGTACGCCCGACACCCAACCAGATCGATGACTTACTGGACGAGATTGACGAGCGTATAAAAAGGGAAGAACGCGTGCTCGTAACCACGCTCACAAAGCGCATGGCAGAAGAATTAACCAAATTTCTGGAACGCGCCGGGGTGAAAACAAGATATATCCACAGCGAGGTTGATACCCTCGATCGGGTTGAAATTTTGCGTGAATTACGACTGGGAATTTTTGATGTCCTGGTGGGTGTCAACCTCCTGCGTGAGGGACTTGACCTGCCCGAAGTATCCCTGGTCGCTATTCTGGATGCCGATAAGGAAGGGTTTCTGCGAAACCAGCGATCCCTCATACAGACAATTGGAAGAGCCGCACGAAATTCACGCGGTATGGTGATTATGTATGCCGACAAGATCACTGATTCGATGCAGCAGGCCATCGATGAGACCAATCGCAGACGAAGTATTCAGGAGGCATACAATACCGAGCATGGAATCACGCCCACCACGATTCTTCGGTCGAAGGAATCAATTTTACAGCAGACCAATGTGGCAGATAGAAAAAAAGCACGTAAATTTTATTCTGAAGAAGAATCCGCTTCCGTGGTTCAGGATCCTGTTGTTCAGTATATGGAAAAGAAGGACCTGAATAAACTGATGGCCAAAACACGTCAGGCAATGGAAAAAGCTGCCAGGGAATTGGATTTCATTGAAGCTGCCCGCCTCAGAGATGAACTCATGGAGCTGGAAAAGCTCGCCGAAAATCGGGCGGAATAAGTAAAATATATCGGGAATTAAACCGAATCGGGAAAAGTAACGTTAAAAAAGGAAAGTCTGTAGAATCATGAAGTTTACCCGGATTTATTTTGGCATGTTCTTTTCAGCGCTGACAGGTGTTCTTGTTGCGTTGTTCTTGTTTTATGAATTTTGGTCACCGGGTTCATCAGCATCCTATAATTCCATTTCCAGGAGACAACAACAGGTAGCATTGACCGGCCAGTCAGATTCTACACTGATAGAAATGGGCGGCCTTAATTTCACTTTCGCCGCAAATAAAGTTACCCCCGCAGTGGTTCATATCAGAACACTTTATGCTTCGGGCCGATACAGTGTAAATCCAATGGATAATTACTTCAGGGCACCATCCAGGAGTTCGGGTTCCGGAGTAATTGTTTCTGATGACGGGTACATAGTCACAAATAATCATGTGATTGAAGATGCACGGCAGGTGGAGATCGTCCTGTTTGACAACCGCAGTTATGTGGCCGAAATCATTGGCGCCGATCCTACGACCGATCTGGCGCTTCTTAAAATCGATGAAACAGATCTGCCATTTGTGCCCTACGGGGACTCAGACCAGGTTTACCCGGGAGAATGGGTGCTGGCAATAGGAAATCCTTTTGATCTTAATTCCACCGTAACAGCAGGTATTGTAAGTGCAAAAGCCCGAAACATTGGCATACTGCGTGACAGAAATAATCTGCAGATTGAATCCTTTATTCAAACCGATGCCGCAGTCAATCCGGGAAACAGCGGTGGTGCCCTGGTAAATCTGAGAGGTCAGCTTGTGGGTATCAATACAGCCATCGCCACTCCAAACGGATCTTATGCAGGCTATTCATTTGCAGTTCCGGTCGCACTGGTGAAAAAAGTAATGGATGATCTGCTGGAATTTGGAAGAGTGCAGAGGGGCCTACTCGGAATCCGGATTAATGATGTCGATGCCCGGTTTGCGGATGAACGTGATCTCAATGTAGTGAGTGGTGTCTTCATCAGCCTGGTGAATGATAACAGTGCCGCAATGGATGCAGGACTTCAACAGGGTGATGTGATCACCGGTATCAACGGAATGACCGTTACAAATGTTTCTGAATTGCAAGAACTTGTAGCAAGAAATCGCCCCGGAGATGAAGTGGAAGTAACCTATATCCGTGATGGAGAAGTAGCCAAAACCATGGCAACCCTTCGCGATTATGAAGGTAACATTTCTGTTCAGCCAAAAGTGATCAGGGATGAGATCAGCGGTGGATTTTTTGAAGACCTCAGCGACCGGGATCTTGAAAAATATGAAATTGACGGTGGAGTACGGATCGCTCAGGTTGAGGACGGACCCTGGAAAGATGCCGGGATAGAACCCGGACTGATCATTACCCGAATCGATAAGGTTCGAATATTAAACCTGGAAGATCTTAACCGTAATCTCGAAAACAAAAACGGTCCTTTCCTCCTGGAAGGCATTTATGAAACGGGTGATCACGGAATTTTTGGTGTAACCTGGTAGAAGAGACTATCTAAATCAACGATTGTTACCTTTTTATTAGTCCAATTTCCTAGCTTTGACATGGAATCAATAAGCAATCATAACCATGTCTGAAGACCTGTACGGAATAGAAAAAGCCCTGAAAAATCTGGGGATTAAGGGTGAAAATAGCGGGACATCAACGGGAAATAACTGGCTGCCTGCAAAAGGAGCATGGCTGAAGTCATCCTCACCCGCAGATGGCAACGAAATCGCCCAAGTCGCATCCACTACCGAAGAACAGTATGAAAGTGTAATAGCAGCAGCGCAAGGTGCCTTCATCAAGTGGCGGCAGGTGCCGGCCCCTAAACGAGGTGAGGTAATCCGTCAGATTGGAGAAGCATTGCGCGAAAAAAAGGCGGATCTGGGCAAGCTTGTTTCCTATGAAATGGGAAAATCCTACCAGGAAGGTCTTGGGGAAGTGCAGGAGATGATTGACATCTGTGATTTTGCTGTGGGACTATCTCGTCAGCTGCACGGACTTACCATGCACTCAGAGCGGCCCAACCACCGCATGTATGAACAATATCATCCCCTTGGCATTGTAGGTATCATTAGCGCCTTCAACTTCCCGGTTGCTGTATGGTCTTGGAATACTATGCTTGCCTGGGTGTGCGGGGATGTATGCGTCTGGAAACCCAGCGAAAAAGTACCTTTGTGCAGCATCGCCTGCCAGAATATTGTAGCCCGCGTCTTCGCCGAAAATAATGTCCCGGAAGGGGTATCATGCCTGGTCAACGGTGACTACAAAATAGGCGAACTACTCTCCCATGATCATCGGATCCCGCTTGTCTCGGCAACCGGATCAACGCGA
Organism: Fulvivirga sedimenti; assembly: GCF_020328055.1. NCBI lineage: Bacteria > Pseudomonadati > Bacteroidota > Cytophagia > Cytophagales > Fulvivirgaceae > Fulvivirga > Fulvivirga sedimenti. The sequence continues at coordinate 71,906 of NZ_JAIXNE010000005.1, forward strand.
ATGGGCAAGAAGGTAGGAGCTGCAGTTGGAGCACGGCTGGGAAGAGCATTGCTGGAATTGGGAGGAAATAATGCGATCATCATCAGCGAGACAGCTGATCTGGACGTAGCCATCACCGGAGCCTTATTCGGAGCAGTTGGAACGTGCGGCCAGCGTTGCACCTCCACCCGAAGGTTAATAATCCATGAAAGCATTTATGGTGAAATAAAGGAAAAACTCACCAACGCCTACAAGCAATTACGAATCGGTAATCCACTAAATGAAAAAAACCATGTTGGCCCGCTGATCGATACGGATGCTGTGAAGATGTATATGGACGCCCTGCAGAAAATTAAAGATGAGGGTGGATCCATTCTCACGGAGGCAGGTGTTCTTGAGGGCAAGGAATATGAATCAGGATGCTACGTGAAACCAGTAATCGCTGAAGTTGAGAATTCCATGAATATTGTTCAGACGGAAACCTTTGCTCCAATTCTATACATCATGAAATATTCCAACATTGAGGACGCAATTGCCATGCAAAATAACGTAGCACAGGGCTTGTCTTCGGCGATCATGACAATGAATATCCGTGAATCTGAACTTTTCCTATCCCAGGCCGGATCAGATTGCGGAATAGCCAATGTAAACATTGGTACATCAGGCGCGGAAATCGGCGGCGCATTCGGCGGTGAAAAGGAAACTGGCGGAGGTCGTGAATCCGGTTCAGACGCCTGGAAAGTATATATGAGACGTCAAACCAATACGATAAATTACGGACGGGAACTGCCGCTTGCGCAGGGAATTAAATTTGATTTATAAGTAATTAGATTTGAACCCTGACGGTTAGTTATTTATTTTGTTATTATATGTGAAAAAACTATATTAGCCGACGTAGAAACGCAGATATGGCAGATAACCAAAAGAAATTTAATACAGTAATGCTGGTTGATGATAATGAGATTGATAATCTCATTAATCAGAAGATGATCGAAGCAGCAAACATCGCAAGTCACATATTCACACATACCGGTGCCAAGAGCGCAATGGAGTTCCTGAAAAACATGGAACGCCTGGATGTGGATGAACGGGTTTTGCCGGATGTAATCTTTCTCGACATCGATATGCCGTTAATGGATGGCTTCCAGTTTCTGGATGAATTTGAAAAGCTTTCAGACGAAACCAGGAATAAATGCAAGATCATCATGCTTACATCTTCGATAAATCCTCAGGATATGAGTAAGTCAAAGAAATACAGCTACGTAAAACAATATCTGAACAAGCCCCTTTCACAGGATACGCTGGATAAGATCAATATCTGATTTCAGGATAAACTTAAAACAAGACCAAAAAAAAGAGCCGTCCTCCCAGACGGCTCTTTCCAATTTTAACCACACCTTTATCTTCAGACCGATAATCTGTCAATGAAATCATCATCCATTCTGATCAGCTTAATCGGTGTAAAGTGATCGGTTTTGATTTCATTCAGTTTATCGAGCAAACTCTTTATTTTCTGTTCTTTGTTCTTTCTTTTCTCTGAAATGGAAACTTTCAGAATCTTGGAAAGAATCAGAATATGTTCACACTTGTCTTTTCCGACAAGACGAATATGACGCTGAATACTATTAATCAGCTGGTTGAACAGGTCATAATCCCTCATCAGGCAATACAATAACGCCAACATGATCTTAATCTCAAGTAAGACCAGCGGGTATTTCTTCAGACTCACCTCATTCAACAGCTTATTGATCCAGCGGCTTCCTTCTGAATACTTTTCAACATAATAGCAGCACACCGCATGGTAAATACTGTAAGTCACAAAACTGGGTGTATCCTGAACATCAAATTCGTAATCCTGGAAGATGTTTTCATTCTCCTCATACACTTCATTGATCGTATCATAGCGAATATTCCGCATGATCTTGGTAATGAGGAATTGTGCAGGATATGTATATTGAGTGTAATTTGTCAGCAGGTTGCTTGCCGCATCATTCACTTCCTCAAAGTACTTCTCAGCCTTCCGGTAAACACCGTAATGATTATAATATTCGAGCTTAAGAAATTCAAACACCAGGTTGAGGTGATAATAGATTGAATCCAGGTGATAGGATTCAAATATCTTTTCAACATTATCCAGTATATCCTCTATCGGTTCCTGGGAATCGTCCAGACTTTCCCCTCCTTCAACGAACAGTCGATGGAAAATTGCCATACAACTGTGATAAACGTACAGCCTGTGCGACTCATACAGTGCACTTACATTACCCATTTCCTTCATCAGAAGGTTGAGCTCAAGTTTATCGATATCATCACCGGAAAGAGTGTAATACCCATATTTCTTAAAGTATTCCGCCAGCAGGTCCTCCGCCTTGTCTACGGCGAGCATGTAGGCTACGTGGCGGTTATACAATTGTGAATAATTGAAATAATCCGGTGAATTAATGTGCAGCTTTTTGAGCGATTTATATACGACTGTCAATTCGTTGGAAAGGTCGTAGTCCAACAACTCCTTTTCCAGCTTTTTCAGTGTCGCGATTGCAATGTCCTTCTTCTTTGTGAAGATGATCTCATTGATATTCGCCACTTTTTTCAGGATGTCCGTTCGTGGACTTTCCATCTGCTGCAGGAGATACTCCTCAATTTTCTGATTTAACCTCGATCGAAGTGTGTAATACGCATTCGTATTCACATCCAGTTCATCCATGATTTTTGCGTCGGAAAGAGAACGCTCCCGTAACGACTGCAGCAAGTACGCCGACTTATCGGCACTACTCTCAATCAACGAATCCTTAATCGCTTCGTAATCCTTGTCAGAAAGTTGTTTAATGATATTCTTCAGCTTCGCCATAAAAGAAGATGATTGGTAGTAAAAGTTTGGTCAAAAAAACGAGTAAAAAAATCTAATTCTATATAAAATACATCCCCTAAAAAGGTCATGGATGATTCGGTTTTGGTTAAAAAAAATAAACGTAATCCTAAAAAATAGCTTAAAAAACGTCTTTTCCTACATCAAAACAATCGCTTGTGAATTCAGCAATTGCCCTAAACATGGCGTAATATAATAAAATACTGATAAATCGCTACAATTTATTACATCTTATTTTTCAAATGAAAAATTACCAATTTTAAAAAACTGACAGGCAAAAAGTTAATTACGTGTTACTCGACTACAGTTGCATCGAAAGCTGTGTTCAGAACCTGTCCGTTTCTTTTCATTTGAATCCAGATCCTGTAGTCACCCGCCTCAGGAAAGACATAGGGAAATGTCACGACAGAATGGCCTTCATGTTCCCCATCGGATTCAATGTCGTGGTTCATCAGTTCTGACAGGTAATCGTTTCGCTCTTCTTCGGTAAGTGAAGCAATACGCTCAACTTCGTTGTCGACGCTATCCATGAAAACCGGCGCAGGAGAGAACTCTCCCGGCCTGCCCGAACCGGCTATCCGGGTGTCCATTATTTCCTGACTTGCTGTGGAATAACTTCCTACCGGATGCAGGTGAATATAGACAGACCCGTCATATTTCATCACCACCATATGACCCATCATTCCCATATAGGGCTCCAGTTCAGCCGGTTCACCGTCTGGATTAAGAATATTGAAGGTCATTGGGTAAAGTGTTCCGGTCTTGAGCGGCTGTGCGGCATCATATTCCCAGATCGCCGTGGAGCCGTCAGGCAGGGGTGTCCGTACCCCGGGTTTTCCGCAGACTATCACATCCGATCCGAAATCGAAATCATCATTTGATTCGACAGGATTTGAACGTATGAACGTATCATCGCTGTCCATTCTGTCCCATTCCTCCGGAGTTACTTCTGATTCCACAACAAGGGTGTCTACAATGGTTTCCTGAAACCCGTGAGCCCTTACGATATCTGCAAAAACAAAGTATCGGCCCTTAGGAAGCGGGGGCCAGTTAGTTTCGTAGGTCAGACTGTCCTTTCGGTGCGGATGAAGATGGGCAAATGCGTCAAGGGTACCTTCCCTCATCACGAACATATGCATAAGTTTTCCATGATCCGGAATCATATAAGCAGGTGACAGGGTGTTTCCACGGTATTCCCGGTAATTGGGATCGATCATGAATTCCATCACCGTTTTACCATTCTTTGAAACGATGGAGGATTCTGCCTTGAAGGGCTCATACATATACCGCTTGTAATTATCCGCCCAGCTATTCCACCAGCTCGCACCGCCATATAAAATCAGGGACATCAGTCCCAGTGAAATGGTAATACCGCGGATTCGACGGCCACGCAGACTGGATTCCTTACCGGGAGGCAGCAGTGCATCACTCACACTCGACCCGATAATAGTTGCCATAAGAATGACCAGCAAAATACCAAGGATTGCCAGAACCCATCCCAGGCCTGGTTCCATCTCCTTCTGGGCTGTCGCGGCTGCCATCAGCGGGATCAGGGCTTTGCCTTCGCCATCCGGGCCTTTAACCTCAATTTCCAGGCTTGCCGTTCCGGAAGACATGAGCCAGACAATACCCTGATACTGTCCTGGTGAATCGGGCACAGGTAAAGCAGGATCCGGTGAAGGGGATCCCTCGTCACCTGCATACCAATATATCGGTTTTACCCAAATCTCATCTACAACCCCATTTTCCACATAGATCTGAATATTGGCTGTTCCGGGGATTACGTCGGGTGGACTGATACTTACCATGAGTTGATAAGGTCCCGCTTTACCTTCATATACGACACCCGGACTGCCAACATGGGCAAAGCTGTTGGCAGAAAGCAACAGGCAAATTGTGAGAACAATGCGCTTTATCAGATTCATCATCGTTGTACTTTTTTCATCCAGTTTCCCCAATATAAACCAAGTCGTGATGTCAATACAGCTATGCCAATTGCTATCAGGATACCCCGTACTAGAATCCAGCCGGTAGAAACCATCCAGGGTGCGTAGGCATACCTGTATTCCCAGTCCGGACTATTACCAAAATACCACGTTTCTGTTCCAAACACCCAGTTACGGGCGTATTCGGTCATCAGGAAATCTCCCATATTCCATTGGACCAAAAGAAGGATCAAAATGAATGCAGGACCGATGATCAATGCCCGGAACCAATCGTTTCGGAGCGTCTTATGCTGAATATAATCAAGTGCCAATGCCGGAATGATCAGAAGCAATGGGAAATCCCAGGATTGAAATGAGTCGATGGGATTTAAAATAGGACCTAATTTTGGTTCCGCCGGAAATAAAGGTAATATCCAGTTCATCAGTAGCTGCACCAGCATATAAACCGCCGCTGCTGAAGTCGCACCCCAGCGCGACTGTGAAGAACGGGAAAAGGCAGATAAAAGAAGAGGATAAAATATGCCCGCTACAATATAAAATGTCGCACTGTGCATATCATGACGCGACTGGTATTCAGATAAAATGGTGCATACCATCATCAGAAAGAACCCCCCTGCCATCGCATAAATAACATTCAGTATGCGATTACGCTTCTCTGAAAACTCATCTGCCAACTGAGTCGACCGATTCTGAATCGCCATTACACTCACCATAGCACCGAACTGAATACCAACCATTCCCAGCAACAGCACGGTATGAGGCGGAGACAGAATGGTTACATCCAGTCCGTAAGTATTATGCCACCAGTCATCAAAGGGAGCCGAGGTAAGCATGGCTATTGCACCCCAGATACAGAACATCGCCCCCAGAGACCCGTAAAATATCTTCCAAAACTTCACCGATTGAGTTTTTTCCGCTGCTGTTCCGGCAATCGTTGTTTTAAGTACCTGGTAACCCGAAAACACGCCAGATATCACAGCCCCCAGATACATGGCCAGGTGGGGTGGAGAGAAAAGGCCGTCCCTTCCCACACTAATATGCCAGCTAATATCCCAGATTAGTCCGATCACAATACTCAACGAAGCAAAGACGGTTGCAAAAACAAAAACCGGAATTCCAAGGGTACGGTCAGAAGGTTGTGAAATCGGGTAAGAAACGGTAGTGTCCATAAGGTACTATTTTCATTTTTTGGAAGAATGAATATAAAAAAAATAGTACGGAAATTAGAATATAATATTGTCTCTCTGATATTTAACTTTCGGAAATTATCTGAATCAGCATGCAGATCATCCTACAAGCAACTCTTTGAAACGAAATGATTTTTACTTAAGAATTTGATCATAAGTAAGTGATCGGATCCATATTTTCTGCTCATTTCCCGAGACAGATGACCAGCTAACGACAACTTTCCCCTCATGAACATCCATTCTGGCAAGCAATGGCAACCACTGTTCATTTTCTACATTTAAAGCCACTTCATTAAGCTGCATATGATCAAAAGATTGTGCACCATCATCTGACAATGCAACGAAGAGATTGTACGTTCCGTCTCCGTTTTTTTGATAGTAAAGGGCGTAGAGAAATCCGTTTGACTGATCCAGGTACATTTGGGGTGAACGAACATCCAAAGGATCACCAGAATGTACCCTGAGCGGGGTCGTCCAGGAATCACCGTTGTTCGTACTCCTTGACGACAAAATATCATACCCTGACTCAACCGAATCAGCCCACATTACATACAAGGCCCGGCTCAGTACACTCCGGCTATTGTCACTAAGAACGGTCGGTTTTCCAGTTATTGAAGCCCCCTTCCGCGGATGTATAGCGATGTCTGAACGTAACCATTTTTCACCTCCATCATAGGACCTGTCCAGATAAATCACCCCATCATTCGACCATGCCGCAAATAAGTAATCCTGTGGTCCCTTTGTGATTCCGCCGTTGGAAAAACCAGGAGTTCTGCAGGAGATGTCATCACCATTTAGCCGTTTGGGATCTGTCCATTTCCTGGAATTTGATGATTGCAAAAAAATCAGTTCAATAGTACAATCATTCTCTTTAAGGTAAGAAACCATCACACGTTCCTTATCCGGATCAAAAAAGATGGATGGATAACCTGTAATACCTGGCAGCTCCAGGTTCCCTGCTTCTTTCCACTCAGTACCTCCATCAGTAGAAACACTCACATCCAGCGCTGTTTCAGAAATTCTTCTGAAATAAAAAAGATCGCCCTTTTTATTGCTGAATATCCATCCTTCACTCCCGGATACGGGATTTGGCAAAGCATGCTCATTCCAGGTCTCACCTGCATCATCGGTCATTAGCACGTTACCATTTGTGAAAAGCACGGTTAAATTCTCAGGTGATTTCCTGTCCACTGCCGGAAGCAATAGCACAGGTCTGAGGCTCTCTATGGTAAAATTTCTTGTGACTATTTTCTGACCTGACCCAACGTGTGGGACAGCCATTAAAACTGAAAGTATGAATATGATGATCCGCATGTCACAAAGATGTAAAAAAAATCCCGGGCAGAATCACGATCCGCAGTGAACCGCCTAGTCCTTTTTAGTTTTTTGCTGCTGATTCGCCACATGAATAATAAACTCGCGTTCCTCGGTAGAGAGATATTCAAGTTCGCTGGGCAATTCCCGTCCTGCCCTGCGACTGCGTAAAACTTCATCAACGAGTTGTTTCTGCCGTGACGGGAGAGTTTCATAGGTAAAAGGATCTTCCAGCCGGTTTTTGCGAACCATTTCCAGTTTTTCCAATTCTTCCATGCTCACCTCATCCCTGCGGGCTGAAGGTCCGCTTTCAAAAACCTGTGTAAAAAATGACTCCGGTTCCGGCAGTTCTGAAAAATAAATATCAAAGTTTCCTTCCGTCCCTTTCCGGTTCGATGACCAGTAAAAATGACCCGCATGGATTGTTGAATACGCGTCGTCACGGCTTGAATTGAAGGGTTTTCCGATATTTACAACATTCATATTGCTTCCTTCTGCATCCGCGATATAAAAATCAAACCCCCCAAAATTCTGATGTCCTTCGGATGAAAAAACGATGAGTTCAGATGTCACCCATCGCGGAGAAAGCTCATTGAGACCGGTATTAATATGGGATAGATTCACTGCATTGGTCCATCTCCCGTTTCCGGTTGACACACTCATCCAGATATCATTCATTCCTTTTCCTCCCGGTCGGTCGGATACAAACAGCAGGGTATCCCCTCCCACTGATAAAGATGGCTGTTTGGCATCATATCCTGGGTAATTCACTGCCGTATTTAATGGTCTGGGTTTGTCCCAGCGGCCCTGTTCATTTTGTTCTGTGACATAAATGCGGCAGTTCACCGAAATATCTCCGCAGGATGTAAAAAAATAACGCCTGAAATCGGCACTGAATGAACCATTCCCGTCATGATATTTCGAATTCACCATATCCAGTATCGAATGATCAAATGGCAGCCATTGATTACTGCGTTTCCGGAACGCATATTGATTCATGAAGCCCTCTCCATACTTCAAATCTTTCTTACCGGTCCAGCCCTTTCCTCTTCCGCTGGTGAGTATGAGGATATCTTCCCCCAGAAAGGCTGGCGAAAAATCATTGAACGGTGAATTCACAGGTGAGCTCAAATGATGAACCTGAAACCGGCCTTCGTCTTGAGTGATAAGGGCGAGATCCGCTCCGGCTTTCTCAACATATGCCTGATCCAGAAATTCGGGATATCGCCCTGAATTTCCAACCTGGGTTATGAATGCGGTAAATTCACCGGAAGCCCGCTCAAAATTACCTCCCAGCTTTAGCATTAGTGCGTAATAATAAATGGAGAGCGGCATTTGATCCGCCCATACATTACGGACTTTCCTGTAATTTATCTCGGCGTTCTCATATTGAAATGATAACCGGAATGCCTCTGCTAATCCGAATAACGTTTCAGGATTCTGATCATCAAGGGCAACCGCATCCTGATAAAGGGCAATAGCCGATTCATAGCGGCCGGCCTTCATCTCATCCCTCGCTTGTGAGTTTATGACAGACCAATCCTGACCAACGCTCGCGTTGACCCCAAACAGCCATAAAAGGATCGTTAGGTATTTCATCCTTGCAGTAGGGAACGAAGATATCAGAGATTAGTTCATTTTATCATAAAGCTACCACTTTATCGGATCATAATCCTTGAAGGGCGTAACCTCCAGGGATTCCATTGCTCTCCGGTATGCAGGCCATTCCGACTGGTAGAACGAATTCACCTCGTTCACAATAGATCGAAGCTGATCCTCAGCCTGCTGCATGAGACGTTCCTCAGTGGGACCCGGTGCCTGCAGTGACGATTGCATATAGCCGGATGCCGAACGCAAACGGCTGGATACCGGTACTTCAAGAAAACTAACGATTCCCTGAAGGTCGCTTTCCTTTCCGACAATGGGTTCCATCAGCAGTTTGATAGAATCCTGAATAGCTTTTGAAGCATCAATCTGTTCTTTATATGCTTCCTTATCAAGTTCTGCCAGACGTTTTGCATAGTCTTCGGCTATTTCCGAGGATTCGCGGAGTCGTTTGAGGGCATCGGCGGCAATCTGCTGATTCTTTTCCAATCGCTTTCCATATGAATATTTTGCCTGCAATGTGGCCATTGTAATGTCAACACGAGGATCAAACTTCACCTCTATCATCGTTGAATCCACGAATTCCCCATAAGTCATCTTAAGCTTGTACGTGCCTGGCAGGACATCCACACCCCCTGGTTCCTGATTGCCCCGCTGAGCCCGGCGACTCGGCGACTCGGCTCCTTTTTCATCCAGGTACCAGAAAATTCTATGCACACCTGTGGTATCCGGTGCTTTCCTTTTCAACGTACGGATCAACTCATTTGAACTGTTGAAAATTTCCAGCATCAACGAATCAGGGGAATCTTTTTCAGGTTTTTCTGAAGAAGTAACATCCGGCTGTTCTTCATTGCGTTTCTTTTTACCCTTTGAATTTTTATCCGAACCAGAGTTCTCAACAGGAGCCTCTTTCTCCGGAAGCCTTGTAAAATAGGTAATCATCGCACCGCGCGGCCGGTTCTCACCATTGTAAATCGCATCAGCGCCAAACCGGGATCCGGATGGCTGCTGGTTGAGTACATGATATGCGGTGGGCGGATCAAACAGCACCAGCTCTTTCTCCAGGAGTCCGGTGCCATCGGATGCCAGGCGACGTAATGGCCGAATATCATCCAGCACATATGCAGCTCTGCCGAAAGTGCCAATGATCAGGTCATGCTCACGCGGATGTATAACCAAATCCATGGTTGAAACGTGTGGAAACCCGTGCTCCCACTGCGTCCAGTTTCTGCCTGCATCAATCGAAATAAACAAACCTCCATCCGTTCCAAGAAACATAAGCTTAGGCTCTATGGGATCCTGCACAAAACTTAGTGTGTAGGTCCATACCTGTGACTCATTTATCAGAGATGTCCAGGTTTTGCCATAGTCGGTTGTTCTGAAAAGATAAGGTTTGTAATCAAAATTCCGGTAGTTATTTACGACAGCAAACGCTTCTCCGGCATTATAGGTGGAGGCCTTTACCTGCGCCACCCAGGACGCAGCCGGCATACCGGTAATGTTGCTGGTAACATCGGTCCATGATGTTCCGCCATTTCGTGTAATCTGAATCTTACCATCATCCGTACCAACCCAAATCACTCCTTTTTCGATCGGGCTGGGAGTGATCGCCAGAATAGTGGTATTATTTTCGGCACCCGTGGCGTCCATGGTCAATCCGCCGCTCAGGTGCTGCTTTTGTTTCTCAGGGTCATTCGTTGTGAGGTCCGGGGAAATAATTGTCCAGGAATGGCCCTTGTCGGTGCTTTTGTGGACAAACTGGCTTCCAAAATAGATCGTTCCATTGTCAAACGGATCCTGGGCGATAGCCGCGTTCCAGTTAAACCTCAATATAGTATCAGCGACAGGGTGAGTGGGGCGAATAAGTCTCGTATGTCCTGTTGCACGGTCGTATCGAACCACATACCCTTCCTGAGACATGGAATACCCAAACCGGGAATTATCGGGATCGGGAACCACATCGAACCCGTCACCAAACGAAATTTCCTGCCAGTATGAATTCCGTATCCCCTGGGATTTCCAAACATAGGCAGGCCCGGCCCACGACCCGTTATCCTGCATTCCGCCATAAACATTGTACGGATACTCATTATCTACATTAATGTGATAGAATTGTGCAAGTGGAAGGTTTTCGACGAACCGCCATGTCCTGCCCCGGTCGCGGGTGATGTTCAGTCCGCCATCGTTCCCCTCGATCATGAAATCGGGGTTTTCGGGGTGGATCCACCAGGCGTGATGATCCGGGTGAACCGCGCCCGTCCCCCCGTTTGCGGGCATGAGTTCTGTAAATGACCTGCCCCCGTCCTCACTGTAGTTTACCCGGCTGAAAAGTGAATAGAGCCTGTTCTCATTGGATGGGTCTACATATATTTCTGAGTAATAAAAAGGCCGGTTGCCAATTTCTCCTTTATCATTGATTTTGGTCCAGTTGTAGCCACCGTCATCAGAACGGTACAACGCATTTTTCTTTGATTCTATTAGCGCATAGACACGATCAGGATTGCTTCGTGATACCGCCAAACCCATTCGGCCGAGCTCACCCTCGGGCAAGCCATCTTCACCTGAAAGTTTTTTCCATGACTCTCCCCCGTCGACGGTAACATATAATCCGGAACCCGGACCTCCCGAATTAAAGGTCCATGGTTTACGCCTGTGCTCCCACATGGCAACAAAGATCTTGTTCGGGTTGGATGGATCCATCACCATGTCTGCCACACCTGTTTTATTATCCACGAACAGGATTTTCTCCCAGGACTTGCCTCCATCACTTGTTTTATACACGCCCCGCTCAGGATGCTCCCCCCAGGGTGATCCGATCGCACCCACATAAACAGTTTGAGGGTCGGAGGGATGAACAATGATCCGGTGGATATGCCGTGTTTTTTCCAGACCCATCAATTGCCAGGATCTCCCCGCATCGAGGGACCGGTAAACACCAAAGCCCCCGTTAAGGCTATTCCTTGGATTGCCTTCGCCCGTTCCCACCCAAATCACGTCAGGATTACTCTGCTGAATGGCGACCGCACCGATTGACATGATTTTCTGATCATCAAAAACAGGCGCCCAGTTGATACCTCCACTTGTTGACTTCCACAATCCGCCCGAAGCGGTACCGGCATAAATGATCTCAGGTTCTGCATGAACCGCATCTATGGCTGTTACGCGGCCGCTCATTCCGGCCGGACCGATACTGCGGGCTTTCATCGTTTTCAACAAGTCGGCCGGTACAGGCTGAGCTATAAGTGCCAATGGCAAAAGGAGGGTAAGCAGGATTAAGAATGGTCTGATCATATTTTTTTATTTTTCTTTTGGAAGATCCTAATTCCAGGTTAAACCGGCAATCCGGAAATTGTATAGGGGCCCAATTATTTGATGAATGGCCAATTTAAAGGAATTCAACCTCCTTGAATCGAAAATCGCGCTCCCCGCGGGGTGTTTCCATCACTAATTCACCGGAAGGACGTACATCAATGATCCTCCCACTGAACACTTCTCCCGATTTATAAAGATGATCTTCCCCAAACTGATACATATTTTGCAGATATTCCTTCTTCTGCCGACGTTCATGATCATTTTTAAGGATGAGGTATCTTCCTTCTATCTGTGAAAGAAGCGATTCAAATATATCCTGGAGATTATACTCCTTTCCGGTAATACGGGAAAGCGATGTAGCCGCAGGATATGAAAAATTTTGTTGATTCAGGTTCAGGCCGATCCCAATGATGGAATAGTCAAGCTGCCTGCCTTTGAGTGTGTTTTGGATCAGCATACCTGAGACCTTCCGGTCCAGGTGATAAATGTCGTTCGGCCACTTTACAGAAAACCCGCTTGAAAAACTTTTCAACACATCCAGCATGGCCAAAGAAATTGCCATGGTGAGGCGAAATTGCTCATTTACAGCAAGGAATGATGGCCTGAGGATTAGCGAAAATGTAAGGTTTTCACCAGGCGCAGATTCCCAGGTATTTCCCATCTGTCCACGGCCGCGTGTCTGATCATCCGTAATGATGACAGTTCCGTCCGGAATAGCTTCCTTACCAATTCTGTCATAGGCTTCCTCGTTAGTTGAATGACATGTTGTCAGGAAAACGAGCTTTTTCCCCATAAATAAAGTTTTGGCAGGAATTTTATACACAAGTTTTTGTAGTTTTGTTTATTAACCAAAGTTAGTTAATGGGTAAAAAAAATAATCCAGCTCCTTCCGAAATATTAAGTGATATCGTGGTGAAAGGAATGCAGGAAAAAAAAGCTTCCAACATCACTGTAATGGACCTGAGACAGGTTAAAAATGCCGTAGCAGACTTTTTTGTTATTTGTTCAGGGAATTCGGATACACAGTTGGATGCAATTGCCGAATCGGTCGACAACGAAGTGAGCAAACAACTTGCCCAGAACCCCTGGCACCGCGAGGGAACGCAAAACAAAGAATGGGTGTTGCTCGATTACGTTGATGTCGTTGCACATATCTTTAAGCCAGATAAACGAAAATTTTTTGGATTGGAAAATATGTGGGGGGATGCTACCATTCACCAGATTGAAGATGTTGCATAGGTATAAACCTTATGGCGACCAAATCGTTAAAACAGAGAAATAAAATTAGAGATGCCAGATAAGAAAAAGAAGATGATACCCGCGAAACCGCCAAGACCGAATTACCAGGTCTGGGTGATCGTGATTTTGATCGTAACCATCTTCGGTGTAACCTATCTTAATCAGAACAGCGCTGTGAAGCCTGTGACCCTGAATAAGCTTGAAGAAATGCTGAAGGACGGAGATGTGAAGGATGTTAAACTGATCAAGAATCAGGGGTTCGTAGAGATTACGCTAACGGAAGAGGCCCTAAGCAAGAGTAAATATAACGACCTGGAGTCAAATTCTCCTTTAGGAATGGGTTCCGGTCCGCATTTTAAATATCCGATTGCCAGTATTGACACATTCGATCGCAAATGGGAGGAAATTAAGAATAACCTTCCGGAGGATAAGCAGATGGATTATACCTCTGAAGAGAAATCCGATATCATCGGATGGCTCTGGCAGTGGGGAATCCTGTTTTTCATTCTCTTTGGATTCTGGTTCCTGATGCGCCGTATGACCGGTGGCGGAGGTCCCGGCGGTCAGATATTCAATATCGGTAAATCAAGAGCTGCCCTCTTTGATGCTGAAAACAAGGTAAAGATCACATTTGATAATGTTGCCGGACTAGATGAAGCCAAGGAGGAAGTGAAGGAGATCGTTGATTTTCTTAAGAATCCCGCCAAATTTACACGCCTGGGTGGTAAGATCCCGAAAGGTGCGTTGCTGGTTGGATCACCGGGAACAGGTAAAACCCTTCTCGCTAAGGCTGTGGCCGGAGAAGCGGCAGTGCCGTTCTTTACTTTATCGGGTTCCGACTTCGTTGAAATGTTTGTGGGTGTGGGCGCGGCACGAGTTCGCGACCTGTTCAAGCAGGCGAAGGAAAAAGCTCCATGTATTGTCTTCATTGATGAAATTGATGCCATTGGACGTTCACGCGGAAGAGGCCAGATGCCCGGCTCCAATGATGAACGTGAAAATACGCTGAACTCACTGCTGGTGGAAATGGACGGATTCTCTACAGATTCCGGGGTTATCATCCTGGCAGCGACCAACCGTCCCGACGTGCTGGATTCAGCCTTGATGCGCCCGGGACGTTTTGATCGTCAGATCAGTATCGACAAACCGGATATCGTTGGCAGGGAAGCTATATTCAAGGTTCACCTGAAGCCCCTGAAACTGGCTAAAGAGGTAGATCCCAGGAAACTGGCGGCTCAGACACCAGGTTTCGCGGGTGCCGAAATAGCCAACGTATGTAACGAGGCAGCTCTTATTGCCGCGCGAAAGGATAAAAATGCGGTAGACATGCAGGACTTCCATGACGCTATCGACCGTGTTATCGGAGGACTTGAGAAAAAGAATAAGATCATTTCTCCGAATGAAAAGAAAATCGTAGCCTTCCATGAAGCCGGTCACGCCGTTGCAGGCTGGTTCCTGGAGCATGCCGATCCGTTGGTAAAAGTGAGCATCGTACCACGCGGAGTGGCTGCGCTGGGTTATGCGCAATACCTGCCCAAAGAACAGTTCCTCTATCAAACAGAGCAACTTATGGACGAGATGTGTATGGCACTCGGAGGAAGGGCCGCTGAAGACATCATTTTTGGTAAAATTTCCACGGGAGCACTCAGTGATCTCGAACGGGTAACCAAAATGGCCTACAGCATGGTTTCAGTATATGGTATGAATGACAAGATCGGAAATGTTTCTTTCTATGATTCGAAACAGGCTGATTATGCATTTACCAAGCCTTATTCTGATCAAACGGCAGAAACCATCGATAACGAGGTTCGGGTGCTTATCGATAAAGCATACAATCGCACAAAGGATCTCTTGCTGCACCGAAAGACTGAACTCAAAACTGTAGCTGAGAAGCTTCTTGAAAAGGAAATTATTTTTCAGAGCGATCTGGAAGGACTTATTGGAAAGCGACCGTTTGAAGGCCAGACCACCTATGAAGCCTATACAAACGGACAGGCAGAGGATACAAAGACAGATGAGAAGGAAGAAAAGAAAAAGCCTTCCGGCAAAACATCTGCTCCCGAATCCAGTACTGAGCCAATCGAAGAAAAGCCTGATTTATCAAAATAATCAGGATACAAATCCATTTATGAAAGGGTCAGGTGCTTTAAAGTACCTGATCTTTTTTATTTTAGCCGAATATGGAAAATAATCCGTACAGCATTCCTGATCTGCAGGGCAAGAAACTATACTTCGCTTCAGATTTCCACTTGGGCGTTCCCAATCATGCCGAAAGCCGGAAGCGGGAAGACCGAATTGTACGGTGGCTCGAAGATATCCGTCATGATGCGCATACGATTTTTTTGCTGGGGGATGTATTTGATTTCTGGTTTGAGTACGGTACTGCCATTCCGAAGGGATTCATCCGGCTTCAGGGCAAACTGGCCTCACTTACCGACAGCGGTATACCTGTAATCATGTTCACAGGAAATCATGATATGTGGATGTTCAATTACTTTCCTGAGGAATTAAACATCCCAATTTACAGGGATCTGCTGCCCGTCGAAGTTGGCAATAAACGATTGCTAATTGGTCACGGAGATGGCCTTGGCCCCGGGGATCACACCTATAAATTCCTGAAAAAAGTATTCCGCAATAAGTTTTGTCAGTGGTTATTTGCTCGCATTCACCCGAATACCGGCATTGCGATTGCCAATCACTGGTCGAAAAGATCGCGCATCAGCAATTCGGATAAACAGGAGGACCAGTTCAAGGGAGAAAAGGAATACCTGCTCCAATACTGCAGAGAAATGGAAGGAAAGACGCATTTCGATTTTTATGTTTTCGGGCACCGCCATTTGCCACTGGATATTGAGATCAATGAAACAAGCCGGTATTTCAACCTGGGTGAATGGGTAAATTACAATACCTATGGCGTTTTTGACGGGAAGGATTTCGAACTTAAAACCTTCATGCATTGATCAGGTATGGCTGGATATTTATTTTTTTACTGTCATTCCTGAACCTCCGGGCACAGGATGTGCTGCTCGACAATATTCAGTCGGCCTCACTGGACAACAAGGGAAATCTGTATGTGGGGGACCAAAAGGGTAATCTTTACCAATATCTACCCACTGGTGAACGATCTGATCTGCTCTATGCTCCGCCCAGGCCAAGCGGCCTTACCCTCATCGATGCGTCAAACCCCCTCCGGATCTTTGCTTATTACCAGGATCTGCAGGAATACGTGATTCTGGACAGATTTTTAACTGAATCTGCCCGCTATTCCCTGACTGATTTTACTACCTTTTCCGGTTTATGTGCACCCAGCCAGAACAATCAGATATGGCTTGTGGATTTACAGTCATTTGCTTTAAAAAAAATCGACCCCCTGCGCAATATTGAACAAATATCAGTGCCCTTGGAGCAGGTGCTCGACCCTGACAGTTACGAGATTACCCATCTCCAGGAATATCAGAATCTTGTATTTATGTCAGACAAATATCGCGGGGTATATATTTTTGACAACCTGGGAAATCTGATGATCCAAATTCCCGTAAGGAATGTGTCCCACTTCAGCTTTTCGGGCGATGATATCCTGATGGCCACCAGCTCCAAAGAACTGATCCGTTATAACCTTTATGAAGGAACAGAACAAAAGATCACACTCACCTACCCGGTACTGATGTATTTCGAGTCGGCGAAACAGTATTTTATAAACTCCGGTGAGATCAGGATCAGATAATCAGATTCCCGTAAGCACCCAGCCTGATACCTGGTCATTCGAACTGATGGAGTGACTCGCATGGAGGTAGGTATTATAAAAAAGATATGCATCAAGTTCGAGAAACAACGGAATGCATGACACCGCAGTCAGGTTGTCAAAACGCACCTTACCGAAACGAAAAGAAGGAACCATACCGATCTCGTTTCCGGTGAATATCGAATCATCTATACGCAGTTTACATCCCGACTGGTAAAGTGGCGCCCGATCTGCAACATTGGTAAACAGGGTATCATTACCATAAAAATAGAAAAGGGCCGACGAAAAGCGATCTGGCAATAGCAGATAATCCTCTTTCTTTTCAATGCGGTATGTAACCGGACTTGCGTTTTGTTTGAATAACGGACTACCTGGCGTGAATGACTCGCTGAAGTACAACTCTTCATCTATCTCCTTTACTGATAGTATCAGGGTATCGCCTGTGTAGATTGCACTTGCTGGAAAATTACAGGAGCCTGTATACCGGACATAATAGGATCGCTGTCCATCCACCGGGTTCTTCAATGATGTGTTAATCGCTGTAATAACGATGGGTTCATAATCATCTTCGGAACAGGAAGACAATCCCGCCAGCAATATGAACATAAGAAACACAAGTTGTCTTTTCATAGCCCAGATAAGACACATTCGGCGTAAAAGACGTTGGAAAAGGGGCAAAAAAAGAAGTGCCCCAGGTCAGGAGGCACTTCAAGGTCAAAAACTCAAAATAATTCGGATAAATAGATTTATCCAATAACAACAACGCTAATATAACAAACTTTTAACAAAAAAGATTTTAAAAATTAAAATAAAATCCCGCAAACACGGTGATAAATTCATCCATTTATCAATTTTTCGTTTCGTTCTTTCACGCAACTTCATCAAAACCAATTATTTCTGAGAATAATTCGGATGAACTGAAATTTTCTGTTTGGGTTTAAAAAATTTAATGCATTTCGGGCTTTATCCACTGTGGTTACTAAGAAACGCAAATTGCACAGTGATTAATTAGGTGATGTTATGTAATTTTAACAATGTAAGGAACAGATCTGCTTACGGTCTGACAATCAATACCCGTTTTTGGTAAACCCCCGATATGGAAGAGAAGGAAATAGGCAAAATTTTAATGATCGATGATGATGAGGATGTGTTATTCGCAGCTAAAATGCTATTGAAAAAACACGCAAAGCAAATCATCATTGAAAAGAACCCGAAGAAAATTCCTTTCCTGCTAAACAACGACACTTACGACGTGATTCTGCTGGATATGAATTTCAGCAAGGATACCACCAGTGGTAAGGAGGGATTTTACTGGCTGGAAAAAATTCTGGAGCATGATCCCTCCCTTGTGGTGATAATGATCACGGCGTTTGGTGACGTGGAAATGGCAGTTGAAGCACTTAAAAAGGGTGCGACCGATTTTATCCTGAAGCCATGGCAAAACGAAAAGCTGCTTGCCACCCTGGGCACTGCCATGAAGCTGAAAGAGTCCTACCGGGAAGTAGACAAACTGAAAAAGGCAAAAAAACAGCTTGAGGAGGAATTGAATCAACCTTTCAAGGAGATCATCGGTAACAGTAAATCTATCACAGAGGTGTTCCGAATGATTGAAAAGGTTGCTTCTACCGATGCCAATGTTTTGATCCTTGGTGAAAATGGTACGGGCAAGGAACTGGTAGCACGGGCGATCCATCAGCGATCGTTGCGCCGTGATAACAGTTTCGTTACCGTGGATATGGGGGCTATCACGACAACCCTGTTTGAAAGTGAACTTTTTGGCCATAAAAAAGGATCCTTCACCGATGCAAGGGAAGACAGGGCCGGCCGTTTTGAAGTGGCCAATGAGGGAACACTGTTCCTTGATGAGATTGGCAACCTTCCGATGGGACTGCAGTCCAAGCTGCTGACCGTACTGCAAAACCGGCATGTAACGCGTATTGGAACGAATAAACCCATACCTATTGATATCCGACTGGTCTGTGCGACCAACATGCCATTATATGACATGGTTCATGATAATACATTCCGCCAGGATCTCCTTTACAGGATCAATACCGTTGAAATTAAGATTCCGCCGCTGCGGGAGCGAAGAGATGACGTAACACTGCTGGCCGACCACTTCCTGGTGCAGTATGCTAAAAAATACAGGAAGGAAATCGAGAAGATCAGTGAGGAGGCAATGATGGAATTGAAAAAATATCCATGGCCTGGAAATATTCGTGAACTTCAGCATGCGATAGAACGTGCTGTGATCATGTCTGACTCGGAAGAAATACAACCAGGTGATCTCTTTCTTCAGATGGGAGATAAGGAGCATGAAATGGGCGCCATTGGTATGGATAACATGAATCTGGACGATGTTGAACGCGCAGTGATTAAAAAAGCCCTGGATCTACACGAGGGCAATATTTCAAAAGCAGCGGAAGATCTTGGTCTTACCAGGGCATCCCTGTACCGACGATTGGAAAAGCATGGACTTCAGTAAACCCGGTACACAAACGGTACTACGGGTTCTTGGAATCGGTTTAACCAGTGTTTTCTGGGCGACAACCTATGTTCAAAACGGTTCCTTCCCATTTCAGCTGCTTTGGATGATCCTTTTCAGCGTTCAGCTCCTTTTGCTTGTTCGATTTGTTGACGGAAAACGTGAAGAGAAAAAAGATTATGAGGAACCCGTACAGGAACCTCTGCAGGCAGTTCCGGATGCAGGAAATTCTGAACGGGCAGAAGAAACACCAAAACCTGAGCGCGACAAGGCCAGGGAAGAGGAATTTTTGTTTCTTAAAAATATCGTTCAGCATGCCGGAACAGGTCTGATGGCCTTCAAAGCCAATGGCGATATTAAAATCATAAACCGTGCTGCCAAAAAGCTGCTGAAAGTAGACGAGCTTTCTAACGTTAATCAGCTCTCAACCAGCATACCGCTATTGCTGGAAAGCATGAAACGATTAAAAACCGGTGGCCGTGACCTGGTTCGTGCGGATATCGACGGAAATATTCAGCAGCTGGCTGTATATGCAATCCAGCTCAACCTGCATAACGAGGAAGTAAAACTGATATCCCTTCAGAATATCCAATCGGAACTTGAAGAAAAAGAAATGGAGGCTTGGCAGAATCTCGTGCGCGTGCTGACCCATGAAATCATGAATTCCGTAACACCCATTTCGTCTCTTGCAAATACTGTAAGTGAAGACCTGGCGGATCGGATCAAAAAACCGGAATCATTAAGCCCGGAAGATATCGAGGATTATCTGCTGTCTATTGGCACCATCAGAAAGCGCAGTGAAGGACTGATCCGGTTTGTGAAAGACTTTCGGAATCTCACGCAAGTGCCTAACCCGGAACTGCACCGTGTGCATGTTGAATCACTGCTGAAGGATGTAATTATACTACATAAAAAAGAATGGGAAAATAACGGCGTGAAAGTGGATATGATGGTGGAAAGGGAAGGCATGCATATTCTGATGGATAAGGGTCTGATTGAACAGGTGCTGATCAACCTGATCAAAAATGCATTTCACGCACTGGAAGAGACTGAGGTCGGGGAAATAACCCTGCGCGCCGGATATGATAAGGACAAGCACCCCTATATTTCCGTAAAGGATAACGGAAGCGGGATCGATGATGAAGCCATGGAAAAAATCTTCATACCGTTTTATACCACCCGTAAAACGGGTTCAGGCATAGGATTGAGTTTATCCAGGCAGATCATGCGCAAACACCGTGGAACATTAAACGTGCGGACGTGGAATGAAGGTGGCACTGAGTTCATTTTAAGGTTTTAGAAAAACAACATATTTTTTTACATTTACGAAAACATCTACCCATGCAAATACAGAATCAGATTACGCAAATTTTAGTGGATAAACTCGGTATTGCTCAAACCGAAGTAACACCGGAAGCAAATTTCATCAAGGACCTGGGAATTGATTCGCTGGATTATGCTGAGCTGGTTATGGAATTTGAACAAACTTTCAATATCCGTATTCCGGATGAAGATGCTGAACAACTGCAAACCATCAATCAGGCGATTAACTATATCGAGAAAAAGATGGTAAACCCGTGACAGCATTTAAATTCTTCGACTGCTGATCATTTGTCTTTACTGCCGCATCCCTCCTGGCTATTCTCAACGCAATACTCCTGAATCCGCGTAGAAATAGTTCTTGCAACAATTACACCCATCTTTTATCTTAACATGAAATCACCTGAAAGATGAAGAAAAGGGAGATCATGAATTCGGTTTCCACAACCATTGAAGTGGGTATACGTGTTCTAGTATTCACGTTTGTAATCGGTTGGTGTCTGTTTTTAATGCGTCCCTTTCTCACTCCGATACTTTGGGGTGTAATTCTCGCCGTTGCTGTAACACCCTTCTATAACTGGATTAATCATAAAATTTCAAACCGAAATATCCTCGCATCCATCATCGTGGTTTTTGTTCTTTTAGCAATGCTTGCCGGGCCGACTTTATTGTTCTCAAGTTCAATTTTACACGCAATGCAAAAGATTGGAATACACCTTTCTCATGGCACGCTTGAAATCCCAGATCCGCATCCTTCAGTACTTGAGTGGCCATTTATCGGTGAGTCTTTCCACGATATGTGGCAATCAGCCCATGATAATATGAATGGATTTTTTATAAAATATAAGTCTGAATTGTCCTCTGCCGGACTTTGGTTTTTAAATGCACTTAAACATATTGGGTTGAATATTCTCCATATCCTTGTTGCCATTATCGTGGCCGGCATTCTACTCGCTACCCGGGGCACCCAGGAAACAGCCGAGCTCTTTTACATTAAGCTGATTGGAAGGCGCGGTCCGGAACTGCGTATTTTAACTGAACAAACAATTCGGCAGGTAGCCAAGGGAATCCTTGGTGTGGCCTTCATTGAAGCCACTTATTTCGGATTGATATTTTTATTTGCCGGTGTTCCACATGCCGGGATTTGGGCGTTGCTTTGCCTTATATTGGTCATCATCCAGATAGGTTCCCTTCCTGTACTGATTCCGGTGGTTATTTATATGTTCTCTACCCTGGAGCCTTCCCTGGCCATTCTCTACCTGGCATTGTTAATTTTCGGTATTATCATTGATCATATTCTGAAGCCAATTCTTCTCGGTAAAGGAGCGTCAGTACCAATGTTGGTCATATTCATGGGCGCGATCGGCGGGTTGCTCCTCTCCGGATTCATAGGCCTTTTTACCGGCGCAATTGTATTATCACTGGGATATAAGCTATTTGTTGCATGGCTTTATGATGAACCAGCAACAGACGCAGAAATAACCGAAGAAGATTACCAGCCTATACCGTAATCCTCTCCGTAATTGCTGGATCCACCCCAGAAGGTCTTGTTCTCCGTGTCGAAATAAATCGCATTGATCGGTCCGGATGTGTGCTTTCTTAAATCGATCCGATACCCCATTTCACGAAGCTCATCCAGTACCCACGGCGGCATGTCATTACGCATTTGAACGCTGCCGGGCTTCGGACTGTGATCACCGAAAGAATTTCGCATTTGAAAAGAAATAATGTTGGCTGCTTCGGTAGCTTCCTGAACTGTCATCCCGAATTCAACTACATTCAAAAAGAACTGAAGTAAAACCTGGTCCTGGATGTCTCCTCCCTGGACAGCGAAAGACAAAAACGGTTTACCGTCCTTCAATGCCAGCGAAGGTGTTAGTGTTGCCCTGGGACGCTTCCCGGGCTCCAGCACATTATATGGATTCTCACTCGCGTCCAGTACGAAACTCTGCATACGCTGACTAAGTCCGACACCGGTTTTTCCGGCGATGTAGGCCGGCACCCAACCGCCGCTTGGCGTTACGGAAACAACCCAGCCTTCAGCATCTGCTGCCTGAATGGTCGTTGTCCCTGCTGTGAAAGAAGCCTCATGTTCGGCGTCCGGGATCTGAGCCGGCTCGAAAAGTGCCGCCGACTTGTCATACCACTTTTCAAGATAATTTCTGAAGGGATTCTCTCCCTCCTGATATTTGTAGGGATCCCCGGGCATTACTTCTTCTTCATTTTTATCGGGGTTAATCAGCTTCACGCGTTCCCTGGCATAATCCTTCGACAATAAGCCTTCCATGGGTTCTTCCGGCGGAAAATAGGGATCTCCATAGTAAAAGTCGCGATCGGCAAACGCCAGGTTCATTACCTGGTATAAGGTATGAAGATAGCGCGTTGAATTATACCCCATTTCCTTCACGTCTATATTCTCGAGCATATTAAGCGCCTGCAGCAGTACAGGGCCCTGAACCCACGAAGTGAGTTTGTACACATCTATCCCTTTATAGTTCGTGGAAACGGGCTCTTCAATATAAACCTGCCATTTATCCAGGTCTTCCATGGTGAATAAACCACCTCCTTCACGGGTACCCCGAACAATTTCTTCCGCGATATCACCCCGGTAAAAACGGTCATACGCTGCATAAATGGCCTCTTTACGTGACTTTCCACCTTCCAGTGCTTTTTTTTCAGCCTCCACCAGCTTCAGTAACGTGGCATGAAGGTCGGCCTGCCGGAATATCTCGCCGGCGTGAGGGGCTTCACGCTCCTCCCCCTGGTGTACAAGAAATACGTCGCGGGAATATTTCCATTCCCTGATCCGGTCCTTGCTGCGCTCAATGGAATTGGCAGTTTGGGCCTCAATAGGATATCCTTCTGCCATTTCAATGGCAGGAGCCAATACATCGGCAAGGCTCATCGTTCCATATTCGGCAAGCATGGTGAACAGTCCACCCGGGGTACCGGGTGTTACCGCAGCCAGTGGCCCGAATTCCGGAGGGAAATCCATACCTTTTTCCTTGTAATATTCAGGTGTCGCACCTGTTGGCGCCACACCCAGTGCATTGATACCAATAACTTTTCCAGTATTCGGATTATAAATAAGCGCCTGGGTTTCACCACCCCAGCTAAGCACATCCCACATGGTACACGTAGCAGCGAGCATTCCACATGCCGCATCTACCGCATTCCCTCCTTGCTGAAAGATCATCGAACCGGCCGTTGCAGCCAGCGGTTTTCCGGTAATGGCCATCCAGTGCCGGCCGTGCAAGGGCGGTTTTTCCGTCTTTTGGGAAATGGCAGCTTCAGACAGGAAAAAGCAAATGAGTATAGTCAGAATTATTCGCATTGTTCAGGTTTTGAGTGTTCCTGAAGATACAGATAATGACACAATTTTTAAATTTTTCCTTAACTGCATTTTAAACCGTTTACGATGGTATAATTGACGTTGGTTACATTATCACTTAATTTGGGGGAAACAAACCATTAGATATATGCGATTTACAATTTTACTGGCCGGTCTGCTCCTGATTGGAGCCGGTTCCATAGCCCAGGAAAAAAGATTCTTCATCCCGAAAGAAGTAAGGGATGCCTACGAATCGGGAACACGGAGCATGAATGGTGCTCCCGGTCCGAACTACTGGCAAAACACAGTAGATTACAAGATTAACGCCACACTTGATCCGACAACCAGGAAGATATCGGGATCCCTGTCGGCGACCTATTACAATAATTCGCCGGATGCGCTGAATACCATTGTAATCCGGCTTTATCATGATGTTTTCAAAAAGTCGAATAAACGACTGATGCAGGTGGCTGCCGAAGACATTAATGAAGGAGTGGATGTTACCAAAGTTGCCATTAACGGAGTGGATTACCCGCTGAATACACAGCAGGTTCGCAGGAGTGGCACCAATATGTATATTACCCTGAGTGAGCCGCTTGAGCCAAATTCGTCTCTTGAGTTCGCCACGGATTGGTCATATGTGGTTCCTCAGACACTGCGCCGTACAGGTGTATATGACAGCACAAGTTATCATGTAGCGTACTGGTACCCTCAGTTTTCCGTCTATGATGATATTTTCGGATGGGACACGATGGATTATACTTTTCAGACCGAATTCTATAACAACCTGGCCAACTACGATGTAACGATCACTATTCCCAACCGCTTTAATGTCTGGGCTACCGGTGTTTTGCAGAACCCCGATGAGGTCTTCACGAGTGAAATTCTCTCACGATATAATCAGGCCAAAACATCCGAGGAGGTTGTGCATATCATTGCCGATAAGGATTTTGCCTCCGGGTTTGCCAATAAAGGAAATACATGGCATTACAAAGCCGACGAGGTCAGTGATTTTGCATTCTCAATTAGCGACCACTACCTCTGGGATGCTGCGATTCAGAAGGTAGACAACCGGGATGTGCTCGTTAGTACTGTTTTCCCGAAAGGCAATGCGGTGGTTTATAAGGATGTGACATCGAACCAGCAAAAGGCGATGAAGCATTTCTCCGAAGACATCCCAGGGGTGCCTTATCCTTATCCTGCATTTACCACTTTTATCGGACTCAGAGGCGGAGGAATGGAATTTCCGATGATGGCCAATAATGCCGGTCCGGGATTGGGTGTAACCGTTCACGAAATGTACCATACCTATTTCCCGATGTATGTACGCATTAACGAGCGCAGGTTCGCATACATGGACGAAGGATGGGCACAATACATCACTAAAATAGTAACAGAGCGTTATTTTGAAGAGGATAACAAAACCTTCGAATTTGAAGGACTTGTAAACGGCGGTGCCCCTATGGGAACTTTCGAAGACCTGCCGCTGATCACTTCGACGCAATTTATGGATGGATCCAACTATGGTTATGCTTCGTACAGCCTGCCTGCATATTTTTATGGTATGCTGCACCACTATTTAGGGGACGAAATGTTCCGCAAGGCATATAAAACCTATATAGAGCGATGGGCAAAAAAATCACCAACACCTTATGATTTCATCTATACCATGGAAGACGTATCGGGTGAAGACCTTGGCTGGTTGTGGAATCCGTGGTTCTTCAATTACGGAAATGCCGACCTGGCGCTCAAGTCTATCAAAGGTGGCAAGGCAACCGTTGAAAAACTCGGTTCACGACCTGTTCCGGTAAAACTGGATGTATTCTATAAAGATGGCGGCAGTCAGACTACAGTGCTGAACGCCAAGGTCTGGGAAAAAACCAACGAGGTGACCCTGCCTGTTCAGAAAGAAAAGGACATCGCCTATGTGATGGTAAGCCAGGGCGTACCAGATGAGAACAGTATGAACAATATTTATCCTTCGCTAAAGGAAATTTATACGAATTATGAAATTGCGGAAGGTTTGACAGGTGAGTACGGACTGGATCAATACCCGGTTTCCATGTTCATTGAGGAAGAAGACGGTGTTTTAACGCTGAATATCCCCCAGGCTGGCCTGGGTGGCGAGCTTCTGCCTACAGGTTCAACAAGCTTCAGAGCGGTCGATGGGTTATTCACCGTGGAGTTCACAAAGGATGATGACGGCTCCTACAGCAAGGCACTGTTCACGATCCAGGGACAGAAAATTACAGCCACGCGGAAGTAGATCTGAATTGCATTTAAAAAGCCCTGCCGGAATGATCTGGCAGGGCTTTTTTTGTGACCCCGGCGGGAGTCGAACCCACAACCTTCAGAACCGGAATCTGACATTCTATCCAATTGAACTACGGGGCCGGTCTTGCTCCTGCAAAGGTAGTGCAAATCTGAAAATATGCTATAGCTGGTCGAAATTCTTAAAAAACTGCTGTAGAGAAAGACTGCCTCAGGCAGGTAATAATAACTACTGACTATCCCAACGGGACGCCCCTGGCGCTGACTACTGACTACTGACTAAAAAACCCGCCACTTCCGTGACGGGTTTTTGCTTTCTTAGTGACCTTGTCAGGATTCAAACCTGAAACCTCCTGAGCCGTAATCAGGTGCTCTATTCAGTTGAGCTACAAGGCCATTCCAACATTACAGACGAAAACCGTGTCTCCTTTCCGTAACGCCGTGCAAATTTAACCAATTATTTATGGCAAAAAAAAGCATCTCCCCCCTTACTTTTTCAAAAAAAGTTATCTTTGCCCACCTGCAACAAAAAATTCAATCTGTAGTTAGACCAATATGATACGTTCAATACTTGCACTAATTTTTATATTCTCATTGTCAGCCTCCTTTGCAACTGACACCGATCCGCTATATAAAATGGCACCGGTGAGCGTACGTCAGGCACAGGCGCGGCCCGACCTGCCAGGGAACCTGAAAGTTGAACTGGGCTGGAATTTTCTGCAGAATGAACCTGCTCCAATGGCGATCAACTCTTTTGGATCCCGGACCATAAACGTCAGCTATTCCTATGAATTGCCAATAGGGAAATTCGGACTATACTTTGTTCCGGGTATCGGAGTGGGAATGGATCGGTATAAGTTCGACGCAGACTTTACCCTTTCACAAAATGCCAATGGTGATGTTTCCTTCACCGATATCGCTGAACTGGATCCCAAAAAATCCCACCTCATCACAAACTATGTCGATATTCCACTTGAATTCAGGTTTTACTCCAATCCAGGTGACCGTAAACGCAGTTTCAACATCAGTTTCGGAGGAAAATTCGGATTCCTCTTCGAATCTCAGACAAAATTGAAATATGATGACGGCAGCGAAATGGTGAAAGTGAAAAACAAAAAATCGTACGGACTCAATCCTTTCAGGTACGGATTAACGGGCCGAATTGGTTACGGAGGTTTCAACTTTTTTGGTTATTACAGCCTGTCGGAATTATTTGAAAACGGACCCAACGGAACGGCCGACACATCCAACTTTACAATCGGACTGTCGGTTAACCTTTTCTAGAAGTCTCCATCCATATCCATTCTGTCATCACCACCTTTCCTGTCGCCTTTCCTCTGGCGGTCAGGCTTCTGATTGATGCGATATGTAAAGTTCACAGTGAACTGACGGAAACGTCGGCGGTATTCTGATTCAGAATAGAAGTTCTCACCCTCGGTAACACCGCGATAAACACCGGTATTGAAGACATCATTCACATTCATAACCAGGGTTGCCGCCCCGTTCAAAAGATCAGTGCTGAGGCCGACATCCAATGTATTGAATGACTTACGCGTTCCCTGGGTCGTGTTGCGAGGCGCACGGTAACGATAATTCATCTGGATATCAATCTTATCCCAAACCGTAAACCTGGAATTTAGACGGCCATTGGCCGAAAATGCCTGCGCATAATACCGCACATCCGAATACACCCCGTCTGTTTCGGAATAATAAACGTTGGCATTCGCATTGATCGTCCACCATTCTGCCAGGTCCTGAGAATAATTAAATTCGAAACCAACAGCATCCTCGGTCGAAAGGTTTACAGGAAATGACGTACTAACGCCTTCATCATCTACGGTGGTAATGCGTTCCCACTCACCGGTGCTGTGACGATAATATACACTGCTGAATAATGATCCCGTACCCCAGTTAAGCAAATAGCCCAGCTCATAGGAATCTGTATAAACAGGATCAAGATCAGGGTTACCTGTACGCAGGTATCTTGGATCACTAAAATTTGAAAAAGGATTCAAAATCCAGAAACCCGGGCGGCTCAATCGGCGGCTATAACTTGCCTGTAGCGAATTCTCCCCTCCCAGCTTGTAATTCAATGAGGCACTGGGGAAAAGGTTGAAATAATTCTTATTATTCACCTGTTCCTCCTCCTCCGGATCCAGGGGTTTCAGATCTGTCTGTATGTCTGTATATTCTCCCCGCATTCCCAGTTGCCAGGACCAGCGATCCCTTGTGTTTCCCACAATAAAATATGCTGCCTGAATTGACTCATCATAGCGAAAGTCATTACTGAAGTTGTACAGTGGCTCAAAGTCACCAGACTCATTCTGCTCCTGTACCAAATAATCATTGCCTATGCGGCGAAAATTGCTTCGTAAGCCGAATTCAAGGATACCGTTCTCAGCATATGGATGAACGTAAAAGGTCTCAATAAGAAAATTCCGCTCCCCCTCTTCATTCCTTGAGGTCTGAATTAACGGTGTATTTCCAAGGCCTTCACTGAAAATTGTTTCTTCATACAAATCTGATTCTTCCAGCTCTGTATTGTTTCTGTATTGAACATCAAAATTGAACTCCTGCTTCTCCTTGTTAAAACTCTTGCGGAAGGAAAGCGTATATTCCCGACTGTTCTCCGTCTCCTCTTCATTATCTGTTCGCACCGATCGCTCCTGCAAATCCTGATTCTGATCGAACTCAGCATAGTATGTATTACGGTCATTATTTTCATCAGATCTTCTGATGAGCATTGACCCTGTTAATACTGTCTTGTCATTGAAGTAGTACTCCGCTCCAAACTGAACATTATTGGAGATGCCACCCCGCTCAAAGTCAAAATCACGATTGAGGTATGTGGTGGTATCGGCACTAAACTGGCGCCGGCGTTCATAGCCTTCTCCCGGACTTCGCCGATAATTCAATCCGTAATTCCCGAAGAAATTGAAATTATTGGCCCTGTAATTCAGATTTGCTGAAATTCCATGGTCATTAGGGTATCCTGTATTGAGGGAGATACCACCGTTGAATCCCGCTTTCCTGTCTTTCTTCAGAATAATATTGATGATACCGCCTTGTCCTTCCGCCTGATAACGTGCTGAAGGGTTTGTAATCACCTCGATACTTTCTACCAGGTTCCCCTGAAGCAATCTCAAGCCATCACTGTCTGTTAATCCAATCAGCCCGGAAGGCTTACCGTCAATAAGGATCTGGACATTTGAACTTCCGCGTAGACTAACATTTCCTTCCTGGTCCACGGCAACTGATGGTACACGATCGAGTATTTCGGCTGCACTCCTTCCTGTATTGCTCACATCCACACCCACATTGAAAACACGCTTATCCAGCATCATCTCCATTTCCTGCTTTTTCCCGGTGATCACTACTTCCGACAGGGTTTCAACATCCTGACTTAATGTGATCGGACTGATCGTGTACAACTGTTGCTCTTTTGGGATTTGAATCCCGGAAACAGTTTTGGCCTCATAAGAAACAAACTGGGCAACCAGATAATAAGATCCGGGAGGCAGCATGAGTCGGTAATTACCCTCAAGATCGGTTATACCACCCGTGACAAGGGATGAGTCCTTCGGCGTATAGAATGACACCGTTCCATATTCAAGCGGGCCTCCGGTCTTTTCGTCAATCAGCCTACCGCTTACGGTAACCTGTGATTGACCCGATACGGTTAGTGCCGCAAAAAATAAAAGAATAAAAACAGTAAATCTTCGCATGTCTTGTTTGGTTTTAGCACCATAAAGACGGCAAAGGCGTGTCTATTGTTTATGTAATACCTGAATTTTACATGTACGGCAATATACCATATCAATGGTAAATTGCGTGTTTAAACATCAATATTGAAACGACACTCAATCACAGTACAGCTGTGAAGTAGAAATAGATCATGACAGCAGAGGCGGCCAGCTTGATGAATGTACCAGCAAGAAATCCCAAAAAACTCCCAAACGCTGCTTTAACGGCCTTTTTTTGATCAGAGCCAGCCAGGAATTCACCGATCAGCGCTCCCAGAAGTGGTCCGATTATAATTCCAAAGGGGGGAAAGAATATCAATCCGACAAAAAGACCAACCAATGTACCATAAATGCCATATTTGGTCCCGCCAAACTTCTTGGTTCCATAGGCTGGTATCCAGTAATCCAGCAATGCTACGGCCAGTGTGATCAGCGCCCAGATAACCATAAACCTGGTGGAAAACGGAGGTTCCTGCATCAGCTGAAGAATCAGTAGTCCGACATAACTCAGCGGTGTTCCGGGAAGAACTGGCAGCAGGCACCCGATCAGACCAATCAGTAAAAATATCCCCGAAAGAATCATCAGGAAGACATCCATCACTCAATCTCTTTTTCAACCAATTCAATACCCTCTTCAACAAGTTCCTTCAAAATCGGATCATAGATTTCCTGAACAATGGGAATCTGAACTCCACGCAGCCGGATATTTCCATTCAGTATGTGACGGGCCGCCATACCCAAAGGAAGGCCGACCGTCTTTGACATTGCTGTATTCACCGGATCATCGCCGATCGCAACCATGGTACTATGAATCTCCCTGTGTTTGCCGGAATCCATAAAGTCAAATTTATGCCACATAACAATCATGTCCCGATCATCAGGATCAAGAGTCCATTTCTTTTTCAAAATGTGCTCCAGTACCTGGGCAGGTGTTCCCTTATCCAAACCAACGGGGGTCTCGTCAAACAAGCCAAGCCACCGGAGCCGGTGCATCTCCGGGCCGTCAAGTTCCAGGCGCATATAATGAGCCAGCTTCAGCTCGACGGAATCATGCGGATTGTAGGACAGAAAACTATTAATGAATGACCGATGCGTCATTTCGCCTACGCCCTCCATATAATAGGCATCATCTGTGGCGCCCAGCTGAACAAAGATATCCCAGGTACGGCAAAAGCCGGGACGCCGGAAGGTTCCCCTGTAGATAGTTCTTATGCCCCGCAAGCCATAAACATCCAGATACTTGAGTGAGTCGCGGTTGGCGTAGCCTTCAAAGTGGCCATAGCCGGGAATATGAACGATCTCAGTTCGTCGAAAAAGACGCTGATACGGGATATATTTATAGGTCCCCTCCTGGATAAACTTAACGATACCCTGTCCGGCAAGTACCACATTCCTCGGGTTCCAGGTGAATTTATAATCCCATGGATTGTCCGCCCGTTCATTTGGAGCAAGCAAACCTCCGGTAAATGATTCAAATCCAATCAACTCATGTCCGTCCGAACGTATTTTATCGATCACACGCATAGCAGACATATGGTCGACCCCCGGATCCAATCCGCACTCATTGAGTAACAGAATCCCTTTCTCCTTAGCTTCACGGTCGAGCGACCGCATTTCATCTGAAACATAGGAGGCTGTAAGCAGGTGAACACCATGGGACAAGCACTGACGCGCCACCATCGGATGATAGGCAGCGGGAAGCATACTGATAACCAAATCTGCCTTGCCTACTTCCACACTACATTGTTCAGGATGGTTTATATCGAACTGAAAAGCCTCAGCCCTGCTGCTGTTATGGCACTTTTCACGGGCAATGCTTTCGTCATAATCCCCGACCCGGATCACCCAGTCATTCTCCATACTGTTTTTGATCAGGTATTCAATCAGTGAGGTTGCCGACCGGCCGGCGCCAAGTACTAAAATCGTTTTCATAGGTGATCATTCAATTCACACCCTGAAACTAAGGGAATCATTATGCGTTTAAAAAACAACGATCAAAAATATTTTTAACCCGACGAATTAACGACCTTTAAAGACCATGGAACAAGACAAATACACGATTATCGGTCAGTTCGATGAGCTGGTTGAATCTGATAAGTCATTAGCACAGGCTGCAATGGATGCACTCAGATTTTCCTATGCCCCTTACTCGACATTTCATGTGGCGGCGGCAATCCGTTTGGCCGACGGGACGGTAATTACAGGGGTCAATCAGGAAAATGCCTCATCACCTGCGGGATTATGTGCAGAACAGGTTGCACTCTATCGCAAGGGCATCGAGTTTCCGGAAAAAGAAATCACCCAAATCGCCATAGTTGCCCGTTCCGGAGACAAGCAAGATCTTGTACCTGTGAGTCCGTGCGGGAACTGTCGTCAGGTAATGGTTGAATTCCTTCACCGACAGGAACCCAATTATTCGATACTCATGAAATGGGAAGGGAAAAGCTGGATAAAGATCCATCAGGTCGATTCGCTTTTGCCTTTTAGTTTCACTGCAAAATCACGTTAGATAGTACACGCCCCTTTCATTTTCAGGCATATATAGTAAATTGGTTAATCTATTTCCGAATGCGCCCGTGCGCTGAAGAATAGCATTCGTTCCATTTTGGCGTCATCATTCATATGAAACGTCAGGCGGAACCTTGATTTTTTAATGTGTGAATGCCGGTGGCATTTACCTATGGAGTGGCTGGAAAGAATTTTTACACCATGCTGTTCACAAAATCATTTAAAAAAAGAAAAAACCTTACCATTTGAGATGGTGCTGGTTTTGGCAATCAAATTACGCGGAAGCGTGTATTGTTGGGTGAAGACTGAAAGAACATGATAGACATCGACATTGCTGATATCAAGCAGATCACAGAGGTGATAAGAAGCCGTTATGATTACGACTTTACCAACTACGCCCTGTCATCCTTTAAACGACGTGTAACACGGATTCTTGAACTTAACAGGTTCAGCGTGGAAACACTCATCAGCAAGCTGGACGATCCCACCTTCATGGAATATTTCCTGAATGAAATCACCGTAAATGTAACCGAAATGTTCCGCGACCCTTCCTTCTGGAGGATAATGCGCGATGATATTCTTCCCGCTATTCTGGTCAATCATGATAAAATACGTATCTGGCATGCCGGATGCTCCTCAGGTGAGGAAGTCATCTCAATGGCCATCCTGATCAAGGAGATGGGAATTCTCAATAACGTCAGCATGATTGCCACCGATCTGGATACCAATATTCTGGAAAAAGCACGTGCTGCACGTTACTCCGTGAAGCATATGGATCTGAATGAGAAGAACTATATCAGATTCCAGGGAACGTCATCCATCCGGGATTATTATGAAGAAAAGGACGGGATTGCGATCATGGATCCCTCGTTACTCGAAAACATCTCCTTCAGAAAACACGACCTGGTGAAAGGAAGTGTTTTCAATAAATTCGACCTGGTTCTCTGCAGGAATGTTATGATCTATTTCAATCAGCAGCTGCAGAATGAGGTGTTGAAGAAATTTCATGAGAGTATGTTCAAATATGGCTATCTGGCGATTGGCTCAAAGGAATCCCTGATATGGTGTGAGATAGCCAATAAGTTCATTGTAGTTAACAATGAAGAGAAAATTTACAGGAAAATAAAGGACTGATGCGGCATAAACTATGATCATCACATCCTTACATAATAAATATAAAGCCATCGTAATTGGCGGATCAGCGGGAAGCTTCCAGGGGATCACCAGAATCCTTTCAGAACTTCCGGATAATTTCCCGCTGCCCATAATTATGTGCCTGCACCGGTTGAAACACGTGCGAAACGGGTTTGTCGAAGCCCTTTCCATTAAAAGCATTGCAGAAGTGATCGAACCCTATGATAAGCAGCCCATCAAGAAAGGCAAGGTGTACCTGGCCCCGGCAAATTATCATATGGCGATCGAATTGGGGAATTATTTCAGCCTGTCCACGGAAGAAATGGTCAATAACAGCCGGCCAGCCATCGATATCACGCTGAATTCGGCATCGTATGTCTTCAAGGACAAACTTATCGGGATCCTGCTTTCGGGGGCCAACAAGGATGGCGGATTAGGAATGAAACATATCAAGAGCAGAGGCGGCCTGACGATCGTGCAGGATCCATCAGATTGTATGATAGATGCCATGCCAAAGGCTGCATTGGAACAGACGAAGATTGATATGGTCATGAAGATCGATGAAATCGTTCTTTTTTTGAAAGAGTTGAATAAACAGTATACAACATGAAACGAGGAAACTTCAACGGAATAATATTCACGATCATTTTTGTGATCGGAATCCTTATATCAGGATACCTGCTGATTCAGTTGAAATCAGACCTGGCCCTCACGTCGGGTGTGCTTTCCACCACTGAAATCGAACTGGCCATGCCCTATTTCATACGACTGCAAATAGCTGTATTCGGAACATTCCTGGTTGGACTTCTCGGTTTTTATTTCATGCAACGCCACCATCAACATGAATTAATCTATGTTGACCGGAACCGACAGGAAAAACGTTCACAGGAAGATAAGGAGCATAAGGAAGCCGATAATAGAGCTGACGACGCTTCATTTATTGATGAAATCTTAAAAAAGGAAAAAAATAAACCCCTCGAAAAGGCATTTCATGCACTTTGCGAGCATCATGAGGCCATTGCAGGGGCATTGTACCAGGTAAATGGCAAGAAAAATTCACCTCAGTTCGAACTTACAGTGCCGTTTGCACTGTCATTCTCCGAATCTGAGCGGCCCGTATATGAATTTGGCGAAGGGTTCATCGGACAAACAGCTAAAGAAAAGCGGGCAATGTTTATCGATAATATACCTGAAAATACACATCGTGGAATCAGCGGGCTTGGGCAGGCACCTCCGAAGTTTCTGTCGGTCGTTCCACTGATCCATGAAGATGATGTGGTTGGAGTCTGTGAATTGGGGACTTACAAAGTTTTGAATGAAGGAGAACGTAAAAACCTCACCATTGAGTGTGAAACAATCGCAGGCTATCTGAAGAAAGGAAATGGTATCAAACAAGAAAAAACTCCGAAGTCATGAATAAAAGATTCAGTATACGGACGAAAATAACAGGATTGGTAGTTGTTCTTGTTGCCGCAGCTGTGGCAATCAGCAGCTATATTTCATTTGAGGTAAGTCGGGATTCACTGGAAGAACGATACCAGGAAAACCTTGCCTTGCTGGCGGGAAATAAAGCACTGGAGATTGAACTCATGCTGCAGCGCATCTCACAAAACCTTCAGTTCGCTCAGGAAAACGGATTCCTGAATCCACCTGATGAATATGAGGTTCCTGCCGAAGAGGCCTCTGAATCAGGTGATCCCTTTGCAGACATGTTCACTGTAAGTGACGAAACCTCCACAGATGATAACTCTTTCCTTGCAATGGAAACAGTGAACGATGATAAAGGAGCAGACATCGTGGCCATGTTAATGTCCTACAAAAAATCATATGAGTTAGGTGATATACATCTGACAAAAAGGAATGGTGTAGTAACGCACAGTACCCGCCCTGGGCTTACAGATCAGAATTTTCCGGACCCCGGATCCATCATTTCAGAAACATCTAATGGGCTGTTTATCAGTGAGATTTATGGAAAAAGATTCTTTGCCGGAATTCCATTGAATTCGGCCACTGATAAATCATTGCTGATCTTCGAGATCAATGCCGATGAGATCAACAACATTTTGAGCGATACACTCGGGCTTGGAGACAGCGGTGAACTTCTGCTGGTTTCCGGGAACGAGGAAAACATAACCATACTGAATCATCTTCGCCATAAACCCGGCGACAGTGTTGAAATCGTGAAACCAACCTCCCGGTCGGGACAGTCACTTGTTCGGGCACTGGCTGGCGAGAAAGGTGAAAGCATGGATATAGATTACCGCGGCCGCGAGGTACTGGCAGCCTATCATCCAATTGCATCAACGAATTGGGCCATCGTGGCAAAAATAGACAGCGATGAGGTATATGCCTCCACAGGTGGAACATTCATCAAATACCTGGTAGCCGGAATGCTGCTGTTGCTTTCAAGTGTTTTTCTGTCCCTGATCGTATCAAGACAGCTGATCAATCCCTTGATCTCCCTGAAATCAAACCTTGAACTCCTGCGAAACGGAATTCTGCCTGAGAAGATAGACCAGATCAGCGAGGATGAGGTAGGTGAAATGGCTCAGAACGTTAACCAGCTCAATGAATCCTTAAAGGCCACAGCACTGTTTGCACAGGAAATCGGTGAGGGCAACTTCGATGCTGATTACAAGCCCGTAAGCGACAGTGACGCACTGGGTAATGCATTGATCACCATGCGCGACAATCTTATCGAGGCTGAAAAACGTGATAAGGAAAGGAACTGGATCGTTACCGGAGTGGCGGAAATCGGCGAGATACTACGGGCAAGTGATAACCTCCAGGAACTTGGAGACGAAGTGATCAAATACATCATACAGAAGATCGGAGCTGTGCAGGGTGCGTTTTATGTGGTAAATGATGACGGCGACGAACGTATTCTGGAAATGACAAGCAGCTATGCCTACAGCCGGAAGAAATATCTGGAGGCGAAATTCAAATTCGCAGAAGGACTCGTGGGCCAGGCCGCCGCTGAAAAGGATTCTGTACTTCGCACGGAAATACCTGATGACTATGTCACCATTACCTCCGGTATTTTAGGGGACACCAAACCAGGCTGCCTGTTGATCGTTCCGTTAGTCGCCGAAGAGAACGTTTACGGAGCGCTTGAATTCGCAGGATACCAGAAATTCTCAAACAGCGAAGTTAAATTCGTCGAAGAACTTAGTGTAATTACCGCCAGGACAGTATTTAACATCAAGGTGAATGAAAGAACGCGGAACCTGCTGGCAGAATCTCAGACCATGAGTACAGAACTCCAGGAAAAACAGGAGATCCTTCGCCAGAATGCGGAGGAAATGCAGGCGACCCAGGAAGAGCTTCAGCGTTCAAACCAGCGACTCGAAGAGCAGATCGAAGAAGTGAACTACACCCAGCGCAGAATGCAGATTCTGCTGGAAAATGCCTCAGAGGTGATTACCATCTATGACGAGGATGGCACCATCAAGTATGTAAGCCCCTCGGTTGAACCTATTCTTGGCTATTCACAGAATGAAATTATCGGAACTCACGATATAGAAAAGGTGCATTCCGACGGTCAGGAAGCGTTCAAAAAACTGTTCAACCGCTTGCTGAAAAAGCCGGATGAGCAGGTGACCATTCAGTATGAATACCGGACCAAGGAGGGCGAATACATCTGGATGGAGGCAACGGGAAGTAACTTCCTGGGCAATCCGGCCATACGCGGGTTGGTAATCAATTCTCAGAATATTACGGAACGCAAACGTGCAGAAGCCGAACAGCGTATGCGAAGTAAGATGCAGGCACTATCGGAAAATTCTCCTGACCTCATTACCAGGCTTGAGCAGGGAGTAATTTCCTATATCAACCCGGTTATTGAGGAATATACCGGTAAACATCCTGAATCCTATATTAATCAGCCCGTTGATCAGGCTCAATTGAATGAAAAGGTTCTCGAGCAGTGGCTGTCGATCGTGGAACAGGTACGTGCCGAGGATAAAACGCTGAAAACAGAAATGGACTTCCCTTCTGAAATGGGGGAACGCATCATGCAGGTGAATGCCATTCCGGAATACGACGAAAATGAAAGCCTGGAATCGGTTCTTGTTGTTTCCCATGATATTACAGAGCGGAAACACATTGAACTTGAAATTCAGAATAAAAACAAGAAAATCGCCGATAGTATCAACTACGCGAAACGAATCCAGAATGCAATTCTGCCTGATAATTCGGTAATAACCCGAACACTGCCCGATTCATTTATACTTTACAAACCAAAAGATGTCGTAAGTGGAGACTTCCCCTGGTATGTGGAGGTGAACGATGCGATCTATATCGCCGCGGTAGACTGTACCGGCCATGGTGTTCCCGGTGCTTTGCTCTCGCTGATCGGGTATTTCCTTCTCAATGACATTGTACGGAGCCGGAAGATCTCCGACCCGGGAGTGATTCTTGATATTCTCGATGAAGGCGTAACGACAACCCTGCGACAGGATCAGGGCGATTCCCAGACGAAGGACGGTATGGACATCGCGCTGTGCCGCATCGACAAAAAATCAAGAAAAGTTGAATTCGCAGGAGCTCATCGTCCGCTGTATGTGATGAAGAAGGGCGAGATGGATGAGATCAAGGGGAATAAATTCGCTATCGGCGGCGGGATCTATAAGAACCAGACCAATTTCACAAGTCATCAGATTCAGCTTTCGAAGGGTGATTCCATTTTCTTCTGCTCAGACGGATACCCCGATCAGTTCGGAGGACCGCAAAACCGTAAGTTTGGACCGAAACGCTTACGTCAGCTAATCGAAGATATGCATGACAAACCGATGAAAGCAGCCTATAAAGCCTTCGATGACCAGTGGGAAACGTGGAAAGGTGACGAAAAACAAACAGACGATGTTTTATTAATAGGTATTAAGTTTTAGAAAAAAACATTAAGTAGTATTTTGGGGCTACTTTTTAGCCCACCGGATATATATTTTAACGAAAACACATTTTTTAACTATATCACTTATGAGGTATATATATGACTTACATCAGACGATGATTGACCATCACCTGATCCTTGTTTACGAAGGTGAATTTACCCAGGAGATCACAAAATCCGTTTTGGCCATGGCCGAACGTAATATGGATTCCACGGGAGAAGAATCCTCGATCAAGAGAAAGGTATTCAATGTAATGGTAGAATGCTTGCAGAACATCGTAAAACATGCTGATCATAACAATCAGGATAATGCGGCGGTGTTTCTGATCGGCAGAAGTGCTGACTCCTATATCATCACTTCAGGTAATCCGATACATCAGTCGGAAATAGCAGGTCTGAAGCAAAAACTTGAGAATATAAACAACCTGGATAAGGATGGTCTCAAGGAATTGTACAAAGACATTATTAAGAACACCCAGATTTCTGACAAAGGTGGTGCAGGCCTGGGCTTTGTTGATATGGCGCGTAAATCCGGACAGCCCCTGGAATTCGAATTTGTAGAACTCGACAATGGTGGTGCATTTTTCTGTCTGAAATGCTCCATCCCACGCGCTTAATTTTTTAATGAATACAAAAAATCAGAAACCATGGATATACTTAATCTAGAAGGAACAGAAGATACTCCAAAAATATTACTTGATAAAGGAAACGGTATTTTTGAAATCTCGGGCCGTTCGTTACCCGAAGACTCCGCTGAATTTTTTCAGCCCGTACTGGACTGGATCGATGCCTATTCCGCTGAACCAAACAGCTCAACAGAATTTGTTTTCAAGCTGGAATATTTCAACACTGCATCATCCAAACTGATACTTGATGTACTATCAGCATTGGAAGACATAGACGGAACAACGATTCACTGGTATTTTCACGAGGATGATGAAGATATGGAAGAAGCAGGTGAGGAATTTTCCGAGCTGGTTGAACTTCCCTTTGAATTCAAAACTTACTAGTCGCTGATCGGCCATTTTTTAAGGAGAAATTTTTTTAACTGAACCTAGCCGGTAACAATGAGTGAGGAAATACTTAAAGCGTTAACGCAACTTTTTGCCATTATCACTAAACAGGATGGTGGCGTCACAGAAAAGGAACGTCAGTTCGTAATCGGATTCTTTAAACAGGAACTCGATCAGGACTCCGTAAAAGAGTACCTGCAACTCTATGACCAGTATTCCGGGTACTCAGAGGAAGAGAAGCAGGAAGAAACCCGGAAAAAACTCACCTCCGTCCGAGATTCAGTAAAAACCCTGGGCCTTTGTAAAAAAATCAATAAGACACTTACCCAGAAGCAAAAAGTCGTTGTATTGATAAAAATCCTTGAGCTCGTGAGTTCTGATAAGAATTTTACGCCTCAGCGGATGGAAATCATCGATACGATCAGTACAGTCTTTAATATTGACAAAACCGAATACAAGGAAATTGAATCCTTTGTTATAGGCGAGGATGCTGCGGGAATAGACGCGGCAAACCTGCTCATCGTTGATCAGCGTGAGTCCGATGATCCGGAAAAGTCCCGGAAACATCTTAACGCTGAACTGGAAGGAGTGCTTTTATTCCTTCGCGTAAAGAGCGTCGATATGTACTTTACCCGCTACCTGGGGGAAGATGAAAACAACCTGAATGGATTTATCATGCAAACCGGAAGGGTATATCTCTTCTCACACGGCAGCACGGTAAAAACAATGCTGGGATCGGCCCTGTATTATTCCGACCTGATCATGATGTTCAGTGAGGAAATCCGAACCACCAAACTGTCCTTCAATGCAGATATTGAAGAGTTTCAGTTTCCAAACGGTGCAACAGGTCTCCATGATATCCATATTTCCGAGGGACCTGGCAAACTGATCGGCATCATGGGTGCCAGTGGTGCCGGAAAAACCACACTGCTTAACGTTCTTGCAGGAATTGAACCTCCCGGGAAAGGATCAATCCGGATCAATGGATATGACATCCATACAGAAAAAGCAAAGATTCATGGTGTGATCGGCTATGTTTCGCAGGATGATCTGCTGATTGAAGAACTTACTGTTTTCGACAACCTGTATTATAACGCCAAATTGTGCTTTGCCGATAAGAATGAGGAGGAGATCAGGGAAAGAGTACTGCGCGTTCTGGAAAGCCTCGGACTTGAACAGCGTAAAGACCTTCGCGTGGGCAGCGTGCTCGATAAGACGATAAGCGGCGGACAGCGAAAACGACTTAACATTGCATTGGAGCTTATCCGGGAACCCGCGGTTCTTTTCGTGGATGAGCCCACTTCCGGCCTTTCTTCACGGGATTCAGAAAATGTGATTGACCTGCTTAAGGAACTCTCACTAAAGGGCAAACTGATTTTTGTTGTTATCCATCAGCCTTCTTCAGACATCTACAAAATGTTTGATAAGATGTTCATCATGGATACCGGGGGATATCCCGTATACTATGGTAATCCGGTGGGCGCGGTAACTTATTTCAAACAGGTTACGAACCAGGTTGACAGCGAGCGCGGCCAGTGTGAAACTTGCGGTAACGTAAATCCTGAGCAGATTTTCAATATCATCGAAGCAAAGGTGGTGGATGAATACGGTCAGCTGACCAATAAGAGAAAGATCAATCCACTGGGATGGCATGAGC
Source organism: Fulvivirga sedimenti (assembly GCF_020328055.1). Lineage (NCBI taxonomy): Bacteria > Pseudomonadati > Bacteroidota > Cytophagia > Cytophagales > Fulvivirgaceae > Fulvivirga > Fulvivirga sedimenti. The sequence goes on from NZ_JAIXNE010000005.1 coordinate 113,449, forward strand.
ACTTCGGAACCAATTTCAGTCTCGACAGGGTGGAAGATGTAAATGAAAAACCACCACACAGCCTTAGCATTCCTTCCAAAATAAAGCAAAGTCTGATTTTCCTGAAGCGTGATATGCTTTCCAAAATCAGCAACCGACAATATTTACTGATCAACCTGCTGGAAGCCCCGCTCCTGGCATTGATCCTGGCATTCATTATTCGATACAGAAGCAGCCCTGATGGAAGTGAATATATTTTCAGATTCAACGAAAATATCCCCGCTTTCATGCTTATGAGCATTATTGTAGCCCTTTTTATGGGGCTTACCGTAAGTGCCGAGGAAATTATCCGGGACAGAAAGATACTCAAACGGGAGAGTTTCCTGAACCTCAGCTGGAATAGCTACCTGGTCTCAAAACTCGGACTCCTCTTCCTGCTGTCGGCCATTCAAACACTCACATTTGTAGTAATCGGAAATGTTATCCTGGAAATTCATGACATGACCTTCGCATTCTGGTTTGTTCTGTTCAGCTGTTCCTGCTTTGCGAATGTACTCGGACTGAACATCTCAGCGGCCTTTAATTCAGCCGTTACGGTGTATGTCATGATTCCGTTACTGCTCATCCCTCAGATGATCCTGAGCGGGTTACTGTTCAGTTTCGACAGGCTTAACGATATTATTACCACCAAGGGTAAAGTGCCTGTTGTGGCCGATTTGATGGCTTCACGGTGGGCGTACGAGGCCATGGCAGTGTACCAGTTTAAGGAGAACAGCTACGAATTCCTGTATTATGACCTGGAGAAAAAGGAGGCGGATGCCGATTTCAAGGCGGCCTATATTCAGCCCAAGCTGCTTGAAAAAACCAAAGAGATCAGGAATCTTCTGGCCGACTCATCGGATTCCTCACGGCAGGTAATCAATGCTTCCCTGGCCATCATTGGCAACGAACTCAAGGGAGAGTCGTTCACAGACAGCCTTGAAAGTACCTGGACGCAGGGTCCTCTCGATGCGGCTGAGGTTACGACAGCATTGCTGGACAACCTGGATGCCTACCTGCAAACATATAGAAAACATTATCAGAATATCTATAATACCACGGTGAGTGAACGTGAAAAGAAGGTTTACTTCTACGAGACCAAGACCCCTGATTATAACCTGAATGAATATAAGGATAAGTACTACAATGAAAGCCTGGCGGATCTGGTGACAAATGCCACCGAGACTGACAGGGTAATCGAATATAACGGACAATTATTACAGCAAATAAATCCAGTATTTGTGACGCCTGACAAACCGTCTAATCCACTGGATTACCGCGCACAATTTTTTGCTCCTGTTAAATATTTCGCAGGAAATTACATAGATACATATTGGTTCAATGTCGTTGTAATATGGCTTATGTCACTGGTATTATACCTCACATTGTACACTGAACTACTTAGGAAGCTGATGGATTATTTCGGTAATCTGTCCTTTTCCTCCAAAAAGAAGAGTTAACCTTACATCCCTTGTCAGACGGGCATTTGGATATGAGGTGAGGAAGTATATTTTTGTTATCAGATTAATTTTTTAACCATGAGGAAATTATTTTTTGGGCTTGGCCTGGTTTCCCTTTTAGCATCTTGTTCCGGGAACAAACCTGATGAAGCAGCCTACGAGGTGAATGCAGATTCAGTAACTGTTGCCGAACCACCGGTTTCGGAAGAAGTGATCAGCAGTGTGATACAGCAGATCCCTTCACCATTGGAAATTTCGGTGCTGCTGAAGGAATCAGGAAGTTCGTACGACAGGTCGCTGTTAAACGAAGCCGACAACAAATCGAAATACAACAGTAACTATCAGAAAGCAGTCAATCTGGGCATCTACGGTACAGACCTCGGCTATACCAATATATACGAGCAAAACCAGGACGGACTCGACTACATGGATGCCATTAAGGAAATGGCTGACGGATTGAGTATCGGGCAGTTTTTTGATATTGAAACCATCGGTCGTCTTGCGACAAACAGCAAAAACCTGGATTCATTATTACTGATTACAACCCAGAATTTTAATGAAATTAATCACTACCTGCAGGAACAGAGCCGCGCAAATCTGAGTGTTTTGCTCCTTACAGGCGGATGGCTGGAAGCCATGCATATCACCACCCAAATCGCGCAGAAAAACCCCGATAATAAGGCGTTGAGCGAAACTATTGGTGAGCAAAAGATAATTTTAGACAATATTACCATCCTACTTTCTTTCTATGAGTCGACTGATCCGCGAATAGCCGATTTGCACGGACAAATGAAAGACCTGCAGTCTATTTACGAGGCTGTGGAGATCACCCACACCTATGAGGAATCCACATATGAAATCGTCGATGGCGTGATGGTGATTAAGGATAACAGTTCAAGTGAAATAAATATCAGCCCTGAAACGGAAACAGCTATCCGAAATAAAGTAGAGGAAATCAGGAAGGGAGTAATTAACTAGGTAACAATGAAAAAAATAGTTTACATATTCATTCTGGCAGGTTTCTTTATGGTAATGAACCAGGCATCCTTTGCACAGTGCAACCCGGAATCCTTAACGGAAAATTGTATTCCGAAGCTGGCAGATGGTTTTAACTATCTGAAAAGCTATAAAATTAACGGGGCCAACGGAACGAAGGACAAAATAGAGTATTCGTATGTTTTTACGAAAGGTACTCAGTATATGATCAATCTTTGCGCAATGGGAGAACAGACCGATGGAATCGTCGTGAACCTCTTCGACAGCAATAGAAATAAGGTGGTAAGCAGTAAGATCGACGGACAGTTTATTTCTGCCATCGTCTACCCCTGCAACAACACAGGCATTTATTATATCCAGTACACATTCGACAATTCCACAAATTACTGCGGTGGAAGTGCTCTGGGTTTTAAACGATAGTAGTAGTGGTTTGGGTTTGAACCATAAAGGCCGGCGCTTCGCCGGTCTTTTTTTATTTTTGTCCGATGAAAACATCCTACATAACCTTTCCGCACACTGCGCGATTCCAGCAATTGGGCGAAATCACCACAGATACAAACGAAATTGTCTATGTTATCCATGGATACGGACAGCTTGCAAAATATTTCATCAGGAAATTTGAATCAATCGCCTCTCCGCAACGTATGATCATTGCCCCCGAAGGATTGTCCAGGTTTTACCTGGACGGCTTTGACGGACGGATCGGAGCAACCTGGATGACACGTGAAGACAGGGAAACAGACATCGCCAACTATGTTGCATACCTGGATGCCATTCACACATCCATCAAAGTCCGGCTTGACCACGACATAAAAATTACTGTGCTCGGCTTTTCCCAGGGAGCTGCAACTGCCACCCGCTGGCTCATGAACGGAAATATTAAAGCATCATCCCTCATCCTCTGGGCGGGCATACTACCCTATGATCTGAACCTTGACAATGCCGGACAAAAACTTGGCGATCTGGAAAAATGGTGCGTTTACGGATTACAGGATCCGTATCTGAAAGATGAGAAAATGAACGAAATGACTGACCTTGTGTCACGAACCGGTTTGGAATTTCAATATATCACTTTTCAGGGCGAACATGAAATTGAAACAGACACGCTTAAAGGTCTGTTCAACTAGCTTATTTCCGTGAAACGATGGTCGACGATGCCTGTGCCTGTGGCAATACCAGAATATCAGCGAGATTTACGTGAGCAGGCCTGGAAAGCATAAAAGCGATGATCTCTGCAATATCACGGGCTTGCAAGGCGTCCATCCCGGCATACACCTTGCGTGATCGGTCCTCATCACCCTTAAATCGAACCATGCTGAATTCCGTTTCCACCAGGCCCGGATTGATCGCCGATACCTTAATCCCGGTTCCGTTTAGATCGATACGAAGTCCCTGGTTGATGGCGTCTACGGCATGTTTCGAAGCGCAATATACATTCCCTGACGGATAAACTTCCTTTCCAGCGATGGAGCCAATGTTGATAATATATCCATTGTTACGATCAATCATACCGGGTAAAACCGCGCGTGTTACGTATAACAATCCTTTAACATTGATATCAATCATAGCATCCCAGTCGGCAACATCCCCCGACTGCAGCGGAGCCATGCCATGGGCATTCCCTGCGTTGTTTATAAGCACATCGATTTCCAGGTGGTCGGGCAGCGTCGCAACCGCTTCATCCACTTCAGCCTGGTTTCGAACATCAAACGTGAGTGTATGAACCTCTGTGGGCAATTCTTCCTTCAGGCGTTCCAAGCGGTCTGCCCTCCTTCCGCACAGAATAAGCTTATAACCCTGATCTGCAAGAATCTCTGCGGTTGCCTTTCCGATACCCGATGTGGCACCGGTGATGAAAGCCGTTTTAAACGTCATAGTTATTGAAACAAGAGTATAAGGGATACAGTATTCGTATTGATGCGATCAAGACCGGCACCATATGCATTATTGGCATCGCCGAGCAGGTTTGTGAACCCTTTTGAAAACCGAATTTCAGGAGAAAACTTAAAAAGCGGATAATAGATATCCACTCCAAATCCCAGTTCCCCGGAAAAATTAAAATCCTTTGTTATCAGATAGTCATCTCCAAAATCTTCGTTCTTATTCTTACCTGAAACTTCAAACCCCGGCTTTACGCCTCCCACGAAATACATTCGGGCATTTCCCCGCCGGGCAGACTTATATTTCAGCATAACGGGCAGCTCCACAACTGTTGACTCGATCAGCTGATTATCTACCGGCTCATCCACATATTCATAGTCGATAGCGTATTCGTGAAATGAAACGGTGGGCGTAAGCCTCAGATCAAAATATTCCTCAAGCCTGAAATTTACAATGAATCCCAGGCTGAAACCTGTGGACCATTTGGGTGAAATGGCATATACCGAATCAAATGAATCTGAAACAAATGCATCACTGTATTTAATCTGATATGAAGAGGTTTGTCCCTGGAGCAAAAATCCATAGGTAAGCCACCTCCTATCATAATTTGGGTTATTCAACTGCTTCCTTCGCTGCGCGAAAGCGGCCAGAGGCAACACCAGAAGGATGAGGATTATCAGGCCTTTTCGCCCACGTAAATTGAACTTACCCCGAATGTTAAAGGTTTGCATTTTGTGTTTTTATATCCTACTTGCTGCATATGCGCAAGGAATCTGTCGCCATCAGGAAAAGCTTCCACAGATTCAGGCAGGTACGTATACGCGGCCCTGTCTTTGGAGATTACCTTTCCAATTTTAGGTAAAATTGCCTTAAAGTAAAAATTGTACAGCTGCTTAAATGGAAAGCGGTTTGGTCTGCTGAATTCCAGCACAACCGCCTTGCCTCCCGGTTTCAACACCCTGTACATATCGGCCAATCCCTTATCCAGATTTTCAAAGTTCCTTACTCCAAATGAAACGATCACCGCATCAAACTTATTGTCTTCAAATAACAACCCTTCAGAATCGCCTTGCTGAAGTTCAATACGGTCATCATAACCTTTTCTCTTCATTTTCTCCCGGCCAACACTGAGCATCCCCTCAGAAATATCCACGCCAATTACCTTATCGGGATTCAACGCCAGCGCCTCGATGGCAAAGTCACCTGTGCCGGTCGCAATATCCAGGATAAGACGAGGTTTGTCCTCGCGAAGCAATTTTATGGCCTTCTTCCTCCAACGGATGTCAATTCCGAGACTTAAAAAATGGTTCAGGAAGTCGTAATTCTGACTGATATTGTCGAACATTTCGGCAACCTGCTCCTTCTTGCCTGATTCCTTGTCTTTATAGGGTACTACTGTCATAATTCATTGATATAAACCCTTAATCACATATCTTGTTCTGCGGGCCGGCAAATATCCGACAGAACTGTGGAGAAAACAAAAAAGCCATCTGTATTCGAACAGATGGCTTTCCCTTGTTCAATGAATTTTATTTCAATCCTGTCACCTTGAATTCAACGCGGCGGTTTATTTCGCGACCTTCGGCTTCATCATCATTACTGGCCAGGGGTTTTTCCTCCCCAAAGCCGACAGACATGATCCTGCGGGAATCGATTCCTTTGTTCACAAGGAAGTTCTTCACTGCATTTGCCCGCCGTTGCGACAGATCCAGGTTGTATGCTTTAGACCCGATATTATCGGTATGTCCTGAAATTTCAATCACCATGCCCGGATTCTGCGCCATCATGGTCTCAAGTTTGTTCAACTCGCTGTAGCTTTCGTCCTTGAATGTAGCTTTATCAAAATCAAAATAAATATTTCTTAAAACCTTCCTGGTTCCAAGCTCAAGCTTCCTCAGCCGCACGGTACGCTCCATCGTAGAAGATTCTGAACTGGCAGCCAGTGAGCCCAGGTCAATATCCTCGAAGAGATATCCATCCTTTTCAACAGATAACCTGTATGATTTAGGCGTAGACTGCCGAATCATAAAACGATATTTTCCAAGATCTTCCCTGCTTTTTCCAGCAACCATGTTATCCGGAATACTTTGAACACTAACCTTCGCATCCGTCGGATTTCCCGCCTCATCAAGTACGTTGACTACCACCTCCAGCGGCTCCGTTTTTTTCTCCGTCACATTCACAGCCGTTTCCAAATCGGTCTTTACCTGCTCAATGCTGTCAGATTCAACATCTTTATTGGCCAGGGCCTCCATTTCTTCATCACTTAAAATGGTCACCATATAAATATCGGTATAGCCCAGACCATCTTCCCGAACAGACGCATAATATCCGCGCTGTCCATCCTTGGTACTCACAAAGTAAATATCATCATCTGGCGTGTTGATCGGGAATCCAAGATTTTCAGGTTCCGTCCACGCATTGTTGGCACTGTCATATTCAGAACGGAAAATGTCATATCCACCCATACCCTTACGACCACGGGTACTGAAATACAACGTTTTTCCATCATAATCGATGAAAGGACCGTCATCATCATATTCGGTGTTGATGGTCGGCCCAAGATTTTTTGAACGTCCCCATTCACCCCGCGCATCCTTTACGCTGAAGTATATATCCGAACCGCCATATCCTCCCGGACGGTCACTGGCAAAAAACAGCGTGGAACCGTCGGGAGAAATCGAGATTGAACTCTCCTTAAATCCTTCTGAATTGATGTTTTCACTAAGGGGCTCCGGATAGGACCAGGAGCCATCTTCATTGCGGTTTGCCGCATAGATATCTCCGTTGTTCTCGTCCTTATAAATAAACAGTTGCTCCCCGTCGGCAGAAAGGGCAAGATTTGAATCGTGATATTCCGTGTTTACAGTACTTCCAATATTCATGGCAGGAGACCATACACCATTCTCCTTTGTCGCCATAAAAATATCTTCGAACGGTTTGTTATCCTTGAACACATTTTCATTCAGGTTGCCATCCCTCCGACGTGTGGTGAAAATCATCAGGGTCTCATCCTCGTTGAGAACGGGGGCATATTCCTCGTACTCCGTATTGATGGCATTTCCAATATTAACGATAGAGTAGTGGGCCGGATTCGCAACATATTCCTTGGCATTACTGCACTCATAGATCCTTCGGGTAACTTCAGCTAATTCAACCTTATCGATACCACGGTATCCATCCTCCTGCTTGAGTTTGTTCAGATATCGGTTGTAGTAAGCAAGGGCATTATCGAAATCCATTCCGTACTGGTAGCTCCGGCCAATCTGATACATAATGTCAAATCGATAATTCGGATCCAGCTCAAGGACCTTGAGAAAATATTTAACCGCACGGTCTTTTCCGATCGTCTTCAAATGAAAATCTCCAGCCATCCAGTTTGCCTTCACATTGGAAGGATCCGCCTCTGCGGCAAGAACGTACAGATCACGGGCATCCACCATCGCGGCTGTTGCTTCCATGATCAATTCTGCCTGGTTAATGTATTCCTCTGCGAGCTCCTTATCACTTTGCTCCTGTGCAAAAAGGGATGTTGATATACTGAGCAGAAAAACGGTAAAAAATTGTAAAACGCGTTTTTGTATCATTTCTGGCGATATTTGCAGATCATTATGGTTTACCTTAAAAAAATAGCAGCCAGGGACTGCCTTACCATACTAAATAAAGGACAATAAACGATAAAATTCCCAATTAGGGAATTAAACTCCCGCTTAAATGTTGCTTTTGTACACTAAATATAAAAAATTGTTGAATTAATTCTAGAGGCTACACAACATGTCCATCAAAAAAGCAGAATTTATCACCTCCAGCAGTGTCTATACGCAATGTCCGCCGCCTGAACGCCCGGAAATTGCATTTATAGGACGTTCGAATGTTGGGAAATCCTCTCTGATCAACATGCTTACGGGACGTAAGAAATTGGCCAAAGTTTCAGGAAAACCTGGAAAGACACAGCTAATCAACCATTTCCTGATTGACGAGAACTGGTTTTTGGTCGATTTGCCGGGTTATGGGTGGGCTAAAGTGAGCAAAACAGACCGTTCAAAGTGGGGCGAAATGATTCATGACTACCTCACAGAACGTAAAAATCTAATTAACGTTTTTGTACTGATCGACACCCGGCTGGACCCTCAGCCCGTGGATACTGAATTCATTCAGTGGCTGGGAGAAAAGGGGATACCTTTTGCACTCATTTTTACAAAAGCCGACAAACAATCCAAGAACAAAAATCAGTCTTCCATGGCTAAATACAGGCGGGTATTGAAATCTCAATGGGAGACCTTGCCTCCCATGGTGCTCACCAGCTCTGAAACCGGGGAAGGAAAGGATGATCTTACCGACTATATTAACTATTGTTTGCAGGTCGCCGCTGAAATTTAATCCCGATCGTATGGTCGATCCATTGTAATCTCTAACTTTGCGCTTTAATTTAAAGGTATATGGAATATAGCGACATCGCCTCCGTTGCAGGAAAAGGCGGACTTTTCAAAGTGATAAAACCCACACGGACCGGAGTAATTCTGGAATCCCTGGATGATGCACGTAAAAAACTGATTGCGAATGCCACACAACGGATTTCCGTGCTCAGTGACATCTCCATTTATACCACCGACCAGGAAGGTTCAACACCCCTGCCGGATATTTTCAAAACCATATTTGATGAATTCGAGGATGATCCCGGAATTGACAGTAATTCTGATACGGATGAGCTGAAGGCATTCCTGAAACATGTTCTGCCTGAATATGATGAGCAGCGGGTATACCCGTCAGATATAAAAAAACTTGTTTCCTGGTATAAAATTTTATTGAAGGAAGCACCGGAATTGATTAAAAATGGAAACCAGGACGCATCAGCTGAATCAACTGATCAATAAACACCTTCCGGATTCGATCACGCCTCTGTCCGAAGAAACTTCCGGGGAAGAACTCATGGAAGCGGTTCGGAAACGTTTAAAATTCCTGCTGGACACCGACATGGAGAGGCTTCTGCATACGCTCTACCGAATTGATGTGGCAGAAAACAGGGTTAGGGAAATTCTCAGTTCAACAGATCCCGACCTGATCGATACAGCGCTTACAGAGCTTGTTATCGAACGCATCCGGCAAAAACTTGAAACCCGAAGAAAATACAGTCAGCATTAAAAGAATGAAACCGCTTTCTCAACCATTCTTTTTGAACCAATGAAAAGAGGTACCCGCTGATGCAGGCTCTGTGGTGCAACTTCCAGAATGCGGCCTGTACCTGTTGACGCCATGCCGCCAGCCTGCTCAACAATAAAGGATAAGGCATTACACTCATACATCAGACGCAACTTGCCATCAGGGTTTTTTTCCGTAGGCGGATACATGTAAATACCTCCTTTCAGAAGATTCCGATGAAAATCAGCCACCAGCGAACCGATGTAGCGAGCGGAATACTGTTGATCGTGGCAGTGTGTAATGTATTTTTTAACGGGTTCAGGAAAGCTGTTGTACATACCTTCATTCACACTGTAGATAGAGCCATCCTCCGGAATCATCATATCCGGGTGGGAAAGAAAATATTCTCCCAGTGAGGGCTCATAGGTAAATCCATTCACCCCATGACCTGTGGTATAGACCAGCATGGTCGACGACCCGTAAAGCAGATAACCCGCAGCCACCTGTTCAATACCAGACTGCATGATATCTTCCTTCTCAATTGGCTTGCCAAGCGGAGAAACCCGTCTATAAACCGAAAAAATTGTCCCTATTGAAACGTTTACGTCAATGTTGGAGGATCCGTCAAGCGGATCGATCGCAATGACATATTTTCCGTCATTTTTCAGATCAGTGAAATGCTCGTCTTCTTCGGAAATGATGGCACAGGCTTCGCCGCCCTTCGTTAACGCACGGATAAACCGGATATTTGCCAGCACATCAAGCTTCTGCTGTTCTTCACCCTGCACATTCTGAGTGCCGATGGCTCCGCCGATATTGATTAGTCCGGCCTTGTTTATCTCACGGTTTACAACCTTTCCGGCCAGGGCAATATCCCGGAGCAACTGCGAAAGCTCCCCCGTGGCATATTGAAATTCATCCTGTTTTTTCTTGATATAGCGGTCCAGGGTAGTTCCTATTGGGAGAGCAATCCGCGAATCTTCCATGTTCAGGTTTCAGTTTTCAGTAATTAGATGCAACTTGGGCAAAGTTATATATTTTTATTGCAAACGTTTGCGATTATGCGAGTATTCAAATTTGGAGGAGCCTCTGTAAGCAATGAAAAAGCCATCCGAAACATGGCATCCATTCTCAGAAAATTCCAAAATATTCCATTGCTGGTTGTGGTTTCTGCTATGGGAAAAACCACCAACCATCTTGAAAAGATACTGGGACTTTCCGCAGATAAAGATGGGTGTAAACGGGAAATAGAACTCCTGAAAAAATACCATCTGGAAACCGCAAAAGGTCTCTTCTCTGAAATTTCCAATGAACTACAGCTCTCATTGGATAAGATTTTTAATGAAATCGAAAACGATACAACCCTTGACCTCCCCTATCCCGAACTGTACGACCGGATTATCAGTCAGGGAGAAATTCTTTCTTCAACCATCATCGCCAGCTATCTGCAGGAAGAAGGTCTTCCTGTTCAGTGGCTCGATGCCAGGGAGTATGTAATAACGGATGCGCACTTTCGTGAAGGACATGTGGACTGGTCTGTTACCTGTGGCCGTATAAACAAACTGAAAGAAACGCTCAATGCCACCATCCTGCTTACCCAGGGATTCATAGGCCGAAGCACAGACCAGCGGGTCACAACCCTCGGGCGCGAAGGATCCGATTACACCGCTGCTATATTTGCATCATGCCTCAACGCGGAATCAGTAACTGTGTGGAAAGATGTGGAAGGGATCATGAACGGCGATCCCAAAAAGATAGAGGGAACCCAGCGCTACAAAGAACTACCCTACAGGGAAGCAGCGGAAATGACCTATTACGGAGCCTCAGTTATCCATCCGAAAACTATTAAACCGTTGGCCAACAAAGGGATTCCGCTGATGGTAAAGAGCTTTTATGAACCCGATGCACCAGGTACTGTAATTCACGAATGTCAGGCTGAAAACCTTATTCCTGCTGTAATTATAAAGGAAAATCAGTGCCTGATTTCCTTTCATGTGCGAGATTTTACCTTTATTAATGAGCGAAACCTGACGAAGATATTCCATGAAATCTCAGAGGCAGACCTGAAGATAAACCTGATGCAGAATTCGGCGATTTCCTTTTCCATCTGTGTTGATTTCCACACCGGTCATCTGGATGAAATTATGAGCCGGCTGCAGTCGGATTTCAGTATTCGATATAATACCGGACTGGAATTGATCACCATAAAAAACTATACGCAGGAATATATAGACCGGTTCCGTTCGGGAAAGCATATGCTCCTGGAACAAATCTCACGAAACAATTACCGTGCAGTGATCAAACCTGATCAGCCTTCAAATGAATGACGTTCAGCCAGCCAGTCCAGAAACTGATTAGTTGACCGGTCTAAAATCTCAAACACATTCTGAAATCCCTGTGCCCCTCCAAAATAGGGATCGGGTACATCGGCCCCTTTTTCAAGCGGATCAAACATACGCATGAGTATGATCTTGTCACGGAATTTTTCATCAGGATCCAGGCGGTGAATATTGGTTTTGTTGGATGCATCCATGGGAATGATATAATCGAAATTCCCAAAGTCTTCATAGGAGAACTGGCGTGCTCTTGATTCGAGGATCAGACCATTATTCTTTGCATTTTCCCTGGTTCTGTGATCCGGCATTTCGCCGATGTGATAATCCCCGGTTCCACTCGAATCAATGTGAATAAAGGAATCCCATCCACGCTCAAGTACCTTTTTCCTGAATAAACCTTCGGCAAGAGGTGAACGGCATATATTACCCAGACAGACAAACAATACGTTGATCATATTTCTTTTTACACAAAAATAATAAAGGAAGGTTACCTGTCACCCTAAGTTGGTATATAAACGTACATAGCACTTTTGCTCACCTGTTTAGTATGGTTAGATAAAGCCGTCTTTTTTCAAAAGGCGGCTTTTCTTATTATTGCACCATACCCCTACAACTATGGAACTTATTAAAGTAAATCCCGCCCATAAAAAATATATCGCTTTAATTGAGTTGAACAGGCCTAAAGAGCTGAATGCACTCAATCTTCAACTCATGCAGGAATTGAAAGAAGCATTGCGCCAGCTTGATGAAGATGAAACTGTTCGCGTCATTATCATTACCGGTAATGAGCGTGCCTTTGCAGCAGGCGCTGATATTAAACAAATGGCAGGTAAAACCGCGATTGATATGCTGAATATCGATCAGTTCAGTACCTGGGATCAGATTCGGAAAACGAAAAAACCATTGATTGCCGCCGTATCGGGATTTGCGCTCGGAGGAGGATGTGAACTTGCGATGACATGCGATATGATTGTGGCCTCTGAAACGGCTAAATTCGGACAGCCGGAAATAAAAATCGGAGTGATGCCGGGCGCAGGGGGCACACAGCGACTGACACGCGCCATAGGAAAGGCCAGGGCCATGGAAATGGTACTGACAGGCGATTTTATAGACGGACACGAAGCCCAGCGTCTCGGTCTGGTGAACAGGGTGGTTCCGGTTGAAATGTATCTTCATGAGGCCGAATCACTTGCAGCAAAGATCGCGGCTATGTCACCCGTCGCTGCTAAACTGGCAAAAGAATCCGTAAACAGAGCTTTCGAAACGCATTTGGACGAAGGGTTGAACTTTGAACGCAAAAATTTCTATCTGACATTCGCTTCTGAAGACCAGACCGAAGGAATGAATGCGTTCATAGAAAAGCGTAAGGCTGAATTCAAGGGCCGTTAATGAACGGTTATTCCGAAACCAAGTTCGAATGAATTATATCGTTGAATGGTATAACTGCTATGAAGTGAGAAAACCAACAGTTTTACGCGAACCCCTGCTGTGACTGACGGTCCACCGAAATTATACTTGAAATCTATTGGATCATCAACGACGGTCTGCTCCTGTCCGGAATCATAAATAAATGTGCCATTTACTTCGGTAGTAGTGGTAACAAAAGTATAACCAACACCTCCATAGAAGGTGAATACCGACAGTTCCTTTGATATCATTCCCCTGAAGAGCATCGACTGAAGACGTGTAATACCTTCTCCATTCGTTGAAATCACATCATTTTCTGTGGTTATTACATCATTGCGAAGATCAGTTTTAACACGGAAGGAGGTGATTCCTGCAAATGCCGATAGTTCAAAGGTCTTATCCTGCAAGCCAAAATAAGGCTTCAGACTATGCTGTACCCCGATACCCCAGAAATTGAAATTGGTATCATCGCCTACCCTGATGGCTGGAAGCCACCGTATACGCAAATCTGTTCCGGCTGGAAGACCGATCCCCAGGTTTGCCATAGGCACAGGAGCCATTGATTTATTTATTCCGAGCAGGTCATTCATCCCGTCTGCAAGATCGATACCTTCCGGTCCGGTAAAAGTGGCTGTTTCGCCGGTTTCCGGGTCTGTGAATTCATATTCAGGCCTCAATTCCTCCCCGGATGGCCCGAATACCGTAGGAGCCTGATTTCCATTCACCTGGGTAGTATTCACCATTCCCAGGTTGTCGGTCCGGTAAAAAAGGTCCTTATCAGGGACATTTAAAAATCCCACCGACAAAGTGAGGTCCACACCGAGAACATCATGGGTTGCAGCCGTATTCGACCACCCTCCTGAAAGGCCAAAACCGGCAGCCGTATAGAGTGGCTTCAGATATCCTTCAATCAGCAGTTCAGCATCGTCAGACCCCGACTCCAAAAGAGCGGCAAAATCACTGCTTTGTCCGTGCACGGCAGCCGAGATGACTGTTAAAACGATTATTATATATTTCCGCATGATGCTATTAATATCTGATTTTCTATACGGGTAACCAAAATAATCTCCGTGGCGTTGCCTGATGACCAAATGATGACTATCTTGTTTATATTAATTATTCTTATTTAATAATTATTCTTATTTAATAATTTATATCCATATGGTACGTCAGAAAATAATGAATGCAGGATTGCGCGTCACTCCACAGCGAATGGTGATCCTGGATGCAATTCAGGGCATGAACAATCATCCTACCGCCGATGACATTTATCTCGCGATCCATCCGGCAAATCCGGGCATATCCATGGCCACTGTGTATAAAACCCTCGAAACTTATGTGGATTCAGGATTACTTCAAAAAGTGTACACAAGGGAAGGACAAATGCGATATGATCCGCGCATCGATAATCATGGTCATATCTATTGCACTAATACTGGAGAAATCATTGACTTCTATGACGACGAGTTGAATAAGATCATTACCGCATTCTTCCGAAAGAAAAAAGTAAGCAACATCCGGATCAGCAATATTTCACTGCAAATCAATGCCCTGAAAACGGATCCCGGTAAATCCATTTCCATTAAATAACCGAAACTGTGATTACCCCAATCCCGTCGGTTTCAGCCCGACACATAAATAAATTCACGCAAAGGACCCAACCCTCCGATAAGGGTTCTTTATTTTTGTCGGAACCATGGGAAAAATAGTTTACCGCTTCTTCCTCCTCCTCTACCGTACAGCTATTAAGCTGGCGGCACCTTTCAACAGCAAGGCCCGACTATTCAGAGACGGCAGGCAAAAAATCTGGGAGCAGGCTGCAGCAGTTAACCCTTCACAAAAACCATTATTGTGGGTACACTGTGCATCCCTCGGTGAATTCGAGCAAGGCAGGCCCCTTATCGAAAAATACCGGCTTGAATACCCCGAACATCTTATACTGATCACATTTTTTTCTCCCTCAGGTTATGAGGTACGCAAAAATTACAGCGGGGCGGATGCGATCCTTTATCTCCCGCTGGATGGCAAAAAAAATGCGCAACGCTTTATTGACCTCATAAAACCTACCCTTGCCTTTTTCATTAAATATGAATTCTGGCATTACTACCTCCGGACTCTGAACCGCCACAAGATCCCTGTCCTTTCCATTTCAGCGATTTTCAGAAAGGACCAGATTTACTTTCAGCCCTGGGGTGGGTTTCAGCGCGCATCACTTCGATTTATCACCCACTTCTTCGTTCAGGACCGGGAATCAGCTTCACTCTTGTCGGAAATCGGACTTACAAACGTGTCAGTTTCCGGAGATACCCGCTTTGATCGCGTTTTTGAGATCAGCCGGGAAGCCCGTGATCTTCCGGAGATTCGTTCTTTCCTGGGTGAAAAGCCGGCATTTATCATCGGAAGCGCGTGGCCTGCAGATCTGGATGTAATGATCCCCTTCATGAATGAACATGATCTGAAATACATCATCGCACCCCATGAAATTTCAGATCGCTTTCTCGCTGAGATTGAGAGTGACCTTGAAAAAAAATGTATCCGGCATTCCCGATGGACAAAGGCTCAGGAAGGTGAGTTTGATATCCTGATCATCGATAATGTAGGCATGCTGGCACATCTCTATCAATACGGAAAATTCGCCTGGGTTGGTGGTGCATACGGACAAGGCCTTCACAATATTCTGGAGGCGGCTGTTTTTGGATTACCTGTATTTTTTGGAAATAAGAATTACACGAAATTCAGGGAAGCAAGGGATCTGATAAATCTCGGTGGTGCATTCGCGGTTGCCAATTATGTCGAACTCCGGGAGCATTATACACGATTAGAAATTGAAAACTCCTACCTTATTGTGAAAGAAACCAATGAGCAATATATACAGTCTCAACTGGGTGCTACCAAAGAAATTATAACATATACAAAAGAATTACTGAATCATGACAGGTCTCGTTCTTAAATCTACCGGATCGTGGTACGAGGTACTTGCAGAAGATGGTAATCGTTATCAATGCCGGGTTCGCGGAAAATTGCGTATCAGGGATACTAAAACAACTAATCCTGTAGCCGTAGGGGATCAGGTGGAACTTGATCCGGAAGATACCAGTCAGGCAATCATTACCGATGTACTTCCGCGTGAAAACTATATTATACGGCAGTCTGTACATAAAAAGGGGCATGCCCATATTCTTGCATCAAACCTGGACCAGGCCGTTCTGATCGTTACACTATCTTATCCGAGAACTTCTCTTGGATTTATAGACCGTTTCCTTGTTTCCGCTGAATCATTTCGCATACCCCAGGTCCTGATTTTTAATAAAGTCGATCTTCTGAATGAAAAGGAGAAAAGGAAGATGGAACACTTCATAGAAATGTATGAAAAGATCGGCGTCAAATGTCTGCGTACTTCGGCAAAGAGCCAGGAAGGTATAGAACAGTTTCGTGCCATATTAGCTCATAAAAAATCTCTTATCGCCGGACATTCCGGTGTGGGTAAATCAACCCTCATTAATCTTCTTTCTCCTGAAATCGAACAGAAAACCGGTGAGGTTTCAGACTTCGCCAATAAGGGAATCCATACGACGACGTTCGCAGAGATGTTTCAGCTGGAAAATGAAACCTTCATTATCGACACTCCCGGAATAAAAGAATTGGCGCTCGTAGAAATACCCCCCGAAGAATTGGGTGACTATTTTCCTGAAATCAGGGTACTGCGGGGTTCCTGCAAATTCAACAATTGCCTGCATCTCAGGGAACCGGGATGCGCCGTTAAGCAGGCTTTGGAAGATGGGGATATCAATCCACTCAGATTTAAGAGTTATTTAAGTATGCTCGACGGCGACGAGGACTGATCCCTATCCTGCCCAGCCTTCCCGATCCAGGCTTCGGAATTGAATTGCTTCCGCCAGGTGGCCGATATCAATAGATTCAGAACCCGCCAGATCCGCGATGGTACGCGATACTTTCAGGATTCTGTCATACGCCCTGGCCGATAATCCCAGCCTGTCCATGGCGGTTTTCAGCAAGGCTCGTCCTGCCTGATTGATCTCACAATACTCCTTAATACTTGCCGTAGGCATCATGGCATTTGCGTAAACGCCATCCAACTCCTCATACCGGGCTTCCTGAATATTCCTGGCGGCAATCACACGCGATCGAATTTCCGTACTGCTTTCCGTTTTCCTCCCGGATGTCATTTCATCAAATGATACCGGCGTAACCTCCACATGCATATCGATCCGGTCCAGCAACGGTCCGCTTACCCGATTCAGGTACTTCTGCACATTTCCCGGACCACAAACACAATCCTTTTCCGGATGATTATAAAATCCGCACGGACAAGGATTCATACTGGCGATCAACATGAAATTTGCCGGGTAATCAATTGAAATCCTTGCCCTGGAAATAGTTACCCTTCGTTCCTCCATGGGCTGGCGCATCACTTCGAGTACCGACCTTCTGAACTCCGGCAATTCATCAAGAAATAAAACACCGTTATGCGCAAGTGAGATTTCTCCTGGTTGCGGAAACCCACCGCCGCCAACCAGGGCTACATCACTGGTGGTATGATGCGGGGAGCGAAACGGCCTGCATGCAATGAGTGATGCCTGTGCTCCCAATTTGCCGGCAACCGAATGAATCTTGGTGGTTTCGAGGGCCTCCCTCAGTGACAATGGCGGAAGGATCGTCGGCAGACGTTTCGCCAGCATCGTTTTACCGGCACCAGGCGGTCCGATCATGATTACATTATGCCCGCCGGCTGCAGCAATCTCAAGGGACCTTTTAATGTTTTCCTGGCCCTGCACATCGTTAAAATCAACCTCATAATCATCCAGCTCATCATTGAATATTTCGCGCGTGTTTACCGAAACCGGAGATAAGGATATTTTCCCCGTCAGGTAATCCACCGCTTCCCTGATATTCTCCACACCGATCACATTCAGATCACTCACAATGCCTGCCTCGCGAATGTTCCCTTTCGGAAGGATGAGAACATCAAATTTCCTTTTCCTTGCCTCTATCGCAATGGGCAATACGCCCTTAATAGGCAGAACTGTACCGTCGAGGGAAAGCTCACCCATGATCATGAACCTTTCGAGCTGCAACGACTTTACCTCGCCTGAGGCATGCAACATTGCAAGCGCTATAGCAAGATCATAGGAACACCCCTCCTTTCGCATATCAGCAGGAGCAAGATTTACAATTACTTTGGTCCGGGGAGGCCGATAACCGGCTGCCTGAATGGCAGAATTAACACGATGTTCACTTTGCTTTACGGCATTATCTGGCAAACCACTCATGAAGAACTTTAAGCCCTGCCCGACACTTACCTCTATGGTGACCACGTGCGCATCAACCCCGATAACAGCGGCACCATACGTTTTTGAAACCATTCAGGTTAGTTTTTCGATCAACTGTATCAGGATGTGAATTACCTTAATATGTACTTCCTGGATTCGGTCTGCGTAGCCAACATGCGGCACATCTATAATGATGCCTCCCATGTTCTTTAACGAACCTCCTCCCTTACCGGTAAGTACAACCACATCCATACCAAGTTCATTGGCCTGGCGGACAGCTGCAATAATATTTGGGGAATTTCCACTTGTAGATATTGCCAGCAACACATCACCTCTCTTTCCGAGTGCCGCCAGATATCTGGAAAAAACCTGTTCGTATCCATAGTCATTCGAAACGCAGGAAATGTGCGAGGGATCAGATATGGAAATCGCAGGAAGCGGGCGGCGATCATCCCTAAAGCGGCCTGTCAGCTCTTCCGCAAAATGCATCGCATCGCACATGCTGCCGCCATTTCCGCACGAAAATATTTTACCGCCATCATTGATACGATCAGCAATGAGCACCGCCGCCTTTTCAATTAATGACAGCTGTGCCGGATCTTTGAGGAAATTATCAAGAACATCACGCGCCTCACTGAGCTCCCGCGTAATAATCGATCTGAGTTCCATCAGTCTTCCTGGCTTTTATTCGGTTCAGATTCAATTGCCGGTTTGCCGGATGACACGGGTTTGGTGCCATGAATATCGAAAAGCTTTGCCTTCAACTCAACGATCTCCCGATCCTTGGCCTCCAGTTTCTTCTTCTCCCTGCCGCTGTCCATCCAGAGCATCAATGCATTAATTCCAAAAAGAATTAATCCGAGCACGGTGAATGTGATCAGATTACTGCTATTTAACAGCAGATTTTCATCATTGATAAAACCATTGATAAACTTGAAATCGGACTCCCTGATCTTACTGATAGTGAGAATACTCCCCATCAGCAGCAATGCATGAAAAAGAAAATAAATGAGGAGAAAAACGTATCTGAATGTGCTCATAACCAAGCTTTCTAAAAATAAACTTACAAAATCTTCCTAAGTATTCTGCATTACACTGAGCTTTTTGTACATCCCGCCCCGGCTCACCAGTTCATCGTGCGTACCTGTCTCAATAATTTGACCGTCCTGAATCACCACAATCTTATCCGCGTGCTGAATTGTACTCAATCTGTGCGCTATAACAAGGGAGGTTCGGTTGGCCATTAAATTGGTCAGCGCTTCCTGTACCAGCAATTCTGATTCAGAATCCAACGCAGACGTTGCCTCATCCAGAATAAGTATGGCCGGATCTTTCATCACAGCCCGTGCAATACTAAGACGTTGCCGCTGTCCGCCACTCAGCTTCAATCCGCGATCCCCTATATTGGTATTATACCCTTCGGGTAATTCCATGATAAAATCATGTGCATTGGCTACCTGGGCAGCATGTATCACCCGATCGGGATCGGCATCACCCAATCCAAAAGCAATATTATTAAAAACAGTATCATTAAACAGGATGGACTCCTGTGTAACGATCGCCATCTGAGACCGGAGTGATTCGAGGGTATAATCGGTGAGCGGCCGCCCGTCAAGCAAAACACGTCCAGCCGTCGGATCATAAAACCTGGGCAGCAAATCAGCCAGAGTAGATTTGCCTCCTCCGGAAGGTCCGACAAGAGCCACCGACTGGCCCCTTCCGATTTTTAGATTAATATTTCGCAGCACTTTATTGTCCTCATTGTAGGCAAAGTCCACATTGTCAAATACAATACTGTCGGAAAATCGCTCAATATTCACAGCACCCGTGGTATCCCTGATCTCCGGTTCCTTATCAATTACACTAAAGATTCTTGATGCAGAAATGATACCTTTCTGTATTCCTGAAAAAGCCTGACTAAACGATTTTGCCGGGGAAATGATCTGAGAGAATATCGCCAGATATGTGATGAATTCACTGGCTTCGAGCGAAGAAGTCTGGTTCAGAACCAGCGTGCCTCCATAATACATTATGATTAAAACGATACCCACTCCCAGAAACTCAGATACCGGCGAACCCAGCTCCTTTTTATAGTAGTAGGAAAGGTTAACTTTTCTGTAATGCTCATTCTCCTCCTCCATGACCCGCGTCACATACTTCTTGGCATTAAAGGCTTTAATAATGCGCATTCCACCAATCGTCTCGTCCAGAATATTCACAATCCGGCCAAGTGATTCCTGGCTCTGAATGGCACGCCTTTTTAATCTGCGAACAATTTCACTCAGTATTCCACCAGCAACAGGCAAAACCAAAATCGTAAAGATGGTGAGCTCAAATGAAATCTTGAACAGGACAATGAAGTAAACAATAATGGTAACAGGCTCCCTGAACAACGATTTCGGACTGGCAAGGATCGTATTGTCAACCTCCAGCACATCATTGGTCATTCTTGAGATCAGATCGCCCTTTCGCTCATTGCTGAAATAGCCGATGTGCAGCGAAGTTACCCGGTCATACACCTTCATCCGGATGTTCTTTATGACATCCAGCCTGATTTTTGCACTGACGATCGATGAGAGATAACGAAAAATATTGGTGATGAAGACCGAGAAAAACACCACAATACAAACAAAAAGCAAGGCCCTGGCTGGACCGTTTTCTGCAATGATCGTATTAAAGTAAAAATTGAAATAATCGGAAACGTAATCGATATTCAGGCGGAAAGGTCCCGGGTTAACAGGTACAGACCCCTCTTCTCCCGGATTAAAAAGCACCTTCAACAATGGCATCAGCATCGCGAGGTTCACCGCACTGAAGATAACACTGATCAGCATGTAAACGCCATACAATGTAAAGCGTACGCCTATATTCTGCGCGTATCCAAATACCCTGAAAAAAGTTTTCATAAGAATGGCGGCAAAGTTACATATTAAAATTCACTCAGCCTTGCTGGTATATTCCACCGTATGGCAAGCTCTGTTACATTTGAGCGCAATGAATATGGCTCAAATTCACTTTCAACATTACGAAATGTATGATGCGCTTCTATAAAAAAGTTGTGTTTCCACATGAACGAAACCCGCAAATCAGCAAACAACTGCTGTGTACTCACACCCTGCCCGATTTTATTATTGTAATTCTGCTCCCGGGTAGAATTATTCAGGAGAATATTGCCCCCCCAGTTGGACGATAGTGTGTCAAGTCCGTAGTCTGAATAAATCAGCTTCCCTGTTACCATCCACTTTGGAGCAGGCTGAAAGCGGGCTATCCCGATAAATTCCTTGAAATTAGCACCACGCGGATGCGCAAGCGGCTGTCGGTAATGACTGTAACTGCCGTATGGCGAATCATGGGAGAAATTGTAGGGCCGTGAAATATTGGTCTCAACCTGAAGATCGAGATGCCGTATTCCAAAGGCATTCACATATTCGGCACCTGCCTGAATCCCAAACTTATTGCCCCACCAGCCATTGCCCTCCTTCAGGTCGTCGATAACCAGCTCATCCAGCATGAATTGACCGTAGAGTGAAACACTCCGTACAGGGAGCCATTTAAAATCAAGTCCGAGCACAACATTGTCACTGCTTCCATCCTGCTGTTCGATCGCCCGGTAAAATATAATGGGATTGAGGTATTTCAACTCAAAATTACGGCTCTCACCAATTTCATTCGGACCATATATCACACTTTCAAAAACCCCGACGTTCAGCTTCCGCCCTATATTAAAGGTAAGATGATGAAATGCCAGCCACTTATTGGGAAACTCATCCGTTCCGGTCAATCCTGAACGATTTCCTTCCACGTCCGCTGTAAGCTCGGAAACCAGCATGGTATACTTTAACTTCCATACCTGGGCTTCAAACTTGAAAAAGGTATAGGCTGGCGCAAAATCCGAAAGGATCATCGAACGATAGCCATTTCCAACCCTGAATCTGTCATGACCGAATTGAATGTTCAGATGTTCGGTGGGATTGAAGCTGATGTACCCTCGGGCGGTTAGAAAATCAACCCCGTTATCCTGATAACCCTTCCAGAAACCCTCTCCAGGCACTGCAAGCGTCTGATCAATCTGATCCCGGACATATCCGGGATATATAATCTGGTTTTCACCGATATAACCGTAAAATCCAAGTTTACGATCGATCCAGCCCCGAACCTCTGCGCCTCTCGTGTTTATAAAGGGTATGTCATCAGTATCAGACGCGCTTCCGGCCGACAGATGAAGTAC
The DNA here is from genome assembly GCF_020328055.1 of Fulvivirga sedimenti. Lineage (NCBI taxonomy): Bacteria > Pseudomonadati > Bacteroidota > Cytophagia > Cytophagales > Fulvivirgaceae > Fulvivirga > Fulvivirga sedimenti. The sequence goes on from NZ_JAIXNE010000005.1 coordinate 136,205, forward strand.
GGGATTCACATGTAAATTGAAGTCGCGGGTATCAACATGGAATAAATCCGGCTTAACACGATAAAAATGCTTTAAAAATGGTTTCCGGCTCGAATTATCGGGATTATCCGACCACTCCCAGTTGTCGCTTCGGAAATATCCCATGTTAAACCGGTCAATTGCATCAAGATCAGAGCGCTGAGACAGGCTGTCGGCAAAGGCTGCGATCTGATTCCGCATATACGGCTTCCAGTTGGTGAAAAATCCAGGATGAATCTCCCCCTGCAAAATCTCATAGCGATCAATAAGATGATAATAATCGTCATTCAAAGGCGCATTCACGCTCTGGGCCAGAAGAGATGAAAAAGAGAAGCTGGCCAGCAAAAAAAATAATATACGGCTCATACGGTGTGCAAAATAATCTAAATTTGTAAAACTTCATACCCCGCTATTTACCAGAGGAATTTATTACTGATAATAATCCGGGATATTGTTTGGCAATTATTGGCGGAATATTTAATTTTGTGCCTCTTTTGAAGGCAACGCACGAAAAGGTTACAATAATGAAAAAAGAAATACATCCGGAATACAAAGAAGTCGTTTTTCACGATACATCAAGTGACTTCCAATTCCTTACAAAGTCGACCATGTCGTCAAATGAGACGATCAAATGGGAAGACGGAAACGAATATCCGCTGATCAAGATTGAAGTTAGTTCGGCTTCACACCCTTTCTATACTGGCAAGAAGCTGTTTGTGGATACTGCAGGACGTGTTGAGAAATTCAACCGTAAGTACAAGAAGTAAAAGAATTAATTCGGTTTAGTTCCGAATAAAAAGTCTTCATGGTGACTGAATCATGAAGACTTTTTTATTTTTGTGCCATGAAGGTTATCCTCTTCGATGAAGCCGAAACCTGGCAGCATCTGCTTCCGCTTACATACACGCGCCCCGTTGCCGATCTGCGGGTTGGCATTCTTACACTTGCCGAAAAATGGGAAAGGCGACTTCATGCAGATTCAATGGGTTACGATACCCGGGAATATCTTCAGAAAAAATTCCCGAAAGGGACGGGTAACATCTGGATCAATGCGGCAGCTGTTGCTTCAGATATGCTTGCCAAAGCCGTATCAGACTTGTCGGAAGGTGAAGGGCTTGTTCATAATGGACGCCTGATCGCTGCTCACAGCTCAGATCCGGCCTTCAACCCCAGCGACCCAAAACTAAGCTCCGCCAGTGAATACGAAGATTTCCTGTTCATCGACCGTACATGGAAAATTTTCAGACATGTGGCCGATGAAATAAAGAGTGACTTTGCACTGATTACCAATAATCGCGAATCAGCACCGCTGGATGACCCGCATACGATCGTATATGGTCGTGAAAATCTGTTCCTCGAACCCGGAGCACGCGTTCAGGCCGCAATCATAGACGCGACGAACGGGCCGGTATACCTGGGTAAAAATTCATTTGTCTCAGCCGGATCCATTATTCGCGGATCATTCGCCCTGGGTGAGGAATCGGTGGTGAACATGGGAGCAAAGCTCCGGGGTGATACCAGTGTCGGACCCGGCTGTAAGGTTGGCGGGGAAATCAGCAATTCCGTATTCCAGGCAAACAGTAATAAATCCCATGATGGCTATCTGGGCAATTCGGTAATCGGTGAATGGTGTAACCTGGGCGCCGATACAAACTGCTCCAATCTAAAAAACAACTACGCCCCAGTGAAAACCTGGAGTTATGTAAGTAAGGGTTTTGCAGATACCGGACTTACCTTTTGCGGACTTACGATGGGTGATCATTCAAAATGCGGGATAAATACCATGTTCAACACTGGAACAGTCGTTGGAGTGGCTGCAAATATTTTCGGTTCCGGATTCCCGCGAACCTTTATCCCATCCTTTTCCTGGGGTGGAGCTTCCGGGATGATTACCCATCAGATGGGAAAAGCGACTGAAACGGCACGCCTCATGATGGAACGCAGAAAAATCCCGTTCAGCAATGAAGATCTTGAAATCATGGAAGAAGTTTTCCGTAGTAGTGCAGAATTCAGGATTTGGGAGGGGCGTAAATGAGATTCAGCGATATACATGGCATGGAAGACATCAAGCACCAGCTGGTGAAATCTGCTGCTGCCGGAAAAATTGCGCATGCACAGCTTTTCTCCGGCCGGCCGGGTGCCCCCAATTTACCCATGGCCCTGGCATATGCAACCTACCTGAATTGTGAATCCCCTACCGAATCTGACGCATGCGGCGAATGTGCGGCATGCACCAAGAACAACAAGTTTATTCATCCGGATCTCCATTTCGTGTTTCCTGTAAGCGGAACCAAATCTGTAAAATCCAAAGACGCCATCAGCCAGGTATTCCTGAAAGAATGGCGCACATTTTTGCAAAAAACACCCAATGGGACCCTGGAGCAATGGGCTGCGGAATACGGAGGTGAAAACAAGCAGGTAAATATATCCAAGGAAGAAAGCCGCCAGATCATTCGCAACCTTACCCTGAAAGCCTTCGAGGGAAAATACAAGATCATGCTCATCTGGCTGCCAGAATTTTTCCACCCGTTCGCGGCAAACGGAATCTTAAAAATCCTCGAGGAACCACCTGAAAATACAGTGTTTCTGCTGGTCTCAAATGAATCTGAACGTCTGCTCGGAACAATTCTGTCCAGAACACAAATGGTTCAGATACGCAAACATTCACCTGATGAGATCACCCAAATCCTGTCGGCCGACTCAACAATTGATCCTGCAAGGATCCGGCAGGCGGCCCGCATTTGCGACGGGGATGTTAATGAGGCCTACAGACTGCTTGACAAACTCGATGGAGATCAGCATCATACTTATGTAGAATGGGTTCGGCTGTGCTACGACCGAAGTAAAATGGATGAACTGGTACGCATGGCCGAAGACTTTCATCGCAGTTCGAAGATCGAACAAAAAACACTGTTTCAATATGGGTTAAATATTATGCGTGAATGCATGATCACTTTTCATGCACCGGAATTATCACGCTCAGGAGAAGACGAAAAGTCCTTCTTAACTAAATTCAGCAAACTGCTTAGTGTGACGCAGGTGGAGGAGATCAGTGCCAGATATAATGAAGCCCTGTTCCACCTGGAACGAAATGGAAGTCCGAAAATGACATTCCTGGATACAAGTCTTCAAATCATGAAAATTTTTCATCCCTAATGCATATCAGGATAGCCACACGTGGGAGCAAACTTGCCCTTTGGCAGGCACATCATATCGCTGCCTTGTTGAAGGATGCAGGAATCTCCACCGAGATCGTTACAATGGAAACAACCGGTGACAAAATTCTGGATGTTACCATAGCAAAGATTGGCAGCAAGGGTGTCTTTACCGAAGAACTCGAGGCGGCCCTGAAAAATGGAAAAGCAGAAATCGCCGTCCACAGTGCGAAGGATATGCCCTCAGAGCTTCCCGCCGGCTTTGAACTGATCGCATTCACACGGCGCGAAAAAGAAAATGACGTACTGATCAGTGAAAAGGACGGGGTTAGCATGAACAGCGAAATCACCGTTGGTACATCTTCGACACGCCGAACCGCACTCATCAAACATTACTATCCTCATTGCCGCATCATTCCGGTACGGGGAAACCTTCAAACACGCATACGCAAAATGCAGGAAGGCTTGTGTGACGCGCTCCTGCTGGCCTATGCCGGCATACACAGAATGGAATATGATCATCTTATCAAGGCGCACCTTGCTATGGATCAGTTCACTCCGCCGGTCGGACAGGGCAGTGTTACTGTTGAAATACACGAAGGCCTGCCAGTCGAAATAAAAAACGCGGTGCGTGCAGCAGTGAACGATACCCAAACAGAATATTGTTTAAGGGCTGAACGTGCATTTCTCAAAAAACTTGAAGGAGGTTGCAGCATCCCGTCCTTTGGATATGCACGCTGGATTAACGAGGAAATACACATGGATGCGGGCCTTGTAAGCCTGGATGGAAAGCAACTTATCCGCACATCGGGCAAGGCAGCCGGTGCTGAGGCTCACCAACTGGGATTTCGTCTGGCGACGGAAGTACTGGAAGCCGGGGGTGATAAAATTTTAAAAGATATAAAAACCAATCAATTATGAAATCAAGAAACTGGCTTATCGGATTAACGCTTGGCATGGTCCTTTTTTCAGCCTGTAGTACTGAAAAGGATTACCTGGTCACAATACATACCGAATATGGTGATATGCACGCCGTATTGTACGATGAAACTCCTCAGCACAAGGAAAACTTCATCAAATTAACGAAAGAAGGCTTTTATGACAGCCTCATCTTTCACCGGGTAATAGAGAACTTCATGATTCAGGGCGGAGATCCCGAATCCAGAAATGCGCAACCCGGACTTCCGCTTGGCTCGGGTGGACCCGGTTATACTGTACCTGCGGAATTTGTTCCCAAATACCACCATAAAAAAGGTGCACTTTCAGCGGCCCGCCTTGGAGATCAGCAAAATCCGTCAAAAGCCAGCAGCGGAAGTCAGTTTTATATCGTACAGGGCCAGGTCTACAGCGAAGAGGAGATTACGATTGATATGCAGAAACTGGGCATGATCGCACAACGGGCAATGCAACAGAATGACTCCCTGGCGAAGTATTGCGCTCAGGTCTACCAAACACAGGGCAGTGCCGGTTATGCAGCCCTGTTACTGGATCTGAAAGATAGTCTGAGTTCCATGACAGGAATGGATTACAAGCGCACGATGGATCCCGCCAGGATGAAAGACTATACCACTATCGGAGGTGCACCGCATCTCGATGACGAGTACACCGTCTTCGGCGAAGTGATTGACGGAATGGAGATCATCGATAAAATCGCCGTTCAGCCTACCGACCAGCGTGACCGTCCGGTTGAAGATATATCGTTCACAATATCCGTTGAAGAATTGCCCAGGAGCCGTATCACAAAGGACTACGGCTATGAATTTCCTTTAATCGAGAACTAAAGCCGGAAATGAAGATACTCGTTACAGGATCGAATGGTTTACTCGGACAAAAACTGGTAAAACTCATCACTTCTTCAGGAACGCATGAGTTGATTGCAACAGCCAGGGGCACCAACAGATTGCCATTCACCGACGACTATATCTATGAGACCATGGATATCACAAATGCAGATCAGGTGATGAGCATTTGCAGTAAACACAAGCCGGAGACCATTATCCATACAGCCGCGATGACCAATGTGGATACCTGTGAGACAGACCGGGAAGAATGCTGGAAGATGAATGTGGATGCGGTAAAAAATCTTGTGGAAGCGGCCCGGCATATTCAAGCACACCTGGTACATGTCTCCACCGATTTTATTTTTGACGGGAGCCAGGGTCCGCTTACAGAAGAGGCCAAACCAGCTCCCGTGAATTTCTACGGAGAGAGCAAGCTCGCCGCTGAGCAGATTGTTCAGCAATCCAATATCTCATGGAGTATCGCGCGCACCGTACTGGTCTACGGTATTGCACATGACATGAGCAGATCAAACATTATCCTCTGGGTGAAAAACAGCCTGGAAAATCAAAAAAATATCCAGGTCGTCAACGACCAGTGGCGGACGCCTACATTGGCCGAAGATCTTGCGATGGGTTGCCTTTTACTGGCGGAAAAGAAGCAACATGGGGTTTATAACATCAGTGGAAAAGACATGTTAACGCCCTATGAGATGGCGCTTGCGACTGCTGAATTTTTCAGGCTTGATAAAAACCTGATAACCGAAACAGATGGCTCAAAATTCAAACAAACAGCCAAAAGACCTCCAAAAACAGGATTTATAATTGATAAAGCCCGGCGGGACATTGGGTTTGAACCGCACAGCTTCATGGAAGGGCTGGCCATTCTTAGGGATCAGCTCACCTCCTGATCCCTGTTTTTTTCATTCTCCTTGCGAATCGCCACGGTGAGAAAGTAAATGAACCCTCCTACAACCGTGAGGATGATCAGAATCATGGTGATGATCGATAATGTACTCATGATTTAATTATTTTCTTGTAAATCCAATTGTTTAATAAAACGCCCAGCAGGATCACAATTAACCACTGAGTAACGACCGATGCATTGCTGTATACATCAAAGAAATTCCAGTTGCCTTCCTCATCAAACCATGGGTAGTCTGAATAACCTCGCGACAGCCACCAGTAAACTAAAATGACGGCCAGCGCAATGTTAATGAACATACAGGCCACAAAATAATTTGTGTTCACACGGAAATCTGAGTCCTGATCAATAAAATCTCTTTTAAACCTGGCGGCACCGTATTTCACTACTGCAATGATGATAAACAAACCACTGATGATCAGTCCGACTCCCCATACCCAATCCTGGTTGGAAAAAATATCCAGTGACCAGGCCGAGGGAAACCCGAATACCACGCAAAACACCAGAACACGCACCGCTGCCTTGCCCCGGGTTAGCCCTAAATCCATCAGGTTACTTATGAAGAGCTCCAGCATCGGCAACAGCGAGCTGAATGCGGCCAGGAAGAACGCGAGAAAGAACAGTGCTGAAAGAAACGCACCGCCTGTGAAGGTGCTGAACAACTTGGGAATTATCGTGAATGTCAGGGCCTGATTGCCCGTCTGCAGGTATGCAATAGCCTCAGATTCCGACGGCGACAATGCGAATACAGCCGGCAAAATAGCCATGGCAGCCATTATCGAAGCGGTGTTATTACCAAAACCACCAATGAAGGTATTCAGCGTAACATCCTCTTTTTTCCGTGAGTATGACGAGAGCGTCATGATCAGTCCCCAGCCGGCTCCGGTTGACCATGCCGATTGCGATAATGCCTCTATCCAAATCGCGGGATCGGAGAAATACCTGGTATTTACAGAAAACATATATTCCAAACCACTGATGCCGTTATCCATATTCAGTGACAGAATAGAGATCAGGATGAGCATCAGAAAAAGCAAAGGAATTAAAATACGGTTGGCTTTCTCAAGGCCGTTCTGAATACCCCGAACCAACAGAACAATGCCGGCAATTACTGCCAGGATATACAAAACCACGGAACCTGTATTACCATACGCTATATGATCCCAGAAATTTTCAAGATATGCGGGATCATTCTCCAGATGTTTGGCAATGGTTGCTTCTCCGCCGAGTAAATTGAACATATTGCCGAACGACAGACCCACATACTGCAATGCCCAGCCGGTTACGACAGAATAATAAAAGGCAATTCCCAGTGTACACAGTGTAATGAAAACACCACCCCACGTAAGGCCTTTTCCCGCCGCGGAAGCATAGGAGCCAATGGTTCCCATTTTATACTGCTTGCCAATTGAAAATTCTGCCAGGAGAATCGGTATCGACCACACCAGTAAGAAGACAATCCACAGGATGAGGAACGCCCCGCCGTACTGGCCTGCAAGCCTTGGAAAACGCCATAAATTCCCCGCTCCGATGGCCATTCCTAAAGATGCCAGTACTATACCCCACCTGCTGCTGAACTGTTCTGTATGCGACATATCAAGTAAATTATCAACGGCTATAATAGGGATTTTTCCGGGTGTTTCTAAATGGGAAACTGTGCAGAATAAAAATTATGTGGTAAATGAAAAAATAATTGTGTTACACCAAATCTTTTTTATCTAACTTTCGTTCATGTGCTCGTCCGGAATGTTGTATTCGGGGCATATAAAATGAAAGCAGTACAAGCGAAAAAACAAACCAATAGGAACGGAACTGGGTTCCGCGGACCTGTAGACAATCCTGAAGCTTTTTTAAGACCTGATTGGTGGCGTAAAATATTTAACGCCATGTACCTGAAAACAGACGCTGACGTCGTTGAAGATCAAAAAATAACCGCCACTGAAGTCAGCCTCTTCACCGAAATCACTAAAATCTCTGCCAACGATGCCGTTCTTGACATGGCTTGTGGCCAGGGACGGCACCTGATCGAACTTGCCAGGCGTGGATATAAAAACCTTAACGGTATCGACCGTTCACGCTACCTAATTCAGCGGGGCAGGAATATTTCGAGAAAGGAGCAACTTCCTGTCACATTTCGTGAAGGCGACGTTCGGAAATTGCCATATCAGACAGACTCCTTCGATCTGGTGACGATCCTTGGAAATAGCTTTGGGTATTTCGAAAGTACAGATGATGATGCCCGCATAATTAAAGAAGTATTCCGGTGTTTGAAACCAAATGGTCAATTCCTTATTGATGTTTCAGATGGTGAATATATACGGAATCACTTTGCCCCACGCAGCTGGGAATGGATTGATTCAAAGCATTTCGTTTGTCGTGAGCGAACCCTTGCATCAGATAATGAACGTCTCATATCCAGGGAGGTGATCACCCATACCGATAAAGGTGTTATCGTTGATCAGTTCTATGCCGAGCGGCTTTATACCCGCGAATCACTGCGTAACCTCCTCGATTCTGTAGGCTTTTCAGATATAACTTTCCATATGGAAATCAGTCCGGATTCACAGCGAAATCAGGATTTGGGGATGATGGAACGGCGACTGATCGTTACAGCACGGGCAAAAAAGGAATGGACACCCCGCAAGGACAGAAAAAAAACAGCCAATATCGTCGTTGTCATGGGCGATCCCAAACGTTCCGACATCATAAAGCCGGATGCCGTTTTTGACGACGATGACCTGGAAACGATCAATCAGTTAAAAACTGCCCTGAGCAGCCTGGATGACTATAAAATTACGTATCTGAACAATCATCATACGCTTATTGATGATTTGGCTAAAATAAAAGGTAAAACGGACATGGTTTTAAACCTTTGTGATGAAGGTTTTAACAATGAGGCGACCAAGGAGCTGCATGTGCCTGCACTGCTGGAAATGCTGGAAATTCCCTATACCGGTTCGGGGCCTCAGTGCCTGGCATTCTGCTACGACAAGTCACTCATCCGTGGAATAGCAAGTGAGGTTGGGGTGCCTGTGGCACGCGCTTTTTTCATAAAGCCAGGTGACAACCTGTTTGAAATGAATATCGCCTTTCCCGTGATTGCCAAACCAAACTTCGGTGATTCATCCTTCGGCATAACCAGCAAAAGCGTCGCCTATTCGATAGAAGAGCTGGATGACGCAATACTGATGATTCGCGAAAAATTTGGATATGCAAAACCAATTCTGGTTGAGGAATTCCTTACAGGGCCAGAGATTTCACTTGGAATCATTGGCAATCCTCCGGAACAATACCAGATCCTGCCGATCATTGAAGAAAGCTATGAGGACTTGCCCGAAGGTCTGCCAAAAATATGTGGGTATGAAGCCAAGTGGCTGGTCGACTCACCCTATTTTAAGGCACTGAAGTCGGTCCCGGCCAATTTGCCCCGGGAAACGGAACAGGTAATTATCACCTGCAGCCTGAGATTGTTCGAACGTCTGGAATGCAGGGATTACTGCAGATTCGACTGGCGGCTTGACGAACATGGTAACCCATGCCTGCTGGAAGCCAACCCGAATCCAGGCTGGTGCTGGGACGGCCACCTGGCCAAAATGGCGGCACTGGACGGCATTTCATACCCCATGATGTTGGACAAAATTATAAATTCGGCCATCATTCGGGTAAACGGCATGCACTGATCCCAATAATTCTGCTATCTTGTTTTTAAAAAAATCATGTAAAGTATGAAAAAACTCGTAGCAGAATTCATCGGAACTTTCTGGCTCGTGCTGGGAGGTTGTGGCAGTGCTGTACTGGCCGCCGCATTTCCGGATGTCGGAATAGGCCTTCTGGGCGTATCGCTGGCATTCGGTTTAACCGTACTCACCATGGTGTATACCATTGGACCGATCTCCGGATGTCATTTGAATCCGGCAGTTACATTTGGCCTCTGGGCCGGTGGACGTTTTGAAGGAAAGGATATCCTGTCCTACGTAGTAGCACAGGTGTTGGGAGGAATCGCGGCAGCAGCAGTATTGTATATCATCTCAACCGGCAATGGAAGTTCCATCGGGGATTTTGCAGCCAATGGTTATGGAGACCACTCTCCCGGTGGATATGGTCTTACTGCAGCCTTTGTTTGCGAACTGGTGATGACATTCATGTTTCTGATCATTATCCTGGGAAGTACCGATAAAAAGGCACCTGCCGGATTTGCAGGAATTTCGATTGGCCTAGCACTCACGCTTATTCACCTGATCTCCATACCGGTTACCAATACTTCGGTGAATCCTGCCAGAAGCACCAGCCAGGCGCTATTTGTTGGCGACTGGGCTATACCACAATTATGGCTTTTCTGGGTGGCACCGATTGTCGGCGCTATCATTGCCGGTTTTATCTATAAATCGGTATTCAGCAAGGAATAAAAAAAGGCCGGGGATCCCCGGCCTTTTTTATGCGTTCTCCGACGCCTTCTCCTGATATCCCAGCAAAAAGGCCTTGATGTAATCATCCAGATCGCCGTCAAGTACATTCTGAACGTCGGTACGTTCAACGCCCGTACGTGCATCCTTGATCAGTTTGTATGGATGCAAAACATAATTTCGGATCTGCGACCCAAAATCAATTCGCATCTTGGAACTCTCAATCTTATCACGCTCGGCATTGCGTTTCTCGACCTCTATCTGGTACAGCCTCGACTTCAGCATCTTGATCGCCTTTTCCTTGTTCTGAAGCTGTGACCGCTCCTGTTGACATTCAATTACAATGCCCGATGGCTCATGGTGCAGACGAACAGCGGTCTCTACTTTATTAACATTTTGACCGCCCTTGCCCCCTGCCCGATAGGTGTCCCAACTGATATCTGCCGGATTCACATCAATTTCAATAGTATCATCGATAATCGGGTAAACATATACCGATGCAAATGAGGTATGCCTGCGCCCGCCGGAATCAAAAGGTGATATCCGAACAAGCCGGTGCACACCGATTTCCGACTTTAAATTACCATAGGCAAAATCGCCTTCGATTTCTAGTGTCGCAGACTTTATTCCCGCTGTATCACCGGCCTGGTAATTCACCTGCCGCACACTATATCCATGGGACTCACCCCACATGATATACATGCGATTCAGCATGTCTGCCCAGTCCTGGCTTTCAGTACCGCCCGCACCCGGATTGATCTCAATCATCGCGCTGAGCTGATCTTCCTCACCACTGAGCATCTTGCGAAATTCAAGATCGTCAACAAGCTTTAAGGCCTTATTATATTCACGGTCCATCTCGTCCTCACCCACCTCATCAAGCTCATAGAACTCGTAAAGTGTTTCAACATCATCAACGGCCTGTTTCATCTGCTCAAAACTGTCCGTCCATACCTTTTTAGACCGTATTTCCTTCATAATCTTTTCGGCTTCCGCCGGATCATTCCAGAAATCTGGCTGTGCCGTAAGCATTTCCTGATCTTTTACCTCTTCAATCCTGCGATCGTAGTCAAAGATACCTCCTCAAGGCCTCTGTGCGCGCCTTCAAGTCTTTCAACTCGTCTGTTGTCATAATAGTCTAATTAAATGTCAAATCTACGCGAACGCCGTTCGATTTAAAAATCACCTGCGGGCGCCGAATTCCTGATCTCCGTATAATCTATAATCTCCATGACCGATTTTCCTCCCGGTCTGAATACTTTCTTCTGAATCGCCCTCAATAGAAAACTTGATGCGATCAAACTGCCTGAAACAATAGCCACTCCCGTACTTAAACCCGCAGGCTCATCACGGATCACCACCTGATTGAGCTGATCTATCGCAATAAGGCCTATGCCGGCTACAAATAATTTACCCGGACTGCTTCTAAAACTGAAGACGGTAAAATTCCTGCCTCTTACGTCGATGGCCTCTATCTCCGAAAGTTTTATAGAATAATAGTGAAACCTGATCACATCACCCTTCAATCCCTGTATATAATCCTTTATGAATTTCTTCTCTCCCTTAACACGAAATCGCATTTCTTCTCCTTCATAAAAGACAATTTGATACGGCCGGCCAACTTTTCTCAATAATAAATAACGATCCTGTCCCCATAAATGAACGATGGGAATCAGGATAAGGAGGATGGTGACAATTCGATTTTTCATTCATTGCACCGACAGCCACCCCCGGTTTCTAAAGGGTATGCAGCCAGCCGAATTTATCTTCTGTTCGACCGTAACGTATATCATCGAGCATTCGGAGTACCCGATTTGAAAAGTCCCTGCCTTCAACGGGAGGAAGATCATAATCCTTCCCGTTATACCCGATCGTGGCAATTTGCGCAATTGTCGCCGCTGTTCCAGCACCAAAAGCCTCCTGCATTCTGCCGGTTTCAATCGCATCTACCACCTCAGCAACCTCTACTTTCCGCTCTTCTACTTCTACGCCCCAGTCTTTCGCCAGAGTAAGGACACTGTCCCGGGTGATTCCGTTTAAAATGGTATCACCAAGTGCGGCCGTAATAAGTTTACCGTCTATAATAAACATGAGATTCATCGTTCCGGATTCCTCCACATATTTGTGGTACTTACCATCTGTCCAGATCAACTGGTCATATCCTTCTTCCTGCGCCAGCCTGGCGGGATAGATTGCCGGACCATAATTACAGCCCGTCTTGCAATAACCACTTCCGCCTTCAACTGCCCGCACAAAATGCGTTTCTATCTTCACACGTACGGGCTTCGAATAGTAGGCCCCAACAGGACAGGTTATCACCATATATTTGAACCGCTGTGAGGGTCGGATACCGATGAAATCGTCGTCTGAAAAAAGAAATGGGCGAATATACAAACTGGTTCCGGGATTGACAGGAACCCACTGTCGGTCGATATCCAGCAATGCATTCAGGCTATTGTAGTACACATCCTCCGGAATTTGTGGCATACACATCCGCTTGGCTGAAAGATTCATCCGCTCAAAATTCATGTCAGGCCTGAACACAGCCACTGTACCATCTTCGTGTTTATACGCCTTTAATCCTTCAAAAATGGAAATTCCATAATGAAGCGCCGGACTTGCCGGGCTGATTTGTAAGGGCTTATAGGCGTTAATAATTGGTTTAATCCAGTTTTCTCCGTCATAGCTGATCGAAAACTGATGGTCTGAATAGATCTTGCCAAATTGGATATTGGAAAAATCTACTTTCGATATTTTAGATTCAGTAGCCTTTTCTACCTGAATGGGTTGGGTGTCCAGCATAATATTATCGTTTCATTTTATAAAAAATGACTTGCGCAAAAGTAAGGAAATCTGACTTAATTACAGTGCTACTTCAGCCTCTGGAGATCCATGGGGTCTCCTTGGCTCCAAGGGACCGTGACATTTCGCGGGAAAGAACAAAAAGATAATCAGAAAGCCGGTTCAGATAATGAACGATGATCTCATCACCGGGCTCCTCATGAAATAAATGTACCACCCTGCGTTCGGCCCTTCGGCAAACGCAACGTGCGATATGGCAAAAGGAAACATCCTGATGCCCGCCCGGCAATATGAAATTCTTCATTGGAGGTAAATTCTCCTCCAGGGAGTCTATGGCTTGCTCAAGTTCAGCTACATCAGCCGCAGAAATTGCCGGAACCTTCACTTTTTCATTCCCCGGTTCCGCTGCAAGCATGGAACCAATTACAAAAAGATTATTCTGAATTCTGACGATCAGATCCTCACGGCTCTTATTTACGGATAAATCACGCAGAAGCCCTAGGTGGGAATTCAACTCATCCACAGTTCCGTATGCTTCGATACGAACATCAGATTTTTGAACTCGTTTACCTCCAAATAGGCCGGTAGTACCGGTATCACCTGTTTTTGTATAAATCTTCATAGATCAGGAAAAGCTAACTTCCCCGGAACGTGAGATACTCTGGTTCACATCGTCACGTTCGATCAGACCATCCCGCAGCCGTACGATACGATGGGCATAGTGGGCGATGTCGTCTTCGTGCGTGACCATGATAATTGTATTTCCGTTATCGTGCAATTGCTGGAACAACGCCATAATATCATAGGAGGTCTTGGTATCAAGGTTTCCGGTGGGCTCATCCGCAAGAATGATACTAGGATCATTCACGAGTGCTCTCGCAATTGCAACACGCTGTCGCTGACCACCGGATAATTCATTGGGACGGTGATGTGCACGGTCTGCCAACCCTACACTATTCAGGGCAGCCAGGGCCTTTTCATCACGGTCGGCCTTTGAAAAACCGGCATAGATTAGGGGTAATGCCACATTCTCCAGTGCTGATGCACGAGGTAAGAGGTTAAATGTCTGAAATACAAATCCGATTTCCTTATTCCGAATCTCCGCCAATTCATTTTCGGTAAGGTCAGAAACGTCATTGTTATTTAAAATATAGGTTCCACCGGTTGGGGTATCCAGGCATCCAATGATATTCATTAAGGTTGATTTACCAGATCCGGACGGACCCATAAATGCAACATATTCACCTCTGTTGATTGTTATATCAATAGATTTCAGGGCTTCAACCGTTTGAGTACCCATTTTATAAATCTTCGAAATCTCTTTCGTTTCAATTATTTTAGACATTCGCTCTGACACTTTTATTGCTATTGCACTAAGTTACATATCTTCAACTCATTTTGCTCATGCATTTCCTTAAACGGCATGTGAACAGATTGAGTGTAACTTTTAACGTTTTAATCTTCTCGCTTGTTCAGTTCGGAATTCAAATAAGCGATCGCGATAACTGTAGGTTGAAGTATCATACGTACGCTCGAGGAACGTAACCTGACCCTTTCTGCTCTTCAAAATAACACTGGAAGTACGGCTGCCATAAGTCTCACTCTTGATGAACATCGGTGACAGCATTCGCTCCATTTCAAGGCCAACACCCGTATCAGGGAGTTTATGATCCACTGCCTTGGAATCATTGTACAACAGTTCCATGAGCCCATAAATCGAAACATCTCCTGCAATCAGCGCAGCCAGTTCACTCCTTCCCCGCTCAACCTTGGGCCAGTCATCATTTAGCAGAGCATTTGACAAACCATGAATTCCGGCTGTTACCGGACGAACCTGCCCTTCATAATTGCCATAATAGAACATTCCCTCAGGATCAGCACACAATAAATTGAACCCATTGTACTGGGCTGATATCTGATCGACAGATTCCAGGTATTCTGAAGAAGACTTATTCGCCTTGAAATAATCAGAAACCAGTGCACCGCGGGAGGGGGCATCCTGCCTGATGTTTTTCAAATCCCTGAAATTAGTTAACATGGCCAACCGGCCATGCACATCGAGCCCAAGCCATGTGCCCCCGCCTTCCAAATCCTTCCCGGCAATCATCCATGGTGGGTCAGACCAGATATGGGCCGGTTCTGTCGGACGGGCATAGAATTCATCACGGTTGGCCGCCACGATGAGGTCATAATCCGGGTGTGCGTCGATGGCAAAAAGGATCAGGCACATGTGGATTCAAAAAGTGACAGCTGTTCGGGTAACTGACGAAATGATTTCCTGTGATACGGTGTTAGTCCGTTTTCCCTGATTGCATTCCGATGCTTTTCTGTGGGATAACCCTTATTGTTCTCCCAATCGTAAACGGGAAATTCGAGTGCTTTGCTTTTCATCCATTCATCCCGGTAGGTTTTTGCCAGGATCGAGGCCGCTGCAATGGATAAAAACTTACTGTCTCCCTTGATCACACATTCGAACGGAATATCGTTATGAGGCTTATACCGGTTCCCGTCGATCAGCAATAGTTCAGGACACTTACTGAGTTTCTCAATGGCAAGGTGCATCGCACGGTAGGAGGCATTCAATATATTGATGTCGTCAATTTCCTCGTTATGGACCATGGCAACACCATAAATTGCCTCACGCTCAATTTCCAGCCGAAGGATATCGCGCTTTTTCTCAGTGAGTTGCTTGGAGTCATTCATAAATGGATGATGATAATCCCTTGGCAGGATCACCGCAGCTGCAACCACCGGCCCTGCAAGACATCCTCGCCCGGCTTCATCACAGCCGGCCTCCAGCAAATCAACAGAAAAATGTGTTTGAAGCATATGTAAAGATACATGCTCACTTCAGACATAAAAAGGACTATTCCGCTGAAATTAGGAGTGGTCAAAAAAACAAATTGCTAGCTTTGGGGGATGAGTGATAAAAATAACCCCTGGAAGCGTATTTCTTCAACTGAAATTTATTCAAATCCATGGATCACCGTTACCGAGGATCAGGTCATAAACCCAGGCGGCGGTAAGGGAATTTATGGAAAGGTGCATTTCAAGAATATCGCGCTCGGCATCATTCCACTTGATGACGAGGACAACACATGGCTGGTGGGACAGTACCGGTATCCGCTCGACCGATACAGCTGGGAAATTCCGGAAGGCGGTGGCCCTGAAAATACGGATCCGCTGGAATCAGCGAAACGGGAGTTACGGGAAGAAACAGGTATTACTGCTGATTCATGGGAGAAAATTATTACCCTGCATACATCAAACTCCGTAACGGATGAAATCGCCTTCGTTTATCTCGCAACGCACCTTTCCTTTGGTCAATCTCAGCTCGAAGAAAGCGAAACAGATCTTGTGTTGAAAAAGGTACACCTCAGGGAAGCCCTGGAAATGGTACTGAATCATGAAATTACAGACAGTATCAGTATGGCTGGTATCTTGAAAGCAGCGCGCCTCCGCGGGTATTGAAATGCATCAAAATTACAGGGAACATATTAAAAAGAATTTCCTGCTGGCATATCCGGTGATGCTGAGCCAGTTGGGGCATATGATGGTGAGTGTTGCCGACAGTGTCATGGTAGGTCAGCTTGGCGCAACACCACTGGCCGCTGCCTCCCTTGCCAATGTGATTTTCACGATTGTACTGATGTTTGGCATAGGTGTTTCATACGGCGTTACACCCCTCGTGGCAGCAGCGGATGGTGAGGGGGATCACCAGAGGTCAGCCCAGTTATTGAAACATGCCTTCGTCATCAATCTTTTAACAGGCATTCTTCTTTTTCTAATTATTATTCTTGCCTCACCCGGACTTTACTTACTTGATCAGCCGGCAGATGTCGTGGAACTGGGCATCCCCTATCTGGGCATCATCACATTTTCGATCATCCCCCTGATGCTGTTCCAGTCGGGCCGGCAATTTGCCGAAGGGTTATCCAGAACAAAAATGGCAATGGTGATTGTGATCGTGTCCAACCTGTTCAATGTGGCCCTGAACTACCTTCTCATTTATGGAAAGCTGGGGTTTCCGGCATTGGGTCTTAACGGGGCCGGATGGGCATCGCTTCTTTCCCGTATAATCCTCGCGGCCTGGATGATAGCGTATCTTTATTATGGCAAAAAATTCAAACGGTACAGAGCCGGATTCCAAATAGGTGAATACTCCAGGTATTTTATCCGGCGGATAACCAACATCGGCATACCGGCAGGATTTCAATATATATTTGAAGTAGGGGCGTTTGGTTTTGCGGTAATTATGATGGGATGGCTGGGCACCAAATCACTCGCAGCGCATCAGATAGCAGTTAACCTTGCTGCGGTAACGTATATGGCGGCTTCGGGATTGTCGGCAGCCGCAACCATTCGCGTGGGCAACCAGTGGGGAAAAAAAGATATTCCTACCCTTCGCGCCGCCGCATTCTCCATATACGGCATGGTCATCGTTTTCATGTCCTTTACGGCCATCATTTTTATTACGGCGCGGTACTTTCTGCCTTCCCTTTATATCCATGATGAAGAAGTGATCTCAATTGCCTCCACCTTACTGATCATCGCCGGATTCTTTCAGCTCTCCGATGGGATACAGGTAGTGAGTCTTGGAGCTCTGCGCGGACTCGAAGATGTAAAGATACCCACGCTGGTGACCTTCTTTGCCTACTGGGTTGTTGCACTTCCAACCGGTTATCTGCTCGCATTCAGGTTTAATATGGGTCCTACCGGTATTTGGATCGGACTGCTGAGCGGCCTTACGCTAACCGCCATCTTTTTGTTTTTCAGATTTAACAGGATTACTGCCCGGATGATGCCTGAAAAATCAGAAATTGCTAATTTGGCTGAATGAATACTTTCACGAAATACTTCCTGATTCTTTTTACGTTCATTACCATCAGTTCATTTGCCCAGATTCCGGTTATTTTACCGATGAAAGAACGGGCCCGCGTGATTGATGAAATCCTTGATGAGCGAATTAAAACGGTATTACCAGATATAATGAGAAAAAATGATCTCGATATGTGGGTGATCATTAGCCGTGAATACAACGAAGATCCTGTAATCAAAACCTTCCTGCCATCAACGTGGCTTGCTGCCCGCAGAAGAACGATCCTCGTGATTTATGACCCGGGGGAAGGAAAAGACCTTGAGACGCTTGCTGTAGCCAGATATGATGTGGGCACAATGTTCAAAAAAAGCTGGGACAAGGAACAACAGCCGGATCAGTGGGCAAGATTGGTAGAAATTATCAATGAACGAAATCCCTCCAGGATCGGTGTGAATACTTCTGAAAATTATGGCCATGCCGACGGGATGGCTTCCACAGATCTTGAAATATTCCGGGAACGTCTTGGTAAAAAATATGCGCAACGAATCGTTTCTGCTGAAAAAGTAGCCGTCGGATGGCTTGAAACACGCAGCGCTACGGAATTGGTGATTTATGGGAACGTATGCAGCATTGCACATCAAATCATCAAGGAAGCGTTTTCTTCGGAAGTAATTCATCCCGGAATCACTACCACAGACGACGTGGTATGGTGGCTTCGCGACCGGATTCGCAGCCTGGGATTGGTGACCTGGTTTCATCCAACCGTTTCTATTCAACGGGCAGATCCTGAATCTTTCGACCATCTTCGCAGTTTTTCTAATCGGCCTGACAACCAGGTAATCCAGCCAGGTGATTTACTTCATGTTGATTTCGGTATCACCTACCTGCGCCTGAATACAGACACTCAGCAACACGCATATGTTCTTCGCCCGGGTGAAAATGAAGCCCCGGAATACCTGAAAAAAGCACTGGACAGAGGAAACAGACTACAGGATATCTTCACTAATAACTTCAGCGAAGGTAAGACAGGAAATGAGATCCTTAAAGAGTCACGTGAACAGGCCATCGCAGAGGGAATTAAACCTTCCATCTATTCACACCCTATCGGTTTTCATGGTCATGCCGCCGGAACAACACTGGGTATGTGGGACTCTCAGGAAGGTGTGCCCTACACGGGTGACTATCCGTTGCATGTAAATACGGCCTATGCGATCGAGCTGAATGCGGCAACCTACATCGAAGAGTGGAAAAAAGAGATCAGAATTATGCTGGAAGAAGACGCTTTCTTCCTTCAGGAAGGTGTGCGATACATCGACGGACGACAAACCGAACTTATCCTGATCCGCTAAGATGCTGCGAATCCTACGTAAGGGAATTCGAATTTTGTATGCACTCTATGCATTCCTTGTATTTTGTGTATTCTTTATTCTCTTTTTCCCCTTCTTCATGATTCCCATTATTTTTCCTTCCCTTCATAACTGGGTTGGGATTATTAACCGGATTTGGGCTCATATATTTTTCAATTTGATATTTATGCCGGTTTCAGTGGAAATGCATTTTACCCCTGAGAAGGATAAAGTCTATATTTTCTGTCCGAACCATTTCAGCTATCTTGACATCCCGGCAATGGGGCTTAATCCGGTAAATGCCATATTCGTTGGAAAGAACGATATGGAAAAAATTCCCCTTTTTGGTTACATGTACAGAAAACTGCACATTACAGTAAACAGGGAGAGCGTCAAAAGCCGGTATGAAACCCTCCTGAGGGCCGGAAAAGCCGTGGAGGATGGAAAAAGCCTGACGATCTTCCCTGAAGGAGGAATTATTACACGCCATCCCCCTGTAATGGCCCGCTTCAAGGATGGTGCATTTCGCACAGCTATCGAAAAACAAATCGAAATAGTACCCGTAACAATTCCCTATAATTGGATAATTTTACCGGATTCGACATTTTTACCAAAACGTCATAGTATGAAAGTAATCTTCCATGAACCCATAAGTACTCTGGGAATGACGCTCAGTGAAACCGGTTCATTGCGTGAGAAGACCTTCAGAATAATTGACGCGGAGTTAAAGAAATATTTTAATGAAGATCGATAAGGACTTACTCAACAAGATTGCCCATCTGGCCCGGCTGGAATTCGATGAGAATACCGCCGAAGAAATGATGAAGGACATGAGTGAAATCCTGACGTGGGTTGAAAAACTTAATGAACTCGATACCGATGGTGTCGACCCGCTCACAACAATGTCACATGAAGTGAACGTGTTGCGTGAAGACCGGGTAGGACCTCATTTGAGTCGGGAGAAAGCGTTGAAAAATGCACCCAACAAGGATTCTGAATATTTCAGGGTCCCTAAAGTGCTTGAATAAGCTATGCAAAACTTAATTTTTTGGCGCCATTGGTCGCCGGGACAGCGAGCTCTATATTTTTTTATTTTCATCTTGCTGATCCTCTTAGGAATCACCATAGTCGTACTGGAACTGGCGGGCATCGGCTCGCTGATCGGCTGGGATACGTTCGCCAGAACCGAAACCATGAATATACCTGTTCAGGATTTCAGCCTCGGACCTTTCCAGTTTTCTGTAGATGCTCCCGCACAGATATTCTGGCAGTTCTTCAGTGGCGGCGAAAACTTTATTCCGATATGGTCCTACTATTCATTCCTGGCGATTGCTGCATTTTGCTTCATCACACTGGCAACGGTTATTTCACACCTTCGCGGTTTCTGGTATTTTGTCGGGGCGTCCCTCCTGATCGCCGCCCTCGTATCACTTAACCTTGAGCTCCTTTTTCTTTTCAACACCGAATCGAAAGAAGGATTAATCCTGGCGCTTATCCTGTATGTCCCTGCGACTTATATCTTCAATCGGATCAAATCAAATGTTCCGTTCATTAAGCGATGGGTGTTCTTCCTGTCGGTGACCATCATTTTCGCGCTGATCATCTATCAATTCTCAGAGGTGAAGAACCCTTTCCTCTACCTGGCCACATCGTCATTTTATATGATGATGATCCTGTCAGTGATTTTTACGCTGATGGTAGCCCATGAAATTTTAATTGCCATAATCAGGCTACTGACCGCCAATGCAGAAGGAAACAGCAGCAGCGCTCTTCGGCATTTCCTGATTTTCTGCTTTGTATACCTGGCTATTCTTTTGATGGCATGGCTGAAGGAATCCAACCTGGTGACCTGGGAACTGATCTATATTAACCTTTTTGTTTTATTACTGGTTTCAGCGTTTCTGGGGATCTGGGGATTCGCACAACGGGAAGTTCAATACAGCTACCTCATGTCTTTTGAACCGGTGGGCGCATACTTCTATGTTTCTATGATGCTTGCCGCACTCACAACCCTAACCCATTTGATGTTCACCGGAAATGATCCGGGGAAAGAAGTATTTCGTGATTTTGTCGTAAACGGCCATCTCGCTTTCGGGATTATCTTTCTGCTCTATGTGATGGCTAATTTCATCGGTCCGCTGGGAAATAACCTGCCCGTATTTAAAATACTGTTTAAGCCGACCAGCATGCCCTACTTCACATTCCGGCTGGTAGGTATCATTACATTCCTTGGCTTTATCCTCCCGGCAGGTAAAAGTGTTTCCGTGTTTCAGACCCGGTCTGCATACTACAATGGCCTGGGTGATATGTACCTCTATGACAATCAACCCCTTTTCGCACTCAGGTATTACCAGGATGGCGCGAGCTATGGTTTCAATAACCACAAATCGAATTACTCACTCGGCAAATTTTATGCGAACGAAGGAGCACACGCACGGGCCATTCCATATTTTCAGCGGGCCATCAGCAAATGGCCAACACCACAAAGCTATATCGATCTGGCCAATGCATATATTGAAACCAGCCGGTTGTTCGATGCGGTATTCATTCTCAAAGAAGGGGTTGACAAATTTCCGGATAACTATGAAATTTTAAATAATCTCGGCCTTACCTTCAACGAGGTTAATATCATCGACAGTGCCTATATATTCATGGACCGGGCACATGAGTTACGCGATGAGCAAACAGCATCTGCGAGTAATATAACGGGTCTGCTTATTAAAAATGATATCCGGGTAAATGCAGATTCAGTCATTGAACGCTACGTGGACCGTACAGATCCGATCTCCAGAAACAATGCGTTTGTCTTGAAAAATATGCAGCACGAAGCATGGAATACGGAAGGGTCATCCTACGACTCGGCTCTTTCATTTGTGCAAAGCTCAGTGGTATTCAACGAAACACTGAATTACCTCTACCGCCAGGATTCATTCCCGTCCTCAGAATTACACCGTCATACGCTGTATCCTTTTAACAGCCGTTACCGCGACATCCTGGAATTCAGTGAAGCTCTGAATCTGAAAAAGGATCATCAGGTGAACAATGCCTTTCGGTTGATTAATGCCATGGGGAACCGATCTGAAGAAAAGGACTATTTCGAAATTGGAGGAAAATGGGCATTGGAGGAAAATGCTCCCTTTGTGGCTGTTCAGTATTTCAGCTGGTCTGTCGACCGTAATAATCCGAATGCACGCTTTAATCTGGCAGTAGCATTTTCTGAAAACCACCAAATCCAAAATGCTGTCCCGCTTTGGCAGGAGCTCGCAAATGATAAGGAGGATCAGGGATCGGTGGTTGCCTCAACAATGCTGGAAATATATCAGAGCAGCAGGGATGCTGTCATCGCTGAAAATGATAGCCGGAAATATCTTTTCCTCCGCTATAATACAGATCTGCAGGATACGACCAATTACGTGAAGATCGCATCGACCATAAACGATACCGACCTGAAGGCCAGGGCATACCTTTATGCCAGTCAATACCTTCTTGAAAAAGACAGAACAGCCTCGGCCATCGCCATGTTCGCACACATTTCCGGGTTACAGATATCCGATACAGCACTGTATGAGGAAATTGTCTGGCATGACCTCGAGCTGCTGGCTGCCAGTAAAAATATTAGAGGTCTGGCCGACCGTATTAATGACGGAATCGAGTTTGATCAGCACCATCTGTTGGAAAAACAGTATTACACAGCCCTGATCAAAGCCGCAAGCGGAGACTCGTCAGCCCTGCCAATTTTTGAATGGGTGGCTCAAAGCAATCCGTTTAAAGAAGATGCCGTGGTTACAGCGGCAAGCTATATTTCAGCATCCGACAGGTTTCTGGCCTATGATTTGCTCGTGAATGCCATAGAAATAAACCCGAACTCAGTGCGCCTTTTAAAAGCTTATATTTTACAGTGTGCCGAAACACAACTGGATTCATATGCAAGCCTCAGCCTGGAAGAACTGAGGGAGATCATCCCGAAATCTGAATTCGACGAGTTTTATGCTGAATATCTGAACAGGGTGGCTGAGGTTAAAGAAAGAGAAGAAAACTTTATTGAATAAAACCATGCGGATATACGCTGTCATGATGATCGTGGGAATGTTCATCACCGGAAACCTGAATGCCCAGGACAAAGGTTCATTGAAAATTACCGTTCAGAATATCAAAGACCACGGGGGCTCGATCCACGTTGCACTATACACCTCGGAAGATACATTTTTAGAGCTGGATCATATCACACTAAACCAATCCGCCCCGGTCAATGAAGAATCATCCATTGTGATCATTATTGAAAACATTCCAACCGGCAAATACGGATTAAGTATTTTTCACGACGTAAATGACAACGGCGAACTTGATACCAATTTCATGGGTATACCGAAAGAGCCTTTCGGATTTGGAAATGATTCCATGGGCGCCTTTGGCCCGCCATCCTTTGAAAATGCCTCAGTTCAGGTAGAAAAGGGCACTATATCAACCACAATAAAACTTAAATCGATTTTTTAATTCCCTTCGCCACATTCAGCAAGAATCCGCGTCACTTCTGTAACAGGAACAAATCGCTTATTTTCACTGAATGTATTGAAAACATATGTTCCTATCTCGGCAACTTCAAGATCAGTGAGCATGTTAAGGGGAGGCATAATCTGGTTATATGTTTTGCCGTTCACAACAATCTCGCCCTGCTTCCCATTCTTGATTATACAAATGATCGCTTCATAATTGTTAGCCAGGTAATCCGAATCCTTTAACGGGGGATAAAGATCCGCCAGACCTGTGCCATCCTGCTGGTGACAATTGGAGCAATATTGCAGGAACAGCGTTTCCCCGGCCACCATGTATTGAGCTTTTTTCATATTGTCCTCCTGTGACATTTCACTTCCGGAAGTTGAAGAAGAATTACAGGAGGTCAGTGCCCAGGCAGTTAGTAATACAAAAAGGAAGTTTTTCATCCGTTATATTCTTTTTTTAGTCGTTTAATGTCATTCATAAGCCGATCTACCTGATCGGGTTTGGTGCCGTCATATATTCCGCGAATCCTGCGTTCCTTGTCAACAAGAATGAACGCTCCGCTATGAATATAGCCGCCCGGTTCCGTCGAATCTTCCGCCGCGGTCACAATATAGCTCTTCTGCCCTATTTCAAAAATCTTTTCCTTATCACCGGTAACGAATCGCCATTGATTCCCGGTTACACCCAGGTCCTTTGCAAATTCGTGCAGCAGCGCCACAGTATCATGAGTCGGATCAATACTGTGCGATAATATGCCAATTTCCGGATCATCCCGGAATTCCTCATAAACACGCAGCATCTGTGTTTTCATGATCGGGCAAATCGTCGGACAGGATGTAAAGAAAAAATCCGCGACATAGATCTTGTCTTCGAATGTTTCATTTGTCACGAAATTACTATCCTGATCAACAAATTTAAACTCGGCGATCGTGTGGTAAATAGTATCTGTGCCATCAATTTCCTTCCTTCCCAAAATAGGAAGATCTTCCTCGTTACCTGGCTCATTAGAACACGAAACAGCGCAGATTCCAATGACGAAAACCAGGCCAAATATGAACTTATTCCTTTTCATTTTTCAATCGAACGTTTTTATACAATCGTATCGCTACGAATAAAATTATTGCCAAAATCACAAATCCAGCGAGCCCTATCACCATATTCATTGCGCTTTTCAGCACAATCAGGAAAACAATGCCAAACAGGAACAATGTTGCAACCTCATTCCAGATGCGCAGCTGCTGTGAAGTAAAGCGGATCGAATGGTTCTGAAGCTGACGATATATGCGATGACACAGCAGCTGATATACATATAACAATAATACCAGCACAAGTTTCAGCTGCATGAAACCCTGAGATAAATATTCAGGTATTAAATACAACAACCACAAACCAAAGATAAGTGTCAGAATAGCTGATGGCCATGTAATTCCCAGCCATAACCTGCGGGCATTTCTTACATATTCCTGAATTAACACAGACCTTGCCGGCTCTTCCCGCTCATTGGCCTCAATGTGATAAATGAAAATCCGCACAATATAGAAAAGCCCTGCGAACCATGTCACAACAAAAATTATATGCAGTGCTTTGATATAAAGATAGGTCATACGCCACGGTTTACGTCAAAGTTACACAGCAACACCAAATTAGAGCGGATCATACGGAGATTCTTTGCGAAGAAGTATCTGAACGGCATCCCCTTCATGAATAATGCCGTCGGACTGCACAGAGGCATGCTGCCCGAAAACTACTTTACCATCAATTTTCCGGCCTGCCAGCATCTGCAATGGCTCCTTCCCGGCAATACCCGAATCCGGATCAATGGTAGTTACAACACATCTTTCACATGGTTTAAGAGCTGAAAATTTTACTCCCCCCACAATAATTTCCTTCCAGAAAAATTCTTCGTATTCAGGAGTACCATCGATGACCAGATTCGGTCGAAATCTGCGGGGATCCGGTTGTAATCCTGTTTTCTCCGATACATCGTCAAGGCTTGATTTGCCAGTAACCAGGTAAGCATATCCATCAGCAAAACTTACCAGGTCCCTGCCCGTATGCCATCTTTTACCAATGATTCGTTCAGAATCGGCTGGCATATAGACAAGTTTGATCTCCTCACCAAGTAAATTGGAAAACCACTGACTAACCATTTTATCCGGCTCAATCGCAGATACAACATCATCCCAGACGGTCACCTGTAACTCTTCACCATGAACCGGATTTAGGTTAAGCCGACATGGTGTAGGCTCATCCGGATGACTGATTACAAGCATATCATGGGATATTGCTACATTAAATCTATAAAGTTCCTTTCGCTGACGAACCGAAATAAACCGGTTATCCTGGTCACAAAGCATGAACCTGCGGTCTCCCTCCAGGCCCCTGAGCCCAGCCAGTGCGCTTTTCACCCGTATACCGGGAAGTGATTTCACCGGATAATACCATATTTGAGCAAGTCTTGGCAATTCTGTCATTCCCTATTGAAACTGATGCTGTTGAAAATTACGTTAAACAAAAGTATGACTGATTATTCTGTTATACTTTTTTGATAATTTCAGGATACTCCCGTAACAATCAGTTTGTAATTTGCGATATGTACAACCGGGACAGATTTGAAATATACACTGATTATCAGCAAATTATTATGAGGAAATATGGAAAATAATGAGCTCTGGTTTTTCGAAGATGTAAATCTCTTCAATATTATGTGCCCGCATAAGACGGCCGGAATGGCTGATAAGCATGAATTTACCCGGTATCGAAAAAATCAGTTCATTTACTTCCCCAACGACCAGGCGCGGCATATTTATATGATTGCAGAAGGCAGGGTGCGCATCGGCTCCTACCTGGATGATGGTAAAGAAATTGTAAAAGCTATTTTGACTACCGGCGAAATATTTGGTGAACTTGTTCTGGCCGGTGAAGATAAAAGAAATGACTTTGCTCAGGCCATGGATGACAATACCACAATCTGCCCTATCAGCATCGATGAAATGAAAGAATTGATGGCAGAGAATAAGGAATTGTCATTTAAGATCTACAAACTCATTGGACTTCGAATCCGAAAACTGGAAAAAAAAGTTGAATCCCTTGTCTTCAAGGATGCACGGACCCGTATCATAGAATTTTTACGGGAAGCCGCAGCATGGAAAGGCAAAAAAGTAGGTTTTGAAACCATGATACCAACTAAACTAACCCATAAGGATATTGCCAACCTCACAGGTACATCCAGACAAACCGTAACTACTATACTCAATGAGTTGAAGGATAAGAACCTCATCTATTTCGATCGGCGCAAGATTCTCATTCGGGATCTCGACAAACTTGCCTGATCACATTAACCCGGAATCCTTAAGATCTTCAGCCTCATCAAGATCCTTCAGAAGCCGGGTTTGCGACACAGACAATCCCAAACCCTGTATTTTATCCATAGTAACATGAAAAACCCGCGAATGGCTCCAATGATCCAGGTTCAACACTTGTGGATGAAAGCGCGTCATTCCAATCAGGTAATACCCACCATCCTTGGCTGGCCCGATTACAACATCATGATCCTTCAGTTTTAAAAAGGCCTCGTTCAGAATTTCGGTTGAAAGATCCGGAATATCGGACCCTACCAGGACAGCCTTCTTATAACCCGCCTTGAATGAATTTTCAAAGGCATGCTGCATACGCGAACCCAGGTCATCACCCATTTGCGCAAATCGCGAAATATTCTGAATATTCCATTCATCTTCGGAATCTACGAAGCTGGAATAATAAAGATGAACATCATAGTCAATGCCGGAAAGTGTTTCCCTCAGTTTAGACAGTAAGCGCAGATAAATCGCCAACGCGACCTCATCCCCAAACGCTTTTGCAATCCGCGTTTTTACCTTTCCGAGCTCAGGATTTTTAAGAAAAACGATCAGTACTTGATCAGTCATATATTTTTGTTCCATTCAGCATCCAGCGCGACCAGGACTTGTTATAAGTATGAATACTGTCGGTTACCTGCTGTTTCAAATTCACAACCTCAAATCCTTCATTCTTCCACTCGAATATTCCGCCGTAGAGATTCAGGACATTGGTAAACCCCTCTTCCTTTAGCTTTTCCCCAATTTTTTCACTGCGGTAACCTACTGAACAGTAGACAACGATAAGCGTATCCCTGGGCAATCCGGAAACTGCCTCGAAACTAAATTCATCGTAGCTAATGAATTCTGCATTTCTGATATGACTCACTTCGTATTCACGCGGTGAACGTGTATCCAGCAAGACATAGGGTGAATCCAACGAATTCAGCTCTTCCGGTGCAATATACGGTACAGACTCTTTAAGGAGTCCCTTCAGCATAATATCATATTCCTTTTCACGGTTCATACACCCTGCAACAAGTAAAACAATGGCGCAGATAATAAACAGACTATATCCCCTTCGCATTTAAAATTCTTTTCGTTCGAAAATCCCATATAAGCGCAATCAGCAACACACCGTATTCCAAAATTATCCAAAAGGCAGGTATCTCATATCCATTGTCATCATAGCCGAAATAGCTGAACATTGCGACAAATGACCATATGAATGCATACCTGTAGTTTGTAAAAACCAGGAGTCCCACGATCGGGGTAATATACCACGGATGCACCGTTGTAGCTAATAACAGGTAAATAGTTAGAATGATCCCAAAAGATTCAAATAAATCAAGCCTGGCTACTTTCCTGCGCCACCAGGAATAAGTCATGATAATTGCGAATGTTACCATGCCCAGAAACGGACCGATAAAGGCTATATCATTATATCCCTTCCTCCAAAAACCGATTTCACGTATGACGTAGTAAAGGCTTGCATTGAATTCAAACTTTTTGAAATACAGACTTAGGCTTTCAGACATCCCCGAAAACAACCCATATGAGACCATTGGAAGCCCGGCTAAAATAATGATGCCTGCAAAAGCACTGAAAAATATTAACCGCTGTCTGAAGGATTCCCGAAAAAAAAGAATGGGCATAAAAATCAAGGGGACAAGTTTTACCAGTACAGAAGCGCCAAATGCAACTCCAGAAGCAACGCTGCTTCGGTCCAGCATCCAGACCATTAAAACCGTCAGAAACAGTGCGGCCCCGTCGAAATGAAGATTCCCGGTAATTTCAAGAATGATCATCGGATTCAGTGCATACAAAAGTAAATTTCGGTTATCCTTCTTTCGGGAGTATAATAGATAGAACGTGCCCGACTCAGCTAAAAGCAAAATGCCCCGCAGGAAAACAACATTACCAATCACCGACGTACCCGCCACCTTGGCAGAAATGAGGAATAGATATTGTAAGAGCGGTGGGTAAACAGTGAAATAATTCTGACTATTGAGTAATCCATAGAGGTGCTCAGACGTACCTGGCGGAAAATCTCCTGACGCCGCAATTGCTGAAGGCAAACGCTCGAACGGATCTAAACCGTTGGCCAACAGCTGGCCGTCCCAGATAAACCGGTAAATATCATCAGACAGATTAGGCATCATAAAAATAAGCACAGCGCGTAATACAATACCTGCGTAAATCAGATGAAGAAGATTCACATCGGAACGATACAAATACCAGCATGCAAGAAATCCGGGCACAAGAAACAACATCAGTTGAATATGTTGTGTACGATCTGTAAAATAGCCGAGACCTGCGACACTGCAGGCCAAAATGAGAAGCGCGAATACTTTCGCGAAACGGTTATGATGAAATGGATGTGCCCCCATGAATTGATTTCACCGACTGATAAAACACAAATCCGAAACCGAGCATCAGCATTAAATGGAAAAGCATAAGACCCGGATCACCTGCCCGGAATCCGCTTAAGAGGCCGAAACCGAAATACAGTGTAAGAAATCCCTCGGCGACCGTTCGCCAGGAGAATCCTCTTTTAACGTAACGGTTGTTCTTCCACGAATCTGTTGAATTAAGGATATTAAATTTAGGTGTACGTAAAAAAGGGGTTTTCCTCCCGAATAATCCCTCCAGAACTGCCATTCCATTGTGAAGTGAAAGACCCATGGATACAATCAGAAAAGGGAAGAAATTTAGAAAAAAGTATCCTGCCGAACGTTCCGGGTGCAACGATTTTATGGCTGTCCAGTAAAAATATGCGATCGAAAAGAACCCAATCAGAAAAATACCTCCCACATGGAAAAGGATATTCAGCTCGGGATGAGACTCTCGAATAAATATGACAGGGATACTTACCAGACCGGCGAGTAACAAGGCCACAAAAACGGAACTGTTCAGCAAATGAAAAAAAGCATGGAATTTGGAGGTTAGTGACATTGGCGACCGAAGAACCTTTCCGAGATTTTTCCGGGCGGTTTCAGCAGCTCCCTTGTTCCATCGGTATTGCTGACTTTTAATAGCCGGCATAATCACAGGTAATTCAGCAGGAGCGACATTGTACTCAAGATAGTGAAACTCCCAACCGTTGAGCTGCGCCCGATAGCTAAGATCAAGGTCTTCGGTAAGGGTATCGGCCGACCACCCGCCCGCATCAATGATACATGCCTTTCGCCAGATACCTGCCGTACCGTTGAAATTAATAAAGCTTCCAGCATGGCTTCGGCCAGACTGCTCGACAGTAAAGTGCGCATCAAGTCCGAATGCCTGCAGGCGTGTTAGCAAGGAATAATTCTCATTGATATGTCCCCAGCGGGACTGAACCACTCCGGTTCGTTCTGTAAAGCTGGCCAAAGACGTTTTAAGAAAATCAGCCTGCGGCAAAAAATCCGCATCGAAAATGGCTATAAATTCACCCTTTGCCATGCCCAGTCCGTATTCAAGTGCACCGGCTTTAAAGCCTGTGCGGTCGGCCCGTTGAACATGAACGATGGGAATTCCTCTCTCCTGCCAGAATTCAATACGTTCCCTGATGATTTGAACTGTTTCATCTGTTGAATCATCCAGAACCTGAATCTCCAGGCAGTCTGCCGGATAATCAAGATTGCAAATACTATCAATTAAACGAGCTGCAACATAGCGTTCATTGTAAACCGGTAGCTGAACCGTAACAAATGGAAACGTTTCCAATTCTGAATTCCCTGAAGTTCTTTCTTTTTGTGCTTTGCGATAATGCCAGGTAAGATGGAGCTGTCCCAGGCTGAACAAAAAGATGAACAGCAACGACAGCATGTATATGATCAGAATGATAATTTCCATCATCCGTAGGTAAAGAGCGTCCACAAAATTTTATATCCAGCCATGACCGTCCCTTTCAAGGTACCCGATACTTTTGAAAAACCAATCCTTTTCCGGTACCGAACGGGCACTTCTGTAAAGCTGAGTCCCTGTTTTGCTGCCCTGATCTGCATTTCAACGGTCCACCCGTAATTCTTGTCCTGCATTCCAAGTTCAAGAAGACGATCGAACCGAATAGCCCGGAACGGTCCAAGATCTGTAAAACGGGCACCATATTTCCAGTACAGGATGCGCGTAGCCAGCCAGTTACCGAAAACCTGCTGGGGCGTCATGGAGCCTCGTTCACGGTCACCCAGTGCACGCGAACCGATCACCAAATCTGCGTTTCCTGAAAGAATGGGCCCTATAACCATAGGCAATTCCTCTGGATAATCGGAATAATCAGCGTCCATAAATACCACAATATCAGGTCTAACCGGTTTCCCGGCAAGATATTCAATTCCGGTGAGGCAAGCCTTTCCGTAGCCGGGAACAGATTCATCAAGAACCGTGGCACC
The DNA here is from genome assembly GCF_020328055.1 of Fulvivirga sedimenti. NCBI lineage: Bacteria > Pseudomonadati > Bacteroidota > Cytophagia > Cytophagales > Fulvivirgaceae > Fulvivirga > Fulvivirga sedimenti. Next base: position 167,656 of record NZ_JAIXNE010000005.1, read on the forward strand.
TGCCTTTTCAGCTACCGAACGGGTATTATCCGTCGATGCATTATTTACCACGACTACCTCATCGACAATTTCCATGGGAATCTCCGACAGCACATGTGCCACACTTTTTTCCTCGTTGTACGCCGGAATGATTACTTTGACGATCATGCCCTCTGTAAACAAGAATTAGTCGGAATAGGTTGCCTTGAAAAGTCCCGGTGCCGACAAAACATCGGATTAATATGCCCGGGCGAAGAGAACACGCTGTTTCGAGGGCTTACCGCTATACATACATTTTCCGCCTTCGGGTTGGTCAGTATCTATAGGAATACATCGGATCGTTGCTTTGGTCTCCTCCTTGATCTTCTCTTCGGTTTCGGGAGTACCATCCCAATGAGCCCAGATAAACCCGCCCTTTTCGTCCAGCAGATTCTTAAATTCCTCGTAATTATCTACAAAATGTGTGTTTTCTTCGCGGAAAGCCAGCGCCCGCTTGTAAATGTTGGCTTGGATGTCATCCAGTAAGGCCACAACATGATCCACAACCTGATCGAGGGGAACGGTCTTCTTATCCCTGATGTCACGGCGGGCCACTTCAATGGTACCATTCTCCATATCCCGGGGGCCCATAGCCAAACGCACAGGAACTCCCTTCAATTCATACTCAGCAAATTTCCATCCGGGGGTTTGGGTATCCCTGTCATCAAACTTAAATGAAATACCGCGTGATAAAAATGCATCCCGAATAACGTTGATCTTCTCCCGAATCGCTTCGAGCTGTTCGGGCTGCTTGAAAATAGGTACCGCAACCACTTGAATCGGTGCGAGACTTGGAGGTAATATAAGGCCGTCATCATCCGAATGAGCCATGATCAACGCCCCCATGAGACGGGTGGATACACCCCAGGAAGTACCCCAGACATACTCAAGTTTACCATTCTTGTCAGCAAATTTTACGTCGAATGCGCTCGCGAAATTTTGCCCCAGGAAATGCGAAGTGCCGGATTGCAGTGCCTTTCCGTCCTGCATAAGGGCCTCAATACAATAAGTATCGACAGCTCCGGGAAATCTTTCACTCTCTGTTTTTACTCCCTTGATAACAGGGAGAGCCATAAATTTTTCAGCGAATGTGGCATATACGTTCAGCATTTGAAGCGTCTCCTCAACTGCCTCCTGTTTTGTGGCATGAGCTGTGTGACCTTCCTGCCACAGAAATTCAGCTGTGCGCAGAAATAATCGGGTCCGCATTTCCCAGCGCACTACGTTTGCCCACTGGTTGATCAGAATGGGCAGGTCGCGATAGGACTGTATCCAGTTCTTATAACTGTTCCAAATCACGGTTTCGGATGTGGGCCGAACAATGAGCTCCTCCTCCAGTTTAGCCTCCGGATCCACGATTACTCCGGATCCGTCTTCCGCATTCTTTAAACGGTAATGGGTAACGACGGCACACTCCTTAGCGAAGCCTTCAACATGGGCAGCTTCCTTGCTCAGATAGGACTTTGGAACAAAAAGCGGGAAATATGCGTTAGAATGACCCGTATCTTTAAACATTTTATCAAGAGCTGCCTGCATTTTTTCCCATATGGAATATCCATAGGGTTTAATAACCATGCAGCCCCGAATGGCGGAGTGTTCAGCCAGATCGGCTCGTTTCACCAGTTCATTATACCACTGAGAATAGTCTTCGCTTCGTTTTGGTAATCCCTTGGCCATTATTTTTGGTACAGTTTTTGATTATTTGTTACGTAGGAAAAGAATTATGCGGCAAATATAAAGATTACGAGATCCTATTTTGGCATTTGCCGTTTAATAAATTAAGTTTATATAACGAAAGGAAAACATCATGAAAGCCCCAAAAACAAAATTCAGTGTTATTCTGGCTGCTTTTTTCGCATTTGCGGGAATAGCTCAGGCGCAGGAATATGATGACATGTACTTCACGAAGAAGGACCGAAAGGCCCTTAAAGAGAAGGAAATGAACATTAATCCTAATTTATCCAATGCGCAGGCCGAAAAAACAAGCGAATACGTGATCAAAAATGAAAACGCGTATTCTGAAGAACATGTAAATCCGGAATATCTGGCCCGATATGGGAATAATGAGACCGGAAATGCACAGTATTCAGATGATGAATACTACACTGAAGGCGGAAATGCAGGAGATGATTACCAGGTTCCAGTGGTCAATAATTATTATGTGAACACAAATCCCGGTTTTTACGATCCTTTCTATTCCGGTTTTGGCGGATGGGGTTATCCCTATAATTCATGGTACGTTCCTGCAAGATGGAGATTCAGTGTTGCTTTTGGCTTCGGTTGGGGCTGGGGCGGCGGATGGGGTCCGTCATGGGGATTTGGTCCTTCATGGGGCTGGGGTCCTTCGTGGAATGTAGGTTTCGGTTACGGATGGGGTAGTCCCTATTACGGCTGGGGTGGAGGATACTGGGGTAATCCTTACTACGGCGGTGGATTCTGGGGATATCCCGGATATGGCAATGTTGTGATCGTTAACAACTACGAGTCAAGATATAATCGCACGTTCAGAAACGGAGCAGGTCCTTCAAGAGTGACCGGAGCCCGTGAAAGAACTGCAAACGGTTCAGACGGCCGATTTACCAGTCGTACCGGTGACAGCTATGGAAAAGCAGGCAACAATTCGCGTGTCGCTTCTTCTACTGCTACACGCAGATATATAGATCCGAATAATTCCGCGTCGAGAAATCGCGCTACAACCCAGGCGGATTATCACCGCAGGTCCGTGGCCTCTTCGCGATCTGTTTCCAACGATGTGGTATCACGTTCAGTGAGTTCAAGAAACTCATCGGCATCGAGGTCGACAGCATACACAAGTCCGCGATCCAATTACTCTACCCGTACACGTGGCAGTGCCTATACGTCAGGTTCAACTTCTCGCGGGTCGTCTTACGGAAGGACTTCAACGCAGTCTTCTATGCCTTCGTACAGAACTCCTTCATCGAACTCTTACCGTTCAGGTAGCAGTCCTTCTTACAGAGGTTCGTCACCTTCAAGAAGCAGCGGATCCTCGTACAGAGGTTCGTCACCTTCAAGAAGCAGTGGCTCTTCTTACAGAAGTTCGTCTCCATCCAGCGGATCTTCTTACAGAAGTGCACCTTCCTCTAGTGGAGGATCGTACAGGAGTTCCGGAAGCTCTAGTGGCTCAAGCCGTTCATCCGGCTCGAGCGGTGCTTCGAGATCTTCAGGATCTTCAGGAAGTGTACGCAGGGGAAACTAGTATTACTTTAAACAAGTAGGTCATGAAAAAATTGCTTATAGTAATAAGCCTGGGAATGGTGTGCACTATTGGGTCGGTTCAGGCTCAGGATGCCACAGATTTCCCGGCAACGGCTTTAGAAATTACGAATACCTATAATGGAGGTTCCGCCCGCCTGCAAGCACTGGGCGGTGCCGGAACAGCCATCGGAGGTGACATCAGCACGGCGCACCTCAATCCCGCCGGCCTTGGATTATATAACCGATCGGAGTTTTCATTTACCCCTTCGATGAATTTCATCACATCTGAGGCTGACTACCTTGGGGTTCGCACGATGTCCTCCATCAATAATTTCAATATGGCTAACATCGGGGGCGCTATACATCGCCCCATCAATAAGGATAAGTGGCTGTCAGGAACGATCGGGATTTCGGTGAACCGAATTGCGAATTTCCAGAACAGTATAGTCTACATTGGCGATAATGCTGAAAGGGATTTTATCGATTTTTCTGTTGATAGCGATAATTTCTTTAACGGACTGTCCCGAAATGATCTTTCAGACCTGGCATATAATACTTTTATGACTGATGATTTCTATTCGATTTACCAGGGACAGGAAACGATTTCCATCAACGGTTTTGATTATAATGTCATAGACCTGTATGGGCCGAATGTACAAATTGGCGACAGCCTTTTCTTTGTCGATCGAAATACCTACCGAGGAAATGATCTTGGCTTCCCTACACAGGAATTCCCTACACGGCAATCGGAAACAATCAGAACACGGGGTGGTGTGTATCAAACTTCCCTGAGTTATGGTGCCAACTATGATGATCGTGTATACCTCGGTATCGGGGTGGGAATACTAACAGTAAGGAAAGAAGTCGAACGAACTTACCGTGAAGAGCCTACGGCAACAGACTTGATTAATATGACCCTCACCGATGATTATCGACTGAGTGGAGTTGGTGCTAATATTACGCTTGGCCTGATCGTAAGGCCCATCACACCCCTGATGATTGCCGCAAGCTATACCTCGCCATCGTGGTATGCACTTGAGCAATCCAGGGAAATAGCGATGTACGCCAATTTTGATAATGAATTAATTGAAGATGGCTTCATTTATCCTTCCTTCCAGTATAATCTTCAGACACCGCACCGATTCAGGGTTGGTGGAACATTTATCCTCGGAAAAGCAGGATTCATCACAGCTGAAGCAGAGAATGTAAAATTTGCAAATGCGTCGCTTTCAAAACCTTCAGAGGGCGCCTTCACAAGTGATAATAATTATATCAATAATACTTATCAGGATGCGCTGAACTTCAGAGGCGGGGCGGAAATCAGATTGGCAATTTTCAGGATTCGTGCCGGTTATGCATTTTTCGCCGATCCTACAGATGATGGTATCGATAACGAGCATTCACAATTCTCCGGTGGCGTTGGAATCCGTACAAAAACATTCTTTGCCGATCTGTCAGCGGTGACAAATATCAATCAAAAATCTGTAATCGTACCCTACCCAACAGCAGAAGCTGCCAGCGTAAATACGGATATGACGAGAGTATCCCTTACTATCGGGATGCTGTTCTAAAAACTTTATTGCTTTGTAAAGAAACGATCGATCTCTTTCTGAAGATCGGTCGTTTCGCTTTTTATATGAATCCTGGCTTCACAGTACCAGTTCTTCCTTTGTGCAAATGTTTGTTTAAGGGTTCCGTACAAATCATTGGTATTGTCCAGCAGTGGCCGTCCTTCACGATCCCGGAGTCTGTTGTAAATGGTTAATAAGGGTGTATCAAGAAAAATGGTGAGACCGGCATCATTCATGACATCGGCATTATCAAAAAAACAGGGGGCCCCGCCACCGGTGGCAATTACCCCTGTGGTCTTTTCACAAATAGACCGCAGAGCCTCCTTTTCAAGCTTTCGGAATTCGTCTTCACCCTGTTCTCTGAAAATCTGCGGTATTGATTTCCCGGCTTGCGCAACAATCCAGTCATCCATATCAGTGTAGGTACAGGAAAGCTGTTCGGCAAGCTTCCGTCCAAATGTCGACTTGCCGGAGCCGGGCATACCCCAGATAAAAATTTTGTCAGAGTTTGGATTGAAGCTCATCAGGTTCAGGTACATCATTGGCGTGCCACTTACCCACTACGACCCCGTCTTTCAGCAACATAATACCGGGATTTGAACGGATCATTGCCTTCAACACCGTTGCGTCGAGAAAATAGTAAGGAACGGCCAGCTGGTGCTCATGCCGGTAATTCTCAAAGGCATCCGGCCCTGAAGACGTGAATGCCATAACATCAAATTTTCCCGGGGCAAATGCTATCAATTCCCTGATCGCCTCAAGTGATTCATCATCCGATTTTGAAACATCCTGAAACAACAGCAGCAATTTTATCCCCTGAAATGATTCCTCCGTAAAATCATTCCCATCCAGATCCACTACCTGGTAATCTGTAATCTTCGGAGTAGAGGCTTTTTCATTTAAAATGGTCGCATCAATGTATTCATAACCGTCTTCCGGCATGAGATATTTTTCAGATGTTACCTCCTCTCCATCTTTTAAAAACCGGTATTCAACGATCGGATTTTCCTCGGCGATCATATTCTGAGGAATGCTGTTTCCAATTTTGTACGGCCTGAAATCTATGTAAGGCAAATGTTCTATGGCATACCACCCTACAAGCACCGACAGGAGACCGGCAAATGCTACTATGGTGCGATTTACCCCTGTTCGGAAAGAAGGAATAAAACGCTTCCGGTGCCAGAACAAATGCAAAACAAATACCATCAGTATTAAGTCTTTATAGAAAGACTGCCAGGGAGTAAGTGGAATCGCATCTCCGAAACACCCGCAATCCGTTACCTTGCCGGTGTATGCCGAAAAGAATGTAAGGCCAGTAAAGAAGATCATCAGAACCAATAACACTACGGCTGTATAACGCATGCGGTAATTCAGCAAGACGGCAACTCCCAATACAATTTCAAGTACAATGAGGAAAAGAGAGATCCCCAGTGCCCAGGGTATGAAAATACTGAAGAGCGGACTGAAGGAATCTGCAAATACCGTAAAGTATTCTTCCAGCTTGATCTCTGTGCCGATGGGATCATTCAGCTTTACCAGCCCCGAAAAAATAAAGAGTGAACCAACAAAAACGCGTGAAAAGGTATCGATCAATTTATTCAGCATCACTGGCGTAATTTAACTTTATTAAACAAAATACGGCGTAATTGATCATATCCTGGTAGTTAGCCCGTACCCCTTCAGACACCAGGGTCTGTCCCTGATTATCTTCAATCTGCTTCACACGAAATAGTTTCATGAGAATGATATCGGTGATGGAACTCACACGCATATCGCGCCATGCTTCTCCATAATCATGATTTTTCTGCATCAGGAGATCACATGTTTCACTTGCGATTTGATCATACATGGGCTCGATCTCTTCAAACGGGATTTCAAGATTCTCACTATCCCCAAGGTCAATTTGCATTATGGCAATGATGCAATAATTAATAATCCCGACAAACTCATCTTCTATAGCATCACCCACCTTCTGTTGACCCTTTTCCTGAATGGATCTGATGCGCTGAGCCTTAATGAAAATCTGATCGGTGATCGAGGGAACCCGAAGTATTCTCCATGCTGTTCCGTAATCCCTTGTTTTTTTTTCAAAGAGATTTTTACACTTTTGAATAACTCGCTGGTATTCAGCTACTGTTTTTTCAATCAATTTTTATTGCTATATTTTAAATAAAACCTTTTTTCGAGGTGGGCCAAGATACGCTATTTTCAACTAAAAAAACACTCAGGATCGGCGGAAATCTGCTTTCTTTCGATTCACCGAAAGTGATGGGGATCCTGAATATTACCCCGGACTCCTTCTCAGATGGCGGGGAACTGGATTCCTCTGATGCCCTGTTGCTCCGTGCCGAAGAAATGCTGAATGCGGGAGCAAGTATTTTGGATATTGGCGGATATTCTACCCGTCCCGGTGCCGATGATATCTCTGAGAATACCGAACTGGAACGTGTGATTCCGGTAATTCAAATGTTGAGAGAGACATTCCCGGATGCCCTGCTTTCCATTGATACTTTTCGCTCCAGAGTAGCGGCAGAAGCCGTCACTGCAGGCGCCAATATGGTCAATGATATCTCAGGAGGTTCACTCGATCAGGATATGTTCTCAACCATTGCTGCACTTGATGTACCGTATGTGCTTATGCATATGAAAGGAACACCTCAGACCATGAAAAATGAGGCGCATTATGAAAATATGCTCACCGAAATGCTGGAATATTTCAGAAAAAAACTGGAACAGCTGGCAGGCCTCGGTGTAACCGAAATCATACTTGATCCAGGATTCGGTTTTGCCAAGAATATTGACCAAAATTATTATTTGCTCAAAAATATGAGCTATTTCAAGTCTTTAGGATTACCTTTACTAACCGGTATTTCTCGCAAGTCCCTGATCTTTAAATTACTGAACATAGAGCCCCGTGACGCTGTAAACGGGACATCTGTTTTGAATACATACGCCCTGATGGAGGGGGCCTCTTTACTGAGAGTTCATGACGTTAAGGCTGCGATGGAATGCATAAAACTGACTGAGAAAATAAAAAATACAGTACTGGCTTGATTTATTTGTTTAGCATCGGATTCCTTGATATCAGCTGGGTCGACATGATCGATATAACCCTGGTAAGTATCCTGTTGTATCAGGTGTATAAACTCATGCGCGGTAGTGTCGCCGTGAAAATTTTTCTGGGGGTTTTAGCACTGTACCTCATCTACCTGATCGTACGCGCTGCGCAGATGGAACTTTTGGGCTCCATTCTTGGTCAGTTCATGGGCTATGGTGTCCTTGCTGCTATTATCCTCTTTCAACCTGAAATCCGGAAATTCCTGCTGCTGATCGGTAAATCAGCCGACTTTAAATCACTGGATGGCATCCGTAGTTTTTTCAACTGGAAAAGGAGCCGGAAGGAAGAAACCTTCAACATTACCCCGGTGATCGAGGCAGTTAAAATACTGGGAGGTACCAATACCGGGGCCTTGATCGTTTTTTCAAGAGATTCAGCACTGAAATTTTACTCCGAATCAGGTGATATCATTGACGCGGTGCTCTCCAAAAGACTACTTGTGTCTATTTTCAATAAAAACAGTCCGCTGCACGATGGCGCCGTTATTGTGTACAAGGGTAAAATAAAAGCAGCCCGATGTGTGCTCCCTGTTTCTGAAAGTGATAGCCTTCCTGCTCAATTCGGATTGAGACATCGTGCCGCACTCGGTATGTCGGAAGTGACCGATACAACCGTTCTGGTGGTATCAGAAGAAAGCGGGCAATTCTCACTGGCGCGAAACGGGCGGCTCGAACACAATCTTTCTCCCCAGGAACTCAGAAAGGGCATCAATGAATACTTAACCGCTGAAAAAGAAACAGCCATGGAAACCATGGCTGAAAATTCTACTGAAACATCTGTGGTGGCTAAAGAAGCCAATGCCGGTGCCTGAGATCAGGCTTCCTGAATTACCTGTAATTCCTTACCTACTTCAATAAAAGCGTTAATTGCACGATCCAGGTGTTCCCGCTCATGAGCTGCACTTATCTGTACGCGAATGCGCGCTTCGCCCTTCGGAACCACTGGAAAAAAGAACCCGATTACGTAAATACCACGCTCAAGCAGGGCATCTGCGAACCGCTGTGAAAGCGCTGCATCGTACAGCATGATCGGAACGATCGGGTGCTCACCAGGTTTAATGTCAAAACCCGCATTTGTCATTTTCTCCCTGAAATAACGTGTATTCGACTCCAGTTTATCCCTGAGCTCTGTAGTTTCACTGAGCATATCAATTACAGCAATGGATGCACCCGTGATCGACGGTGCCAGTGTATTTGAAAAGAGATAAGGCCTTGATTTTTGTCGCAACATATCAATTACTTCTTTCCGGGAGGATGTGAATCCTCCGGAGGCACCCCCAAGCGCCTTACCAAGAGTCCCTGTGATTATGTCAACACGACCCATTACATCCCTGTATTCGTGTACACCCCTTCCAGTCTTACCCATAAAACCCGTAGAGTGGCATTCATCGCTCATAACCATTGCACGGTACTTCTCGGCCAGGTCACATATTTTATCCAGCTGTGCAATCGTTCCATCCATTGAAAAAACACCATCCGTTACAATCATGATATCCTGCGCCCCGGCATTGCGGGCTTCCTGGAGCTTCTCTTCCAGATCCATCATATCGTTATGCTTGTATCTGAATCTCATGGCCTTACATAAACGCACGCCGTCAATAATCGATGCATGATTCAGCGAATCGGAGATAATGGCATCCTCCTGCCCCAGGAGAGGCTCAAATACACCCCCATTGGCATCAAATGCCGCAGCATAAAGTATGGTATCCTCCATGCCAAGAAATTCGGAAATCTTTGCTTCCAACTCCTTATGTATATCCTGGGTTCCGCAAATGAACCGAACCGAAGACATGCCATATCCATGTGTATCAATCGTTCTTTTTGCAGCCTCAATAACACGAGGATGGGAAGAAAGCCCGAGATAATTATTTGCACAAAAGTTAATTACTTCCAGACCCTTGTCTGTTCGGATCTCAGCACCCTGGGGGGTAGTGATTACGCGCTCCCGTTTATAAAGACCTTTGTCTTCAAGCTCCTTCAGCTCCTTTGCGAGCTTATCCTTAATTGTGAACATACTATTTCTTTTTAATGATGGGTTTTGGTTTAATAACCGGCCGTGATGGCTTCTTTACATCCTGGGCAATTTTGGAAGCAGGCTTTGCCAGCACAGGTGCCGACGCCTTTTCAGTACGCTTGTCGGCTTTTACCCACTGATCTGCCGGAAGTGGGTACAATCTCCTGATCGAATTGATCAGAAATAATTTTTGCATTGTGAAACTGTTGGGATGCATCTGCGCGAAAGCTTTCGAAAATTCACTGAAACGCGCCGGCTCGCTCTTTGCAAATGCGGCCGGATCAATCTTTTTGTCGACAAGATAATCCCTGAATTTCATCCTTACAAATATAACAGATTCCAGACCGAACAACAGAAATTTGGCCGGTCATTGATGTTTAAAATTAGTCTTATATCATTTTAAATTATGTATTTTCGCACCGAATTTGACGAAAATCGAAATGGAAAAAATTCTGATCATCGGGGCTGGCGGCCAACTTGGCACAGAACTAACAGCCGCACTTCGTGAAAAGCATGGTAAAGATGCCGTTGTAGCTACAGACATTCGTGAAATTCAATCTGCCGACGGTCCTTTCGAAATCCTCGACGCAATGGACGCAGACCGCCTGGCTGAATTGCAATCCAGTTATCAATTCACGCAGATCTATCACCTCGCTGCAATTCTGTCGGCCAAGGGTGAGAATAATCCGCAATGGGCCTGGAAGCTCAATATGGAAAGCCTGATGAACATTCTGGAATTAGGGAAGAACTCCGGTGTAAAACGGATTTTCTGGCCGAGTTCCATCGCTGTTTTTGGTCCGGGTACTCCCCGCCAGCAAACCCCACAGCATACGATCATGGACCCAACAACAGTTTACGGCATCAGCAAACTGGCCGGTGAACGGTGGTGTGAATATTATTTTAATAAATATAATGTGGATGTGCGCAGTATTCGGTATCCAGGCCTGATCAGCTACAAAGCCGATCCGGGTGGGGGTACAACTGATTATGCCATCGATATTTTCAAGCAGGGGCTGCTGCATGGCAGCTATACAAGTTTTCTCTCCGAAAACACTTATCTGCCCATGATGTATATCGACGATGCCGTGCGTGGCACGATTGAACTCATGGATTCTGCTCCGGATAAAATCAAGACGCGATCATCCTACAACCTCGGCGCCATGAGTTTTTCACCTTCAGAGCTCGCGGCTGAAATCAAGAAATATCTGCCCGGGTTTTCCATTAACTATGAGCCGGATTTCCGTCAGGCCATTGCCGACAGCTGGCCGGATTCAATTAATGATGATGCCGCAAGGAATGAGTGGGGCTGGAAGCCACAGTACGACCTTTCAAAACTAACTACTGCGATGATTGACGGAATGAAACCCCTACTTAAGCACCAGTCGGTGTAGCTTTCGCAGGGATCCGCTTCTTACCTCAAGCAGATACGTACCGCGTTCAACCGATTCTGGCACCATTAATTCAAGATGGTTTCCTTCAAAGGAATCCTTCCACACCACTGTTCCGCTCACAGAATAAAGGACCACTGCAACCTGATCAGACTCATTTCCACCGGTAAATAGCTGGATTCGGTCTGTAGTTGACGCAGGATTCGGATAAATGCCAATATCCCCTTCAAATCCACGATCAACCTTTACAGGCGTGAATATGGTGGTTATTCCCGAGTAATCGGTTTGTGAAAGCCGGTAATAGGAAGTACCCGGCATCGGATTATAATCTGTAAATTCATATTCAAGCTTCTGTTCGCTGTCACCGGCTCCCTTGATCCTGGTAAGCTCTGAGAATTCGCTTCCGTCACGGCTCACCTGTACGCGGAAGTAATCATTATCCTTTTCAGTAGCCGTCGCCCAGCTTACCAGAACAGCCTCCCCAACCGGACGGGCTGCGAAATTCAATAACTCAACCGGTAGGATTTGATTACAAATATTGGTTGTCCAGGAACATGATCCTCCAACGGTAAATGATCCACCCGGGCCTAAATTCAGGTTTCCGCTTCCCACACTTATATCGCCCCCGATGTCAACCGATCCGTTCACAGTGAAGTCGGTATTATTATTGGCAATAAAATCACCATCAACCACCATAGATCCTGAAATACTGAAATTGGAATTATTTCGGAGATCCACGTTACCGTGAATGATAAAATTACCGGTCACCTGGATCACCAGGTTATTATTTACATTGAGATCCCCGAAGATCTCCAGGGTGCCATTTACATAAATCTCCGCGTTATTATTGGTTTCCAGAAAACCAAGATTGCCAGAAGAACCGATAATCAGGATACCTCCGGTATTTATATAGAGCTTGGCCCCGTTAGCAAATGTAAGGTCACCAATCGTATAATTGTCCCCGCTAACAATAGTTGAGGTAATACCACCCGCCAGGTCTACGGATTCGGAAATATTATCTCCGATATTGCCACCCTGCCAGTTACCGGAATTATTCCAGTTACCAGTAGTATTTTGCCTTTGTGCAAAAGTTAACCCAGCCAACAGGGTTAAAACAGCTGCTAAAAAATATCTCATTAGTAAAAGATTTACAGCGATTAATACGTATTCTCTTTAAAATGTAAGCAATATCAGGCCAAAATAAATTATTACAAAGTCGAAATCGCAGAAAAACATACATGTATTGCAGAAATACGGTTTGAGAACTTGGTTGTGCGCAGGTTTTTATTTTGAATACTTTATATATAATTTTAGCCGAGTCAGAAGATCATATCAAATATGAACATCACCAAAGAATTGAACGACGGTGTCCTTACACTCACCATTTCCAGAACGGAATGCCTCAACGCACTGAATACAGAGACCATAAATGAACTCCGTGAGGTCATGAACGAGGTATATGATGATAAGGATGTAAAGGGAGTAATACTAACCGGTGCCGGTGAAAAGGCATTTGTCGCAGGGGCTGATATCAAGGAAATAGCCGCATTGAATGAACTCAACGCGCGAAAATTTGCTGAGAACGGACAGGAAGCATTCTCATTGATCGAAAATTCCGAAAAACCGGTCATTGCCGCGGTAAACGGCTTTGCCCTGGGAGGCGGATGCGAACTGGCCATGTCCTGCCACATCAGAATTGCCACGCAGAATGCCAAATTCGGACAACCAGAGGTGAATCTCGGTATCATTCCCGGTTATGGAGGCACACAGCGTCTCACGCAGCTGATCGGAAAAGGGAAAGCGATGGAATTGATGATGACTGCCGATATGATCGGTGCGGAAGAGGCGAAATCCCTCGGACTGGTGAATCATGTAGTTTCCGACAAAGCTGAATTAATGGAACTGGCTGATACGATCATCCGCAAAATCATTAAAAAAGCGCCTCTTGCCATTGGAATGATTGTAAACTGCGTGAATGCATATTTTTCCGACGAGGAAAGCGGATACCAGACTGAAGCCAACAGTTTTGCACATTGTGTGAATACCGAGGACTTTAAGGAAGGCACAACCGCATTCCTTGAAAAACGTCCGGCCGAATTCAAAGGCCAATAAGAAGTAAATGAGTCAACTAAAACGCCTGGCTTCTCAAACCGCCATTTACGGGGTTAGCAGTATCCTCGGCAGGTTGATCAATTACACCCTTGTACCCCTGCATACATCTGTTTTTGGGACGATGGCTATGGGTGAGGTTGGAATCCTTTTTTCCTACACGGCCATATTCCTGGTGGTTTATACCTTCGGGATGGAAACCGCCTATTTTCGCTTCGTAAATAAGGAAGATACCCAGGAAACATATAACAAGGCTTCGACAGCAGTAATTGCAATAAGCACCTTTCTTTCAGTTATTATACTGGCCGCAGCCCCGAAGATTGCAATACTCATTGGATTGCCCGATGCCGTCTTGCTGATCAGATGGCTCGCGGTGATTTTATGGATTGACGGTATAATGGCTATTCCGTTTGCCCGGCTCCGGCATGAAAACCGTCCCATCCTTTTTGCCGGAATTCGGGTGTCGAACATTTTCATAAATGTTGGTCTGCAACTTTGCTTCCTTTGGCTGTTCCCCAACCTCATTGATATTGAAATCCTGAATAATACGGATGGCACACCTGGGATTGGTTATATATTTCTGGCCAATTTAATTGCCAACCTTTTTCTGTTCCCGCTCCTTTGGGGATACCTCCGAAAAATTCGTTTTACTTTCGACTGGCAGGCATTCAAACCGATGCTCCGGTATGCATTCCCCATAATGATTACCGGCCTGGCAGGAATGTTCAATGAGCAGCTGGCGAATTTGATGATCGAATATTTTCTGCCCGACGATTTCTATGATACCATGAGCAGCACAGAGGCAGTGGGTGTTTATAATCAAACGCTGAAACTCGGGGTTTTCATGATGCTGGCTATTCAGGCATTCAGGTACGCGGCGGAGCCATTTTTCTTTAGTCAGGCATCCGATAAGAATTCTCCGGAATTATTTGCCAGGGTTATGCATTATTTCATGCTCTCGGGATTGGTACTGCTGTTCGCTGTTAGTGTAAATGTAGACCTGATCGGTGCAATTTTTCTGAGGAAACCGGAGTTTAGAGTGGCACTTTACCTGGTTCCTATCCTGCTGTTTGCCAAACTTTTGAATGGAATTTATCTAAACCTGAGCATTTGGTTCAAGCTCACAGACCGAACAGTGTATGGCATGTATTTCAGTATACTCGGGGCCGCAATAACCATTGGCGGAAATATATTGCTGATTCCCTATATCGGATACAATGGCGGAGCACTCACGATGGTCCTGTGCTACCTCGTCATGTGCGCGGTATGCTACTATTATGGTCAGAAATATTATCCGATCCCGTATCAGTTCAGCAAGATCATACCCTACCTGTTCGCAACATTTCTGCTGGTTCTTCTTTCAGGAAGCTTTCATCTGCAAAATTTCCTCCTGGAAAGTGCCATCCGGGTAACAATCACGCTGCTCATCCTGCTTGGTTTGTTTTTGCGGGAAAAAAGGCATTTACTTCCAAAAGCAGGGTAGATTTCCTTATTTTGCACTGATTTTTACATAGACAGATTTCAATGAACATCATAATTCCAATGGCAGGTCGCGGAACGCGTCTTCGCCCGCATACACTCACCGTTCCAAAGCCATTGATACCTATTGCTGGAAAACCGATTGTCCAACGCCTGGTCGAAGATATCGCGAAGGTTTATGACGGGGAAATCAGCCAGATAGGGTTCATCATCGATCGTGATTTTGGCGCACAGATTGAAGCCGATCTGAAGCAGATAGCTGCAGCGGTTGGCTCTGAAGGAGTAATTTTTTATCAGGATGAAAAGCTGGGTACGGCGCACGCCATTCTTTGTGCGGCAGACCTGCTCGAGGGCAATGTTACCGTAGCTTACGCGGATACTTTATTTAAAGCTGATTTTAATCTGGATGCATCAAAAGATGCCATTATCTGGGTTCAACAGGTGGATGATCCATCTGCATTCGGTGTAGTCACAGTAAATGACCATGGCATCATTACAGAGTTTGTTGAAAAACCTAAAAAATTCGTGAGTGATCTCGCTATTATCGGGATTTACTATTTCAGAGATGGAGCCAATCTGAAGGCAGAATTACAATACCTGATTGATGAAGATATTCGTAAGGGCATGGAGTACCAGCTCACAGATGCACTTGAGAATATGAAAAAGAAAGGCCTGGAATTTGTGCCTGGACAGGTTTCTGAATGGCTGGATTGTGGTAATAAAGATGCAACCGTATATACCAATAAACGATACCTGGAGTATCTGAGTAATGAAAAACTAATTCATGACTCCGTACAGCTTAAAAATTCAGTAATCGTTCCACCGGTGTTTCTGGATGAAAATGTCACCATTGAGAACTGCATTATCGGCCCCCATGTATCCGTAGGAAAAGGATCCGCCATAAAGAATTCAATCATTCAAAATACCATAATCCAGACCCACAGTGAGTTAAATAATATTCATCTGAAAAACTCGATGATTGGAAATTACGTTACTTTTGAGGGTACGATCTCCGATGTCAGCCTTGGAGATTATAACAATATTCAGTGAACGACCGCTTGATGGGCATGAAATCATTCTTAATTCCATTGTTACTGTGCTGTTTAAGCATGACGATGGAATATGCGCATGGCCAAAACAAGAAGAGCAAGGAAGTTGACGCGAAAACCAGGCTTGAAGCTGAATTCTATTTCACCGAAGGTGAAAAATTCTTCATTCTGGAGGATTTTGCAAAAGCCCTGGTACTTTTCAGAAAATCAGCAGAAAGTGACCCGAACAACGCGACCGCCCATTTTAAAATGGCACAGGTCTATCGCCTGATGGGTGATCAGGTCCAGGCACTACAGGAGATCTCAACCGCCATCAGTATCAATCCGGATAATAAGTATTTTCATGCGCTGCAGGCAGAGCTATACACCGATATGAATGAGTTCGACAGGGCGGCAGATGTGTATGAAAATATGATCTCTTCGATGGATGGGACGGATGAATACCTTTTTGAACTCGCGGCCATTTACCTTTTTCAGCAGAAATATGAAAAGGCCATAACCGCCTACGACCGGATTGAACAATACTACGGGGCGAGTGAGGAAATAGGCACTCAGCGCCAAATGATATACCTTCAGCAAAATAAACTGGATAAAGCGATTGCCGAAGGTGAAAAACTAATTGAAAGTTTCACTGAAACCGACAAATATGCCGTCAGGCAGGTTGAACTCCTTCTCAACAATGGCATGGAGAAAGAGGCAGGAGTTGAAATCATGGAATTAATAGAAAAATTCCCGCAATCTGCCCGACTAAGGCTGATCCTTTCAGATATGCAACGAAAAAGTGGAAATGTCGCCCTTGCTGAAGAAAGCCTGAGGGAAGCCTTTCGTAATCCAGTCATGGATATTGACACCAAGGTTCAGCAGCTGGCAGAATACAGAACACTTTTGTCTGAAGATGAACTTCGCGAACGGGCCCTGCCACTCGCCGAAATCCTTACAGAAGTTCATCCGGAATCTGCACTGGCATATGCCGTAAAGGGAGATCTGTACCAGGCCCTCGGAGACCGGGCTGAATCTAAAAATGCATACCTCAAAGCACTTCAATATGATCAGTCGAACCTTTCGGTTTGGCAAAATGTGCTTCAGATGCTGATTGAGAATAACCGTATGGACAGCGTACTGCTGTTATCGGAAGAGGCCCTGGAAGTTTTTCCAAACCAGGGAATGATCTATTATTTCAATGGAGCAGCAAACCTGCAGAAACAAAATTATGATGAGGCTGTATACGCACTTGAGCAAGGCAAAAGACTGTCATCAGCTAATCTCGGTCTTGTAAGTGTTTTCAACAGTATGCTCGGCGATGCGTACAACGGGGCCGGAGATTATACGAAATCAGACCGGGCCTACGACGCAGCCCTCGATTTTGATCCGGATAACCTGGCTGTATTGAATAATTACAGCTATTATCTCGCTCTTCGGAAAGAAAAACTGGACAAGGCGGAAGCCATGGCCAGGCGTGCAGTGGACGGCGATCCCGACAATACAACTTTCCTCGACACCTACGCCTGGGTTCTCTTTACACAGGAAAAATATAAGGAAGCTTCCAAAGTAATTGAAAAAGCCATAAATCTCGGAAATGTTTCTGCCATTCATTATGAACATTATGGTGATATTTTGTATAAATTGGGAGAAATTAATGCCGCAGTTGAACAGTGGAAAAAAGCACGTGAACTGAATCCAAAAGCTCCTTTAATCGACAAAAAAATTGCTGAAAAGACTTTGTATGAATAGCCGGTACGCCACGATCATTATCATCTTCATGTATGTTGGGATCATCGGCTGCAGCAAAAAAACCTCTGGCATAAACTGGAACTTCCTGGATAAAAACAAACTTGATGTTCAGGAGGCCAACTTTGAATATTTTTCAGGAAAAGCAAAAATCAATTACAAAGACGACGAACTTGATATCAAGGCACGTGCGAATGTGCGTATCCGTAAAGACAGTGTGATCTGGATATCTTTTTCCTCGGTGGGGATTCAGGGTGCGCGCTGCCTTATCAATAAGGATTCCATTACCATCATTAACCTTGTAAAGAAAGAATACTATGTTTTCAACTATGATTCACTTACCAAACAGTTCAATTTTGAAGTGAATTATGATGCCATTCAGGCAGCAACATTCGGTAATCTCATCAAATCGAGGGATAAATCGGATGTCGTGGAAAAAGAAGAAGGACTCTATATCCTGAAACAAACTTCAGGCAATGTTTCGATCGACAATTTCGTTAATCCAAAGACAATGAAGATAGAGCGTGTAGAGATGACCGAGGATTCCACCAAAAATACCGCGGTCATCCGGTATTATGATTTTCAAATGGTGGATCAGTCTGCTTTCCCCTATTCAGCGATATTGTCAATTTTCTATAAAAAGGGCGTAAAAATGCTGAATACAGTAATTGAAATGGAGTACAGTAAAGCGGAATTGGGTGATAAAGAGCTGAAGTTCCCATTTAATATTCCTAAAAAATATGAGCGGAAATAGACGTCGGCACGGCGTATTTTTACTATTGTTTCTCTTAATTTTTACCTGTGGTTATGGTCAGAAGACCAAGGAACAACTGCAGCGTGAAAAACAGGAAAACCTGCGTAAAATTCAGGAAACTGAACGCATTTTGCAGGAAACCACGGGACAAAAACAAAATACCATTGGAGAGTTGAATGCACTGAATCAACGGATTCAGGCACAGGAGGACCTCATCAGCTCTATCCGTAATGAAGTATTGCTACTGAATGAAGAGATTGAGGAGAATAATCTGATCATCGATGCACTGGAACAGGATGTTAATAACCTGAAGCAGGAATATGGAGCAATGATATATGCTACCTATAAAGCCAATAAAGGGTTTAACAAACTCACATTTCTCTTCTCCGCAAAATCCTTTAACCAGTTCCTGATGCGACTGCGCTATATGGAACAATATGCGGAAGTTCGGGAACAACAGGCCCGGCAGATAAAGCGTGTTCAGGAAACACTTTCAGACCAGGTCACGCTGATTGAAAGCAAAATGTCTGACAAAAATATTCTACTGGCAGATCAGATTCAGCGAAATAAGGAATTAGCCTCACTGAAGCAAAACCAGAGTAAGATTGTTTCTTCTCTTCAGCGCAGAGAAAAAGAAATCAAAAAAGATCTGGAAGAAACCCGTAAGGCCGTCGCAAAACTTGACCGGATGATCAATGATATCATCAAAGCAGAAATAGAAAAGGCCCGGTTAGCGGAAAAGACAACAAATGAGGCGGCGACACGTCTGGCATCCGATTTTGCTCAGAACAAATCAAAATTACCATGGCCGGTATCCGGCTTCGTTACCCAGAAATTCGGCAAACAGGCGCACCCCGTTTTTAAGAATGTTACCCAGGATAACCATTGGATAACAATTCAGACAAAAAAAGAAGAGAAGGTGAAATCTGTCTTCAATGGTCAGATCACTACGGTAGCTTTTGTGCCCCTTATTGGCAATACGGTAATTGTTAGCCATGGCGAATATTATAGCGTCTACGCTGGTTTACGTGATGTTTTCGTGCGATCCGGACAGCAGGTCACAACCAACCAGGAACTGGGCAATATCCTTACCAATAAGGATGGAGTTTCTGAATTGAAATTCGAAATTCGAAAAAATATTGCCCCTTTGGATCCCCAACAATGGCTTAAACGGAATTAAAACCATACACAGGATGTTTTTATGAAACATTTATGGGGCAACTCCCCTTTTTAGGTTGCAATTTAAATACCTATCTTTACTAAAATTTAGAATCTTATAATCATGAACAGCATGTATGCAATTCTTGGGGGTTTGGGTGGACAGGAAGTCCTGTTGATCCTGTTGGTGATACTTATATTTTTCGGAGCGAAGAAAATCCCTGAACTCGCACGAGGTCTTGGAAAAGGAATCCGTGAATTTAAGGATGCCACAAAAGAAATCAAGAGTGATATCGAAGAGTCAGCACGAATAGAAGACGAGAAAAAATAATCGTGGTACATCACCGGTCATTATCAGATATTCAAAAACAATTGAATAACGGGACACTTACGTGTTCCGCTCTTGTTTCATACAGCCTCGAAAATATTGAAGCAAACCAGCATCTGAATGCATTTGTGGATGTTTATGCTGATGAAGCTCGTAAGCGCGCGGCCGGGATTGATGAAAAAATAAAAAATGGATCTGCCGGAAAACTGGCTGGGCTTGTGATTGGAATAAAGGATGTTATTTGCCATGCGGATCATCCTGTTCAGGCCGGAAGTCACATCCTCGACGGCTTTGAGTCACAGTTTAATTCCACCGCGGTGGAAAGACTGCTCGCTGAAGATGCGATTATCATCGGGCGAAATAACTGCGATGAATTTGCCATGGGCTCCTCCAACGAAAATTCATACTTCGGAAATGTGTTGAATGCCATTGACACGGAAAGAGTACCGGGTGGAAGTTCCGGAGGATCTGCGGTAGCCGTGCAGGCAGATATGTGTCACGTTTCCCTTGGATCCGATACCGGTGGCTCAGTTCGACAGCCTGCCGCTTTTTGCGGAATACTTGGGCTGAAACCTACCTATTCCAGGATTTCGAGACATGGTCTCATTGCGTATGCTTCCTCTTTCGACAGTATCGGGATCTTCTCCAAAAATGTAGAGGATATGGCCCGGGTACTGGAAGTTATCGCAGGTGAAGACAGTTACGACAGCACAGTTTCTAAAACACCGGTACCGGCCTATTCAACAAAATTAAACCCCGACAATAATTATCGGGTAGCTTATATCCGGGAAACACTGGAAACAGACGGACTACAGCCTGAAATTCGTGAAGCAACAGAAAAAACGATCTCCAAGTTAACCTCCATGGGGCACCGTGTTGACGCCGTTGATTTTCCGTTACTTGACTACCTCCTTCCAGCATACTATATTCTCACGACGGCAGAGGCAAGCAGCAATCTCTCACGTTTCGATGGGGTAAAATACGGCTACCGAAGTGAAAACGGTGATGACCTCGAATCCATGTACAAGAAAACACGTTCTGAAGGATTCGGCAAGGAGGTTAAACGCAGAATAATGCTGGGTACCTTTATCCTCAGTGCCAGCTATTATGATGCCTTTTACAATAAGGCCCAAAAAGTGCGCCGGATGATACGGGACCTTACTAAAAAGATCCTGTCGGAATACGATTTCATCGTGTTACCCGTTACTCCTACCACGGCTTTTAAACTGGGTGAACATACTGCGAACCCACTGGAAATGTACCTGGCCGACCTTTTTACCGTACAGGCATCCGTTAGTGGTTTACCTGCTATCTCAATCCCAAACGGGACGGACAAGGCGGGACTGCCTATCGGCTTTCAGATTATCGCAGACGATTTCCAGGAGGACCGGCTGCTGGCTTTTTCTAAAATGTTAATGGATCATACATCGTGAAACGTACAGGACTCATCGGACTGATCTTACTCGCAGTTGCTTTTACAGCTTCTGCCCAGTTGGATTCTGTAATTTTTTATCCTGAATCCGATCTTGAATATATTCCTGCAGATGCAGACTATGAACTTATCGAAGACAGGCTATCCTGTATCGAGAATGAAATTCCTCTGAATTATAATGAACGCGTCCATGCGTTTGTAAACTATTTTGCGGTTAAGGACAGAGACTATATGCGCATGGTCCTTAAACGAAAAGAAGTCTATTTTCCGCTCTTTGAGAAATATCTGAAAAAATACGGACTGCCGGAAGAATTGAAATATCTCTCAATCGTTGAATCAGGACTGAATCCTACGGCCATTTCCCCTGCTCGTGCTGTTGGGCTCTGGCAATTTATGCCGACTACAGGCAGGTATTTCGGACTATACCAGGATTGGTTCATTGACGAGCGCATGGATCCTGAAAAATCTACCGAAGCGGCATGCAAATACCTCAAACAACTCTATGGAATGTTTGGTGACTGGGAACTCGCAATTTCCGCTTACAATACAGGTCCGGGGAACGTTAGAAAAGCCATCCGACGTTCCGGGTATAAAAATACTTTCTGGGATATTTACCCCTACCTCCACCGCGAAACACGCTCCTATTTGCCACAGTTCGTTGCAATCATGTACGTGGTAAACTATGCCCATGAACATAATTACCTGATCGAAGATGCCCAGTTTGCGTGGGAAACCGATACGGTCATGGTCAAAAAATATGTTCACCTTGAAACGCTTGCCAGCCAACTTAACCTGTGTCTGGAGGATCTTCAAACCGCTAATCCATCGCTGCGCTATCCGATGGTTCCGGACAATACAAGGGGATATGCCCTGGTTCTTCCGGCAGCTTCCAAACAACGCTTACTGGCGGCCGACTATTCAATACTTGACAGCGCAGGAAGAGTTGGCAAGGAAGAAATGCAAAAATTGGCTCAGGCCTCCCCGGGCAGCACCTACGGACGGGAGAAGATCGTATACCGGGTTCGTAGCGGTGATGTGCTGGGAACCATTGCACAACGTCATGGTGTACGGGTTTCTGATATAAAGAAATGGAACAACCTGAGCAGTAACACAATCCGCATAGGGCAGCGATTGAACCTTTATGTGCGCGGTTCGGGAGCTTCAGTGGCAAGTACGGCACCGGTCATTAAAACAAAATCAGACGGCACCAAAACATACGTTGTTCAGCCGGGTGATACATTATGGGACATTTCCCGTAAGGTATCGGGGGTAACCATAGAATCCCTTAAAGAGCTCAATTCTCTCCAGGGCAACAATATTAAGCCCGGCCAGGAGCTGATTATCTCACGTTGATCATTAAATAAAATCAGACTTTCTTAATTTAGACGGTGACTTCCGGATAAATTACTGTTATGAGGTTAAAAAATATGAATCGACTCGGTCAACTACTTTTTCTTTCCATTTCACTATTCCTCTTTTCCTGCGGAGGCAATGGCAAGCCCTCAAAAGCCATGCTGCCCCCTGCCAGTGGAAGACCCGGGGAAATGATCATTGTGATGGATTCCACTCAATGGAGTGGTGAACTTGGAGAAACCTTGCGTGGCACTTTTGCCGCTGACGTCCCGGGCTTACCCAGGGATGAGGCGATGTTCAAAATGAACCGTGTTGAGCCTTCAAAAATGACCCGCATTCTTAAAATGGTGAAAAATCTCGTTTTCGTTGTAACCCTCGACAGCGAAAGCGCAGCCTCCAGACGTATCAGAAGCTACTTTACCGCTGAGTCCCTGGAAAGGATCAAGAATGAACCGGAATTGTTCGTCTTTACCGCAGAAGATGAATTTGCAAACGGGCAGCAGGTAATGTATCTGTTTGGCCAGACAGAGGAACAACTCATTTCAAGTATCCGGGAAAATGCGGGAAATCTCAGGGGATTCTTCAATCAGGCCGAGGAAAAACGACTTGAAAATACCATTTTCACCGGCAGAAATACACTCGGATTAACGAAGACATTGCAGGAGCAGTATAACTGTACCATGAACTTCCCTTTTGGATTTCAGGTGGCACATACCTATAAATCTCCGGAAGGAAGTCGTGGATTTATCTGGTTCCGTCAGATGAATCCTGAAAATGACAAAAATGTTTTTGTAACATATGTTCCCTACAGGTCTGAGTCGATGTTCAGCCAGGAAAACCTGATTGCATTCCGTGATTCGGTTGCGATCAACCAACTGTTTGGGGATCCGGACCGGCCTGAATCCTTCGTATTGACCGAAACCACTGTTCCTTATATTCCTGTAACTACGCAACAACTCACCTTCAAGGGTAAATTTGCAGTAAAAATGAGAGGCCTGTGGAAAACGAATAATATTTCAATGGGAGGTCCATTTGTTTCCTATGCCATGGTGGATGAAAACACCGGAAGATTCTATTACATCGAAGGATTTGTGTACAGTCCGGGTAAACCCCAGCGCGAATATATGCGTGAACTACAGGTGATCCTGAACTCATTTCAGACCACAGAAATGATGAAAGAACAGGAATCCAGCACGGAATAATTAAAAAATAGTACCGGAAGTTGATCAGGACCCTGTCGGTCCTGATTTGCTTTTTGTATCTTCGTGGAGTCTTTCATTTTTTTAACTTCGCTTTATAATGACAATAAAAATCCGAAAAGAGGATGCGCTGGCATATCACGAAGAAGGTCAGCCCGGGAAAATTGAAGTAGTCCCAACCAAATCCGTAAGTTCCCAGCTAGATCTCGCCCTGGCATATTCACCTGGAGTTGCCGAGCCCTGCAAAGAAATTGAAGCTGATGAGGAAAACGCATATCGCTATACCGCAAAGGGTAACCTGGTAGGTGTTATTTCCAACGGCACGGCCGTACTGGGACTTGGCGACATTGGAGCTCAGGCTTCGAAACCCGTTATGGAAGGAAAGGGCGTATTGTTTAAGAAATTCGCGGGAATTGATGTCTTCGATATTGAGATCAACGAAAAAGATCCTGAAAAATTCATCGAGATCGTTAAGTCGCTCGAACCAACATTTGGCGGAATTAACCTCGAGGATATCAAGGCACCGGAAAGCTTCCTTATTGAAGAGCGGTTGAAATCTGAAATGCGTATTCCCGTCATGCACGACGATCAGCATGGAACCGCCATCATTTCCGCAGCGGCTTTGCTGAATGCGCTCGAGCTGACAGGAAAGAAAATAGAGGATCTTAAAATTGTAGTGAATGGAGCAGGTGCTGCGGCCATCGCATGCACAAATATCTACATCTCACTCGGCGCTCAAAAGAAGAACATTATTATGTGTGACAGCAAGGGCGTCATACACAAGAACCGGGAAAACCTGGATGCTTCAAAAGCGCAATATGCCACTGACAGGCATGATCTTGAAACCGTATATGATGCAATCGCTGGTACGGATTTCTTTCTGGGGCTGTCGGTAGCTGACATTCTGAGCACTGAGGACCTGTTGAAAATGAACCCTGATCCGATCGTATTCGCGCTTGCCAATCCCAAGCCTGAAATTGATTATGCAGTGGCAATGGAATCAAGACCTGATATTATCATGGCTACAGGACGATCCGATCATCCTAACCAGGTGAACAACGTACTGGGATTCCCCTATATTTTCAGAGGTGCCCTCGATGTTAGGGCTACTGCCATTAATGAAGAGATGAAACTGGCTGCTGTTCATGCGCTTGCCCGACTGGCAAAAGAACCGGTCCCGGATTTTGTAAGCAGCGCCTATGGCGAAGACAAGATTCAGTTCGGAAGAGATTACCTCATTCCTAAACCATTGGATCCCAGGTTAATTACAGCGATCTCACCTGCCGTTGCCAAAGCAGCGATTGAATCAGGTGTTGCAAGAAAGGAAATAAAGGACTGGGATGCCTACAATTCTGATCTGAACCTAAGAATCGGTATCGATGACAAAATGATGTCAAAGATCATCAGCCGTGCAAAGAAGGACCCCAAGCGGATCGTATTTGCAGAGGCACATGATCTGAAGATTCTGAAGGCTGCGCAGATTCTGCATGAAGAAGGTATCGCGAAACCAATCTTACTGGGGAATCGAAAAATCATCCAGGGTCTCATCGAGGAGAATCAACTGGACCTTGATGAGGTGACGATCATGGATTGCTTTGAGGAAGAAGAGAAAACCAAGAAGTTTGCCGCTCATTTCTATGAAAAACGCAAGCGTAAGGGAGTCACTCAATATGAGGCGCAAAAGCTCATGCGTGAACGTAATTATTTCGGAAGTATGCTCGTTGAGCATAACGAGGCAGACGCGCTTATCAGCGGCCTCACGAAAGATTACCCAAAAACTATCCTTCCGGCACTCCAGGTTATCGGCATGGAACCACGCGTGCAGCGCGTGGCCGGAATGTATATCATTAACAGTAAACGGGGTACCTATTTCTTCGCAGATACAACCGTAAACGTTAATCCTACAGCTGAAGAACTGGTGGGCATCATCGGATTAACCTCCAGGGTGGTTCGCCTGTTTGATGTTGAACCCAGGGTTGCAGTACTATCCTACAGCAACTTCGGATCAAGCAAGGGAGAAATCCCCGAGAAAACCCGGAAAGCGGTTGAACTGGCCAAACAGAAATATCCTGATCTGATCATCGATGGCGATATCCAGGCAAATGTTGCGCTGGATGAAGACATTCAGCGCAAGAATTATCCTTTTTCTGCACTGGCTGACAAAGGTGCCAATACCCTGATATTCCCTGACCTTGCGAGTGGCAATATTGCCTATAAGCTTGTCATGGAAATCGGAGGCGCAGAGGCCATTGGGCCATTGTTGCTTGGAATGAGAAAACCTGTTCACATACTTCAACTTGGAAGCGATGTGCGGGATATCATCAATATGGCGGCAATCGCAGTGGTAGATGCTCAGTTGTACTCTCAAAGAATCCAGGATGATCGCATATCTAAAAGGTAAATTCATTGAAACCGAACCCACGCATGTCCTGATAGATGTTCAGGGCGTGGGCTATCATGTGCATATTTCACTCCATACATTCACTGAAATAAAGGAAAAAAAGGAGGGGCTGATCCATACACATTTGCATATCAAGGAAGATGCCCACACGCTTTTTGGCTTTTCAGGCAAAGGCGAAAGATCGATGTTTCTGGCGCTTCTTTCTATTTCAGGAGTCGGCCCCAGTACCGCAATTATGGTGTTATCCTCGCTGAATGTTTCGGAGCTGAAAACAGCCATCGTTCAGGGTGATGTGCGAACTATTCAGTCGGTGAAGGGAATCGGTGCAAAGACAGCACAGCGAATCATTCTCGAATTAAAGGATAAACTCATAAAAAGTGATGATTTTGAGGCAGAAAGCCAATTAATCTCACATTCACACAATACCTTGAAATCTGAAGCGTTATCCGCCCTAACGACATTGGGAATAAGCAAAAACGCGGCAGAAAAAAGTGTTGAAACCATCCTGAAAAATTCAGGAAATACGATTACATTGGAAGAATTAATAAAGCTCGCGCTGAAAACTACCTGATAAAATAAAGGGTTTTGATTTTTAAGCATATAAAAGGAGAATATTCACCATTTTTTGCGGCTTCTTTGTTCTGTCTGATTTTTGTGATTGCCGGAATGGCAGGGACAGGGGAATCATCGGTTTCGGGACCGTGGATTATCCGGGAGGATACCACAAAATCAGATACGGTCAAACGGGACACCCTGAACAGGGATAGCATTTACGACAAGCCGTACAACGCCAGCAGGCGGCCTGCCTATCTTCCTACAGATAGGTTCGGAGATCCTTTGAGCAGTATTTACATGGGCTCCACATTCTTCCTGCCTGAACCTTCAAACCTGAAAATGGATGTCGAGATTGATACAGGTATGAACTATACCCTGTACGAGCGCCTCGGTGAACTGGATTACCGAGCCCCTACAACCATGTCTTTTCAGGAATTCAAGCAATTCCAGGAACAACAACAACTAAAATCCTATTGGAAATCAAGATCAGAAGGTTTGGATGGCGAAAGCGCCGTGAGCAGCAGGAATCTCATTCCGCCGATCTATATAAGTCCCGTTTTCGACCGCATATTCGGAGGTAGTTATGTGGAGATTATACCACGCGGACTGGTCACACTTGATTTCGGAGGAAGATGGCAGCGAATTGCAAGTCCCGACAGATCTATTCGCCAGCAACGAAATGGCGGCTTCGAGTTTGACCAGCAGATCGAAATGAACGTGGTAGGTAAAATTGGTGAGAAACTACAGGTTACCGCTAATTTCAACAATAATAACTCTTTCGACTTTCAGAACAACCTGAAGGTTGAATATACCGGCTTTGAAGAAGACATCCTGCAGAAGCTTGAAGTAGGTAATGTGAGCCTTCCCCTGAATAACAGCCTGATCACAGGCGCACAAAACCTGTTCGGTGTAAAAGCCCAACTCCAATTCGGTGATCTTTTTGTTACAACGGTGGCCTCCACACAGCGGGGTAAATCCGAATCACTAACCATCTCAGGAGGCGGTGTGCAAGGACGGGAATTTGAGTTTTCAGCCGCTCAGTACGATGAAAACCGCCACTTTTTTCTTGGTCACTTTTTCAGGGATAATTACGAAAACTGGCTTGCTACAATCCCGTTCGTACGATCCGGTGTCAACGTAACCCGTGTGGAAGTCTATGTTGTAAACCGGAATAATGACACACAGACTTTGCGAAACGTTGTGGGTTTCATGGATATGGGTGAATCAAAGACCATTTACCGGGACGATCTCATCAATGGAACCCCGCTCAGAGATGGCGCCAATTCAAATGAGGCCAACGACCTTTTCAACATCCTCAACACGCTCGACAGAGATGCGGATGCCATCAATACACAGCTTGAAGGACTTGGGTTTGAGAACGGCCTCGACTATGAAAAGATTACCAGTGCACGCAAACTGGATCCTACTGAATTCAATGTAGATCCCAAACTCGGTTATATCACACTTTTCCGGAAACTTCAGAATGATGAAGCGCTGGCGGTTGCCTATCAGTACACCTACCAGGGGCAGGTATTCACTGTCGGTGAACTTTCAGAAGATTACAACGGTCTTGGTGAAAACAAAGCAGTATGGTTGAAATTGCTTCGCCCAAGAAAAATTAACATCCGGGATAACAGCGGAGGTCCTGTTCCAACCTGGAACCTGATGATGAAGAACGTGTACGCCCTTAATGCCACCAACATCGAGCAGGAAAATTTCTCCCTGCGGATCATATATCGTGATGACCGAACAGGTATTGATAACCCCCAGCTTCAGGAAGGTATTATCGCTAGTACAACCCCGCTGATTGAGTTGCTGGGCATGGACCGGCTGAACCAAAACCTTGATCCGCAGCCTGATGGGAATTTTGATTATGCGGAAGGTCTGACCATCAAGCCTGAGCTCGGACTGGTGATTTTTCCGTCACTCCAGCCATTTGAGGATAACCTGAGGGTAGCATTCAGAAATGACCCGAACAGGGATGATCTCATCGACAAATATGTCTATGAAGAATTATACAATGAGACTCAGAATGATGCGGAGCTCGTTTCAAGCAAAAATAAATTCTTCGTTGTAGGCCGATTCCAGTCCGGCTCTGCAAACGAAATTGTAATCCCGGGATTCAATATCGCAGAGGGATCTGTGCGCGTCTATTCCGGAGGTACACCCCTGCAGGAGGGTATTGATTACCGGGTTGATTATACATTCGGGAAGGTAAGTATCATCAATGAGGGCGTTTTGAATTCCGGTAAGGACATTACCGTGTCTTACGAAAAAGCAGATCTTTTTAATTTCCAGTCGAGAACGCTGCTGGGTGCTCGTTTTGATTATAAGGTAGATGATGGTATTAACCTGGGAGCAACCCTTCTGCATCTTAATGAACGGCCGCTGATTACCCGTATAAGTGTAGGAAATGAGCCAACAAGGAATACCAAGTACGGGTTCGATGTGAATATTCAGAAAGACTCCCGGTTTCTGACCAAGATGGTTGACAAACTGCCATTGATTCAAACCAAAGAGCCTTCCAGGATAACCTTCAATGCAGAATTCGCCCAGCTCATTCCGGGTACGTCCAATACTGTAAACGGTGAAAGCACTTCTTATATAGACGATTTTGAATCCTCCACGACACCCTTTACACTGAGTAACCCTACCAGCTGGCGCCTGGCATCAACGCCGCAAACAGCCGATGACCGTTACAATGGTTCCAGCAGAGACCTTTCATTTGCTTACAAAAGGGCAAAACTGGCATGGTATACCATTGATAACCTCTTTTACCGAAATGACCGGCGAACCCCGGGGAACCTTACCGACGAGGACCTGGAGAATCATTACGTGCGCTCTGTGAAGCCACAGGAAATATTTCCCAACCTGGACGAGAATATCATCAACTTCCAGCAAATTTTTGATCTGGCCTATTATCCTGAAGAACGCGGACAATACAACTTTAACCCGCTTACAACTTCTAACAACCTCTTACCTAGCCCAAGGAGCAACTGGGCCGGTATAACAAATGCCATCCGGACGGAGATTGATTTCGATAAAGCCAACGTGGAATACATCGAATTCTGGATGATGGATCCTTTCATCACCACACCCCGCGGAGTTATCAACGACGGACGAGGCAATGTAAAACCAAACACTACCGGGGGTGATATCTATTTTAACCTGGGAAGTATCAGTGAGGATATTATGCGTGACAGCCGACATGCCTTTGAAAACGGACTGCCGCCAACCGGTGTTGACAATAATCCGGATGCTGTCGTGCAAAACGTATGGGGATACGTAACACAGCAGCAGTTTCTTACCAATGCTTTCGACAATTCAACGAGCGCCCGGCCTAACCAGGATGTTGGCCTCGACGGTGCACGCAATGAGCAGGAACGTGTGTTGTTCCCCGACTTTGTGAATTTTGAAGACCCTTCTGCTGATAATTTTGAATATTTCCTGGGTGCTGAACTTGATCAGCGCGATGCCAAGATCCTGGAACGATACAAGAATTTCAACGGGATGGAAAATAACTCCCCCGTTGTAGAAAATAACAACAGCCTGTTCATCCCTTCCGGGACTATTATCCCGGATAATGAAGATCTCAACGCCGATAATACACTGAGTGAACTTGAGGAGTATTACGAATACAAAGTGCCTCTGCGTCCGGGAAACCTGTCACAAAATAAGTATGTGGTTGATGAGATCACCAGCCGCGAAAGTGGTGAGGATGTTACCTGGTATCTTTTCAGAATTCCAATCCGGCAGTTTGATGCAAAATTTGGTGGCATCAATGGATTCAAGTCAATCAAATACCTTAGAATGTATATGACCAATTTCGCAGAGCCTGTTGTTTTGCGAATGACTAATTTCCGATTGGTCTCGAGCCGCTGGAGACGTTACCTCAATCAGTTGAATGAGCCTGGGTTTGATGTGATTCCAGAGCCTTCCGATTTTGACAATTTCACTGTTTCTACGGTAAATATCGAGGAAAATGGAACTCCCAGCGATGAAAAACCGCCGTATGTACTTCCACCTGGATTTAGCCGTGACCGTGACAATACTGCGGCCGTGGAGCGTCGTTTGAATGAACAATCAATCCAGGTTTGTGTGGAAGACCTTCGCGATGGCGATGCGCGCGCTATTTATAAGCAGGTGGGACTGGATTTAATCAACTATGGAAGGATCAAAATGTTCCTTCATGCCAATGGCCCGATTGATGATAATGAGATAACAGCCTTCCTTCGGCTGGGTTCCGATGTTGATTCGAACTATTATGAAGTAGAAGTGCCGCTGCTGGTAACGGAGGCAAGTGCCACACTCGCAGAAGATATCTGGCCAATGGAAAATGAAATTGACCTTGCAACGGAGTATCTTTTTGCCCTTAAGTCGTTGAGAGACCGCGAAGGAATTCCAAAAAGCCAGCTCTTCGAAAACCAGGAAATAAGTGAAAGCGCTAATCACAAACTCCGGCTCAGGGGAAACCCCGACTTAAGTGCGGTGACATGGATTACCATTGGTGTTCGGAATCCAAGAAATGACGGCGTTCCGAAAACTGCGTGCATTTGGGCCAATGAGCTTCGGGTCACGGACTTTAATGATACCAAGGGATGGGCGGCCAATGCAACCCTTAATGCCAAACTTGCCGATTTTGCAAATATCACTGCTACCGTCAGGCATTCCACCTTTGGATTTGGCGGTATACAATCACGAATTGCTGAACGAACACGGGAGGATGTAACCGCTTATGACCTTTCGGCCAATATCGCGCTGGATAAACTATTCCCGGAGAAGTGGGGACTGCAAATACCTGTTTACGCGGGATATCAGAAAGTAAGGGAGCGGCCCTTCTTTGATCCGGCTAACCCTGATATTGCCCTGGATGCATCACTTGAATCTTTTGACAGCGAAGTTGATCGTTCGGATTATGAACAAATCGTAACAGATATTACCACAACTAAAAGTTTAAACTTTACAAATGTTCGTAAAATTCGGACCAATCCCGATGCCAAAGAACAATTCTGGGATTTTGAGAATTTCAGCTTCAGTTATGCATACAGCCAGCGGGAACGTTCAAACTTTAACCTGGCCCAGTACCTGCGCACTTCGCATGACGCATCCATCGCATATAATTACACGACCAATTCCAAACCCTGGGAACCCTTTGCCAATTGGGAATCGATGAATTCTCCGTGGCTCAAGCTGATAAAGGATTTTAACCTGAATCTCATCCCCACGAGTATTTCGCTGCGTGCCGATGTACGACGTCGATTTGAGGAAAATGTTTATCGAAATGAAATTGGTATTCCGAACAATAACGTTGAACGGTTTGAGAAATTCTTCACGATGGACAGGATCTACAATGTACGATGGGACCTCACGCAGAACCTTTCCCTGGATTATAATGCCCGGGCAAACGCAATAATTGATGAACCCGAAGGGAGAGTAAATACAGAGGAAGCGCGGGACTCAATCTGGTCCAACATGAAGCATCTTGGAAGGATGAAAAACTTTGATCAGCGAATTTCCCTTAATTACAAAGTACCATTGGACAAATTGCCGCTTACAGACTGGATCAATATTGATTATCGCTATGAGGCGAATTTCAACTGGCGTGCTGGTCCGCTTTATACTGATGCCCGGAAGGACTCGCTTGATTTCGGAAACATACTTCAAAACAGCCGTGACAATACACTTTCCGGAAAGCTGGACCTCGTAGGATTATACAACAAGAGCAACTTCTTAAAAGAAATTAACAGTCCGCCCCAAAATGAGCGTCGCAGTTCTCTGAGGCAAAACACGCCGGCGGATACCGCGCAGGTGGAGAAGCCTGACAACAAATTTCTCAAATCGTTATTCCGTGTGTTAATGAGCGCACGTAGTGTAAACGGAACGTATACCGTTCGGGAAGGGACATTCCTTCCTGGTTATACACCACGGGCATTCCTTTTCGGCCTTGACAGTTCCTTCTCCGATCCGGGGTGGAATTTTGTATTTGGTTCCCAGGATCCGAATATCAGATATAAAATGGCTGAAAAGGGAAATATTACCAACAATCCTGATTTAACCACCCCATTTGCACAGACACAGATCATCGATTATAGTCTGCGCGCTACCCTTGAACCGGCACGGGATTTTAACATTCAGCTGGATGCGCAGAAAACAAAGAGCTCATCCTTTGAAGAAATCTTCAGGTTTGACAGCGTGGGAATCGGCGGTGATGATATTTATACAAGTCTTGGTCCGAGCAGATCCGGATCTTATGGGATTTCATTTATGACCATTAGAACGGCATTCAGCCGGGATGATTCAGAAAATAATTCTCCACTGTTCCAGAATTTCGAGCAACACAGACTCACCATCCTGGAAAGGCTTGAGGAGCGCACGGGAAATCGGTATGATACAAATAATCAGGACGTCCTGATTCCTGCGTTCATCGCTGCATATACCGGCAAAGACGCAAATTCGGTGGGCTTAAGTCCGTTCCCGGGAACTCCGATACCCAACTGGAGGATTGAATATACAGGATTAAGCAGAATGAAAGCATTCAAGGACAAGTTTCAATCGATCAGTATTCTGCATGGTTATAAATCGGGGTATGCCATAACGAACTATGTTACCTCGACAGAGTATAACGATTTTGTTGAGTTGAATACCTCATTGGAGGATTATAATGAGTCCTACTTTGGAATGGAACGGGAAGGAAACGTAATACCCCGTTACAATATCACGCAGGTCCTCATTACAGAGCAATTCAGTCCGTTAATCGGAGTCGCGATTCGGGGAGCAAAACGATTCACTGCGCGTGTGGAATATAAAACAAAGCGGGATCTCGTCCTGAATGTCACGAATTCCCAAATTACCGAGACCCGCAGTAATGATATGGTGATTGAGGTGGGTTTTACCAAGGCGAATATGCGGCTTCCGTTTAAATCTCAGGGAAGAACCATCAGTTTGAAGAATGACCTGCAATTCAGGCTTTCAGTAACGGTTCGGGATACCGAGACCATTCAGCGTAAAATCGAAGAATTGAATACCGTTACAAACGGTTCACTTAATTTCCAGCTTCGTCCGAATATCAGTTATGTCCTGAATGACCGGCTGAATCTACAGTTCTATTTTGAGCGTACAATCAATGAACCCAAGATCTCCAGTACGCCCCGCAGATCAACAACTCGATTAGGTTTTCAACTACGCTTCAACCTTGCCCAATAATATTTTTTGGCATTTGTAAAAAGAGTGTATTTTTGGACAAAAAAAGATCAATGAACATTCCTGCTAATCTGAAGTATACCAACGACCACGAATGGGTCTCCGTTGACGGCAATATTGCCACTGTCGGTATCACTGATTTCGCTCAGGGCGAATTGGGTGATATTGTTTATGTTGAAATTGAAACCGAGGGTGAAGAAATTGGTGAAGGAGAAGTCTTCGGAACCGTTGAAGCCGTAAAAACAGTTTCAGACCTTTTTATGCCCGTGAAAGGAACTGTTATTGAAGTGAACAGTGAGCTTGACGGGTCGCCTGAACTTGTGAATGATGACCCCTATGGTAAAGGTTGGATGATCAGGATTGAGCTATCCGATGATGCAGACCTGGATGCACTTCTGGATGCAGGAAGTTATCAGGAAGTGATCGGTGGATAAAAAAACTGTTGGCAGATTTTTCCTGTTCGCGTCCATCGCATGGGCTGTACTGATCCTGGTTCTTACACTCACACCGGGGAAATATGTTCCAAGTTATTCGCTTTTCAGCTATGACAAACTTGGTCATGCGGGAATTTTCTGCATCCAGTCGGTATTATTGATGTTTACCCTAAGACATCAGTATAATCGGAAAATCCAAAATTCAATACTGGCATCAATGGCCGTAACAATCATTTACGGGTTCATAATTGAGGCCATTCAGGGCTTGATTCCGGATCGATCAATGGATATCTATGATGCAATTGCCAATATCGCGGGATCTTTTTTGGCGCCGCTCGTGTTTTATCTCGTGAATAAGGTTATTCACATTAACAATATTTAATATTGTTTTGTATATTTGAAATTACGACTCGTAATATAATTCTGGAGTAAAATGGAAGCTAAGAAAACTGAAAAGGCGGACCTCGGAAATAAAACTGGTTTATTCTTCAGCATCGGGCTGTTGGTAACCATGAGCATCGTCGTTATGGCATTTGAGTACAAAAAGTACGATGACGGTGATTTCGTTGATATGTCGGCCAACACAAACAATCTTGAAGAACTACTGGAGATTCCTCCGACGGAGCAGCCCCCGCCACCTCCTCCAAAGATCAAGCAGCCTGAAATTATCGAGGTGCCTGATGAGGAAGAAATTGAAGAGGAAATTGAAGTAGACCTTGATGTTGATATTACTGAAGAAACAGTAATTGAAGAAATCATTGTAGAAGATGCCCCTGAAGAAGAGGTGGCAGATCAGGTATTCCTGATTGTTGAAGAGCCTGCAACACCTCCTGGTGGTTACGAGGCATTTTACAAGTACATTGGAGATAACCTGAAATATCCTGCTCAGGCACGTCGTATGGGTATTGAAGGAAGAGTATATGTTCAGTTTGTTGTGGACAAGGATGGTTCACTTACAGAGGTTCAGGCCGTAAAGGGCATTGGAGCCGGATGTGACGAGGAAGCTGTTCGGGTAATTAAAGGCGCCCCTAAGTGGAGCCCGCCAAAGCAGCGCGGTAAGCCTGTGAAGCAACGAATTGTAGTTCCTATCGTATTCCAGTTAGGATAACATAGTAGAATTTATCAAAAAAGCCTCCCTTTCACGGGAGGCTTTTTTTTGCACTGTTACCAATAATACACGCCAGTTGAGTAATTCGTGCCATTCAAAAAGAGGCCATTGATGCGTGCCGTCAGGTACGCCGTGTTGGTAGAAACGTCGGATAGGTAATTCAAACAAAAAGAGGCCATTGACGCGTGCCGTTAGCCACGCCGGATCGGCAAAACAAACAACCAGCCATTGACGCGTGCCGTTAGGTACGCTGTGTTGGTAGAAACGCCGGATCGGTAAAACAAACAACCAGCCATAGATGCGTGCCGTTAGGTACGCCGTGTTGGTAGAAACGTCGGATAGGTAATTCAAACAAAAAGAGGCCATTGACGCGTGCCGTTAGCCACGCCGGATCGGTAGACGCCGGATCGGTAACCACCCCGCAACGGCATTCCAAATTCACAGCCAGATACCGGCGATGAGCCCTGCGAGAATAAGTATTGGGGCAGGAATCCGCGTAAACATAAGTATCAGGAATGTGCCTATTGCCAGCGCAAAATTAATAATTGAAAATCCCAGGGGAATAAAGAGAAGAAAAGCCGCCGCAACGACCATTCCTGAACTCGTAGCATTTACACCTTCGAGTGAAGCCCGTACCCAGCGGTATTTTTTCAGGCTGTCCCAAAAGCGAATTACAAAAAATATGAGGAATACCCCTGGCAGGAAAATCCCAAGTGAGGCTACAGCACTTCCCAGAATTTGGCCAGAGATACCACTTTCGCGCATTGAAAGTGCCCCGATATAAGCACAAAAGGAGAATACAGGCCCTGGAACACTTTGACCAATGGCGTATCCTGTGAGAAATTCCTGTGATGATACCAGATTCTTCAATTCAACGAATTCAGCATACAGGAAAGGAATGAGCACCTGTCCGCCACCAAATATGAGACTGCCGCTTCGATAGAAGTTCTCAAATAAACGAACCGGCAATGATCGTGTAATTCCACCCAGGGATGCGGCCAGAATAAAGACCCCTGCCCACAGAATGAAATTTGCCCATTCAATAGTAAATTTCTGTTTCTCCTCTACCGGTTGACGTTTATATTTAAATGCTGTGACAGCACCTCCGGCAAGTATCAGGATGGGAAAGGCATACGGCGAGTTTAACTGAAAAGACAAAATAGCAGAAACAATCATGAGTGCCCATGCTGTTTTGCTGCGAACAACCTTTCGGGTGATTTTAAATGCGGCAAACGCCACAAAACCTACAGCAATCGGTTGCAGAAACCTTGTAAACTCCAATGATACCTGCTGATCCTGTAAATTTGTTATAATGATGGCCGCGGCAGTCATTATAATCACAGCAGGGAGCATCCAGACAAGAACGGTGAGATACGCAAGGTTTGGCCCGCCAATACGAAATCCGATCGCTGTGATGGTCTGAGTTGATGTTGGACCTGGGAGTACCTGGCAGAGTGCATTGAGTTCAATAAGATCTTCCTCCGATAGATAGGCTCGCTTTCTTACCATCATATCAAACATGAGTGCCATATGCGCCTGTGGCCCTCCGAATGCGGATACGGAGAGAAGTAATACATCCCTGAGGAAAATGTAATATCTAACTCTCTTGAACAATCAATATTATTTTTTAAGTCCGATTTCAGCCAATCGCTGATTCAGGAAATCTCCTGCGGTAATATCTTCAAATAATTTTGGATGTTCATCATCAATACAACTTTCCAAGCAACTTAAATCCATTTCAGATCGAGGATGCATAAAGAAAGGAATACTAAACCGGGAGGTATTCATCAAGTCTCTCGGAGGATTAACAACCCGATGTATGGTTGATTTAAGTTTCTTATTAGTGAGCCGTTCCAGCATATCCCCAACATTGACCACAAGCTGATCAGGAAGGGCTGTGATAGGTATCCATTTGCCGTCACGTCGCAATACCTGCAGGCCGTCGGCACTGGCGCCCATCAGTAGGGTAATCAGGTTAATATCGCCATGTTCTGCGGCCCGTACGGCATCTTCAGGAACCTCATCCGGATTGGCAATCGGAAAATAATGGATCGGGCGTAATATACTGTTTCCATTCTTCACCCTACTTTCGAAATATTCTTCCGGAAGGTCAAGATAGAGTGCAATGGCTTTGAGCATTTCCTTACCAGTCCTTTCAAGTCTACGGTACACTTCCAGTGCTACCTCCTGAAACTCGGGAAGCTCTGCCGGCCAGACGTTATCCGGATACTCACTTTTTATCGGATCATCCCCTTCTACCTCTTGTCCGACGTGATAGAATTCCTTTAAATCACCCGTTGATCTGCCTTTGGCATGTTCCTTTCCCTTACCCACATAGCCGCGCTGACCGGCAAGTCCGGGAATTTCATATTTTTCCTTGATGTTATCAGGAAGAGAAAAGAACGCTTTAATAACCTGGTATAATTTTTTAGTCAGGTCGTCTGATAAATAGTGGTTACGAATTGCCACAAACCCGATATTATTATAGGCCTGACCTAGTTCCTTAACAAATTGCTGCTTTTTTAACGGGTCCCCTGCGGTAAAATCATTCAGATCCAGGGATGGAATTTCTTCATATAGTTTATCTGTCATGCTCAAAAATTTAAGGTCCTGTCTCTGCAATCTACTAAAAATCACTGACAGATTTCACCAAAAATTATGGCATAAAAAAACCCTCACAGGATATGCGAGGGTCTTTATTTTCGTCAGTCTTGAAATTAGACTTTAATTTCAACGTCTACTCCACTTGGCAATTCAAGTTTCATGAGAGCGTCAACAGTTTTTGTACTGTTTGAGTAGATATCCACCAAACGCTTGTATGTACAAAGCTGGAATTGCTCCCGTGATTTCTTGTTCACGTGGGGCGAACGCAGCACAGTAAATTTCTCCTTCACAGTAGGAAGAGGAATCGGTCCGCTTACAACCGCACCAGTAGTTTTTACGGCACGCACAATCTTCTCTGATGATTTATCAACAAGATTGTGGTCGTAAGACTTGAGCTTTATTCTAATTTTCTGATTCATAGTCTTATTAATTTACGGCTGCGCCTTTTACTTCTTCAATCACTTTATCAGCAAGGTTCTTCGGAACCGGATCGTAGTGTGAGAACGTCAGGGATGCCGCAGCACGACCTGAAGTAATGGTACGAAGATCGGTTACATAACCAAACAGTTCTGAAAGCGGAACGTCCGCCTTAATTACCTGGGCACCACCCTTGGTATCCATACCTTTCATGATACCGCGACGCTTGTTAAGGTCACCTGTAACGTTTCCGGTAAATTCTTCAGGGGTTACTACCTCTACTGCCATGATAGGCTCCAGCAACTGAGGTCCGGCTTTCTTGGCAGCTTCTTTGTAACCAAGTCTTGCAGCCATTTCGAATGACAGCGCATCCGAATCCACATCGTGGAATGATCCGTGGAACAAACGAACGTACAGTGAATCCATAGGATAGCCTGCCAATGGCCCGTTCTTCATGGCCTGGTCAAAACCTTTCTGGATTGCAGGAATGAATTCCTTAGGAATAACACCACCCACAATCTTGTTATCAAATTCAAGACCCTGCTTACCATCTGTCCGCGGTCCGAGTTCAAATACGATATCCGCAAATTTACCCTTACCACCTGTCTGTTTCTTATAAACTTCCTTATGTTCAACCGACTTGGTAATAGCCTCTTTGTACGCCACCTGAGGTGCACCCTGGTTAATTTCAACCTTGAATTCACGCTTCAGACGATCGATAATGATCTCCAGGTGAAGTTCACCCATTCCGCGAAGAATAGTCTGTCCTGTTTCATGATCAGTATTAACCTGAAGTGTAGGATCTTCTTCAACCAGCTTGGAAATTGCCACACCCAGCTTATCTGCATCGGCCTGTGACTTAGGCTCGATCGCATAACCAATAACGGGTTCAGGGAATGACATAGATTCAAGCACTATCTGATGTTTCTCGTCAACAAGCGTATCACCAGTCTTAATATCCTTGAAACCAACTCCTGCACAAATATCACCTGCTTCTACGCGGTCGATAGGATTTTGCTTGTTAGAGTGCATCTGCATCAGTCGGCTGATACGCTCTTTCTTGTGTGTTCTCATGTTGTACACATAAGAACCTGCATCAAGAACACCCGAATAAACACGGAAGAAGCAAAGACGTCCAACGAAAGGATCGGTTGCAATCTTGAAAGCAAGCGCTGCAAATGGCTCCTCTATTTCAGGTTTACGGGTTAATTTCTTTTCTTCATCATCAGGATCTGAACCGATAACCGGGGGAAGATCCATCGGAGAAGGAAGGTATGCACAAACAGCATCAAGCAACGCCTGAACACCTTTATTCTTGAACGCCGATCCGCAAAGAACTGGCGAGAAAGAAAGATCGATAACAGCTGCTCGAATAGCTGCACGCATTTCAGCAGGAGTGATTGAATCCGGATCTTCAAAGAATTTCTCCAGAAGATGGTCATCATATTCGGCAACACTTTCTACCAGGTTTTGACGCCACTCATCTACTTCATCCTGAATATCTTCAGGGATATCGATGAAATCGTAGGTCATTCCCAAATCCTCTTCATTCCAGATTACCGCCTTGTTGGTAATGAGATCAACTACTCCACGGAAATTATCTTCAGCCCCGATAGGAATTTGCAACGGAACAGGCTTCGCATTCAGCTTATCCTTAATCTCCTTCACACAATTGAAGAAATCCGCACCAGCACGGTCCATTTTATTTACAAAACAAATACGGGGAACCCGGTATTTGTCAGCCTGTCTCCAAACGGTTTCCGATTGCGGCTCAACTCCTGAAACAGAGTCAAACAATGCAACCGCTCCATCCAATACCCTCAGTGAACGCTCTACTTCAACAGTAAAGTCAACGTGACCGGGAGTATCGATGATATTGATCCGGTATTCCTTGGTATTATCATTAACATGACCCTGGGTAGTTGGATATTTCCAGGAAGTGGTAGTCGCAGCAGATGTGATAGTAATACCACGTTCCTGCTCCTGCTCCATCCAGTCCATAGTAGCCGCACCGTCATGCACTTCACCAATCTTATGGCTCAGACCGGTGTAGTAAAGAATACGCTCTGTAGTCGTAGTCTTACCGGCATCGATGTGAGCCATGATACCTATATTTCGAAGAAAATTTAAATCTTTCTTTGCCATGAGTTACGTGTAATTAAAATCTGAAGTGAGAAAACGCCTTGTTCGCCTCTGCCATACGATGAGTATCATCCTTTTTCTTCACAGCAGCACCTTCACCTTTTGAAGCAGCAATTATTTCACCTGCAAGACGATCCACCATTGTCTTTTCACCTCTCAAACGTGAGTAACGGATCATCCATTTGATACCCAGCGTAATTTTACGTTCAGGACGCACTTCCATAGGAACCTGGAAAGTAGCACCACCAACACGACGGCTCTTCACCTCCACTGCAGGCATAATATTATTCAACGCCTTTTTCCATGTATCCAGTCCGTTCTCTCCGGTTTTTTGCTCTACAATTGCAACAGCATCATAGAAAATGTTGTACGCCACGCTCTTCTTGCCGTCTACCATCAGGTAATTCACAAATTTCGTTACCAGGGTATCCTTGAACTTAGGATCCGGCAGAATATATCGCTTCTTGGGTTTCGCTTTTCTCATTCTATTCTACGATTTATTTTTTAGGGCGCTTTGCACCGTATTTAGATCTTCTTTGTAACCTGCCATTCACACCAGCAGTATCCAGTGCACCACGGATAATGTGATAACGTACACCAGGAAGGTCTTTAACCCTTCCTCCACGGATAAGAACAATCGAGTGTTCCTGAAGGTTATGTCCTTCACCTGGAATGTAGGCGTTTACTTCCTTACCGTTGGTCAGTCGTACCCTTGCAACTTTTCGCATTGCAGAGTTTGGCTTTTTAGGGGTTGTGGTGTACACACGTGTACAAACGCCGCGGCGCTGCGGGCATGAATCCAGAGCCGGTGACTTGGATTTCGATACCAACTTTTTTCTACCCTTTCGTACTAATTGCTGAATAGTAGGCATTGAATATTGTTTCCTTTAGTTCTATCGTTTTCAAAATTCGGACTGCAAAGGTATAAAATCACCTTCATTAAACAAACAGTTTAAATAATTTAATTTACCGTCTGTAACGACAATGGACATTGGAAAAAAGGCTTCCCAATGTCCACTGTTCTATCATTTATCACCCGCATCAGGCCTCACCCATGGTACCCCCGAAATTCATCGGGAACTTAGGTGCTTCGTCCGTCTTCTTGATCGGTCCGAATGTATCCTCATACTTTTTGATGTTATCACCTAAAGCATGAAGCAACCTTTTTGCGTGTTCCGGTGTAATCACAATCCTGGACTTTACCTTGGCTTTTGGCACTCCGGGCATCAGCCTGATGAAGTCAATCACAAATTCACTATTGGAATGTGCGATCATTGCCAGATTGGAATAAACACCTTCTGCAACTTCTTCCGTCAGTTCAATATTGATCTGATTCGGATTTTTTTTATCTGGTTTCTGTTCGTCTCCCATGGATTATTCTTCGCGAACCACTTTTTCCTGTGTTGCAGCCTCTTCATTGGCTTCAACGAGTTCTGCGTATTCTTCCTTGGAACCGACGATCAGATTCTGGAATCTTCGCTGTCCGGTACCGGCAGGAATGAGGTGACCAACGATCACGTTTTCCTTCAGACCGATCAATGTATCCATCTTACCCCGGATTGCCGCTTCGCTTAATACCTTGGTAGTTTCCTGGAAGGACGCTGCCGACAGGAAGCTTTCGGTTTTCAGTGAAGCCTGCGTAATTCCCTGAAGTGTAGGACGCGATACTGCCGGAATGGCTTCACGTACTTCCACGGGCTTCAGATCCTTACGCTTCAGGGTCGAATTCTCATCCCGCAATTCACGGGCCGAAATGATCTGACCAGGTTTCAGGTTCGGTGAGTCACCTGCATCGGTTACTACCACCTTATCAAGAACACGGTCATTCTCTTCAGCGAATACAAATTTATCTACATTCTCACCAGGCAGGAAGTTGGTATCTCCCTGATCCAGGATTTGAACCTTCTGCATCATCTGGCTAACGATTCCCTCGATGTGCTTATCGTTGATCTTCACACCCTGCAGACGATATACCTCCTGAATCTCGTTCACCAGGTATTCCTGAACTGCGGTCGGACCTTTAATCGCAAGGATATCAGCCGGGGTAATGGCTCCGTCTGAAAGCGGATATCCTGCTTTCACAAAGTCATTATCCTGAACAAGGATGTGCTTCGACAGCGGCACCAGGTAACGTTTCTTGATTCCATCTTTAGATTCAATGAAAATCTCACGGTTACCGCGCTTAATTCCGCCATATGTCACAACGCCATCGATCTCACTTACAACGGCAGGGTTCGAAGGATTTCGTGCTTCAAAAAGCTCGGTTACCCTTGGCAGACCCCCGGTAATATCACGGGATTTACCCATGGTTCTCGGGATCTTGGCCATTACCTGTCCGGCTTTCAGCTTCTGTCCGTTCTCTACAGCCAGGTGAGCTCCTACCGGAATATTGTAAGACTTGGATTCTTTCTTGCCATTGATGATGATCGCCGGGTTCTTGGTCTTGTCTTTCGTGTCGGTAATAACCTTTTCACGGTGACCGGTCTGTTCATCCGATTCCTCCTTGTAGGTAATACCTTCGATGATCGATTCAAATTCTACTGTACCGTCGAATTCAGAAAGGATTACCGCATTGTAAGGATCCCAGAAACAAAGTTCATCACCCTTCTCGACTTTCTGACCTTCTTTCACGCGAAGGAATGCACCGTAGGGAACGTGGTTGGAAATCAATGTAATTCCTTTCTCCGGATCAACAATTTTGATTTCACCAGTTCGTCCCATGACCACCTCAACGGTATCACCGTCATAGTTGGTTGTTTTCAGTGAACGAACTTCCTCAAACTCTACTACACCACTGAATTTAGCCTTGATATTGGCATCAACGGCAATGTTGGAAGCTGTACCACCCACGTGGAATGTACGGAGTGTAAGCTGTGTACCAGGTTCACCGATTGATTGAGCTGCGATAACACCAACCGCTTCACCTGCCTGTACCATCTTACCGGTTGCCAGGTTACGGCCGTAGCATTTCGCGCATCCCCCCTGCTTTGTTTCGCAGGTAAGAAGTGATCTGATTTCTACCTCTTCAATACTGGTCTCATCGATCCTTGCCGCTACTTCTTCAGTAATTTCATCTCCTGATTCACAGATGATCTCATCGGTGATCGGGTCATAGATATCATGAACGGATACGCGACCGAGGATTCGCTCTGAAAGCGGCTCTACGATATCTTCGTTATCCTTCAGGGCAGCCACGGTAAGTCCGCGAAGCGTTCCGCAATCTGCCTCGGTAATCACGAGATCCTGCGCCACGTCCACAAGACGACGTGTCAGGTATCCTGCATCCGCTGTTTTCAGGGCGGTATCGGCAAGACCCTTACGAGCACCGTGTGTAGAAATGAAGTATTCCAATACATCAAGTCCTTCCTTAAAGTTGGAAAGGATCGGGTTTTCAATAATTGATCCAACAGAACCAGCAAGGTTTTTCTGAGGCTTGGCCATCAGACCCCTCATACCACCCAGCTGACGGATCTGCTCACGCGAACCACGGGCACCTGAGTGCATCATCATGTAGATCGAGTTAAAGCCCTGATCATCCTGCTCCAGCTTCGTCATCAACGTGTTGGTAAGGAGAGTATTGGTACGTGTCCAGATATCAATTACCTGGTTATATCGTTCGTTGTCGGTAATCAGACCCATCAGGTAGTTGTTCCATACGGCATCAACTTCCTCTTTTGCCTGATTCACGAGAACTTCTTTCTCTTTAGGTACAGTCACATCATTCAGACCCATCGACAGACCGCCTTTGTAGGCCATCTGGAATCCGAGATCTTTAATATCATCCAGGAACTGAGCGGTACGCGCCATACCTGTGATATTGAAAACGTCGGCAATGATCTTCTGAAGTTTCTTCTTGGTAAGC
Source organism: Fulvivirga sedimenti (assembly GCF_020328055.1). NCBI lineage: Bacteria > Pseudomonadati > Bacteroidota > Cytophagia > Cytophagales > Fulvivirgaceae > Fulvivirga > Fulvivirga sedimenti. The sequence continues at coordinate 212,292 of NZ_JAIXNE010000005.1, forward strand.
AGTTCGTTTACAAAACCTACTTCCTCAGGAACGTTTTGGTTGAAGAGCACACGACCGGCAACTGTTTCGATCACTTTAGTGACCAGTTCACCTTTTTCACGAACCTTCGCGCGAACCTTGATCCAGGAATGCTTGCTGAGTTTACCCTCGTTCAGTGCAATGATAACCTCTTCGGCATTATAGAACATTTTACCTTCGCCCGGCATTGGTTCTTCCTCGGTGCCTTTACGACCCTTGGTTACATAATACAGACCCAATACCATATCCTGTGAAGGAACGGTGATAGGCGCACCATTTGCAGGGTTCAGGATATTGTGCGATGAAAGCATCAGTAATGAAGCCTCAAGAATCGCTTCCTGTCCGAGTGGCACGTGAACAGCCATCTGGTCACCGTCAAAGTCGGCGTTGAAGGCCGTACATACGAGCGGGTGCAGCTGGATCGCTTTTCCTTCTATCAGTTTTGGCTGGAAAGCCTGGATACCCAAACGGTGCAGAGTAGGAGCACGGTTGAGCAGCACAGGGTGTCCTTTCAATACATTTTCAAGGATATCCCAAACTACAGGATCTTTACGATCCACAATTTTCTTCGCCGATTTCACCGTCTTCACGATTCCGCGCTCGATGAGTTTACGGATGATGAACGGCTTGAACAGCTCAGCAGCCATGTCCTTGGGAAGTCCGCATTCATGCAGCTTCAGTTCAGGACCTACCACGATTACGGAACGACCTGAATAATCTACACGCTTACCGAGAAGGTTCTGACGGAAACGACCTTGCTTACCTTTGAGCATGTCACTCAATGATTTCAGCGCACGGTTTCCATCTGAGCGCACAGCGTTCACCTTTCTAGAGTTATCGAATAGTGAATCAACTGCTTCCTGCAGCATTCGCTTTTCGTTTCTCAGGATCACTTCAGGAGCCTTGATGTCGATCAGTCTCTTGAGACGGTTATTCCGGATAATTACACGGCGGTAAAGGTCGTTCAGATCTGATGTTGCAAAACGGCCGCCATCCAGAGGAACCAGCGGACGGAGTTCCGGTGGAATTACAGGAACCATCTTTATGATCATCCATTCAGGACGGTTTTCAATACGGGTCTTGGCTTCACGGAATGCCTCAACAACCTTCAGACGCTTGAGGGCTTCTGCCTTACGCTGCTGCGATGTATCAGTAGCCGCCTGATGTCTGAGATCATATGAGAGTGTATCCAGTTCTATTCGAGCCAGTAACATTTCAAGTGCTTCCGCACCCATTTTAGCGATAAACTTCTGCGGATCAGTGTCATCAAGCATCTGATTTTCGCGGGGCAGTTTATCCATGATATCGAGGTACTCATCCTCGGTAAGGAAATCCATGTACTGAAGTCCATCTTCTTCCTTTGTGCCGGGCTGAATTACCACATATCGCTCATAGTATATAATCTGATCAAGCTTCTTAGTAGGAAGTCCGAGCAGGTATCCGATCTTGTTGGGAAGTGATTTGAAATACCAGATGTGTGCTACGGGAACAACCAGTTCAATGTGTCCCATACGCTCACGACGTACTTTCTTCTCTGTTACCTCCACACCACAGCGGTCACAGATAATACCCTTATAACGGATTCTTTTATATTTTCCGCAATGACATTCCCAGTCCTTAACCGGTCCGAAGATCCGCTCACAGAACAACCCGCCCATTTCGGGCTTGTAGGTCCGGTAATTGATCGTTTCCGGTTGTGTAACCTCGCCGTGCGAGCTTTCCAGAATTGATTCCGGAGAAGCAAGACTGATGGTTACATTAGAGAAGTCAAGGTTAATTTTCTTGTTTTTTCTGAACGACATAATGATGTATGTATTTAATGTCTTACCCTGCAGCAAATGCTGCAGGGTTGAAAATGTCTATTTTAGTCAAGCGTGATTTCAAGTGCCAGTCCACGAAGTTCATGAACGAGAACATTGAAGGATTCCGGAATGTTTGGTTTCCTCATGTTATCTCCTTTCACAATGGCTTCGTATGCCTTAGCACGACCAATCACGTCATCTGACTTGATCGTCAGAATCTCCTGAAGAACGTTTGCTGCACCAAATGCCTCGAGTGCCCAAACCTCCATTTCACCAAATCGCTGACCACCGAACTGGGCTTTACCACCCAATGGTTGCTGTGTAATGAGAGAGTATGGTCCGATAGAACGTGCGTGCATCTTATCGTCAACCAGGTGACCAAGTTTCAGCATGTAGGCAATACCCACAGTAACCGGCTGGTCAAAACGCTGGCCTGACAGTCCGTCGTACAGGTAAGCCCGTCCGAAATCAGGAAGTCCTGCTTCCTTCAGTTCTTTGGATACTTCACTGAGATTCGCTCCGTCAAAGATCGGCGTTGCGTATCGGCGGCCAAGTTTATAGCCCGCCCATCCGAGAACGGTTTCGTAAATCTGACCAAGGTTCATACGTGAAGGCACACCCAGTGGGTTCAGACAGATATCAACCGGAGTCCCGTCTTCCAGGAACGGCATATCTTCTTCACGAACGATCTTCGCAACAACACCCTTGTTACCGTGTCGACCGGCCATCTTATCACCTACCTTGAGCTTACGTTTCTTGGCGATATACACTTTGGCAAGCTGAACAATTCCTGCAGGAAGTTCATCTCCAACCTCGAGTGTAAACCGCTCACGTTTGAATTCACCTGTGATTTCATTACGCTTGATATTGTAATTCTTCACAAGACGGAATACCCAGTGGTTGATTTCCTCGTCGTCAGTCCAGTTATCGAGATTAACGTCAGAAATAAGGTTCACTTCTTCAGGCACATTGTAGGTACTTTCATCCCGGTAAATATTCTTCATCGGGAAGAGGTTCTCTTCAATAACCTTGGCTGTGAATTTTACACCTTTGCTGATGAGTTCGTCACCAAACTTATGACGAATTCCCTTACTGGTTTTACCATTCAACAGGGTTGACATCTTCTCGATGAGTTCACCGCGAAGCGCCAACAGGTCCTTGCTGTATTTATTTTTAAGTACTTCAACTTCTTTCTTTGCCTTTGCACGAAGGTCCTTATCCTTCTTAGGGCGTGAGAATAGTTTGGTATCGATAACCACACCGCGCAATGAAGGAGGTGCTTTCATCGAAGCATCTTTCACATCACCAGCTTTATCACCGAAAATAGCTCTGAGGAGCTTTTCTTCCGGTGTCGGGTCTGTTTCACCTTTCGGAGTGATTTTACCGATAAGGATATCTCCTTCACGAACTTCCGCTCCAACCGAAATGATACCGTTCTCATCAAGATGACGAACAGCTTCTTCACTTACGTTAGGAATTTCGGAAGTAAGTTCTTCCTCACCGCGTTTGGTATCCCGAACCTCAAGTTCGAATTCCTCGATGTGGATGGAAGTGTAAACATCATCACGTACTACGCGCTCTGATATTACAATCGCATCCTCAAAGTTGTATCCCTGCCATGGCATGTAGGCAACCATCAGGTTGCGGCCCAGTGCAAGCTCTCCCTTCTCGGTAGCATATCCCTCAACCAGTGGTTGACCTTTAGTAACCTTTTCACCTTTTTTAACAATTGGAGTAAGGTTGATACAGGTATCCTGGTTTGTACGGCGGAATTTGATCAGGTCATATGTTTTGGTATCCTCATCAAAGCTTGCGAGAAGATCCATTTCCGTCATTTTATAACGGATAACAATCTTTTTCGCATCCACATATTCCACGGTTCCATCGCCTTCAGCCAGTACAAGGGCGCGTGAATCAAGTGCTACGCGTCCTTCCAGTCCGGTTCCTACGATAGGAGCTTCCGGCTTCAGGAGCGGAACTGCCTGACGCTGCATGTTTGATCCCATCAGGGCACGGTTCGCATCATCATGTTCCAGGAAAGGAATAAGCGATGCTGCCACCGATACAATCTGGTTAGGAGCAACGTCCATGTATTTCACTTCATTCGGCTCAACAACCGGGAAGTCACCTTCGAAACGGGCTTTTACACGTTCGTTGATGAAATCACCATTATCTTTCAGTGGTGCATTTGCCTGGGCAATATTGTGGGTATCTTCCTCCTCAGCCGTCAGGTATTTCACGTTACCACTCATATCCACCTTACCTTCAGCTACCTCACGATATGGAGTTTCGATGAATCCCATGTGGTTCACTTTCGCGTGAACACAGAGGGAAGAGATCAGTCCGATATTCGGACCTTCCGGAGTTTCGATCGTACAAAGACGACCGTAGTGAGTGTAATGAACGTCACGAACTTCAAATCCGGCGCGTTCTCTGGATAAACCTCCTGGTCCGAGGGCAGACATTCTACGCTTATGCGTGATTTCGGCCAGTGGGTTCGTTTGATCCATGAACTGCGACAACTGGTTCGTTCCGAAGAATGAGTTGATCACAGACGAGAGTGTACGCGCGTTGATCAGATCAACAGGCTTAAAGTCCTCGTTATCACGAACGTTCATTCGTTCTTTAATGGTACGGGCCATACGTGCCAGACCCACCCCAAACTGGGAGTAAAGCTGTTCACCTACGGTTCGTACACGTCGGTTGCTCAGGTGATCGATATCATCGACCACTGCCTTCGAGTTGATCAGACCGATCAGGTACTTCACGATCAGGATGATATCCTGTGTGGTAAGTACGCGCTGATCACTGTCGATATCAAGACCAAGCTTTTTATTAATTCTGTAGCGTCCTACTTCACCGAGATCATAACGTTTCTCACTGAAGAAAAGGCTTTGAATGATATCGCGTGCAGTTTGCTCATCCGGTGCCTCGGTATTTCGAAGCTGGCGGTAGATCTGCTCAACTGCTTCCTTCTCAGAATTTGAATTATCTTTCGAAAGCGTATTGAAAATGATCGTGAAATCGGTCACGTTCACATCTTCGCGGTGCAGAATAATTGATTTTGCACCTGAATCGAAGATCGTTTCGATATCTTCATCTGTGAGGATGTGATCCCTTTCCAACAATACCTCGTTTCGGTCGATAGATACAACTTCACCGGTATCCTCATCCACAAAGTCTTCTGTCCAGGTCTTGAGAACCCTGGCAGCCAACCTTCTTCCGGTAGCATTTTTCAAATCTTTCTTGGTTGTCTTAACTTCCTCAGAAAGACCGAACAGGTCCAGAATATCCTTATCTGTTCCGTATCCAATGGCACGAAGCAGGGTTGTTACCGGGAACTTCTTCTTACGGTCGATATATGCATACATCACGTTATTTACGTCGGTAGCAAATTCGATCCATGATCCTTTAAACGGAATAATCCGTGCGGAATACAAGGTTGTTCCGTTGGTATGCTTACTCTGCGCAAAGAATACACCTGGTGATCTGTGTAACTGGGAAACAATTACCCTTTCCGCACCATTGATCACGAATGAACCTTTGGCGGTCATGTAAGGGATATTTCCAAGGAAAACCTCCTGTTCGATAGTCTCGAAGTCTTCGTTATCCTCGTCGTTACACGTTAATTTCAATTTAGCTTTCAGCGGAACTGAGTATGTCAGGCCGCGATCTATGCACTCATCCACAGAATATTTCGGAGGATCGATTGTATAATCGATGAATTCCAGAACGAAGTTTTCCCTTGAATCGGAAATGGGAAAATTCTCTGCAAACACCTTGAACAAACCCTCATGTTCACGTTTTTCAGCCGGTGTTTCCAGCTGAAAGAAGTCCATGAATGATTGTAACTGGATATCCAGGAAATCGGGATAATCGATTACCTTTTTTATGGATGAAAAGCTTATTCGATTGTTATCTTTCTTGTTAGCCAAAGCTTTTAGAATTTAGATTACAAAATGATTGTAATTCGGCCGTTTTTTTACTGATGACGGCTCACCAACGCATATATGCGTACAAACAGGAAAAGACCCCTATCCCGAAATGCATCGGGACCAGGGGCCTAACGGTATCGTTAGACGATCAATGTCGCCAACAGCGCCTTATTTCAATTCAACTTCAGCCCCAGCTTCTTCAAGCTGCTTCTTCAGGCCTTCAGCCTCATCTTTACTTACGCCTTCTTTGATAGCTTTAGGTGCGCTATCAACGATTTCTTTTGCTTCTTTCAGTCCGAGACCGGTCAGTTCTTTAACCAATTTCACGATTGCGAGTTTGGCACCTCCGGGTGACTTCAGAACTACATCAAATTCTGATTTCTCCTCAGCGGCCTCTCCACCTTCACCGCCACCGGCTGGAGCTGCTACGGCTACCGCTGCTGCTGCTGCAGGCTCGATGCCGTGAGTTTCCTTAAGGTATTCAGCTAATTCGTTTACTTCCTTTACGGTAAGTTCAACAAGTTGATCTCCAAGTGCTTTAACGTCTGCCATTTTTACTGTATTTAATCGATTGTAATTTTTAATTCATTTATTAATTTTCTCGCTCCTCGAGGGCTTTCACCAGACCTGCAAGGGTATGCTTTCCACTCTGTAGTGCAGAAATAACGTTCTTGGCAGGAGATTGCAGCAATGCAATAACTTCACCAATAAGTTCAGGTTTGGATTTAAGCTCGGTGAGCATTTTCAGATGCTCTTCGCCAACGAAGACATCTGTATCTATGGAAGCAGCCTTTAATAAAGGTTTTTTCTGATTTCTTTTCTTACGGTATTCTGTAATCACTTTGGCCGGAACGTTCGCATTGTCTTCCGAAGTAAACAGAATTCCTGTATATCCTTTAAGCGCCTCGTTCAGTCCGTTTTCCTCATATGCTACCTCCAGCTTTTCAAGGGCCTTCTTTACAAGTGTATTTTTATATACGCTGTATTCCAGTCCCTTATCAAAGCACATCCGGCGGAACGCATTGATCTGGGCTACCGATAATCCTGAAGCATCCGTAAGATAGAAATTCGGATTGCTGGAAAACTTCTCGGTGAGTTGCTCGATGATGATTGCTTTTTCTTGCCTGGTCATGATTACTTTATTCCTGAGATAGAGTTCTTATCAATTGTAATGGAAGGGCTCATCGTTGAAGACAAATTAATGCTTCTGAAATATGTCCCTTTCGCTGATGCAGGCTTCAGTTTTGCAACTGTCTGAAGCATCTCCTGCACGTTATCCATAATTTTTTCGGGAGTAAATGATGTTTTCCCAATGCTGGTATGGATGATACCGAATTTATCAACCTTGAAGTCGATCTTACCGGCCTTAATTTCTTTTACTGCCTTACCTACTTCGAGTGTAACAGTTCCTGATTTGGGGTTTGGCATCAGACCGCGCGGACCAAGAACACGACCCAGGCGACCCACTTTGGCCATCACTGTAGGCATCGTGATGATCACATCAATATCTGTCCAGCCTTTTTCAATTTTTTGGATATAATCATCCAGTCCAACGTAATCAGCTCCCGCTTCCTTGGCTTCTTCTTCCTTGTCAGGAGTACAAAGTACAAGTACAGTCAGATCTTTTCCCGTTCCGTGCGGAAGTGTAACCACGCCACGAACCATCTGATCTGCTTTCTTAGGATCAACTCCCAGACGGATATCGATATCCACAGAAGAATCAAACTTTGTGTAGGTGATTTCTTTCAAAAGGCTGGCTGCATCCGTAAGTGAATACTCACGATTGTTATCAACCTTCTCCCGGGCTATCTTTTGATTTTTAGTCAGTTTTCCCATTGTCTTATCTTAATTTTGCTCCCAGGGAGCTTTTCCTGTCACTCGAACACCCATACTACGAGCCGTTCCTGCCACCATTTTCATGGCAGATTCAATTTTAAAGGCATTCAGGTCTTGCATTTTTGTCTCTGCGATCGTTTTTACCTGATCCCATGAGATGCTACCTACCTTATTACGGTTGGGTTCCTGTGATCCTTTTTTCTTCTTGGCTGCTTCCAGGATCATTACTGGTGCCGGAGGTGTTTTAACGACAAATTCAAAAGACTTATCTGTATAAATTGTCACCAGCACAGGCAGTACCTGACCTTGCTTGTCCTGAGTACGTGCATTAAACTGCTTGCAGAACTCCATAATATTGAGTCCCTTACTACCCAGTGCAGGTCCTACCGGAGGCGACGGGTTAGCCTGCCCTCCGCGTACCTGTAATTTCAAGTATCCACTGATTTCCTTAGCCATTATTCTTTATATTCTTGTGCCTTAGTCTAATTTTTCTACCTGCATGTAATTCAGTTCGACAGGCGTATTCCGCCCGAAGATCTTAACCATTACATTAAGCTTTTTACGCTCTTCAAAAACTTCTTCCACCACGCCTGTAAATCCACTGAAAGGACCATCCATCACTTTCACTGATTCACCCACTATATAAGGTGTCTCCAGTTTTTCTTCCATTTCATCGATCTCGTCAACCTTTCCAAGAATTCGGTTCACTTCAGATTGGCGCAGCGGAACCGGCTCTTTCGAGGAACCTGTACCATTGTTGCCCAGGAAACCAATAACTCCGGGAATGCTTGTCACCAGGTGATTCGCTTCTCCGTTGCTGAGATCTGCAGAGAGCAGAACATAGCCGGGGAAAAAGTTTCTTTCCCGCACACGCTTCTTGCCATTCCGCATTTCATATACCTTTTCAGAGGGAATCAGAACCTGTGGAATAAAATCCGTCAGTCCTTCGCGCTCCACTTCTGTTTCCAGGTAAGATTTTACTTTCTTTTCCTGACCGCTGACGACCCTGATCACATACCATTTTAAATCACCCATCGTTCAGTCCGTCTTTTATTGATTAAAGCTGTAAATCCACTCCATGCCATTCTGGAAAACATAGTCCATGAGGAAGATCGCCAGCGAAAATATCATTGATGCAATCAATACCAGTATTGAACTGCTTTGCAATTCACTGTATTTAGGCCATGAAACCTTATCACGCATCTCGTGATAGGACTCCTTAATATATTTAACCACTTTTTGCATCCTTCTTTACTTTAGCACGGGTGGAGAGACTCGAACTCCCAGCCAACGGTTTTGGAGACCGCTACTCTACCAATTGAGCTACACCCGTTTCCGTTATTTAACACGGGAACTTCCCTGCATCCCAACCGTTGTTATCCACTTTTCAAAGATGTGCCCGTGTACCACATCTCAAAATGGTCTGCAAAGATACGTGAAGATTATAGAAAACAAAAGCGTTTCCGAAAAAATCAGAAACGCTTTTGCTTAAAATTTATTGATTAGTCGAGGATTTCAGTAACCTGACCAGATCCTACTGTACGACCGCCTTCACGGATCGCAAAGCGAAGACCTTTTTCCATAGCAATTTTGTTGATCAACTCAACTGTTACGGAAACGTTATCACCAGGCATAACCATCTCAACTCCTTCGGCAAGCATGATCTCGCCAGTCACGTCTGTTGTTCTGAAGTAGAACTGAGGACGATATTTGTTAAAGAAAGGAGTGTGACGACCACCTTCTTCTTTTGAAAGAACGTAAACCTCTGCTTTGAATTTAGCGTGAGGAGTTACTGAACCTGGCTTACAGATAACCATACCACGACGGATATCAGATTTTTCAATACCACGAAGCAACAGACCTACGTTGTCACCGGCTTCACCTCTGTCGAGGATCTTACGGAACATTTCAACACCTGTTACAGTAGACTTCAGGTTTTCAGCTCCCATACCCAGGATTTCTACAGGGTCACCGCTGTTGATCACACCGCGCTCGATACGACCAGTTGCAACAGTACCACGACCTGTGATTGAGAAAACGTCTTCAACCGGCATAAGGAAATCTTTGTCGATCAGACGCTCAGGAAGCGGAATGTACTCATCCACAGCCTTCATCAGTTCTTCTACTTTTTCAACCCACTGAGGCTCGCCATTCAATGCACCAAGAGCAGATCCCTGAATAACAGGAATATCATCACCTGGGAAATCATAGTCAGAAAGCAGTTCACGGATTTCCATCTCAACTAGTTCAAGCAGTTCAGGATCATCCACGAGGTCTACCTTATTCATAAATACTACAAGAGCAGGAACACCTACCTGACGAGACAGGAGGATGTGCTCACGAGTCTGCGGCATAGGCCCGTCAGTCGCAGCAACCACGATGATTGCTCCGTCCATCTGTGCAGCACCAGTTACCATGTTCTTTACATAGTCAGCGTGACCCGGACAGTCAACGTGTGCATAGTGACGGTTTTCAGTTGCATACTCAATGTGTGCAGTGTTAATTGTAATACCCCGCTCTTTCTCTTCTGGAGCGTTATCGATAGATGAGAAGTCGCGTTCCTGAGCCAAACCCTTGCCCGACAGTACCTTGGAGATAGCCGCAGTAAGGGTAGTTTTTCCATGGTCAACGTGACCGATAGTACCGATGTTCACGTGGGGTTTTGAACGGTCAAAAGTTTCTTTAGCCATATTTGAAAATCCCTAAATTTAGTTTAAAATGTATTCTTTACTTTTTTTCTGTATGTACAGCGAAATCAGGAAGCCTCCGGTTTTGATCCCGGAAAAATCCTGAAGTTATCTGCCGCGAACGGCATGACCGGTCCCAACCGATCAAAGAGCCAATGAGGGGAATTGAACCCCTGACCTCTTCCTTACCAAGGAAGCGCTCTACCCCTGAGCTACATCGGCATTCCTGTATGCCTGCCCAGAGACAACACAGGCCCCGATAGGGTGAGCGGGAGACGAGGCTCGAACCCGCGACCTACAGCTTGGAAGGCTGTCGCTCTACCAACTGAGCTACTCCCGCTTATTTGGTTTATCCGGAAATTCCGGCATCACCAGTGGGGAGAGCAGGATTCGAACCTGCGAAGCCGAAGCAACGGATTTACAGTCCGTCCCATTTGACCGCTCTGGAATCTCCCCAATTCAACAATATTTTTAAGAACCTGACCCTTGAATCAAGCCCCGGATTTGTTGAGCTTTTTTCAAAGAGAGTGCAAAATTATACGCTTTTTTCTTTTATTCAAACTTTTTAAAAAAAAGCCTGAAAAAATCTTAACACCTTGCAGGTTTATCGGATAATGATCTCATCCACAATCTTTTTTCCGGCTTCTTCCTCGAGACGTGATAGTATTTTATCCCGGGACATAGTAAGTTCATGCCGTAAAGGGGCACTGTTAACAGTCACAAACAATTTGCGGTCCTTTATATAAAGGCGTGTGGTCCGGTTCGCAATCGTTTTACCCATGATTCGCTCCCAATCTGCAATCAGTTTCGATTCATTGAATTTATCCTCAATCTTATAGCTTCGTAACAGATCACCCATGGCATCTGAAACCATGGTGACTTCCGACTTGCGTCCTTTATTTGATTTCATGAATCGATTCATTTTCTACTTTGTAAAATGTTAATGGAAACTCAGTTTCTGCCAGCAATTCCCGCGTCCGCTCTTCACGGGCATCGGTAATAAATACCTGCCCCATTCCTTTACCCTGAAGTATGTGCATCAATTGCAGAATCCGCTGCCGGTCGAGTTTATCGAAAATATCATCCAGCAATATAATGGGAGGAGTTTCCCTGGCTTCTGAAAGATACGCAAATTGAGCCAGTTTAAGCGCAAGAACAAATGATTTTTGCTGACCCTGAGATCCGTATTTACGAATTGCATGACCATCCATAACAAACCTGAAATCATCCCGGTGTATTCCCGTCGTCGTTCGCTCCAGGGCGATATCCTTTCGTAGAGATTGCTCAAACAGGCTCTGAAGATCTTCCGCTCCGTCGGATTTATACCGGATGTCCACCTGCTCACTGTTTTCACTGATCAGTTCATAGTAATTCCTGAATTCAGTGAGGAACGATTCGAGAAAATCACGTCTTTCTTCATAAATGGATCTTCCAAGCAAAATCAGCGGATCTGTATATGATTTCAACAGGTCCGCATCCGGAGCATAACCTCCCGACTGCTTCAACAAAGCATTTCTCTGCCGGAGAATATGATTATATCGAATGAGATCCCGGAGATAACTTTCATTTGCCTGGCAAAGGATTCCGTCGAAGAATCTTCGCCTTCCATCACTGCCGCCCCGGATCAGATCGGTATCATAAGGGGTGACGAGTACCAACGGCAAACGGCCGATATGCTCACTTATCTTTTCATAATCCTTGCCGTCGTATCTGATCGTCTTTGGAAGACCGGCCTGATAACTGCAAACAACCTGATGTGCTGATCCCCCGATTTCCCATTCACTCTGAATGAGAAAAGCCTGCGAGCCATGCCGGATATTTTCTTTTTCAATCGTATTGAACGCACTCTTGGTAAGCGCCAGGTAATGAATCGCATCAATCAAATTCGTCTTCCCCGAACCGTTCAATCCTGTTATACAGTTGATATAGGGTGAAAAAACCACGTTTACCTCATGGTAGTTCTTAAAATCAAACAAACGTAGTTTTCTAATGTGCATTAAGTTTTTTTGGTTAATTTCGCAGTCCCAAGTGGATCAAAATTAACATTATGGCAACGAGAACAAAAGGAAAGACAGCTGCTAAATCTACAGGTAAAACAAAATTCTCGAAAGAAACCTATCTGAACTGGTTTGAACAAATGCTCCTGATGCGACGCTTTGAGGAAAAAGCAGGTCAATTATACGGGCAACAAAAAATTCGTGGATTCTGTCACTTATACATCGGTCAGGAAGCTTGCGCTGCTGGTGCAGTTTCTGCGCTGAGAAGGGGTGATAAATACATCACCGCTTACCGCGACCATGCCCACCCTATCGCGTTGGGTTCAGACCCCAGAGCCATCATGGCCGAGTTGTTTGCGAAGGAAACCGGCATCTCGAAAGGAAAGGGCGGCTCGATGCATATGTTTGATAAAGAAAATCATTTCTTCGGAGGGCACGGTATAGTTGGCGGACAAATTCCGCTCGGCGCCGGGATAGCCTTTGCCGAACAGTATAATAAAACCGGAAATCTTTGCATCTGTTATATGGGCGACGGAGCAGTTCGTCAGGGTGCATTTCACGAAGCACTGAACCTTGCGATGGTGTGGAGCCTGCCGGTGATCTTTGTAATTGAAAATAACGGTTATGCAATGGGTACTTCTGTTAAGCGGACATCCAACGTAACTGAACTATATACACTGGGTGAATCCTACGACATGCCATCCGCGCCTGTTGATGCCATGTCGGTGGAAGACGTTCACGAAGCCGTAGCAAAAGCAGCCGAACGCGCCAGAAAGGGCGAAGGGCCATCACTCCTCGAATTCAGGACATACAGGTACAAAGGACATTCCATGTCTGACCCTGCGAAATACCGTACTAAAGAAGAAGTTGAGGAATACAAGGCAAAGGATCCGATCGAGCAGGTTCGTAAAACCATCCTCGATAATAAATTCGCTTCTGAGGAAGACCTGGAGAAAATTGAAAAGAAGATCAAGGAAACTGTTCAGGAATGCGTCAAATTTGCTGAAGAATCCGATTTCCCTGATCCTTCAGAAGCATTCCGCGATGTGTATGCTGAAGAGGATTATCCTTTCACTACGGATTAAGCCGGGCTGTATTTTCATATTGGGATATTATTGTTAGCTTTGCAGCCTTAAAAATGTAATCGATGGCAGTTAAGAGTAAAAAGAAAGCAGAGAGTCACACGGGGACCGAATACCTGGAGAATCCGGAGTTGCTGAGGGATCAGCTTACCAAAACGGAACAATTCCTTGAGGACCACCGCGGTGTCGTTATTGGAGTAGCCGCATTGATCGCTGTGGTTATTGCCGGTTTTTTTGGTTGGAAGTACTACCAGGATAGCCGAAATGAAGAAGCGCAGAACATGATGTTCCAGGCAATTCATTATTTTGAAAGCGACAGTCTTGATTTGGCATTAGACGGTGATGGCAGCAACCTGGGATTCAGTGCCATTGTTCAGGAATATTCCGGAACTGAAGCAGCAAACCTCGCCAATTACTATGCTGGTGTATCTTACCTGAAAAAAGGTCAATACAAGCCGGCACAACTGTTCCTTGAAGATTTTTCGAGCAGCGATCTACTCGTTCAGAGTAAAGCCTACAGTCTGCTTGGAGATATTCAAATGGAGCAGGGTAATTTCGACGAAGCCCTGACGTACTACAAGCGCGCTGCGAATCACCAGCCCACAAGTGAATTTTCTCCCGTGTACTGGATGCAGGCAGCCATCGCGGCTGAGAAAGCCGGCAATGAGACTGAGGCAGCAGGGGCTTATGAAAAAATTATCAATGATTATCCTAACAGTGACCAGGTGAATGAAGCAAAAAAATACCTGGCAAAAATTCAGGGTGTGAGTTAATCATTTAAGAACTATAAAAATGCAGAGAGGGGTAAGGTAACTTATCCCTTTCTTTTTAACTTTATTCCTATGGCAAGTTCCCAAAACAACCTGAGTGGATTCAGGGCAAAAACGACCGAAGACACAAAGAATTATCGTATCGCGATCGTCGTGTCTGAATGGAACGAATCCGTTACGGAAGCATTGTACTCCGGTGCGGTAAGCACATTGCGTGAATATGGGATTCAGCGGGATAACATTGTGCGTAAAAATGTCCCGGGAAGTTTTGAGCTAACCCTCGGGGCTCAATTCATGGCGCAAAAAGAAGATATTGATGCAGTTATCTGTCTTGGCTGCGTAATTCAAGGTGAAACCCGTCATTTCGACTTCATCTGCCAGGCAGTCGCTATTGGAATTACGAATGTAGGCCTGTCCTCCAACAAACCGGTCATATTCGGGGTACTTACACCGGATAACCAGCAGCAGGCACTTGACCGTGCCGGCGGGAAACACGGAAACAAGGGTGATGAAGCTGCCATTGCAGCTATAAAAATGTTGCAGGAATTCAAGTAACACTGAGGTTAAAAACATGATAAATTAAAAGAGCCCGCTCATCAGGAACGGGCTCTTTTATTATGTATAGTTCAATTATGATTACATGTTGCTCACAATCTCCTCGCCAAACTCAGAACACTTGAGCAACGTGGCTCCTTCCATAAGTCTTTCAAAATCATAGGTGACACGCTTGGATGCAATGGCTTTTCCAAGACCTTCATAAATCAGGTCGGCCGCTTTCTGCCATCCAAGATGTTCAAGCATCATGGCTCCGGAAAGAATTACCGATCCGGGATTCACCTTATCCTGTCCTGCATATTTTGGCGCCGTACCGTGGGTTGCCTCGAAAATGGCATGACCACTGATATAATTTATATTCGCACCGGGAGCAATTCCAATACCACCAACGATTGCTGCAAGGGCATCTGAAATATAATCTCCGTTCAGGTTGAGTGTAGCAACAACCGAGTATTCCGAAGGACGGAGCAGGATCTGCTGAAGGAAGGCATCCGCAATTACATCCTTGATGATTACCTGGTGACCGTCTTTTTCAATGATCTGCCATGGTCCTCCCTCAAAATCCGTTGCACCATAATCTTCACGGGCTACTTCATATCCCCAATCACGGAAAGCACCTTCGGTAAATTTCATAATGTTGCCCTTGTGAACAAGTGTTACAGACGGTTTCTTCTGTTCAAAGGCGTAGTCAATGGCACTTTTAACCAGGCGGCTGGTTCCTTCCTGACTAACCGGTTTAATGCCGTATCCGGCAGAATTTGGAAATCTTACTTTCTTATATCGGGCAGGAAACTGTTCTTCCAGTAATTTTCCAAATTTATCACAATCAGCTGTTCCCTGCTGAAACTCAATTCCCGCATAAATATCCTCCGTATTTTCCCGGAATATAACCATATCAGTTTTCCAGGGTTCCTTCACGGGCGACGGCGTTCCCTCAAACCAGCGAACAGGTCGTACGCACGCATAAAGATCAAGTTCCTGCCGTAAGGCCACATTAAGAGAACGAATCCCTCCTCCCACTGGTGTTGTGAGCGGACCTTTAATTCCTACAAGATATTCACGGAATGCATTGAGTGTTTCTTCTGGCAACCACTCACCACTGGCATTGAAAGATTTTTCTCCGGCAAGGACTTCTTTCCACGCAATCTTTTTACTTCCGCCGAAAGCCTTTTCGACGGCGGCATCAAGTACAAGTTTGGCAGCAGGCCAGATATCAACTCCCGTGCCATCCCCTTCAATAAAGGGAATAATTGGATTATCCGGTACACGAAGTACGCCGTTCTCTATGGTGATCTTTTGTTCGCTCATTTTTTAATTGGTTACTTTAAATGAAACCGCCTTACCGCGGGATGCGAATTTACTAAATTAGAAGTCTTTCTGAAAGAAAAACGGCGCAACTGAGCTAACTAGGCAATAATATTCTGAAATTGACCGTTTCCGGCATAATGAGATACCTGCTTTTTATATTGTTCATACTGTATTTACAGCCACCGGGGATAAATAAACAGGCTATTTGCCTGTCAGCAGAGGAAGCGCGCCTGCTTACCCTGATCAATGAATACAGGCAGGATCAGGGATTGCCTCAAATATCATATTCATCCCGTCTCACAAAAGTGGCACAGGCACATGTTCGGGATCTGGAAAATAATTATGAATTTTCATCAAACAACCGTTGCAACCCACATTCATGGTCGGAAAATGGCGAATGGTCATCATGCTGCTATACCAATGACCATAAGCAAGCAGAGTGTATGTGGAACAAGCCGAAGGAGATTTCAGGATATGATGGTGCAGGGTTTGAAATTGCCTATTTCGCTTCATCAGGTGCCAAAGCACGTGCGGGTCTGGATGGCTGGATAAGGAGCCCGGCCCATCTCCCCCTGATCATCAACAGTGGCCAGTGGGAGCAGGTCACCTGGAATGCTATTGGAGTTGGAGTGTATGGAAAATATGCAGTAGTATGGTTCGGAAGGGAACCGGATCCTTCAGATTATTCAATATGCCGTTAATAAGATTCATCTTCCGAAGGAAATCCACCGGATTTTACATCATGAATATATTCGGTAACTGCTCCTGAAATTATGGTATCGAGGTCGACGTAGCGGCGTAAAAACCTCGGTTTGAATTCTTTGGTAATTCCGAGCATATCCTGCATTACAAGTACCTGTCCGTCAACATCAGGTCCGGCGCCAATCCCGATAATTGGAATCTTCACTTCCTGGGCAACCCGGCGGGCAAGTTCGGAAGGAATTTTTTCCAGCACAATCGAAAAACATCCGCATTCTTCCAGAAGCCGAGCATCTTCAATGAGCTTTTCAGCCTCCTCCTCTTCCTTCGCCCGAACAGTATACGTACCGAATTTATATATCGACTGCGGAGTAAGACCGAGATGGCCCATCACAGGAACACCGGCGGTAAGGATTCTGGCAACAGATTCCCTGATTTCCCTGCCCCCTTCAACCTTTACGGCATGGGCACCGGATTCTTTCATGATTCGGATTGCTGAGCGAAGTGCTTCCGACGAATTCCCCTGATAACTTCCGAAAGGTATATCCACCACGACAAAGGCTCTGTTCACGGCCTTCACTACTGAAGTAGCATGATAGATCATTTGATCCAGCGTAATAGGCAATGTGGTTTCATTTCCCGCCATCACATTGGATGCCGAGTCACCTACCAGCAAAACATCAATTTGCGCAGCATCCAAAATTCTGGCCATTGAATAATCATAGGCCGTAAGCATGGCAATTTTCTCACCACGATTCTTCATCTCCTGGAGCTGGTGTGTGGTAACTTTCTTGATTTCAGACTTATGCACAGACATGTGCCTAAGTTACAAATTATTTGGAATTCGGAATGGTCACAGTGAATGTAGTTCCATCGAGTTCAATACTCTCCACATCGATGGTTGCCTCCAGCTTGTCTGCGACTTTCTTTACGATATATAGTCCCAGGCCGGATCCTTCACTCTTTTCCGTTGCCCGGTAAAACATATCAAAAATATGCGGCAGCTTAGACGATTCAATCCCTTCACCATTGTCACTGATCCGTATCACGGTCTTTTCACGCGTTACCTCCGCGAAAATATCGATCGTCGATTTTTCCTTATAGAAGCTGCGGTATTTAATCGCATTGGAAATCAGGTTATTCAGTATGATCCGAACCCTGGTAGGATCGGATATGAAAGGTATGGGCTGGAATATTTGGGTTGTAATTTCAAGGTTACTCGTATCTGAAGCATTATAATAACTGGTTATGCTATTATTAATTTCCAGCATGAGACTGATGGGTTCATGGGGATCGTTCACCCTGTCGTTACGTGAAATACTGAGGAGTTCCACTACCAGATCATCGAGTCGGCGGACACTCAGTTGAATTTTTTCGATGCATTCCTCACGAAGCTTCTCACTGTCCTCCATTCTGTAAAGATCAATCAGCCCAAGTATTGACCGGAGAGGGGAACGTAAATCATGGGAAGCATGATAAACGAAACTATCCAGTTCAAAATTTACCTTTTGGAGTTCTATGAGGTTCTCCTTGGTCTGGGTGATATCCTTCAACACGAAGTCAACGGTTTCCTCCTCCTGATAAACCACTGCATTAATTAGCACCCATCGTTCTTCACCATTGGCCAGTTTTAGCTGCAGTTCAACATTTTCGACGGCACCGTCGGTTTTGAGCAATTCGATCAGATCCTTCCGCTGTCGTTTACCCAGCACATCCCGAAAGTGAAAAGTTTCACGATCGTTCGCGGGAACTTCCAGAAAAGTCCAGAATTTTTCATTGCCCTCAAGGATTTCGGTGAGGTCGGGTCGCATTGTACCCATGGCTACAAGTGAGTTCTGGAAAAGGTTCCGGTATTTGCGCTCACTGCGTTCCAGCGCGCTGGCAGCCTTCTTTTGCTCTGTAATGTCTCTATGTGATCCCGACACACGTATGAGCTTATCATCGGCGTCACGAATGGCAGTCGCTTTGGAAAGGATCCATCGATATTCACCATTTCGATGTCTCAGTCTGAATTCCTGGTTGTAGTGGTCCACGTTTCCTTGGATAAAATCTTTAAAATTTGCGATAGCCCTTTCCCTGTCGTCGTGGTGCAGCAATGATTCCCAAAGATTATTGGGGACCGTTTCTTTTGCCCTTATGCCCAGCATTTCCTTCCATGCACTGCTCACAAAGACTACATTATCGATCAAATCCCAGTCCCAGAGTCCTTCTCTGGCGCCGGAAGCTGCTGCTTCATAGTGCACTAATCTGTCATTCAGGGCACTTTTCTCACGCTCAAGGCGAGCAATGCGCTCCCCAAGATCTTCTTCCCTAACTTTCACGTAACCTGTTTTAGTATACCCTTAAGATAATTGAGTATCTATGAATTTCAAATGAGATGTACCTTTCGTGCAAGGTTTAGGATAACATTGTAGTATTACTGAAGAAATACTGAAAGTTTTTGTTTTCCTAACTCCACTTTTACATGCTCATTGATGGTGGTGGCTAATTCATATCCGGTGTATTGGGTGGAAACCGGAAACTGTGTGTGACTTCGGTTAACCAGAACAGCAATTTCAAGTCTTTTCACCTTAACCTTTAAAAATGGCTTTAAACTGTAAGCAAGTGTTCTTCCGGTATTCAACACATCATCTACAAGGACAATAGACTTGTTTTTTAATTCCTTTTCATCGCAATCCAGTGATATTTCACTTTGTGTAGGTGCGAATTTATCCAGGTTGACTTTAATAAGACGTACCCGAATCGGTGAAATATGTTCCAGGGCTTCTGCAATTAGCTTTGCAAGTTCAAATCCCTGCTCAACAATTCCGGCCATAACCAACTCCTTCTCACCATAATTATTTTCATAGATTTCATAGGCAATCCGGCGAATCTTCTGCCGAATCTGCTCATCATTAAGAATGGGAGTGTTGTCTTTCATTTTAGTGGCATTACTTTGCTGTCCTTGAAAGTGGAAAGAATAACCATCGATTGCATATTATCGACGATATCAATGTTGCTTACTGTTTCAAGCATCAGCATCTGGTAGGAAGAAATATCTTCTGCCACAATTTTCAAAATGAAATCGCCGCTGCCGGTGACATGATGACATTCGACAATCTCAGGAATTGATTCAATTCTGCTCACAAACCGTTCAATATTCTCCTTGTTATGCCCCTTTAAGGACACCATTACGAACGTACTCACTCCCAGACCAATCTTATTTGCGTCAAGTTTTGCATGATAACTCTGTATCACACCTGAATTTTCAAGCTTTTTGACACGTTCCAGCGTTGGAGCCGGAGAAAGGCCGATTTCCTGTGAAAGCTGCGCATTGGTGATTTTTGCATTTTTCTGCAAAATCTCAAGGATCTTCCTGTCTGTGGCGTCTAATTTAATGTTGCGTTTCATCGAATCTCATTGAATGGCAAAGATAATCAAAAATGATTGGTGCGTGTTAACGACTGATCACGATTCTGTGCATATGTACCGCCTGTCCGTCGTTGATCATCAGGAAATATACACCCTGCCGCAGAGCTGACGTATTCAATGTGACCGTAGTAATTCCCGAACGTTCCGTCTGAGCAGCAGGTGTATTTACAAGCTGTCCAAGGCTGTTAATAATTTCCATTCTCACTTCAGAAGCTTCACCTGAATAAATCTGAACATGAAGTTCGTCACCGGCGGGGTTGGGATAAGGCACAGATGTTTGAACGGTGGTTCCGAAGGTGACGCATGAGGAATTATTTGAAAGATCTGAATCGGGAAATCCCCCGATCTCATCAGCAATTTCGACACACATATACCCAAAATTCTTATCCTCCAGATCGAAAGGAAGCAATACGACAATCTCAGACCCGGGGGCAATGGGTGCATTAACAATGCCATTTATAGACACCTGATCATCAAGCTTTAGCTGAACGGGAAACGACTGAACGTTAATTGAACCGTTATTTCTCACATTCATCTGAAGTTGAATCCGGTTGTTATTTCGGATTGCCACCAATTTACCTGCGACCATGTCCATAAATGGCTCTACCACGTCGATCATTTGCGTGGCAACTCCTGCACAATCGCTACTGTTGTAGGCAAGCAGCATAACATCATAGGTACCAAATTCACTGAAGGTAAATTGAAAATTGGCAGTTTGTGCAATTAATTCGCCGTTCACATACCATTCAAATCTTTCTGCATTAGCCGTTGTATTTGTGAAATTGACACTTAACGGCGGCGCTCCTGCGATAGTGCTTGCCGTAAAGGAAGCAGCCGGAGGGTTTCCAATTGAAATCAGCTGCTGCGTGGAGTACGAGCATCCGCTTTGGGTCTCTACGGTGAGCGTAACGGAATATGTACCTATGCCGGGAAATTCAAAGGACGCTACATTTCCTGAGGCTACTCCAAGGCCAGCAAAGTCCCATTGATACGAAACCAATGGATCCTGTGGTGATTGAGAAATATCCGTAAATGTTACAGCATCGCCAACACAGGGATTATCAACCTGAAAAGCAACATTTGGTGGCTGCGGAACCCGTACTGTTTGTGTCACCGTACCGATACATTGATTTGAACCTGTCACAATCAGTGTAACCTCATAATCAGATGGAAAATCGAAAACATAATCCGGATTCCGGCGCGAGCTGAATTCTCCGCCAATATCCCAGGCCCATGACGTAATGGATGTTCCGGCAGCGGGGATCGATTCATCGGTAAAGAAAACAGTTTCATTTACGCATGATGTGCTAAATGAAAAGGCCGCATCAGGCGAAGGAAGCACATTAACTGATTTTGTAATTGTGGCTTCGCATCCAAACGTACTGGTAACGGTGAGATTCACCAGGAATGTTCCTGAATCATCAAACTGAAACTGGGGCGACTGGTCGGTCGACGTATTGCCATTCCCAAAATCCCACAACCAGCCTTCGATATTTGCATTTTGCACGGTTGATTCATCGATGAATTGGATGGGGTTACCGGCACATGCGAGCTCGGTGCTAAATTCTGGTAACGGTTCAGCATAAACCGAGACAATCTGATCAATAAATGATACACACCCCGCGCTGTTAAAGGTGGTCAGACGAACCGTATAATCACCTGGTTGATCGTAGGTATATAATGGATTTTCTGCTGTGGACGTCGTGCCATCACCAAAGTCCCATATATAGGATGTAATAGCCCCCTGGGAGGTATTGTTGAATTGGATTCCCGCTTCGATACACGCATCCGAAACGGAGAAAGAAGGGGCAGGCCCGTCAATTACATCAATACTGCGCGTAACCGATGAAATACACCCTGAAACTCCGGTCACCTCCAACCGGATGTTGTAACTGCCGGAATTGACAAATCCCAGTTGAGGGTTCTGGTCCTGTGAAACAAGTACACCGTTGCTGAACCATGCCCACTCCCTGGGCATATCATTGGTAAAGGTTGACTCATCAGTAAACAAATTGGACGTATTCGTACATACGACTGCATCTGCGGAAAATCCTGCCTGCAGATCATCGGCAGGAAAAATATTTACCTCGCGGACCAATGATTGGGATTCACCGCAGCCATCTGTCATTGTGAGCGTTACGTTAAAAGTTCCTGAGGAAGAAAATGTATGGCTCGGATTTAAATCAGTACTTGTAGTTCCATCACCAAAGTCCCAAAAAGCAGTTCCGGGCGTTACATCGAGAATCGTTTCATTTATAAATTGCGACGCAGAGCCAATGCACTGACCCGATACGGAAAACTGTGGATCAGGACCTCGATTCACTAAAAGTGAATCAAAGTAAATCCATTTCCCAACCCCGCGGGTTTCCGTAAGTGAAATCAGTTTGACGCCTGCCCCACTATATTGAATAGCGGGAGGATTCGCTGCATCTGAGGTAAAAACAGATGCATCACAGGTATTGTTGATATCGAGTCGATATAGACTGTTATTACCGGGATTCGATAAAAAAGCATGATAACGACTGTCTGACTTGATCCAACCGAAGTCGAAGGCTAACGTAAAAGTTCCGAAATTACCAATATAATTATATGCCGGAATCACGTCGGTATCTGATGAATAGATTAATTGATGTAATTCGCCAGTGCGTGATAATACTAAGGAAACCAGCTTATCCCCCTGCGGAAAGAACTCAACTGAATATGGTGTGTTCATAGGTGGGAGTGCCTGGTTGATCTGTTTAACCTGAATTTCACTCCCCGGCAGCATGGTTGTCTCAAGTTGATAAATCTCTCCGTTCTCATAGACTGCAAGACCAATGTAGGTGCCATTGAAATATTCAAATGCTACATTCCTGAAAAAATTTGTCACCGGAAGTTGCTTAACATCCAGGACCGGTGGGTTGGCGATGCCATTATTAAAATCGAGCTTCAGCAGTCTTCTTGACGACCGGTCCGCAATAAAGAGAATAGGGTGATCAGTAAGAACAAGATCTGCTCCAAATGGGGTAGTAATCTGACCTGAAAAATTTCCCAGGTTACGAACAGTCGGAATATTGACAGGATCATTTCCAAATTCAAGGATAAGGAGATCATTCCCGCTACTTGCGTTCAGGCTAAAGGCAAACCAGTTACCATTTTCACGAAACAATTTGATTTTTGTTGGGCGGGAAAGGATACCCAGGTCGCCAAGGTTTGTAATTATCGGGGTATTTGTAAGTGATGTACCAAACTCAAGCCGTACCAGATCATTGGAGTTGGCAGCCAGAATAAACCCAAAGAAACGTCCTGAATGCTCGATGATCTCAATTCCATCTATTCCTGCGGCCCCGGGTATTCCTGTTAGAGTAATTCCATTGCCCGAAATATCAAGCAGATCATCATCACAAAAATCCCACTCTATAGAGTCATATCCGGTAATGGAGGTGGAGAACAAGACATCCTGATTTCTGCATGCCTGGGCAGGCCCATCAATCGGATTCTGGGCCATTGAATTAACACAGCATACCAGCGCGATAAACAAAAAGAACCCAGGAATAAGAATCTTCATATGATTCAAAAATAAAAAAAAACTGATGCATGGCGTAAAGTATAACCATACTGCCGTAAGATAAGATATTTATCTATTTTTGGTTTCGAATATTTACCGAAACCATACGAAGGAAGTTTTTGAAGGAAACTCTCCCGGAAGGAACCTAATTCATTCGATCGTTGAGCAGTCATATACTTTACATCACATACGACGGAATACTTGATCCTCTGGGGAAATCCCAGATTCTGCCTTATATATATCTCCTGAGGTCAAAAGGTTACACCTTCCATATTCTTAGCGTCGAAAAACCTTCGAACATGGGTGTCCCCAAAGATGAAATGGAGAAAGAACTGGATAATCATGGGATCCAATGGTCATTCCTTCAGTTCAACTCTTCAAGTATTGGGAAGATTACTGATATGATCTCCTTTTCACGAGCCGTCAACTCTATAATAGAATCGGGAGGGATAGATCTTATCCATGCGAGGAGTTATGTTGCCGGGGATGTGGCACTGAAAATGCATAAAAAATATGATATCCCCTATCTGTTCGACATTAGGGGATTCTGGATTGATGAAAGGGTTGAACGCGGCATTTGGAATTTACGCAACCCGATTCGCTATATCGCTTACAGGTATTTCAAAAAAGTGGAAGGTGAATTATACAGAAATGCTGCAGGTGTGATCACGCTCACCCACCTTTCAAAAGGAATAATATCTCAAAAATGGTCAACGGATTCAGATTGCATTACTGTTATACCTTGTGCCGCAGACTTCTCTGTCTTCAGACCTGAAAACGATCAACAGAAAAAAGAATTCAGAATTGAACAGGGCATTCCAGCTGACGACTTAGTAATTTCATACTCAGGATCCATCGGAGGTGTATACCTGCTGGACGAAATGCTGGATTTCTATGAGTTACTTCAAAAGCGTTACCCCGAAGCCTGGTTTTTATTTTTAACTCCTTATCCTGCCGAATTAATCCTGGCCAGGTGCAAAACCAGAAACACGAATAGTGACAGGATTCGAGTCACTTATGTTGACCACAGGGATATAAACCGATTCCTTAACTTGTCAGATATAAATATCTTTTTCCTTCGGGAAAGCTATTCAATAAGTGCCAGTATGCCGACTAAGCTCGGGGAGATATGGGCAGCTGGTATTCCTGTTATTGCGAATGAAATTTCTGATTTCCCCCGATATTTTGTTGAAGGAACTAATGGCTTACTAATACAATCGATTACTTCGGCTGCCATGCAGCAGTGTGTTGATCAGGTTGATCGATTGATTTCGACCGACCCGGAAGAGATCAGATCACATGCGCAATGTTATTTCAGTCTTGAAGATGCTATTAAAAAATATGATCTCGCATACAGCAGGATTTTAGGAAAGTATAATGAGCCTGCATATGACGAATAAAAAGAAAATACTCTTTCTATTGCCATATCAATTTGATGAAATAGCGGGGCAGCGGTTTCGATGCGAACACTTTTATCCGCTGCTTAGGGAAAAGGAATATCAATTTGAAATAAGGGCTTTTTATGATGCAGAAATGCACCGTATCATGTATAAGCCAGGTCACGCGCTGAAAAAAGGATTTAAAGTGCTTTCCGGATTTATACGGCGAATTGGTCATACATTTAAAAGCCTGAAGTACGATTACGTTTTCATATATCGTGAACTAACCCCGATCGGTCCGCCATTTTTCGAATGGGTCATTAGCAAGGTTTTTCGCAAAAAGATCATTTTTGATTTTGATGATGCCCTTTGGCTGCCTGATGAAAATGAATCTGCATTCAAATCTTTGGTGAAGTGTAAATGGAAAATAAAATATTTAATCAAATGGAGTAGCGTGGTCTCTTGCGGGAATCCCTATTTGGCTGAATATGCTGCGCGATTCAACGTTAATGTAACAGTCCTGCCGACAGTGGTAAATACCCGCGATAGTCATTTCCCGAGAAAATTAGAAAAATCTGAAGTGCCCGTAATCGGCTGGACCGGGAGCCATTCCACATTGATTTATCTGGACCAGATGTATCATACCCTGGAAAAGCTGAGGGAAACCAAAGAGTTCAACTTTAAAGTAATTTGCAATAAAAAACCACCGGTAGATTATCCGTGGCTTGTTTATAAAGAGTGGACAAAAGATACTGAAATTGAGGACTTGTCTGAAATAGATATTGGTATCATGCCCCTGGCAGAAACTATGTGGAGTGAAGGGAAATGCGGTTTTAAAATTATACAATATTTGGCGCTGGAAATTCCCGCAGTTGCAAGTCCGGTTGGCATCAACCAAAACCTGATTAAGAATGGCGAAAACGGTTATTTGTGTTCAACTCAGGATGAATGGATGAATAGGCTGGGTGAACTACTTGACGATCCCGAAAAAAGAAAAAAAATGGGAATTGCAGGAAGAAAGGAGATTATCGAATCTTATTCTGTAGCCTGTGCATCACCTATATTCCTGTCGCTCTTTGAGTAATCCAGAATCATTACGAGCATGGAGAGATAAAACGGTATCAGTGGAATTTTATATCGGGCCAGTGAACCGAAATTATACGTTGAAACGCCAACCGCAAAAGCAAAAACCAGCGAAAAAACCATACAAAAAAATATGACCGGATTTGATAGAGATCTGAAAAATCGAATTCCTCCTGCCCGGATTAGTACATATATTGTAAGCAATAGAATCAGAAAGGACTCAATCGACAGAAATGCCATCAGGGCGTTTCGTATTTCCCATGGAAACGGCCTGAAGAGTGAAACTAAAACACCTTTAGGAGCCAACCGCAGTAATCCAACAAATGTACCATCCATTTCCCCCAAATCGTACGTAGAACCTGCAGACCTTCCCGTCCAGAACGCTATATCATAGGCTGTAGTTCTTGCGGTTTTTGCAAGCGCATCCACCGAATAGCGAGGATCATCCCTGGTTACATTTATGGCGGAATAGTAGGCCGCTAGGATACCAATGATTAACAGAACCGGGGCTACCAGGGATCTTAGTACGATATTACGGATCGAACTGATCTGACGCAGGAAAAACCAAATCATGATGGCCGGTATGATGGCTAGTAAAAGGTAAATCTTGATCTGAAAAATGAGCCAGGAAGAAATTAATATTATCAATGAATTCCTGAATACTCCATTTCTAAGGAAGAACACCTGATGGATACCAAATACGAGCCATCCTAATGCTCCAAGGGTAATGGTATCCTTCAGGATTCCTGAACCCCAGAATATCACAGAAGGAACAAAGAGCACAGAGTAAGCGAGCAAATTGGTTTGACGTGGAAAATAATAAATGAAAACGTTATACAACACCCACAGACCGCTGAATGAAAAAAGCGCAAAGAATAAGGCAGTTGCCGAATATGTACTGAATGTGATCAGATCAAATACAGCAGCGATCCGAATGATCATGAATGAGCTGCTGTCACGGTAGAACGGAATTTCAGAGGTCGCATAATAGAGTCCTTTAATATTGTTGCCGTTTGAAAATAGTAATTTGAGGCCGCTTATCGGGTTTTCCCAAAAGACATCAGCAATGATCTCACTGCCTCGGGTATGAAAGTTATAGGTATCCCCACCATTGTAATAATACTGATAAAGAAGGCCCAGAAGAATAGCAGCCACCAATCGTGCTGATAGGGCAGGAATAAAATACTTTCGTGTAGTTTCAGTCGTAAAATACGGGCGTAAAACAAACGCCACAAACAGGATCAGTGAAAAATATATGGGGGTTACGATAAGATCTTTGAGATCCATAATTTCAAATATAGAATTCTAAATTTGAATTTACCTTCAGAATCACAGAAGTGATTTGTATCTCCGTCTCAAAGTTCACTAAAGATCATTAAGCTTCTCCCGTGCCAGCTTATGCACACGGTCCCCCCGTTTGGCTTCATCCTTAACCAACCGGTAGTATTCCTTCGCCTTTTTTTTATCCCCGTTTTTTGCGGCAATATCACCCATTGAAAGAAGTGAATAATGATAATAGCCGGAATCATCTGCTCCAATATCCCTGGCAAAATCAATAGCACGCTGGTAGTAATTTGCTGCCAGGTCATATTCCTTCCGGTTTTCGTAAATCTGCCCAAGGAAAAAGGCAGCATACCTGCCACTCGTCGATTCATACCCGATCATACCACGGTCAATGCGATCCATTATTTCCTGCGCCACCGGAAGTGTTTCCCTGAATCTGCCTGCCGAATACAGCATTCGCGCATAATAGCGATGGAAATACGGGTTATCGGGATAGGTCTGATGCAGATATTCAGAAATCTGCATGGCGCCCCGTTGGTCATTTTCATAACTGTTCAATATGCGCATCAGAAACACCTGTGCTTCGGTTCGGGTATAGAAT
Source organism: Fulvivirga sedimenti (assembly GCF_020328055.1). NCBI lineage: Bacteria > Pseudomonadati > Bacteroidota > Cytophagia > Cytophagales > Fulvivirgaceae > Fulvivirga > Fulvivirga sedimenti. The sequence continues at coordinate 240,286 of NZ_JAIXNE010000005.1, forward strand.
GCATTAAACGAAACTTCTTTGAGTTGTTTCAATCCGAGCTCCTTATCCCCCTTCGGGAAAAAGGCCATAACAGGACGAAGTAAAACATAGTTTTCAGGAACCCAAACAGAAAAATAATTATAAAGCCCGTCGCCAAAGAGAAGTTCAACGCTCAGGTATTGCTTGTCTCTCACCTCCTGCATATATCGCAGGGCGTTCTTACCCGCAACCGCCGCTTTTCTCCAGTTTTTTCGCTCCTCACTGCTGTAGAGCCTTCCCTCGAAACCGTATGCGGCCGCAAGGAAAAATGTGGCCTCCACCTCATGCCTGGGAATCTCGTATAAACGCTCAGAAATCATGACTACCGTATCCATATAGGCCAGGAACTTTTCATCATGACTGGTATCATTCATGTTCGGCATGATCTTCCACCACTCACTCAAACCCAGCAAAAAATACGGCAATGGATGCCAGCCATATTTATGCTTCATGTAGCGGAATTCCCTCTCTGCCTTTTCAAATTTGAAGTTGTAGAGATTATTCATCGCCTGATTCACATCAATCTGCGTCTGCATATCAGAGATCAGGATGATCTGATTTCCATCATCACCCAAACTATCCAGCTTCAATTCAGAATCCTGGGCAGAAGCATGCCATGAAAGAAGCACCCCAACGAAAAATAGTAATTTCCGCATACCACAAAGTTACGTCATTGCATTGAATCAATACGGAAATCGTGTAAAAGGTTCCACCCTCAAATGAATGGAGAAGTTAGTTTGTGAGAATTCTGTAATTTTCGGTCATGCTGAAAAGAAATTATCTTCCTGTATACAAGACCAATATGTGGGGTGTATTTGTGCTTCTTTGCATCGCAACACTTTCTCTCCTTCTAATAAAAAAATCGTTCATTGAGAATGAAACTGCTGCATTTGAAGTACTTGAAATGGAAGGTAATGCAGGTTTTCTTCACTTCCTGAACACACTGCAATATCTATCCATCCCCGTCGTCTACCTCTTCAAGTTCCTTATTATCGCTTTTTTGCTCTGGGCGGGTTGCTTCCTGTTCGGGTACCGGCTCACATTTCGTGAGGCGTTTCAGACCGCCATTATCGGGGAATTCATTTTTCTCATTCCGGAATTCCTGAAGATCCTCTATTTCCTGTTTATTGAATCAGATCCAACCCTGTTCGAGGTGCAGAGTTTTTATCCATTGTCGTTGATGAATTTTGCCGACCCCGGGACGCTCGACAGAAAATGGTTCTATCCGATGAAGGCTGCAAACCTGTTTGAAATTGCTTACTGGTTTTTATTGGTCTACCTGCTGCATTCGGTACTTAGAAAAAGCATTAAAATAACCGCAATTTTGGTTGTTGTAGCTTATGTTGTTCCTTTCATCGGTTGGCTTTTCTATTATGCCGGCATTTACAAGGGCTGAACAGCTTTTTCACCAGATTTTAGGGTAAGTTCGTATGTTTATGGCAGCGGCGTCCGTTTAACATTTAATAATTTATTAATTTCGCCATTTAATTTTTAAGGAATGGAGTTTAGAAAAATCAACAACATTGCAGGCTGGACTGTTTTTGGCATTGCTACACTTGTCTACCTGTTAACGATTGAACAAACAGCCAGCTACTGGGATTGTGGGGAATTCATCGCTGTTTCATACAGGCTCATGGTACCACACCCTCCCGGAGCTCCCTTTTTCCTGCTGGTAGGAAGAATTTTCTCATTTCTGGCGTTTGGCAATGTTGAAAGTGTTGCCTTCTGGATCAATATCGTAAGTATATTAAGCAGCAGCTTTACCATACTGTTCCTTTTCTGGACTATCTCGATGCTCATACGAAAAACACTGGGCATCAAGGCTGATGATACGATTTCTGATGCACAAACCTGGAAGATCATTGGCGCAAGCCTGGTTGGCTCACTGGCCTACACCTTTTCAGACTCATTCTGGTTTTCAGCAGTAGAAGCTGAAGTATATGCCATGTCAAGTTTCTTTACCGCAATTGTGGTGTGGGCCATGCTTAAATGGGATCTGATCGAAGACAAATCACGCGCCAATCGCTGGCTTATTTTTATTGCCTATATGATGGGTCTTTCCATTGGGGTTCACCTTCTTAACCTGGTGACAATCCCTGCACTCGGACTTATCTACTACTTTAAGAAATATTCACCCAGTACAAAAGGTATCCTGTTCACGCTGATCATCAGCGGCCTGATCGTGATTCTGATCAACGACCTCATTATTCCGGGCCTGCCCAGTATTGCCGGAAGTTTCGAGCTTTTATTTGTGAATACACTCGGACTCCCGTTTGGGTCAGGCGCTGTATTTTTCGCGATTATTGTGATCGCTGCGATGGTCTTTGGAATACGATACTCTCAACAGCATTCCAAACCCCTGCTCAATACAGCCATGTTATCACTGGCATTTATCCTGATCGGATATTCGTCCTATTCTATTATTGTGATCCGGTCTAACTATAATCCGCCGATCGATGAGAATAATCCTGAAAATGTGATGACATTCGTCAAATATCTGAAACGGGAACAATACGGCAGCAGGCCGCTTCTCTATGGACGGTATTACACCGCCGATCTGTTACGGGATGCAAGTGGCCGGCCTGTTTATGAAGAAGGTGAAGCTAATTACAGAAAAGGTGAAGATAAGTATATTGAAGTAGACCGGAAGATCACTTATAAATATGATCCAAAGCAATCCACACTGCTGCCACGGATGTATAGTGATGATCCGAATCATGTGCAAAAATATTTATCTGTTACCGGTCTTCGGCCAAATGAGAAGCCAACTTTTATCGACAACCTTCATTTCATGTTCTCCCACCAGATCGGTCATATGTACCTGAGGTATTTCATGTGGAATTTTGCCGGGCGCGAAAGTGATATACAGGATGCAGGCTGGCTGGGACCTGTCGAAGCCATGAAAGATGTCCCACAGGAACTTGCAGAGAATAAGGGCCGAAACAATTATTTCATGATCCCCTTGCTGTTTGGTATTATCGGTCTGGTATTTCAGCTTCAAAAAGATGTTCGCAACTTCGCTTTTGTAGGTTTACTCTTCATTCTAACCGGTGTTGCGCTCGTACTTTACCTGAACTCGCCCCCGATTGAACCACGGGAACGCGATTATATTTATGTAGGATCGTATTACGCGTTTGCTGTCTGGATTGGGTTCGCCGTACTGGCTTTTGCCGAGGTTCTGGGCAAATTCCTTTCCGCGCGTGTAGCCGCCATCGCCGCAACATTGATCGGGCTGGCAGCCCCTGCGATCATGGCGCAACAAAACTGGGATGATCACGACCGTTCAAACCGTTATTTTTCAGTTGATTCCGCAAAAAATTTCCTGGCTTCAACGGCCGAAAACGCCATATTGTTCACCGGGGGTGACAACGATACATTCCCGCTCTGGTACGTTCAGGATGTCGAAGAATTCCGCACGGATGCACGCGTGGTAGTGTTGAGTTATTTTAATACCGACTGGTACATCGAACAAATGATGCGAAAGGTCTATGAATCAGAACCATTCCCATTTACCCTTACCCTCGAGAATTATCGCTCGGGAGGTCCGAATGACTACCTCCCGTTCGAGGATATGAATATCAATTCACTGGATATCAGAGTATACATTGATCTGCTCAAGAATAACGACAAACGACTTCGGGCCTATCCACAGGCGAACATTGTACCCAGTCGTAACTTTACCCTTGCCGTTGACAAGGAAAAGGTAAAAAGCCTGGGGATCATTCCGGAAGGTATGGACAGTCTGATCGTCGACCGAATGACCTTCAGCCTTAAACCCGGACGCAACGGACTTGAGAAAAAGGATCTGGCTATTTTGGATATCCTTGCTACCAATGACTGGAGCAGGCCTATTTATCTTAACAATACCTCACGGGAACAAATAAGTTTTGATCTTAGTCAGTACGCTATTCAGGAAGGTAATGCATTCCGTATCCTGCCCATCAGAAACCCCAACCAGCAGGAAGCATTTGTGAGTTCAGAAGTGATGTACAAAAACCTGATCGAGAATTTCCATTACCGGGAACTTGATAATCCAAATGTATACTATACTGAAGATTACAGGAATTTCGTGCTGAATCATCGTGGCAGTTTTAATAATCTGGCGGCGGCCCTGATCGATGAAGGAAAGCTGGATATGGCACGTGCCGCTTTAACTTTCTCACTGGAAAAGATGCCGGACGAAGCCATTCCGTATGACTATACCACCCCGCGAACAGTGGGGCTGCTTTTCATCCTTGGTGAAAACGAGAAAGCACGGGAGATTGGTGAGGTTGTAGGAGACCGATCCATAGAAATGGTCGACTATCTGATCAGGGAGAATAAGCCCCTGGGATACGAGCTCCAAAGTAATCTTATCATATTGGGTGAATTACAGCGAACTATGCTCATGAATGGTGAGGAAGACCTGGCCAAAAAATATGAGGAAGCATACCAGGAAGCGGTAGGCACCTATCAACGCCTTCGCGGTAACTTCTAAAAAAGAAAGCTGCCTTCCGGCAGCTTTCTTTTTAGGGAATAGGGAATAGGGAGTAGGGAGTAGGCGGTCTATTCCCTATTCCCTATTCCCTATTCATTAAACTTTGATAAATATCTTCTTTCGATACAGGATCAGGGCCGGTATGTAAATGATCAGCATGTAAATGATGGCATAGAGAAAAGAGGCAAGTTTAGCCGACATTCCGATACTGGTCATGCCGTCCATAAATGCACGGTTCGGTGCGAACCCAAGTACCGCATCACTGTAAAATATGATCGTGAGCATACCCGCTAAAACGTATGACGTAATAGCATTTGCTCCATAAACCCGACCCAGACCTGTCCACTTAGTGTATCCAAGTAAATCAACTACCAGCATACAGGCTGCCAGGCCCATGGTTGCCATCCCGGCGGTCCAAAGGGTATAGGAGCTTGTCCACAGGTTCTTATTTAATGGCATGGACCACGACCATGCTTCTGCGAGAAGGTACATGGCAAATCCGGCAAAGAATATCCAGGTAAGCTTTTCCCATTCATTCTGAACCTTCAGCACCAACCTGCCGATCAACATTCCTATGATACCGGTAACAATTGCAGGCAACGTACTTAGCAAACCTTCAGGGTCCCAGGTAACTTCCCAGAATCTCCCGGGTAAAACTTTGCGGTCGAACCAGGCGGCGATGTTGATGCCCGGCTGATAGTTGGCGGCAATAGTGCCTTCTGAAAGTCGCTCAATTTCACCCAACTCTACAATACCGCCACCACTGCGCTGTACAGTACCCGTGTCCAGAGCAGATTGAATGACGTCGTCAACCGGAACAGGTATCCATTCAAACAACATCCAATAAAGAAGCAGAATACCTCCTCCGATCCAGAATTGTTGTTTCCAGTTCGTATTCAGGAAAAGCACGGCACATGCCAGGAAAACCAATGATATTCTTGGCAGAACTCCTGCATACCGCATGCCCTCAAAACTAAAATCAGGCCACAGCCATAAAAACCATCCCAGCAGCATGATTTTCACTGCCCTCGACAGAATCTTTTTATACATGTCAGGCTTCGACGCCCCTTGTTGCTTTCTCTTTTCATAGGCAAGGGTAATGGAAACTCCCACCATAAAAAGGAAGAAAGGAAAGATCAGATCTGTAGGTGTCACCCCGTTCCAGTTCGCATGCAACAAGGGGTCATAAACCGAACTCCATGATCCGGGATCATTTACGATCACCATCGCGGCAATGGTAAATCCGCGAAGTGCATCAAGCGAAATTAATCGCTTGGTAGGGTTTAGTGTTTCAGTCATTGATTTGGGATAAATATGTGGTTAAACTTTTCCGCCCACGCGAATCTACGGTCACCAGCTTCACATTGCCGCCGTTATAATCAAATGGGCCTTCATAGAGATCAGAATTGGCTGTCGGTTCTGAACCATCCGTTGTATAATAAATCTTCAACCCTGGATAAAGTGTGTTGGCATTCACTTTGCCATCTAATATCACTGCACCCGGGGGCGGTAACCTGAAATTATAGCCGCTATTCAGATATGTGAGTCGTTGTAATTCTATTTGCCCGATGCGATTTGCCATTTCATTCCAGGCTTCATCGGCTGCTTTTTCCCTGGATTCAGGGTATAGCCTGGACCAGGCCGGGGTTCCCACCCATGCACGCTCTGCCAGACCCAGCAGTTTAGGCAGGACATAATATTCAACCATATCACGTCCTTTTATAGTTTCAGACCAAAGCTGTGCCTGAATACCAAGCACATTGCCCCTGCCCTCATTGGTAAGCCGCTCCATGTCTGTAAAGTCTTCCGGGGTGTAGGGCACACCCATTGCAGAAACCTCGAGCGACTGGAACATATCATACGGCACAAAGGAAAAAGCATCACGGGTATCTACAAATCCACCCCAATACAATCCTGGCTCTCTCGGATCTTTGTTATAGGCCAGATCAAAATACAGATTTGCCACACTGCAAAGGATAACAGGATAGCCCGCGTTGGCCATTTTATTTCCAAGATCTTCGGCACCCCAGAGACTATTCCAGACGTATGGAATAACCTGTCCTCCAGCAAAATCTTCGTTAACGGTCCAGGATCCGTCCTGACTGAAATTCTGTGCTATTTCTTCCCAGCCAGCCGCCTTCAGCCCCTTCTCTTCCAGGTATCCGTTTACCCGTGCAAAAAAGTACTTTTGAAGATTTCGTTCGTTATCGATTTCAGGATGACTTTGCATAAACTCCTGGCAAAGGGGTGACTTCGTCCATGCTCCCCGGGGTACTTCGTCCCCTCCAACATGGAATGTCGTTAAAGGAACCCCGGCTTCATCATACATTTCGATGATATCATCAATTACCGTGGTTACAAACGTAAAAGCAGATTCCCTGCACACACAAACCGTATTATCCGTATACCATTGGGCAGACCGATATTCAGATTCGTCATTAGGATCGGCCAATCTGAATTTTTCAGCCTCCTCCATATTTCCCTCAGACTGGTACTTACGGAACCTGTATTCCATACTTTTAATAGCCGCTCTTGAGTGTCCGGGAACATTGAACTCCGGAATTACATCGATATGACGCGCATGAGCGTACCGGATCAGGTCTTTGAACTGTTCCCGAGTATAAAAGCCACTTCCATACCCCTTTTCAGGATCAGTAAACGGACCCGAGCCGTATGCGGGAGCGAGATGATTCATTTCATCTGTTGTATGACCTCGATTCGATCCGTATTCTGTAAGTTCAGGCAACTCCTCAATCTCAATCCGCCATGCTTCATCCTCGGTCAGGTGAATATGAAGCTTATTCAATTTATAAAGTGCCATTACATCGATCAGTCGCTTGATGGTTTCAGGCGAGTTATAATTTCTGCATATATCGATGAAGAATCCCCTGTACTGGAATTCAGGTTGATCTTCCACATGTATGGAAGGAACCGTAATGTTGGTATGTTCCTTGCCAAAACTACCAGGAGGAAAAAGGGCAATCAACGAGCGTGTACCATAAAACACACCTGCCTGGTCGCCTCTGATCACGATGCCTCCAGAAGCTGAGATGTCGAGTGTATACGATCCCGGAACGTCCACTTCTTCCAGCAACAGCGTGATCGCCGTGGAATCGACCGTAATCTCCCCTTTAACCGTAAAGGATCCCTGAAATAACGTGTTTAATTCAGAAGCAAATACTGCTACTTCCGCTTCCAGGCCTGCAGAATGTTGTATAACACCGCCTGATTTGATCTGAATTGAATCCTCCAGGTATGTGTATAATACCGGGGATGGCAAAATGGGTGTGAGTTCGCTCCGTTTAGTCATGGATATCGTACCATACTCCGCAAAAAGCTGCTGTGCTGTAGGAATAGGCTCCTGATCAAAAGACGTTCGGTTCACCTGATCCGGGGCATCAAATGCCATGATCCTGTAATCTCCGGCCGAAACGATCTTTTCTGTCCCGTCGATTTGAAGAACGAAATACACGCCCAGCGGTGCATCCGACTCCTTGATCATCCATTCACTGCCGGTATAGGTGATTTTCACGGAATCCCCGGGCGGAAGGGAAAATCCCTCCATGGGAACCATCTTGTAGAAGTCCCCGTTAATCCATTCCATTTTTACCGGCTTGTCGATACTGTTTGGGTCGATATCTCTCGGTGCCATATTCCAGTACATTGCCCAGTTCTCACCCGTTAATGCTACATTCCCTTCGTTTTTCAATAAAAACCACGCCTGGTGATCCCCTTTATCGGAATTAGCAACCAGATTCCAGCGGACTGCCGCCATAAAGGAATCCCCTCCCGCTTCATCAGGACGCTGGCAACTTCCAGTCAGCAATAATAGTGATACCGTTATTGCAATGTTTATTCCTCTTGTAATCACCAATTTCATTTAACTAGTATCTCGTAAATAATTGCGCCCATAATTGTCTGTACTGAGGCCACTTAACCAGATTAATCCCCCAATGAGGGGAAGCGCTGGTCGTGAAGGCTGTTACTTTACCCTTACCGACATGATGTCCTGCTAATAAAGGATGCCATTCCCCCCATGCGTGTATTTCAAGTAATGCTTCAGCTCCGGGCCGGAGGGTAGTTTGATTAAATCCCAGTATGGGAGGTATTTCGCTTACATCTATGCCGCTCATTACGGCATGGCCTTCAACCTGGGTACGAACCATGTAACTCGACGTCGATTCAATCAGGTCATCACCTTCCCTGCAAACTACCGGAAGCGCATCGTGAAAAACCGATCGCCCCCAGCCTCCTTTACCAAGCTCTCCTCCAAAGCTGTACCATCCGCCATTCATATGAAAATGCCCCCCTTTGGCAACCCAATCACGGAGTATCTCAAATCTGTCGGGAAAAGTAACGTAGCCCTCGGTCCATTTATTCCGGTTAAAGAAATCAGGATGAAGCATGAGGCACTTGGTTTCCACATCACCAAATATTATGCAGGTTGCCCAGGAAAGTCGCTCTTCAAACGCTTCGGGCGACATATTGTATAAGTCCCAGGAAGGCTCTGAGATTACTTCCGAATCAGGGATATCCCGCAACGAATCCACAAATTCTTCCGCATAATTGAGGATTTCAACACCTTTGGTGGGGCCCAGAAAAGGAGATTCAATGTATTTTTGACCGGTGTGAATACACCAGTTTCCAACATGCCAAAAACGATAGGTGCTCATTGTTAAAACAGAAATCTGCCTCCCAATATAATAATTGATTCAACATCAACCTATCCGTTAAAATAAAAGACGTTATCGTTTTAGAATGCAAAACAGGTCAAGAGCTGAACCTGCGTCTTCTGTTAATATGTAGTCATCATGCTGAATCGAAAGAGTTAAAGCATCATCGGTTTCCTTTAATTTATTCCTGTTCAGCCTGTTAAAAAATTCATAGGGTATCCTGAGTATTGGAGCCGGCAGCCTGTACTGAAGATTAAAGATATCAAAACGGGTAAATTTCCTGACGGATGCCTTATTCAATTCATAATATCTCATCACTTTATCATTTCCCGTAATTCCCTTCATTTCCACCTCAGGGAAATATTTCTTTGCCAGGGAAGTAAGTTCAGCGGCGGTATACTCCCGAATATGCCAGGGGTTTCGGGATAGACTCATTTTCCGGTTCGGTGTTGTAAGCAGGGCTACTCCTCCGGGCTTTAAAACCCGATACAATTCCTGCAGATAGGCGTGATCGTCCCGAATATGTTCAATTACCTGGAAGGAAACAATGCTATCGAAAGAGGCGCTTTCGAACATACTCAGAGGCGGAATATTTCCACTAATAAACGTTTGATCCGGATATTGTGCGCGGAGTGAGTTGATTACTTCCTCAATTTTATCAATTCCTGTATAGGAGTCACAATGAGGCAGCAGAACAGCAATCCCTCGCCCTTCTCCACAACCTACTTCGAGCAGGTCCCCCTTCAGATAATCCCTCGACAAATAATATGCCTCCAGTAATCGTTGGTGAATCGGATTATCAGAGGTAATCCGGTCAGATGCTATTTCAGTGGTGTATACAGCCATACGCTTATTTTATGCGGCAAAAATAGAGGATCAGGGCGAGAATACCCGATTTTGAAATGAATCTGATCATTTTGGCTCTCTTTTTGATGTATATTTATAAAAAGAGTCGAATGAAAGCTTTAGTATACGCGTCCATTTTCCTTTTATCAATAACCTCACTGTATTCCCAGAATACACCTGAACGCATAAATTATGCGCATCAGTATAATCCGGAGGAAGAGATTGATATGCATGTTATTTACGGACTCCGGCCTTCGGGAGAGTATGAAATAATGATCGGCATCACCGACCGCACCGAGCAGGTGGATCCGGAATATGACTTTTCATTTTACGGACTTTCAAACTACGAGGAGACTCTGGAAGGCAATGAAATATATCCCATATCAAGTCAGCTGATCAAAAGATTGGGCAGTGAATCCGTCTATTCTTTCCGGTTTTCAAGTTTATCTGATCCCCTTATCATCAGTGAAGTAAAAAGTGCTTCCAGCGGTTTGTCATTCTATGAAAATATTGATTTTGAGGAACGCCCTTTTCCGGCGCTGTTGATCAACACGTTTGGAATACCCATGCTTAAAAGCTATCTGAATGAGGGCAAATATGATATATCGGCCGCGGTCCCGATCACATTCGATATTTATGACCATGAATTTCCGGTTGCTCTGCCGCCTATGAGCACAAGTGAACCGGAAGTTGCCCGTACACTGTCGTTGAAATCCAGTTTTCAAATGGACTCGTCCTTCAATCACATTTTCGATGAGCCCGGGTTATACGTAGGTAGGTCGGCAGATAAGGAGATTCGCATGGTATATCGCATCCAGGGGCCCTACTTTCCTGAATACGTCACTATATCTGATCTCATCGAACCACTGGTATATATCACTACACGGGAGGAGCGTGAGCGCCTGATGTTGAATATCGAAAACAAACAGGTCTTTGACCGCTTCTGGCTGGATATGACCGGTTCGAAGGAAAATGCGAAATGGATCATTAAAAATTATTACCGGCGTGTGGCCGAGGCGAACGACCTTTTCACTTCTTACAAGGAGGGCTGGAAAACAGATCGCGGAATGCTTTATATCATTTTCGGGCCACCCGATGAAGTGATACGTACCGGCAAGCAAGAGATCTGGAGTTATAAAGGTGGGGATAATATACCAGCGTTGATCTTTAAATTCGTTACTTTGCGGAGCCCCTATGCACCCCGACAATACGTCCTTGAACGAAATCCGGTTCTTGCTGAAGATTGGATCAAGGCGGTTAAGATCTGGAGGCAGGGTATGCCAATAAATGACCTTTAATTAACCTGATGAACGCATCACAAAGCCCCAAGGATTACCTTTTTGGAATACGGGCCATCATGGAGAATATTCATGCGGGCAAGGAAATCGACAAAATTCTTCTGCAGAAAGGAACCAATAACCCCCTTATGAAAGAACTGATTCAGGAGGCAAAAAAACACCGTGTTCCGATCAGCTATGTACCTGGTGAAAAACTGAACAGGATCACAAGGAAGAATCATCAGGGTGCGATCGCGTTTGTATCCGCAGTTCAGTATGCTTCGCTTGATCATGTCATACAGGAATGCTATAACGCTGGCAAGGAGCCATTTATTCTTATTCTTGACCGGGTTACTGATGTTCGGAATTTCGGCGCAATTGCGCGTACAGCCGAAGGCGCCGGAATGAACGCAATTGTAATTCCTTCCCGTGGAAGTGCAGCAATAAACGCCGATGCCATGAAAACGTCGGCAGGAGCCCTGGGCTATATCCCCGTATGCCGCGAAGAAAATTTGAAATCCACCCTTAACTACCTTCGCGAGAGCGGGATCCGTATCCTGGCATGTACCGAAAAAACAGAGGATCTGCTGTTTGAAGTTGATATGACAGGACCGCTCGCAATATTGATGGGATCTGAAGAGGACGGCATTTCACCGGAATACCTCAAGCTTTGCGATGCACGTGGAATGATCCCGATGTTTGGAAATATTGAATCCCTGAATGTATCTGTTTCAGCGGCTATCGCGATTTATGAAGCGGTAAGGCAGCGTTCGCTTACCTCCTGATCAAAGGAACTCTTTGCCCTTCTTTTCCTTAACATCTGCGACGTAATCACGAAACCGCTTTTCGTCACCTCTTTTGCAAACGAGAAAAACATTGTCGCAGACCGTAACCAGGTAATCATCCAATCCCTGAACCAGGATCAGCTGGTCTTTTGGGCCGGTGATCAATGACCCAGTCGTATCATACAGCAGGGCATTGGCTTTTACCACATTCCCATCCTCATTTTTTTCAGACATGTCATACAGGGCATCCCAGGATCCCAGGTCAGACCAGTCAAAATCACCGAGCACAACGTACACATCCGAAGATTTTTCCATAATCCCGTAATCGATCGAGATATTGGCAGTATGGGAGTAAGCATTGTATATCGAATCATTTTCGTGACTTGTCCCCAGGTCAGCCCGTATTTCGTCGAATGTAGCCGCAACTTCAGGGAGATGTTGATGAAACCCGGTAATAATGGCCCGGACTCCCCATACAAATATTCCTGAGTTCCAAACAAAATCACCGCTTTCAATAAATTTTTCGGCAAGGCTCTTTTCCGGTTTCTCGGTAAACGTTTTAACCTTTTTCAGGTCATTGCCGGTATTTTCCAGGTATTGAATATAGCCGAAACCTGTTTCAGGCCTGTTTGGATTAATGCCGATCGTAATCAGCTTTTCCTGGTCAGCCGCCTGTTCCACCGCCGTTGAAACCGTTTTTATAAAAAGATCAGTATTCAGGATAACATGATCTGACGGTGCAACGATCATAACAGCGTCAGGATTTTGCTCTTGGATTTTATAGGCTGCATAGGCAATGCACGGAGCGGTGTTCCTGCGAAACGGCTCCAGCAGAATTTGCTCCGAAGACAATGCAGGCAATTGTTCTGCCACCAGATCGGCATATTCAGCATTTGTGACCACCAGGACATTTTCTGGCGGGCATAATGAAGTAAATCTTTCAAACGTCAGCTGGATCAGTGATTTCCCGATCCCCAAAATATCAAGAAACTGTTTCGGTTTATCATTTCTGCTGAATGGCCAGAAACGGCTTCCGATACCCCCGGCCATGATGACCAGATAATTATTTTTATTCATCAGGATTGATTTAAATTATACCTTCCTTAAGAAGATCATGCAAATGGACAAATCCACATACTTTCCCTTCTTCAATTACGATAACCTGGCTGATACTGTTTTGCTGCATGAGGTGAAGGGCCCGCACCGCATACTCGCCTTTCTCGATCGTTCTTGGGCCAGGACTCATGAGTTGTGCCGCATTCGCATCCACGACATCAGCACCTTTCTGAAGATATCGTCTTAAGTCACCATCGGTTACGATGCCTTGGAGAATCCCCTCTGTATCGACTACCGCTGTGGCACCCAGTCGTTTTGAGGAAATCTCAATTATAACATCTTTCAGCGGAGTGTCCAGCCTTACGACAGGTACCTCATTATTGACCATAATATCATCCACTTTCAGGTAGAGCTGTTTACCCAGTGAACCTCCCGGATGAAAGCGTGCAAAATCCCGGCTGTCAAAATTCCGTAGTTCGAGCAGGCATATGGCCAGTGCATCGCCGAGGGCCAGCGCAGCCGTTGTTGAGGTTGTCGGAGCCAAATTTAACGTACATGCTTCTTCCCCGATGGTCGCGTTCAACACGTAATCGGCCTGGCGGGCGAGAAAGGATTCAATATTGCTTACCAGGGCAACCAGTGGAGCACCGGTCCGTTTTATCAGGGGGACGAGCACTTTAATTTCAGGTGTCTCGCCGCTTTTGGAAAGGCATATAACTATATCATCCTTCTGAACCATTCCCAAATCACCATGGATAGCATCGGCTGCATGCATGAAAATGGCAGGGGTGCCCGTTGAATTAAGTGTAGCTACAATTTTATTGGCTATGATCGCACTTTTACCGATTCCGGTAACGATAACACGTCCCCGGATTTGCAAAATAGCCTGCACACAGGAAGCAAATTCATCGTTAATGAAAGTGGATAATTGACGGATAGCGTCGGCCTCATTTATGAGGACTTTTCTAGCTATGTTTTGAATATTTTTTACTAACTTCAAATGAGTTGTAATTGTGATCAGCACAAAAACAAAGATACACAAATCGATATGAATTAATCCAAACTTATTGTCAAGATGCTGGTTGAAGAGAAGAAGGATGCGCTAAAATCCAAACTAAAAGAAGTTTTTGGATTTAGTCAGTTCAGAGGGAATCAGGAAGCTATAATACGTAACATCCTGAGTGGAAAAAATACGTTTGTGATCATGCCGACTGGTGCGGGAAAATCATTATGTTATCAACTACCCGCTATTGTTTCCGACGGACTTGCCATCGTTATTTCACCCCTGATCGCATTGATGAAAAATCAGGTCGACCAGTTAAATGCCTTCGGTGTAAACGCACATTTCCTGAACTCTACATTGAGTAAAGGTGAAATCAACAAGGTAAAAAAGGAATGTCTGACGGGTTCCACCAAACTCCTTTATGTAGCTCCTGAGTCACTTACAAAACAGGAAAATATTGATTTTCTTGAAACCGCCAACATTTCATTTGTGGCCGTAGATGAGGCCCACTGTATTTCAGAGTGGGGTCATGATTTCAGGCCGGAGTACAGGCGGATCAAAGAAATTATACAGCGAATCGGAAATCTCCCGGTCATCGCCTTAACTGCCACGGCAACACCCAAGGTACAGCTGGATATTCAGAAAAACCTTCAGATGGAGGATGCTGACATATTCATGTCATCATTTAACCGCACCAATCTCTACTATGAAGTGCGGCAAAAAGTTCATGCAAAGAAGCAGTTGATCCAGTTCCTTGCCAATCACAAGGATAAAAGCGGCATCATATATTGTCTGAGCAGAAAAAAAGTCGAGGAGATCGCAGAATTGCTTCAGGTGAACGGGTACCGGGCAGCTCCCTATCATGCCGGACTGGATGCATCCGTTCGGGAAAAAAATCAGGATGATTTCCTGAATGAAGATGTGGATATCATTGTTGCAACCATTGCATTTGGTATGGGGATCGACAAACCTGATGTCCGGTTTGTTATTCATTATGATGTGCCCAAATCACTTGAAGGTTATTACCAGGAAACCGGTCGTGCGGGGCGGGATGGCCTCGAGGGTGTATGCCTGATGTTTTACAGTCAGAATGACATCAATAAACTGGAGAAATTCAACAAGGATAAATCTGTTCAGGAACGAGAAAATGCACGACTACTCCTTCAGGAAATGTCTTTCTATGCTGAATCTCCTGTTTGCCGCAGACGTCAGCTCCTCCACTATTTCGGAGAGGAATACGATCGCGACAATTGTGAGGGGTGTGACAATTGCCTGCACCCCAGGGAACAGTTTGAGGGCAGGGAATTTGTAAAGCTGGCACTTGAAACCGCCAGGGATACCGGTGAACGTTTCGGACTGAAACATTTGGTTCACGTTATTCGCGGCTCCGAAAACCAGTATGTGCTTTCCTATCATCACAATGAACTTGATGCATATGGCAAAGGCGCGGATGAATCAGAGGATTTCTGGAAATCAGTAATTCGCCAGGCGCTTATTTATGAACTGCTACTGAAGGACATTGATAATATCGGTGTGCTTAAACTTTCCGACAGAGGCAGAAACTTTATTGAAAACCCCGAATCGATCATGCTCTCCAAGGATCATGATTACGATTCCAACCTTCCAGAAGAAGAAGAAGCAGCACGGCCTCTTAATAACAGCAAAGCATACGACGAAAAACTTTTCGGTATGCTGAAGCATCTGCGTAAGAAAGTGGCCGATAAGAAAGGACTGCCGCCATTTGTAATTTTCCAGGATCCTTCGCTGGAAGAAATGGCAACCACCTACCCAACAACGGAGGCAGAACTTGCACAGGTTAACGGGGTTGGCATGGGGAAAGTGAAAAAGTTTGGAAAAGACTTTCTCGCAATGATTTCAGAATATGTTGATGAACATGATATTGTCACCGCCTCCGAAGTGGTAGTGAAATCTTCCGTTAATAAATCGAAAATCAAGATCTTCATTATTCAGCAGATCGACAAGAAGGTTGACCTTGAAGAAATTGCAGAATCACTGAATATACCCTTTGAAGAGATGCTGGATGAGATCGAAAATATTTGTTATTCAGGAACAAAATTGAATCTGGATTACTATATTGATGAAATCCTGGATTATGACAAGCAGGATGACATATTCGAATACTTCATGAATGCTGAAACGGATAGCATCGAGGATGCTCTGGATGATGAAGATAATGATGAATATTCCGAAGAGGAACTGCGATTAATGCGTATTAAATTCATGTCTGAATACGCCAACTAAAAATAATTACCCCCGAGACAGCCGGATTCCGAAAGGGTCCGGTTTTTTTTTGACCGTGGCCATACAATGGCCGTCCCACACGATATTCTTGTTTCAGTTTCAATGGCCATTGAATTCATTTTTCAAACAAAACTACATATGAGAAACTGGATAATACTATTTGCCTTTGCGGGTGTATTAGCCGCCTGTCAGGACGAGGCGGAAATAACCCCCGGCCATTCCCGAGACCAACGAATGAATCCTGTCTTCATCAGAAATGGTGGTGAGTTCATTGCCCGTGCCCTTTCCGTTCAACTAAAGAACCCGGATCTGAGGCATTATTTAAAAGAAAAAATCCTCGAAAAATTTGATGGTGACTATAATTTTCTGCTGGCACTGCATCAGAAAGATCTGATCAACTCCGAAACAGCCTTTGGTGATTTGTTCCGCCAGGACTTTGAAAGGTTTTCACTGGATGAGATCGTAAAATCAGACCCTTTATTACAGGTTGCGATGCCGAGTTTAACTAATCTGACAGCCGATAACTGGGAACCTGAAAATGAAATTCCGCTCGTGGTATACAGACCGCCGGACATAGACTTGTCATCTACAGATCATCTGGTCGCATTTCGCGACGGGATACCGGAACTCTTCTCGCTGAAGAAGGAATCATCCGAATTAGTACTGGTAATAAGTCACAACGAACGAACAATCGTCGTTCGCGAAGGCGAAGACCCGCGCAAGGAGCTTAACGGCCTGGCGAGGAGTGAGTGTATTGAAAATGTACGTTCGGAGGGTACCTTTCATAATCTTGCTTTTTTCCTAAAGGAATCACTCCTTCAGTGCTACTATGAAACCGAGCCGGAACCACCGGTTAGTGAAGGCTGTGAGCGGGATATGTACCCTGGAATGGATCAGGTAACAAGAGCAAAATTTACAACCATGAACTACATGCGGGAAGCAGAACATTATCTTGACGGTAACCCGGAAGTCTATTTCATCGTGACACTCGCGTCCAAAAACCCTTCGGGATTTGCCTCTTTAAGGAAATCATTCCCCTCGAATGACCGCAGCCAATGGAAAAATTGTGGAATATTCAGCTGTGTTCCTGAATGGCATGAAAAAAATCAACCCGTCTTCATATGGGATAAAGAAGTATTCGGGAACCTGGTGCGCTATGACTGGTTTGAAGAGGATTTTTCAACGGGTAAAATTGATATTACCCTTGGTCTGACATCAAAATTTGAAAATTTAACTGTCTCCGGGAATGTCAAGATCACTATCAGTAAGAAGGACTATTTCCTGGATCAGGACTTTGTAAATTTCTGTGACAGGGCCAACGGAACCGGCACTGATTACAACACCGGAAAACTTTATTTCACCATCAATCAACATTGATGAAGGTCCTGCTTATACTTTTCCTGATGATTTTATTAGTGAATACCAGCCCGGCACAGGATATACTTGTCGGCGCTGGTTTCGCCACCGGCAGTCACAGTGAGAGGAATCTTGTGAACAATTCCTTCACCCTCGAAACGAGCAATTCCAGAGGTAGAAAATTCATTATTCCGTCCATTTCTCTGGAGGCCAATCTAAGCCCGCGACTGAAGGCCGGAATGAGTCTCGGCTACCGCCGACATACCATAAGTCTTCGCGGATGGGAAAACAGTGCTGATACCTGTGCACTGTGTCCGCTTAAAAAAGGCGGTGGGCCAACTATTCGAGAGATCCGAACTACAGCGAATGTTTCCGTCAGCATTAAGCAATGGCACCGTTCAACGCTATCCCTCATCGCCGGCCTGGGATTTGCTCTGCCATTAACTGTCGACACCAATGATTCAGGCTTAAAGGTACCCGTCAGGAATTTATTCACAGCTGCCAGATCTCTGGCAAGTCCTTCTGTTTTATTTGAAGCAGGGCTGGTTTTAATGATGGACCGGTTCCAACTCCGTATCGTACACGGATATACACCGGTTTACACGAGAACATTGAAACTTCACAATCAGATTTTTCCATTTCAAATGAATGAGTCACTATGGTCATTTTCAATAATGTACCGTGTTTTTCAAAGAACAAGTGACTAAAGAATTCAGATAATGGTTTCCGCGAATGTTCTGGAGTTCCTACCTTTATCCCGACAAATGCGGAAACCATGAATATACTGATCCTTGGAAGTGGTGGCAGAGAATTTACTTTTGCCTGGAAAATTGCTCAAAGCGAATTGTGCAGCCAGCTTTACATAGCCCCGGGCAATGCCGGCACTTCGCAATTCGGCATGAATGTCGACCTGAAATCAGATGATTTCGGCGCCATCGAAGCATTTGTACTAAAAAGGAATATCGGGATGGTGGTTGTCGGGCCTGAAGCACCACTTGTTGAGGGCATCCGTGATTATTTCGAATCAAAACCTGAACTTGATAAAATCCTATTTATCGGACCCGGAAAAATGGGTGCCCAATTGGAAGGAAGTAAAGATTTTTCCAAGGCATTCATGCAAAAGCATTCAATTCCGACGGCAAAGTCCCAGACATTTACAGCCGAAAACCTGGACCAGGGGTTAGAGTATATCAACGGTTGTAACATACCGGTTGTATTAAAAGCAGATGGTTTGGCGGCAGGAAAAGGGGTAATTATCGCTCAGTCAAAGGAAGAAGCCCGTGAATCACTAAAGTCAATGCTGGTCGGCAGGCAGTTTGGCGAAGCCAGCAGCAAAGTACTGATCGAAGAGTTTCTTGAAGGCATCGAACTATCTGTATTTGTGTTGACGGATGGTAAAGATTATGTGATTCTACCGGAAGCAAAGGATTATAAAAGAATTGGAGAAGGTGATACCGGGTTGAATACCGGTGGGATGGGTGCTGTTTCACCTGTGATTTTTGCCAACGATGAGTTTATGGAGAAAGTGAGAACCAATGTGGTTGAGCCTACCATCCAGGGACTTCAAACAGAGGGCATCCCCTATCAGGGCTTCATATTTATTGGTTTGATGAAAGTAGGTTCAGATCCATACGTCATTGAATATAATGTAAGGATGGGTGACCCTGAAACACAGGTTGTCCTCCCACGGATTAAGAATGATTTTGTTGAGATTCTTGCCAGTTGTGCTCAGGGTTCCTTAAAAGGGCAGGCTATTGAAATTGATCCCAATTATGCTGTAACCGTTGTTCAGGTAGCCGGGGGATACCCCGAAGCATATGAAAAAGGCAAGGAAATATCCGGGCTGGCGGATGTTCCTCCCAATTTGATAGTGGTTCATGCTGGTACACGGCAGGAGAAGTATCATGTTTATACAAATGGCGGCAGGGTTCTGTCTGTCACAGGAAGAGGCTCCACACTTGAAGAAGCATTGAATCATGTCTACAAGGGTCTTCCTTACATCCATTGGGAAGGCAGTTATTACAGGAAAGATATAGGAAAAGATCTTCTCTCATTTCACCTTGATTAATTCTGGCTTTCCTTTTTCGTATGTTTTAAATTACATTTGATAGATTTAACTAAGAAGAAGGACGGGGCATCGGGAAAATCCGGCGCCCAATTGATATCACAACCAAAAAATTATGGGATGTAATTCGTGCAGTACGGCCGATGGCAAGGTTGCGGGATGTCAGAATAACGGAGGTTGCCTCACCGGAGGCTGCAATAAAATGAATGTTTTCGACTGGCTGTCGAATATGGATATGCCGGTTGAAGACAAGTTTAATATAATAGAAATACGATTTAAAGGAGGCCGGAAAGAGTTTTTTCGGAATTCCAACGGGTTGCAGCTTACCACAGGTGACGCTGTAGTTGTTGACGTACCGAATGGACACCATATCGGATACGTTTCACTACAGGGTGAACTGGTGCGACTTCAGATGCAAAAAAAGAAAATTCGCGATGATGAGGAGATCAAATCCATCTACCGCATTGCGCATGAAAAGGATCTTGAAAAGTATTTGGAAGTACAACAAAGGGAACTCCCTACCCTGTACAGAACACGACAGATAATTCAGCAATTAGGACTTTCGATGAAGCTGAGCGATGTTGAATATCAGGCAGATAATTCCAAAGCAACCTTTTATTATTCTGCCGACGACAGAGTAGATTTTCGCGAATTAATTAAAGTGCTGGCAGGGGAATTCAGAATTCGCGTGGAAATGAGACAGATCAGCCTTCGCCAGGAGGCCGGAAGACTCGGCG
Organism: Fulvivirga sedimenti; assembly: GCF_020328055.1. NCBI lineage: Bacteria > Pseudomonadati > Bacteroidota > Cytophagia > Cytophagales > Fulvivirgaceae > Fulvivirga > Fulvivirga sedimenti. The sequence continues at coordinate 260,841 of NZ_JAIXNE010000005.1, forward strand.
GTATAGGCTCCTGCGGAAGGGAATTATGTTGTTCAACATGGCTATCCGACTTCAAAAGTGTATCTACAAGCGCCGCACGTTACCAAAATCTGTCACTCAATCCGAGTAAATTATCCGGTCAGTGTGGTCGCCTTAAATGCTGTCTGAACTATGAATTGGATACCTACATGGAGGCATTGAAGGATATTCCAGATCTTAACGGACCATTGGTTACAGAAAAGGGCACGGCGCGACTTCAAAAGACAGATATTTTCCGGAAGATAATGTGGTTTAGCTATGATGCAGAAAACACCTGGCATCCGATTGGGGTTAAACGTGTATCACAGATTATCAGCCTGAATCAGAAAGGACAGAAGCCATCTTCCCTGTTGGAGGATGAAGCAACGGGTACAGACGATGCCGTTCAACTTAACAGTGATCTTGAAAGGATCGATCGCAAATACAGAAACAAAGGTACGGTAAGGAAAAAAAAGAAAAGAAAATCGGGTAGAAACAGAAGAAAACCCCCTTCAAACACGAATAAAAAATGATCAAATATATTCTCCAACTGCTGATTGTGATTCCATTTCTGGTATCATGTGATAATTCAAGAGTTTATGAGGTAAATAACGAACTTTCAGGCAGGCAATGGCTGGCAGATTCAACACAGTCATTCACCTTTTCGATTCCTGATACCTCTCAAAAATACAACGTATATTATAATCTCAGGAATTCAGTAAGCTATCCCTTTCGAAACATATACGTGAAATACAGCCTGACTGATTCAACGGGAGAAATGCTCGAAGGCAAATTGGATAATGCTAACCTGTTTGACGCGAAATCAGGTAAGCCTTTAGGGGACGGTCTGGGTGATGTATTTGATCACCAGTTCCCACTCCTAAAGAATTATGGATTTCCCGCCCCGGGGCAATACCGATTAGAAGTAAGCCAATACATGCGCAGAGATACCCTGCCCGAAATCGTGGCGGTAGGTGTGCGTGTGGAAAAGGCGACGGCGACAAATTAACGAAAAGAACCAATGAGGATAATAATTGCAGGTGCCGGTGATGTGGGCTTTCATTTGGCGAAGCTCCTTTCCTATGAAGAACAGGATATAATACTTATAGACCGTGACGCTGAAACGTTGCGGCAGGCATCATCCAGCATCGATGTGGGAACCATAAAAGGCAATTCCACTTCCTACCGTGTCCTGGAAGAAGCCGATGTGAAAAATGCGGACCTGCTCATTGCGGTAACGTCCTCAGAAGAAACAAACCTCACGACGGCAATTATCGGCAAACACCTGGGAGCCAAAAGAACCATTGCCCGAATCGAGAATCTGGAATACCTTTTGGATAAGGAAAAACTCGATTTGAAAGAACTCGGCATTGATGAAATCATTTCACCCGAATCTCTTGCCGCACGGGAAATAAAACGGCTCCTGAAAGAAGTTGCACTCACTGATACTTTTGATTTTGATCAGGGGAAACTGTCGCTGATCGGTGTGATCATCGACAGTAGCAGCAAACTGATGGATCATTCACTTATTGAACTGGCAAAAATCAATCCCAGCCATAACTTTGTTACGGTTGCCATACTTCGGGATAACAAGACCATCATACCCCATGGTGATAACAGGTTCCGGGAAGGTGATCACGCCTATTTCATTGCCGAGCCAGAAGGTGTGGATGCCGTTCTGGAATTATCAGGCAAGGAAAAAAAGGAAATCAAGAATATCATGATCCTGGGAGGCAGTAAAGTTGGGTATCACGCTGCAAAAAGGCTTTCCCGAAAATTCAATGTCAAGCTGATCGAAAGAGATAAGGAGAAATGCTTTGAACTTGCAGATCAGTTAAGAAATGTAATGGTCATAAATGGAGATGGCCGGGATGTTGAATTACTCGAAGAAGAAAGTATCCATGAAATGGATGCATTCATAGCTGTAACGGGGAACTCAGAAACCAATATCATTTCCTGCCTGGTAGCCAAAAATCACGGTGTCCAAAAAACGGTAGCGTTGGTGGAAAACATTGATTACATACACCTGAGTCAGAATATCGGTGTGGATACCATGATCAATAAAAAACTTATCGCTGCGAATTTTATTTTCCGATATATCCGCCAGGGTGAGGTTATTTCATTAACAAGTATTCACGGTGTTGATGCCGAAATTTTGGAATTCATCGTGAAAGCGGGCTCCAAAATCACACAGCGTGAGATCAAAAACCTGCAGTTCCCGAAAGGAGCAATAATAGGTGGTGTAGTGCGTAATGGTGAAGGACATACAACTATGGGTGATTTTCAATTCAGGCCGAAAGACCGGGCTGTAGTGCTTTGCCGTCCGGAATGTATTCATCAGGTTGAAGAGTTCTTTAAATAATTCAACATGAGGTTTAACTTCCGACTCATTCTCAACCTTCTCGGCCTGCTGGTATTACTGAACGGAATATTCATATTTCTGTGCCTGCCGTTTTCCATTTATTACGATGAGAATATCTATCACATTATAATTTCAGGCGGGATAACGCTGCTGGCAGGCGGACTCACATGGTTTCTTACCCTTCGTGGCCTGAATACCGAATTGAAGAAAAAAGATGGCTATCTGGTGGTGACACTGGGATGGCTCACAATGTCACTTTTCGGAACGCTCCCATTTATTGTATCCGGTACAATACCGAATTTTACCGATGCTTTCTTTGAAACCATATCCGGTTTCACTACGACCGGTGCATCAATCCTCACGGATATTGAAGCTGCGCCAAAAGGAATCCTTTTCTGGCGAAGCCTTACGCAGTGGATCGGTGGAATGGGTATTATTGTACTGGCTGTAGCCATCCTTCCAATCCTCGGAATTGGCGGCATGCAGCTGTTCGTTGCAGAGGCCCCTGGCATCACGCCAGACAAAATGAAACCCAGGATTAAAGAAACAGCCAAGAGACTATGGATCATCTACCTGGGCCTTACCTTACTTGAAATGGTATTACTCATGTTTGGGGGAATGACATTCTATGATGCCATAAACCATTCACTCACCACCATGGCTACCGGAGGTTTTTCTACAAGAAATGCCAGTGTGGCATATTACGATTCAGCCTATATTCAGTATGTGATCATTTTCTTTATGTTCCTTGCAGGAACAAACTTTACCATTACATATTGGGGTCTTAAGGGAAAATTCAGGAAAACTTTCGAAAATGAAGAGTTCAGGAACTATGTATACATCACACTCGGAGTGTCTTTCATCGTTTCCTTTTTTGTTTTCAGTTCAGACTGGCAGGGATTCGAACGATCATTTCGTGATGCACTGTTCCAGGTAGTATCTGTAATTACTACTACAGGCTATGTCACAGCTGATTACACTGCCTGGACACCGTTCATAACAGCCATTTTCTTCCTCCTCATGTTTTGCGGAGGTTCCGCAGGATCAACTGCCGGCGGAATCAAGGTTGTCCGTCATACATTATTGTTCAAGAACAGCTTCCTCGAAATGAAGCGGCAACTTCATCCTTCTGCAGTTATACCCGTGCGACTTAATAATATTGCTGTTAGCCGCGAGATCACGTATAATGTTCTGGCATTTATTATGATATATCTGCTTGTATACGGTGTGGGTGTATTCCTGATGTCCTTCACAGGAATAGAACTTGATACAGCACTGGGTGCGGTAGCTACATGTCTCGGTAACATTGGACCAGGACTCGGAGAAGTGGGGCCTGTAGATAATTTTTCAAAAATCACCCCATTCGGAAAATGGATTCTGTCTATACTTATGTTACTGGGTCGTCTGGAACTGTTTACCGTATTGATGCTCTTTAACATGCATTATTGGAAACGTTATTAATAAAAAAGCCGCCCGGAAACCGGGCGGCTTTTTTAATGTTTGATTCGCTTTCCTCAGCCCTTCTTCACATTTCGTTTTGTTTCAAGGTCAATCACTACCGGTGATGCAATGAACACAGATGAATAGGTACCCACAAGAATACCTACCAGCAATGCGAACGAGAATCCGCGAAGCACTTCACCACCAAAAATGAACAGGATCAATACTACTACCAGAGTCGTAAACGAGGTAATGAGCGTACGGTTAAGTGTGCTGTTGATCGCCGAATTGAAAATCTTCACATTATCTGTACTTGTTCCCAATCCAAGGAATTCACGAATTCGGTCAAATACAATTACCGTATCGTTAATCGAATAACCAATGACCGTAAGCAAGGCAGCAACAAAAACCTGATCGATTTCAAAAGTGATCCCGAAAATGCTGGCAATGGCAAACGCAGAAAAAACGAATGCCGTATCATGCAACAAAGCAAGAATTGCCCCGGTACTGAACTGCCATTTACGGAAGCGTATAAGAATATACAGGAAGATCACAATGATCGAAACAATCCCTGCTTCCCATGAAGCAGTGACGATATCATCTGCGATTGTGGCTCCTACTTTCGATGATCCTGATATTGTAAAATGCTGGTCGTCAATAGTTGCTGCGTCAGCCACATATTCCAGTCCCGTATAGGATTCAATTCCGCTTACCAACGCATTTTTTACCTCATCATCAGCGGAATCACTTTCATCGTCAACCTTGTAGGAGGTCGTCACTTTAACAATATTATTCCCACCGTAATTCTTCACCTCAGTTCCACGACCTTCGAAAGACTCACCCAGAGCGAGTTTAAGATCTGTAGCTACAACAGGCTGACTGAAATTCACAACATAGGATCTTCCGCCTTTGAAATCGACGCCAAGATTCAGACCCTGAACCGCTGCCAGTGTAATACCAATTACAATAACGATGGCTGAGAATACATAAGCCTTTTTTCGGCGAGACATAAAATCAATGTTGATATTACTCAGCAAATTCTTCGAGAACGGTGTATTGAAAGATACATGACTTTCATCGCCCTTTCGTGTCATCCATTCAATGATTACCCGGGTAATGTATACAGCCGAGAAAAATGAACAGAAAATACCAATCATTAACGTGATCGCAAATCCTTTGATGGGACCCTGTCCCAGAATATAAAGAATCGCCGCCGTTAACAGCGTGGTAAGGTTAGCATCCACAATCGAACTGAATGCCTTCTGGTATCCCATAGTGATAGCTTCACGAAGCCTTACACCATTGCGCAATTCCTCTCGAATACGTTCAAATATCAGAACGTTAGCATCGATCGACATACCAATGGTAAGCACAATACCCGCAATACCTGGTAAAGTGAGTGCCGCATTGAACTGCGCCAAAATGCCCAGGATAAAGAATACGTTAAATACCAGTGCAATATTCGCGACAAATCCACCTCTGGCATAATATGCGATCATAAACAAGACCACAATACCTAAACCACTGATGATGGAAACAATTCCCTGACGCTGCGCGATTTTACCCAGGGTAGGACCAACAATGGCTTCTTCAACAATTCGGGTTGGTGCCGGCAATGATCCGGCTTTTAATATGTTTGCAAGGTCTTTCGCCTCTTCAACAGTGAAATTACCCGAAATCCTGGAACTACCGTTTGGAATAGGCTCTTCCACGTAAGGGGCGGAATAAACATTGTTATCAAGAACAATAGCGATTCGGTCAGACAAAGATGTCGCCGTTGCTTTAGCTGCAGCTTTCTCTGTCATATTTCTCCAGCCCTTCGTTCCAACGGCATTCATCTGCATGGTAACAACAGCGCGACCTCTTTCATCGATATCCTGACGGGCATCCGTAATAACTTCACCTGTCAGCTGAGCTTTACCTCCACGTCCAACGCGCACAAAATAAAGTGTCAGATATTCGGTTCCTGTTTCTTCGTCAATATTTGGTTTTACTTCCCATACAGGTTTGACGTTTCTGGGAAGCATCGACTTCACCTCGTCCTTTCGAAGTATTTCGCCAATAACCGAAGTATCCTTTACTTCATAGATCAGTTCATTCTGCGAACGCAGCAATGAGAACAACGGTGAAATTTCAGTATTGGTCAGTGAATCCAACCCATCCGTTCCTAATGAATCCGCCGCATTTCCTGAAAGAGAATCGTCATCCGCAGATAAGAGATCACTCAGATCTTCCTGGGTGTCTGCAGCGGCAACCTGGTTCAGGTTCGTTTCAAGATCACCACCCAGGGTCTTCTCCTTTTTCATCTCTTCAACAAGCATCTCATTAATAGAGATGAGTGAAGTGAGGTATTCTTCCGGATTAGCCACCTCCCAGAATTCAAGTTTCGCAACGCCCTGGAGCAGCTTTCTGATACGTTCCGGATTCTCCGCTCCGGGAATTTCTATCTGAATACGGCCGGTTCCCTGCAAACGCTGAATGTTTGGCTGCGAAGTACCAAACTGGTCAATCCGGGTACGAAGAATAATGAAGGACCGATCGATGGCATCTTCAATCTCACGATCAATAACGTCCATCACCTCATCATTGGACATATCAACACTAAAACGTTCTCTGTTAGCAGCCGTCACAAATAAGGGAGCCAATCGATCATCGCTGGCTATCTCCTCATAAGCTGTCCTGAAGAGTGATGAAAATCTCTCCTGGCTGTCTTTCTGGCGCTCCCTTGCCAAACGCATGGCTTCAATAAACTGGGGATCGGTATTATTACCGCTTAATCCCTTGATAATATCAACAGGAGAAACTTCAAGCGTCACATGCATTCCACCCTGAAGGTCAAGCCCGAGACTCAGCTCATTATCCTTTACCTCCTTGTAGGTAAATTCAGCTCCGAAAAGATTGTACACAGGAATATTCCAGATAGAATCCAGATAGGCCTGCTTTTTAGACAGATTGATAACGTCATTTTGCTCGGTTGCATAGGAAATAGCATCCTGTTGTATGTTTCTCGAAACAAATGTGAACGAGAGATAGTAAACACAAAGCGCGGTTATAACCAGCGTCAGAAGAATTACTGCACCTTTATTACGCATTTTAATTTATGATTAAGAATGAAAAAACTAATGTAAATGTGATTTTTATTCGGATATAATCATCCGTACTTCCGGCATATACCGGATAAGTTATGGGGCGTTAGGAGATATGATCCGCCGGAATAACGTTCTGAAAAAGGTATTGAAATCTGGTATTTCAGGACGAAGGCTTGAAAAATCAACATAATCATTCAGCTGAATCTCGATGATAGAAAAATCGGTTTGAGTAATACTCAGCTGTGCAATGGTCGAAAGTAAATCATTCGAAGAGGAAACCTTAATTTCCTTCTCCTGATCTCCCGAGGTTTTCTTTGCTACAGCAACTTTTTCCTGTACCGAACTCAATGAATAATAGAAGCTTTGGGAAAACAGGATCGTAAGCGCAGCCAGCAGTCCAATGACTACACCTGCGTTGAATTTCCATGGTTCTATTTCTGAATGGTTCTCCATTTTGGGCTACAAATGTAGCTATTATCAACAATATATCAAGCAACTAAAAATTTTAAGAGAAACACATACCCGGGAATGAGTTGTATTTTATATAAAAATAAATGACCTTTAACCTAAAGATACCCACGATGAGCACTGATAAGGCCTGAAACCAACCCACTTTGCATCAGCCACCGCTGATGAATGTCTCTTTTTTCAATCAGCCGAATCAGTATGTCTTCTTCAAAACCCCGCCTCAGAATATTTCAATCCCTGTTAGCCGCGCTACAAGGTAAAGAACTGGATTTTACACAAGGCAGTATCAACCGGGCCATCTTCATGCTCTCCATCCCTATGATCCTGGAGATGATGATGGAATCGCTGTTTGCTGTTGTCGATATATATTTCGTGGGAAAAATCAGTGTAAATGCCATTGCTACCGTGGCGCTCACGGAATCTGTGATCATGATCATATATTCCATTGCTATGGGACTCAGCATGGCAGCGACCGCCCTTGTTGCCAGAAGAGTGGGTGAAAAGGATATTGAAGGGGCAGGTCGTTCAGCAGAGCAGGCCATCCTTCTCGCCATCCTTGTATCTCTGGTATTCAGCCTTATCGGTATAATATTTCCCAAAGAAATTCTCTCTGCCATGGGCGGCGAACCCGAATTAGTCGCTGAAGGATACCGTTACACGATGATCATGTTTGGCGGTAATATGACCATTATGCTCATATTTCTGATTAATGCCATTTTCAGGGGTGCCGGTGATGCCGCCATCGCCATGCGCGTACTAATTTTCTCGAATGTCATAAATATGGTCCTGGACCCGGTCCTGATATTTGGTCTGGGTCCGTTTCCCGAATTAGGACTGGAAGGTGCTGCGATTGCTACGACGACCGGTCGGGGATTGGGCGTGCTTTATCAGATTTATATTCTCACCGGCTCAAAGAGCAAGGTTAGTATTAAATTCAGGGAGATCAAGTTCATCAGGACAATCATCAGAAGCCTGGTCAAAATTTCCATTGGTGGGATCGGCCAATTCATGATTGGAACTGTATCCTGGATATTAATGGTGCGTATCAGCGCCATTTTCGGCCCGGATGTGTTGGCCGGATATGCCATCGCATTTCGCATTATCGTTTTTACGATACTTCCATCATGGGGACTGAGCAATGCCGCTGCAACACTGGTGGGTCAGAATCTTGGGGCAGGGTTGCCCGACCGGGCTGAAACATCGGTATGGCGTTGCGCGCACTTTAACATGGTATTCCTGGCTGTGGTTTCCATTATTTTCTTCTGGAATGCAGAATATTTCGTAAGCCTATTCTCCAGTGAAGCAGAAGTTCTGAAATATGGGGCAATGGGATTACGATATATCTGTACCGGATATATTTTCTTTGCTTACGGCATGGTGATTGGCCAGGCATTCAACGGAGCGGGAGATACAAAAACACCCACGATCATGAACATCATCTGTTACTGGGTTCTTGAGCTGCCCCTGGCTTACGTGCTGGGAGTAGAATTCGGTATGGGTCCGGCCGGAATCTATCTTGCTATTGCGATTTCGGTGGCTTTACTTGCCATCATGAGTATCCTGGTTTTCAGGAGGGGGAAATGGAAAACATTTGAGGTTTAAATACGCTGCTGGGAAAGCTTCGTTTCAATAAAACCCCGCAATACTGTGAGCGCATTTTTATAATGAAGGTTGTTTGGAATAATCAGGTCAGCTTCGTGTCGGGTAGGGCGGAGATATCGCTCATATGCCGGCATGACGTGTTTTTCAAACCTGTACAGCACATCATCCAGATCATATCCACGCTCTTCCTTATCACGGATAATACGCCGTTTCAGTGCCACATGACTTTCTGTTTCCACAAATAATTTCAAATCAAGCAACTCCTTGATTTCTTCGAAATAGAGTACAAAAAGCCCCTCGATCACAACAATCGGAGCCGGCTGAAATGTGAGCATTTTTGGCACCACCAGCGGATTATTAAAGGTATATTCCTCCTTTTCCACAACCAGGCCCTGTTTAATCCGGAGAACATCATTGTGAAAAGACTTTCGGTCAATCGATTCCGGGCGGTCGAAGTTGATCACCCCGGATTCATCCTTTTCCTGAAGATCTCTGGAGATATAATAATTGTCCTGGCTTATCAGGCAGATATCATCTTCAAATGTGGCCATCAATTCCGACAAAAAAGTTGTTTTGCCCGATGCGCTACCGCCAGTTATACCAATCAGATAAGGTTTCATAATTCAGGAAGAAATTAAGCTATTTTCCTGACTTTTTAAATAGTCAACCAGTTTTCTAACAGCGCGCCCCCGATGGCTGATCGCATTTTTTTCATCGGACGTCATTTCGGCAAATGTAACATCGTGCCCTTCAGGCATGAATACGGGGTCATATCCAAAACCCGATAAACCGCTGAGTGAATGTGTAATACAACCTTCAACCGTCCCTTCAAACTGACGAACAACATCCGGTGTGATAAAGGTTATTATGGTGCGGAATCGCGCAGCCCTGTTTTCAGTATCTCCAAGCGCCTGAAGAAGCTTCTGAATATTGGACGGGCTGTCGGCGTCCGGGCCGGCGTATCTGGCTGAATATACACCCGGGCGGCCATTCAGTGCATTAACTTCCAGTCCGGTATCGTCTGATATGCAGGGAATACCAAATTTATTGAAAACATATTCGGCTTTTTGAAGGGAATTTCCTTCAAGGGTGTCCCGCTCCTCCGGAAGTTCATCCATGCACCCGATTTCTTTCAACGTCAATAAACGAAAAGAAGGAGGCAACAATGATGCTACCTCCTCCACTTTATGTTTGTTATTTGTTGCAAAACAAATATCCATACCTACATTTTATTGTACACCGATCAAGTCGACATCAAAAATCAGGTTTGCATTTTGGGGTATATCCGGCGGCGCGCCTGTGGGCCCAAACCCAAGCGATGACGGTATGTACATAATAATTTCACCGCCAGCTTTGATCTGCGGTAAACCTATATGCCATCCGGTAATCAGGTCACCCAACAGAAAACCTACGTTTTCCCGTCCGTCAAATACTGCTCCATTGCTTAACAAGCGACCTTCATAATTTACGATAATCACACTGAAAAGATTAGGATGGTTCCCCGTTCCTGCATTTACGACGTTATAACGTAATCCAGAAGGATGTTTGATCGCTCCCAGATTATTGTCTTCCAGGTATGTGTCGATCGTGGCAATATCTGCTCTCAGCTGCTGTGCATGTACTTCATGAAGCTGAAAATTGTAGATCAGTGTCGCATTTGCCGGAATATTACCGCCATTTCCAACCGTTCCGTACGCATACGGTGATGGTACAAAGAACTGTATGGAACCACCTTCCTGAACGAAATGTAATCCATACCGAACCCCGAGGATCAACTCGTTATATGGAATCTTCGCGTTAGTAACAACTTCCACAGTTTCTTCCGTATCCAGGAGACTCACTGTGTAGGATGCGGTAATGGAATCTGCAGCCCAGGGCTGAATACCCGTTCCGGGATTTATCACACGATAACGCAATGCACTGTTAGGATCTGTTTCTGTTGCCAATCCCTTGTTTGCAATATATGCGTCAATTTTCTCATTTTCGAATTTAAACTGGTCCTGAACCGATAGCGTGCCATCGTCGTCATTGCAGGATGACATGAACAAGGTCAGCGTCATCAGTAAACCAGTTACAACCCGAACACCTTTTTTAAACATCATAGTTTCTCTTATTTTACCTCAACTAATTCCAGATCAAAAACCAGGATTGAATTAGGCCCGATAACTTCACTGCGCTGCTGGGGGCCATATGCAAGTGTCGACGGAATAAAAAACCGTGCTTTATCACCTTCCTGAAGCTCTGTAATGCCTTCATCCCATCCTCTGATTACCATACCCTGACCCAGGACAAACTCATATGGTTGGTAGGGACGTCCCTCCTGGTAAAGATTTTTTTCCCGGGCAAGGTCCTCATAGCTTGTGTCAAAGAATTGACCATCCAGTTTATAACCGGCATAAGCCACGCGTACGGTATCCCCCGTATTGGCTTCCTTACCACTTCCCTCTTCCAGCATTTCGATGAAAATTCCCGATTCAGTCGGTGTTGCTTCTATTCCATTTTCAGATAAGTATGCCGAAATTATTTCCTGATCGATAGCGAGTTGTTCCTCCGCCTGCTTTTCCATTTTCACCCGCTGCTTATCCATTGCCTCCTGGTACCATGCCATCAGCTCATCCTGCTTGAGGATTCGCTCTAGTCCGATATTGAACTGAATGACCTTTGCCGGATCGATCCCCGGAGGAACCTGCTGATTCCATGTTTTTGTAAAGAGGTCCTCTGCTGAAATGTCAAATGTCACACTGTCACCTTCATTCATTTCGGCAAATATTACCTGCACCATCTGATCCCCGGCCATCCACATTGAATCTTCCTGCTGAATTACCTGAGGCATATTCTCAGCAGTATCATACCACAGTGAATCGGTATCCTTCTCCTTGTACATCATATTCAGCACGAGATAATCGCCTTTTTCAGATGTCTTCTCAGAACCTTCGGTGATCACTTTATATGCGATCCCATTTCTGGAAGTTATCTCACTCTTGTTACATGCGGCCATTATCATTACGATAGCCAGCATACCTAATATTGATTTTATTGATTTCATTAGTCTGCGTATTCTACGATAGTTGTTGTTAACTCTTTTTTATAATCCTTCAGTAAAGCTTCAAATTTCGATACGGTCTTTTCAAGACTCTCGTCCGACTTACCTCCCGCTGCATTTTTATGTCCACCACCTTCGAAATGCTTCCGTGCAAATGTATTTACACTGAAGTCCCCGATCGATCTGAAAGACATTTTAATCGCTTCTGTTCGGTCTATGATCACGGCTGCAAAAATGATCCCTTCAATCGACAGCGCATAATTCACCAGACCTTCGGTGTCGCCTGTCCTGGAATGATATTTCTTCAGATCATCTGCACTGATAACAAAATATGCAGTTCTTAATTCAGGGATTACAGTAAGTCGTTCACTTAAAGCAAACCCGATGAACTTTATACGGTCTACAGAGTTCGAATCATATATTAATTTGCTGACACGTGCGGTATCCGCACCAAGTCCGACAAGTTCCCCGCATACCCTGAAAACATTTTTCGTAGTATTCGGATGATGAAAACTTCCTGTATCGGTCATGATCCCTGCATAGAGTGATTCAGCGATCGACTTGTCGATCAATGATTCATCGCCAAGATCATATATGAGCTCATAGATCAACTCTGCCGTAGCCGCCGCTTCAGTGGTCCATTTCACGAAATCCGCAAAATCTTCCGGCTCCAGGTGATGATCTATCAAGACCTTCTTTGCCTTTGACTCACGTACCTCCGCTCCCAGTTCATTAATCCTGTCAAGTGAAGAAAAGTCAAGACAAAATATAAGGGTTGCATCTGCGACCAATGCCGCACAATGATCTTGTTGATTCTCATTGTAAATAATCACCTCATCATTACCGGCCATCCATCGAAGGAAATCCGGATAATCGGTTGGCGTAATTACATGAACCTGGTGACCTTTCTTTTTAAGATAGGATGCCAATGCAAGTGATGAACCCAATGCATCCGCATCCGGCTTGTGATGCGTTGTTATCACTACCCTCTGAGGTTTTGATAGGAACGCTTTGAATGCCTCTATATTTTGCATTTGTCTGTGAATACCCCTCTGCCTGTCTGTTGGGCTTCCATTTTGATCAAGCGGCAAATTTCAGAATAAATCCCGTATCATCAAAATAAAGTAGGGGCCGATGATTATAACGAAAAATAAAATGTATTTGTGCTTCATATGTTCTAATTTTGCCGCTCGAATCTAAAAACAAGATATAAAATGGCTGGAAAACGCACATTCACCATGATTAAGCCCGATGCTGTAGAAGCGGGAAATTCCGGAGCAATCATCAAAATGATTGAAGAAGCCGGTTTTAAGATCGTGGCAATGAAAAAAACAAAGATGACCCCAGGGGTAGCGGGAAAATTCTATGCGGTGCATAGTGAGCGACCTTTCTATGATGACCTGAAAAATTATATGTCATCCGGTCCGATTATTCCCATGATCCTTGAAAAGTCAAACGCTGTTGAAGATTTTCGCAAATTGATCGGAGCAACAAATCCTAAAGAAGCAGCAGAAGGAACTATCCGCAGACTATTTGCTGCATCTATCGAAGCAAATGCCATCCATGGAAGCGATTCTGATGAGAACGCCGAGATTGAGAGCAGTTTCTTTTTCTCTGAGCTGGAAAGATTCTAATACACAGACCCCTCTTCGGAGGGGTTTTTTATTTTATTGACGCGAGTTTGGTCTTATAGGCCTCTACCAGTAATTCCTGTTTCTTTATTGACAGCAACATATCCCTTTGATCATTCAGGTTTTGTGATATCAGCTGCTCATTTTCCTGGATTTCCTTTTGATAATCCACCAGTTGATCATACATCTTGTTACGGTCTTTATCCAGCTGCTTTCCTTCCTTTTCAGCAGTTTTCAAAGCTTTCTTAGCATCCTTTTCTTCTTCGGAGGTTCGTGCATTCAAGAGGATGTCCTTCCGTTCAGAAATTCGTTCAACCGAATTTCTTCGTTCAATCTTATTGGTTTCCAGCTTCCGGTTGTTATCCTCAATTTTAAGATTATTATCAGTGATCTTCTTGTGCATCTTCTCATTATCCTTGATCAACGACTCCAGGTCATTATTCAGATCCCGTAATACTTTTTCCTCCCTGTCGATCTCATCCTGAACCTTTGAACGATAAATCTCAAGCCCTTCATTACGCAAATAAGATTCAAGCGCGGTAAATAGCTGAGGTTCGTCATTGGAAGAGAGCGCTACGGAATCCCGCTCGAGTGCCATCCAGAGATTCACCAGATCCGGAGTTTCTTCAATTTGTACCTCTACATCAAATGGATCTGCCGCCACACTTTCAATTACCACCTGATCGATCGTAAGCCGATTTCCGTCAGTGCGCAGCTTGCCATCTCCACTTTTCTTAAGGGATCTCGACCAATATTTCCTAACCTGATCGAGGCCCACCTCCGGAATGATCAGCTTCCTTGCCTCGTGCCGGTCGAAACGGGTGGATATATAATCCTGCTGAACCTCAACCGCGCCAACTGCCAGAACCGGTTGCTCCATCGCATCAAGCTGATCCTGAATTTGCGCCCGATCATAGATCACGGGTTGCTCACTAAGGATCGGCACGATCTTCGGACCGTCTACACTATCACTCTTTTGAGCATACAGCGTAAAACTCAGCAGAGTTATTATCGGAAGCAGCATGAGCTTTTTCATAATTCAAAGTTTTATACAAATATTCTTAGGTTCAGTAAAGAAGTCCAGCGCGTCCCAGCCGCCTTCCCGCCCTACACCCGACTGTTTAGTGCCACCAAAAGGTGTACGCAGATCCCTTAGTAACCAGCAATTTACCCAAACGATTCCTGAATGCAACGCATGCGCCACGCGATGGGCCCTTTTGAGATTCTCGGTCCACAAAGTCGCACTCAGTCCATAAGCTGTCTCATTGGCCATTGCAACTGCCGACTCTTCACTTTTGAAGGAAGTAATCGTTACCACAGGGCCAAAAATTTCCTCCTGATTGGTTCTGCAGTGCATATCAAGGCCGGTAATGATCGTCGGCTCATGAAAATATCCTGCGGCACACCGGCCAGGCAGCTTAACTCGGTCTCCTCCTGAAGCGATCTTTCCGCCTTCCTCTTTGGCAAGTTTAACATAACCCATTACTTTTTCGAGGTGAGCCTCAGAAACGAGGGCACCCATATGGGATGTCTCTTCGGTGGGGTCTCCAACTCTCAGCTTATTGGCTTTCTCAACAAACTGATCAACAAAATTATCATAAATCGACTCCTCAACCATGATACGGGAACCACAAAGACATATTTCCCCCTGGTTGGCAAAAGATGATTCTACAGACTTGCTCACAGCTTCTTCCAGATTACAATCTGCAAAAACGATGTTCGGATTTTTTCCGCCGAGCTCCAGTGAAAGTTTTTTGAACATCGGTGCAGCAACACCTGAAATATGTCGTCCGGTAACGGTTCCCCCGGTAAATGAAATCACCGGTACCTTCGGATGGGCCACCAAGGCCTGACCGGCACGCTTACCTGTTCCATGTACAACATTAAGAACTCCCGCAGGTAATCCTGCTTCTTCGCACAATTTGCAAAAAAGGTAGGCTGTCATGGGCGTAAGCTCCGAAGGTTTGGCTACAACACAATTGCCTGCCGCCAAGGCCGGAGCGATTTTCCAGGTAAATAAATAAAGCGGCAGATTCCAGGGCGAAATACATCCGGCAACACCGTGCGGTGACCTGACCGTGTAATTTACCATTTCTCCCGCGGTTACATGGGCCTCAGAGGCGTAATGACGTATGGCAGTCGCGTAAAAACGCATATTTGCTGACGCTCTGGGGATATCTACCTTCATCGCCAGCTTCACAGTCTTACCATTGTCTTTCGACTCAGCTTGGGCCAGCATTTCGAGATCCCTGTCAATGAGGTCCGCAATCCGAAGCATGAACTCACTTCTTCTTTCCGGGGTCATCCCTGCCCAGGACGGAAAGGCTGCCTGAGCTGCATTTACTGCTTCGTTGATATCACCTGTATTGCTATCGGGAAGCCGACTGTAGACCTGCCCGGTCGCGGGTTCAACATTGTCGATCCAGTCTCCGCTGTCTGATGCCTTCCACTGGCCATTGATATAATTTAGAATATCTGCCATATCAAAGGCATGTTAACCTGCCGCCATCTACAGGTAGATTAATTCCATTGATATATCCAGCCTCCCTGCTGGCAAGAAATGCTACTGCAGCAGCAATTTCCCTTGCATCTGCAAAGCGCCGTGCAGGTATTTCTTCTATCATCTCCTCACGAACTATCGAAGACGACAGTCTTAGCTTATTCGCTTTGTTTTCGATGATGCTCTGAAGCCGCTCTGTGGAAGTTGCGCCTGGAAGAACATTATTAACCGTGATTCCAAACGGACCAAGCTCGCCGGCCAGGGTCTTAGCCCAGCTCGCTACAGCACCCCGTATTGTGTTTGAAACGCCCAGTCCGGGAATCGGACTTTTCACCGATGTACTGATAATGTTTATTATTCTCCCAAACTCTTCGCGGATCATGGCAGGAACAATTGCCTCCGTCAATAATTGCGAAGCTATCAAATGACGTTCAAATGCAATTCTGAAATCATCAGGCTGCGCACCCCGTACGGTTCCCGCAGGTGGTCCGCCTGAATTATTCACCAGAATGGTTGCTGTACTCAGGCGATTATGCTCCTTCTTTAGCACTTCACTCAGGGCAGCCGTATCATTAAAGTCAACCGCTATGAAATCATGATTCTGATCTTCGCTGTTGGGCAGTTTCCGGACAATCTGTTCCATCTTTCCCGCGTCCCGTGCCATGAGGGTTATGGTAGCGCCCTGTGCCGCAAACAATTCGGCAATTGCCAATCCAATTCCCTGCGTACTGCCGCAAACAACCGCATGTTTTTCTTTCAGTGACAAGTCAAGCATAACTGTGTTGAATTTTAGTTAAATTTAACAGAAAAATAGAGCATATGGCAATCAGAAGACCATTTAACCTGAGAAAGTGGATTGAAGACAACCGGGACATCCTCAAACCGCCCGTGGGCAATAAAAACCTGTATACCGAGGCAGATGATTATATTGTTATGATCGTTGGCGGGCCGAATGCCCGAAAGGATTATCACTACAATGAAACCGAAGAGCTCTTCTACCAGCTTGAGGGAGATATCACTGTTAAAATACAGGAAGACGGAAAGGCTGTGGAAATTCCGATCCGTGAAGGCGAAATGTATCTTCACCCCGCAAAGGTTCCTCACTCGCCGATCCGTCCTGCCGGAAGTGTCGGATTGGTAATTGAATGCATACGTGACAAGGATCAGAAAGACGGACTCATGTGGTTCTGCGACAATTGCAATAACAAATTGCATGAGACCTATTTCCCGCTTACCAATATTGAAAAGGACTTTCTTCCACGGTTCCGTGAATTTTATGGCAGCGAAGAACTGCGCACATGCAGCAAATGCGGCCATGTAATGGAGACCGATCCCCGATTTGTGTAATGAGCCTTTTACTTTTATCCCCCGCCCAAAGCTTTTATCATGACTGAAGTTTTTGAAAATTCGGCATCCTTTGCTTCTGATCTTGATAGTAAGGATGAATTACAATCCTTTCGGCGGGAGTTCAGCATTCCCCAGAAAAATGGTAAGTCTGTGCTTTACTTCACGGGTAATTCACTTGGATTACAACCTGTGAGGGCGAGAAAATTAGTCGAAGAAGAGCTGGCTAAATGGGCTCAGTACGGTGTTGATGGCCATTTTGAAGGCGGCCGTCCATGGTTTACCTATCACGAACACGCAAAAAAGGGTCTTTCGGTCCTTGTGGGAGCGCGGGAATCGGAGGTGGTTGCCATGAATAATCTTACCTCAAATCTTCACTTGATGATGGTTTCATTTTTCAGACCAACGAAGAGCAGGTTCAAAATTATCATGGAAGCCGGAGCTTTTCCGTCAGATCAATATGCCGTAGAAAGCCAGTTGAAATTCCATGGACTCGATCCGGAACAGGCACTGATCGAAATTTCGCCCCGTGAAGGAGAATTTACACTCCGAAATAAAGATATCCTGCAGGTAATAGAAGAGCATGGAAATGAGACTGCACTGGTCCTTATGAGCGGCATCCAGTATTATACAGGTCAGAAATTCAATATAAAGGCAATTACAGAAATGGCCCATCAAAAAGGGGCAGTTGCCGGATTTGATCTGGCGCACGCCATTGGCAACATTAAAATGAACCTGCACGATGACCAGGTAGATTTTGCTGTTTGGTGCAGCTATAAATATCTGAACTCAGGCCCGGGTGGCGTCAGCGGAGTATTTGTTCATGAGAGACACGGTGATAATCCCGGCCTGCCGAGATTTGCTGGCTGGTGGGGTCATGATCAGGATAGCCGGTTTCTAATGCAAAAAGGATTTAAGCCGATGCCCGGCGCTGATGGGTGGCAGTTAAGTAATGTAAACATTCTTGGTACAGCAGCACATCTGGCAGCATTGAACATCGTCCTTGACGCCGGATGGCAAAAGTTGCTTGACAAAAGCAGAAATTTAACGGCATACCTGCAATACCTTCTTGCTGACCTGGGAAAAACTTTTAATGATTTCAAGGTAATCACCCCGGAAAAGCCGGATGAAAGGGGCTGCCAGCTGTCATTGTTCTTTTATCGGAATGGCCGCGAGGTATTTGATTTCCTAACCGAAAACGGCGTTGTTGCAGATTGGAGAGAACATCCGCTTAATGAAACATCCGAACGTGCAGGCGTAATCCGAATAGCACCGGTACCCTTGTATAATACATACCAGGATGTATTCCAATTTTCAAGACTTTTAAAACTGGCACTGGAAAAAGAACATGAAAGAATCACGGAATAAATCTATTGCGATTGCCGGTGCCGGATTGGTAGGCTCTGTAGTTGCGTGCTACCTTGCACAGCGGGGCTACCAGGTTGATATTTTCGAACGCCGCGCGGATCCAAGACTTGTGGGTAGTGAACACGGAAGATCCATCAACCTTGCACTCAGTAACCGGGGGTGGCTGCCGCTAAAAGAAATCGGACTGGAATCTGAAGTGAAGAAGCTCATTATACCAATGAACGGGCGTATGATGCATGACACTTCCGGTGAGCTGACCTTTCAACCCTACGGCAAAGAAGGACAGGCGATAAATTCAATTTCACGGGGCGGGCTCAATATGCTTCTGCTCAATGCAGCCGAAAAAGCGGGGTGCTCAACACATTTTAATTGCCAGGTGGAACACGTGAATTTTGAGACAGCGGAGCTGAAATTCAGGAATGGCAGAACCTTTTCTGCGGACATTATCATCGGCGCCGATGGAGCGTTTTCAGCCATTAGGTCTCAAATGCAGCGAACGGATCGATTTAATTATTCACAATATTTTATCGACTACGGATATAAGGAAATGACCATGCCGGCCAGCATTACAGGTGATCATCTGATGGAAAAGAATGCCCTTCACATATGGCCAAGAGGCAACTTTATGCTGATTGCTCTGCCCAATCTGGATGGTAGTTATACCTGTACACTTTTTCTGCCTTTCGAAGGGAAGAATTCATTTGAAAACCTTGATACTGATGAGAAAATTAAAGAATTCTTTGCCACCACATTTCCGGATGTGATCCCTTTGATACCTGAAATCCTTGAGGATTTTCATGACAATCCGACATCCTCACTTGTAACGATCCGATGCTTCCCCTGGAGGAATGGGAACGTCCTGATCATTGGCGATGCCTCACATGGAATCGTTCCTTTTTATGGCCAGGGCATGAATAGCGGCTTTGAAGATTGCCGTGTACTCAATAAACTTTTAGATGAGCATGATGACAACTGGGATGAAGTGATGGAGATCTTTCAGGATCTTCGCAAACCCGATGCCGATGCCATCGCTGACCTGGCCCTTAGAAATTTTGTGGAAATGCGGGATCTTGTGGCCGATGATGATTTCCTGCTGCGCAAGAAGATAGAAGCCCGGTTACACGATGCTTTCCCGGATGAATGGGTTCCCCTCTATACCATGGTTACATTCCGAGAGGATATTCGCTATTCAGAAGCGCTTGAAAGAGGCCATCACCAGGCCCGGATTATGGACAAGGTTATGGCAAACCCGAACATTCATGAAGATTGGGAAAAACTTGATCTGAAGGCGATTGTGGATCAACTCAAACCGCAATAAATTGCTTATACTGCTCGTAACGGTTTAATATTTCACGCACGTAGTTTACAGGCTCATCCCCGCGGCAGTATCCCGATTTGACTACTTCATCCTGGTAAATTTCGGGGTCTGACTTGCGCTCTAGGAAATATTCCACATTGCCTTCCCATTTCAATGGATCCCTGCCGTATTTCTGTGCGAGATCGCGCGCATCCACCACATGGCCCAAACCGACATTGTATGAAGCAAGTACAAATTTTATCCGCTCTTCCGGATCGGTAATGGTCTTCGACCATAGTTCATCGAGGTGAAGCAAATAACCCATGCCTGCACGTATATTCTGTTTTGGATCTGTTAAATCAGTTGCTCCAAATCGGGATCCCGTTTCAGGCACAACCTGCATTAAACCTACAGCTCCGGCCCATGAAACAATGTCTGTATCGAATTTCGACTCCTGATAAATCTGCGAAGCCAGCAAAAGCCAATCCCAACGCAGGGTATCAGCGGCTTCGCGAATGAGATCATCGAATGGCGAAATTTTTTCACCGCCCATCGAGGAATAATCACTCCGTGCCAGCATGTTGGCCTTTCGCCTGTACTTAAAATACCGGTTATAAATCACATTAGCTGTCGGCTCCTTCTTTACCGAGTCGATCCAGTTATTCAGGGTTGAAAGCAACTCTGTTGAATTGGGCCGTACCGCCCAGGCAATATTCTGAGGAAAACTGATGGGCGTTTTTACATCAATGTTCGGATAATAGGAGGCATTTACCAGCGCAACGGTTTCATCGGCTACTGTCATCGGTATCTCCCCCTCAGAAACCATATGAATCAATTGTTCCGTTTCAGCACTATCAACGTCAATTACAAGAATATCAGAGCCGATCTCGTCTGACAGGTTTTCGAGCCGCCTTGAATAACTTGAGCTTTTCCGCACGAATACCTCCTTGCCGGCCAAATCAACGACTTCCCGAATCAGTCCTTTATCTATATCATCGCGTTTCATACTCCGCCAGTTATCCGGCATACGTTGTACAAGCACCTGGCGTGTGGAATAATAGCTGTGGGTAAAGGCTGCACGTTTTTTTCTTTCTTTGGTGATGGTAAGGGCATACGCAAGGATATCCCCCTTACCACTATCCAGCAGATTAAATGCTTCATCAATACTCTTTGTGACTACAATCTCCAACTCTACGCCTATTGACTTAGCGAAGAGATCCAGCAAATCATGCTCAAACCCCATGGGGCGACCCTTATAAATGAAGAATCCTGTGGAGCTGTTTTCAACAATTGCGCGAAGCGTACCCCTTTCTTTTATGGCATCAAGATCCAGATCAACCCTTGCTAACGTAACCGGACCGTTGGTATCCATCCGGTTTTCCGTGCTTTCGCTGCCCGATCTCCGGCATGCTCCGAACAGCATGATCAGGATGAAGGCGTATGTAAGTAATCTGACTTTCTTTTGTGTCGTCATAGTTATTCAGTCTGAGGAATTTACATTATTTTTTGTTTCCGTAAAAACAAAAATGATGCGATTCCCGGCGAGTATGTCTAAATTTATCCCATGATTCTATATAATGTAACCATAGGGGTAGATCAGGATATCGAGAATGAATGGCTTAAGTGGATGAAAGAAAAGCATATTCCCGATGTAATGAATACCGGATTTTTTAACGAATTCCGCATATTTAAGGTATTAAACCAGGATCAGGAAGAAACTGTTTCCTACTCAGTACAATATTTTTCAGATTCGATTCACAAGGTAGTTGCCTACCTCAATGAACACGCCCCGAGACTGTCGGAGGAACACAGGATAAAGTTTAATAACCGCCATGTAGCATTTAGAACTTTGCTGGAACAGGTCGATTAAGATCAGCCATTGATTTTTTTGATCATTTGTTCACGGCTGATGGAACAGTTGATCCATTCACCGTCAAGCGAGGCACCATACACCTCACGGTAAAATTGAATGGCCGGCTCATTCCAATCAAGAACCTGCCAGACCATTCCCGAACATTGTGTTGCTATTCCCTGGCGAATCACCTGATCAAAGAGCGCCTTTCCAATTCCTTTTCCCCGGTGACTTTCGGTGACGATGATATCCTCAAGATACATTCGCTTGCCCTTCCAGGTTGAATACCGATAGTAATATAATGCCAGCCCCACAATACCATCCTGTACATCCTCTGCCACGTAAAACCCAAACAACGGTTCCGGACCGAAACCATCCTGTTCCATTGCCTCAACTGTGTTGGTTACCTCATCCGGGGCACGTTCAAAATCTGCAAGTTCCTGTATTAGTTCGAGAGCTCTGGGAAGATCAGATTTAATTCCTTCGCGAATCTTCATTACATATCTTCTTTCAGCTTCTCAGGCACAATTCCCATATTATACCAGGCAAAGGAATACTTATCTGCCTCCTGCTCGATTGTTTTGGAAATTGGTGTCCCTGCGCCATGACCTGCATCCGTTTCAATGCGAATCAGTACCGGCGTTTGTCCGCCATGTTTCTCCTGAAGATTTGCCGCAAACTTGAAACTGTGGGCGGGAACAACCCTATCATCATGATCTGCGGTAGTAACCAGTGTAGCCGGATAGTCCACTCCTTCTTTTATGTTATGAACAGGTGAATAGCCAAGAAGGTACTGGAACATCTCGGGGGAATCCTCTGAGGTTCCGTAATCATATGCCCAACCTGCTCCTGCTGTGAATTTATGGTAACGAAGCATATCCATAACACCTACAGCAGGAAATGCAACCCGCGCAAGATCAGGACGCTGAGTCATCGTAGCGCCCACCAGAAGACCTCCATTTGAACCTCCGGCAATGGCAAGATGCTCAGGGTCTGTATACTTATTCTCAATCAAATATTCACCCGCTGCGATGAAATCATCAAAGACGTTCTGTTTTTGCATCTTGGTACCGGCAATATGCCACTCCTCACCATATTCTCCTCCACCACGAAGATTTGGCTGAGCATAAATCCCGCCATTCTCAAGCCAAACGATCCTTGAGGTACTGAAAGATGGTCTCAGGCTTACGTTAAACCCTCCGTACGCATAGAGGTATGTAGGGTTTTTACCATCAAGTTCCAGCCCTTTCTTATGGACTATGAACATGGGAACCCGTGTTCCATCCTTGCTCGTGTAGAAAACCTGTTTGGTTTCATAATCTGACGGCTGAAAATCAATTTGAGGCTGCTCATACAAGCTGGATTCCCCGGTGGCAATATCATAGGAGTAAATTGAGCTGGGATACGTGAAAGAGGTAAAAGTGAAGTAAAGGATTTTATCCTCCTCCCTTCCTCCGAATCCTCCTGCTGTTCCAATGTCGGGCAATTCAACTTTTCTGATCAGATTGCCATTCATGTCAAACTGGGAAACCTCAGATTTTGCATCCACAAGGTAAGTTGCGAAGATATTACCGCCCGCTGTGCTGGCCGTCATAACGTGCTCTGTTTCAGGAATCACATCTTTCCAGTTTTCAGGACCGGGCGCTGCTGCATTCACTTCAACGATACGGTTATTAGGGGCATTCATGTTGGTGAAAATTAACAATCGGTCACCTTCATTGGCCAATACACCCAATTCGCTGTCAAAATTCGAGCTTATCGGAATTATTTTACTTCCCGGAACGGAAAGATCTTTCAGGTATAATTCATTACCGGATGTGCTGTTCGCTGCAGAGATGATCAGGAACCGTTCATCTTCTGTGAGATAGGCACCTACATAGCGACGCGGGAATGCCTCTCCGCCAAAAATGAGCTCGTCCTCCGACTGAGGAGTTCCCAGTTTATGGAAATACAGCTTATGGATTTGTGTCTTCCCTGAAAGTACCGAACCATCTTTCGGTTTATCATAACTGCTATAGTAAAAACCCTCATTGCCCTTCCAGGATATTCCGCTGAATTTTATGTCATAAAGGGTATCTCCAACCATTTCGCGGTTCGATGTATTGATGATAATCCCCTTTCTCCAATCAGATCCGCCCTCCGATATCAGGTATCCGAAAAGCGACCCGTCTTTCGAGAAACTCGATCCTGCCAGGGAAATGGTTCCGTCTTCACTGAATTTATTGGGATCAATAAATATCTCCGGGGTGCCGTCCAGAGTTTTTTTACGAAACAGAACGTTTTGGTTCTGAAGTCCGTCATTTTTATAGAAATAGAAATAATCTCCACGCTGAAACGGCTCGTAGACACGCTCGTAATTAAATAATTGTTCCAGACGATCGCGAACCTTGTCGCGGAACGGTATTGATTCCAGGTAGGAGAATGTCACCTTGTTCTGTGCATCCACCCAGCCCGCTGTCTCATCAGAACGGTCATCTTCCAGCCAGCGGTATGGATCAGGGACTTCGGTTCCGAAATAGGTATCTACTGTATCCACCTTTTTTGATGCAGGATAGTCAAAGGTCATTTCCTCCTCAGAGTTGCTCTCCTGCGCACATGAAAAAAGTACTCCGCAGGAAATTATAAATAAGATGATATGTTTATTCATAAGTTTTAAAATTTAACTTAAGATAAAGATTGATTGTTAGGAAGACGAATAGTAAATGACGAAAGGCATCATAAATCCATGAACAGATTTTGATTATGAAATACCTGAATATCATCGGGCTGGGAGGAGTTCTGTATATTAACTACCTGGCCAATGCACAACCCATCAACGGCTTAACCACGGGTGAAATTTCAAATTTGTATCCCAGTCTTTTCACACCTGCCGGCATAACATTTTCGATATGGGGCCTTATATATCTCTTACTGCTGAGTTTTGCAATTTATTCGTTGGTGAGGCATTATCAGAATGAAACCACGATAAACCCGCTTTTCCTTCTCACCTGTGTTTGTAACATTTCATGGATTTTTGCCTGGCACTATTTGCAGACCGGATTATCAGTTCTTATAATGATTGTATTCCTGATTTGTTTGATTGCCATTTTCAGGAAATTGCCGCGTCCCAACAGGTCGTCATCTGAATTTTGGCTTGTAGTTGTACCCTTCAGCGTTTACCTTGGATGGATATGTATTGCTACTGTAGCGAATATAAGTGCATATCTGATTGATCTTGGATTCAATCCCAGCTATGCACCTTACATCACCTCTGTCATGATTGGCATTCTTCTGGTCGTTGTCTTTATGATTCAGCAGGTAGAGCGAAACTGGGCCTACAGCCTGACCGTATTATGGGCACTTGGAGGCATCATACTCGCCCGGAACAACGATCCGGAACCCAACGCGCTGATCATCACAACAGCAGCCGCAGCCATGATTTTAGTCTCTGTGCTAACAGTCAGGGCACAATCTGCATCTATTGCCTGATCAGGTCGAAGCCTGTGTAGATTCTGAGGGCCTTTGGAATACGGATACCCTCAGGTGTCTGATTATTTTCAATGAGGGCCGCCATGATTCTCGGAAGAGCAAGCGCAGATCCGTTGAGGGTATGAAGCAACTGGGGTTTTTCATCCTGACCGGGCCTGAATCGCAACTTAAGCCGGTTTGCCTGGAATGTTTCGAAATTACTCACAGAGCTCACTTCCAGCCACTTTTCCTGGGCAGCAGAATATACTTCCATATCAAATGTTTGAGCAGAAGTAAACCCAAGGTCTCCGGCACACAGGTTTAATTTTCTGTAGGGAAGTTCGAGTTTTTCAAGTAGTCCTTCAACATAGGCACACATCTCCTTTAACACCTTGTAAGAATTATCGGGATGTTCGATACGAACGATTTCAACCTTGTCGAACTGATGTAATCGGTTTAAGCCGCGTACATGCGATCCCCATGAACCAGCTTCACGCCTGAAACACGGTGTGTAACCCACATGACGCACCGGTAAATCCTTTTCTTCAAGGATTACATCCCTGTATAAATTGGTGATCGGTACTTCAGCTGTAGGGATTAGGTAAAAGTTCTCCTCCGGGATGTGATACATCTGCCCGTCCTTGTCGGGCAACTGGCCGGTTCCGTATCCACTGGCCTCATTTATTACGATGGGCGGTTGCACTTCAATGTAACCCGCTGCCTGAGCTTCATCGAGGAAAAAATTGATCAGCGCCCGCTGCAGACGGGCTCCCTGGCCTTTATAAACAGGAAAGCCGGCACCGGTTATTTTAATCCCCAGGTCAAAATCAATGATATCATAATCCTTGATCAGTTCCCAATGCGGCTTGGCATTTTCCGGCAGTTGGGGAAATTCCCCTTTTTGTATAACCACTTCATTGTTCTCTGCACTCCTTCCTTCCGGAACTTCGGAATACGGAATATTCGGAACCTGGTAAAGAAGGGTTTCTAGCTTTTGGTTCGTGACTTCCTGCTGCTCCTTTAAGCGGCGGCTTACTTCTTTCAGTCGTGTAGTTTCCTGCTTAACGTTTTCGGCTTCATCCTTTTTACCTTCTTTCATCAGCAATCCGATCTGCCTGGATATTGAATTCAGGTCATGCAGGACCTCATCCAGCCTTGCCTGGTTCGCCTTCCTCTCCTGGTCCAGATCGAGAATCAATTCAATGGTATTGCGGGCTTTTTCAAAATGGCGCTTTTCAAGGCCCTTCACTACGGTTTCCTTATTATTGCTGATAAATGAGAGCTGTAACATTGATTTCTTGTTTACACCGCAAAATAAGGCAATTCCGATCTAAATAGGACTCCTTTTGGGGCTTAGATGATTATTTATTGGTAAATATTTGACTATTGAGGGTCGTTGGTCTATTATTGCATATCCTAATGGGATTTTTCAGGGTAACCGTGATCATCTCCGATACAGGTTCCAAGTCAAATAATCATTTTAACATTCAACAAGAAAAGTGTCCGTGAGGACCAAATCACATCCCGTGATATCCGCACATTATCATATAACTTTTGAAAATCTAAAATTCGCTTACCAAGATTACATTAAATGTACACAATTGAAGAATTGAACGTGCGTCTTCTTTCTGAATTGAAAGAGATCGCAGAGGAGCTCGGATTAAAAAACTTTAAGAAACTCTCCAAAAAAGACCTGATCTACCAAATCCTTGATCAGCAAGCCGTCCTCCCGGAAGATAAGCTTCCCAAGAAAAAATCATCATCTGAACAGCAACCACAAGCTGAGAAAGAAAATAAGGGTGATAAAAGCCGGTCATCAGAGCCGCAGAAAAAATCAGATCATAAATCTAAGGGTCCCAGAAAAAGGGAAAATGTAAAGCCGCAGGCTGAAAATTCAGAAAAACCTTCTTCGGGCAATTCTGAACAGGATGTGCTGGAATCATTCAACCTCAAGGTTGACGGCCCCAAATCACAGCCGGCTGAAAAGCCCAGGGAAGAAAAGCCTCAGCAAAAACATAGCCCTCGCAAACCGGATAATGCTCCCTCGCATCCCAAAGAGAAGAAGGAACACGATTCTGATCAGAAAAAGAAAGACGCCTCCATCAAGGATTTCGATGGGGTAATCGTAAACGAAGGGGTTCTTGAAATGATGCAGGACGGATATGGTTTCCTGCGTTCTTCAGATTATAATTACCTCGCCAGCCCGGATGATATATATGTTTCTCCGTCGCAGATCAAATTATTCGGACTGAAGACCGGGGATACGGTTCGCGGCCAGATTCGTCCGCCCAAGGAAGGAGAAAAATATTTTGCGCTATTACGGGTTGAAACCGTGAATGGCAAGACCACCGACGAAGTTCGTGACCGGGTTTCTTTCGAATACCTCACACCGTTGTTCCCTGAGGAGAAAATCAGACTCAGTGGAAAACCGGATAATTACTCTACAAGAATTCTGGACCTGTTCTCACCTATTGGTAAGGGCCAGCGCGGAATGATCGTGGCACAGCCAAAAACTGGTAAAACTGTACTGCTTAAAAACGTCGCGAATGCGATCGCCGAAAATCACCCCGAGTGTTACCTGATCATTCTGTTGATCGATGAACGTCCGGAGGAAGTTACCGATATGGCACGCAGTGTAAAGGCTGAAGTGATCTCGTCTACATTTGATGAGCAGGCCGAGCGTCACGTGAAAGTATCAAGCATGGTGCTGGAAAAAGCCAAACGAATGGTAGAATGCGGACATGATGTAGTCATTCTGCTGGATTCAATCACACGACTGGCAAGAGCATATAACATGGTGGTACCTTCATCAGGAAAAATTCTTTCCGGTGGTGTGGATGCCAATGCACTACACAAGCCCAAGCGTTTCTTTGGTGCCGCCCGGAATGTTGAAAACGGTGGCTCTCTTACCATTATCGCTACCGCGCTGATTGAAACCGGATCCAAGATGGACGAAGTGATTTTCGAAGAATTTAAAGGTACGGGTAATATGGAATTACAACTCGACAGAAAATTATCCAACAAGCGAATTTACCCTGCGATTGATGTGCCTGCTTCAGGTACCAGACGTGAAGATCTGCTGCTTTCAGATGAGGAACTTCAGCGCGTATGGATATTAAGAAAATTCATGTCTGACATGAATTCTATAGAGGCCATGGAATTCCTTCTTTCAAAAATGAAGGGAACCCGAAACAATGAGGAGTTTCTGATTTCCATGAACGGATAAATTCCTGACATAAATTAAAAAAAGCCATCTGCCAAAAACAGATGGCTTTTTTGTTTTATAATGTCCCTATCTTTGCCAAAACAAACGATTGCATTATGGGATTCAAACTCACAGATTTTGCCGGCTGGAAGGCTTATTGCCTGGAGAACGACCTGCCACTGTATCGCCCGATACTGGAATATGAGCTGGAGCAAAAAGGCAATACGGAGGAAGTGGTGTGGGAACGGCTTTCCTATGCATTCAATGTAATGAAAGAAGCCGTTGAAACAGGACTGAGTAAGGAGATGGAATCCCGCTCTGGCATGATCAAAAGCGGAGCAAGAAAAGTATATGGGTGTGAAATCACTGTTCTTTCCCCTGAATTTCAAAGACTCGTTTCACGTGCACTCGCAGCAAAAGAAGTAAATTCCTGCATGGGAAGAGTAGTGGCTGCACCAACAGCCGGCGCTTCAGGGATATTGCCCGGAGTCCTGTATACCCTCCAGGAAATTCATGATCTGGAAGAACGAAAGATACTGGAAGGCCTCCTCATCGGTGCAGGTATCGCTCTCATCATTGAACAAAGAGCATCACTGGCAGGTGCAGTAGGCGGATGCCAGGCCGAAACAGGAAGCGCAGCCGCAATGGCCTCCGGCGCGGTCGTCTATTGCCTTGGAGGATCTATAGACCAGGTATTCAATGCTGTGGCCATCACCATTCAATGTACCCTCGGATTAATTTGCGATCCGGTTGCCGGTCTCGTAGAGGTTCCCTGTGTGGTAAGAAACGCAAGCGCGGCGGCTATCGCTAATAGCTCGGCGCAAATAGCACTTGCCGATGTAGACAGCGTAATTCCCGTTGATGAATGTGTCGATGCAATGGGAGAAGTGGGACAAAGCATGGAGGACCGTTACAAGGAGACAGCTTTGGGCGGACTGGCGGCAACACCTACAGGCCAGGCTATTTCCAAAAA
Organism: Fulvivirga sedimenti; assembly: GCF_020328055.1. Lineage (NCBI taxonomy): Bacteria > Pseudomonadati > Bacteroidota > Cytophagia > Cytophagales > Fulvivirgaceae > Fulvivirga > Fulvivirga sedimenti. The sequence goes on from NZ_JAIXNE010000005.1 coordinate 290,459, forward strand.
AGTTCTTATTCAGCAGATAGAGATACTGCCGGACGAAGATCAGCCGGACGAATAAATTCCGGAATGATTTCCTGACCGAAAGTATAGATAAGTGTGGTGAAAAAGAGCGACCAAAACACGGCGCTGATAAACATCGAGAAAAAAACCTTTCCTCGGGGTGCTCCCATACTTGCCATCAACAATGTTCCACCTATGGGAGTAAATATAAGCGGTGTTAAAAAGGCAACGCCCCTTAAACCATATTTATTCCAGACCATTACAAAACGGCGATTACGCTTTGTGAACTTTTTCCGCCGTGTAAACAACCTGTCGAGTACATGTTTCTTAAGTGTAGTTCCCAGGTAGGTAAAAAGAAAGACACTACTCATCATCCCGGTAACCGTGATGGCAATTGTTACCAGGAAATGAAATCCAGCCGCATACCCCCCAAGCGGGCCAGCGATAAATTTCAGCATTGTAAGCAGGTATATGGAAATTATTTTCCAGGTCACAGATCAATTAAGTTATTACGCTATAAGTATAGTATACGTAGAGTAACAACAAAATTCCTCCGGAAATTCGGCCAATGACCCTTTTATACAGCATCATGGGCAAAATGATAATCGTGACAAGAATCATTGCCATCAAATCATAACGAATGATTTCAGCGCCAACCGCAATTGGTGTAATGATGCTTGTAATACCCAGGATAGACAGAATGTTAAAAATGTTCGACCCCATCAGGTTTCCAACAGCCAGATCCGTTTCTCCCTTAACCGCCGCCACAATGGCCGTTACTAATTCCGGAAGACTGGTACCCAGTGCGAGGACTGTAATTCCGATCACGCGTTCACTAACCCCCAGCAGCATGGCCAGATCCCTTGCACCGCCCACAAACCAGTCTGAGCCGTAATAAAGTCCCACGCACCCAATGAGTATAAAGCTCACATCGCGAAATACATTTCCGGAACCTTTGGGAATATCGAAGTTCGCATCCTCCAGAATCTGGGCCTTCGTTTCCCGACGCGATTTCATAATGATAAACAGTGTGTAGCTGATCAGTATGGTCAGGAATAAAATCCCGGTCCAAACATTCAGAAGAGGATTCCATTTCAGAATAAAATACAGTAACAGGCTGCTCCCGATAGCTACAGGCCAGTCAATTTTAATACTATTCGCATTTACATTGATCGGCCCTATCAGGGCAGTAAGACCCAGCACAAGTGCCAGGTTACAGATATTGGAACCAACTACATTACCCATGGTCATATCAGGACTACCTGCCAGGGCTGCTTTTACACTGATCAGTAATTCCGGTGCCGAGGTACCAAACGCGACAATGGTCAATCCCACTACAAGCGGGGAAATCTTTGCTTTCAACGCAATGCTGGATGATCCGCGCACGAGTAATTCACCTCCTAAAATAAGGATTATCAAACCTGCGATCAATATGGCTACTTGTGAAAACATACTCTATATCTTGGCCCCGTACGAAAGGTCACCGGCATCTCCCAATCCCGGCACAATGTATGCCGAAGCATTGAGTTTCTCATCGAGAGATCCTGTCCAAATCTCATACGGTAATTTATTTTTTTCGCGAATATAATTTACACCTTCCGGCGCCGCAACTGCTGATACATAGTATATCCTGGCAGGCTTCCCGCTTTCGCTGATCAGCTGTGCAGCATCGATCATTGAATGGCCAGTAGCCAACATAGGATCAACAAGTATGACAGTCTTACCAGCTGTCTCCGGCAGCGCTTTGTAATTCATCTCAATGGCCGGTGCTGAATCGCCCGATTCCATTCGATACGCACCGATAAACCCGATGGTGGCGTCATCAAAAATCTCCTGAAAACCTTCAAGAAAAGCACTTCCAGCGCGCAATATAGTGATTAGAACGAGGTCCTCAGAAAGAACCTTCATCAATTTACTTCCAAGTGGGGTCTCCACCTCCACACTTCGGTATGACATTTTTTCTGACATCTTCAATGCCATGGCCATACCCAACCTTTTCATATTATTTCTGAAACGCCCTCTGTGCTTTTGAATATCTTTGTGACGCATTTCAAAGAGAAATTGGTTGGCTGCAGAACTGGTTTCAGTTAAAATTGTAAGCATGAAAAAAAATGCCGTTTCCCGTTGAAATGTAAAATTACGGTGGTAAAGATATAAAAATTAGTATTTGATAAAACAGGGATGACCATATATAAGTATAAAGACACCGGTTTACTCAGGAAGTTGTGCTCAATTCATGCTCCTTCCGGGGAGGAATCAGCAATGAAGGATTTTCTGCTGGCATACATTTCTGAAAATCAGCACCGCTGGAAAACCAGGCCGGAAATCATTGAGGGCGAAGATCTGCATGATTGTATAATGCTGCGTTTCGGGTCACCGCGAACGGCCGTTTTTGCACACATGGACAGCATTGGTTTTACCGTTCGTTATCATGATCAGCTTGTAGCTATCGGCGGACCTGATACCGATGGACCCCACTTACTTGTAGGAGAAGATCCTCTCGGACCAGTAGAATGTTGCCTGCGCACCACTCCTGAAGGACATCTTTTTTATGATTTCCCCAGGGCAATTGAAACAGGAACCTCACTTGTCTATAAGTGCAATTTCAGGGTAACTAAAGATTATATTACGAGCTGCTATCTGGATAACCGCCTCGGTGTCTACAATGCTCTTAAACTTGCCGAAACCCTGGAAGATGGCCTGATCATTTTCAGTACCTACGAAGAACACGGAGGAGGATCTGTCCCTTTTCTAGCTAAAATCATGGTTGAAAAATATAATGTTCGACAGGCCTTGATTTCTGATATAACCTGGATTACTGACGGGGTTGTTCCCGGCAAAGGAGTTGTGATTTCTCTACGTGACAGAAATATTCCGCGTAAAACCTACCTGCAAAAGATTCTCAGTGCAGCTGTTGGCTCAGGTTTACCCCATCAACTGGAAGTGGAAGGCGCCGGATCGTCGGATGGTCGTGAACTGCAGCAATCGCCTTATGCAATCGACTGGTGTTTTATCGGGGCGGCAGAACAAAATGTTCATTCCCCTGATGAAAAAGTCCATCGCGCTGATATCGATTCCATGATTGACATGTATAAGTATCTGATGAAACATCTTTAACCAAGACATCGAAGATAATTTCTATATTTGTGTCCTTGTAAGTGGCTTTGTCTGACCGGAATGATCATAAAAGATAAAAAATTTGTAAAACTGATTGATAATGAGCAGATCGGCCAGAGCATCCGGCGCCTCGCAAGAAAGATCAACAAGGATTATAAAGAGCGCAATCCTTTATTTATTGTAGTATTGAACGGAGCATTCATGTTCGCCGGAGACCTGATGAAGGAGGTGAAATCTAAAGTCCGCATTTCATTCATCAAAGTGTCATCCTACGACGCGATGGAAAGCACCGGAAACATTAAGCAACTGATCGGCCTGAATGAAAATATTTTTCAGCAGGATGTGGTAATCGTTGAGGATATTATTGACAGCGGACAAACCGCAAAAAAAGTTACTGATGAATTACAGACACTGGGAGCCAGGTCGGTAAGCATTGTAACCTTGCTCAGAAAGAATAAAGAAATCCACACTAAGCTGCCTGTAGATTACGTGGGATTTGATATTGAAAACAGGTTCGTTGTTGGCTATGGTCTTGACTACGACGGACTGGGAAGAAACCTTAAACATATTTATGCTCTGAAATGAGCTCCATTGCGTAAAAGAATAAGCATGTTAAATATTGTACTATTTGGCCCTCCGGGGGCGGGAAAAGGCACTCAAAGTGAAAGACTGATCGAAAAATTCAACCTTACACATATTTCGACCGGCGATTTATTCAGAAAACACCTGAGTGAAGGAACCGAACTCGGAAAGCTGGCACAAAAATTTATGGATGACGGCTACCTCGTTCCTGATGAAGTAGTTATTGGGATGGTGGAAGATCGGATCAAACAGGATGATGTCGTTAACGGAATCATCTTCGATGGTTTTCCCAGGACAGTCAATCAGGCGGAAGCCCTTGACAATCTGCTTCAAAAAAATGGCGAGCATATCTCAGGCATGATCGCACTGGAAGTTCCCCATGACGAACTTAAAAAACGCCTTCATGCCCGCGGTAAAATTTCAGGCCGTGCCGATGACCAGAACGAAGAAAAGATCAATAATCGAATAGAAGTGTATCTCAGGGAGACATTGCCTGTTTCAGAATTTTACAGAAATCAGGACAAGTTTTATGCTGTTAACGGAGTTGGCAGCATTGATTCGATCTTCAATTCCATTGTAGAGACGATCGAAAACCTTTCCTGACTTGGCGTCCTCCAATTTCATAGACTATATCAAATTCTGCGCCCGATCTGGCGCCGGCGGACCGGGTTCTGCGCATTTCAGGCGCGAGAAACATGTTCCTAAGGGAGGTCCGGACGGCGGTAACGGAGGTCGCGGAGGGCATATCATCCTGCGGGGAAATTCACAGCTATGGACTTTGTTACACCTCAAATACCAGAAACATGTGATCGCCGGAAACGGCAACCCCGGGGAAGGGGGCAAACGAACCGGAGCTGATGGTCAGGATATTGTCCTGGACGTCCCCTTGGGTACTGTTGCTCGTGAAGCTGAAAGCGGAAACCGGCTATTTGAAATCACCGAAGACGGGGAAGAGCGTATTTTGCTCGAAGGTGGTCGAGGGGGCCTCGGGAATGATAATTTTAAAACCGCCACAAATCAGGCTCCCCGTTATGCACAACCCGGCGAAGCAGGACAGGAAGTATGGATGATACTGGAACTGAAGCTTTTGGCCGATGTCGGCCTTGTTGGGTTTCCGAATGCCGGAAAATCAACACTTCTGTCAGTACTTTCTGCCGCAAAACCTGAAATCGCTGATTATCCGTTTACAACCCTCACTCCAAACCTCGGAGTAGTGGCTTATCGCGACCACCGCTCGTTCGTAATGGCCGATATACCCGGCATTATTGAAGGAGCCGCCGAAGGCAAGGGACTAGGAACCCGTTTTCTTCGTCACATTGAAAGAAACTCTGTCCTGCTGTTCCTAATCCCATCCGATGCCAGCAGTATAAGGAATGAGTATGACATCCTGTTGAACGAACTGAAAAAGCACAACCCTGAGTTGCTGGATAAGAAAAGACTTCTTGCGATTTCAAAATCAGATTTACTTGACCAGGAATTGATGGAGGAGATGCGCAATGAGATACCTTCAGAAATCAATTCAGTCTTCATTTCATCGATTACACAGTTCGGATTAACCGAACTCAAAGATGAACTTTGGAAAATGCTTCAGGACAAATAATGTCAAATTGACAGCATTAGTTGTTTGGCAACATAATTGTAAAATTAATCTGACTATCATATAGACCTATTTTTAGCAATGAAAAAGGAGAATAAGGAAAACCTGTCAAAAGAATCAATGAACGACATTGAAAATATGACAGATGAAAATATAAATGAAATGGATCAGGATCAGGAGTTGAGTGAAGATATTTCAGACGAGGCAGGCGATGAAACGATTCATAAACTTGAATCAGAACTTTCTGAAAGTAAGGACAAATACCTGCGTCTGTATTCAGAGTTTGAAAACTTCCGTCGACGGACAGCCCGGGAAAAATTGGATCTGATTGACACTGCAAATGAAGGTCTTATGTCTGCTTTACTCCCCGTTCTGGATGATTTCGAACGTGCCCTGAAGTTATCGAACGAGGAGACTGATGAGAAGTCTATCCGTGAGGGAATGGACCTGATACACCAGAAACTTCGCAAAACACTGGAACAAAAAGGACTGGTGAACATGAACACCCAAATTGGTGATGCATTTGACCCTGATTTTCATGAGGCCATTACACAGATACCAGCGCCGGAAGCGAAACTGAAGGGTAAAATTGTCGATGTTATTGAAAAAGGTTATCTGATCAAGGAAAAAGTGATCCGGTACGCTAAAGTTGTCACGGGAAGTTAAAAATTATGTCAAAAAGAGACTTTTACGAAATATTAGGGGTTGACAAATCAGCCACCCCGGAAGAGATTAAAAAAGCCTATCGTAAGGTGGCAATTAAATTTCACCCGGATAAGAATCCGGATAATCCGGAAGCTGAGGATAAGTTCAAAGAAGCGGCAGAAGCTTACGAGGTACTGAGCAACCCGGAAAAACGTGAACGCTACGACAGGTTCGGTCATGCCGGCATGAATGGTGGCGGTTTCGGCGGCGGCGGAATGAACATGGAGGATATTTTCTCCCAGTTTGGTGATATTTTCGGTGGTGGAAGTCCGTTTGACAGCTTTTTTGGAGGCGGAGGATCACGCCGCAGACAACGCAAAGGCTCTAATCTTCGCATCAAGCTGAAGCTAAACCTGGAAGAAATTGCCCACGGTGTAGAAAAGAAAATTAAGGTAAATCGTATGGTAAAGGCCGACGGTGTTACCTTTAAAACCTGTACAACCTGCCAGGGTAGTGGCCAGGTGAGAAAGGCCGTGAATACGATGCTGGGTCAGATGGTTTCGACCAGTACATGCCCTACCTGTAATGGCAGTGGTCAACTTATCGATCACCGTCCTCCCGGAGTAGACAGCTCCGGACTGGTTCCCAAGGAAGAAGTTATCTCAATAAAAATACCTGCCGGAGTAAGCGACGGTATGCAGCTTTCCATGTCCGGTAAAGGAAATGAAGCTCCCGGTGGTGGCCCTGCCGGTGATCTGCTGATTCTGGTGGAAGAACAGCATACAGGCCCGCTGAAACGTGAAGGAAATAATGTGGTGTTTGATTTGTATATCAGCTTTATCGATGCTGCATTGGGTACATCCGTCGAAGTACCCACGATCAGCGGCAAGGTCCGGATAAAGATCGATGCAGGAACACAAAGTGGAAAAATTCTTCGCCTTCGCGGCAAGGGCATCGAAGATCTCAACGGATATGGAAAGGGTGACGAATTAATCCATGTGAATGTCTGGACTCCCAAACATCTGACCGCGGATGAAAAAACCGCACTCGAAAAACTTCGTAATTCTCCTAACTTCGAACCAAAACCGGGGCGAAATGAAAAAGGATTCTTTGAGAAAATGCGCGAATTCTTTTAATTAAGAGCAGATTTCTTTTGACCCGAATATCGCTGTGTGTTTTTTTTACACATTGTGAAACCCCACGTGCATAACTTCCGTATTTAACCAACATGCAGCGTAACGTTATTTCGTTTTTGGTAATCGGTCTGCTTCTTGGTGTCTCGTCGGCACATGCCCAGGTGAAGAAGCAGTTTTCCGTAGAGGGGGATGCTAATGTAGAGCAAATCAATTTGAAATTTGCCGTCAATAGTGGGATATGTTCCATCAAAGCTGGTGACGGCGATGAGTCGGTAACAGTTTACAGTAATCAGGATTACGATAATTATAACCACTCTTTCAATAAATCTATCAGTGGTAAAGTAGCTACTATAGATCTTTCCCTGGAAGATAAAGTTAATCCGGGTATCAGTCAGTCTATAAGCCGGAGTGTTTTCGGATCAAAAAAGGATATCGAATCTAATCTTTGGCGCGTTTACCTGAACCGCAATAAAATCTATACCCTGGACCTCGTGTATGGATTGGGTCAGGCGGATATTGACCTTTCAGGGGTAGCGGTAAGAAATCTCAAAGTTCATACCGGAAGCGCCGATATCAATGTGGGTTATTTTTCAGAACTCGAAAATTCAGTTCAGATGGACACCTTCTATGTGAAGGTTGATATGGGCACCATTGCAGTGAAACAACTCAATCACGCCAACAGTAAGTTCGTCAAGGCTGATGTTGGATTCGGAGATTTGTTGCTTGATATGACCGGAAAGAATTCTACATCCAGTTCGGTTCATGGCAGTGTGGGTGCAGGGAATCTTTATATCTTACTACCCAACGAGCAGACTCCCATGATCGTACGCGTTCACGATTCATGGCTTTGCCAGGTAAAACTTAGCAAAAGTTTCAAACCGTATGGTAAAAACACATTTGTAAATGAAGCCTTCAGCGAAGACGCAGAAAATCTGATCTCCTTCTTTTTGGACGTAAGTATGGGCAATATCATTTTCAAAGAACGATAACCAAGCATCTGATTTTCAATTGATTTCTGAAACGTTCAGCCAAGAAATAAACCGCTGAGCGCAGTTCTTTAAATTTTCTTGCTATTCATTGTAATTTCAGGGTTGGTTCTAACACTAACAGAACAAACAACCTAAACAATGGAATATATGCTTCAGGCAGAGGGCATTACAAAGCGCTATTCACAACACGTAGCACTTAGTGATGTCACTCTTAACATTCCCGTGAACAGTATTTACGGGCTACTCGGCCCTAATGGCGCGGGCAAAACGACGTTTATCCGGATTATCAATCAGATCATTGAAGCCGATGAAGGTACCATTAACATTGAAGGAACACCATTAAATCCGGATCACATCGCCATCATCGGTTATCTCCCGGAAGAACGTGGGCTTTACAAGAAAATGACCGTTGGTGAACAACTTGTTTACCTTGGACAACTGCGCAATATGACCCGCAGGGATGCCATTGCCCAGAGCAAGGCATGGACAAAAAAACTGAGCATAGACGACTGGTGGGGCAAAAAAGTCGAAGACTTATCGAAAGGAATGGCGCAGAAAATACAGTTTATCGCTACGGTATTAAACAGACCCCGGCTGATAATTCTTGATGAGCCCTTTTCAGGATTCGACCCGGTAAATGCTAATCTAATCAAGGACGAAATCCTGCAACTGAGAGATGAAGGAAGTACGATCATTTTCTCAACACACCGCATGGAGTCTGTTGAACAGCTCTGCGATCATATCGCACTTATAAATAGATCGAAAAAGATCATGGAGGGCTCTAAGGCAGAAATTAAAAACCAATACCGATCCAATACCTATATCGTAGAGCATTCTTCAGAACTTTCTGCAAGTGGAACATTGTTTGACATCCTGTCGACCGAACCTGCAGAAAACGGATTGCGACGGACTACCCTCAGGATTCCTGGCACGAGCAGTCCGAATGAATTACTTCGATACCTGATCAACGAGACAGAAGTTCATGGGTTCACAGAAAAGATACCCAGCATCAACGATATATTCATTTCATCTGTAAACGGCGAATCTCATGAATAAGATATTCCTCATCATACAACGCGAATTCAGCAGCCGGGTAAAGAAGAAATCCTTCCTGCTGACAACCCTTCTGGTCCCTATTCTGTTTCCCAGTATCATTGGCCTGATCGTTTATTTCAGTCAGAATGAACGCGACAAAGCTGCAGCAGAAACTATATATGTACTGGATGAATCAGGAAACTTCAATTTCAATAACGAAGAGGGTGTTACCAAATATGTAGAGATCGAGGGAACACTGGAATCTGCACGTACAGCCTTTCTGGAGTCTGATGCATACGCCTTACTCTACATCCCTGAATATGATTTCGAAAGCCCGGATGGTTTTGAGTTTTTCACCCAATCGTCGGCTAAGGATCCGGTGGTATCGGCTGTGGAAAACCGGCTTGAATCAATGGTAAAAAACCAGCGGCTTGCCAATTACCAGATCGATGAGGCGACCTTGAAAAAGCTGAATGTAAACGTTTCACTCTCTCCATTGAATATCAGCGAAGGAGAGGGTACCCGCTCCAATGCGAAAATCAACATTGCCATTGGATATCTTACCGGTTTTCTGATTTATATGTTCATGTTCGCCTACGGCGGTCAGGTAATGCAGGGCGTGATTGAAGAAAAATCAAATAAAATCGTTGAGATCATTATTTCAACCGTTCGCCCGTTCCAGCTTATGCTGGGTAAAATCCTGGGTATCGCACTTGTCGGACTCACACAGGTGACGATCTGGATTGTCCTCATGTGGGCGGTTTGGACAGGCGTTATGTTCTTCCTCGGACCAGATTCAATGCCTGATGCAGGTGGAATGAACAGCGCTCAGATAGCAGAGGCAGCCAGTAGTCAGAGCAATGAAATACTGCAGGTGATTGAATCCATTCCGTTCGTGAAAATCATTCTGCTTTTCATCTTTTATTTTCTTGGAGGATACCTGCTGTACGGTGCACTCTTTGCCGCAGTCGGCTCAGCAGTGGATTCACCTTCGGAGGCCCAGCAATTTATGCTGCCCATTATGCTGCCATTGATCGTTGGTTTTGTGGGGATGAGTACGATTCTGGACAATCCCGACAGCAGCCTGGGCTTTTGGCTTTCCATGATACCCTTTACCTCGCCCATCGCCATGATGGGACGCATCGGTTATGACGTGCCCCTTTGGCAGCTTCTGCTGTCGATGGCCCTGCTCATCGCAGGATTCATAGGGACAACCTGGCTGGCTGGAAGAATATACAGAATTGGCATTCTTATGCATGGCACTAAAGTCAATTACAAAGTGCTGGCAAAATGGCTTACCATGAAATAGCTATGGAATAACATCGATAAAGCCGGATCAGCTAATATTGCTGATCCGGCTTTTTTCGTTTAATTTGTTTGAATTCTACGTTCTGCATGGCCCAATCACCGCTTACTACTGGATTTGATTTTTCTCAGGACCGCTCCAATCTGAAGTGGATTGTGCTCATTTTTAGTGTACTCATCAGCTTCGGTTCAATTTTCTACACAAATGTGCTCATCGACCAACTCAAAGAGCGCGAAACCCAGCAAATTAAATTGTATGCTAAAGCACTGGAATATACAATTAATGAAACGATGGACCAGGATATCTACTTTGTGACTGATGAGATTCTGATTCAGAATAATTCCATCCCCAGAATCCTGATATCAGAAAATGGGGAAATAATCAGTTACAGGAATATTGACGTGGATTCGAGCCTGAGCCCTGCCGACCAGAAAAAATTAATTTATGAAGAATTGGAAGAAATGAGAGATGATTACGATCCCATCGAAGTGGTAGACCGGGACAGCGAAACCAATGAGATCGTAACCATTAACTATGTTTATTACAAAAACTCCTTCCTGCTCACCCAACTCTCCTATTATCCCTATGTGCAGTTATCTGTAATTGCCATTTTCGGATTTATCTCCTACATGGCCTTTAATTATTCCAAAGCAGCCGAGCAAAACAGGGTATGGGTGGGTCTGGCGAAAGAAACCGCCCATCAGCTGGGAACACCTATTTCTTCTCTGATGGCATGGGTTGAGTACTTCAAGGAAGAAGCATCCATAAAGGATAAATCCCTGATTTCCGAGCTGGATAAGGATATTCAGAAATTACAGGTGATCACAGAGCGATTTTCAAATATTGGTTCGACACCCGTACTTAAAGAAGTGGATGTTGAGGAACTGGTTCAATCTGTAATTGATTATCTGAGACCGCGAATTTCACCTAAAGTTAATATCTCCATACATGCCCTTACCCCGGGTATCACAGCGCAACTAAATCCGCCCCTTTTTGAATGGGTAATCGAGAACCTGTGCAAAAATGCTGTAGACGCAATGGGCGGTAACGGAGAAATTCGTATTGACGTCCTTAAAGGCAGCGAAGGGCGCGTTTTCATCGACCTGAGCGATACAGGCAAGGGAATCCCGAAGTCAAAGATTAAGCAGGTCTTTAATCCAGGATTTACTACAAAGAAAAGAGGGTGGGGCCTGGGCCTCACACTGGCTAAACGGATTATTGAAAACTATCATCAGGGTAAAATTTTTGTTAAAAGTTCTGAAGAGAACCAGGGAACCACTTTTCGCATCTCCATTTGGGCTTAAAAATCCACCCCCTAAGTTTGGTTTATATATTATTCGGCGTACTTTTGCACTCTGAAATTCTGAGCGAATCATTACACGTATCATAAACAGATTATAATGGCGAATATTGGTAAAATTACCCAGGTTATCGGACCGGTAGTGGATGTTAGTTTTGAAGGAGAGAACTCCAAACTTCCGAACATACTTGACTCACTGGTAGTAACAAAAGAAAATGGCCAGAAGGTTGTACTGGAATGTCAGCAACACCTCGGTGAAGACAGGGTTCGTACAATCTCCATGGAAAGCACTGAAGGACTTGTACGCGGTATGGACGTGATCGATACCGGTAACCCGATTGAGATGCCTGTCGGTGATAATATTAAAGGACGTCTCTTTAACGTGGTTGGTGAAGCTATCGACGGTATCAAGCAGCCAGATTGTGAGCGCGGATTACCTATTCACCGCCATGCGCCAAGATTCGAAGATCTATCGACTTCTCAGGAAGTATTATATACTGGAATCAAAGTTATCGACCTGATTGAGCCTTATTCAAAAGGTGGTAAAATTGGTTTGTTCGGTGGTGCCGGTGTAGGCAAAACCGTACTTATACAGGAACTTATCAATAACATTGCCAAGGCATATTCTGGTCTTTCAGTATTCGCCGGAGTTGGGGAACGTACTCGTGAAGGAAATGACCTTCTGCGCGAAATGCTTGAGTCAGGAATTGTAAATTATGGTGACGCATTCAAGCACTCCATGGAAGAAGGAGGCTGGGATCTTTCTCAGGTTGATTTTGACGCACTGAAGGAATCCAAAGCCACATTTGTTTTTGGTCAGATGAACGAACCTCCGGGAGCACGTGCAAGGGTAGCACTTTCAGGTCTTACCATTGCTGAATATTTCCGCGACGGAGATGGCGAAGGTCAGGGACGTGATATTCTTTTCTTTATTGATAACATTTTCCGATTCACACAGGCAGGATCTGAAGTATCCGCACTTCTTGGACGTATGCCCTCAGCGGTAGGTTACCAGCCCACACTGGCGACAGAAATGGGTGCCATGCAGGAACGCATTACCTCAACAAAAAATGGTTCCATTACTTCGGTACAGGCGGTGTATGTACCTGCGGATGACCTTACAGACCCGGCACCTGCTACAACATTCGCCCACCTTGATGCAACAACGGTACTTTCACGTAAAATTTCTGAACTTGGAATTTACCCGGCGGTGGATCCCCTGGATTCAACTTCGCGAATTCTGAGCGCTGAAATTCTTGGTGATGAACACTATAACTGTGCTCAGCGCGTAAAGGAAATTCTTCAGCGTTACAAAGAGCTTCAGGATATCATTGCCATTCTTGGTATGGATGAACTTTCTGAAGAAGATAAAATGGTTGTTCACCGTGCACGTCGTGTACAGCGATTCCTTTCACAGCCTTTCCATGTGGCAGAGCAGTTTACAGGAATCCCCGGAACACTCGTGGATATCAAGGAAACCATCAAAGGATTTAACATGATCATGGATGGTGAGCTGGATCATTTGCCTGAAATGTCTTTTAACCTGGTTGGAACAATAGAAGACGCGATTGCAAAAGGCGAAAAGATGGTTGCCGCAGCGAAAAAATAAGTTGAGATTAATTGTCTGAATCACTATGTATCTTGAAATAGTTACCCCCAGCGCGAAAGTATTTGAAGGAGAGGTTTCGGTAGTCACTTTCCCTGGAACGGATGGATCCTTTCAGGTAATGAACGATCACGCTCCAATGGTAAGTACCCTTACCGCGGGGAAACTCGTCTACAAGAACAAGCAGGGAACGCAAAGTACACATATTACCGGCGGTGTTATGGAGGTTCTGCGGAATAAAATAGTGGTGCTGGCCGACGGGCTGACCGAAACGGTTCAGAACTAAAAATTAAATAAAAGCCCCGCCTCAGGGGCTTTTTTATTATGTTGAAACGTCTACTGCTGATATCAATCCTGATTTCATGGTTCGGGTCACTTTCCGGCCAGGACAAGCCTGTGATCAATACAGATCGTCCTTCACAGGCCCCATCCACAGGAATTCTCCATCCAGGACGAATACAGTTGGAATCGGGTATTCTTTATCAGTCAATTCCGGTTGCGCAATCATTTTCATTCAACAGTTTATGGCGTTTAGGGCTGAATGAATATTTTGAATTACGGGCCTTTATTGACTACCGGACGCTCAACCTGCAGCTGGACGGCGGTGATACCGAAGAGTCAGGATGGGCACCTCTGCAGCTGGGAACCAAAGTGAAGCTTACCAACGCCAATGGATGGATCCCCGAAACAGCCCTGATTGCCATGTTCGTCCTGCCATCCGGACAGGGTGCTTTTGAAACAAACCGTGTAATACCGGATATCCGAGTTGCGTTCTCCAACGATCTGCCCGGAAATTTCGATCTTTTCTACAGTCTTGGAATATTCTGGACTCCAGAGTCATTCACGCCCATTGAATTGTATACACTCGGTACAGGTTTTACTATATCTGACCGTTGGTGGTCTTTTGTAGAGGTGTACGGATTTTTCAGGGATTTCGCCTATTCTCCAAGCATAAATGCGGGTTTCACGTATTTGGCCGGCAACCAGGTTAAGATTGATCTAACCGGCGGGGTTGACTTACGGGATAATGGCGGAGGATTCCTGAGTACAGGTGCGAGCTTTTTTCTAGGACGTTGACTTGCTTCCAAAAATTCGTTTAAAAAACCGCTTTTCGAAATCCCAGAAAAAACGAAATTGTCCGAAAATGGCCCCGTAAAAAAGCAGTATAAGATTATAGAGCGGAAATATCAGGATATAATAAAGTACGCTAAGCCAGATACTGCGTTCATCAGGTGGGCCGAAATATGAAAGAATGGGTTGTTTGAGGAATAATACCGAGAAACCTGTGCAGGCAAATACCAGCAGGATGATAAAAACCCGCACCGTACTCACATTCCAGCGGGCTTCAAGTCTTGATATCCATCCCGGTTTTTTCATACACCCCTGAACATTTGCCAGATTTGATCATCCGGAAGTGAAGCAGTAATGCGCAATGGTTCCTTTTTAACCGGATGGGGTATCACAATTTCCCGGGAATGGAGGTAGATTCGCCCATCCTTTGACTTATCAGTTGCCCCATATTTCAAGTCTCCTGATATCGGGCAACCCATTTTCGCCAGCTGAACCCTGATCTGATGTGGTCTCCCGGTATCCGGTTTAACTTCCAGCAGGTAGTAATCGCTAAGCCGTCCGATCAATTCATAGGATAGTGAGGATTTCAATGCTCCTCCTCCCGGCTTATTGAAGGCTACCGCTTTATTCGTGTTTGTGTTTTTCTTGATCCAATTCACGAGGGTCCCCTGAACTTGCGGAGGCCTGTTTTTCACCAGGGCCCAGTAGACTTTTTCAACCTTTCGATCACGAAAAGATTCATTAAGCCTCTCCAGAGCTTTAGAAGTCCGCGCCAGCACCACCGCCCCGCTAACAGGCCGGTCAATCCGGTGTACAATTCCCAGGAAAACATCTCCGGGCTTATTGTATTTATTCTTGATATATGCCTTGGCCTGATCAGCCAGTGTCTCATCTCCTGTTCGATCACCCTGCACGAGTAAACCCGCCGGTTTATTTACGACCAGAAGATGATTATCCTCAAATAAAACGGTTTTGGGTGCAAGTGTCATCTCTAAAATTCTGAAGTGAAGTGAAATTCAATTTCAGGAAAATTATCCTGAACCATCGTAAGCCATGATTTTGATTCAGCCATGAATACCAGCTTGCCATCCTTATCCCGCGCGATATGGCGGTACTTAGAGTTGACAAATTCCTTGAGTTTCTTCTGATCCTTGCTGTGAATCCAGCATGCCTTGTACAGGTTCATCGAAACAAAATCGCAGGAAGCTCCATACTCATGCTTAAGACGATACTGGATGACTTCAAACTGAAGCACTCCTACCGTACCAACCACTTTTCGCGAACCGATCTCATAGGTGAAAAGCTGTGCCACTCCTTCTTCCATGAGCTGATTAAGTCCCTTCTCAAGCTGTTTGGTTTTCATCGCATCCTTGTTGATGACTTCCTTGAAAATCTCCGGACTGAAACTGGGTATTCCTTTAAATACACCTTTTTCACCCTGGGAAATGGTATCCCCAATTTTCAGGTTACCGGTATCATATAATCCGACAATATCTCCGGGCCATGCTTCATCAACCATTTCCTTGTCCTGGGCCATGAACATGGTGGCACTCGAAAAACGTATCTTCTTATCGGTGCGTACATGGTAATAATTCTGACCGCGTTCAAATTTGCCGCTGCATACACGAACAAACGCAATGCGGTTGCGATGGTTGGGGTCCATATTGGCATGAATCTTAAATATGAATCCCGAAAAATCCTTTTCCGAAGGCTCTATAAGACGCACATCCGTCTCCCGCGGCCTTGGTTTCGGCGCAAATCGTATAAAACAATCCAGCAGCTCCTTCACCCCAAAATTATTGACAGCACTTCCAAAGAACACCGGGGCAACCTCGCCCTTCAGATAATCATCCACGCTGAATTCAGGATAGACGCCCTCAATCAGCTCAACATCTTCACGCAGCTGCTCTGCATCACGCTCACCAACCGCTTCATCAATACGACTGTCAGACAGATCGGTAATGTGCAGCCCCTCCTCAAGTTTTGACTTGCTCGGCTTAAATAATCTTAAACTACTGTCAAATAAACTGTAAACACCCTTAAATCCTTTACCCATTCCAATAGGCCATGACAACGGACGAACCTTGATCGAGAGCTTTTCTTCAATTTCATCCAGCAATTCATAGGGATCCCTTCCCTCCCGGTCAAGTTTATTAATAAAACAGATCACAGGAGTATTACGCATCCTGCAGACTTCCATCAGTTTCTCGGTCTGGATCTCCACCCCCTTTACACAGTCAATCACCATGATCACGCTGTCCACCGCTGTAAGTGTTCTGTAGGTGTCCTCCGCAAAATCCTGGTGACCCGGAGTATCCAGCAGATTGATCTTAATGCCATCGTAATCGAAGCCCATTACCGAAGTCGCTACCGATATGCCCCGCTGTTTTTCGATTTCCATCCAATCGGAACGTGCATGCATTTTGATCTTATTGGATTTTACCGCACCGGCAGACTGTATCGCACCGCCAAAAAGCAAAAGCTTTTCCGTCAGGGTGGTTTTTCCGGCATCCGGGTGACTGATAATGCCGAAGGTTCTGCGCTTCTCTATCTCACTGGTAATCTGCATGTCATTCAAATAAGGCGCAAAGTTAGGTCGTTTTGTACGGATATAATAATATTTCTGTGACATTCAGTACAGACAAAAATCCAAACTATGACATTATGTCACAAATCACGTATTGGCACATCCCTTGTTACTTAATTGATCGAAAGAAATTGAATTATCATTAAATAACATATTATACAATCATGGGAAAAATTATTGGAATTGACTTAGGAACCACCAACTCGTGCGTTGCCGTTATGGAAGGTAACGAGCCTGTGGTAATTCCGAACAGTGAAGGAAGAAGAACCACACCTTCGATCGTGGCATTTCTGGATGATGGAAAAGGCGAACGTAAAGTAGGTGATCCGGCTAAGCGTCAGGCAATTACCAACCCCAGGAATACAGTAAGCTCTGTGAAGCGTTTTATGGGTAAGAAATACTCTGAAGTTACCGAGGAGCGAAAGACTGTTTCTTACGAGCTGGAAAAAGGAAATAATGACACTGTTCGCGTGAAGATCGGTGATCGTAACTATACGCCCCAGGAGATATCTGCTATGATTCTTCAGAAAATGAAGTCTACTGCAGAGGATTATTTGGGAACAGAAGTGAAAGAGGCGGTAATTACCGTTCCTGCATATTTTAACGATGCGGAGCGACAGGCAACCAAGGAAGCCGGACAAATCGCTGGCTTGGAAGTAAAACGTATCATCAACGAACCTACCGCTGCGGCATTG
This sequence comes from Fulvivirga sedimenti, assembly GCF_020328055.1. NCBI lineage: Bacteria > Pseudomonadati > Bacteroidota > Cytophagia > Cytophagales > Fulvivirgaceae > Fulvivirga > Fulvivirga sedimenti. The sequence goes on from NZ_JAIXNE010000005.1 coordinate 308,122, forward strand.
GCATACGGACTGGACAAGAAGACCCAGGATATGAAGATTGCCGTTTATGACCTTGGTGGAGGAACTTTTGATATCTCCATCCTGGAACTTGGCGATGGTGTTTTTGAAGTAAAATCAACCAATGGTGATGTTCACCTTGGTGGTGATGACTTTGACCAGGTAATTATCAACTGGCTGGCCGAAGAGTTTCTGAAGGATGAAAATGTTGATCTTCGGAAAGATCCAATGGCACTGCAGCGTTTGAAAGAAGCAGCGGAAAAGGCTAAAATAGAGCTCTCCAGTTCAACTGAAACAGAGATCAATCTGCCTTATATCATGCCTGTTGACGGTGTGCCAAAACACCTGGTTCGCAAGCTGTCCCGTTCGAAATTCGAGCAACTGGCTGATAACCTGATTCGCAGAACACTTCACCCCTGTGAGCAGGCGATGAAAGATGCAGGCGTAAGCCCATCTGATATCGATGAAGTTATCCTTGTGGGTGGATCAACACGAATCCCGAGAATTCAGGAGGAAGTAGAGAAATTCTTTGGCAAGAAGCCATCGAAAGGTGTTAACCCGGATGAGGTTGTTGCAATTGGCGCGGCCATTCAGGGTGGTGTACTAACTGGTGAAGTTAAAGATGTTCTTCTGCTCGACGTTACGCCGCTCTCACTGGGTATTGAAACCATGGGTGGGGTATTTACCAAGCTGATTGAATCTAACACTACAATTCCTACAAAGAAATCTGAAGTGTTCTCAACGGCGGCTGACAACCAGCCATCAGTGGAAATCCATGTACTACAGGGTGAGCGTCCAATGGCAAAAGACAACAGAACCATCGGCCGTTTCCACCTCGACGGAATTCCACCGGCACCTCGCGGCGTACCTCAGATTGAAGTAACGTTTGATATTGATGCCAACGGTATCATGAACGTTTCGGCAAAAGATAAGGGTACTGGCAAAGAGCAGAAAATCCGAATCGAAGCATCTTCCGGCCTCACTGATGAGGAAATTAACAAGATGAAGGAAGAAGCTAAAGCCAATGCAGATTCAGACAAGGAAGCCAAGGAGAGAGCCGAAAAAGTAAATATGGCCGACTCACTGATCTTCCAGACTGAAAAGCAGCTGAAGGAGTATGGTGACAAGTTATCTGACGATAACAAAACCAAGATCAGCGGAGCACTGGAAGATTTGAAAAAAGCTCACCAGTCTCAGGATCTTGCCGCCATCGATTCTTCAATGGAGGCATTGAATAAAGCCTGGGAAGGAGCAGCACAAGAAATGTATGCTGCCAGTGGAGCTGAAGGCGGTGCCGCACAGGATGCGGGGGCAACCGGTGCTGATCAAGCCTCAGGAAGTGCATCTGATAACAACGTTTCCGATGTGGAATACGAAGAAGTCGATGATAACAGCAAGAAATAACAGCATTGCTGACAAAACTAAAGCGACAGGGATTCCTGTCGCTTTTTTTATGCCTGTATACGTTAAAATACCGTGAATAATGGCACTTGAACGATATGAGCTGACGAAATCCGGTTACTGAACGTTACTTCACCAAATAAAGAGTTGAATTAATATCATTTATTATGAAAAACCTTGGAAAAGCATTCGCAGTATTCACGTTGATCATAGGTATTGCCGTTGCATCATGTGACAGCAATGAAGGATCCACAGGTACACTGAAGCTTTCACTTACAGATGCTCCCCTGGATAATCCGGATATTGTAGCCGTTAACCTTTCGGTGGTAAGAGTTGATATCAAAGGTAATGATGGCTGGGAAGTCCTGGATGATTTTGAGGATCCGGTTGATGTGAATCTGCTTAACTACCGGGATGGAAATTCATTTTTGCTTACTGAAGAAGAGTTACCCGCAGGTGGTTATAAGGAAATAAGACTTGTGCTGGATATTGCAGAACACGACGGTGGCGACGCGGCAAATCGCGGGACTTATCTCGAATTTTCAGATGGAACTCGCGAACCTCTGTTCGTTCCAAGTGGAGAACAGTCAGGGTATAAAGCAAAAGGGAACTTTACCATTCCACCAGATGGAATCGTTGGAATAACACTGGACATTGACGCACGCCGTGCCGTAGTTGAAGCTGGTAACAGCGGAAAATTCCTGCTAAAACCAGTGGTCCGGCTGGTTGAAGACAAAGATGTCGCAATGATCAAAGGATCTATCACGAGTGAAACAGCTTACGAGTCCTTAAAGGTCTTTGCATACGAGGAAGGTTCCTATACGGAGGATGAGCTGATCGTTGAACCAGAGTCTGTTGAATTCCCGAATTCCATAACCAGTGGGAATGTTAGTGAGGATGGTGCGTTTACGCTGGGTTTCATCAATAGCGGCACTTACGACCTGGTTGTCGCATTATATGACGAGAACCAGGAATTTGTGGAAGTAGTTGCGATCATTGAAGATGTTTCCGTGGATCCGGGACAGATTTTAAGCCTTCCGGTAGTACTACCATAGGGAAGCAACACTTATAGCATTGTTCAAAGCGCACTTCGGTGCGCTTTTTTTATATCGTTTTGACGGGAAGATTTGTAAATTAGCGCCCCAAACAATTGAAATATGGTCATTTACAAATTTGGAGGCACGTCAGTCGGTGCTCCGGAACGCATGCAAAAGGTAGCCAGACTCATTACCGCAGATAATGAGCCTAAAATCGTAGTGCTGTCTGCAGTAAGTGGAACGACCAACAAGCTTGTTGAAATAGGCAATGCCCTGCTTGAAGTCAGGAAATCGGTTGCGCGCGAAGCGATAGCCCGCCTGCGGGAAGAATATGACACATTTGCAGACGGACTATTCAGTACCGAGGATGGCAAGAAAGAAGGTGTAACAATACTTAACAATTTCTTTGAAGACCTTACGGCACTGGCGGGCATTCCTGATTTCAATGAAGGGAACAATAAAACACTTCTGGCCATAGGTGAGCTTATGTCCACCCATTTGTTCAACGCGTTTCTAAAGGAAAGAAATATCAAATCGGTTTTACTTCCGGCGTTGAATTTCATGTCAATCGACAGAAACGGAGAACCTGAGATTCCTCGTATCTCTGAAAAACTGAATGCAATGCTGGCAAATTACCCTGAGGATATCCTTTTTGTCACCCAGGGATTTATATGCCGGAACTCTAACGGACAGACAGACAACCTGCAGCGTGGTGGAAGCGATTATACTGCTTCATTAATAGGTGCAGCCATTAAAGCACGGGAAGTGCAAATATGGACCGACATTGATGGCATGCATAACAATGACCCCCGGATTGTTGAGAATACAAAGCCAATTTCGGCGCTAACATTTGACGAAGCAGCGGAGCTTGCCTATTTCGGGGCTAAAATTCTTCACCCGTCTTCTATCCAGCCGGCGCAGAAATTTGGCATACCCGTTTGGCTGAAAAGTACACTGGATGAAACGGCTTACGGAACCCTGATAGGAGAACCTACCGATGAAGTAAAGATCAAAGCCATCGCAGCCAAGGACAATATCACCGCAATAAAGATCAAGTCCAGCCGCATGCTATTGGCACACGGTTTCCTGCGAAAAGTTTTCGAAATATTTGAAAAGTATGCGACATCCATCGATATGATCACCACATCAGAGGTTGCGGTTTCCTTGACCATCGACAACACATCCCACATGGATAAGATCATTCATGAACTTGAAACCTTTGGTCAGGTGGCAGTAGATCCCAACATGTCGATTATCTGTATCGTCGGCCACATGATCTCCGAGAAAAAAGGCGTAATCAGGCAGGTTTTTGACGCACTCGATGATATTCCAATCCGTATGGTTTCAATCGGCGGAAGTAAGAATAACATTTCAATACTCGTCGAGACACGTGTAAAGAACGACGCCCTCAAAGCACTGAACAAGGGACTTTTTTAGAGGAAGGCAAAAAACACCAGCCAGACGAGGATCAGCAGAGGTAACAGGAATGGAATACTGAAACGGATGATATATCCGAAGAAAGACGGCATCTTAATACCTACCTGTTCGGCAATCGATTTGACCATGAAATTCGGACCGTTACCGATGTAGGTAAATGCACCGAAAAATACAGCGGCTATGGATATCGCCTTCAGATCCAGTACGGAGTCATGGAATGTCCCGCCATTTGCAAAGGCCGCCACATCAGCGATCAGGTTGATATTACCATTCTGTGATGCAAGGGCTGCCGTTAAGAAGTTTATGTAGGTTGGGGCATTATCAAGAAATCCAGACAAAATACCTGTCCCCCAATAAAGGGTATTGTGCGTAATAAGTTTCGATCCTTCCGGTGATGCCGCAAAATTACCAACCAATTCAAGTGCAGGCATCATTGTACCGAATATACCGATGAATATAAAAGCAACTTCACGAATCGGCTCAAAGCTGAACTCATTGCCCTGAATGGCTTTCTTATCGGCAAATCTGAATGAAAAGTATGCCACGCTGAACATGATGACCTCTCTAACAAAAGAGAACTTCTGACCATCATAATGGATTGCCGGAACCCACTCGATCACATTTGGGTCAAGGAATACTGATCCGATGATAACCAGCAACCATAGAAAATTTCGGCTTCCGATAAGGCTGATGCTATTTGAATATTCCACATCATCCTCACCAAAATTCTGCTTGTTCCGGACATCGAATAAATAGAAGATCACCACCAAAATAAGCAGGGCAAAAGCCCATGGAATAATATTATGTTCTAACGTCCAGAAAAAAGGAACACCTTTCAAAAACCCCAGGAACAGAGGCGGATCTCCAATGGGAGTAAGTGACCCTCCGATATTGCTTACGGCAAAGATGAAAAAGATAATATGGTATGCTTTAATCCTCGTTTTGTTCAGCCGTATGAACGGACGAATCAACAGCATTGAAGCCCCGGTTGTACCAATGAGGTTTGAAACCACTGCACCTGCCAGCAGCAGCAATACGTTTGCAAGCGGAGTGGCCTTTTTATCGATATCAATCATGATCCCTCCACTGGCGATATACAGAGACGCCAGTAACGCAATGAACTGTACATATTCCGCCAGGGCATGCACAGGACCATGTGTATTATGCAGAACGAACAGGTAATAGATCACGACCAGCAATGCCAGTGCTACCGCAATTTTCGGATAATTCTTATGCCAGAAATGTTCGTAAAAAAGAGGGCCTGTAGCGATCATGAGTAGTAGCAGGACGAAAGGAATTACCGTCCAGCCCGGTGGAGCATGGTGCTCCGCCTCGATTTCATCACCATGAAATTGATCCTGAACAACAGTTTCCTGATCATGTTGTTGAGGCAAATTGTCCAGCGCGCTCACTGGAGAAATTGCAGTCAAATTGAGTACAATGAAAACTATGCAATAGAGAAGCGCTCTGCTCACAGACAATTAACGTTTTTTGCTAAAATAACCGAAATAATGCGATTTTCACAACACAGCCGGATTATCAAATTACGAGGGATCAAATTAATTGACCAAGGGCAATTTCAAAGGATGTTTGGGCAATGCCAAATTTAGAAGTGCTCTTTTTATAGGTGTTTTCAAGTGCCAGCCTGATCCGTTCTGAAACATCTGTAAATATCGCTTCATCTTCCATGCTCACTTCATTTTCCATGAAATAAGCAAATACCCGTGCCATTCCGCAGTTGGCAACAAAATCAGGAATAACTGAAAAGTGATCATCTGCATAAAGACCTGTCGGACCGAAGAATATTTCCGGATCATCAAATGGAACATTGGCTCCGCAGCTGAATACTTCAAGCTTGCTGTTTACCATCCGGTCCACCTGGTCACGTGAAATCAACCGTGACGAAGCGGCTGGCACAAATACCTCAAATTCAAGATCCCATACTCGCCGGTTCATCTCTTCATAGGGAATCATATCCTTACTGGCCAGCTGATTTCCATTACGGTTCAGGAATAACTGTCGGATTTCCTCGTACGAGAATCCTTCCTCTTTGATCACCCCCCCTTCACGATCGATTATCGCGACAATATTAACCCCCATTTTAGACAGGTAGAATCCGGCCGACGCGGCCACATTACCCCAACCCTGGATCACTGCTCTTTTCACGTGAAGATTTCCTCCCCAGAGGGCATAATAATGCTTCACAGCTTCTGCCACACCAAAACCCGTCACCATATCGGCAATCGTGTATTTCCGGCTTACATCCGGTGAGTAGCGTTCATCTTCGATTACCTTGATCACTCCCTGCCGCAGCTGACCGATCCTGTTGATCATCTGGGCTTCACGGGGCTGAAAGTGTCCATTAAAAACTCCTTCCTGCGGATGCCAAACACCGACGTCCTCTGTGATTGGGATCACTTCATGAATCTCGTCTACATTCAGATCTCCGCCGGTTCCATAATAATATTTCAATAAAGGTTTTACCGCCGCAAACCAGCGTTCGAGAACACCTTCCTTCCGGGGATCACGAGGGTCAAAATTAATACCGGATTTCGCACCTCCGATAGGCGGTCCGGAGATTGTGAATTTAATTTCCATGGTCTTTGCCAGGGAAACAACCTCGTGCTTATCCAAACCTGCCCGCATGCGCGTCCCGCCACCGGCAGCACCGCCTCTTAATGAATTGATGACAACCCAGCCTTCTGCCTCGGTCTCCGGATCTTTCCATTCAAATACAATTTCCGGTCGCTTATTCTCAAACTCCTTCAGCAGATCTTTCATAGTATTTTTTTAAACAGACGCAAAACTACAATATTTTTGGAAGGGATCTACCCCAGGGCCTGGCCTGAGATATGATCTCTTTCTGCACCTGTTACGGATGACAAAACGTTTACTCTACCCCATTCGTGCATAGCGCCCAGAAAAGCAAAAATGATCGCTTCCTTAAAATTTACAATTAGTGGATCCGGATAAATCAGTTCAAGATCAGGCCGAAAGTTCGCAAGCCGCTCCCTGAGACAGGTGTTATGTGCACCTCCGCCGGTCATCAGTAACGATCCACCCACAGGACATGCCCGACTGATCTGTTCGGCTATGTGGTCAACAAAAGTACTCAGAAGATCATTTACAGGAAGATCGGCAGATAGCAAAGGGAATATTTCTGCTGAAATCTGCTCAAAGCCCAGGGATTTGGGTGGTGACTCCATCAGATACGGCCATTTGTTCAGCTCAGACAAAAGTTCCGGGATACTATTTCCCGATTGGGCCAGATTCCCGCCTTCATCATACTCCTTTCCAACACGACCTGCAAGATGATTAAGCACCATATTGCATGCGCATATATCGAATGCCTTTCGCCCGTCATCCGTACGGTATGAGATATTGGCAATACCCCCGAGGTTCAGGCAATAGGTATATTCGCCGAACAGCAGGTCATCACCGATCGGCACAAGAGGGGCACCCTGTCCTCCAAGCGCAACATCCAGCGACCGAAAATCACTTATAATACGCATTCCCGTGGCAGCATATATATGGGCAGCGTTTCCAATCTGAACGGTAAATCCCCTTTCAGGCTGATGAAATATTGTATGTCCGTGTGAAGCAATCAGATCCGGCCTGGACTTTCCCCCCTCAATAAACTCTCCCACCCGCTTTCCAATCCATTGGCCCAGTTGAGCGTCAAGCGCAAATAAATCTTCCGCTCCGAGCGAAACAGCATTTTCAAGCTGGCGCTTCAACCCGGATGGATATTCAATGGTTTTTGCGGCGAGTACAGTAAAATGAGGGCGTTCAGCATCTGTGAAACGACACCAGGCCATATCAAGTCCGTCCAATGATGTACCCGACATCAAACCAATAACTTCTATATCGCCCTTCTTTTTCATACTTTTGCGTGTCTTATCGCAAAGGAAAGTTAATGGAATCTTTTAGCAAAGTATGAATCTGATTCTTGATTTTGGTAATTCATCGGCAAAGGCGGGTCTTTTTAACGGGCTTGAACTGGTTAAAGTATACGACCGGCTCGCGCTTGATGAAATATCGGAATTGGCGCGTTCCCGGACATTTGAATATATTTTCGCGAGTACGGTGAGCGTTGGGAAGGATACTATCCGGGAAAAGATCGGGCAGGAGGTTTCGTTTCTTAGTCATGAGACTTCGGTACCATTTCAAAATCAATATAAAACCCCGGAAACCCTGGGGCTCGACCGCATCGCAGCTGTTGCGGGCGCTCAGCAGCGGTTTCCCGACACCAACTGCCTCGCCATCGATATAGGTTCATGCATAACCTATGATCACATTACGGCATCAGGAGATTACTTCGGAGGGGGCATTTCACCTGGACTGGATATACGATTTAAGTCGCTGCACACGTTTACCGCAGGGCTGCCGTTGATTGAATTTCAGGAAGAGGCTGAGCTGGTCGGCAATAGCACGAGAAATTCCATTCTAAGCGGGGTAATATTTGGAATGCAGGCTGAAATTGAAGGAATTATTCGCATGTATGAAGACAAATTCGGAGATTTGAAGATTATTTTATGCGGGGGTGGTTCCAAAGTTTTTGAAAACAGGCTGAAAGGGGCCATATTTGCAGCCCCCCATTTAGTTTTAGAGGGGTTGAACAGGATTTTAAGCTATAATGTTTCGTAAATTTTCTAACTACATACTGGTGATCACACTGATGAGCATCGCTACAATCAGTTATGGTCAGGCCACGAAATCACCGTTCAGCCGACTGGGAATCGGGGATATTGTCGAACCCAACCTGGTGAATAACCAGGGGATGGGCGGTGTAGGGATCAGCAACGGGAATATCTGGCACCTCAACTACAAAAATCCGGCATTACTCCCACGAAATACACTAACCGTTTTCTCTGCGGGCTATATTGGTGGATATCAAACCTTACGCGACTCCGTTAAGACGGAAAGTAATGGCGGAGGAAATTTGAACTACCTGATTCTGGCCTTTCCGGTGATGCCCGGAAAATGGACAACATCAGTTGGAATTTTACCCTACAGTGTCATCGATTTTGTGCAAACATCCCGGGAACCTGTGAGCGGATCCCCGTCTGATACGACGCTTATTACAGAAGAAGGGTCGGGCGGACTCAATAAGTTCTTCTGGTCGAATGGATATACACTGAACAAGAATTTCTCGATCGGCCTGGAAGCCAGTTATATTTTTGGATCAGCCACAGCCGAATTTTCAAATACTATTCTTACTTCGGAAAACTCGTTCAACTATTCTCCAACGGTTAGTACCGAGATCAATGTAAACGACTTCCTCTTCAAAGCGGGTGTGGCTTTTCGGAAAGACTCGATTATGAATAGCGCCACCCGGATCCAGGCTGGAATAACGTATGATTTTGCCACGGATCTGAGTGCCAAACGTACACAAACCTACGAGAGAAGATTACTTGGTCAACCAACCAGCAGGGACACACTCAGCTTTGAAGAACCGGGATTTTACCGCCTTCCAAGCGCACTGGGAATAGGATTATCATTCACCCAGGAGTTCAAATGGACCGTTGGAATGGACCTGAAATTGCAAAACTGGTCAGAGTTCTTAGATTATAACGGCTCAAACCAAAACTTTAAAAATACGTTTTCAATAGGTGTGGGTGGAGAATTTACTCCGGATGCATCATCTGTTGATAGCTATTTAGAGCGCATAACTTACAGATTTGGTGTAAATTACACTACATTACCCTATGTACCCAGGCTGGCGTCAGGGGAACAGGTAAAAGACTTTGGCATAAATTTTGGCTGGACATTACCAGTAGGACGTTTTTCAAGTATTGACATGGCTTTTAAAGTAGGCCAGAGAGGAGATGTCCAGAATAACTACATAAAAGAAAACTATTACAAGATATACATTGGATTTACTTTTAACGATCAGTGGTTCATTAAAAGGAAATACGATTAAGATTAAACCGACTATGAAAATGAATGTCATGAAGCAGATTTTACTAACCGCCGCCCTTGCATTTTCTACTGTATTTGCACACGCCCAGTGTGCAGGCTGGAACTGGCCTGAGGACGCGGCCATGCGATCCAAAGCAGAAGAGAAAAATGTACTGTATACAGATGCATTAAATGCGGAAAATTTTGCGGGTGCTCAGAAACATCACCTTTGGTTGTTGAATAATACACCCAATCTGAACACGTCCATTTATATAAATGGAGAAAAAATCTATAACGGGCTTATTGACGGTGCAACTGATGAGGCAAAGAAGAATATCTATATTGATTCATTGCTCCTTTTGTACGATATGCGTATGGAATACTGCAATGAAAAACAGGAAGTGGTAGCTCGTAAGGCATATGCAGCTTACAGAAACAACGTAAAAAAACCGGGAGAGCTTAAAAATATCCTTGACCTGTTCAAGGAAGCTCATGAACTGAATGGAAATGATCTTCCCGATTATATGCTGCTTCCCTACATGAGTGTGGTTTATTACAACGTAAAGTATCTTGATAACCTCACTCCTGACCAGATACTGGAATATTATGAAGGAATCAATGAAGCGATCGATTACAAGATTTCAAATGAAAGTGATGCCAGTAAAAGGGCAAAACTCGAAGATTATAAGAATAAGATCGACGGTTTCTTCGTGCAGATTTTCAAGGTAGATTGCGCTTACGTAAAAGAAAAACTGGAGCCGCGTTTCCGAGCGAACCCTACAGACATCAAGCTGGCAAAAACTATCTTCAAGTTCATGCTGGAAGGAAAATGTACTGATGATCCGCTGTGGCTGGATGCCGGAAAAGTGATTGCTGAAAATGATCCTTCTTATGGTTTATTTAAAAACCTCGGGTTGAAAGCAAAGGCCAGCGGTGACAATGCACAGGCAGAAGAACTTTTCAACAGAGCCATGGAATATGCACAAACTCCTCAGGAAAAATCAGAGATGTACATGCAAATGGGTTCTATGAAGTCGGAAGCCGGTCAGAAATCTACTGCCCGTGAGCTGTACAAAAAGGCACTGGCCGCTGATCCTAATGCAAAAGAGGCTTACACACGCATTGGCTACCTCTATTTCACCAGCTACGAACAGTGCAGGGGTGGAGAAGACCAGGTTAAAGACCGTGGTGTGTTCCTGGTAGCGTATGACTACTTCATGAGAGGTGGAAATGGCAGCGCGGCTGGTGATGCAAAAGAGCAATTTCCTTCGAAAGAAGAGGTATTTACCTACAATTACAATTCAGGTGATAACCTTTCGATCGGATGCTGGATCGGTGAAACAACCACGATCCGTACACGTGATTAATGAAATATAGTAAATCAAAAAGGCCACAGGGATTCCTTGTGGCCTTTTTTCACATATGAGGAATTCTGTTTCAATTTTTATGCTTCTTGTTTCCATCGCATGCCTTACGGGATGTGAGGAAGAGAAGAAGGCGCCTTCGGAAATTCTCGAATATGAAGGACCTTTTCAGGAAGCTGAAGATCTTGTCATGCTTTACAGCGAATCTGCCAAGGTTCAGATCAGACTAACTACCCCCAAGTTGTGGGAATATGAAAATGGAGACCGGGAATTTCCGGAAGGGATATTTCTGGAATTTTTTAATGATGAGGGAGAGATTGGGAGTACGCTGCGGGCAGATGAAGCATTTTTTTTCAAGGAAGAAAATAAATGGAGGGGGCGCGGGGACGTGGAAATAAGGAGTATGGAGAACAATCAGCAACTTGATACTGAAGAATTGTACTGGAAACCTGCCGAGCAAATCATGTATACCGATAAGTTCGTGACCATTATAGATGGTGATGAAATTATGACAGGAACCGGAATGCGGGCCGCACAGGACTTCTCCTGGTATGGATTTGGCAACCCTGAAGGAACATTTAACATTAGCGAATGAAGCGGCTCTTTCTGATCATTCTTTTTTCTCTGGCAGTAACGGCATTTATCATTGCTGTTCATCAGTTAATGACTGTGGGCCTGTCTGCTTCATATTGGATTTTTATGTTAAGTCTTATCCTGCTATTTTTATATCAATTATTGAAGGGCAGAAAAGATAACCCGCTTTCATGATCAACCCCGACTTACTTTTACCCATCATCATTACCCTGCTGTTCTCGGCCTTTTTTTCGGGTATTGAAATCGCCTTTGTATCGGCAGATAAGCTTCATATTGAACTTCAAAGCAAAAAAGGTCATGGCACCAGCCGGATTCTCACCCGTTTTATGCAGAATCCTTCTCAGTTTATTGGCACCACACTTATAGGAAATACGATCGCCCTTGTAATTTATGGCGTATTCATGGCAAAGCTGCTGGATCCTGTGATTCAGGCATACCTCCCCGATATTCTGAACAATGAAGCAGGATTACTGGTGGTTCAAACCATCCTTTCAACGATCGTTGTATTAATTACCGCGGAATTCCTTCCCAAAAGTATCTTCATGATCAACCCGAACTGGATGTTGTCTATACTGGCCTATCCGATGTATGTAATCTACTGGTTGATGACACCGGTCGTTTGGGTTATCGTAAACTTTTCAAAACTCGTCATCACACGAGTCCTCGGATTGGAGTATTCCGAGGACAGGCCTGCATTTCGTCTGACAGATTTGGACAACTATATCAAGAATACACTGCTTTCTGATGAAGAAAGTAATGTTGAACTCGATACCCGGATTTTTAACAATGCCCTGGAATTCAAAACAATCCGCGTGCGTGAATGTATGATTCCCCGAACAGAAATCGTTGCTGTGGATATTGAAGACAGTATCGAGGAGCTTCGGCAGGCTTTTACCGACAGCGGTCATTCGAAAATCCTGATTTACCGCGAATCGATTGACGATGTAATCGGATACTGCCATTCACTGGAGTTATTCAAAAAGCCTAAATCGATTGGCGATATCCTCACACCCATTTTGATTGTACCAGAAACGATGCTTGCCAATGAACTGATGATCCAGTTCATTTCAGAACGTAAGAGCATTGCCCTGGTGGTGGATGAATACGGAGGCACAAGCGGCGTGGTGAGTATTGAGGATATAATTGAAGAGATTTTTGGAGAAATTCAGGACGAACATGATGACGAGGACCTCACAGAACTTGCCATTGATGAAAACACCTACCTGTTCAGTGCAAGACAGGAAATTGATTACCTGAATGAAAAATATTCCTGGGAATTACCCGTCGGAGATTATGAAACACTGGGCGGGCTTATCCTGTCAATTACAGAAGACCTGCCAGAGGAAGGAGATACACTGGATCTCGATCCCTACATAATTACGATCCAAAATGTACATGATATAAGGATCGATACCGTAAAGATTACGGTACATAAGACCGAAGATTGATTATCTCCTTCAACTTCTGTTTGATATTACTTTCTAACTCCCTAAATTTGCGCCTCTTTGCATCAACTGTAAGTACTTAATACGAAATGGCATTAATAAATACGTTAAGAAATAAAATGGGGAAGTTTGTGGTGGTTGTTATTGCCATTGCAATCCTTTCATTTGTAGCCGCAGATATTCTGGGCCCGAATAGTTCACTCCTTGGCGGAAGTGAAAATGAAGTGGGCGAGATTGCGGGTACCACTATCCAGTTCCAGGAGTTCCAGGAAGCAATCGATGAGCGGGAACGCGACTTTGCGATCTACACCGGGCGTCAGCCTTCTCAGCAGCAGGCAGCTACCATACGTGAGCAAGCCTGGGAATTACTCATCAACAGGTATGCATTCCAGCAGCAATACGATGAACTTGGCATTACAGTTCCGGCTGATGAGGAATGGGATCTGGTTCAGGGACGTAATATCGACCCTACTGTTCAGAGTATTTTCACAAACCCTCAGACGGGTCAGTTTGACCGGGATCAGTTGATCAATTTCCTGCAGAATATGGAAACATATCCGCAGCAATACCAGGTATTGTGGAATACGGTTCGCAGTTCCCTGGTACCCGGACGTACGCGTCTGAAGTATGAGAATTTATTGGTTAATGCCAATTATGTAACAAAGGCAGAGGCTGAGCGCTCATATCATGCACAGAATGATGTCGCTGAGGTAAAGTATCTTTACATCCCCTATCCTTCCGTTAGCGAATCTGAGGTCTCGGTTTCCGATGCTGAAATGAAATCATATTACAACGCACATAAGGAAGACTATAAAACGGAGGCTGTTCGCAGTATGAAGTTTGTATCATTCCCGATCATTCCTTCACCTGAAGATTCATTGTATGTACGGGAAGAAATCCAGGGCCTTGTGCAGGCTTTCACAGAGGTTGAGGATGATTCAGTGTTTGCAGAGCGCCAGAGTGACTCCAGGGATTTTTACCTCACCTATAATGCGCAAACCCTACCCATCTATCTGAAGCCCATGGCTGATAGTCTTCAGCAGGGAAATGTATACGGCCCCTATCTTACTCCAAGTGGATACAGTCTTTATAAGGTGAGTAAACTATATCCTGATACCACGTTATATGATATCGCACGAGTTGTTAGAAATGTAATCGCGTCTGATGAAACACGAAACATCGCAGCCCGTGAAGCGGATCTTTTCGCATCTAACGCCACTGATATTGCTTCTTTTGATAAAGCTGCACAGGAAAAAGATTTGATCGTTCTCCCTGCAACAGGTTTGCGTCAGAATGATCAGCGTGTCGCTGGTCTCGGAGATGCGCGTGAATTGGTTCGATGGCTGTTCAAAGACGCCAGTGTGGGAGACGTATCTGAAGACCTTGAGATCAATGAGCAATATGTAATCGCTGTTATGACTGAAGAAATTCCTAAAGGCACTTTACCGCTTGATAAGGTTAAGGAAGAAGTTAGCAGGCAGGTGGCCAATGAGAAAAAAGCCGGCATCATCATGGAAAAACTGGGCAGCCCCACAGGTACACTGGAGGAAATCGCCGCAACCTATGGTGAAGGAGCTAATGTTTATGAAAGCAGTGATCTGCGTCTCGACGCAAATATTTTGCCTAATGTTGGGTTTGATCCGATGGCAATCGGAATCGCATTCTCCCAGGCAGGCGGTGAGCGTTCGAAACCTTTCGCAGGAGAAAGCGGAGTTCTGATCATTGAAACACAGAATATTACCGAAGCGCCTGAAATTGCAGATTACAGCGCATTCGCACAGCAACTGCGCAATACAAAAGCACAACGAACAGCTGAAAATATTGCTGAAGCGATCAAAGACAATTCTGGAATTGTCGATAATCGTTACAAATTCTATTAAATTTAAAGCGGGCCTGGCCCGCTTTTTTTTTCACATGGAACCACTGCCATGTGCCTGGTGCAAAATTAAAGGCTGATGAAGCATAAAGATTCCATAGATTCCTTTCGCCGTCAACTTGAGAATGAGTATGAATGGCCCTCTCTTTATACGTTTAAATTCATTGTACCAAAGGACAAGATCCAGCAGGTGAGGGAGCTTTTTGCAAAGCATGACGTGTCTGAAAGAGAATCAAGTAAAGGGGCATACATTAGCTTAACAAGCCGTGTTATGGCAGATTCGAGCGACCAGATTATCGATATTTACGTTAAGGCAAACGAAATTGAAGGAATAATCGCACTCTAGTATGCGAATCATTATTCCTATACTGTTGCTTTTTATGCTGTCATGCAGCAAACCTCAAAGTGACGCGCCACGGGAAACATGGGATACCACCGGCACAGGTTCTGCCGGATCGCAGGTATTCGATAACAACAATATCAAAGAATCGCAGCCACAGGCATTACCCGGCGACAGGCAGTATTGGCAAAATCCGGATCTTGTACTCGATAAGCTCGGGAATCTGGAGAATAAAACTGTCGCCGATATTGGAGCCGGAACCGGATACTTCACTTTCCGGCTTGCTGAACGGGGCGCGAATGTAATCGCCGTTGATATTGATCCGGATTATCTTACCTACATAAGTGACCGCAGGGACCAGCTTAGCTCAAGCAGGCAGCAACAGATAGAAACCCGTCTTTCTGAACCCGACAGCCCGCCACTCGAACCAAATGAGGCTGATTTCGTTCTATTGGTGAATACATATACTTTCCTTCCGGATCGTGTTGAATACCTTAAAAAGGTTTATGCTGGTCTAACTGAGAATGGTTCGATATGTATTGTTGATTATAAAAATGATGAGGTTCCGGTTATATCCGATGAAACTCCGGTCCTGAATCCAACCGTAGTACGAAACGATCTGACAAAAGCCGGGTTTCAGAAGATTCAGCTGGATTCAGTAAGTCTGGAATATCAATACATTTTCACTGCCAAAAAATAACATTATGAACTGGAAAGAACAGGATAATTCGTTAAATCAAACTTTCGAATTCAAAAATTTTGTTGAAGCATTCGGTTTTATGACCCAGGTGGCGATCCTTGCTGAAAAGATGAATCATCACCCCTCCTGGCATAACGTTTATAACACCGTAACCATTTCCCTGTCGACCCATGATGCTGGTGACATTATTACCGAAAAGGACAGGAAACTGGCTGCTGAAATTGATAAATTGCTTGCATGACATCATTATACCTCATTCCAACCCCCATTGGTAACCTTGAGGACATTACCCTCCGGTCGCTGCGCTTGCTGAAGGAGGTAGATATGATATTGGCAGAGGATACCCGCACGTCGGGCAAATTACTGAAACACTATGGTATCGAAACTCCCCGACAGAGTTACCATATCTTCAATGAACACAAAGCCATCTCGCCTCTCATTCAGCGAATGAAAAATGGGGAGATCATGGCATTGATCACCGATGCCGGTACCCCGGGTATATCGGATCCCGGCTTTTTACTCGTACGTGAATGCATCGCTGAAGATCTGGTAGTGGAATGCCTTCCGGGCCCTACGGCCTTCGTTCCTGCCCTTGTGAAATCAGGCTTACCATCGGACAAATTTGTATTTGAAGGTTTCCTTCCTCACAAAAAAGGGAGGGCTACGCGGATTAATGAATTGAAAACTGAATCACGAACGATCGTTTTTTATGAAAGTCCGCATAGATTGATAAAAACCCTCCATCAATTGCATGAGGCATTCGGCGATCGAATGGCATCGGTAAGCAGGGAACTTACCAAGATCCACGAAGAAACCCGTAATGACACATTAGCCAACCTGCATTTACATTATGAGAAACACCCACCAAAAGGAGAAATCGTACTAATTGTTGAAGGCACCAGGTAAATATATTATCCCGCTGCTGGCAGGAATCAGCTTCATTGCATGGGTAATTGCATTTTTATTGCCCCAGTTTCCATGGACGATTACCCTGGCTGTGGCACCAATCTTTGCACTTTATGCATTCCATAAGGAAAAAAATCTGCCATTTACCTCGTTTGGCATATCTGTGGCTGGTACGCTGGTACTGAGCTATGTTGTTATTGCCAGCTTTATTAAGAATGGGTCCCCCGGAATCCCCTTATCGATCAACTATGGCATTATCATGTCATTCGCATTTTTTGCTTACTGGCTTACCGATACGCATGCCAAAAACCGACTGGGACTGGTTACAATAGTTATCTTCTATGCCGGTATAGAATATATCTCCATGATATTTGTTCCCGAGTATGCTCATTTTCTACTGGGCAGCAGCCTCTCAGAATTTCCGGCAATCCAACGGTGGAATACTCAATCTGGCATAACTGGTGTTTCGGCCTGGATTCTGCTGGCAAATATCGGGACATACTTTGTTCTCTTCCGGAACATGGCCATATTCAACGGCATTTTTAGATGGAGATCCCTGCTGCTATCCGCGGTTCTGATAAGCATCCCCGGAATCATTTCTTATTGGATCCTCGATCCAACAATTGGTGCTCTCAATGCAGGTGAGGTTGCCGATGGGTTCAGGAATATCATTACTTCTGGAAAATTTGACAGTGCGGGAGAAATTACCGGCCGCACCTGTGCATGGGTAACTGTTCTTATTGTAATTTACGGACTTGTTAAAAGAAAAGTAACACCATGAGACAATCTGTGCTCACCGAAGCGATACACCTTGTAAGGTCTGTCGGAGAATTTATCCGCGCGGCATCACGTGAATTTTCAGCAGATAGTATCGAAAAAAAGGGGTTCAATGACCTTGTTTCCTTTGTGGATAAGGAGGCAGAAAAAAAGCTGGTTGCCGGTTGCCGGGAAATTCTGCCTGAAGCAGGGTTTATCACGGAGGAAGGAACTGCCGACCACCGTTCGGAAAGATACAACTGGATCATAGATCCCCTGGATGGAACAACAAACTTTGTCCACGGACTCCCCGTGTATGCCATCAGCCTTGCATTAACAGACCGTAATGAGGTGGTACTTGGAATTGTCTATGAAATTTGTGGAGATGAATTATTTCATGCACGTCGGGGTGATGGTGCATTTTGCAATGGCAACCCAATCAACGTCTCTTCTATCAATCAATTGAGTGATTCGCTGCTCGCTACGGGTTTTCCCTATTATGATTTCGGACAAATGCCTGTCTACCTTGATATTCTCAACGACTTCATGCAAAATACCCATGGATTACGCCGACTGGGCAGTGCTGCAGTGGACCTGGCATATACCGCATGTGGAAGATTTGAGGGATTTTTTGAATACAACCTCAATGCATGGGATGTAGCAGCAGGAATCTTACTCGTCGAAGAAGCTGGAGGATCCGTAACGGATTTCTCAGGGAATCATAACGCTTTATTTGGAAGAGAAATTATCGCCGCCGGACCGGTTCATGCTTCCATGATGAAAATCATTCAGAGTCACTGGCATCGCACGAACTAATCGGCTAACTTCGCCGTTACCAAAAGAAATGCAGGAAATTCTACTTGTCATATTATTCATCGGTGCCATCATTTATGTGGCACGCCATATCTACCTTCAGAATAAACCTGGTCAGGAAGGATGCGGTCCGAAATGCGGATGTGATTCACCTGCACGGCAGTCGCTGTTGTCACGCGCTAAGCCCAAATAGCAGTACCTTCCGTACAGTTATTGCATATTTCTATTTGATTTCTTCCCTTCAGAAGCGCTTTCCTGAATTGCGTATAGGATGTCCCCATCCAGATCTCACGAAATGATTCATTGCCAATTGCTCCAAGTGCATGCTGCGCGTCCTTGTCAAAACAACAGGGCACAATCTTCCCATCCCAGGTAATCACACAGCTATGCCACATTTTCCAGCAATGGTCAAGCAGTTTATTCTTGATTTGCCAGGTGCCGTCAGCCTGCTCCCGATACCTGGCATATCGATCATTTGAGGGAATCAGGGGAGATCCATGCTGGTAATCATATATCTGTGCTGTTTTGAATCGCACCTCGTCGACACCGAGCGACCTTCCTAATTCCTTAACCTCATGAATTTGGTGTTCATTCGGGGCAACAACGAGAAATTGAAAGATGATATGGGGCGTCTTCGATTTTAGTTTCTTCTTCCACTCAATCAGCCGCCTTGTCCCGTCAAGTACTTTTTGCAGAGAGCCACCCACGCGATAGGATTCATACGTTTCCTGGGTTGTACCATCGATCGAAATGATAAGCCGGTTCAGGCCGGATTCAACTGTTTCTTTGGCCTTCTGATCGCTCAGGTAATGAGCATTGGTGGATGTAGCTGTATAAATATTCCTGGATCCCGCGTATCGAACCAGATCCAGAAATTCAGGATGTAAATAAGGCTCACCCTGAAAATAAAAGGTGAGATAGAAAAGATCGCTGCATACTTCATCAATAACATTCCGAAACAGCTCTCCCTGAAGCATTCCCGTAGGCCTGGAGAAAGATCTGAGGCCTGAAGGGCATTCCGGACAGCGCAGGTTGCACGATGTTGTAGGCTCAAAGGCAATACTCACCGGCATTCCGAACTGGCGTGGATTCCGCGTAATTCTTGATAAGAAATAACCTGAAACAATCTTTAAGGCGTTCCAGCATCGACGAAACGTCAAATGAGCAAGCAGATTCCAGGTATCATTTCGGAAAATCATGTTTAAAAATACACGAAGCAGAATGCATTTGGCAACTATCCATTCAATTCCTTTACACGGAATCGAACAATTCGCTGAACCAGACTACATGGAATGTCATTTTCAAGTGGAAATTGTACCGCCCCTTTAGAGGTATGAAACTCCCGCAGGTCGTTTTTGAATTCACTGATGGCAGAGGGCGTTGGATAGAAACCAATATGATGCTGATATCCGGCAAAATGTACCAGCGCCCTACTGAGTTTATAGGTTGGCATGCCATAACTGATACACTCAAATGCTTCGGGGCATGCTTCACGTATACAGAACCTCATATGTTCCAATTTGGATTGAATATCAGGCGGAAAATTGGCGATATACTCATCTACCGTTGCATGCTTCCTGCGTTGGCTCATTTCACTTCATGGACGTACTGATTGTGAAGATACAAATCACAACCTGAAAGAATTCGCTGCGATTGAAGAAATGATTTTCCTGAAAAAGTACAGATTTTGACTCCCAACCTGATTATCGGATAGTGCTAGTTTAAATTATCCTGTATATTCGGGTGCATGAAATCAACATTGACCGGTCTGCTCATACTTGTCCTTGGATTTTCATCCACAGCTCAGGTGCGGCTTTCGCCGGATGCGGAAATTCGCATTCTTACATGTGGCCCTTATCAGGGTGAACTATATTCGGCCTTTGGACATAGCGCCATACGTGTTACAGATCCTGTCAGGGGTTTTGATTATATCTTCAACTATGGGGTTTTTGATTTCAATCAGCCCAATTTCTACCTGAATTTTGCTCGTGGATTCCTCAACTATCAGCTTGCGTTATCTGAATACTCCTACTTCCGTGACGCCTATATTCGCGACAACAGGTACATTCATGAACAGGTACTGAATCTGAATACTTCGGAGAAACAGGAATTTTTCAACTTCCTGCAGTGGAATATTCAGGAAGAGAACAGATTCTATTATTACGATTATTTCTACGATAATTGCGCCACGCGGGTAAGGGATGCGCTCATTCGTACATTTGGCGATTCGATTCAATTCGACGGAAGTTACATCACCACAGATTATACGATCCGCGATCTCACGGATATTTACTTACAGGAACAGCCCTGGGGCGACCTGGGTATTGACCTGTGCCTTGGATTGCCCATGGATACGGTTGCAACACCTCCAATGTATATGTTTCTCCCTGATTACATCGAGCAGGGATTTAATCATGCCTATATAATTCGCGACGGACAGCGTGTTCCGCTGGTTAAAGAAACAATTGTCACCTATGATTCTACCCCTGAACCTGATCAATCCAGCCTGATCACACCCTTCATTACTTTTTCAATTGCTCTGGTATTTGGCATCTGGCTCACATGGAAAGATTACAAAAGAAAAAAGAGATTCCGTTGGCTTGATTTTCTGCTTTTCACCATAACCGGTCTGGTTGGATGGTTGCTGGCAGGGCTATGGTTTGCCACCGATCATAATGCTGCCGCCCGAAATCTGAACCTGCTGTGGGCAATTCCTTTGTACTTTCCTGTATCCTTCTGGTTGCTAAAAAATGAAAGTCCCCGCTGGGTACGAAAGTTCTTCATGTTTACCGCCGGATTCATGATAATTCTCGTGTTCCTATGGGCATTACTTCCTCAGGATCTCCATAATTCACTGATTCCCTTTGCCTTATTACTGGGAATACGGTCCTGGAGAATTTCAAAACCCTTCTGACCATTCGACGTCATTTTCTTCATTTCAAACCGAATAACTGCTGCTAACAGATTTGGAAATACGAAATGGCAAGGATTCCGTTAACCTTGTATCAATAACCTATTTATACAGATGAATACTAAAGTGGCGCCGTCCCCCAGGAAGATACGTCTTCGCAGAGCGCTTATCCTGGGAAATTTTTATGATCGGCAGGTACAAATTGAACAAGCGCAGGAAGACGGAGAAGAGACAATCGTAGATGCTGTCGTAGGCATCAGACCGGAAGGGATCATAACCAAGAGTGGCAGAAATATCGCTCTTCATTCCATAAAATCAATTTATCAGCTTTAACAGAGCTTACCGGTTGATGAAAAGTGCCACAAGGCACTTTTTTTATTTTCTCTTCAGCACAAACAACCGGGCCTTCCGGCCCGAACCTTCGCTCGAAATAAACAAGTTTCCACGGGCATCAAATGAGAGCCCTTCAGGCTGCCGATAGATCTTTTTATCAAGCAGCACCACTTCCAGCAGGGCTCCATCCTGTGTAAAGACACTCAAAATATGATCTGCGGAAATGATGTAAACGTATCCTGAAATCGGATCTACTGCGACTCCGGACGGGTCAAAATCATTAATGCGCACGTCAGGCAGTCGCTTCCGAATCCATTTTTCCAGCATTTCTTCGTCCAAAATGATGATCGGTTTTGGTTGAACCTCCAAATCGCCGTTTAGTGAATAGATTGCTTTTCCCCTGATGTCATTTTTTTTAACCTCCGGATCGGCTTTGCAGGCTACCAGGAACTGATTATTAAAAACGGCGAGGCCCTCGATATCATTGGCAGATGAAAAGTCCGTATCCAGCGTTTTAATATCATTCACCTTTCCCTGGTGTAGCGTAAAATGGGTAAGATCTCCGTTGCTTTTCATTACATAAAATCTGTCGCCAAGTTTTTCAACGGCTTCGTAATCACCTCTCTTACCAAAATCATATGTTGCATGTATTTTGCCATTTGATGCATTGAGAAAATATAGAATGCCGTTTTCGTCCTCAATGGCAGCCAGCATGCCATTTCCGGCATCGGTCAGACCGCTGATCTCGCGCAACTCTTCAGGAAGTGTAAATGACTGGTCTGGCTCATACAGTTCAAAAGGAACCAATGAACGATCATAGGAGGTAAATATCTCCTCGGGTGGCTGGGAAGCACATCGTGATCCGGAGAAAACCACCCAAATCAGTAACAGGCGGAAACAAGCCGGGCGTACGGAAAATATCAGGTTGCTGTCCACAGGTGAAAGATAAGGAATTCGGTTATCTTTGCGCCATGGAATTAAGGAACGACCTACTTTTACGCACGATCCGGGGTGAAAAAACGGAACGTACACCTGTTTGGCTCATGCGGCAAGCTGGCAGGATTCTTCCGGAATACCGTGCACTTCGAAATAAATTAAGTGGATTCAAGGAATTGGTAGAAACACCTGAACTGGCCGCTGAGGTAACAATCCAGCCAGTCGACCACCTTGATGTTGATGCTGCCATCATATTCAGCGATATCCTGGTAATTCCCGAAGCAATGGGACTTCCTTATGACATGGTCGAAAAGAGAGGTCCGCTTTTCAGAACTACCATCGCCACAGAAAGTGATATTAACAAACTTCATGTCGCTGAAGGGGGTGATATCCAGTATACACTTGACGCCATTCAAATCACAAAAAAAGAATTGAATGGCCGTGTGCCTCTGATCGGATTTGCCGGTGCTCCATGGACTATTTTCGCCTATATGGTCGAAGGTTCGGGCAGCAAAACTTTTTCCCGGGCGAGGGCGATGCTTTATCGTGAGCCTGAGCTGGCTCACAGGCTGTTGCAGATGATCACGGATAGTACTATAAATTACCTGCATGCCCAGGTAGAAGCCGGCGCTGATGTGCTTCAGGTATTTGATTCCTGGGCAGGTATTTTACCCCCAAATCAATACGAGGAATTCTCCCTGTTTTATCTGCATCAAATCTGCGCCGCCATCCAGGACACACCATTAACGGTGTTTGCAAAGGATGTACGAATCTCTGCAAAAAAGCTCAATGAACTTGATTGTGAAACAATCGGACTTGACTGGTGTATGAATCCTGCTACGTTTCGGCAAGAAATGCCTGGCAAAGTTCTGCAGGGAAATCTTGATCCCTGTGTGCTATACGGAAGCCCGGATGTCATCATGGAGGAAACCAGGCGTATGCTCATTAATTTTGGCACAAAGCGCCATATCGCCAATTTGGGACACGGCGTCTACCCTGATATTTCACCAGAGGCAGTTAAAACCTTTATTTCAGTGGTAAAGGAGTATTCGGCAGAGCTGCGTTAATCTTTCAGCATCGTCAGCAGTGTGGTAAGCCTGCTTTTCAGATTTCTTCGATCTACAATGAAGTCAAGGAATCCATGATCCAGAACGAATTCTGCACTCTGAAATCCCTTGGGAAGATCTTTTCCAATAGTTTCACGAATCACTCGCGGACCTGCAAAACCAATGAGGGCTCCAGGTTCAGCAATATTAAAGTCTCCCAGCATGGCATAGGAAGCAGTTACGCCTCCCGTAGTGGGGTCTGTAAGCAATGAAATGTAGGGAATGCCCGCTTCGCTGAGCAAAGCCAGTTTCGCTGATGTTTTCGCCATTTGCATCAATGACAACCCGGCTTCCATCATTCTGGCGCCGCCTGACTTTGAGATCATCAGAAACGGAGTTTTAGTTTTGAGCGAATGATCGATGGCCCGGGCAATTTTTTCTCCCACCACAGAGCCCATTGAACCGCCTATAAAGCTAAAATCCATACAGGCAACCGTGATGTCTATACCATTCATTTTTCCATAGGCAGAGCGCACGGCATCTTTCAGGCCGGTCTTGGACTGACTTTCCTTGATTCTTTCAGGGTACTTTTTGCTATCAGTGAATTTCAGGGGATCAGCAGATTCTATCTTCGCATCCAGTTCTGTAAATTTATTATTGTCGAATATGATCTGGAAATATTCGGCAGAGCCTATACGTACATGATAGCCGTCTTCCGGGCTCACGTAGGCATTGTTCTTGAGTTCACGGGTGTGAATTATCTTACCGCTGGGAGTTTTGAACCATAATCCGTCCGGCGCTTCGCGCTTTGCTTCGGTTGGTGTCTGAATACCCTTATCTTTTCTTTTAAACCAGCTCATAGTTAGTATAGTCGGTGGAGCAATGGACAATTAACGAACAAATATCCGTAGTAAACGCCAGCTTTCAAAAATTCGGCAGAACAATGTCAAACGACACTGAAATAGTTATCTTTACTATCCAAATTCAACTACAACTATTAATTAGCAAGCTATGTCTTCAGCATTCAAACCCGGAGTTTTAACGGGATCCGATGTTCAGCGTATGTTTCAATTTGCCAAGGAGAAAGGATTTGCCCTTCCCGCGGTTAATGTAACAGGAACAAATACCGTGAACGGTGTCCTTGAAACATCGGCCAAAACCAAATCACCAGCAATGATCCAGTTTTCCAATGGCGGATCTATTTTCTATGCCGGTAAAGGAATGGACAATACAGATCAGAAAGCCGCTATTGCCGGAGCTGTTTCAGGTGCCCATCACGTACATCACATGGCAGAAAAGTATGGTGCGACTGTAATACTGCATACCGATCACTGCGCAAAGAAATTACTCCCCTGGATGGATGGAATGCTCAGTGCCGGTGAAGAGTTTTATAAAGTGCATGGTCATTCGCTGTTCAGTTCCCACATGATCGATCTTTCTGAAGAGCCCCTTGAAGAAAATATTGAGATCTGTAAGCGTTATCTTGACCGTATGAGTAAAATGGACATGACCCTTGAAATTGAACTCGGGGTAACCGGTGGTGAAGAAGACGGGGTGGATAATACAGGCGTAGACAGTTCAAAACTGTATACCCAGCCTGAAGAGGTGGCCTACGCGTATGAAGAGTTGAGAAAAGTGAGCGATAAATTTACGGTGGCTGCGGCCTTCGGAAATGTTCACGGAGTTTATAAACCGGGCAATGTGAAACTCACTCCGGTTATTTTAAAAAATTCGCAGGATTACATCCAGGAAAAATTCGGAACCGGCCCACAGCCGGTTGATTTCGTATTCCATGGAGGATCCGGGTCAACGGTTGAAGAGATCAGGGAGGGCATCTCGTATGGGGTTATCAAAATGAATATTGATACCGATACACAGTGGGCTTTCTGGGATGGAGTACGTAATTTCTATCTGGAGCACTCTGCCTACTTACAGGGTCAGATTGGAAACCCTGATTCTGATGATGCTCCGAATAAAAAGTATTATGATCCGCGCGTATGGCTGCGTAAAGCTGAAGAATCTTTTAATGCCCGTCTTATCAAGGCACTGGAAGATCTCAATGCCCTGGGCGCACTCAATTCATAAACAGATAAAAGGAAAGCGGCAAATTGCCGCTTTTTTTTATGCTTTTTTGGACATGGCTCCCTTGATAAACCCTACGATCAACATCACAATTCCCCCGCCAACGGTACTTGCACCGATTGTAGCCAGCATACTGTCTCCCCCCAGGCCAAGCATGCCAAGAATCTGACCGCCCAATCCACCTCCGATTATCCCGGCGATGGAATTCCCAAGTATTCCAAGACTCTTATTTTTCATTAATGACCCGGCAATATTTCCGCCAAGACCGCCTGCAATCAGGCTCACAATGATTTCTTCCATGGTTTCTGTTGTTTGGTATTACAACAAAGTATGAAATCTTTTGGAGAGAATTTGAAATTGCTGGTGAAAATTGTCAGGGGTAAAATAAAAAAGGCCGCCATAAGGCAGCCTTTCACAATGTTTAACGCAAACGCCTTAAGCGCGTTTGTGTGCAAGTTTCTCTTTAATACGAGCCGCTTTACCCTGACGTCCGCGCAGGTAGTAAAGACGGGCACGACGCACTTTACCTTTACGTACAATCTCGATCTTGTCGATGCTCGGTGACAGTAAAGGGAAGATTCTTTCCACACCGATACCGTTTGAAACTTTACGAACTGTAAAGGTTTCACCGTTCGTATTAGGATGACGGCGCTGGATAACAGTACCCTGAAACTGCTGGATTCGCTCCTTATTACCTTCAGTGATCTTCACGTGAACGTTCACGGTATCACCAGCTTTAAAATCAGGGAATGCATTACGTACTTCAGTACCTTCTGCCTCCAGGGATTTAATTATATCGTTCATGGCTATGTAGCTATTCTATATTTTTCTCAAAACGGACTGCAAATATAGATATATTTTTTAACATGAAATACATTCCGTTCAAATTATTTATGCTATTCAAATCAATCTGAGAGCAGATCCGGTCTCCGCTCGCGTGTTCTCTTTTGTGCCTGCTCAAAACGCCAATTCTCAATTTTCTGTTCATGGCCCGAAAGCAGTATTTCAGGGACTTTAAGACCTTCGAATTCAGCCGGCCGGGTGTATACTGGTGGTGCCAGAAGACCATCCTGAAATGAATCCGTCAACGCGGATGTTTCATCAGACAATACATTGGGAAGCAGACGAACTACTGCATCGGTAACCACCGCAGCCGCCAGTTCACCACCCGAAAGCACGTAATCTCCAATACTGATTTCCCGGGTAATAAATTTCTCGCGAATCCGTTCATCGACACCCTTGTAGTGACCGCACAGGATCATGATATTTTCTTTTAGCGACAATTCGTTTGCAGTACGCTGGACAAACGGTTCGCCATCCGGGCTCATATAAATAATTTCATCGTAGTGCCGGTCAGCCTGTAGTGACCGGATACAATTGGCGATCGGCTCGACCATCAGCACCATTCCTGCACCGCCTCCGTAGGCATAGTCATCAACCCGCTGATGTTTATCGGTGGCATATGCTCTTAGATCATGCACTTCAATAGTGACCAGGCCCTTCTTTTGGGCCCTCATCAGGATGGAATCGGAAAAGGGGCTTTCCAGCAATTTCGGCAGGCAGGTGATGATATCAATCCGCATAATTATTCATTCAGGTATAGGTCAAGCAATCCTTCAGGCAGGCTGAGCACTACTTTCTTTTCATCACGATTGATGCGCACCAGAATATCATCGTGCACCGGAACAAGTATTTCCTTCGAATTAAAGAGGATTGAAAACAGGTCCTGCGGACCGGAGGAATAAACCGTATTGATGACGCCGATCTCGCCATGGTGGACATCCTGAGCTGTAAAACCCTCAATTTCGTGATAGTAGAATGACTTATCATCCAACGGCGGCAACTGGTCAGCAGGAAGATACAATCCCATTCCCCGCATAGATTCCGCATCCTCCAGGGAATCAACCCCTTCAAATTTCACAATTGCACGGTCTTTACGAATCTCGATGTTATCAATAAAAAATGGAACCAGCTTGTTCTCAATCTGAACAAACACTGATTCCATTTCCTGATAGTATTCAGGGACATCGGTATCAAGAAATATAGATACCTCCCCCTTTAATCCATGCGGCTTAGTGACGTACCCTAGCTGGAAACAGTCTTCCGCGCGCATCGGATTATTTTTTCTCTTCGCCTTCTTCTTCGGCTGATTCGTCTTTAGCAGGTGCTTCTTCCTCTGCTGGAGTTTCTTCAGCTACAGGTGCTTCTTCTGCTGCCTCTGCCGCAGGAGCTTCTTCTGCTACCTCTGCCGCAGGAGCTTCTTCTGCTACCTCTGCTGCAGGCGCTTCCTCTGCTGCCTCTGCTGCAGGCGCTTCTTCTGCTGCTTCTGCTGCAGGCGCTTCTTCTGCTGCTTCTGCTGCGGGAGCTTCTTCAGCCACCTCTGCTGCAGGCGCTTCTTCAGCTGCCTCTGCTGCGGGAGCTTCTTCAGCTGCTTCCGTTGCAGGTGCTGCTTCCGCTGCAGGTGCTTCTTCTGCCTCTGCTGCAGGAGCTTCCTCTTCAACCTTATTCTTTGTTGCCAATGCAGCAGCACGTGCTTCTTTCACCTTTGCTTCGGCTTCCTTACGTGCTTTGGCACTATCAGCAGCTTCTCTAGCAATGCGATCTCGCTTCTGCTGGATCTTGTTTTCCTTGTCGTCCAACCACGCCTGGAAGCGCTTATCAGCTTCTTCCTGAGTGATTGCACCTTTATTAACACCTACCTGAAGATGTTTTTTCATAAGGATTCCGCGATATGAAAGAATCGCGCGAACAGTATCGGTAGGCTGAGCACCGTTCATAACCCAGTCAAGGGCACGATCTTCGGCCAGTTCAATGGTTGCAGGATCGGTATTTGGATTGTAACGTCCTACTTTTTCAATGTAGCGTCCATCCCGTGGAGCGCGCGCATCTGCAACAACGATGTCGTAGATGGCCTGTTTTTTCCGGCCTCTTCTGGCCAAACGAATTTTTACTGCCATTTTTATTTTTCAGTTTATACCATGCGGAACACGTCCGCGGTTAAAATTTTTGGACTGCAAAGATAATGTTTTTTTTATTATATACGATCAAAGGGCTAAATATTTTAGATATGGATGGTTCAAAGTCGGGAAGCATCTTACATCTATATATTCGTTTATGCGTGTATACAATTTTTTAATGCAATCTATTCTGCATACCTTTGGTTTTCAACGAAAAGGTGACGAGCATAAAAGATGGACACGTATTCCTATATATCCAACGCTCATGGAAGCTATATTGATCAGCTTTATGCTGATTACCGTAAAGATCCGGAAAGCGTAGATGAATCCTGGAGAAAATTCTTCGAAGGATTTGAGTTTTCACAAGAACGCCCGACCAACGGAGTGGTGGTGGACACCACCCTTTCCAACAAAGAGACGGCCGTACGTAATCTGATTCACGCCTACAGAACCAGGGCACACCTAAAATCAGACACCAATCCCGTAAGACAGCGCCGTGATCACAAGGTATCGCTGGACCTTGAAACATTCGGACTCTCGGAGTCTGACCTTGACGAGGAGTTTGTTGTAGGAGAAGAAGTGGGTCTTGGTAAAACTAAATTACGCAACATCATCCAGTTGCTGGATTCGGTTTACCTGGGTCACATCGGGTATGAATACATGCACATCCGTGATGGCGAAATCCTTCAGTGGTTCAAGGAAAAATGTGAACAATTCGGAAGAGATACCGAGCCTGACCGTAAGCAAAAAAACAGAATCCTGCAGAAGCTTAATGAAGCAGTTGTTTTTGAAAACTTCCTTCATACCAAATTTTTAGGCCAAAAACGATTTTCGCTTGAGGGAGGCGAAAATACAATCCCGGCACTTGATACCATCATCACCAAAGCATCGGAAATGGATGTAAAAGAGGTTGTGATCGGAATGGCGCACCGGGGCAGGCTTAATGTACTTGCCAACATTATGGGCAAGACATATGAAGAAATTTTCAGCGAATTCGAGGGTACAACTGATCCCGATCTGACGATGGGAGACGGCGATGTAAAATATCACCTTGGCTATTCCAGTCAAATTAATACCCCCGCTGAAAAGAACATCTACGTTAAACTTACACCCAATCCGTCACACCTTGAAGCAGTGGATCCGGTCGTTCTGGGATATACGCGCGGACAGATCGATGATGAATATGATGGTGATTTACGAAAAGCCATGTCGGTTCTCATTCATGGTGATGCCGCCCTGGCTGGCCAGGGATTGGTTTATGAAATCGTTCAGATGTCGCAACTGCCCGGATATCAGACCGGTGGAACCATCCATTTTGTGATCAATAACCAGGTTGGTTTTACGACTGATTATGATGACGCGCGTTCAAGTATCTACTGTACAGATATCGCAAAGATCATCGACGCCCCTGTTTTACATATTAACGGGGATGATCCGGAAGCCGTCGTATTTGGGGCAAAGCTGGCCGTGGAATACAATCAGCGGTTTGGAAAAGATTTCTTTATTGACCTGTTATGCTACAGAAGGCATGGGCACAATGAAAGTGATGAACCCAAGTTTACACAGCCTCTGCTTTACAATAAGATCGCAAAACATCCAAACCCGAGGGAGATCTATGTTAAACAATTGATCGAAAGAGGTGACATTGATGAAACCAAAGCGGAAGCTCTTGATAAGGAATTCAGAAACCTTCTTCAGGATCGCCTGAATGAAGTAAAGCAGAAGCCCCTTCCATATAAACCCCAGAAGGTTGAAAAGGAATGGGAACAGATGACCCGGTCTAAAAGCGATGACTTCATCAGTTCGCCGGACACAAGTATTTCTGGCGGGACTATTACCCGGATCGGCAAGGCTTTAACAACCCTTCCGAAAGGGTTTAAGCCCCTGAAACAAATCGAACGACTGATCAAGGAACGAAAGAATAATTTCTTTGAACGTCAGGAGTTAAACTGGGCAGATGCTGAATTACTGGCGTATGGCTCTTTGTTGATTGAAAACAAGATCGTCCGAATGTCAGGACAGGATGTAAAGCGTGGAACATTTTCCCACCGACACGCCTATGTCTTCGATGCCAACAATAACCAGCCGTACTGCAACCTTGATCATATTGAGGAAGGTCAGGAACCTTTCCGGATATACAACTCCCTGCTATCAGAGTTTGGAGTACTCGGATTCGAATACGGTTATGCCATGGCCACTCCCAATTCACTGGTTATTTGGGAAGCTCAGTTTGGCGACTTTGCCAATGGGGCACAGGTTATGATCGATCAGTTTGTAACCAGTGCCGAATCAAAATGGCAGCGTATGAACGGGCTGGTAATGCTTCTCCCCCATGGTTATGAGGGACAGGGACCTGAACACTCTAATGCCCGGCCAGAAAGATTTCTGCAGTTATCGGCAGAAGAGAATCTCATCGCTGCCAACATTACCACACCTGCTAACTTCTTCCATCTGTTGCGGCGTCAGGTTACGTGGAACTTCAGAAAACCATGTGTGGTCTTTTCTCCAAAGTCATTGCTGAGACACCCTGCAGTGATGTCACCTTTCAGTGAGTTCACCGATGGTAAGTTCCAGGAGATCATAGATGACAATGTGGTTAACAAAAAAACTGCAAAACGTGTCATTTTCTGTACAGGCAAGATTTATTACGAGCTGGAGGAAGAACGCACAAAAGAAAATATCAAGGATATCGCCATCGTGAGGATCGAACAACTGGCACCATTCCCGGTAAAGCAATTCGAAGCATTGCTCAAGAAATACCCGAAGGCCGACAAATACTGGGTTCAGGAAGAACCTGCCAATATGGGTTACTGGACATTTATTCTACGAGTATTACCGGCCCATAAGTTTGAACTAATCTCAAGAAAGGCCAGTGCCTCTCCTGCAACGGGTTATTCGAAAGTCCACAAGGAAGACCAGGCCAACATTATTAAAAAAGCATTAACACTCTAAATACCATTTTCAAATGAGTATAAAAATTACGGTCCCGGAAGTCGGGGAATCCATTACCGAAGTGACCATTGCATCATGGCTGAAAAATGACGGTGATTATGTGGAACAAGATGAGATCATCGCAGAATTAGAATCTGATAAAGCCACATTTGAACTGCCTGCTGAAGCGGCTGGTACGTTGAAGATAAAGGCCCAGGAAGGCGATACACTTGAGGTTGGCGCATTGATCTGCGAAATCGACGATTCCGGCAAAAAGCAGGAAGCAAAAGAAGAGAAATCAGCCCCATCTTCAAAAGGGGATGAACCGTCAGCAGCGCAGCCAAAAAAGACCGGAGAAATAAAAGAGATGGTTGTCCCTTCAGTGGGAGAATCTATCACTGAAGTCACCATCAGCTCATGGCTGAAGGAAGACGGTGATTTTGTTGAGCTCGACGAAATTATCGCAGAGGTAGAATCAGACAAGGCCACTTTTGAATTACCGGCCGAAGCTTCGGGAAAATTGCAAATTGTTGCAGGCGAAGGTGATACGCTGGAAATCGGTGCTACCATCTGTAAAATCGAGGTTATGGAAGGCGGAGCACCCGCTGCAGCATCTGAATCGAAACAGGCTGATCAAACCCCTTCCCAATCGAACGAATCAGGTTATGCCGCAGGACATGCTTCCCCGGCAGCAGCAAAAATCCTGAGTGAAAAAGGGGTCGATACCGCAGATGTAAAAGGTACCGGTGTTGGCGGTCGCATTACTAAAGAAGATGCACAGAATGCTTCCAAAGCTGCTAAACCCGCTTCATCCGGTCAATCCGCACCAGCCAGGACAGAAGCCCCGCCAGCTCCTGCAGGTGCAAGGAACGATCGCCGTGAAAAAATGACCACCCTGCGCAAAACGATCTCACGCCGACTGGTATCCGTTAAAAATGAAACGGCCATGCTCACGACCTTCAATGAAGTGAACATGAAGCCGGTCATGGATCTGCGTTCCAAATACAAGGAGAAATTCAAGGAGAAATACGGTGTTGGTCTCGGGTTCATGTCATTCTTCACGAAGGCCTGTTGCCAGGCATTGCTGGAATGGCCGGCAGTGAATGCCGCAATTGACGGAGAGGAAATGGTTTATCACGATTATTGTGACATTTCTATTGCTGTCTCCACGCCTAAAGGACTCGTAGTACCTGTCATACGAAATGCTGAGAATCTTGATTTCCAGGGAATAGAAAAAGAGATAATCCGTCTTGCTGGAAAAGCACGTGATGGTAAACTTTCCATTGAGGAAATGAGCGGTGGCACTTTTACCATTACCAACGGGGGGATCTTTGGTAGTATGCTGTCTACACCGATTATCAACGCGCCACAATCTGCCATTCTTGGCATGCACAACATCGTTGAGCGTGCTGTTGTGGAAAATGGCGAGGTTGTGGTAAGACCTGTAATGTACCTTGCCCTTTCTTACGACCACAGAATCATCGACGGCCGCGAGTCGGTAAGTTTCCTTTACCGCGTTAAGGAACTGCTCGAAGATCCTGCCAGACTAATGATCGGCGTTTAACCCTCAAAATGAATCAAGATGCAATATGATGTAACGATAATCGGTTCAGGACCTGGCGGATATGTGGCAGCAATTCGTTGTGCCCAGCTTGGTTTTAAAACCGCACTGATTGAAAAATACCCAACGCTGGGCGGGACTTGCTTAAATGTAGGCTGTATTCCGTCTAAAGCGATGCTGGATTCCAGTGAACATTTTCACAATGCAGAACATACCTTCGCTGAGCATGGGATTAAGATCAATAAGCCCAAGGTTGATCTGGCTCAAATGATCAAGCGGAAATCAGATGTTGTGAAACAAACCTGCGACGGTGTGGAATATCTGATGAAGAAAAACAAGGTGGATGTGCTTACTGGTATTGGATCATTTGTTGATAAAAATACCATCAAAGTAACCCCAGAAAAAGGCAAACCCACAGAAATCACCACGAAAAACGTGATCATCGCCACGGGTTCCAAACCGGCAGATCTTCCATTTGCCAAAATTGATAAGAAACGGATCATTTCCAGTACCGAGGCGCTGGAATTAAAGGAATTGCCCAAACACATGATCGTCATTGGTGGCGGCGTAATCGGAATGGAGCTGGGTTCTGTTTATGCGCGAATTGGCTCGAAGGTGACAGTGGTGGAATACATGGACCGATTAATACCCACCATGGACAGCACCATGGGTAAAGAACTGCAGAAAGCCACTAAGAAACTGGGTATCGAATTTGCGCTTAGTCATAAAGTTACCGCGGTAGAAAATACCGGTAAGGGTGTTAAAGTTCAGGCGGAGGACAGGAAGGGAAATAAAGTAGAATGGGAAGGCGATTATTGCCTGGTGGCGATTGGCAGAAAGCCCTATACGCAGGGGCTTGGTCTTGAAAATATTGGGGTTAAAACAAATGACCGCGGACAGATCGAGGTAAACGATCACCTTCAGACGGCAGTCGATAATATTTATGCCATCGGGGATGTTATCCGCGGGGCTATGCTGGCCCACAAAGCTGAAGAAGAAGGTATTCTCGTAGCAGAACAGCTGGCAGGGCAAAAGCCTCATATCCATTACAATCTCATCCCGAATGTCGTCTATACATGGCCTGAAGTTGCCGGGGTTGGAGCAACCGAAGAACAGCTGAAGGAAAAGAACTCAGCCTATAAAACAGGATCATTCCCGTTTCGGGCGTTGGGCAGAGCCAGGGCAAGTATGGATATCGATGGTGTTGTAAAAGTATTGGCCGATAAGAATACCGATGAAATTCTGGGTGTACATATAATTGGCGCCAGAGCAGCCGATATGATCGCAGCGGCGGTAACTGCAATGGAGTACCGCGCCTCAGCCGAGGATGTATCGCGTATGTCACACGCTCATCCCACCTATATGGAGGCAGTTAAGGAAGCCTGCCTTGCCGCAACAGAAAACAGACCACTTCATATCTAAACAAGGGCCCGCAAAGGGCCCTTTTATCTTATGTCATTGACATTAATTTTTCTCCTGATCACAATAGCAGCCAGTCTTGCGGCCTGGAATAATGCAGCGCTGATGAACAAGTGGATCTTCAATCCGTATCAGGTATCGAACAAAAAACAATACTACCGATTCATAACCAGTGGATTCATACATAAAGATACGCTTCACCTGATCTTTAATATGTTTGTGTTTTACCTCTTTGGGGGAATTGTGGAGAATATTTTTACCGGAATTTTTCCTGCTCCATGGGGCTCAGTACTATTTGGGGTGTTGTACCTGGCCGGAATAGTTGTTTCAGATATTCCTACTTACGTAAAACATAAAAATCAGCCCTACTATAATGCCCTGGGTGCTTCAGGTGGGGTGGCGTCTGTACTATTCAGCTATATTCTTTTCCAACCCCTTGAAAAACTATGTCTGTATGGCCTGCCATTTCTTTGTTTCCCAGGTATTCTGTGGGCCGCGGTTTACCTGCTCTATTCATACTATTCCGGAAAAAAAGGAGCAGGAAATATAAATCATGACGCTCACCTTTACGGGGCAATATTCGGAATAATATTCACCATCGTTGTGTTTCCTTCCATCATTTCAATCTTCATTGAACAAATGAAAGGATTCACACTCTTCTAGCATAATGAAGATTAAATTTTGCCTACTCCTATCTATGTGGATTTGAAATCCAAAAACCTGGGTACCCGACAGAAATATGAATGAAGTAACATTCATTGTAGATTTGGAAAATAATGTTGAATTTATGCAGCAATAAATATTGACCAGGACCAGACTGCATAGTTGTCCCAATCATTAAATTCCTTAAAAGCCAATATGAGATTGATTTTAGGGAGAATATGGTTGAAGGCCTGTATTTCTTAAGTGTTGCAGGTTTAGCACCGGTCAAAAAACATACATGGATCAATGAATAAGCCCAAATTACCAATGCAGGCCCTCCGAGGAACGGCCTGCATTATAACCGGTGACCTTTATAATACCATCAATGCCAAAACAGCTCACGGACTTGTAAGGGAATCACAGCGCTTTCAAATTCTTGGAATCATTGATACTGTTTCCGCAGGTAAAGATGCAGGTGATCTTCTTGATGGACATCACCGTGACATACCGATTGAATCAACCCTGGATCATCTGCTTAATAAATGTGGGAAAACTCCTGAATATGCTATTATCGGAATGGCCACGAAGGGAGGATATCTTCCGGAAAGTCTGTATCCAATCATTGAAGAAGTTCTTGGCCGAGGTATTGATGTAATCAATGGTCTTCACCAACCACTCTCTGAAATACAGATTTTCAAGGATTTATCAGAAAAAAATCAGGTACATATCTATGACATCCGAAAATCAAAGCCCTTTAATGAACTCCATTTCTGGCAAGGAAAGACAAAGGATGTTCCTGCCCTGAAAATTGCAGTTCTCGGCACCGATTGCGGCCTGGGCAAAAGAACTACTGCCAAGCTTCTTACCAATGCACTAAATATGGCTGGTATAAAAACCGGGATGATCTATACAGGACAAACCGGATGGATGCAGGGAATTCAACATGGATTTATTTTTGATGCCACACCTAATGATTTCATTCCAGGTGAACTTGAACATGCCATTGTTTCGTGCTATGAAGATTTGAAACCGGAAGTAATTCTGATGGAGGGCCAGGCCAGTCTCCGAAATCCTGGAGGACCCTGTGGTTCAGAGTTTATTATCTCAGCAACAGCTAATGCTGTGATTCTTCAACATCACCCAGCACGAACCCATTTTACACACCTTGAAAATTATCCCGCTTTTATTCCAGATCCTGCAGATGAAATAAAGTTAATTCAACACCTGGGAGCTCCAACATGGGCGGTCACCCTCAATACTTCGGGCTTAAGCCCTGAAGAAATTTCCAAAAATAAATCGAGGATTGCGGCCAGCCTGGATATACCGGTAGTTTGCCCGCTTGAAGACGGACTTGTTGAAATAGTGGAATTGATCAAAACCAAACTAATTTCTAAAATATGAAAATCAGTAAAATCAAGGTTTGGATAAAAGACCTGGGAAATAAACGACCATATACGATTGCATTTAAGACTGTAAATGATGTAGCCAGTGCTTTTGTCTACCTTGAACTCGAAAATGGGATTTATGGTATGGGCTCAGGCAACCCCAGTCAGCAGGTAGTGGGAGAATCCCTGGAAGATACAATGGCTGCACTGGACGAGGAGAATACATCCTTTCTCATTGGACGCAACATTAATGAATTCTATACCTTATTGAAGGAGGTGCAGCAGAAGTTCCCAAAAACGCCAGCGGCCAGGGCGGCACTCGATATCGCCTTACATGATTTATTTACAAAATATCTTCGGGTTCCATTAGGGGTATTCCTCGGACAGGAAATTCTCAGTCTGCCTACTTCAGTAACAATTGGTATTAAGAATGTCGAGGAAACATTAGAAGAAGCAATGGAATACAAAGGATTAGGGTTCCGTATTCTGAAGGTTAAAACCGGCCATGATGTTGATATGGATATTGAGCGAATGGCCCGGTTATATGAGAACTTCGGCAGCTCAATGCTGGTAAGAGTGGATGCAAACCAGGGCTATTCACAGGAGGACCTGATCAAATTCTATGAAAAAACAAAATCGTTTGGGATTGAGCTCATTGAACAGCCTATCCCAATGCGGGAAACCGAATTGATGAAATCCTTGCCGGATGAGGTTAAAGATCTGATCGCGGCTGATGAAAGCCTTCAGTCCCCGCGTGATGCCTTTGCATTGGCAAATGCACCTTATGCCTGTGGCATATTCAACATCAAGCTGATGAAATCCGGGGGAATCTTTCCAGCCCGCCAGATCGCCCAGGTAGCTGAGGTATCGGGGACAGACTTAATGTGGGGCTGTAATGACGAAAGTGCAACCAGCATAAGCGCTGCACTACATACTGCATTAAGTTTTAAAAATACTAAATACCTTGATTTAGACGGAAGCCTTGATCTGGTCGTAGACGCTGTAAAGGGTGGTTTTATTATTGAAGATGGCTATATGCGAATCACTGATGCGCCTGGTCTCGGTGTAGATCTGCTGCCCGAAGAATCCAATAGCTAGAGGGAAATCAGAAATTTTCAGATCACTTCACTTTGCCAAGAATAAATGAATCAGAAATAAATTTTCTGCTTCCATCCGGCATGATTAATTCACCGAAAATCTGGTATTCCCCATTCAGATCAGAGTTATTCAGAAGGATTCTTGCAGGCTGATCAGGATAGAACCTGAAAGAAGGATCCCACAGTAATACTGATCGTAAATCTGGTGTATCAACCTGGTTTTTAACAGATTCATCACGGATGAGGTCACTGATCCCGGGGATTACCGGCAATTGATCGCGCTTTTCCGCGAGTGGATTATCAACCTCACTTCTGAGCTTTATACTGATCACACCAAAACGGCCGAGCGTTCCAAAGCGACGCAGTCGTTCCAGTGAATTAAAGGTCTCGATGACTTCTACATCCTGAATAGGTGTTTCCATCAAGGAATCAAGTTCAAAAGTTGGCACCCCATTTATCAGGACCAGAGGTGATTCGGTATATCGAAAACCAGAATTGGCCGGTGATAAGCGAGCTTCATAAATACTATTACGCCTGATCACCTGTGATTTCGGCACAATGCTCGCGAGCATTTCACGAAGTGTAGCTATCCCTTCGTATCGATCAGGGTAGGTGGAGGAATCGGGGGAACGGTCGAATTCTTCTTCCTGAATTGATACTACCCTATCATTCTGATTTCGGTAAACCTGATCCACAAACTTTCGAATTCGCTTATTTTCCAACACATCCTGAATTTCCGTGTTGAACGGAACGATATTTTCGAAAGATTGAAATACGGGTTGGTTTCGCTTATTGATGGTCATCCGGATTTCTCCCATTCGCGAACCATCCCGATCGAATTGATACGCATAAACCGGACCGCTCCCATAGTGTTCACGAAGTCCCTTTAACATTAGCCCTTCATCTGCGAGATAGTATTCCTCTACCATTGCCTGATCGAGAAAATAAAATGACAATCGGGAATTCGGATGATCAGTCGCCAGCTCAAAATCGAAATCAATACCTGAATCTTCTCTTCGCGGGGCGGCAACTACCACACCGCGAACGGGTGGGGTATCCATTTTTTTATGATACACCTTAAGCATACCGATTCCGGGCACACTCTGCGCCGGATCGATTGACTTCATTTCAAATTGTAGTGACGGGTTTTTCTGCTCAACCGGAACAGTCGGAGCCGTTATAGCTTGCACTTGTGGGAGACCGGCCGACAGGTCCGCATTTTCGGGCGCAACTGAGGATGAGAATATGGAAGGATTGTAAATATATATCGTTACCTCAGTCTGATTCTCTACTCCTGGAACAAATGCTATCAGCTTGAAAACCCCTGTTTCAATATCTTCGGGTAAGAATATTGCCCCGCTTTTATCATATTCCGTGATCAGGAAACGCTCGTCATCGATTATTTTGCCGTCATGTGAAATCAGATATGCATGTACCAGGTGTTTGCCCGGAACCGTACCGCCATTTTTACCTGCCGGAACAATCTGAAGCCGAATCAGATCGCCCGAAATATACAACATGGATTCACTGTAGACGTCGAGGTGATCTACATCCTGGGCATTGAGGTCTGCAGACAGAATAAATATGAGTATAAGGAGTACTTTGAAATGCTTCATCTTAATATTCTCGCCACCAGGATGGCTTTTGATTTGTTATTTCGGTATGTCCGCCGGCATAATCCAGGCAATTTGAGCATCCGCGCGGAGGAATAAAAGGAACTCCCGGAATTGGCTCACAAGGATCGGGGAAGGTTAAATTATACGGTAATTCAGATTTATTAATGAACCAGCGCTTCACAGATTCATGTGCTACCATGAAGTATCCGGAAACCTTCTCCGCAGGATTATTGACATTTCGAATGTTGGAGCTCAACGGAAAGGGAGGTGGATCAAATATTCCTCCGCCGCTTTGCTGCTGCAGTGCCAATTCATTCCAAAACTCGTAGGCCTCCGGTGACAGGGAATATTGAACGATCAGTGCGGTAAAATCGTACTCAACCCGATCATTATCATCAGTCTCAAGAAAAAACAGCGTTTCATCATAACCACCTGAACGATCGGTACGAACATTAATTTTCTGGAAATAGAACCTGTTGGTGATGTAACAGGTCTTGTTCGGATTGGCTGCGTTGAGCATTGAAGATTCAAATACCCACCCGGGAACCACTTTCCATCGGTAAAAATATGTTTTCTGGTCACTATGTTCAGGCAAACTAACAGCAAGGCGCACACCCCGCTGTTCAACGATCGATGTCTCTTCCCGAATTTGTATCTCCTTAATCCTCGTTTCATTGGTCACCTTAAGCTCTGAGATCGGAGGGGCAACATGCAGCTCCTCTTCTTCAGAAATATAGGTTTCACCCGATGACAGTTCAATTCTAAGCTGATATTTCAGGCCATCAATAGCCTTAAAATTATCAAAAGGAATTTCATAGCGTTCATTATCTGAGTTCCAGACATATGGAATAATTTCACCATTGGAATTTAGCAATTCTACTTTCGCGTCACTGATGATCTCGTCATATTCATTTGTGACTTCCCTGGTCCAGCTGAGAGAAACATAGAATCTTTCAGCAGGCCCGGGAAATATTTGCCTGTCGGTATACGAATTATTCGATATAAGCCCCTCGACAACCAAACGCCGCGGCTCCTTACCCGTTTCAAAATCGATAGGCTCTATACAGCTGTTAATCAGCAGGACAGTGAAAAAAATATATATAATTTTCAACCTAATCATTTCTCCACCAGGATGGTTTTTGATTTGTAATGAAAGAATGTCCGCCCTGGTATTCAAGACAGTTGACGCATTCAGGTGGCGGGAAAAAAGGAACGCCCGGGACGGGCTCACACGGGTCCGGGAAGGTCAAGTTGTAGGGTAATTCAGACTCATTAATAAACCATCTTTTTACAGACTCGTGAGCTACTATGAAGTAGCCGGATACTTTTTCTGCAGGGTTGTTAACATTTTGAATATTCGAACTCAACGGGAAGGGCGGCGGATCAAAGATCCCGCCACCGCTTTGCTGTTGAAGCGCAAGTTCTTCCCAGAAGGTATAGGCTCTTGGGGACAATGAATATTGAATGATCAGGGCTGTAAAATCATGTTCGATTTTTTCATTATCATCTGTTTCCAGGAAAAAAAGGGGTTCATCATAACCCCCCGTACGGTCGGTACGAACATTGATTTTTTTGAAATAGAACTTATTTGTAATGTAGCACGTCTTGTTCGGGTTCCCCTGACTTAACAGGGAAGATTCAAAAATCCAACCTGGCACAACCTTCCAGCGGTAATAATATGCCTTTCCATCCCCGTGTTCCGGCAGACTTACCGCCAACTCAACACCCCGCTGGTCAATTATCACTGATTCCGACCCAACCTGAATCTCCTTAACCCTTGTCTCAAAAGAAGTGCTTAGCTGTGAAATGGGGGGAGCAGGATATAACTGTTCTTCTTCGGATGTGTAGGTTTGGCCCGACGAAAGTTCTATCTGAATGTGGTACCGTATGCCGTCGCCAGTTTTGAAATCATCAAAAGGAATTTCATAGCGGTTATTTTCAGGGTTCCATACGTATCGAATGATCTCTCCGTTAGACGCGATCAACTGAACATTGGCATCACTGATAACCTCATCCAATTCATTCGATACATCCCTGGTCCATCTTAATGCTACATAGAATCTTTCTGCAGGGGCGGGAAAAGACTGTCTGTCAAGATAAGAATTATTTGAAATCAACCCCTCAACGACAAGGCGCGGAGGTTCATTACCTGTTTCAAAATCAATAGGTTCAATACAGCCTGACACGATCGCCAATGACACGAAAAGGGTAGCATACAAAAGCCTCCTGTGACAGAAATGAGCTATGAACCTGGATGCCCTCATATTCTGAAATTATAGGAAAGTGACGGGAAAATACTTCCCAGAATAGAGAGCTGAAATGCATTTCCTCGTTGTGAAAAATAAACAGAATAAGGGTTCTTCCTGCCGTAAACGTTATACAACGACAATACCCATTCCCCGTTAATAAGTTTATCCTTTTTAAGTTTGCTTTTGAGGGTAAAGGACAAATCCAGGCGATGATAATCAGGAACCCTGAACTGGTTTCTTTCGCTGTAATTAAGTACCGACAGAATATCTTCATACTGGAATTTTGAGACCGGGACAGTGATGGGTCTTCCGGTAGAATAGGCAAAATTCAGGCTTATGCTAAACCTTCTGCTGGTCTTATAATTCAATACAAGGGAGACATCATGTGGTTTGTCATAGTTGGAAGGATAGAGCTCACCTCCATTAATGGTCTCCTCATCAAACATCTCATTGAGGAATTTTCGTTTGCTGCGGGAATACGTATATCCAAGCCAACCGGTAAGCTTTCCCCGATTCTTTCGGAACAGAAATTCGACACCGTAGGCCTGACCTTCACCCTGAACCAGATCAGCATCTAGTGTTTCGTTCAGCAGAATGGTAGCCCCATCTTTATAATCTACGATCTGATCTGTTTTCTTATAATAGGCTTCTGCGGAAACTTCGTACATATTATCGCGCCAGTTTCTAAAGATCCCGAATGTATATTGATCGGCAATACTGGGCTCCAGGTTATACCCACTGGATTTCCAGAAGTCAACCGGAGAAATCGCGGTTGTATTCGAAATGAGATGAACATATTGCCTCGTCCTGTAATAACTTGTCTTTAGTGATGTATTTGAGTTAATAAGCCACCGGAGGGATAGTCTTGGCTCAAATCCGCTGAAAGACTTTGCGATCTGATTTTTAGAATAAACCAGCGTATCCTGTATGCTG
The DNA here is from genome assembly GCF_020328055.1 of Fulvivirga sedimenti. Classification (NCBI taxonomy): domain Bacteria; kingdom Pseudomonadati; phylum Bacteroidota; class Cytophagia; order Cytophagales; family Fulvivirgaceae; genus Fulvivirga; species Fulvivirga sedimenti. Next base: position 350,787 of record NZ_JAIXNE010000005.1, read on the forward strand.
GCTACTGATTTAGGCTGATCATCGGCATACTGATAATATTTGCCGCCCAGCGTAAGGTAATTTGAGAAACGCACCCCATAAACCAGCGATAAACGGGGTGTTATGCTGAATTCATCATTAATGTAAAACGCGCTTTCCAGGCCTTGTTCCCCGGATATTTCAACGGGTTCTTCATTTTCGTTGTTTAACAATGGCTCAAATGATCCAAGGTCAAATCCATAGTATAATGAGCTGATTCCAAAATCAAGTTTGTGAGAACTATTTACCGTCCAGCTGAAATCAACTTTGCCCTGGTAATTAGTAATTCCCGAATTATAATCGAATGCAAATGCAGACTCCCGGTTTTGAATATCACTCTGATAATTACTGAAAACAGCATGAGTTTGCATCAGCAGGTTCGGTGAAAAAATGTGGGACCATCCCAGGGTGGCGGCCTTGCTTTTCCAGTAATACGTGGTATCGGAGGCAAATTCAAAGCGATCCTGACTCATGTAGGTGGAAAGATTGAAGACATTCTTCTGATCATGTACGTGATTCACCTTCAGATTCAGGTCATAAAAACTGGCAGCACTTTGATAAAGGTTTGGGTCCTTCATTTGTTTTAACAGCCAGTCGGAATATGATGCCCGTCCGCCGACAATAAAGGATGTCCTTTCCTTTTTAATTGGGCCTTCAATCGTGAGCCTGGAGGAAACCAGTCCTATACCCCCATTTGCTTCAAAATTCTTTGCATTACCATTTCGCAGATTAACATTCAGTACAGAAGATACCCGCCCTCCGTAGTTGGCGGGTCCTCCTCCCTTGTACAGTACAACATCTCGGATGAGGTCGGGGTTAAATGCGCTAAAAAACCCAAACATGTGGGCACTGTTATAGATAATGGCATGATCCTGCAGCAGCAGGTTTTGTCCTGGATCACCGCCCCGAACATTGTATCCGGCTGTTCCCTCTCCTACAGAGCTTATCCCGGGGAGGGATATCAGGCTTCTGACGGGGTCCACTTCTCCCATAAAGGCGGGGAGACTTTTGATGGCTTCGATGCCAATTACTTCTTTACCAGCGACCTTTTCGCTCACACCTTCTTCCTGCCCGAGTGCAGAAATGGTAACTTCTTCCAGTCGGACCGTTTGATTAAACAGTTCAATATCCAATGACCCGGTATTCAATACCTGGACAGGTATATTCTGACGCTCATATCCGGCATACTGCACCTGCATTTCATATCTGCCGGGAAGTAATTGCAGTTCGTAATAGCCATTGTAATTTGTTACGGTACCCTGATCGGTTCCTTCAGCCTGAATGCTGGCTCCTACCAGGGGAGAGTTATCACCTCCATCACGAATGTAGCCAGACACACTTACCGGCTTTGTGGCATCTTCCGGCTTACCCTCACCAATTAGCATAAACTGATCCAGAAGTGGATCGTCATCAGCCCATTGTTCATATTTGTAGGATTCCAGTCCCGGTTGATTAAGAACAATCAGGTTATTTGCGTAAAACAGAATCCCGTATCCATTCGGCTCCAGCACCTGACGTATCTTTTCAAGCAGTGGTTCACCGGCTGCTGCGTTCACCTTGAACGCTTCAATACCCCAATCCTGCTTATAAAATACTTTAATGGAATTGGCAGAAGATTCCTCCTGCAAGACAGTGGTCAACGATGTCTCAGTGTAGTCTTTTGTAAATCGAAGCACAGGATCCTCAGAATTCTGTGGGTACACCTCACCGCATAGAGCCAGGAAAAATAAGAAAACTAAAAGCCTGTGCATATTACTAATTAAATAAAAAAAGCCGTCTACCCGGAGGCAGACGGCTCTATATTATATAAACGGTTTATTTATCCCACCAAACTTTGGTATCCAAACCGTCTGCACCCTGACGGGCAACTACAGCGTCGTAGTTGTCGGCATTCAGGTCACGTTCGAAAACAGGGTATGCCTGACGAACAGGGATCTCACCACTCTCATTCTGTGCTGCAGGAGCAGGCAGAAGAGCAGGAATACCGGTTCTTCTCCAGTCAGACCATGCTTCATATCCATTCAGGAAGTTAGCAATATACTTTTGAGAAAGAATCTGATCCATAGCGGTTCCGGCATCAAACTGAACCCAGCTGTTGGAGATATAGCTGGCATAGCCATCTTCAACTCCATACTGCTCCAGTGAGGCCATGATTCCATCATAGTACAATTGCTCCGAATCATCTGCAATCCAACCCAGCTCTGCAGCTTCTGCCATAGAGAACAGAACCTGAGCCGCAGTAAAGATATAAGTCGGTGCTGCTTGCTCTCTAAGGCTGCTGCCAAGGAATGAAACTACCGTGTTTGAGATCGAACCAGCTTCTGCTTCACTCACACCATATACCATACCTACGTATTCAGGGTTATTACCGCTGGCTTCAGTAGGGTCTGCGTATACTGGCAAACGAGGGTCCATGCTGTTATTCAGAACACCACCATTCGCTGTTGTTTGCATCAGGTCTACCAATGGCTCAGCCACACAGTAGTCACGACGCGTTTCAAAGCGATCTTCCCAGGGGTTATCATAATCCTGGTTGGCAAGGTGGGTGTAGAAGATGTTCTCTGAATTGTCCAAAGCAATCACACCGTCGTTCATAGCAGCGTTAAATTCCGCTGAACCTTTAGCAGGATCAACCTCAGAAAGTCGCAATGCCATAGTTAAACGAATGGTATTGGCAAACTTCTTCCACATATCCATGTCACCTCCAAAGAGGATGTCACCCGTTACCGGGTTTGCGCTTGAGATATTTCCCTGTGCAGTAGCCAAAGTTGTCAGGATGGAACTGTAAACAGATTCCTGTGTGTCAAATTTCGGCTGACGAACTCCATCATTGATCTGAAGAGATTCCGAGAAAGGGATATCCCCCCATCGATCTGTAATATGCATGTAGTAGAACGATTGAAGGATTTGCGCAACGGCGATCTGGTTCGCATTTGATCCGTACGCTGAAGCAGCATCCTTGGTATCCTCGTCTGTATTCAACTTGATGATCTGATTCAGATCCATCAGCGGTCCGCTGTACCATCCACCATAGCTCCATTCCACCGTCTGATATGTATCAGCTGATGTATACTGGGAATTGGCAAGATATTGTACATAATGCTGGCCCTGTGTTGCATTCACAACATCATCAACGCTATTGATAGCGCTGGTAAGCAGGGCACCTGCAATGGGAGTGGTAGTCGCGTTCGGGTTCACGTTGGTGTCTCCGAAATCAGCCGGATCACACGAGGTGATGCCAACGGCAACCAGTCCCACTAAACAAAATTTACTTATATTTTTGATCATAGTTGTCAAATTTTAGAATCCTAATCGAATATCGAAACCAACTGTTCGAGTGGCAGGTAAGTTACCACTGTCTACCCAAGATCCGTTATTTCGTGCATCACGTGTATCACCACTGATCTGCGAAGGATCGATTCCAGGAACATTTGAATGAATCAACCAGGTGTTGTTCGATACAAATGCGATGCTTGCTCTCTTGATAAATCCAGTACGATCAAGCAAAGAAGTAGGTATGTTGTAACCCAGACGAACTTCACGCAGTTTTACGTAAGATGCATCATACATCCAGCGCTCATGAAGTGCGAAAAGGCTTTTCCAGTATGCGTCAACATCCAGATAGATGTCGTTCGGAGTACCGTCTTCAAATACACCACCGAATGAAAGTCCACCACCTTCGCTAGGTGCATCACGCATAGGGTTACCCCTGTCGTTGTTACCAACGGTTTCAGCTCCCAGACCGGAATATGCATTAAACATATTGGTGATAGAGTGAATAGTTCCTCCACTTTGCCAGTCAAGGGTAAAGCTTAGTTCAAAATTCTTGAACGTCAAACGGTTGAACATACCACCTGTGAAATCAGGAAGAACATTACCCAATACCTGGTTGGCATCATACAATGGAGTTCCGTTAGCACCTACTATAAGGTTGCCACTTTCATCACGACGGAAAGCACGTCCAACGATGGTTCCCCACTCTTCACCCACTTTAGCACGGGCAGTTGGTGATCCCCATCCACCGGAAGTACTGGTTCCACGGAATCCGTTCGCAAGCGTGATCGCATCGATACCAGGATAGATATCTTCGATTACGTTCCGGCTTCGCGCGATGTTAAAGTTAATATCCCATGTGAATGCACCTGAACGTACCGGAGTACCTCCAATGGTAGCATCCCATCCCTTGGTATATGTCTTACCTGCGTTAATGGTATAGTTGGTAATACCTGTTGTAGCAGGTACTGCCACGGGCAGAATTTCATTCTCGTTATCGTAATAGTAATACGAGAAATCAGTTCTGATACGATTGTTCAGGAATGATAATTCGATACCTGCTTCGATCGCAGCTGTTGTAGACGCACGAAGGGTAGGATCAACCAGTGAGTTAGGAACACCCATTGTAGGGTTTCCATCATAAGGAGTTCCCAGTCCGTATGCAGGATCAAGCTGGTAAGGGCTTAATTCACCTCCAACTTCCGCATAACCGGCACGCAGTTTACCAAATGAAATGATATCCTGGCTGTTCAGCAATTCAGAGAAAATGAATGATGCCGAAACTGCAGGGTAGGTAAATGCAGGGCTGGAAGAAGGAAGTACTGAATCCCAGTCACGACGTACCGAAGCGTCCAGGAAGATGATTTCCTTAAATCCAAAGCTTGCTGATGCAAACATACTGTTTACACGTCGCTCATAAATAAAGTTCGATGTAGACGGACGGTCGACTGAAGCGCTGATGTTATACAGATCAGGAACAGAAAGACCACCAACTGTTGACATTGACTGACGACGTCCATCATTCTTACGGATGTTACCACCGGCAAGAACACTTACCGAGAAGTTTGTAAAGATCTTCTCATAGCGTGCGATGAATTCATAGTTGTCTTCAGTATTCTCATACATGTTCTGGCTGAAGTTATCCTGATCCAGTGTACCGGAAGCAATACGAGACTCGCCCCAGCCTGTTTCATAATAACGGTTCAGCATCGCTGAAAGCGTAAGACCTTCTATCACTTCATAAGAAAGGCCGAATTTACCATTGTAAACTTCTTTGGAAGCCTCTGAAGTATTGGCATACATCGTAGTATACGGGTTATCCCAGTATAATGGCGTTGAGTTACGTGCAGAGTTAATGTTCCAGCTCGTGTAACGGCCATCAGGCATACGATAATACTTGCGAAGCAGGTCAATATCCAACTGTCGCTGCCACCACTGGTTTACGTTAGATGCAATACTGTTGTATCCTTCGAAAAGGTTACCAAATGTATTGGTCTTGTTGTAGTTGGCCATGGTGACCAATTTCAGGTTCTTCGCCAGATCAACCGATGCATTCAGGTTGAGGAAGTTACGATCCTGTGAAGTGTTCGGAAGAACACCTGAACGGTTGATGTTGGTGAATGTCGCAGTAACATTGTAGCTGTCACCTGCTTTACCAACTGTCAAACTGTTCTGAACGCTAACACCTGTTTCAAAGAAATCCTTGATATTATCAGGGTTAGGGCTCCACGGACGGGTCTTACCGTATCCTTCGGTACCTGGAGTAAAGGCATCCCACTGGGCAACCTGACGGCCATCCAATTTAGGACCCCAGCTCTCATCCGCATAGAATTCAGGGATAAGGGCTCCGTCCAATGCAGCGAGTGCAGGATCATCACGATCCGGATCAAAAGTAAAGGTCTGGAAATCCTGCGAATATCCTCCACCGTACTCATTCTGGTAATCAGGAATAACAGCAACACTCTCGAACTGAGTAGTATTGTTGAAATCGATCTGAACTGCACCTTCTTTGGCAGTTTTTGATGTGATGATAACAACACCATCACGAGCACGAGATCCGTAAAGAGCAGCAGCGTTTGCGCCTTTCAGAACGTTGATTGAAGCAACGTTGTCCATGTTAATGGTTGAAGGATCTGCTACGGGCAAACCATCAACAACATAAAGAGGATCCGATGAGGAGAATCCACGAACACCGCGAATACGGATAGCTGCCTGTCCGAATTTTGCTCCGGAACCGGAAACAACCTGCACACCGGCAATTTTACCGGCCAGTGCTTCGTTCAGGTTTTGCTCACGCGCTACGCGCAAGTTTTCCGACTGAACTTCCTGAGTGGCATAACCGAGCGTTTTCTTATCACGCTCTACGTTCAACGCAGTAACAACAACTTCACTCAGTTGAGTAACATCAGACGCCATTGATACATCGATCGAGGTCTGATTGCCGATAGGCATTTCAAGGGTTTGTAACCCCACAAAAGAGAAAACCAATGTTCCTCCGTCTTGTGGAACTGTTAAACGGTAGTTACCATCGATATCGGTAACAGTACCATTTGAAGTTCCTTTCAAAATGACGTTAACACCAGGGAGTGTGGATCCATCTTCCGCAGAAGTGACCTTACCAGTAATGGTACGGTCCTGCGCCCACGCAAACCCGGCAAACATCAACATGAAACTAAGCAGTAAAAACTTCTTCATACTGATTTTTTTAGGTTAGTAAATAGTATACAGACTGCTAATTTATAATTATTCGTTGACAATTAACAATAGCATAACATGAAAACACCCGCAAAACGGGGGAGAATATTGCAAAAAACGTAACCTTTCTTACGTTAAATAGGGGATAACTGAAACATTTTCAGTGGAAATGCGTTTACGATTAAATTTTTTCATGGAATAATTGAAAAAAAAATATTTATAAAAAAAACAAAAAAAGGCACGTCATATAAATGACGTGCCTTGGATATAATCTTACGAGGAAATCTTTATGCCTCCTCGGGAGTTACAGAAACATATGAACGGTCGTTACGGCCCTTTTTAAATGATACCGTTCCGGTGGTAAGTGCGAACAGGGTATGATCCTTGCCAATACCTACATTTTCACCGGGATGATGCTTGGTGCCACGCTGACGAACAATGATATTTCCAGCGATTGCCTTCTGACCACCGTAAATTTTAACGCCAAGTCGTTTACTTTCCGACTCTCTTCCGTTTCTTGAACTACCGGCTCCTTTTTTATGTGCCATGTTATTTAACTTTTCGTCGTGTCAAAAATTATTTCATCAGGTCTTTCGCCTGCTTGATCCATTCTTCGTTCTTAACAAGATCTTCGCTGATTCCGTCAATCTTTTCTGCAATATCAGCAATCTGCTCACTTGTTAATTCTGCAATCTGTTTGAAAGTGGTGTAACCCAATTTTCCGAGTTGCTCAGAAAATACCGGTCCGATACCTGAGATCTTAGTCAGGTCATCGCCCTCTTTCTTAGCGGCTGCCTTTTTCTCCTTTTTGGGAGCACTGCCGCCTGCAGAGATTTCGCTGATCTGGATCTGCGTGAAATCCTGGCGATGGCCATTCTTCTTGCGGAATCCTTTCCTGCGCTTTTTCTTAAATACAATAACCTTGTCACCTTTAACGTGACCCAGGATTTTTGCAGATACCTTTACACCTGATAAAACAGGGGCACCTATTTCAACCTTACCATCATTGTCTAGCAATAATACGCGGTCGAATTCTACGGAAGCGCCTTCCTCGCCCTCCATCTTAGGAGCGTATACGAGTTGGTCTTGCGTTACTTTGAACTGCTTTCCGGCTATGTCTACAATTGCGTACATGTGTTTATCTACGTTATTTTAAAAACGGACTGCAAAGATAATTCAACCTTAATTCTAATCCAAGTGAGAATCTCCTTTTTTACAATGGTGATTCTCATGGAATTCTGAACCACTGTAATCGGATTACAATGACTTTCTTAAACGACATCCGTTGTAGTCATATCTTCAGCAAAGTTACGCCCGGGAACTTGATACATACTGGCATATCCGAGGCTATTTTTACCCCCTATATATATAAGGTGTAAAATCATCAGCACAGCGCACGGATAATACAGCTTACCGCACCATTCATGATCTGTCAACATTTGTCAAATCCAGCAAAATTTAGGGAACATCAATTTCTCCATTCAGTTTTCCCCACAGAATTTATGCTGATCAAAGGCAAAATAAGTCATTCATCGAGAATAAGCTTGAACCGCTTGACTACTTTGCTTGTTATGCTTGACATCAAGCAGTATTTAGTGTATACTGTATTCAAGTTACGCGAGAGATGAAAATCAATGTTCCTGAAAAGTATGCTGACCTTTATTTAAAGGCCCTTTCTGAAAAGAAACGTGCCCTGGAGGAGCGTATCGAAGAATTTCGACGGGAAATTGAAGAGATCGATACGCATATCAGCAATCTTACCAGCTTGCCAATATTCCAGGAGCCTCAGTTTCAAACGGTTGTCAAGTGGGATACAGCCACTTATCGCACACAATGGTCCTGGACACGGAAGATCTCCTTCTTTCAGGATACCCATCGATTTTTGTCAACATCAGGAGATGTGGTGGACTTTATCCTAGAAAAAGAACCGGAACAGGATAAATCAAAGGTGAGATCTTCTGTTTCTGCAGCCTTATCGAATGGTATCAGATCAGGCCAGTATAAGAAATTCACGGATCCTGTGACCAATACCGCATACTACGGACCGGCCGATTGGTTTGACAGCAATGATCAGCCCGATGTTTCCTTCCTGCCTGAGTCGCTCCGGCAACGCCTTACAGGCTAGCAGACCACTAAATATCAGAGGTTAAGATTCTGCCATTCAAATTGTGCTTATCTATCCACATGCTGTTGTTAACATCGCTTGGTTTTGTGGAAAACTTTTTCCAATCATTCAAAATCGCCGGAAATGGCTGTTTTTCTTCTAAGTAGAATCTATATTTTTGTGTATAATAAACTGTTTATCAGTTGCTTATCAGTGTTAACAACTATGTGTTTTCAAGGATTTTTGCCACTTTGATTTTAATGTTCCATTCTCAATATTTGTATGACCTATTGGCCAGTATAGGTTCTTGTTCACCGCAACATGCTTCCTCTTCTCTTCGGAAGCTTTCAGACTGAAACGGCCAAATTGAGTATCATATTAGTCAACATTAAAAACACGTTAACGATGAGTGAAATTGAATCTGCTGTAGAAGAACCGATTTTAACGGAAAACAATACTCGATTCGTCCTTTTTCCTATTAAGCACAACGACATTTGGGAATTTTACAAAAAAGCTGAAGCCAGTTTCTGGACAGCTGAGGAAATTGATCTGAGCCAGGATTTAAAAGACTGGGCCAACCTGAATGATGGTGAACGCCACTTTATTTCCCACGTGCTCGCATTCTTCGCAGCCAGTGATGGAATTGTGAACGAAAACCTGGCCGAGCATTTTGTAGCTGAAGTTCAGTATACAGAAGCGAAATTTTTCTATGGATTTCAAATTGCCATGGAAAATATCCATTCGGAAACCTATTCACTCCTTATAGATACCTACGTAAAGGATCCCGTTGAGAAGGATAAATTATTCAATGCCATTGAAACCATGGACTGCGTGAAGAAAAAGGCAGACTGGGCTCTTCGATGGATCGACGAAGGAAACTTCCAGGAACGCCTTATCGCATTCGCCGCGGTTGAAGGTATATTTTTCTCAGGAAGCTTCTGCTCCATCTTCTGGCTTAAAAAGCGCGGACTGATGCCAGGCCTGAGCTTTTCAAATGAGCTAATTTCCAGGGACGAGGGACTCCATTGTGATTTTGCGTGTCACCTGTATACACAGCACGTTAAAAACCACCTTCCCGAACAGACCGTGATCGACATTATCAAAGATGCGGTGGAAATTGAAAAAGAATTTGTGACCGATGCCTTGCCGGTCAACCTCATTGGAATGAATGCAGATCTGATGTGCCAGTACATCGAATTTGTGGCTGACCGACTCCTGAACGAGCTGGTTGGACAGAAAATCTATAATTCATCCAATCCATTTGACTTTATGGAAATGATCTCCCTCCAGGGTAAAACCAATTTTTTCGAAAAACGAGTTGGAGATTACCAGAAAGCCGGGGTTATGAAAGGCGATCAGGACGAAAACAAGCCGAAGTTTTCTCTTGATGAAGATTTTTAAAAATATTATTCACTCCTAACACCCATGACATTATGCTAGTAGTTAAAAGAGACGGACGCCGGGAGTCCGTAAAGTTTGACAAAATTACCGCCCGTATCGAAAAACTCTGTTACGGACTCGACACCAACTTCGTTGATCCTGTTGACATCGCCATGAAAGTCATCAATGGGATATACGATGGTGTTACAACTGTGGAACTGGATAACCTCGCTGCGGAAACCACCGCATCGCTTACCACAAAACATCCTGATTATGCCAAGCTGGCCGCACGGATCGCTATTTCAAACCTGCATAAGGTGACCAGCAAGTCATTTTCAAATACGATGAAGCGGTTATATACCTACATTGATCCAAAGACCGGAGAAAATGCACCGCTGATTTCAAAAGAGGCGTATGGAGTGATAAAGAAAAATGCTGCGGTACTGGATTCATCCATTATCTATGATCGTGATTTCGGCTACGATTATTTCGGATTCAAAACACTGGAGCGCAGCTACCTGATGAAAGTCGACGGTAAGATCGTAGAACGCCCCCAGCACATGCTGATGCGCGTTGCCGTTGGTATTCACATGGATGACCTTGAATCTGTCATTGAAACGTATAATCTGCTTTCAGAAAAGTGGTTTACTCATGCGACGCCTACATTATTTAATGCCGGCACGCCTAAGCCACAGCTGTCCTCGTGCTTCCTGCTTACCATGAAGGAGGATAGTATCGATGGCATTTATGATACATTGAAACAATGTGCCAAGATATCACAGTCTGCGGGAGGTATCGGTCTCAGCATTCATAATGTACGCGCAACCGGATCCTATATCAAAGGAACAGGTGGAGTTTCCAATGGTATAGTCCCCATGCTTCGTAACTTCGATATGACCGCACGCTACGTAGATCAGGGTGGAGGAAAAAGAAAAGGAAGCTTCGCCATCTACATGGAGCCATGGCATGCCGATATATTTGAATTCCTTGATCTGAAGAAAAACCACGGTAAAGAAGAACTTCGTGCGAGAGACCTGTTCTACGCGATGTGGATTTCGGATCTGTTTATGAAACGTGTGGAAGATAATGAGATGTGGTCGTTGTTCTGTCCGAATGAGGCTCCCGGCCTCGCAGACTGTTATGGCGAAGATTTCGAACGTCTTTACACCAAATATGAAAAGGAAGGCCGTTTCCGCAAGCAGGTAAAAGCACAGGACCTTTGGTTTGAGATCCTGGAAGCCCAGATCGAAACAGGAACACCTTATATGCTTTATAAGGATGCCGCCAATAAAAAATCGAACCAGAAAAACCTGGGAACGATTAAATCAAGTAACCTCTGTACTGAAATCATCGAGTATACAGCGCCTGATGAAGTAGCTGTTTGCAACCTGGCTTCTATTGCGCTTCCGAAATTCGTAACTGAAGAAGGAACATATGACCATCAGAAGCTGTATGAGATAACAAAGGTGATCACACGCAACCTCAACAAGGTAATCGATATCAACTATTACCCGGTTGAAGAAGCACGAAAGTCTAATATGCGTCATCGTCCGATTGGAATCGGTGTGCAGGGACTAGCGGATACCTTTATCAAACTGCGTATGCCTTTTGATTCTGAAGAAGCCAAAGGTCTTAACAAGGATATCCATGAGACGATCTATTACGCTGCCATGGAAGCTTCGATGGAAATCGCCAAGAAAGAAGGTGCGTATGAAACATTTAAAGGATCTCCTGTATCAAAAGGAATCTTCCAGTTTGATATGTGGGGTGTAACACCCGACAGTGGACGCTGGGATTGGGATGCACTGAAGCGTGAGGTTAAAAAGAATGGTGTTCGCAACTCATTGTTGCTGGCACCGATGCCAACAGCATCAACATCACAAATCCTGGGAAATAACGAATGTTTTGAACCTTATACTTCAAACATTTATACCCGTCGTACGCTTTCAGGGGAATTTATCGTGGTAAACAAGCACCTGTTGAAAGATCTGATCGAGCTTGGTCTTTGGAATGATGATATGAAGAATCAGCTCATCTCTGCAAACGGGTCGATACAGCAGATTCCTGAAATACCTCAGCATATCAAGGATCTCTACAAGACCGTTTGGGAAATTTCTCAGAAAACCATCATTGATATGGCGGCGGACAGGGGTGCATTTATTTGCCAGAGCCAGAGTATGAATGTTCATATTCAGGATCCAAACTTCGGTAAACTTACTTCAATGCATTTCTATGCCTGGAAGAAAGGTCTTAAAACCGGAATGTACTACCTCCGATCTAAAGCAGCAGCATCGGCAATTCAGTTTACGGTTGACAAGTCTGCCACAAAACAGCCGGAAGTTGAAGGCGCTGTTACTGAAGATGAAAAGAGAGCAGCCATGGTTTGTTCACTGGATAACCCGGATGAATGTGAAGCGTGTGGAAGCTGACAAACCAGACATTCCCTTAGAAAAAGTCCTGCCCTGCAGGACTTTTTTTGTTATTTACTTGTCTTAAATTAAATAAGCACTACTTTTGGTAAACCAAATGACTCCTGTCAACATTCATAGTGCCCTTCATACATTCGTACAAACCGGTACGATGATTACCATTACCCCGTTACGGGGTTAATTCTACCATATTATCCGCTCAGGGCAGGGCCCACTTCAACAATCATATCAACAATATAAATTGCCTTCATTATGCAGGTCTTAAAATTCGGGGGCACCTCAGTTGCCACACCAAAAAACATTGAACTCATCCGGAAAATTCTGGATGAGAAAACAGCAAATTCTCCCGTTGTTGTAGTCGTTTCTGCCTTTGGAGGAATTACCACATTGTTACTGGAATGCGGAAAACAGGCTGCCGGCGGTGATGAAAATTATTCCAAACCACTGGCGGAAATCACACAGCGTCATATTCAAATGGTAAAGTCTCTCATTGGTCTGAAGAACCAGGGCAAGACGCTAAGCAAGATCCGTATCCTGCTCAATGAACTGGAAGATATTTATCGTGGCATCTATTTGATCAGGGAGCTTTCTCCTAAAACAATCGACCGTATTCTTTCTTTCGGAGAAATTGCCTCTTCAACTATAATCAACGATGCATTCCAGGACAAAGGCTACAACTGCAGGCTTGCCAATTGCCAGGAGCTCATCAAAACCAACAGCCAGTATACCCGCGCTCAATTAAAGAAAGAAGAGACCTATAAACGAATCCGAAAACATTTCAGGGAATCAGAGGCTTCTGTCACTTTTGCTCCCGGATTTATCGGATCCGATGATGAAGGAAATACCACCACGCTCGGCCGGGGCGGATCAGATTTTACTGCTGCCATTTTTGCAGCAGCGCTGAAAGTAAAACAGCTCGAAATATGGACGGACGTAAGCGGTATGATGACCGCGGACCCGAGAATTGTCCGATCCGCCTATGTCATCCGGCAGATCACCTATGAGGAAGCCATGGAATTATCACATTTCGGCGCCAAGGTGATTTACCCTCCTACCATTCAACCCGTCATGGAGCACGACATTCCGGTTCTTATCAAGAATACTTTTCATAAGGACGATCCGGGCACTATCATCACAAGGGACGTACCTGCCGGTGAGGATCGGTTAATACGTGGACTATCAAGCATCTCCAATATTGCGCTTCTCAATTTTAGCGGAAGTGGAATGATTGGCGTACCTGAATATTCACACAGGTTCTTCAAAGCACTTTCCGCGGCTTCTGTAAATGTAATCCTCATCACCCAGGCCTCTTCCGAACATTCGATCTGCGTTGGAATATCCATGGATGATGCTAAAAATGCGAGGCAGGCGATTGAATCTGAGTTTCAGGTTGAATTACATGCGTCGCGGATAGATCCGTTGCTGATCGAGGAAAACTTGTCAATCGTCGCACTGGTGGGATCTTCGATGAAGGAGCAGGTAGGTGTAAGCGGAAAGATGTTCAGCACCCTGGGCCAGAACGGTGTTAATATCAAGGCTATCGCTCAGGGCTCATCTGAAAAGAATATCAGTGTTGTAATTGAATCAAACGAGGTAAAGAAGGCCTTGAACAGCCTTCACGAAAGTTTCTTCCTTTCCGATAAGAAGAAGCTGAACCTCTTCATCATTGGTGTGGGCAACGTTGGCAAAGCATTCCTGAGTCAGATCAAAAAGCAAAGAAGCTATCTCTCCAAATATCATCATGTCGACCTGTGTGTTGCTGCGCTTGCCAACAGCAAAAAGATGTACTTTGAGTCCTCCGGGATTTCATTATCAAACTGGGAAAGGGACCTTAAGGAAAAAGGATCCAAAATGAACCTTAAAAAATTCCTGGAGGAAATGGACACCATGAACCTGCGCAATAGTATTTTCATTGACAATACCGCCGACGAAATGATTGCCAATTGCTATGAGGATGTGCTGAAGATGAGTATTTCGGTGGTTACACCCAATAAAATCGCATGTACCCAATCTATTGAAAAGTTTATTTCCCTTAAAAAGACCGGATTACGCTATAAATCCAAGTTTCTCTACGAAACGAATGTTGGAGCGGGATTACCTGTAATCAGTACGCTCAGCGACCTGATAAAAAGCGGTGATGAAATTAACCGTATAGAAGCTGTACTTTCCGGCAGTCTGAATTTTATTTTCAATAATTATAATGGGGAAAGACCATTTGCCGAAATTGTGAAACAGGCCATGAGCGAGGGTTATACGGAGCCCGATCCCCGTATCGACCTGAGTGGCATTGATGTAAAGAGGAAAATCCTCATTCTTATTCGCGAGAGTGTTATAAACATGGAAATGGAAGACATCACAACCATTGGCTTTATTCCGGAAACCTGTATGAATGCCCCTACGGTGGATGCATTCCTGTCTTCCCTGCTGGATCATGAGGACCATTTCAGGGCACTCTATCAGAAAGCAGATAAGAGCGGCAAGAAGCTTAAATATGTTGCCTCATTTAACAAAGGTAAGGCTGAAACTGGGATCCGGATGATTGAAAGGGGTCACCCGTTCTACCAGCTGGAAGGAAAAGATAATATCGTAACATTTAATACCCGCAGATATCCGGAACAACCCCTGGTAATTAAGGGCGCCGGGGCCGGGGCCGACGTGACTGCTTCCGGTATTTTTGCCGATATTATGCGAATTGCCAACTCATGAGTGAGCATATCACCATATTTGCCCCTGCAACCATTGCCAATGTTGGGCCTGGTTTCGATGTATTCGGACTTGCATTGAATGATATTGGGGATACAATAGAAATGTCTCTGAAAGATGAAAAGGGAATTACTATAATAAATGGTACCGGTTGCGAAGGACTGCCAACTAATCCTGAAACAAATGTCGCCGGAGTTGCCCTGAAGGCAATGTTACAGGATCTTGGCACAGACCAGGGTATTACTATTCAAATTCATAAAAATATCACTCCGGGAAGTGGGTTGGGCTCAAGTGCCTCAAGTGCTGCCGGAGCGGTATTCGGATTGAACTGCCTTTTAGGTTCACCATATTCTAAAAATGAATTGGTTCAGTTTGCAATGGAAGGTGAGGGAGCGGTATCCTTTTCTCCGCATGCCGATAATGTAGCACCATCGCTATTAGGAGGATTTACCGTAGTTCGAAGCTACGACCCGCTGGATGTTATCAGTATTCCTGTAAACATGCAGTTATGGTTCACAGTTGTGCATCCTCAGATCGAAGTAAAGACATCTGATTCCAAACGGATGCTGAAACGTGAAATTAGTTTGAAACAGGGGATTCGTCAGTGGGGGAATGTAGCGGGTGTGATTGCGGCTCTCATGGGCGGAGATTATGATTTACTAGGCAGATCAATGCACGACCCGCTGATCGAACCTATCCGGTCGATGCTCATCCCTGGTTTTGACGAAGCGAAACAATCTGCCTTGAAGGCAGGAGCCCTGGCGTGCTCCATTTCCGGATCCGGACCATCGATATTCGCCATCACGGCATCTGAAAGGGATGCGCGCAGTGTTTCCGAATCCTTTTCGAAGATCTACAAACGTTATAATATCGATCATCACATTTACATTTCAGGATTAAATTCTGAAGGAACAAGCATAGTGGAATGAAATTTTACAGCACAAACAATAAGGACTACCGGGTCTCATTCAGGGATGCCGTCGTCGAAGGCCTTCCCTCAGACAATGGTTTATTTTTTCCTGAAAGTATCCCGGGGCTGAGTTCAGAATTCCTGAACAATCTTAAATCATACAGTCTGCCTGAGATTGGCCGGGAGGTAATGAGTCCGTATACAGAGGAGGATATTCCATCAGACATATTAATGTCGATTCTGGAGGAAACACTGAATTTTGAAATTCCGCTTGTTCCGGTAGATGCCAACATAATGGCGCTGGAATTATTCCACGGACCGACAATGGCCTTCAAGGATGTAGGAGCCCGTTTTCTTGCACGATGCCTGGGATATTTCGCTGTTGCAGCGGATCAAAAAGTAACAGTTCTTGTTGCCACGAGTGGCGACACGGGCAGTGCCGTAGGTCATGGCTTTCTGAATGTGCCGAATGTAGATGTAGTTATTCTTTACCCGAGCGGAAAAGTTAGTCCGCTCCAGGAGAAACAATTAACCACGTTGGGAAATAATATTACCGCGCTGGAAATTGCCGGCAATTTTGATGACTGTCAGGCCATGGTAAAAAAAGCCTTTCTGGATAACGGCCTTCGCCGTAAAATGCACCTTACTTCTGCAAATTCAATTAATGTTGCCCGATGGCTGCCGCAATCCGTTTACTATTTCTGGGCTGCTGCGCAGGTTCAGGAAGGGAAAAAGCTTATTATATCTGTTCCTTCGGGTAATTACGGCAACCTTACGGCCGGACTACTTGCAAAAAAAATGGGGTTACCGATTGAACATTTTATTGCGGCTTCCAATGCCAATAGAATAATCCCGGATTATCTGCAAACAGGAAATTTCAAACCGGCACCGTCTATTGCCACACTTTCCAATGCCATGGATGTCGGGAACCCGAGTAATTTCCCCCGTTTACTGGAAGTTTACAACAAAGAATTTAAAAATATCAAGTCCCAAATAAGTGGCGCTTCATTTTCCGATGAAGATATAAGTAATATTATCCGGGATGTTTATCAATCATCAGGCTACCTACTGGACCCACATGGGGCAATAGGATACCTGGCGCTTTTAAACTTCGAATTTGGATATAATGAAGTCGGTATTTTTCTTGAAACTGCTCATCCAGGAAAATTTGATGAAGTCATGAATCACATTCTTGACTTTCAAATTTCACTTCCGGAACGGCTGAATGAGCGGATAAACATGAAAAAACAGGCTATTCAGCTTCCCGTTGAATATGCTGCTTTTCATGATTGGCTGATAAAATAAATTTAAAAAGTCATCAATGCCCCGATCAAAATGATCAGTACACAAAGGATGAAATAGAATTTATAGTGTTTCTTTTTACTCTTTCCAAAAATGACATTATTCAGGTCATAGTCATAGAGTCTTTCATAGATCGTTTTCATATGGAGTCCTCCCTTAAAAAAATGGTAATACAAATAAACGAATATCGAATTTACACAAAAAATTAGGATTTTGCATAAAAAATGTGCGATTAAAGCCCTTATGTAATATTTTTCCGATTATAACAGGACGTGTGAAACTTCCGTTACGGCCTTAATTTGCCATTTTTTCGATAATGACCGGCTGATTAAATGAAGTAATAAGCTGCAGATAATGATCCCTCAACCTGGCGTAGACTGCAGGCTTGAACATCGCTGACTTGAAATACACGAACCCCCGAATTTCAACGAAATCATCATTCACTGTGTGACTCAAATCAATTTTTACCAGGTCGTCCTCAATAGCAACTGCCTTAGGAAGTTCAAGAACGCCGTACCCCTTGGGCAGGCTGATTTTAGAAATAATCTGTTGTTGCCTGCGGTAGATCATATCTACAGGATAACGGCGTTGAGCTGCCTTTAAGGGAGTTTCACTTTCAACAAGTCCTAGAAATGGTTGTACGATAATCTTGTTATCATAATTCTCAAGTTCAGTTTCACCTTCAAAGTTAACCCGGTACGGCTTGGTTGGGTCCGTAACATCTGCAAATTCAATGGCATCGATAGATTCCAGTGATCCTGATAATGACGAGCGGACGAGACGTTCTGAGTCATTAAAAATACTTTTTCTGGCTGCGTATGCGGTATATCCGGAAAGATGATTTGCAGACTTCACTTTGGCAATCATCTGATCGGGGTCTATTTCCAGGTCTATAGAGTGGAAGGCCCGTGATTCATCTGCCGTTTCCAGTGAAGCCCATCGCTCTTCTCCATCCTCTACGATGAGTCCGAGTTCATTCAGGCACCTCAATGGCAATTTATTATACGGCAGCCATGATTCGGTTGCATCCACCAAAACGCTCTGTCCCTCGAATTCCACAAAGCAAATCACATCATTAAAATAGTGACTGAACGGGTATGCAGGATGAACCTTGCCATGATTCCGCGTACTGAGAATTACCGGTGAAGCCTTGAATCCCGCTTCACTCAGGACAGCGCAAAGGATTAGATTCAATTCTGCCGAATTGCCCGTTCTTGTTTTAAAGACATCTTTGGCTTTGTCTCCCGCGTATTTGTCGGTACTCCCATCCCATTCAAAATCCCGCCGAATCTTTCGCACAATTCGCTCAAGCTTTTCTGTTTTGCCGGACACATCGTTGAGATCCGGGTTACTGCCAAGGTAGTCTCCGGCTTCCTTTTCAGCCTGTTTCAGGTATTTTCCAAAATTTTCAGCCTTCAGGAGATCCTCCTTGATCAACTTCCAGGAGGTCATAATTTCTTTGGACCCACCGGTAGGATAGTTTATTCTGGATAATTGAAAATCAAGTTTCATGATGTAATCATCCCGTGAGGTTATGAATGATTCGTCTTCAAAAGCCGGAATATCCCTCATGGTATATTGATGAACCATGAGATTATAGGTTATGCCAGCAAAAACATCCGTTCCGCTTGATTTATATGTCTGCTGTTTATCAAATTCAGTAGCTCCCTGTAAGAGGTAGGTATATTCATAGAAGGGAGTCAGGTGAATTTCGTATGTGCTTTCCTTTACCGGTATACTATACTGAAATTCCCAATCGGGCGGATTGAAAACAAAGGGTGTAATTTTTTCATAATGATATTCGATCACAGAACCCTCATGAACATCCGGAAAAACAAATTTCTTCATGCTCCAGTAATCATTGATTTCTTCTTCGTAAATGTCTGAAGGAGAAAGCGGGTACCTTGTAATTAATCCGGTTTCGGCATCTATGTTATACGTATAGGCTTCAATATCCTCGATGCGTTCGGTCTTCCCGTATCCGTCCTGATAATAGGGTATGGTTATTTCAGCATAACCAAAACCTGCCTTTTTATTGATCTTCATTCTTGTTTCTCGAACGAAACGAATATCCAATCCATCCCCCGAAATGAATGTGGTTTTTCCATGATCAAACAATACCACAGCGACAGCATCATCGGCATATTCATTTTGGAAATCTTCATAGTTTACATCTCCAAATGACTTCTTATCCTGGCCTGAAAGAGGAAGAATGGTGAAGGCAAAAAACAGAATCGTTACGAAAATATTGCGCATAAGTCCGGTAATAAAGTAAACATAATTGGTAGAAAAATAATAATTCCCCAAGTAATGTCAGGACTTTTTGCAAAAATTAAGTCAAACTCAGAAGGCTCCTTCAATGATTGCCTCAACCACCTCAGGATTGAGCAGGGTAGACGTATCTCCCAGGCTTGATGTTTCTCCGGTTGCAATTTTTCGGAGAATACGACGCATGATTTTTCCCGAGCGGGTTTTTGGAAGACCAGGAACAATCTGAATTTTATCAGGTTTAGCGATCGGACCAATTATTTTATTCACTGTTTCCCGAATTTCCGCCTTCAGGTTTTCCTCGGTTCTTCCCTCCATATCGCAGATCACGTATGCATAAATACCCTGACCTTTGATATCATGAGGATATCCCACAACCGCAGATTCTATTACCTTGGGATGTTCATTGATCGCGTTTTCAACCTCAGCGGTACCCATCCGATGGCCTGAAACGTTGATGACATCATCAACACGACCAAGGATTCTGTAGTATCCGTCTTCATCACGTTTTACACCATCACCGGTGAAATAATATCCTTTAAAGCTGGAAAAATAAGTCTGCCGGCACCGTTCGTGATCGCCATAAGTAGTTCTGAGCATTGACGGCCACGGATATTTTATACACAAATTCCCCTCCACACTGTTTCCAGTCAGTTCCTTACCATCATTATCAAGGATTACCGGCTGTATGCCTGGCATAGGAAGGGTCGCATAGGAAGGTTTGGTTGGCGTAACGCCTGCTATGGGTGAAATAAGTATTCCCCCGGTTTCAGTTTGCCACCAAGTATCAACAATTGGGCACCGGCCCTTGCCAACATGATCGTGATACCAGTGCCAGGCCTCTTCGTTAATGGGCTCACCTACAGAACCGATTACGCGTAGTGAGTTCAGTTTATAGGGTTCGAGCGGACCTGTTCCATATGCCTGAAGCGCCCTGATGGCAGTGGGTGCAGTATAGAATTGATTTACCTGATGCTTGTCGCAAATCGCCCAGAATCTTCCCGGATCAGGGAAGGTGGGGACTCCTTCAAACATTAGTGTTGTTGCCCCGCACAATAACGGACCGTAAACAATATAGCTGTGCCCTGTGATCCACCCGACATCAGCGGTACACCAGTAAACGTCGCCATGATTATATTGAAAGACATTCTGGAAAGAATAGGCGGTGTAAACCATATATCCGCCGCAGGTATGAACGACCCCCTTGGGTTTGCCGGTCGATCCGGAGGTATAGAGGATGAACAGCATGTCTTCTGCATCCATGAGTTCTGCCTTATTCACCTTGCTCATTCCCTCGATTACATCGTGCCACCAGATATCCCTGCCATCCTTCATATCAATTTCCTGTCCGGTCCTTTTCAGTACAATCACCTTCTCAATGGAGGACGTGGTTTCCAGGGCTTCATCGACTACCGATTTAACATCGATCTTCTTTGATCCGCGGAAATTCCCGTCTGAGGTGATCACCATTTTTGCCTGGCAATCATTGATTCGATCTGAAAGTGAATTAGCGCTGAATCCTGCAAATACCACGGAATGAACAGCACCAATCCGTGCGCATGCCAGCATGGCAATCGCTGCTTCGGGAACCATGGGAATATAAATTATCACACGGTCGCCCTTCTGAATTCCCTGGGCCTTCATGGCATTGGCAAACCGGCAGACTTCATCGTGCAGCTGTTGATAGGTAAGTGTTACATGCGGCTCATCAGGATCATTTGGTTCCCAGATTATCGCGGGTTTATCCCCCATGATGAATAAATGTCGCTCAAGGATATTTTCCGTAATGTTGAATTTTGCATTCTTAAACCATTCAACCCTGGGCTCTTCGAAATTCCATTCTACAACTTTATCCCAACGCTTGTGCCAGAAAAAGGAATCCGCCACCCGTGACCAGAAATGCTCCGGGTCCTGTACACTTCGCTGGTATTCGTAGATATATCCGCTGAGGGTCTGAATTTTATTACTCATAATAATCTGGTTTCAATGACTTCTAATTTATAAAATATCTGTTGAAGGACACACTACTTTTCATCAGATACCGGAGGCTTACCCGGATAGCGTATCGATTCTACAATATCCTGCACATATTCAGGGGGCACCGGTGTAAAGTGGGAAACAGTGATTGATACAATAAAATTAATGATCATACCTATGGTCCCAAATCCTTCAGGTGATATTCCAAACCACCAGTCTGCCGGACTTGACGGTCCGCCAATCCAGCCCAGCTTATACCGCATCATATAGTAAAGGGTTATTCCCAATCCGGCAATCATTCCGGCAACTGCACCTTCCTTATTCATTCTTTTTGAAAAAATCCCCATGATTATGGCCGGAAAGAAAGATGCCGCGGCGAGTCCGAAGGCAAGTGCAACCACGGCCGCCACAAATCCGGGGGGATTTATTCCGAAGTAACCCGCAACAACAACTGCCAGTACAGATGCTCCACGGGCAATCCACAATTCCGCTTTATCTGAAATATCAGGAGCGAACTGCTTCTTTACAAGGTCATGTGATACTGCCGTCGAGATAACCAGGAGCAATCCGGCGGCAGTGGAAAGCGCGGCAGCCAGACCTCCAGCAGCCACCAGCGCAATGACCCAATTTGGCAATCGCGCAATTTCCGGATTGGCGAGAACCATAATGTCCTTATCTATATAGAGTTCATTGCGATTCTGATTAAGCATGTTTGTAATGCGTCGCTCTCCCTGTGATCCCCGTTCAGCTGCAAATTCAGGTGCTTTCCCCGTAAACAAATCGCCGGGTGCATATTGAACATTGCCATCGCCATTCCGGTCTGACCATGCCAGCAGGCCTGCATTCTCCCAGGTGCGGAACCATTGGGGAAGCTCCCGGTAGGGCTTTTCGTTCACTGTTTGAATCAGGTTTGTTCGCGCGAAAACGGCTATCGCAGGAGCGGTAGTATACAATATGGCGATAAATAGAAGCGCGTAAAATGCCGAAATACGGGCATCACTCACCTTGT
Source organism: Fulvivirga sedimenti (assembly GCF_020328055.1). Taxonomy (NCBI): domain Bacteria; kingdom Pseudomonadati; phylum Bacteroidota; class Cytophagia; order Cytophagales; family Fulvivirgaceae; genus Fulvivirga; species Fulvivirga sedimenti. Next base: position 373,355 of record NZ_JAIXNE010000005.1, read on the forward strand.
TAACAGTGAAAAAACGAACGATCACATGGGGTAGTCCGGCTGTTCCCACCATCAACGCCGCAGTGATGGCAAAAACATCGATCATTGATTTGGAGCCATCGGTAAATGCGGCAAAGCCCAGCTCGGTCAGGAGCCCGTCAAGCTTATCCAGTAAGTAAACATCTTCCCCGGTAATTTTTGAGCCGAACCCAACCTGGGGTATGGGATTCCCTGTGAGCTGGATTGAGATGAAGATGGCAGGCACCATGAACGCAAAGATCAAAACACAGTACTGTGCCACCTGAGTGTAGGTAATGCCTTTCATTCCCCCGAGAACAGCATAAAAGAATACTATGGCCATCCCGATGTACACGCCGGTATTAATATTTACCTCAAGAAATCTCGAAAACACAATGCCCACTCCCCGCATTTGTCCGGCAACGTATGTAAACGAAACGAACAGCGCGCAAATGACCGCCACGATTCTTGCGGTTCTGGAATAATACCTGTCGCCAATGAAATCCGGTACGGTATACTTCCCGAATTTCCGAAGATAGGGTGCCAGAAGAAGGGCCAGCAGCACATATCCGCCGGTCCAGCCCATCAGGTAAACTGAACCGTCATATCCGGCAAATGAGATTATACCGGCCATAGAAATGAAACTGGCCGCCGACATCCAGTCGGCCGCTGTCGCCATTCCATTCGCAAGAGGTGATACACCCGTTCCGGCCACATAAAATTCAGCCGTGGAGCCGGCACGTGACCAGATCGCAATTCCAATGTATATCGCAAAGGAAATCCCAACCAGTAAATACGTCCAGGTTTGTACGTCCATCACTTTTCGTCTACATTATACTCCTTGTCGAGCCGGTTCATCCAGCGGACATATACAAATATTAAAATGAGAAAAACATAGATCGACCCCTGCTGGGCAAACCAGAATCCTAGCTTGAATCCACCGATCTGAATATTATTCAGTTGATCGACCAGCAGTATTCCGAATCCATAGGAAACGACAAACCATATACTCAGGAGGATAGCCAGGTAGCGCAGGTTTCTTCTCCAGTAATCTTTCAGGTTTTTTGGCATATTCATTATTTAATCAAAATCCGCTTAATGATCGATTCTTCCGGAGTCATTAACCGCAGGTAATATATTCCTGACGGTAAGGAGGAAACATCGAGCTGAAGTGGATCTAATGAAACTGATTCAATATCAAAATATCTTCCGGAACCATCAAATATTTCCCACTCCCTGATTTCAGGGTTGTCAATAATGATCCGATCCGAAGCCGGCACCGGGTATACGGAAATCGAAGGCTGGAGAAAATCCTCATTACCTGTTATGGAAACAGGAAAAAGCTGATTGCCAGGGACTGCCTGTTTTGGCAGCAACTCATGTTCCCACAGAAACTGCATCACCGCAGCGCCACCATCCTCGAAATATTCGATCCGCACATCATACAGCTGATCTTTTGTAAATGAACGCGACACACTGTATTCTGTGGCAGCCTGCGGTATCCAGGCGTCAATGAGAAGTGCATTATTGATATACAACCGAACTCCATCATCTGCGACAACATATAGTGTATACTGTCCTGAAAAAGGAGGAAGAAGCTGTCCGTCCCATCGGATGGTAAAATTATCCGGGCTTATCAAATCATCCGGCGATCCGCCTCCCCAATTGAAGTAAACCTCACGGTCGGTTCGTTGCAGATCAGGACTACCAGCGAAGCTTCTCGACTGATTATAATAGTTTCCGGTCATACCGGTACCATTACCAAGTGGCACCTCTACATATTTTAAAGTAATTACTGAATCCTCCTTCGGAGTATTGAATGTTCTCAACGTACCTTCGAAGCCATCCTGCCAGCCTTCAAAAACGTAGAGTTTGCCTTCAAAATACTGCGATCTGGTGGGAGCAACGCCGCGGGTTATTCCTTCAACCCCCGTATAGCTGTAGGGGGTTTCAACATCCCGCCCGTCGGCATTCACCTGTAGTCCGGGAGGCGACGAAAGCAGGGTAATTTCACTTTTACGTGGGTAAACATCCGTAAAAGCAGTTCGCGTTAAGCCTTCAGAATCTGTTGCCTGAAGATAAATCCTGAACCATACGTTACTTGAAATCTCCCCTACCCGTGGAACTGTAAATGAGCCTTCGGAGATTCCGGATACCGGATCAAGGGCCGGATGTGTATGTTCATCGTGATGAAAGTCCACCCACCATGTAAGAGCTTCCGCTGCCAGGTTGCCATCCTCCGGATCAGTTGCACTTCCACTAAATTCGATTGTTTCTCCTCCACCATAGGTGAGATCAGGCAGCGGCTGCACGATCAGAGGTTCTGGCCGCTGGTTACTGGTCACTGTAAGGATTGCTGCTTCAGAAAGAATGGAGCCCTGATTATTTTCCACACGGCACCTGATAACTGCCCCGTTATCCGCCAATTGGATACCGGTTAGGGTGAGACTATTTTCATTAGAACCTGTGGGCACATCATTTTTCAGCCACGTGTACGTAAGTGGCTGATCACCGGAGGCATTTATAAAGAAATTCGCGTTTTCCCCAACGGATATGGTGAGGGACTCTGGCTGTTTACCGATGAATGGTTTCCCGTCATCGGTAAAGACAATCTGCCAAAGTGATCCATCTTCTGTTTGAGTATTATCTTCTACGGACCCGCCGCCCTGGCCTGCGCGTTCCAGAAAATACATACTTCCATCAGGGGCAAACTGGAATGCAAGTGGTCGGTTGATCCCGGTGGCAAAGGTTTCGATGAGTTCACCGCTCTCCGCATCGATTGCATTGATATATCCCTCACAGTAATCAGCATAAAAGAATGCACTATGATATTTTTCGGGAAACCGAAGCAGTTCCGGGTCGTAAAAGGCGGCACCGATCACCGCGCAACCCTGATCGTGATTATAAACATGCAACGGATTCTCATAATTGGCAGGTAAGTTTCCACCGAAGGCATTTCCTTCTGTCAGGGGCCAGCCATAATTTCTTCCGGCCTTCACATCATTTACTTCCTCCCAGGTTTCCTGGCCCACATCATTGGCAAAGATCTTTCCCTCACTGGATATTGCCATGGTAAAAGGGTTCCGGAAACCGAGTGCATAAATAGCCCTGTTCGCACCAGAGGTTGTGGTATAAAATGGATTATCTTCAGGAATTGTGCCGTCGTCATTCAGCCTGAGGACCTTACCCAGCAACGAATTGAAGGATTGGGCATTATCGGGATTTGATCCATCACCCACCGCCACATATAGTTTGCCATCTGAACCAAAGGCCATAGCGCCTCCATTGTGGATGGTTCCGGAAAGCTGGTTCAGCTCAAGAAGAATTTCCTCGCTGCCGGGCAAAGCAACATCACCATTGGCGGTGAAACGACTCAACCGGTTATGATTCTGACCGGGAACGGTATAATAGAGATAGAAGTAATTATTCTGTTCGTAATCCGGATGAAATGCAATCCCCGAAAGTCCGCGTTCATTCGTGAAGTCGACATTCACAGATATGAATGGGTCTGACAATAGCGCTGCTCCGTCATAAATAAGCACCTGTCCATTCTTCTGTGCGACATATAGCCGTCCGTCCGGCGCAAAAGCCATGGTTGTCGGATTTAGTCCGCCTGCCAGCTCTTCAACCGTAAAACCCGGAGGCACCTGCTGCCCATGGAGCGGAAGAAAATTGTATATGCATAAAATGAATGCAAAAAATCGGATCATAGCCGGAAGATAAGGATTCCGGTTTTGAATGCCGAACCGCTGATAAAAATCGGGAGCCTAGTTTTTCAAAATTCGGTAACTGAAAATTTGTCCTTCGGAGTTAGTAGTCTTGATAATGTATATTCCATTTGATAATCCTGAAAGGTCCATACGAATTCGGTCCCCTTCATTATTAAAGTAAGTTGGATAACTCCTGCCAGTTACATCATATATATTAATTTGTTCAATTGAATCATCACCTTTAACGATCCAGAGATTGTCAACGGTTGGATTTGGAAATGCAGCAACAATGAATTGGTTCAATTCATTATTTTCCGATAACTGATTCGCAATCTCAATTGAAGTTCCAGCATATGGCTTGGCCGACAATAAAACAATGGAGCTATATGTATTTGCTATCAATCTCACATAACTATTGTTGTCCTTCTCTACTGCATCCTCCAGATATCCGGGATAATCATATCCGAATTCCTCTTCTGCAAATCTAAAATTATAGATTTTTATTAAGGTACCATCCGGATTAAACTCTGCAATGTCACCGCCAGGAGCAAACAACACGAAGCCCAAATCAAATTTTGAAAAATCAGAACTGCCTACTGCAGGTTGATATTCCTCCACCCTGTTTTCGAAAATGACACTGCCATTACCATTGTACTTTTGAATAAAAGCATCAATATATTCATCCGGATCTAAGGAATAGACAATTGAATAAACAAAAATACCATCAAGTGATTTGCCAATTCCATCCGCAAGTCTTAATATCGGTCTTTGCCATTTTACATTACCCTGGTAATCATATTTAATGAGATAATTTTCACTTTCTGACGGGCCCAATCGTCCCATCGCATAGAAACTATCCCAATATGTTTCAATGTGCCATTCGGAATAAGGTATAGATGTCAATTCATTACTCCATATTTCATTTCCCTCAAAATCAAGATGATACAGAATATTATCAGAGGAATAACGGTCACCAATATCAGTTACCTCCATCATTACAAGTCCATATGGAGAATCTTTTATACTCCTGACAGTATTATCCCTTGCATCACCGTAGCTTCGTTCAAATTCCAAATTTCCATTTTCATCAATTCCCAGGAGCCAGATATCATTCAAGCCTCTATTAGCTGAGGTTTTTACACCAATCTGGCCCGATTCTGTAGTGACACCAAAGTAATACCCATTTTTATGCGGGGTACCTACGATATTCCTGATTTGGCCATCAAGTTCAAATGTGCGGTCCCATAGAACTTCCCCCTCATTGGATGTCTTTATAAGCAAAATACCTGGAAAAACATCAGTCTTGTTTCGACCCTCCCCATCTTCAGTATAGCCAGCTACCAGGTTCCCACCATCCGGACTTTTAAGTACAATCACTTTCATATCTATGCTATAAAAAGAAATGGGAAATCGCGCTAATGGTAAAATCCAGTCATTAGGATTCACTTCCGGATATTCAGGAGCCTCTATATACCTGGTTTCAAACGTTTTCCAATCTTCTAATAAACCAGAACCAATTATCAGCCAGTTATCGGGGAATTTAATGACATATCCACCACTCAGCGTTTGTTCAAAATCGGTTTTCTCCTCCCATGTTTTATAACCGTAAGGACTTACATCAATTATCCACAAGTCACCGTTTGCCGTGTTAGCTGTATCACGATCCTTAGAAATACCAGATTTGGAAAAACCTGATAAAAAGAATCGACCATCATGAGATAAACCTGCATCCGCCAGAACGTCATCTCCCATTCCGCCAAAATTGCGATGCCAGTTCTTCTTTCCCCAACCATTCACACTGATGGCAGTATAATCCAGGTCACCATAGGAATTCCGATGGGTTCCTGCCAGAATCAGGTCATTGTCACGTTCAACAATGATGAACCGGCCCATGGCATTATTCACATCAAGCTTGGCAGAATTACGCCGCCAGCCGTATTGATTATACCTGAAGAAATCCAGCGAATCCTGATTTAATCCGATGAAAACAATATCTCCGGAAGATATGAGTTTCATATCGGTAAGTTCCTGATTACCAGGCTCCCTCCAGGTTCGGTCCCAAAGCATATTACCATAAACGTCTGTACGGATAAGCCAGTAATCATCTTCATCCGATTGTTGAGACTTGGTTGTTGAACGGGGCGAATCAGAGGTTGCACCGATTATTAATCCGCCGTCTGAATTTTCATCAATATAGCCACCCGTTTCAGTACCAGTGCCACCGAAGGTGCGATCCCATAGCTTTTTGCCGACGCCATCGAGCGCAACAACCCAGATGTCGGACATTCCCATAAGATTCTCAGTTTTATCTGCAGACCTGTTGGAGAAAGAATACCCGCCGGCAATGACAGTACCGTTTTTTAATTCCTCAATGGAGACCAGTATATCATCCTGACTACCACCCAGGGTCCTCTCCCATTGGAGGTTATTATCCTTATCATATTTAAGAATCCAGTAGTCCAGTCCGCCCTTGTTGCTTTCCGTTTTTATCGCATTCCTGGGCGACGACGAAACACCGGCAAGAATATACCCACCATCCGTTGTTACGGTTGTCGCTGTGATGCTGTCATAACTGTTTTTCTGAATCTGCTCCTTAAATTTGAGAATCCATAAGTCACTTTCACCAAAAAACAAATTCTGTTTTACTCCTGTGGAGTTTATTACTGCATTAGATGTTCCACCGAAATAAATGGATTCACCGTCGGTTGTTAAGTGAAGATCTGCATCAGGCACTGTTCCTTTTACGCCTGATTTCCATAATAAATTAAAACTTCTGTCAAGACGTACTAAGCCGACGTCTTCACTATTCCTGTAATTAATCGTAGTGTTCAATGCGGCATAATAACCACCATCCGGCAGACGAATAATATCTTCCAAATAATCAAATCCCTCCACATAACGCTCATTCTTTATGGTACCATCCGGATACAGATCATAGGACATAAGCAATGGAACAGGAATATAATTATCTTCATTTTCGTCCTTTGCATCAATCTGGCTGAAGCACTGAATGAATCCCCGGTCATCTGGGATCATTTTAATTAAATCATCCCCATACCCATAGCAACTATCCCAGGTTCTATGTGCGTATTCAATGGCTTTATCCCATAATATTTCACCGGAGGTATTCAGTTTCAACGTCCAGGTTTCACCCACTGCACAATGATAGGTTTCAGTTTTTTCCCCACCCGGAAATGAATTGCTGGTTCCGCCGACATATATAAAACCATTTTCATCCTGCACCAGTTGCTTCAGTTTTTCCCTGGCAAATCCACCAATCGTACGTTCCCAAACAAGTTCACCGTTAGGGTCTATTTTTATCACCCAGTAATCGGAGGAATATCCTTTGTCGTCCCAGGATCGAGAATTTTCTGATTTATCTCCTGAAGCATCCGATTCACTTGATCCACCAATCAGATAATTGCCATCCTGTAATTCGATTACCGAGGTAAGGACATCAAACCGATTTCCTCCAAAGGTTTTATCCCAAAGTACATTTCCATCGGGATCAATCATGATCAGCCAATAGTCAAAAAATCCTCTTGAGTTTTCTGATTTATCGCCCGATATTTCAGATCGGCTGGATCCACCTAACAAAATATTTCCTTCTGAGGTAACGATCGCTGTTGAAAGGTGATCATTATGATTTCCTCCGTATATTTTTTGCCACAATTTCTGGCCACTGGCATCCGTTTTAATCAGCCAGTAATCCTGTAAACCTTTGGGATTGGTCTCTTTGCTTCCACTGATGAAGGATTTGGAATAACCGGCAAAATACACAGAGCCATCAGGGTGCAGCAACGTGGTTGAAAAATAATCCGCTGAGGTGCCACCAAATATCCATTCATCCTCAACATCAATAAATGCAGCGTCAGGCTGCAGGACAGATACACTTTCATCGGACATTTCTACCAGCCATATATCATTGCCCCCGATAGAAGGAAGCGATTTTGCAGAGCCAATGCCTGACCTGGACGTACCGCCTGCCAGAAGATGATCCGGCCCAACAGATACCAACGCCGACAGGTAATCCTGATCATTTCCGCCAATTGTACGATCCCAGGTTTTATCCAATTGTTCGCTCAGGGATATAATCCAGAAATCATTCTTACCCGCATTATCCTCCGATTTATCATTTCCATGATCAGAACCTGTGTAACCTCCCAGGTAAACCATCAGACCATTGTCATCCCCCCAGGTAGCCAGGTCCTGAACTACATCATCGCCAGTTGTACCAAATGTTGCCTCTTTGATGATATCACCTCCATGATCGAGATGTACTACCCAATAATCAAAGCCACCGATCAGTGGACTGCTTTTCCAATCGTTCGAAGGCGATTTTGAACTGGCGCCCACAAGATAGCCACCATCCGGGTGCGGTTTCACATATCCACCAATTTCCATTTGATCACCACCCATGGTACGCTCCCAGTTAATCACTCCCTCCGATGTTAGCGATATTACCCAAACATCACCAAGTGAATAACCTGGCCTGTCCAACCCCCTGCCTGAAGTTGATATGCCTGAAACAATCAGGTCACCGGATGGACCTTTACAAATTCCGCCCACTCTTTCGTCTTTCGAACCGCCATATGCATGATCAGCAAGTAACGATCCATCATTCGATATCCGTAGTACCCAATAATCCCACGCACCGTTTGATTTTGCTGTTTTATCACCGTAAACACCTGAATATGTACTTCCGGCTAATGTAATTACACCATCATTCCTGCAGGAAATATAATTTTCCAGATCGTCACCCTGACCGCCAAAAGTTCGTTCCCAGCGAAGGCCCCCGTCGATATCCAAACGCAAAACCCAGAAATCGCTGTTTCCCCTGCTTGGCTCGGATTTATCACCTGAAATACCTGAGTTGGAGTAGCCTGTAACCACATATCCGTCGCCAGGAATTTCTTCCAGGTCAGTAAGAATGTCTGTTTTATCACCGCCATATAAATATTCCCAAATGATCTCCTTATCTGCATTCAGTTTTGCCACCCAATAGTCAGAACTTCCATTATGCTCAACATTGGTAAAACTAGATCCTACCAAAAACCCGCCAGATTGCAATGGGATGATCGTTATAAGAGAATCTGATTTAGGAGTACCGAATTGCCAGTCTCTTACCATTTTTGGACCTGGCAGGCTATCGGTAACGAGTCGGAAATAGATTGAATCTGTCTGAAGAGAATTTCCGGTTTGTAAAGTAATATAGCTGCTGGTTACACAATCAGGGACCACAAATTCAAGCTCCACACTGCTTGAATTAATTACGGGATAGAGGCATGGATCATCTCTAATGAGATTACGTTCATTTTGAAGATTGAAGTTTGTGCCAAAGAGACGTATGGTATCACCTGAATAACCAGACGACGGTTCCATATCAAGAATTGTGGGATAAGTAGTAAACGTAACATCGGTAGAATCTGAACTTCCTGCTACCGCCACTACAACTTTACCTTCCAGGTATAAAGAAGGAATTTTTGCCGAAATCTGAGTCAGGCTGGAACTCAAAACCTGAATTTCATACCCGTCAATGGAGACTTTGTTTAATTCAGGGGTCGGAGAAAATAAATTACCCTCAATTATGAGTGTATCCCCCGCCGTACCTGAAACCCTATTGATTGCCGCTATTTCGGGTTTAAATATTGGTGTGAGAAGTTTTCCCTGCACAGTCCATGTATTAGATTCCTTTATCTGAATTTTCCGTACAAACGAAGTGGTATCAATTACTTCCAAAGTCACTGTAAAGAATTCATTGGAGGATGTATCCACCTCAATAGTCAGCTCTTCCGTAAATTTTCTAATTGGTATATCTTCAATCAACCAGTTATAGCGATAGGTTGGTTCTGTTTTTTCAATCAATTCCGCACTAAATGATAGTGTCCCGCGTGAATTGATCTGGAGTTCAGCCGCATCCGGAATCTTTGAAACAAATGGTGATACGTAATTGTAAAAATTGATGACAAACGATTCCTCACAAACATCACAAAAGGGGTAACTAAGACTTCTCATGGTACAATTCAAAGCAGGTCTGTACCACCCGGTAGGCCTGTAGGAAGCGCCTTCAAAAAGACCGATCACATTGCTGTAGGCACTTGTTTCCGGGGTAGGTATGGGTGTAGAATCCTTTATCCAGCTATTCCATTTAATAAATTCCCGACGGGTTTCACTGGTTGTATTTGCTCGCTCCCATCCAGAACTGCTGGTACCGCCATAATCATATTCATCACCCAGTCTGCCCAGCGAATGCCCCAATTCATGAATCGCAATCATGGGTGCAGATGGATGCATGGTGAATGCGGCAACAGAACCACTGGCCGCTCCACCATAGAAAGTGGAATTTACCATAACCAGGATGTTGTCATATCCAGGGTAATGGCTGTTCAGTACATTGTAAATGGCACTGTAATTCGTAGGTAAAACCGCCCGGTGTGTTCTTCCCCGATCAAATGAGCTTCCAAAATAATTATTCACCGTTTTTACCGGATGGAACGTGGCAGGTGGTTCATCGATGGCAGTCCCCGGGTGACTGGCTCCCGACTCGGGTGAAATAACTTTGATCAGAACAATATTCAGGAAATTTTTATAGTCATTAAAAACCGGGGTAGATAACAGGCGGTCTTTTACTCTGTTCGCATCTGTTTCCATTTTATCCAGTTCATCGACTGTATACCCGTCGCCAAGAATTACTATATCAATCCTCTCATCAGCAGGCCCCGATTGATGGATTGGGACAACATCAAATATTTGCGAAAAGGATGTGAAGGGAAAGAGAAAAAAAAGAATGATTATTAAATTTCTCATGACCGTGTGATTTGGGTCGCGAAAATAAGTGCCTGTTCCCCGGCGGAACCCTGGCGATATAATTTTATTAGCTGGATTTCGGGATCAAAATTGATCCGAACGTAAAAGTCAACCCGTTTCTCCTCGATGATGACTCCTTCAACTTCACCGGACTGTGTGAAGGTCTCTATCTCTTGCCGTGTCGGATCCCTTACAAGCAAACTTTTTACAACGCTTCCTGAGTAATTCAGAAATTGAATGCGGATATCCCCCTTTTCTAAATCCTGAATTTCATTTCTTTCTACAATCCTGCCACTGGAAAATTCCTTCATTATTATGAATACGGAATCCCCATTACTCCTTTCAATGAGTGTAAAACCCAGTAATAAAATCGACTGACTCGTTATGGGGGATTCATAAACAGTGTAGGATGATACTCCGGCAGCTGGTTGTGAGGGCGGCTTGGTTGCACAGGCCATGGTAATACCCAGAAAACATCCGATTAGTATGATGCTTTTAAAAATTCTACTATACCATCCAATGGTACCCATCGCTCAAATATTTCATTGATCTGCACCTTCAAAAAAATTTCGGAAAAACAGTTTAACCAAAGAAAGGACTCCCCACAGACACTATATAAATTTACAAATATCTGAGCCAAAGCCCAATACCTATAATCAGGTATTTTGGGGATCTCATAAAAAGAAACAGGGCCGCAAGCGGCCCTGTCATTCATGAACTATTGACACCTTATTGTCGATGCATGCAAGATAGAGAGAGAATATTTGCCAGACCATACCTATTTTTGGGTATTTTTAAAATATTTCAAGCAGAACAGCCAGCCCTGCGCCCAAAATAGCAACCCCCCACTTTTGATAATTCAGCTTATGCTGTTCATTGCTCTCAAAAACAATGGTTGTGGATATGTGCAGAAAATTGCCTGAGACAATGGCAAATAGAATGGAAAACGAAGCCGCAGAAACGAATTGACTGTTTACAGCCAGCTGACTAAGCAACATACCGGCAGGAGATGCCAGCGCAAAAATGAGTAAATAGGCAAATGCGCGTCCTTTGCTGTTATTCTGACAGAGAATTACTGACATCAGGGCAAAGGCTGCCGGAATCTTATGTAAAATGATCCCCCAGAGCAGTGGGCCTGTCTCATTTATCTGATGAATGTCGGAAGGGTGAGAGAGCAACGCTCCTTCCAGAAAAGCGTGTACAGATAATGCAATGAGCAGAACAAGTCCGGATAAACCGGAATGACTATGACCTTCATGCTCATGCAGATGCCCGTGTTCAACACCCTGCGTATAGGACTCAAGCCATTGCTGAAGGAAAAACCCAAGCAGGACGTATACACCGATCAGGCCAGGATTCACCGATTGAATGAATAATTCCGGAAGTATGTGAACTATGGTTATTCCAAATAAGTACGCCCCGCTGAAAATAAGCGCCAAATGATAGTATCGTGAGGAAAGACGTGTAGTGAAGAATGCAAGACTTCCCCCGATAACACTGAAGATCACAAGTATGAGAAAATTGAAAAGCATGATATTCTGCGGCCTAAGATACAACAATGTTGCATTAACCTGGGGAATTATTTTTTACAATAGAGAATCAATCGTTCAGATATTTCCGGATCAAAGGCCCCAAGACCATAATTGCCCCATTTTTCAATAACTCGCATACCAGACCGGGATATCAGCGATTCCAGCTCGTTTTCAGTAAATGCACGCACGCGTTCCTTGAAATGGCGCCTGCCTTCTGTGGTCTCAAAACGTATATCCTTTTCAATAAACCTTCCATCGTCCCGACGCTCCAAATCAAATTTAACCTCCCCGATGGTAAGGGTATTATGCTTCACAAGATGCTTCTTTACAAACCGGGCATTCATAAAGTCAAGAATGAAACACCCTCCCGGAACCAGTCCGTCGGCAATATTCTCCAGTGCCCGCAGGTGTTCATCATCGGTTTCAAAATATCCAAAACTCGTAAACAGGTTCATGATCAGGTTAAATTTTCCCGGAAGAGGCCGTCGCATATCATGGGTATCAAAATGAAGCCGGCTGTTCTCAAATTCCCTGGCAATAGCGATACTTTGTGGAGAAAGATCCAGTCCGGTGACATTAAAACCCTTTTTATTCAGATAAATGGCATGACGTCCTCTGCCGCATGCCAGGTCGAGGATATGATCTGAGGTAGTTACCTGAACATGGGACACCAGTGCATCAATAAAACTCCTCGCATCGGCATCATCCCGCTGGAAATAAAGCATGTAATAATAAGGCGAGTCAAACCATTCACTAAACCATTCTGAATGCGCTGTCATGGTTACTGTCCGCTCATTTTAACATTTAACCCCACGGTACCATATGTCGATAATTCTCCGGAAGGTGTCGAAAAAATCAGAAATGCCCCGATTTCCGGATGCTCATTCAGGTATTTGATAGCTTTTTCATGGCCCATAACCATAAATGCAGTTGCCAATGCATCTGCCTCCATACAGGTTTGGGCTGTTACCGACGCGCTCAGCAATGGGTGAACTACAGGATAACCTGAAGAAGGATCAATGGTATGCGAAAATTTTCTCCCATCCACGACACGATAGTTAAAATAATTTCCGGAAGTGGCTATCGCCCGGTTTTCCAATTCAATTACCGCAAATTGCCGGACCGATCCTTCAGTTGAATTCGGATCAATGATTCCAATGCGCCAGGGCATATCATTTTCTATATTACTTCCCACAACCCTTACCTCTCCGCCAATCTCTACAAAGCAGTTGTTAATACCCTGATCGATAAGGAAGTCCACGACGACATCTACCCCGTAGCCTTTCGCAGATGCTGAAAAATCGAGTTGTACCCTGCGATCGGATTTCGCTACCTGATTCTTGTCATATGATATCCGTTCAAACCCAATGAATGTCTTTATTGAATCGATGGCTGAACTGTCCGGGAATTGCTGTTCCCCCGGCCCGAATCCCCAAATATTTACAAGCGGCATCACGGTGGGGTCATAGGCGCCATTCGTTTCATTATAAATGCGATCGCTAAGTTCCAGAACCGGGAAGAAATATTCTGATTTAAAATTCCAAACGGAGTCCAGGTTAAATTGGGATATCTCTGAATCAGGGATGTAGGTATTGAGCGACTGGTTAAAGGCAATCAGAATCGAATCCACTTCTGTTTTAAAATTCCTTTCCTTTTCATCATAATATTTTACGCTATACCGGATGGGCCCCATGGTAGTTCCCGTAAAGGTCACAAGCACAGGTTCTCCTGAATTTCGCCACAGATACACGATCACCACAGCACCAACCAGAATCAGTGTATAAAGAATGTTTTTAAACCGCAGGTCCATTTCCGTTAAATTTCGGCGCCAAATTAATTAATTTGATCCGCTAATGACTAATTTAGAGATCAATTATTCCCAAGTGGCTGTATCATGAGAGAAGATTACCTGCGTGCAGATGAAGACGGGTTAAAACCTGAAGAAAAGGAAATTGAGCGTGCCTTGCGCCCCCTCTCATTTGCCGATTTTACCGGCCAGCACAAAGTGGTGGAAAACGTTAAGGTGTTTGTGCAAGCTGCGCGCAATCGCGGTGAAGCACTCGACCATGTGCTGTTGCACGGACCTCCCGGATTAGGTAAAACAACACTTTCTCATATCATAGCTCATGAACTTGAGACCAGTATCAAGATCTCATCCGGGCCGGTTCTGGATAAACCCGGAGACCTGGCAGGCCTTTTAACGAACCTTGAAGAGCGGGATGTCCTGTTTATCGATGAAATACACAGACTGAATCCTGTAGTGGAGGAGTATTTATACGCCGCGATGGAAGACTACAGAATCGACATCATGCTGGACTCAGGGCCGAATGCACGAAGTGTACAAATTGCATTGGCACCCTTTACGCTCATTGGCGCAACCACCCGAGCAGGGTTGCTTACCTCGCCGCTCAGGGCCCGTTTTGGGATTAATGCCCGGCTTGAATATTATGACACAGGGCTGCTTACTTCGATCGTTAAACGTTCCTGCAGCATTTTGGGTACACCGGTAGACGAGGAAGCTGCTGTAGAGATAGCACGAAGAAGCCGTGGAACTCCCCGGATTGCGAATAACCTGCTTCGAAGAACCCGCGATTTTGCTGAAATAAAGGGTGACGGAACCATAACACTGGAAATCGCAAAAATTGCGCTTAATGCACTGGATGTCGACAGCCATGGCCTGGATGACATGGATAACCGCATTCTTTCCACCATCATTCAAAAATTCAAGGGGGGGCCGGTTGGCATAAGTACAATTGCCACTGCTTGCGGGGAGGAAGCTGAGACGATCGAAGAGGTTTATGAGCCATTCCTGATCCAGGAAGGATATATTAAACGTACATCCCGTGGGCGGGAAGCTACGGAGCGAGCCTATAAACATCTCAAAATAGTCCCTCCACAGCAATCGGGAAGCTTGTTTGAATCCTGAAAATGAGCAGCACAGCACCGGATCACCACCATCGCATAATCAAGGAAATTTCTAAAGAACTTGGTTTTATGCACTGCGGTGTATCCAAGGCTGAATTTCTGGAAGATGAGGCCCCCCGGCTGGAAAAGTGGCTTTCAGAAAAACATCATGGCACCATGTCATGGATGGAAAATCATTTTGACAAACGGCTTGACCCGCGTCTGCTTGTAAGCGGTGCAAAAACGGTGATAAGTTTATTGTACAACTATACTCCATCAGAGCCTCTGCCCGACAATTCTTTTAAGATTTCGAAATATGCCTATGGTGAAGATTACCACTTTGTCATAAAGGATAAGCTAAAGGACTTTCTTGGCTTGCTCCGGGAAAAAATCGGTGATATTGATGGAAGGATATTTGTAGACAGTGCCCCGGTCCTTGAACGGGCATGGGCCCGTCGAAGCGGAACCGGTTGGATCGGCAAGCACTCTTTGCTTCTGAACCGTCACCACGGCAGTTATTTTTTCCTGGCAGAATTGATCATTGACCTGGAGGTTACACCGGATACGCCGACAGGCGATTATTGTGGAACCTGCACAGCATGCATCGATGCATGTCCGACAGATGCCATCACAGAGCCTTATGTAGTCGACAGCAACCGCTGCATTTCCTACCTGACGATTGAACTTCGGGATGCAATTTCCCCGGAATTCCGTGACACCATGAATGACTGGATGTTCGGATGTGACATATGCCAGGATGTTTGTCCGTGGAACCGTTTTGCAACGCCCCATAATGAACCCGCATTCCGCCCAAGCCCGGAATTACTTGATATGACCCGGAACGACTGGATTGAACTTTCTGAAGAAACCTTTCGAAGGTTATTCAGGAAATCGGCCGTTAAACGAACAAAATTCAATGGGCTGAAGCGTACGATTACCTTCCTTTCTGAAAAATAAAAACAGGATTTACAGACCTCACATTTACGGCCGCTGGTATCCTATGCGACCACCCGCTTCGCAGGGGTCGTTCTTATCTGAAATGTTGGTGCTCACCTATGTGACCACCCGTTACACGGGGGTCAGGCTGTCTGACATTCTTCATTTGACATAAATAACTGCATTGGCCCTAAGCAGTAAAGGATATCCTGTTACAAAACAGATGACCCATGCGTAAGCGTGGGTCAAATATGTGAGATCAGGATCAATTAAAAAAACGACCCCTGCGAAGCGGGTGGTCGTATATGTGAGATCAGGATCAATTAAAAAAACGACCCCTGCGAAGCGGGTGGTCGTATATGTGAGATCAGGATCAATTAAAAAAACAACCCCTGCGAAGCGGGTGGTCGAATATGTGAGATCAGGAATAATTAATAGAACAGCGACCACTGCGAAGCGGGCGGTCGAATATGTGAGATCAGGATCAATTAAAAAAACGACCCCTGCGAAGCGGGCGGTCGAATATGTGAGAGGGGCGGTCGAATTATTAAAAATTCAATTCAATAAAACAAAAAAGGCCATCCTTTATGGATAGCCTCCTATATTCATTTTAATAGTTAAACATTAGACATTAGATGCGAAACATCGCTGCAATACATTGTGGTGCTCACCGTTAAACTGATCGTAACACCACCTACGTAACTCTCGGATTTCATCCCGTATCAGGAGGCGAAGTCCCTTTCGCAGCTCCTTTTCAAACAATACGGTGTCAAAACTCACTTTCGTAAGGATCGTCTTTACGTATTCTAGCATCTGTTATTTGGTTTAAAAGTTAATAACAAGGAAACCATCTTTATAAATGTTACCTTTCTAAAAATGAAGGTGTGTTTAAAAGAATACTCTAAATTTGTACGTTTAAGAAGTAAAAAAGATTCAAACAATTTTGTATGTCCCTGATTCACAGATATAAAAAATTTCTTACCGTTTTCTGGATATTGATACTACCCGGCTTTGCTGCCCTGGCTCAGGACGTTTCCATAGAGCTCGGACCTGATGAAATTGGTGAAAATCAGGCCTGGACCATAACCATTACCATCAGCAACGATAAGATAGAAAAATATTCGGATTTTCCAAACATTGAGGGCTTTATAAAAAGGGGTACTTCCTCTGCTTCCAGAACACAAATTATTAATGGGCAGGTTTCATCAACCCAAAGTGTAACCATGACCTATATACCTGACGGACAGGGTACTTACACCGTCCCTCCTTTCGAAATGACGGTGAATGACAAAACAATCCGGTCTGAAGGGCGCACAGTTAAGGTTGGTGCTGCGGTCGATCGCCAGCCCTCCCGTGACCCTTTCCGGGATATGTTCGATAAAGACCCGTTTGACAGCTTTTTTGGCGAGGACAATGCCACAGAATACGTTGACGTAAAAGAGGATGCATTTCTGGCCCTTACGACCAACAAGGAAGAGGTTTATGTCGGCGAAGGATTCACCACAACGCTTTCTTTCTATGTCGCAGATAATAACAGGGCTCCACTGGAGTTTCATGAACTCGGAAAGCAATTGTCGGATATCATGAAGCAACTCCGGCCGGAGAATTGCTGGGAAGAAAATTTCAATATCGAAAATATTTACGGAGAGCATGTCATGATCCAGGGTAAGGGCTATACCCAGTACAAGATTTACCAGGGAGTATTCTTTCCCTTAAATACTGAAAATGTCGTCTTCCCCTCCGTTGGATTGGACATGATTAAATACAAAGTGGCGCGCAATCCATCATTCTTCGGTCAAAATCGTCAGGAAGATTTTAAAAAGTTCTTTACACGGCCCAAGACCGTCAGGGTTAGGGACCTTCCACCACACCCGCTGAAAGACGCCGTGGCTGTAGGTGATTATAAGCTCAATGAAAGTGTAAGCTCAAAAGATTTACAGACCGGCCAAAGCTTCACCTACGAATTCAATATTTACGGCGAAGGAAATATCTCGTCGATTAACGCGCCGATGGTTAAAGAAAATGACGAATTTGAATTTTACGATCCCGATGTGAGTCAGAATATCAACCGACGCAACGGGAGGGTTACCGGTTCCAAGTCCTATAGTTTTTACGGAATTCCGAATGAGCCGGGCGACTACCCCCTCGGGAAGTACTTCAAATGGATCTACTTCAATATCAAAAAAGATGCATATGATACCCTCACATCACGGGCAGTCGTGTACGTAACGGGAGAAAGTCGTAAAAATGAGAATATCCTCTCCAGTGATGTCGGTACGTTTTATGATCGGATTGAATTCGAGCGTAATGATCTTTCAGGCACAGAGGGGGTCGAATGGCTCAAGGTTTTTGCCAACATTCTAATTTTGGTTATGTTAGCACTTTCTGCCTTTATTATTTTCAAAAAATAACATCCTTTGAGCAACTCATTCGGACAATTATTCCGCATTTCCACCTTCGGTGAATCACACGGCCGCGGTATCGGTGTTGTGATCGATGGATGTCCTGCCGGAGTAACAATCGACGAAAATTTCATTCAGAAGGAACTCACACGGCGTAAACCCGGACAGTCAAAAATAACAACTCAGCGCAGGGAAGATGACGAGTTTGAAATACTGTCAGGTACGTTTGAAGGCAAGTCAACCGGAACACCCATCGCATTATTCATTCCCAATACGAATGCCAGGAGTAAGGATTATTCCCATATCGCAGATAAATATCGCCCGTCACACGCAGATTTTACGTATGACGCGAAATATGGCATCCGTGACTATCGCGGAGGTGGAAGAAGTTCAGCGCGTGAAACAGCAGCCCGCGTTGCTGCCGGTGCGATCGCCAAGACCATGCTCTCGACACTGGGTGTAGAAATATATGCTTATGTTTCCTCAGTTGGGGATATTCATGCACCGGCGTATACGGAACTGGACCTTTCACGGATCGAGGAAAATATCATCCGCTGCCCGCATCCTGATACTGCCGAACGAATGATTGAGCGTATTGAAGAGGTAAGGAAAAGCCGTGATACGATTGGAGGGGTTGTGACGGGAGTCATCAAAAACTGTCCACCCGGCTGGGGGGAACCCGTTTTTAATAAATTACATGCTGCACTGGGACATGCCATGCTGGGCATCAATGCCGTAAAAGGATTTGAATACGGCAGCGGATTTGCAGGAACGGAAATGCGTGGTTCAGAGCACAACGACTCTTTCCATATGGATGGTGACCGCGTTCGTACAGACACCAATTATTCCGGTGGTGTACAGGGTGGGATCAGCAATGGAGAAGATATATATTTCCGGGTGGCATTCAAGCCTGTGGCAACGATCATGAAGGATCAGGAGAGCGTTAATTCCTCCGGCGAGGCTGCCACCATTTCCGGAAAGGGCCGTCATGATCCTTGTGTCGTTCCCAGGGCAGTTCCGATTGTCGAAGCAATGGCAGCACTGGTGTTAGCAGACCACTATTTACTAAATAAAAGTTCTAAACTCTGATTTCCATGAGCGCTAAGAAAATGCCTTTGCATATCAAGATTATTATCGGACTTGTACTTGGGATCATCTGGGCATTTGTTTCGTCGACAATGGGCTGGAATGAATTCACCATTAACTGGATTGATCCTTTTGGTGCCATATTTATCCGGCTTCTCAAGTTTATTGCAGTACCCCTGGTATTATTCTCCATTATCAGCGGGGTATCCGGGTTGAGCGATCTGAGCCGCCTGGGAAAAATGGGGCTGAAGACACTTGTACTGTACCTGGTGACTACAGTAACAGCCGTTAGTCTCGGGTTATTGCTGGTGAACACAATCACACCGGGATCCTACACAGATGAGACCCAGCGCGTAAAGAACAGGATGGAATATGAAGTATGGGTTCAGGAAACGGCCGGAATTGAAAAGCCAAAAGACGGTAAAAGTTATCTGACTGATCCGGCTTACAGGGATTTAGCTGAAGCAGCGGCAAACCCGGAGATGATTCGTCAGATACAGGCCGACAGGGAAAACATGGTGAGCAAGCAAATGCAAACTGCAGAGGCAAGTGAAGAGGCCGGTCCGCTCCAATTCCTCGTGGATATGGTACCTGAAAACCTGGTCCTTTCTATTTCCGACAACAGCCTGATGCTGCAGGTAATCTTCTTCGCGATTTTCTTTGGAATCACACTGATCATGATCCCATCCGAACACTCTGCCCCTGTAATCGCCTTCATTAACGGCACTAACGAGGTCTTCCTGAAAATGGTTGACCTGGTGATGAAAGCCGCGCCGTTCTTCGTTTTTGCACTTCTCGCAGGTGTGATCGCAAAAATGGCCGACACCCCTGCACAGGTATTTGAAATCTTTAAGGGCCTTGGATTCTATTCGCTAACGGTGATGATCGGACTGTTATTCATGATCTTCATTTTCTACCCATTGGTCATAACCGTATTCATTAAAAAGCTTTCCTACAGGGAGTTTTTCAAAAACATCAGCCCCGCGCAATTCCTTGCGTTCTCTACAAGTTCAAGTGCTGCCACACTGCCGGTAACAATGGAATGCGTTGAGGAAAATATGGGTGTCTCCAAGAATGTGACAAGTTTTGTTCTTCCCATAGGAGCTACCGTGAACATGGATGGCACAAGCCTTTACCAGGCCGTTGCAGTAATTTTCCTGGCACAGCTACATCTGGTAGATCTTACACTTGGTCAGCAGCTTACCATCGTTCTTACCGCAACCCTTGCCAGCATTGGTTCGGCCGCAGTTCCCAGCGCAGGACTGGTAATGCTGATCATTGTGCTTCAGTCGGTGGGTCTTAACCCGGCCTGGATTGCGATCATTTTCCCGGTCGACCGGATACTGGATATGTTCCGCACCGTAGTTAATGTAACCGGAGATGCTACGGTATCTACGCTTATTGCGAGTTCTGAAGGAGAACTGACAAAATATAATTAAGGGGAACCAAAGATCTCTATATTTGTTGTTCCATTGTTAACGTGATACATTATGAGTCAGACAACAGCAAAAAGACCGGTAAATATATACATGGAGGCAAATCCAAACCCGCACTCCATGAAATTTGTGGCGAACTTCATGCTGGTTCCTGAAGGTACCAGTTATGACTTTCCGGATGCTGAATCAGCTGATAAGGCGATGCTGGCACAACAACTGTTCAAGCTCCCCTATATCCGTCGTGTATTCTTCATGAATAACTTCATAACCGTTACGAAGGAAGAAAATATTGATTGGGTCGAAATCAGGGAGGAAATTAAAAACATCATTATCAAGTACCTGGAATCTGGCAACGACCTGATCGAAAAACCTGAAGTTCAGGAAATTTATGATGAGAGCGATTCTGAAACCGTTAAAAAGATCAAAACCATCCTTGATGAATATATCAAGCCTGCCGTTGAACAGGATGGCGGTGCGATCACGTTTCATTCTTTTCAGGACGGAAACGTTCGTGTACTCCTTCAGGGCTCCTGCAGTGGATGTCCCTCTTCAACAGTTACCCTCAAGGCAGGAATTGAAAACCTCCTGAAACGCATGGTACCTGAGGTTGAAATGGTGGAAGCTATCGACGGGTAAAAAATAGTAATTTTTGCCTCAAAACACACATCCGTGTGATTTCCTTCTCTTTAAATGTAATAGGATTTTGTACTATTGACAGGGCTGAATAAATTGGGTTCAGTTTGTATGTATTTTTTGGATTTAACCCAATTTTTTAATGTCCACATACAGGGAAATCGACGATCAAGAACTTATTCCTTTTCATCAGGAGGTTTACAAATCAGCTGATAAGCTAACCCAGTATTTCATTCTTGGCTATTTCGGCGCCGGTATCAGTCTGGCATTCTTCAACCAAACCTGGATACTGGCCCTGGTCATGGGTGGTACACTGGTAGGCACATATTACTTAATCCGGCATTTTCTGCAGAAAACAAGCTTTTTCAGGGTAAGCATCAGTCTTATATTCTGGTTGTTTCCACTGCAGTTTATTTTTCAGATGCATGGTGACCTTTCGATGGCCTTCTTCTATTTCGTAAGCCTTACAGTTCTTCTATTTTATGAAGATAAATGGGTGCTTGTCCCGGTAATATTATCCGCCATCTTTTCCTATTTCATCCTGTATACAGGAACGGTCGACGGCACATTCCTGGGTCTTCCCATGGAAGAATTACCTGTAGATGTAGTTCACATGTTTCTTCATATCGGAATCATGGCGCTTTATGCGGTTCTGGCTGTTCTATGGGCGAATATTCAGCGCAATCAGACCCGCGAATCCGGAATCACATTCATTAAAATGGATGAACAGCTGAAGATGATGGATGTAAATATAAAGTTCGCAGATCATATCAGCCAGGGCAACCTCGAGGCACCATATCCAACACAGAATGCGGATCGCCTCGGTGAGTCACTGCTTAACATGCGCGGCTCTCTGCGCGAGGCATCAATCCGTGAAAAGAAAGAAAAATTTGTAAACGTGGGAATGGCCACAATTGGAGAAATACTGCGAAATCATGTGGATGATCTCGATCTGCTTTCCGACAAGGTTATTGAAAACCTGGTTTCCTATCTGAAAGCAAACCAGGGAGGAATATTCATTCTGGAGGAAGATGCCAATGATAAATATTTGCAGCTTCAGGCATGCCGTGCATACGAGCGAAAAAAATTCCTGGAGCGCCGTGTTGAAATTGGTGAAGGTCTGCTGGGTCAGGCTGTGCTGGAAAAAGAAACTATCATGCTCACCGAAATACCCGAAGGTTACTTGAAAATTACTTCAGGCCTGGGAATTGCGAGTCCGGATAACCTGATCATCGTTCCTTTGAAATCCAATGAAGACATTATCGGGGTTATCGAACTGGCTTCCTTCAAGGAGTTTGACGATACAGATGTCGAGTTTCTTGAGAAGGTAAGTGAAAGCATCGCGTCAACGGTAATTTCTGCAAAGACCAATCAGCAGACGAAGGAGCTTCTTGAAAATTCCCGTCAGATGACAGAAGAAATGCAGGCACAGGAAGAAGAGATGCGCCAGAATATGGAAGAAATGCAGGCAACTCAGGAAGAAATGGCCAGAACTCAGAAAGAGCTGGCAGAGAAAGAAGCGAATCTGAATGCCCTGATAAACAATACCGACGACAGTATCATCACTATCGATCGGGACTACAAGATCGTGATCATGAATAACGTTGTAAAAGCACGTTATAAAGGAACGCAGTTTGAGCATATGAAAGAAGGTCATAACGCCCTTGAGATGCTGGGTGATGTACGCGACGAATGGAAAGGATACTACGATCAGGCTATGGAAGGGGAACGGCTTAACTTCATTCTGAAGAGTTCTGTTCATGGTGAAAATACCTGGCGCGAATATTTCCTGAACCCAATTTATGACGAGCATAAATCGATCATTGGAATTTCTGTATTCTCGAGGGACATCACCGACAAGAAGCGTGTTGAAGAACAACTGGCTCATGAAAAGGCCCTGTTCCAGGCGCTGATGGATAATATTCCCGATGCCCTTTATTATAAAGATCGTGAAAGTAAATTCCTGAAAGTAAGTAAATCGATTGTTAAGAACTTCGGACTTTCCTCGGAGGAAGAAGTTTTGGGTAAGTCTGACTTCGATTTCTTCTCGGAAGAACATGCGCGGCCCGCATATGAAGGCGAACAAAACATCATCAATACCGGTGAATCCATCATGGGACAAATTGAAAAAGAGGTTCACAAGGATGGCAAAATAACCTGGGCAGAAACGATCAAAATGCCGCTGTTGGATGAGAAGGGCGAAATCATCGGTACGTTTGGTCTGTCAAAAGACATCACACGCTCCAAGATTGCGGAGATCAAAGTACTGGAGCGGAATAATCTGTTGAACAGCGTAATAGAGAATACGCCAGATTCCGTATTCACCATTGATAAGGAGTATAATCTTATTCTATCCAATTCCAAGGTCGACGAACTTTTCAAAAAAGCTGGATTGAATATCAAGGTTGGAGACAGGGTTCCTGCCACTGGTAATTGGAAAGAATACTACGATCGTGCGTTAAACGGTGAGACATTCTCCATAGAAGATCGTGAACTTAGCGCTGCAAAAACCAGTGATGAGCTTTATCTGCACATATTGGGTCCGGTGAAAGGCTCTGATGGTGAAATAATCGGCGCCTCTATCATCTCACGTGATATGTCGGGTGAATTAACTACACGATCACAGCTTGAGGCATTGACCAGTGAAGTGAATACACTGAAAAAGAAAAAGTAGATCAGTTTACAGGTTTCCGGGGCTTTCTGTTTGCGAGATAGACTCCTGCAATGATCAGGGCCATGCCAATGAAATGGCCGGGTTGAAGACTCTCACCATCCAGCACGCCCCAACCGACGGCGACGATCGGGATCAGGTAGGTCACAGAACTGGTAAATACGGGTGAAGTTATCTTCACAAGTTCATTAAAAAGGATGAGTGCAACTGCAGTGCCGACTAAACCAAGAACGACTACCGACATTACGGGAACCAGATTCGAATAGGTGACGTGAGAAACAAAATCGGTCATCCCGAACAAATAGACAGCAGCTAATGGACCCACCATCAGCAATGAGACGCTGGTGATGGTTCGGGCAGTAAGATCCTGAATTTTAAATTTGATCAGGTTCAGGTTTGCGCCATAAAATATAGTGGCAAGAATAACCAGCAGTGCGTGGAGGTTGATTCCGCTCAATCCATCAGAGGATCCCACGAGAATGAGATAGGCCGTACCACCCAACCCAATGATAAGTCCGATAAATGTGCGCAGGGATAATCGCTGCGAAAAGAACAGCACTCCCAGCAACATTGTAAAAAGAGGCGTAAGAGCATTCAGGATCCCAGCGATGGAGCTGGGTAGTTTTGTCTGCGCCGCGGCAAAAAGGAATGCAGGCAGGAGACTTCCAAAAAATCCAACTGCCAGCAGAAGAATCAGGTGACGGCGTCGTAATTTATGAATTTTAGCCAGGGCAATCGGAAGCAGAAAGAGGGACGCCGATACAATTCGCAATGCACCCACTTCACCTGCAGTAAGGCCCGACAGTCCGGTTTTAATCAGGATAAAAGAGCTCCCCCAGATGAGTGCCAGCACCAATAAAAGGATCCATGCTCTTAACGGGGTTGAAACCGGTTTCATGCGCTATTGAGGCAGCAGAATATGTGTATCGGAAAATTCCTGACTGATTTCCTCCAGCAATTGCAATAATTCCTCAAATGATTCAGAAGTGACCAATCGGGTTCTGTATGGTTTGAAATTCTGAATTCCCCGGAAATAGTTGGTATAATGTCGCCGCATTTCGAATATTCCCTGCTTCTCTCCCTTCCACTCCACAGAAAAAACAAGATGCTCTCGCGCTGCTTCAACACGGTCTGATAGCGACGGCGGGGTAAGTTTTTCTCCGGTTTCGAAAAAATGCTTTATCTCATTGAAAATCCATGGATATCCAATGGCTGCCCTGCCGATCATAATGCCGTCAACTTCATATTTTCTACGATATTCAAGAGCCTTCTCGGGAGAATCAATATCACCGTTTCCAAAGATCGGGATGTGGATGTCCGGATGATTTTTTACCTCTGCGATTTTCGTCCAGTCGGCAACTCCCTTATACATCTGTTTCCGCGTTCTCCCGTGAATGGTTAAGGCCTGGATACCAACATCCTGAAGACGTTTAGCAACCTCCACGATGCGGATGGTGCTGTCATCCCAACCCAGTCTTGTTTTGACGGTCACCGGCAGGGAAACCTGCTTAACAATTTCCTCAGTCATCTTTTGCATCTTGGGAAGATCCAGGAGGATACCCGCACCTGCTCCTTTGCATGCTACTTTTTTCACCGGGCAACCGTAGTTGATATCTACCAGTTCCGGCCCTGCTGCTTCAGCAATAGCAGCGGCTTCCCGCATACTTTCAATCTTATCACCAAAAATTTGAATCCCGATTGGACGTTCATAGTCATAAATATCCAGTTTCTGGACACTCTTGTCTGCATTTCGGATCAATCCTTCCGAAGAGATAAATTCGGTATACATTAAATCTGCACCGTGTTTCTTGCACAATGCACGAAACGGCGGATCACTTACGTCCTCCATCGGTGCCAGCAGGAGCGGGAAATCACCCAATTCAATGTTACCTATCTTCATGTTTTTGATGCAGTTCTAAAAGAAAACGTAAATTTAAGCGAAATTATGAACATAACAGAAAATCAACTCTCTGAAGGTGATAATCAGCCCTTCCTGACAGGCGCCCTGGGCCTTTTGGCAGCACTTTTCGGGTTTTACATTCTTGGGCCACTGATCGGCTCCGTTGCAGCGATACCATTTTTTGAAAATGGCCTGAGTGACATGATGGAGCTTGGTGAGAATCCTACCGGAGATGTGAGCTTCAAAATTCCATTGTTCATTATCCAGGGTGTTGCGGCTTTGATCGGACTGATAATAATCCCCTGGCTCTTTCTTTATATCCGCAAAGATCAGCCATCGAAAAGCCTCTTCCCGAAATCTCCCGGAATCCAGGGCTATTTTCTTACGGCCCTGGTGGTCTTCACATTCATGGGTGTAAATTCATTTTTTATAGAATGGAACGCATCCGTTCACTTTCCTGAATTCATGAAGCCCCTGGAAGATTGGGCCCGGAAAAATGAAGACATGCTTGCTGAAGCCACAACATTCCTCACCACTTTCGAATCAACCGGACAATTTATACTGGCATTCTTTGTAATAGCCGTCATTCCGGGAATTGGGGAAGAACTCGTTTTCAGAGGAATTGTTCAGCGCAAACTGATCCAGGGTGGATTAAACCCACACATAGCCATCTGGTTGGCCGCCATTATCTTTTCAGCCATTCACATTCAATTCTTCGGATTCGTGCCGCGAATGTTACTAGGTGTACTCTTTGGATATCTCTATTTCTGGTCAGGCGACCTGCGGGTGCCGATGTTAGCCCATTTCGTGAATAATGGCCTTACGCTGGGTTTTGTTTATGCACATCAGATGGGATGGGTTGACTTCGATATCGAAAATAGCGAATCACCAACATTGGTATCGGTGATAATATTCTGTATTATTACCACTATAGTATTAGTTGTCCTTAACAGGTATTTTAATCTCAGAAAGGCAGATGAGCCAGTGGAAGGTAGTTTTTAAGTCAGGTGAATCCTATCAGGCGGAAATCGTGAAAGACGTTCTCGAGGATCATGGATTACATCCTGTAATTGTTAATAAGAAGGATTCCTCCTATCATTTTGGTTATTTTGAGGTGCATGTGGAAACTCATGAAGTCCTTGATTCCATGCAGTTAATCAAGAATGAGATCAATTTTGAGTAAATACAGCAATCTTACCCAGCGGATTATTGCGGCATTAATCGGGGCAATAATCATTGTTGGCAGCCTCATTTCAGGAATGTGGTATTTTTTTATCGTTTTTCTTGCAATCGGAGTAGTTACGCAGCTTGAATTTTACAAGCTCGTGGGGCTGGATGGAATGCTGCCGCTCAAGACCTACGGAACAATCTGTGGTATATTCCTTTTCACCCTTTCCTTTCTGATCGAAAGCGGCCAGATAGAAGCCAGGTATTATGCATTGATCTTTCCCGTTGTCGCATGTGTATACCTGATCTACCTGTACCGAAAACAAGTTTCCAAGCCTTTTCGCGGAATCGCATTTACCTTTTTGGGAATAATCTATGTGATGGTACCATTCTCGCTACTTAATGTAGTCATCTTTGAGCCAGGAGCATATACATTTATTTTGGTGCTTGGATCCATGTTGATCCTGTGGTCAAATGATACCGGCGCATATTTTACGGGTGTACAATTCGGACGGAGAAAACTATTTGAGCGTGTTTCTCCAAAGAAATCATGGGAAGGATTTGTAGGCGGACTTTTATTCTCCATTGGCATGTCACTGCTCATCGATCATTATACCGACGTATTGCAGTCCTGGCAATGGATTTCAATAGCTTTTATTATTTCAATCGGGGGAACTTATGGAGACCTGGTTGAATCACTTTTTAAGAGAAGTATAGAAATAAAGGATTCCGGACGATTAATTCCGGGTCATGGTGGGTTTTTAGACAGATTTGACGGTTTACTGCTTTCCGTACCTTTTATTGTCGCTTTCCTGAAAATCTTTTAGCCTACTTCGAAGTGAATGATTAATATTCCATAAATTTGCAAACGTTTTAAATACTTAAAAACTCCGTTTATGGCCTATATTGAACCGGCTCCGATTAAGGATGAACAGAATCCGTTTGAAGCCATGATGTCAAGGTTTCACATTGCCTCGCAAATTCTTGGAATTGATGATGAGGTTTACAATGTTTTGAAAAACCCCGCCAAACAGGTTATAGTGTCACTCCCAATAACAATGGATGACGGGTCAATTAAGGTTTTTGAAGGTTTCCGTGTAATTCACTCTAATATTTTGGGCCCGTCAAAAGGTGGAATCCGGTTCGACCCGGGCGTGCACCTGGATGAAGTGAAGGCGCTTGCTGCCTGGATGACCTGGAAATGTGCCGTGGTTGATATTCCATATGGCGGAGCTAAGGGAGGTATTCGTTGCAACCCAAGGGAAATGTCCTCGGGGGAAATAGAACGACTCACAAGAGCCTATACACTTTCAATGCTTGAAATTTTTGGGCCTGACCGGGACATCCCTGCACCGGATATGGGCACAGGACCACGAGAAATGGCATGGCTGATGGATGAATACTCAAGAACACAGGGTATGACCATCAACTCCGTTGTGACAGGAAAACCGCTCGTACTTGGGGGATCCCTGGGACGAACTGAAGCTACCGGCCGTGGCGTAATGGTAAGTGCCCTCGCTGCAATGGAGAAATTGAAAATTAATCCGTACAAAGCTACATGTGCGGTTCAGGGTTTTGGAAATGTTGGCTCCTATGCCGCATTGCTGCTCGAGGAACGGGGAGTTAAGATTGTGGCGATAAGCGATCTTTCGGGTGCTTATTACAACGAAAATGGCATTGATATCGAAGCTGCCCGAAAATATAACGAACAAAATAAGGGATCCCTTGAAGGATTTAAAGATGCTGAAGTTATCGGCGGCGAAGATTTACTCGCACTGGATGTGGATGTTCTGGTTCCCGCTGCAACCGAAGATGTGATCACTTCCCACAACGTGAACAATATAAAGGCAAAACTCATTGTTGAAGGTGCCAACGGTCCTACTTCTGCCAAGGCAGATACAGTGATCGCCGACAAAGGCATCATGGTTGCGCCGGATATCCTGGCTAACGCCGGTGGAGTGACGGTATCCTACTTTGAATGGGTACAGAACCGCCTGGGCTATAAGTGGACTGGAGAACGCGTGAACCGAAGATCAGATCGTATTATGAAAGATGCTTTTGATAATGTTTACCGGACTTCTCAGGAATACGATGTATCGATGAGAATCGCGGCGTACATTGTAGCGATCGACAAAGTGGCTAAAACATATAAATTCCGGGGCGGATATTAATATTATTCTGGTTTGACAATTCATAAAGAAGGCAGGGTTTTACTGGCAGTCCTCATTATCATTCTGGTGGGGATCAATGGTGCTGTATATTACTTTACAAACCCGGAAAGTGGCTGGTTTACTATTTCCGTAATCGCCAGCCTTATCGTGTTTGTATTAATCCTTCAGTTTTTCCGAAGCCCTGCCAGACCTGTTTCCGACAATGACATTCAGGTTATAGCACCGGCAGACGGAAAAGTCGTCGTAATTGAAAAAACAATTGAGGAAGAATACCTGAAAGACGAGCGTATTCAGCTTTCAATTTTCATGTCACCTGTGAATGTCCATGTTAACCGTATGCCTGTGAGCGGTATGGTTGAATTCTTCAGGTATCACGCCGGAAAATACCTGGTAGCCTGGCACCCCAAATCCAGTACGGAGAATGAACGCACTACCATGGTGGTTAAAACGGCAGGCGGACAAAAACTGCTGGTACGCCAAATTGCCGGCGCGGTTGCCCGACGAATTAAATGGTATGTGAAAGAAGGAAGTCGTTTACGACAGGGAGAAGAATTTGGCTTCATTAAATTTGGTAGCCGGGTGGACGTATTTCTCCCATTAAATGCCAAAATCAATGTAGAGGTAGGTCAAAAGACCAAGGGGGGAGTCACCGTTCTGGCAGAATTGCCAGGAAAATCAAACGAATCCTAGATCAGGGCAAGTATTACCTGAAGATAATGCGCATCTGTATTATCGAATGAGCCAATCCGGTCGCTGTCTACATCTAGGATAAGGTCAACTTTATCACCTGACAGGTGAGGAACCACAATCTCCGATTTCGAAAGCGAACTGCATGCAATATGCCCCGGGAATTCATCCACATCATCCACAATGATGGTTTCCTGTGTTTCCCAGGCTTTGCCACAGACACCTTTGCCGAAACCGATTCGGGTACAGGCAACCGGCCCCTGAAACGGACCCAGCACCAGTTGATTTTTTGATGTATCAACAATGTAAAAACCAACCCAAAAAAAACCCATAGCTTCTTTCAATGCCGCCGCGATGTTCGCAAGGTTGGCGATCATGTTATCTTCATCACCCACGAGTGCTTTAATCTGCGGCAGCAATTCTTCATATCGCTCCGACTTTTCAGTTTTTGTAAGGATCAGGTCTTCCGCCATCTCATTGAATATTTTCGTAGTATAAAAGTCTGTCTGTAAAGTTAATCTCTTCTTTCAGTGCATTTGCGGGCAAACGAGGTGCCTTGGTCCCGTCGCCAAAGGTCTGCCTTGAGACAAAGATACGTGCCTCATCCCAGACATCCTTACGAATAAACTGATTCAGGGTCTTTGATCCTCCTTCCACAAGAAGTGAACCTATTTTTCTCGAGAAAAGATCCTTCAAAATACCCTGAACTGAATATTCATTACCCAGGGCAATCCATTCACATGAAGCTTTCTGGCCCGAAAATTCACGGGTATAACATAAGGTTGGTCCACCATCCTGAAATAACTTCAAATTACCCGGTAGGGAATGGTCCGGATCGAGAACAACCCGTACAGGATCAGGTCCCTGCCAATCCCTGACATTCAATGAAGGGTCATCGGTTATGGCCGTATTGGCTCCAACCAATATACTGTCTTCCTCGGCGCGCCATTTATGTACAAGGACCCTGCTTTCCGGCGAACTTATCCACTTCGATGAGCCATCGGTCCGAGCCAAATAGCCATCTGATGTCTCAGCCCATTTCAATATCACATAGGGGCGCGACTTCAACTGGTTCACGAAAAAACGTCGGTTAATTCGCTTTCCCTCCTCCTCCAGAACATTCGTTACAACTTCAATTCCAGCATCACGAAGCCGTTTGATGCCTCGCCCGGAAACTTCCGGATTAGGATCCTCCACACAGACAACAACCCTTTTTATCTCGTGTTTAATCAGCAGATCTGCACAAGGGGGAGTTTTACCGTAATGAGAACACGGCTCCAGGGTTACGTATACTGTACTTTCCGAAAGAATTTCAGGATTTGATACCGATGCCAGTGCATTAACTTCGGCATGCGGTCCACCATATTCCCTGTGCCAGCCTTCTCCTACAATCTTATCCTTATAAACCACTACTGCACCAACCATCGGGTTCGGACTTACGCTTCCGAATCCATTTTTAGCAAGGTCAATGGCCCGCTGCATATAGAGTTCATCTTTATTCATTACATTTAAGACCTGATACAATGATACAAACAACTTTTTATTAGAAAGGTATATGGCACAAGGTATACCGGACTCATCGAAGAAACTTTTTGAATTTGTCCGAGATAATATAAATACGGATGGTAATCAACGTGAAGCAGAGGCTAAATCATATCTGATTCTGGAACATCTTCTTAAGGTCGACCGAAACGACATCATACTGGACAGATCTGTAACACTTCTGGCTGAAAAATCGAAGACCCTGCTGAAATACATAGACCGGATCAATCAGGGCGAACCGGTGCAATATATTTTGGGTGAGGGATATTTTTACGGACGCCCATTCATCGTAAATTCAAACGTGCTGATTCCACGCAGTGAAACAGAAGA
The DNA here is from genome assembly GCF_020328055.1 of Fulvivirga sedimenti. Classification (NCBI taxonomy): domain Bacteria; kingdom Pseudomonadati; phylum Bacteroidota; class Cytophagia; order Cytophagales; family Fulvivirgaceae; genus Fulvivirga; species Fulvivirga sedimenti. The sequence goes on from NZ_JAIXNE010000005.1 coordinate 405,266, forward strand.
GCTGATTGAACTCATATTGAACGAAAATCCGGACAAACGTCTGCGGGTATTTGATGTTGGAACCGGGACAGGATGCATTCCTATTACTCTTGCCAAGGAACGTCCGGGTCTTAAATGTTTTGCGCTCGATTTCAGTCCGCGTGCATTAAAAGTTGCCAGACAGAATGCCGAGCGCTATAATGTGTCCATTGAATTTTTTCTGATTGACATCTTGAAAGAGGGCATCCCGGTAGATCATCTGGACGTCGTGGTTAGTAACCCGCCCTATATTACGCGGAAAGAAATGGAGCATCTTGAGCGTACGGTTAAGGACTTTGAGCCTCATACCGCGTTATTCATTCCGGATGAAGACCCCATACTTTTTTACAGGCATATTGCTGCCAGGGCTGCTGCCAGATTAAAGCCAAAAGGAAGGATCTATTTCGAAATCAATGAGGAGTATGGTGCCGACGTGAGTAAGTGTCTGGTGGAGAACCGATTTCAAAATATCAAAATAATCAAGGACATACACGGTAAGGATCGTTTTGTTCGGGGTGAAAAATCAATATAGAGGTTCCCCAACCCAGAATTGATCCTTTGAAGATATTTCAATGATACCGTCAGCGGATACCTGATATTCAGCAATTCCCGTTTTACCCTCAATCCGGATATCACCATAAAATTCCAACTGCTTTCCTTTCGGATACCACGCCCTGAAGGTTCCTGGCGCAATGTGCCTCCACATATGGGAGGGTGTGAATACGGTAATACCAAGATCACTGGCAATGGTATTCCATCGTTCAAAATTATTATTCTCGTCTGTTATCAACTGAATATGCTTACAATCTGCATTTTTCAGGATCGCGTTTACCGTTCCCCCTATACTGCCGTCTGAATGAACCTGCAAATGTGGCAATTCTGAGCGGTATTCATCATCACTTTTACCCGCTGATTTATCCATCAGCAAATGATCAACGTTAACATTTGCATGGATCAATTCAGAGATTGCCTCTTCTGTTGCAATAATGATGGGATTCCACCCGGCCAGTTGTTCAAAAAAAGGATGCGCCAGGGGCTTTTTCGTCTCGATCAGCAAAGCAGGCTCCTGCCCTTCGATCACAAAATGATGGGATGACATTATTCCTCTTCTTCGGTATAGGTATCAACAATATGCTGGGAAATGAGCCTATAAATCTCTGAAAGCTCCTCATTTTCCTTAAGTAGTTCCAGGTGCTTATCAAGGATCGCATAATCTCTTCGCCTTGCCGGGCCTGTCTGGGCTGCTTCCGGGCCAATTTCCATCATTTTCTCAACAGTTTCGCGAATCAACGGAAACAGGACCTTAAAATCGACCTGGTGATAGTCTGTTATATCACGTGCAACTTTAAACATATGATTTGTGAAATTGCTGGCGAATACGGCAGAAAGATGTACCGCTCTTCTTGTTTTGCCATCCAGTTCAACAACATTCCTTGAAAGCGATGACGCGATTTTTCTTAGCAATTTTAAGGTATTCGCATCCATTGACTCAATCAGAATAGGAATATCCCTGAAGTCTACCCGCTTTGATTTACTAAAAGTCTGAAGGGGATAAAAAACACCGAATTTCTCAGTCATGGCATTCGCCAGGATGCCGGCGGATTGCGAGGCGGAGGTGTGAACGATACTCGCTGATTCTGCAAGCTCAATTTCCATGGCTACATCCTCAATTGCCTCATCTGAAACTGCGAGAATGATCAGGTCGGAGCTGCTTCTGGAAAAATCCAGGTCGGTCTTTACACGTGCCTGGTACAGCCTGTCTGCAAGGGACTTTGCATCCCCTTTCTTTCGGGCGTAAACCTCACGTATCACCACCCCGGCATTATCAAGGGCCGGTGCAAGATGCCAGGCCAGGTTTCCTGCGCCCACGATCGATGCAGACAAATTCATCATGTTGAACTAACTATTATTCAAGTCCCTTGGACCGCATTTTACGGAACTCATCATATCGGCGAACCGTAGCGATACTGAATCCCGCCATGAGCACAAGAGTGCCCAGCCATAAAATATTGATCAAAGGCTTTTCCATCGCTTTCAATATGATCCAGTCTTTCTGCCGGGTCTCAGCTGAGAGCAGGAAGTTATTCGTTTGCGGATAAATATTCAACAGTGTCAGACGAATTCCCAGGTCACTTATCTCATCTGGAATCCGTGCAGCCATATTATCTTTGATGATAAAGAGTGGTTCAGCGCGATATGTGCCATTTTCACCCTCTGCCGTGATAATGGCTTTTACAGCAACATCACGAGGCCCCAAATCAATCCCCTCGACTTTTTCAAGTCGTTCGAGTTGCTCAACCCGGGCTACATAGTCATTCAAAAAGAATTGTTCACCGGGTCCAACTTCAAACTCTTCGGGTTCATTCCATTCCACATCTTCGCGTGAAAGGCGGTTTACCACATGGGCATACAGGTCCTTGCTCACATCTCGTTTTATGGATGGAGAGGCTGCAAGACCCATAGAAGGGTTATCCTGAATGCGAGGGAACAATCGGTAAATATCCCCATCATCATCCTCGAGCTGGACCTCATAGTAGGTGTTTTCAGGATGGATCTCAATCGTATCAGACTCGTTGAATAATAATTTTTCACCATCCATTATATCCACCTTCGCCACCACACGATTAGCATCGAGTCTGATAATATCATTAATATTGATATAACCCGGGCCGGATTTAGGTTCCAGGCGCTCCCCTTTGTAGACAATTTTATAGCCAGCCATCTGGCGGGTTTCATTGATAAAGAGAAGGAGATTCTCACGGTTGAATTCCTCGCTTAGTTCACGTGAAATCAATAGTCCGGAATTATTCAATGAAACAACACGTGAATACCCCGAAGAGAATAGGATTCCGATCAACATCAGGCCCACTCCAATGTGGGTAACAGCTCCGCCGGACAGGCGTGGATTTGATTTCCAGATATCCACCAGTATTTTGCCATTGGCAACAATGGTGAGTAATCCGGCCAACAGCAAGAACAGATAATCGATCCTGTCGATGTTTCCTGCAATGGAAATAATAATAGTAAGAAACAGGGCTATGATTGCCGGAACTGAAAGTTCCTGGAACAGTTTCTTCCGGTCTATCTTTTTCCAGTAAAAGTACTGGCCGACAGCAGATAAGAATGCCACACCAATGGAAAACCACAGCTGGGCAGTCGAGTATTTTTCCGGTGCGAGCGGAGCAAGGTTTGATGCACCGCCAAAGGCCTCAACAATTCGGTTGATAACCGGAAAAGAGGTCGAAAAGATAACCTGAAACCCCATCAGACACAGCGTAAGTGCCCCAATAAAAAGCCAGAATTCTCTGGAATAAACAGATGCTTCACGGTCTGAAGTAGGTAATTCCTTCCATCGTGAGATCATAAGGTACAGTGAAACTGCCATGAAGAAGAGCAGGTACAGCAATAGCTGACCAGACATCCCAAGATCTGTGAAAGAGTGTACCGAAGCTGTACCCAGTATCCCACTCCTGGTCAGGAATGTCGAGTACAGTACCAGGACGTACATGATTACCGTGAGAATTACCGATGCTTTCAGCGCGGTATTGCTCTTCCGGAAAGAGATCATAGTATGTATTGCGGCTATCAAAAAGAGCCAGGGAACATAAACTGCGTTTTCAACCGGATCCCAGTTCCAGTAACCACCGAAATTTAGCGTCTCGTAAGCCCAGTAGCCACCCATAAGAATGCCCAATCCAAGCACAGCACCTGCAAAAAGCGACCAGGGAAGAGCAGGACGTACCCAGTCACGGTACTTCCGAAGCCACAAGCCTGCAAGACAATATGCAAAGGGGACAACGGTTAATGCAAAGCCAAGGAACAACGTCGGTGGATGGATTACCATCCAGTAATTCTGAAGCAGCGGATTTAATCCCGTGCCGTCCTGGGGAACAAAATCAGGATTTTGCTGAAAGATAGGTGCATCCAGTGCATCACGGAGAAGTATGAAGGGAGAACTGCCAATTTTGAATTCCAGCGCTGGGATTACAACCCCCAGGATCATGGACGCAAGGAACGCCTGAACCGCTGTAAAAATGGCCATTACAGGAGCTTCCCAGAATTTATTCGTAGCTATAATTACGATTCCAAGTACCGCATGCCAGAACATCCAGAGCAGGAAACTTCCTTCCTGTCCTTCCCAAAAGGCAGACACCATGTAGTACGCAGGAAGCTGGGTGGATGAATGCGACCAGGCATAATGATATTCGAAATAGTTGTTTGATATGATGGTGAAGAGACAGGCTACAATGCCAAAAACAGAAAAAGCATGGATGTAATAGAAAATCCGGCCATTCTTGAGCCATTCGAGTTTCTGTTCAGCATCGGCATTCGTTGCCTTGAAGAAGCTAAATGCCGACAGAATTGCCATTACAAATGAAATAATGACAAACAGGTGTCCCAGGTTACCAATAAAGGTATGTATCATATCCGCAGTCCGATCTCAGTTAAATGCTTGCTTCAACGGTTTCCTCCTGATATTTCGACGGGCATTTCAACAGGATCTTGTCGGCGACAAAGACATCGTTTTCTTTATATCCCCCTATGACAACCACCTGTTCAGATCGCATAAAATCCGGGGGCATGGGCTCATTATAATAAACCATTTGCTGATTCGACTTCTCATCAACCATGACAAATGTGAAAGACATATTATCGGCCGATGAACGGATCCCTGTAATATGTCCTGCGTCATCTTTTAAAAGCTGACCTACCACATGGATGTCATTCGATTTCCCGCTGGCAGCCATTTCTTTTGCCTGATCAAACGTTACGTACGTGCCCGCGTCACCCGTTGAAGAAATAATGATCGCTGCGGCAATGGCAATAACTACAATCGCAATAATGTGTGATCTTTTCATATCAGTATATAACTCCGTACTTCTTACAAAGTTACAGTATAAAAGGTTCTTCTACTGCTGGTTTCCTATTTGATTTTCAATTCTGGTCACCTTGCGGTCAATCAGAAAAAGGTAGATGAGCAGACCGATGAGGATCACAAGAATCACGGCGACAACCACATAGATCTTACCATCGGCACGAAATGCATCAGCCATTTCAACCTGCTGATTTGCGTAATCGGCTTCTCCGATATCAATTTTCTCCTGGGCAAATACCAGAAAGGATGTGAGGAGAAGCAATAAACTTGTGAAAGCCCTTTTAATCATATGAGTTTAGATTGAATTTTTCTTATTCTGAAACGGAGTGTCGCGATCCATACACCCAGCAAAGACCAGCCGATAACTGCGGGATAAAATACCATCCGAAGACGGTTATCAAGGTCGTACGCATTGAACCCGGGATTTCCCCCGTTACCCGGGTGAAGCGAATCTGTTAGCCGTGGGAGGATAAACAGCAGAGGCACAAGGGCAGCAAAGGCAAATATGTTATAGACGGCGCTGATCCTGCCGCGCTGTTCCTCATTTTCAAATGAACCACGCAAGACGAAATACGCCAGGTAGATCATGAGACCAATCGCTGCAGCATTCTGCTTGGGATCACCGCTCCACCAGTCTCCCCAGGTGAACTGGGCCCATACCATGCCTGTTAAAATTCCGAGTATGCCCAGAACTATGGCGACGTTGGCAAACTCTACAGCCATAAGATCATCATCGTTGCGGCCATTCCTCAGATATTTGATTGAATAGATCACTGAAACCAGGAAAAGAATGAGCATCCCAAACCACATGGGAACGTGGTAATGCAGTACCCGAACCGTTTCATTCAGAATGTTTAAACGTGGTGCCTCCATCAGCAATGATGTAAAGGCTACGTATATCAACAGCAGCACAGTCGCTATTTTCCACCAGATTGATCTCATCCGTTACAATTATGTGCGCCAAAGATACGGGAATAGAAGAAAAGAAACGGCCCCTACCAGTACATTAATGGCAATCAGCGTCAGCAGCTCATCGGTGCTGGCAGAGCGTTCTAGTCCGTCCAGGGCATTCTTACTCAGTTTTATGACCATCAGCAACATGGGTAGAACGATCGGGAACCCCAGAATTGCCATCAGGGTCTGATTATTTCCGGCCTTCGCCGCTATCGCGGATATCATTGTAAAGGTTACTGAAAAACCCATCGAGCCCAGCACAACAGAAAGGAAAAAATACGCCATGTCACCCACAGGATTCCCCAACACAAGGGCATACATCAAAAACCCGACGATGGAAAGACCCAGCATGAGTGCCGTATTATAGATCAGTCTTGCCAGGATCAGGACTTGCGGACTGAACAATGAATAATAATAAAGCAGCCGGCCCTGGTGTTCCTGCATAAAACTTTTTGCCACAGCATTAACGGCAGAAAAAAGAAGAATGATCCAAAAGAGAGCGTTCCAGGTGAGAGGATTCAATTGGTTCACCTTGACGTTAAAGCTCAGATAGCAAATAAATATTGTGCTTACCAGGTACAGGAGCAATCCATTCAGGGCATACCGCTGCCGCCACTCCACCTGCCACTCCTTGGCAATAAGCTTTAAAATTTGCTGACCTCTGTTCTTTTGAGCCGTCATCCCGACAATATTAAATATAAATCATGATTTATGTTCCTATGGAGATATTATTACCTTTGTCAGCAAGCACATACAGACCAGATTAATGAACAAAGTATTAATTACCGGTGCAGCCGGTTTTATTGGATTTCATCTCACTCAGCGTTTAATTGGTGCCGGATATCATGTTACCGGAATTGACAACATCAATGATTATTATGATGTAAACCTGAAGCATGACAGGCTCAACATCCTGGAATCACTGGAAAATTTTCAGTTTAGAAAGATGTCCCTGGAGGATAAGGAGAAGATCGATGAGCTCTTCGAAAAAGAAAAATTCGATTATGTAGTTAATCTTGCAGCGCAGGCTGGCGTTCGGTATTCCCTCGAAAATCCATATGCCTATATCTCAAGTAATATCTCAGGGTTCATGAATATTCTGGAAGCCTCCAGACATTTTAAAATCAAACACCTGGTTTACGCCTCCTCAAGTTCGGTTTACGGGGCGAATACAAAAATGCCCTTTTCTGTGCACGACAATGTGGATCATCCAATGTCCTTGTATGCGGCAACCAAAAAGGCCAATGAGCTAATGGCTCATACATATTCGAACCTGTATAATTTGCCGACTACCGGACTCCGGTTTTTTACGGTGTACGGACCTTATGGCCGTCCGGATATGGCTCTTTTCATTTTTACCAAGGCGATCCTGGAAGGAAAACCGATCGATGTTTATAATCATGGTAAAATGCGTCGTGATTTTACCTATATCGATGATATTGTTACAGGTATTGAGCGACTCATCCCCACAATTCCTGCACCCAATGTGAATTGGAGTGGGGATCATCCTGATCCGGCGAGCAGTTTCGCACCATACAAAGTGTATAACATTGGCAATAATCAGCCTGTGGAATTAATGGCGTTCATTGAAGCGATCGAGGACGCCATTGGGAAAAAAGCCATCAAGAACATGATGCCCATCCAGCCGGGTGATGTGCCTGCGACCTTCGCCAACGTAGATGATCTCATGAATGACGTCGGGTTCAAGCCCGCTACTGAGATCCGCGATGGCATTAAAAATTTCGTGAACTGGTACCGCGAATATTATAACGTTTAAGTTTAAAAGAGCGAATAAATGGAAAAACTTGCCATCATTGGCCTGGGTTATGTCGGACTGCCACTCGCGGTTGCTTTCGGCAAAAAACGCCCTGTAATCGGGTTTGATATCAATGAGTCTCGTATAAATGAATTAAGCAACGGTGTGGATCACACCCTCGAGGTGGAGTCTGATGAGTTAAAATCTGCGGATCAGCTCATCTTCACCAGCAAGGTATCCGATCTGGAAAGCGCCACAATCTATATTGTAACGGTTCCGACGCCGATCGACGAATTCAAAACCCCTGATCTGACGCCATTACGAAAGGCAAGTACAACCATCGGTAAGGTGCTTAAGAAGGGAGATATTGTGATTTATGAATCAACCGTATTTCCTGGCTGTACCGAAGAAGTGTGTGTCCCTGTGCTGGAAAAAGAAAGTGGACTAACCTTCAATACTGATTTTTATTGTGGATATTCTCCGGAACGGATCAATCCCGGGGATAAGGTTCACCGCCTGGAAACCATCAAGAAAGTTACCAGTGGCAGCACCGAAGAAATTGCTGAAAAGGTGGACAGGCTTTATCAGGAAGTAGTAACAGCCGGTACACACAAGGCCAGTTCCATCAGGGTGGCAGAAGCAGCCAAGGTAATTGAAAACTCACAGCGCGACTTGAACATTGCCTTTATCAATGAACTTGCCCTGATTTTTGGGAAGATGGGAATCGACACACACGAGGTGCTCGAGGCGGCAGGAACGAAGTGGAACTTCCTGCCATTTAAGCCCGGACTTGTTGGCGGTCATTGTATAGGTGTAGATCCTTACTATCTCACCTACAAGGCAGAAAGTATCGGGTACCATCCGCAGGTGATCCTGGCCGGCAGAAGGATCAATGATAACATGGGGATTTATATTGCCAATGAGGTTATCAAGCTGATGGCACGAAAAGACAATCCCATCAATAACAGCCGGATTCTGGTACTGGGAATTACGTTCAAGGAGAATTGCCCGGATATCCGAAACAGTAAGGTGATTGATGTAATCCGGGAATTAAAGGGTTTTGGCGCAGATGTTTCCGTCTATGACCCGATGGCTGATCCCGATGAAGTGCGCCACGAATACGGAATAGAAATGATCTCAGAAATTTCAAAAGAACCATATAACGCCGTGGTTCTGGCAGTTGGACATAAGAAGTTTGAATCGATTGACCTTCTGAAGATAAGTGATCTAAAAACAGTCGTTTACGACATAAAAGGTTTTTTTGATAAGCAACAAGTTACCAGCAGGTTGTAAACTGAATATACGTGTAAATTAAAAGGATGCCGAATAAAATAATTGTTACCGGAGGCGCAGGATACATTGGTTCACACACATGTGTTGAGCTTAGCAAAATTGGAGTGGAGCCTGTGATCATCGACAATTTTTCAAATTCAGAAACCTATATTGTAGACAGAATCCGGGAGCTGAGTCAAACGGAGATTCATCTTGTCCAGGGTGATTGTACTGATTCAGAATTTCTTAAATCCGTTTTTGGCAGCTACAGCGATGTGGCAGGCATTATTCATTTTGCAGCCTTCAAAGCTGTGGGCGAATCCTCAGCCTTCCCGCTTAAATACTACCAGAATAATATAGACAGTACCATTGCAGTTTTGAAAGCAATGGAATCATCGAATATTCCCAATCTTGTTTTTTCTTCATCATGTACCGTCTATGGCCAGCCGGAAGTGCTGCCCGTAACGGAATCTTCACCCATTCAGCCTGCGGAATCACCCTACGGCCGCACCAAGCAGATTTGCGAGGACATGCTTAAAGATTACCGCCGTGCAGGAAATGCGGTAAATATTGTATCCCTTCGATATTTTAATCCCATTGGCGCACACCCTTCCGGACTCATTGGAGAATTGCCGCTTGGGGTTCCGAATAACCTGGTGCCCTTCATCACACAAACGGCGATTGGCAAGCGTAAACAGCTAACCGTTTTTGGAAAGGATTATAATACTCCGGACGGAACATGCATCCGGGATTACATCCATGTCGTTGATCTTGCCCGTGCACACGTGGCCGCCATTGAATTTCTTTCCAATTTACAGGAGAAGGGCAGCTACCATTTGTTTAACCTTGGGACTGGTGAAGGAAGCTCAGTTCAGGAAGTGATTGATACCTTCGAAAAAGTAAGCGGTGTTAAATTACCGTACACTTATGGCGAACGCCGGCCGGGTGATGTGGAAAAAGTATACGCTGACGTATCTAAAGCGGAAACTGAACTGAACTGGAAATGTGAATATTCACTGGCCGATTCGTTGCGTGATGCCTGGAACTGGGAAAAACTTATAAACGAACAAAAAGCATGAAAGGAATAATCCTCGCAGGGGGCTCGGGAACCCGATTGTATCCCCTTACGAAATCAGTTTCAAAACAAATTCTCCCAATTTACGACAAGCCGATGATTTACTATCCGTTGTCGGTCCTGATGATGGCAGGGATCCGTGAGATCCTGATCATTTCAACGCCCCAGGATATTGGTAATTTTGAAAGCCTGTTGGGCGATGGAAGCCAGTTCGGCATAAAGCTGGAATATACTATTCAGCCTTCGCCGGACGGCCTGGCACAGGCATTTATTCTGGGAGAGTCCTTCATTGGTGACAGCGCTGTATCATTGATCCTTGGTGACAATATTTTTTATGGCTACAATTTCTCCAAAAAGCTGAAACAGACCGCCGAACTAACGAATGGAGCAACCGTGTTCGGGTACTATGTAAATGACCCTCAGCGCTATGGTGTTGTTGAGTTTGACCGGGAGGGGAATGTATTATCAATCGAGGAAAAACCATCTACGCCCAAGTCAAATTTTGCAGTTACCGGTCTCTATTTCTACGACAACACAGTTGTGGAAAAGGCCAAGACCATCAAACCATCCGCACGTGGAGAACTCGAAATAACTGATCTTAATAATCTTTATCTGAAGGAAGGTACCTTAAAGGTTGAGCTCCTCGGCCGTGGAATGGCTTGGCTGGATACCGGTACACACCATTCCCTGTTACAAGCCAGCAATTTCGTGCAGTCAATTGAAGACCGGCAGGGCCTTAAGATCGCCTGTCTGGAAGAAATCGCCTATCGTTACGGTTACATTTCCCGTGAAAAACTACTTGAGATGGCGGAGCCCCTTTTGAAAAATCAGTACGGGCAGTACCTGGTTAAAATCGCTAATGAGCAGAATTACCTATGAAAAATTTATTGGTCACCGGCGGAGCCGGTTTTATCGGTTCAAATTTTGTAACCCACTTCCTGGAAACACACCCCGATTATGCAATCGTAAATCTGGACCTTCTCACATATGCAGGAAACCTTGAAAATTTAAAGGAAGTTGAGGGTAATGACCGCTACACCTTCGTACAGGGAGATATCTGCGATCGTGCGATGGTGGAAAGCCTATTCGATAAATACGATTTTTCAGGAGTGATTCATTTCGCTGCAGAATCCCATGTAGATAATTCAATTCACGGACCGGAAGCTTTCATTCGAACGAATATCAACGGGACCTTTACCCTTATCGATGTTGCCAGAAACCGCTGGTTGATTAAACCACACCAGGTAAAACCAGGCTATGCAGAAAATCGCTTTCTTCATGTCTCAACTGATGAGGTGTATGGAACCCTGGGAAAAACAGGATTATTTACCGAGAAAACTCCGTATGCTCCCAACAGTCCGTATTCAGCCTCTAAGGCTTCAAGCGATATGCTGGTGAGAAGTTATTTTCATACGTACGGACTCAACGTGGTGACCACAAACTGTTCGAATAACTACGGCCCGAAACAGCACGGAGAAAAGCTGATACCAACCATCATCCGCAACGCTGTTCAGGGGAACCCGATTCCTATTTATGGTGACGGGGAGAATATCCGTGACTGGTTGTTCGTGAATGATCATTGTAAGGGAATCGCCCTTGCATTTGAAAAAGGTCGTTCAGGGGAAACCTATAATATTGGCGGAAGAAATGAGCGCACCAATAATCACATTGTTCAGACCATCTGTGAAATCCTGGATAAAAGCCATCCCCGAAAAGACGGTATTTCATACAAGGAACAGATCACGTACGTCGAAGACAGGGCCGGCCATGACAGGAGGTATGCCATCGACGCAACCAAAATTGAAACAGAGCTTGGATGGAAGGCCGATGAAAATTTTGAGACCGGCATTTTGAAAACCGTAGATTGGTATTTGTCTGATTATTAGATATATTCATGGCTCAAAATTAGTGTCCTATTACTGAGTTGGTTAAATATATTCTAAGTTCATTCTGCCTGGCGTTTTTCCTTTTTCCGGCGTTTATCAGTTTCCTTGAAAAGACAAGAATTCTGGACGTGCCCGATAAGCGGAAAATACATGCCATACACACCCCTTCAATGGGCGGAGTTCCCATGTTTATAAGTGTGGCTTTCGCGCTTTACCTGTGGTACCCCGAGCCATTGCTTGAATTTAAATTTCTGATCGCCGCATTGATTTTGATGTTTAGTGTGGGATTGCGTGACGACCTGGTTCCATTGCCTGCTTCTCTTAAACTAGCCAGTCAGCTTATCCCGTTTCTTTTGCTCATAAACTGGGGTGGTTTTCGTCTGAATTCCTTTTATGAACTGGCGCCGGCGATTGAGTTCCATCCCGTACTGATATGGTTAATTTCAATCTTTGTTTTCATTGTTATTACCAATTCAATAAACCTGATCGATGGGCTGGACGGGCTGGCAGGGTCCATCGGACTTATCATTTTTATATCCTATGGTACTTGGTTTATGATCGCAGGATTTGAAGAGGCCGGCTACTTTTGTTTTGCGGTAGTTGGAGCGATTACCGCCTTTCTATTCTTTAACTGGCAGCCTAGCAGGATATTTATGGGAGATACGGGTGCATTAACACTCGGACTCATGAGTGCGGCATTCACGATCCTGTTTATCAATTATAATTTTAACCTGGATCCTTCTAATCCAGCCTTTCTGTCGACAGGCGTTGCAACAGCGATCTGTATCATGATCATACCTTTGACCGATACCTTGCGTGTATTTATCATAAGGATCCTGGCTGGCAGATCCCCGTTTTCAGCCGATACAAATCACCTGCATCATATGCTTATACAATGCGGAATGACTCATTCTGGTGCGGTAAAGATTCTTGCCAGCGTGAACCTGATGTTTATCGGACTTGCATTCGTTGGGCGTAGCTGGTCACCGAGAATTCTTCTCCTGTGTGCTGTACTGATGGCTATCTCAGGCGTGATTTTACTTACACTTGCAGTTCGCCTGCGATTAAAAACCAAGCCCCAGAAAGCTCCCGTTCAATAAGTTTTCTTTGTTATATGTAAACCGCTCAGGGCCAGTTTCTTTGTAAACAACTCCTCCTGCCCCTTCAAGAACAGCCTGTCCGGCAGCCGTATCCCATTCCATAGTAGGCCCGAAGCGGTAATAAACATCTGCTTTTCCTTCGGCTACCATACAGAACTTTAACGAACTTCCTACCGAAATACTGTTTACCACATCATATTGATCAAGCACCACTTCTTCTTCCGGTGAAGGATGGGATTTACTGCGCACCGCAATCCTGTTGGATGTGCTGTTGTTAACTTTTAACGGCTGCTTGTTTCCACCTGTTATTTTCCATGCCTCCCCATTACTGGAATAGTAGAATGTATCGAGCACCGGCGCATAGATAAACCCGGCAACAGGCTTCCTGTCATGAATAAGGGCGATATTTACGGTAAACTCGCCATTACGGTTTATAAATTCCTTGGTGCCGTCAAGGGGATCAACACACCAGTAATAAGTCATATGTTTTCGCTCCTCATAGGGTATGTTACCACCTTCCTCAGAAAGAATGGGTACCTGTGGATAATGCTCCCGAAGACCTTTCATGATTACCTCATGCGATGCCTGGTCGGCCAGTGTTAGCGGCGAGTCATCACTTTTATAATCTACCTGGTCGGCCAGATTTAAATCATTGTAAATCTTCAGGATAGCTACGCCCGCGTCCCGGGAAATGTCGAGTAAAATATCTGTGTTGAGTTGCATAGTTGTGGTTAAGGTGTTAAAGCTAAGAAAATGAATTATTGTTTAAAAGTTTATCTTTTAATTGTAGTTTTGTTGCTTAATCAATGGCGTATGGCGGATAATATTCATCCGATTTTCGATTCCATCCTTTCCAGATCAGAAAAAGAAAAAATGCTCCACCAAAAGTCCTGTGTACTTTGGATGGTCGGCCTTTCGGGTTCAGGAAAGAGTACACTCGCAAAGGGACTGGAAAGTGTTCTTCATGAAAAGGGATATCTTACAGCACTGCTGGATGGGGACAACCTCCGCTCAGGTATCAACAACAACCTGGGATTTTCAGAAGATGACCGCTACGAAAACATACGCCGTGCAGCGGAAGCATCTAAGCTCCTGGCGAATAACGGATTGATCACCATATGTTCCCTTATCAGTCCGACAGAGAAGATCAGGCAAATGGCATCCGGAATTTTGGGTGACCTTTATACTGAAATATATATTAATTGTCCGGTAGAAGTATGTGAGCAACGTGATGTGAAAGGACTGTACGCAAAAGCCCGGAGGGGTGAGATTAAAAACTTTACCGGCATAGACGCGCCTTTCGAAGAGCCCGCCAATGCAGACCTTGTACTGAATACGGCCGAGAACGATCTTGAAACATCACTGAATGACCTGCTGTCATTCGTTTTGCCCAAAATAAATTATGATAATTAAGGCATGAGACAATACAATCTAACGCATCTTAAAGAACTTGAATCGGAAGCGATCTATGTGATTCGCGAAGTTGCGGCACAGTTTGAAAATCCCGCCATCTTATTTTCAGGAGGGAAAGACTCAATAACGGTGGCACACCTGGCAATGAAGGCATTTTTCCCGGCAAAAATTCCTTTCCCGCTGGTTCACATCGATACGGGACATAACTTTCCTGAAACCATTGAATTCAGGGATGCCTATATCGAAAGACTCGGCGCAGAACTGATTGTCGGATCCGTTCAGGAGTCGATTAATGAGGGCAAAGTGATTGAGGAAAAGGGACTTAATGCCAGCCGAAATGCATTACAAACCGTAACCCTGCTGGATACGATTGAAAAGTATAAATTCGATGCATGCATCGGTGGTGCCCGCAGAGATGAAGAAAAAGCCCGTGCCAAGGAACGTTTCTTTTCTCACAGGGATGAATTCGGCCAGTGGGATCCAAAAAACCAGCGTCCTGAACTTTGGAATATTTTCAATGGAAAAAAACATTACGGCGAGAACTTCCGGGTATTCCCGATCAGTAACTGGACCGAAATGGATGTTTGGCAATATATCCTGATGGAAGGGATTGACCTTCCAAGCCTGTATTTTGCTCATGAACGGGAAGTATTTGAACGGGATGGAGTAGTGATGGCAACCAGCGATTTTATTCCGCGCAAAGACACTGAGATACCCGGTAAAAAGACCGTGCGATTCAGAACGATCGGTGATATGACATGTACGGGTGCGGTTTATTCCGATGCTGCGACCCTGGAACAGATTATTGATGAGGTTGCCGCATCAAGAAAAACCGAACGAGGTACCCGATCAGATGATAAACGATCTGAGGCTGCTATGGAAGATCGAAAAAAGCAGGGTTATTTCTAGAAAAAAATTTAACAGTTCATCCGCAGATTTATGAATACAGAAGCAATTGATTCCAAGGGTTATCTGAACATGGAGCTGTTGCGGTTTACCACCGCAGGCAGTGTCGATGACGGAAAAAGCACGCTCATAGGCCGCTTATTATACGATTCAAAATCCATTTTTGAAGATCAGTATGAAGCCATCGAAGAATCCAGTCGAAGAAAAGGGGATGAGAACATCAACCTTGCCCTCCTTACAGATGGCCTTCGGGCAGAACGGGAGCAGGGTATTACGATCGATGTTGCCTATCGTTATTTTGCGACACCCAAAAGGAAATTCATCATCGCAGATACACCCGGTCATATTCAATATACCCGAAATATGGTTACCGGCGCATCAACGGCAAACCTTGCCCTGATACTCGTAGATGCCAGAAAAGGTGTTGTCGAACAAACATACCGGCACACGTTTATTGCTTCGCTGCTGGGAATACCCCATGTTGTGTTCTGTATCAATAAAATGGACCTGGTGGATTATTCTGAAGATGTATTCACCGACATCAAGGACCGGATTGAAAACTTCTCTTCAAAACTTGATGTAAAGGATATCCGTTTCATTCCAATCAGTGCGCTGAAAGGTGATAATGTTGTGAATGAATCTGAGCATATGCCCTGGTACAAAGGCGGCACATTGCTATACATGCTTGAAAACATTCACATAGGCAGCGACCACAACCATATCGACTGCCGTTTTCCTGTTCAGTATGTAATTCGACCGCAATCCGATAAATACCATGATTTTCGTGGTTATGCCGGTAGAATCGCTGGTGGCGTGTTCAAGCCGGGTGATGAAATAGTTGCCCTGCCTTCTGGATTCACGTCGAGAATTAAGGAAATTAATACAGCTGACGGTCCGCAGGATGAAGCCTTCGCTCCACAGTCGGTGACGCTCCTGCTTGAAGATGATATTGACATCAGTCGGGGTGATATGATCGTTCGTTCAAACAACCGTCCCACTGTAAGTCAGGACGTAGACCTCATGATATGCTGGATGACCGAAAGACCGCTTCTGACCAACGGAAAATACGCTGTTAAGCATACCACAAATGACGCCAGGTGCCTGATTAAAAATGTTCAGTACAAAGTAGACATCAACACACTCCACCGTATTGAAGATGATAAGAGTATAGGCATGAATGATATAGCGAGGATCACCATCCGTACAACAAAACCTTTATTATTCGATCGCTACCAACGAAACAGAATTACGGGAAGCATGGTCCTGATTGATGAAGGAACCAATGAGACCGTTGGCGCGGGCATGATCGTTTAACCGACATAAAGCAATGCAGGAACGAGTACAGGAGATACTTAATGACATTAAAAGCTTCCAGGCAACGAGCCAGGATGAGCTGGAAGCCTATCGCCTGAAATATATCAGCAAGAAAAGCGTGGTGGGAGAGTTATTCGGTCAGCTCAGAAATGTGGCTCCCGAAGACCGTAAGGCCGTTGGCCAGACACTGAACGAGCTGAAACAGGCAGCACAGGATAAATTTAAGGAGCTGATCGAAAAGTTGGAATCAAGCACCGACCAGCAGCCTTCGGACGTACCCGACCTTACCTTGCCCTCCTATTCATTCCCGTTAGGCGGAATGCATCCGCTTACCTATGTGAGGAACAGGATCATTGAGATTTTCGAACGTATCGGGTTTAATGTGGCAGACGGACCGGAAATTGAAGATGACTGGCACAATTTTACGGCGTTAAATTTTCCCGAAAATCATCCGGCGCGTGAAATGCAGGATACTTTTTTCATTGAGCGAAATCCGGATATCGTTTTGCGTACTCACACATCGGGGGTTCAGGTTCGCCTGATGGAAAATCAAAAGCCGCCTATCCGATCGATTATGCCTGGACGGGTATATCGAAACGAGGCAATCTCAGCACGGGCTCATTGTGTGTTTCACCAGGTGGAAGGACTTTATGTTGACCGCAATGTTAGCTTTGTAGACCTAAAACAAACCCTTTATCATTTTGCAAAGGAAATGTTTACCCCGGAAACCCGGGTACGGTACCGGCCTTCATATTTCCCCTTTACAGAACCAAGTGCAGAGATCGATATTTCCTGCCAGATTTGTGATGGTGATGGCTGTCAGCTATGCAAGTACACAGGATGGGTAGAGATTGCCGGATCCGGCATGGTCGATCCCAACGTACTTGAGAATTGTGGCATAAATTCGGAAGAATATACAGGTTTTGCTTTCGGGATGGGAATCGAACGGATCACACAACTGAAATTTCAGGTAAACGACCTGCGCCTTTATACCGAAAATGATATCCGCTTTCTAAGACAATTTCAATCGTTGCATTGATGAACCGAATTGCAGTTATCGGAGCTGGTACAATGGGACTTGGCATCGCACAAATCTGCGGCCTGGCAGGGTTTCCAACACTTTTATTTGACATCGCCGATGATGCACTGAAATCTGCTGCGGATCAGATTGAGAAAAACCTCGCGAAGGGAATTGAAAAAGGTAAATTAAGAGAGGAAGAAAAATCCGCCGCACTGGAAAAAATTGAGTTCACGAGTGATCTGAATGCTGTAAAGGCTGACTTTATCATTGAAGCCATTGTTGAGAATCTCGAAGTAAAACAGAAGCTTTTTCATCAGCTCGAAAGACAGAATGGCGCGGAAACAATCATGGCCAGCAATACAAGCAGTATACCGCTTACTCAGATTGCAAGAGGCATGAAATTTCCGAATCGTTTCATCGGTATGCATTTTTTCAATCCAGCCCACATCATGAAACTTGTCGAAGTCATCAGGGGGGCCTCCACAGATCAGGAAACAGTGAACAAAACTGTAAGTCTCTCAAAGGGACTTGGCAAAACCCCGGTAATGGCAAAAGATTCTCCCGGATTCATCGTTAACCGGGTAGCACGCCATTTTTATGTAGAATCCCTGAAAATTCTGGAAGAAGGGGTTGCCCCTGTTGAAGATATAGATGCGCTTATAAGATCGACAGGCTTTAAAATGGGGCCTTTTGAATTAATGGACCTGATAGGTGTGGATACAAATTTTTCGGTTACCGAAAGTATGTTCAATTCATTCTATCAGGATGGTAAATTCAGGCCAAGCAGGATACAGAAACAGAAAGTGGATGCAGGTCACCACGGCAGGAAATCAGGAAAAGGATTTTATGACTACTCGTAAAAAGCTCAGGTCTGTTCTTTCAGTAATTTTTTTGGCGGTCCTCGCCATGAGCTGTGAAAGAGAAACTTTTGTTGATGAAATACCTCCGATAACTTTCGATGATATTTTCATAAACTTAAGTCTTCTGGAATACAATGATCTTAAGATCCGTGGTTACCAGTCGATCCCGGCCGGCGGAAACAGCAGGGGCATCATACTCTACAGGATAAACAATGAATACCGGGCTTTTGAACGAACCTGTTCATATCAGCCGTACGAAGCGACGGCACTTGTTGATGTTACACCTGCAGGGAATGCGATGACAGATTTCAGTTGTGGTTCAATCTTTGGGTTTGACAACGGATACCCTGAAGCAGGCCCTGCCCGCTCACCATTGCTTCGTTATCGAACCATATTGGATAATGGATTTCTCACCATCACCGATGAGGTGATCAACTAACTTCCTCTACCAGTTTTTCAATCAGGGAATCAATGGTGATGCCTTCGGCTTCTGCCTTAAAGTTTCTTACAATACGATGTCTCAGCGCAGGCTTAGACACGGCGATGACATCTTCAATATCAGGCGAGTATTTGCCGTTCAGCAACGCATTGCATTTTGCGCCGACTACCAGGAACTGGGATGCGCGCGGACCGGCACCCCATTCGAGGTATTCATTGGCCAGCGGGGACGACTTCGGGTTATTAGGTCTTGTTTTATGCACAAGACTTACAGCAAATTCTACCACATTATCTGCAACAGGAACTTTGCGTACAAGTTCCTGAAAGGCCAGAATCTCGTCGCCGGTAAGGACCGTCTGCACATTGGTTGTAAGATTTGATGTGGTCGCTTTTACGATCTCAACTTCTTTGTCATATTGGGGATAATCGAGCCTGACACTGAACATGAATCTGTCGAGCTGTGCTTCAGGCAGCGGATATGTTCCTTCCTGTTCGATGGGGTTTTGTGTTGCCAGTACAAAGAAAGGCCTCGTAATGCCATATTTCTTGCCTGCTATGGTAACAGCATATTCCTGCATCGACTCGAGCAATGCTGCCTGAGTTTTAGGCGGTGTCCTGTTGATCTCGTCGGCAAGAATAATATTCGCGAATATAGGTCCTTTGATAAACTTGAAATTACGGTCCTTATCAAGTGTTTCAGATCCCAATATATCGGATGGCATCAGGTCGGGTGTGAACTGAATCCTGTTAAAATCAAGATGCAGAGCAGAGGCGATGGTTTGAATCAGAAGCGTTTTTGCAAGACCCGGAACCCCAACGAGCAAACAATGTCCCTGGCAAAAAATCGAAGTAAGCAATAACCGAACAACCTCATCCTGCCCAATGACAACTTTGGAGATCTCGTTCTTCAGTTTTGTATACGCCTCAAAAAGCGAATCAGCTGCCTCTACTTCCGATTTAAATTCTTTCATATATTTTGCTTTTCAGGGAATGCAGATCTTAATTCACAATCCCGCAATAGTCATATTCGTCATCAATATTAATGAACACGTCATTCCTTGCCTTATTAAACCATTCATTCAGGATTCTGTTCTTTTTTTCGTTTAGGGCAGCATTCTGAATCTTTTGCCAGTCATCCTTCAGGTTAGCCTGATGAGGAGGAAGTTTGGATTTATAAAACAGAATTCGAACGGCTTCTTTTTCTTCAAGTGTTCTGAAGCGCGTGGGCTTCGAAATGGAACCAACCTCCATACTGTCCAGCGCAAGATATATCACCGGGTCCATCTCTTCGGCAGCGACCCGTAAACTCCCCTGCGAATCGGTGAAAAAACCACCGGAACTGGAGGTTAGCTTATCATCCGAGTATTCACGTGCCATTGTCGTAAAGGTGAGAGTATCTTCATTTATTCGCGTTCGCAAACTATCAAGAAATTTCTCCGCACTTCTAACGTCTTCTTCTGAAGGCTCAGGTATGATGATGATATGCCTGGAGTTATACTCATTACCACGGCGTTCCAGCAACTGTACGATATGAATACCGAAGGAAGTCTCAAACGGTTCTGATATCTCCCCTGGTTTAAGTTTAAGTGAATTTGCTTCATATTCAGGTGCCATCATGCCACGTGAGGCCCAGCCCAGGTTTCCACCATTGGGACCACTGGGTCCCTGGGAATATTCCTTTGCCAGTGCTTCGAATGATTCTCCCTGCAACGCCCTGGAACGAAGCACCGCCAGTTGTTCCCTGATTTGCGACTTTATGGTTTCGTTTGGCTCCGGAATTTTAACAATTTGGGAAACTTCCATTTCCGTTGAAAAGAAGGGCAAACTGTCACGGGGAATCTGGTTGAAAAATTTCCGTACTTCAGCAGGTGTTACTGAAACATCAGCCGTGATAGTTTCCTGCATCCGTTGTACCACCATTTGTTCCTTCACCTGATCACGAATCTCCGCCTGCAGTTCCTCAATGGTCTTGCCATAATATTGTTCAAACTGCTCTTCAGTTCCGCCATATTGCGAAAGGATAACCTGCATCCTTCGCTGAAGCTGATTATCAACTTCCAGATCAGAAACGATTACGGAATCTATTTCTGCTTTCGCCACCATCAGTTTACCGGAAATAAGTTGTGCAAGTATCCGGCATTTTGTGTCCGGCGCTGCCTGATTCCCGCTAGAGAGGTAATTCAGATAAGCCTTCTCAAGTTCCGATTTCAGCACGATATAATTATCAACCTTAGCGATGATCTCATCAATGATTACGCCCTCACCTGTTTGGGCGCGGGCGTTGATGGCCAGCATCACCAGGCAAAAAAGGAATATCTTATTTAAATATTTCAAACTGTTCATTTTCACTTGCCTCATTATATACTTTCTCCTCCAATTGTTCTGCAAGGGTCACCTTACGTTTATTCAGAATGATATTCCGAATATCATCCTTTACGAATTCCAATGGCGAAACATTGTCGGAAATCTTATATTCTTCGATCTTCAGGAAGTACCTGAATTGATCGTCACCTGTTTCAAAATACCGGTTATTTCTGAGAAATTGTACTTTATTCGGTATTTCAGCCATGGGCGAATTCTTGATAACCTCATCAAACTCCATCCACACCGAGTCGTCCAGCTGGTACGCATTTGCAAAACTAAGACAATAGGAGTTAAGTTCTTCAAAATCTTCGGTTTTCGTCGATTTCAGCCATGAGGAAACACGTTCCGGACGGGGAGCCGTGACAGGAAGTTTGACATACTTGCATCGGATGATATTTTGCTTCAGTAAAAAATTGTCAACATTCTCGTCGTAATAAGCCTTTATTTCATCCTCGCTAACCTCGGTGTTGAGGTTTTCATTAATATAATATGTCTGGTATTCATATCCCATCAGGCTGTACCGGTAATCCAGGATCTTCCGTTCAATATCGGCTTCATTGAACTGGATATTTTCAGAAGCCTCATGGATCAGCAGTTGCTTCCGGATCCAGCTGTCGATAAAATTCTGCGCGCGGGTGGCACTATCTTCCGGGGTCATCTCCGAACTGGCAATTCCTTCCAGGTCTCCCGCATAAAGATATTGATCATAGACCCGTGCAATGGGTTCCTGTCCTTCTACATCTTCCGGTTTGTCTTTCATCCGGATGAGATCACAGGATGTGACAAGAACCAGCAATATCAACCCTTTACCGTACCAACGCTTCATATACATAATTTACACCTGATTCATTTCTAATAACGGGATACTTATCCCTCAGTTGCTGTACCCATCGCTCTTCCAGGAATTGCTGATAGTCTGAGATAACAAGACCCCTGATCTTTTCGAATGGTTTTACTTTGTTCTCCTGAACGTCAGTTACATGAATAACGTACCATTTATACATGATATTTTTCTGATATATTCCCACCTGCATAGGAACGGATTTCCACGGACTGTCATCTCCCATGCTCCATTCAACCTCTACCGGAAGCAACGGGCTGCTGTTCAACTGCTGAAATTCCGACAAAAAAGAATCAAGCGAAGCCCCTTCTTTCAGCAGGCTGATCAATCGTTCACATTGCACAGAATCCGGCAGGGCATAAACGGTGGCTACAGCTGTTGTCGTTCCCGGATATTGATCCTTATGCTCCTGGTAATATGCACGCTGACCAGCTGAATCTTCACTGGCACGCTTCCATATCTCTTCCTCCATCAGCTTAAAATACAAAATTCCCTCGCGATATTCACGCAACAACATTTTGTATTCGGGATACTTCTCCTCCAGGTGAGATTCTTCGCACCGAATGATCGCATCCTGCTTGAACTCAGTATACTTTTGCAAAATGTATGACTCCGGATTTTGCGCATTTGGCTTCTGATTATCAGCAAGATAGAGGGCAAAATCATACTGTGTATACGATTGATCCCCAATACTGAAAAGAAATACGTTGTCATTTACCGGAGGAAGCGCCCATTGTCCGGAATTTAATGTTGAATCAGCCATTTCGCGCACCATTGATTTTGCTTCAGGATTCTCTGAGAAACCCCATTCCTCCTTGAGACGGCTGATGAGGAATTCCTGTCCGATTACCGATCTTTCATCCTGGGCAATACGTTGTTGAATTGCAGGCTCAAGCGCTTCACGGGTAGGAAGCGGGCGACGCTCCACCAATCGCAAAATATGCCAGCCAAATTGCGTCTGTACAGGATCTGAAATATCTCCTTTTGATTGTAGCGAAAAGGCTGCCTCCTGAAAGGGTATCGGAGCCTGTCCCACACTGAATGGATTTAAAACCCCGCCGCGTTCTCTTGTGCTGAGATCTTCAGAATGCTCCTTCACAAGCTGCTCCCACGGAACCCCGCCTGCAGCTTGCTCGTGCAACTCAAATATTCGGTTCCTTACAGCAGCCGTATCGGGCTGATGCCGCAGCATCAGATGGGAAACGATGACGGGGCCGTGTGCCCCCCGCCGGTCATTTACTTTGATAATATGATATCCGAAACGTGTTCTGATTACAGGTGAAATACTACCCACCGGCGTATTGTATGCTGCATTTTCAAAAGGATATACCATCTGCATGGATGTAAAATACCCCAGGTCACCCCGATTTGTACGGGCTGACGGATCTTCAGAAAACTCTGCGGCAAGCGAATCAAAGGAAGCACCATTAACCGCCATTTCCCGGATATCTGTGATTCTTTCTTTGGCACGAACCGTATCTTCAGGTGTCGGTTTTTCAGGAAACCGGATGAGAATATGCGAAGCGCGTATTTCCTCCCGGCTACGGTCAAATGCCTCATTGATCAGTTCGTCGGTTACACGTGTCTCGGTAAGATATGGCTGCTTCAATTGTTCCTCATAGGATGAAAGCTCCGTGCGGTACTCATTGAGGGTATCATATCCGCGGGCATAGGCTTCCATGATCTTTACCTTGAAATTCTCATAGAGATCAAGGTACTCCGAAATATCATTCCTGGTAAATGCACTGTCCATCTGTGCATTATTCTTTTCATAAACATATATGAACTCATCAGCAAAGATGGTGGAATCTCCTGCCGTAAACAGAACAGGGGGCATTTTTGCAGAGGAATCGGCAGATTGCTGGGGAGCCGGCTGGCAAGCGATCCAGAAAAAAGGAATCAAAAAAATAAACTGTCTCATACCAAAGTATTGGAAATGTGCAAGTTTACGTTATTTAGTCGGAAAAGGCGAATAAGAGATAAATTAGGCGATTTTTTTGGTTAGCTGACAAACATAGAATTCACCTTTTGGAAAGATTTTGATCTCGTCCATGATCTTTTTAACCAGAATCAGGCCAAGCCCACCTTTACGTTGCATCTTAATGATATCTTCGA
Organism: Fulvivirga sedimenti; assembly: GCF_020328055.1. NCBI lineage: Bacteria > Pseudomonadati > Bacteroidota > Cytophagia > Cytophagales > Fulvivirgaceae > Fulvivirga > Fulvivirga sedimenti. The sequence continues at coordinate 429,475 of NZ_JAIXNE010000005.1, forward strand.
GCTGAGGTGCCTTGTATTTATTGATATTGAACATTTCACTTCTGTCTATGATGTCGAAGATCACCTTGTCGCTATGGATATCTATCTCAAGCTGCAGTTCGTCTGAATCATCACATTCATGACCGTGAATAATCAAATTAGCGCAGACCTCATCCACAGCGAGTACAATGGTACTTATTTCCAGTTCATCCATATCATGTTTGCGAAGCACGCCTTCGGTGAAAGCCCGAATTTCACGCAGGCGGCTCTTGCTGCAAGATGTACTGTATAAATATTTCATGACAATGAAGATTTAGCGTCCTCCACCGTATCGCTAATCGTAAGGAGCTGATCCAGCCCCAATATGTCAAACACATTGCGCACTTTCGGGTTTAAACCGGCAATTACCAGGCCCGCATCCTGCTTTCTGAATTCCTCAATATAGGACATGAATACCCCCAGTCCCGCAGAAGAAATATAGCTCAGTTCAGAACAATCAACAATCAGATTTCCGGCCCCTTCTGAGATGATATCACCGATGGCTTCATCCAATTGAATGGATGAGCTCGCATCAATCTCACCAATCACTTTCATCACATTAAAATTTTCTTCCGATCTCGTTCTTATATCGACCATAGTCTTATTACGTATTTTGTTATCATTAGTTCAAATCTTAGTCAACCCTATTTAAATTTCACACATATCATCGTATAATCATCATCAATCGTCTTGGATCCTGTAAAAGCATATAGCTCCTCGATAAGAGTGTCAAGGATTTCTTTTACATCCCTACCCGGATTTCTTTCCAGTATTTCCTTCAGGCGATCATACCCGAACTCTTCACCCTTTCTGTTTTTTGCTTCGGTAATACCATCTGTGTACAGCAGCATGACATCGCCCGACTGATAGTGAAAATAATTCGTATGAATGTAATTCCGGTATTCATTATTTCGGATGATACCCAGGCCAAGCCCTTTATTTTTGAAGTAATGGGCCTTACCCTCCTGGTGGTTATAATACAGGGTCGGACAGTGTCCGGCACGGGTAAATTCTACTTTCTTCTGAGTGCTGTCGATCACAAAAAATGATGTGGTTATAAAGGAATTCTTATCAAGACATCGCCCGAGGGCATCATTTGCCCTGATAAGAAAATCACTTGGTGAAAGATCCAGCTGCGCAAGGCTCTGAAAAATTCCTTTCATCTGAGACATATGAAAGGCCGCGGATGTACCCTTACCCGACACATCACTGATGATCAGCGCTATACGGCCTTCACTAATTTGATATGTATCGTAATAATCACCACCCACTTCATCAGCTGCTTCCGTAAACGACATTATATCATAGTCATCGTCATGCTCAAGCTCCTTGGGAAGAAGGCTTTGCTGTACACGCTGGGCGATTTTCAGCTCTTCCTTATAGCGTTCATTTTTAAGGGCCTCCGATAATAACCTGAAGTTTTCAATGGATATCCCCGCCTGGTTGGTAAAAGTGCCAACGATCTTTGCCATTTCCTTGTTGAAACCGTCACTTACATCTTTAAGCACAACCAATGTTCCAAGTTGTTCATTTTTCACCAGGATAGGCTGAGTAAGAATAGACCGGAACCGGGTGCCTTTTATCAGTCCGAGATTCCTGGATTTATCTGTACCGGAATCAAAAAGTCCCTTGATATTATTTTTAGAGACATAATTCTTGATGACATCTATCTCAGCCCGCGAGATCTGGTACATGTAATACGTATCTTCTTCACCATTCTTCGGATGAATCTCAATCCAGCTGGCGTCTGCGAAAACGGTGGATACAACGCTTTCCAGTAATATTTCATAGACACGATCTTCGCTCTGCTCTGTCTGTATCGATTGGCTCAGTCGCTGGAAATTGACCACCTCTTCAAGTTTTTGCTCAAACACAGATGACGTGGGCAGATTAAACAGAATCACCAGTAAGCTGAACAGCGCATAGATGAAGATGAACGCCAGGATTGCTGTTATAAAAACATTTTCGCGAACATCAAGAAACTCCCCTTCAGTGAGATTATTGAGTTCTACTGTTGAACTGTACAGCACAAATGTGAAATAGAACAGGTAAAACATGGCCAGCAGTATCAACAGGATACTTTTCCATTTTTGCCGGAAATTGAGATAGGCCACCCATTTCATATTGGCAGATAGAAATATTCCAAGCAGAACCAGGGCACCGCCATAGTATTGATCTACCTGATCCAGGTAATCAAATGGTAGTGCCATATAGACCAGACTTATCAGGAAGGCATACTCAAAGATCTGCCATGATCTCAGAAGGAATTTTGATTTCTGATATATGATCAGCCGTTTCCAGACAATGAATGTCGAAACGAGATAGGCACTCACCAGACCAAGGTTCGCCAGGTAAATAAAATTCAGGAAAAGGACATTCTGTGCCAGTGATGACTGCCCCAAAACCTTCAGAAGTAATTCAAAAGCAAGGGAAACGATCGTGATGATCAGTCCGGTTACAAAGACTTTCCAGAGCAGGTCTACAAAATTGATGCTTTCGGCCTTTTCAATTTTAAACTTGTAAAAGATGAAAAGGGATAGAATATAGACACTCAACAGGATGGCCGGTAAGTCAACCGATACTTCCGGCTGAATATTATTCATCCTGCTGAAGAGAATTGTCTCACTTGTAAATACAAGCGCAAGCCAGCTGATTATGGCTACAATCGTTGTAAATCTTGTGACGGTGCGGGAACTAATTCTCATGGTCTAACTAAACGCCATGAAGATACAAAAATGATGTGGATTCATGCCAGACAAGACGGGGTGTCAGGCATGAATCCATGATGATGTGTTATTTTCGGCTGTAATTGGGAGCTTCCCTGGTTATAAAGACATCGTGCGGATGGCTTTCCTGCACACCTGCCGCTGTAATTTTTACAAATTTTGCATTCTTGAGTTCATCCATCGTCGACGCACCGCAATAACCCATTCCAGCTCTCAAACCACCGACAAGCTGATACAATACTTCCGAGACCAACCCTTTGTAATCAACACGGCCCACAATTCCTTCCGGTACCAGTTTTTTAATATCATCTTCAGCGTCCTGGAAATAACGGTCTTTTGACCCGTCTTCCATCGCTTCGAGGGAGCCCATTCCACGATAGGATTTGAATTTTCTGCCTTCATAAATAATCACTTCGCCGGGAGCCTCTTCGGTTCCAGCAAGCAGGGAACCGATCATTACGCTGTCAGCTCCACCCGCGAGGGCCTTTACAACGTCACCTGAAAAACGAATTCCGCCATCTGCAATGACAGGAACCCCTGAACCCGAAATTGCCTTGGAAGATTCATATACGGCAGAAAGCTGTGGTACACCAACACCGGCGATGATCCGCGTAGTACAAATACTTCCAGGTCCAACACCTACCTTGATTGCGTCTGCACCTGCTTCCACAAGACGTTTCGCGCCTTCCCCCGTGGCAACGTTTCCGACGACCAGTTCCAGGTCAGGATATTCGCTTTTAACGCGCTTACAGGCATTGATCACTCCCAGTGAATGCCCGTGAGCCGTATCGATGCTTACAACATCCACTCCTGCCTTAATCAGGGCATCTATTCGTTCAATGATATCATCGGTCACACCAACGGCTGCACCAACTCTTAGCCTTCCGTATTCATCCTTGCAGGCATTGGGTTTGTTCCTTTTCTTCAGAATGTCCTTATAAGTAATAAGACCGGTAAGCACGCCATCTTTATTCACGATCGGCAGTTTTTCAATCTTATGTTCCTGGAGAATATCCTCTGCTTTTTCCAGTCCAATATTTTCTTCCGCGGTAATGAGACCTTCACTTGTCATAATGTTGCGGATGGGTGTTCCCATATCCTTGTGAAAACGCAAGTCCCTGTTGGTAATAATACCAATAAGCTTCCTGTTCTCATCAACCACGGGAATACCTCCAATCTTGTACTCCCGCATGATCAACTCAGCATCACGTACGTTTGAATTTACGTTGAGAGTGATGGGATCGAGGATCATACCACTCTGACTACGCTTCACCTTGCGCACCTGCTTGGCCTGTGATTCGATGTCCATATTTTTATGGATGAAACCGAGCCCGCCCTCGAGAGCCATGGCAATGGCCAGCTCAGACTCAGTCACCGTATCCATTGCTGCCGAAATCAATGGAATATTCAAACGAATATTTCGTGTCAGCTGCGTAGAGGTGTCTGCATCTCTGGGAAGAACCTGGGAAAAACCGGGGAGAAGAAGCACATCATCGTAGGTAAGTGCCTCAAAAAGGAATTTGGAAGTATCTAAGGACATGGCAAATAAGCGTTAATGTTATTTGCCGTGCAAAGCTAAAGAGACCGGAGCATATAAAAAATGAAATCCCGCTAATTAATTTCACTCTGGCTGTGTATATTTCAGAAATGAAGTTGATTAAAGCATGCCTTTTTGTCTCATGCTGGCTATTCATTGCTCCATTAATGGCCCAAACCTACGAGGGTAAGGCCTCTTTTTACGCCGATAAATTTGAGGGCCGGCCTACCGCAAGTGGTGAAAAATATCGTGCCCGTGAATTTACGGCCGCTCACAGGACACTCCCCTTCGGCACAGTCGTCCGGGTGACCAACCTCGAAAATAAGCGTGAAGTGATTGTCACAATTAATGATCGCGGACCGTTTGTAAAAAGCAGGATAATTGATCTTTCCAAAGCGGCTGCTCAGAGCCTGGATTTTATTTTACAGGGAGTAGCTGATGTTCGCGTTGAAATTCTTGAAACGGGTGAACTCGATTATTTCCTTGATGTTTCCGGAAATCCCCTGAGTCCGAAGGGGTGGTATATCCAGCTTGCCAGCTTCAGTGAGAAAGGAAACGCTCTTGTTTTTGCCCGTGACATTAGTAAGGCTCATGGCACAAGTGTTTTCCTGGAGCAAAAAACAGTTGAAAATATACCCCGTTACCGTGTTCATGCCGGTCCGTACGAAAGCAGAAATGCCGCTGAACAAACAATGAAACTACTACAGGCGTCCTTCAGCGGAATCATGTTGAAAGAGCAATTATCGGGTAGTCAATAAAGACCCGTCAGCGATTTCGGTTTTCAACAGAGATGTTATGCGTATGCTGGATAAAATAGGAATTACCCTGTAGCGTAGTAATCTCGGCGACAATCGGCACTTCTTTCATGATGAACATTCCTGGAGGAACAGGGAATTCCATATTTGCTTTTCCCTTTCCATTTCCTTCAAGTTTGGGAGCTCCGTCGGGTATCGCCCCATTCTCATCAAGTGCAGTAACATAATATTCGACCCGTCGATTACCGTTGGAAACATTCAATTCTACAATAAACTTCCCGTTCTGCATGAGTTGATCCCTTTCGGTTACAACCAGGTGCGGGTATTTCTTCTTAAGGCTTCCGTCAAGCAAATATTCCTTCAGGCCTGTCGTTGGTTTCCCTTCAAAATAAGGTACCTCAGACATCAGGTTCCCGTTTTTATGATACCGTTCACGTATCCCATGCAGCTTTCCATATTCATAACGGGAGATCTGATAAGGCTTGCCGTTCTCATAGAAGGTCTTCGCCTCCCCATGTTTGTACCCATTTACATATTCAATGGATTGACGGAGGGTACCATCCTGATAAAAGTTTTTTGCCAGACCGTTTTTCTTCTTATTTTCGATCGGAACTTCTGTCTTCAGTGTTCCGTCAGGATAATACGCTCTGAAAAAGTTTTCATCTTTCTTGGCCTTTTCCTCCTCTTTCATGAAATCCGGAACACAGGAAGTGACTAAAAATAAAACCAGGAGTAAAGTGAGATTTCGCATTATTAAAAAAATTAATAGTTTGCAAATAAATTAAATATCCAATGTCAGGCCAGGAAATTATTCAGGAAATTACATCATATCTCCTTTCGATGCCAGTTTCTGAGGGCCTGGGTCTGATTTTTGGTATTCTCGCTGTGGTCTTCCTGATCCGCGAAAGTATCTGGACATGGCCCTGGGGTATCGCATATACGATCATTTCGCTCATTGTCTTCTGGGAGCAGCGGCTTTATGGCGATTTACTCCTGCATATTCTTTACCTCGTCCTTAATATATATGGATGGTATCATTGGCTGCATGGAAATGCCGACAAAGAATCTGAGTTACCGATCAGTAATATTCCGGGCAGAAATTTCCTGCTAATCATGCTTTTATCAGCTGTAGGAATAGCCGGATTTGGATTCCTGCTTCAAAATTATACCAACGCTTCCGTTCCTTACTGGGACAGCACTACCAGTATTTTAAGTGTTGCAGCCATGTGGATGACCACACAGAAAAGAATTGAAAACTGGATTCTCTGGTTTATTATCGACATCATCGCAACGGGTATCTACATCTATAAGTCAATGTATTTTTACGCCCTGCTATACTTTCTTTACATTGGGATGGCAATTGCAGGATATTTGGAATGGAAAAAGCTTCAGAAAAAACAAGAACTTCTGTCCTTAAAATAGGGATAACCGGTCCCGAGAGCAGCGGCAAAACCTGGATGGCCAGGGCCCTTGCCGACATGTTCGATGATCTGTGGCTTCCTGAATACGCCCGGGAATATTTATCAGTTCTGAAGCGGCCCTACAATGAAGAAGATCTTAATAACATTGCCAGGGAGCAATTAAACCGGGAGCATGTATACCTGGAACAAGCCGGGCGAATTCTGTTTTGCGACACGGATGCGCTGGTTTTAAAGATCTGGTATGAACATAAATTCGGTATGGTCCCTGAATTCATTGAAAAGAGCCTTGGCACCTATTCGATGCATCTGGTGATGAAGCCCGACATTGCCTACGAGGAGGATCCGCTCCGGGAAAATCCTGAATTGGGAAATTATTTCTTTAACTGTTTTATTTCAATCCTGGATTCGAGGAAACTTAAATATGAAGTAATCTCCGGGTCTTATGGTGAGCGCATAAAAAAAGCCGGAAAGTATATCCAGCAATTGCTGGATAATACCCCGGCCTGAAAAAATTATCCTTAATGGATTAACGTCTTACTAAGGAATTATTGTATTCGTGGGCAACTGTTTTATTTTCTACCCCCATCGCTTCCATTACTGCATAATAATCATTGAAATCAATCGCTGCCATTTTTCCTCCTGCCGTTACGAACTGACCTGGAATCACAACTACACGAACAATCCAGTCATCAGTATCGATCGGCTGCAACAGGTCCGGATCAAAATCAGTATTCAGGAACAGACTTACATCATATCTTGTAAAATCATAGTTATACTGGATCAATCCGTTATCGGTAAATACTGTCTGGGGAAGTGCCCTCCAGATATCCACCAATTCTCCGTCAATTTCAGTTTGCCCCCAGAGAAAATAAACCATAGTTACATCTGATGGAAGAGCAACAAAATCATCCAGGTACGAAAGGAATACGGTGTAGTCATCTTCGGGACGGAAGTCAACCTCATATTCGAAGACAAAACTTTCAATATTCACGCCGTCCTCGCCGGGAGCACCCTGCGGGCCGCGCGGACCAATCGGACCTTCCGGGCCTTCACACGCCACAATGGTCACAATCACTAATAAGAATGGAATTAACTTTTTCATCTCAATCAATTATTTATTTTCATACTACACAAACACCGTTCCATTTCACGGATTCCCAAAAAAAACCCACATAAGAATGTGGGTTTCAATGCGTTGCAAATTTATAAATTTAAGGTTAATTATCCTCAGGCATTAGGACCACCTGAATGAAATGATCCTCTGTCAGGTACTTTTTCGCCGTTTCTTTGAGCTTATCGGAGGTTAAAGCGTCAATTTTTTCGTTGAAATTTTTCACCCTTTCAAGAGGCAGGTCATAGTAATATGAATAAAAGAGCGCACTAACCCAGTATGAGTTCCTTTCCAGCTCCTCCTTCCTTTCCCGGCGTTGTGATTCCTTGATTTTCTGAAGATCTTCGTCTGAAACTCCCTCTTTCTTGATTTTTTCTACCTCAGCCAGCGCAGCATTTATCAGGTCCTGAGTATTTTCCGGAGAACAGGGAAACCCGATTCTGAATGTATAATTCTCATATGGGATCTTTGTCATACTTCCGTTGGCACCAACCCCATAAACGCCGCCTTTCTCTTCACGAAGGATTTCAATAAGCTTGTTAGAAAGTACTTCTCCCAGCGATGAAAGGTAATAGCTTTCATCGAGATCATACGCCGCAGGACCTGTGTAGATCATGGTAACAGTACTTTTGGGATCGGTACCCTTTTTGATTTCTTCCTTCAGAGGTCCTGCAGGAGGCCGTATTCCAAGATCTTTGTACGATTCGGTGGAAGCGGACCCTGGCAAACTACCGAGGTAGAGTTCAAGCATTGGTTTGATTTGTTCAATGTCGAAGTTACCCACGAAAAAAAACGTAAAATCACCGGCATTTGCAAAGCGTTCCGTGTATATCTCAAAAGAACGGTCAAAGTCGATGCTTTCCATCTCTGCTACAGTAGGGAAATACCCTCCTCTTGGGTGGTTTTGAGAAAGAATACGTGACAGTTTATCAGAATAAAAGAATTGCGGACTTGCCATCAGGTTTTGCATCAGCATTTTATTCTTGTTCACAAACGAACTAAATGCATCGGCATCTTTACGAGGGGCGGTGAAGTACAGATGCATAAGCTGCAGTGCCGTTTCCAGGTCCTCAGGGGTGGTACTGCCGCTCATTCCTTCATTATACGTACCGATAAAAGCACCTACAAAAACAGATTTCCCGGAAAGCATCTTTTCAATATCGGATGGAGAAAATTCACGGACCCCGCTTTCAGCTACAATCTCACCTGCATTTGAAGCTTCGAGGTCATCTTCCTCTGAGTATAGAGATCGCCCGCCCATCGAGAAGCCTCGAATCACTATTTCATCATTTTTAAAATCCGTGGATTTTAAAATAACCTTCATCCCATTTGATAATGTAAGCTCTGTAGCCTCTACTTCTTCAAGCTCTTTTGAGGCAGTGATTTTACCAGGAGTTGGCATGGTATCGATAAAGGTGGTTGCCAGCTCCTTGTCCTCATAAGGAGTTATTTCTTCTGACTGTGCCTCATTCAAAATTTCAAGGATATCATTGGTACCGGGCATGGTTAATCCTTCCTTGTCAGGCCCCATAATTACTACGACCCTGTTTTCATCGGTAATCCAGTTGGCGGCCAGGCCATTTACTTCCTCAAGTGTAATGGAAGGAAGAACAGCTTCGTAAAATTCATATTCGTATCCGATTCCCGGGATGGGTTCATCTGAAAGAAAATTTCGAATGTATTCAGACGCATAGCGGCCCGATTCTGTTTTGTCTTTTTCTTTAAAAGCAACTTCATAGCGATTCAGGACTGTTTTCTTGTATCGGTCAAGCTCTCCCTGGGTAAACCCATATTTCTTAACGCGTTCATTTTCCCGAACAAGCGTTTTGAGACCCTTTTCAATTCCATTTTCCCCTACAACTGCAAAAGATGAATAGGAACTTTTGGTACGCACCATATTTCCATAGCTGGAACTGGCAAACAAAAATGGTGGATCGGCTGATTCCTGAAGTTCCGATAACCGTTGATTCAGCATGCCGTTATACAAGGAATACACCGCATCCCGCCGGAAATCGCCTACCGTTTCTGTTTTTTCAAGATCCTGCTTATAAACTAACTGGATCTGGGTGAACTGAGCTTCCTTGTCGGTAACAACCGAAACAAAGGTTTCCGGATGATCCGGCACGTCAAACAATTGCTTAGGACGTGGATTCTCGGGATTTTTTAATTTACCAAACCGTTCTTTGATCATCTTTTCCATCTCGTTGACATCAATGTCGCCCACAGCAACAATTGCCATAAGGTCCGGTCGGTACCAGTCCCTGTAGAATTTTCTCAACGTCTCATAATCAAAGTTTTCAAGGACTTCCTTTTTTCCGATTGGCAGCCTTTCCGCATATCGGGAATCTTTAAACATTACCGGGAACCATTCGTCACGCATTCGTTGATTTGCGCCCTGCCCAAGTCTCCATTCCTCGATTACAACACCCCGTTCCTTATCAATTTCCTCGTCTGTAAGAAGCACATTGGACGCCCAGTCTTCCAGAACCAGAAGCCCTTTATTCAATATCTCTTCATCGTCTGATGGAATCGGAAGAATATAAACCGTTTCATCAAAACTGGTGTAAGCATTGAGATCTGCACCGAACTTTACACCTACAGATTGCAGGTAACTGACCAGTTCGTTTTTCTCAAAATTACGGGTGCCATTAAATGCCATGTGCTCCATAAAATGCGCAAGACCCTGCTGATCTTCATCTTCCATCATGGACCCGACATTCACTACCAATCGAAGTTCAACCTTATCTTCAGGCTTCTCATTATGACGAATATAATACGTAAGGCCATTTTCAAGAACCCCCACTTTCACATCGGGATCAATGGGTATTTCCTGATTGATTTTACCTTGAATCTGATTTTCCTGGGCATAGAGGAATGCAGGAAACAGTAGCCAGACAGCTATCCAAATTACTTTTTTCATAGAATAGAAAATTTTGTCGTTTACAGAATAAACCGACCAGAGGTGTCAATAGTGAAGATACGCAATCCTGAATACTTACACCTAAAAAATTAGTCAGGATATTATATCTCCGGAAGTTTCCTGGTGCGCTTCATCCCCGGAATTGTCCTGGAGCAAATGATCTTCACGATCCTTGAAGAAACTTTTCTGAAAAATAAGTATGGAAACTACCCCGATGAAGATGGAGGAATCAGCAATATTGAATACCGGACTAAAAAACAGGAACCTGCCGCCACCTACATACGGCACCCAATCCGGATAGTAGCCATCGAATATGGGGAAAAACAGCATATCCACTACCTGGCCGTGAAACCAGGGTGTTGGAGAGCCCGCCGGAGCATTCCCAAGTAAAACACCGTAAAAAGTACTGTCAATGACGTTACCCACGGCCCCGCCAAGAATCAGGGCAAGACACCAGAGAAGGCCCGCCCTCGCACCTTTTTTATACAGAAAATAGATATAGTAGGAAATCCCGACCATAGCCAGTAACCTGAAGAGTGTCAGGACCAGTTTTCCGTAGGTATGATCCGAACGAAGGCCAAAGGCCATCCCCGGATTTAAGAGATAGTGAATCCTGAACCAATCGCCAAAAACATTAAATTCTGTATTGAGGTCCATGTTGTAATGAACCAGGAGTTTCACAACCTGGTCGATCACTATCACTAATAAGGCTAGTAAATAATATTTCTTCAGCTTCACTTATAACTCAATTTTAACCTGGAGTTTTTGATCATCAATATCCAATTCCACAGAATCAGAAATTCCCTCTTCAAATTCCAGCGACAATGCCTGCGTTTCCCTGCAAATATACTCCTTATTCGCCCTCAGTGCCGTCTCAATCAGTTCTGGTGCCGGTGCAATTCTGATTTTAATCTTGTCCTGAACGTCGAGACCCATATCCTTCCGGAGATTCTGCAACCGGTTTACGACATCACGGGCAATACCTTCCTGTCTCAGATCATCGGTAAGGGTTATATCAAGTGCTACGGTAAGATTTCCTTCAGAAGCTACCGACCAACCGGGAATATCGTCATAAAAAATCTCTACATCTTCGGGGGTGAGAGTGATATCCTGACCTCCTGCCTGTACTGTAAATGATCCGTTTGATTCCAGCTCCGAAACCGATTCCGGGCTCATTTTCTGGATCACTCCGGCAAGTTCCTTCATGGCCGCCCCATACATCTGTCCCAGTCTCCTGAAATTCGGCTTGATCCGTTTCACCAGAATTCCGTCATCATCAGAGACAAATTCTATCTCCTTGATATTAACCTCTGAAAGTATGATGTCTTCAACTGCCTCTACCTGTCGTTTAAATTTATCACTCACCTTCGGCAACAGGATCTTCTGAAGCGGCTGACGCACCTTGAGTTTGTGTTTTTTCCGAAGAGAATGTACAAGCGATGAAATACGCTGTGCCAGGCGCATACGCTCCTCCAGATCCGCATCAATGACATTTTCATCACTGGTCGGGAAATCCGCAAGGTGGACAGATTCACAGTCTTCGAGACCTGTAACACTGTTCAGGTCAAGATAAAGCTGATCCATATAAAAAGGCGCCACTGGTGCCGACAGCTTTGCAATGGTTACAAGGCAGGTGTAAAGCGTCTGATATGCCGCTTTTTTGTCGTCATTAAAATCACCGCGCCAGAAACGCTTCCGGTTCAGGCGGACATACCAGTTGCTCAGGTCATCAATTGTAAAGTCCTGAATAAGCCGGGTCGCGCGGGTTGGTTCATAATCACTATAGGCCGCAGCCGCCTGGCCGATCACCGTGTTTAGCCTTGAAAGAATCCAGCGGTCGCTCTCTGTGCGATTTTCCACGGGAATCACTTCCCCGGAAAAATCAAATCCATCCAGGTTTGCGTAAAGTGAAAAGAAGCTGTAGGTGTTGTGCAATGTGCCAAAGAAACGACGCTGAACTTCCTGAACCCCTTCCAGGTTAAACTTCAAATTATCCCAGGGATTCGCATTTGAGATCATATACCATCTCGTAGCGTCTGCGCCATAGGTATCAAGTGTTTCAAACGGATTTACGGCATTGCCAAGGCGCTTCGACATTTTATTTCCATTCTTGTCAAGAACAAGTCCGTTGGCGATTACATTTTTAAAAGCCACACTGTCAAAAAGCATGACGGCGATGGCATGAAGTGTGAAGAACCAGCCACGTGTCTGATCAACGCCTTCAGCAATAAAATCCGCTGGAAAATTTTCCTCGAATATATCCTGATTCTCAAAAGGAAAATGCCATTGGGCATAGGGCATAGCCCCGGAGTCGAACCAGACGTCGATCAGGTCTGGTTCACGTTTCATGGGTTTGCCGGACGGACTTACCAGGGTCACATTATCTACAAATGGTCTGTGAAGATCAAAATCTTCAGGTAATTCACTCTCCATAAAACCAGCTTCTACGGCCTTGTCCACCTCCCTGCGAAGTTCTTCCATGGAACCGATACAGATTTCCTCAGAGCGATCCTCGGTCACCCAGATGGGCAATGGTGTACCCCAGAATCTGCTTCGTGAAAGGTTCCAGTCGACCAGATTTTCGAGCCAGTTTCCAAACCTGCCTGTACCGGTTGACGCCGGCTTCCAGTTGATCGTTTCATTAAGAGCAACCAGCTTATCCTTCATGGCAGTGGTCCTGATGAACCAGGAATCCAGCGGGTAATATAAAACCGGTTTATCAGTTCGCCAGCAATGCGGGTAACTGTGCTCGTATTTCTCAACCTTAAAGGCCCGGTTATCTTCTTTAAGCTTTATCGCGATATCTACATCAAGGGATCTTTCAGGGGCTTCACCATCCGGATAGTATTCATTCTTCACAAACCTGCCACCAAATTCTCCGATTTCCTGAACATAACGGCCTTGTTTGTCAACGATCGGGCCACGGTTTCCTTCATTATCGGTCACCAGGATCGCACCGATCCCGTTCTGGGCAGCAACGCGCTGGTCATCTGCACCGAATGTAGGTGAAATATGTACAATACCTGTTCCATCCTCTGTGGTAACGAAGTCACCCACCACTACCCTGAAAGCCGGCCCGTCGGGCTGTACATAGGGCAGCAATTGCTCATATGTACGACCTGCCAGCTCTTTCCCCCGGAAGGTCTCTACAATCCTGTATGGAATTACCTTGTCACCTGGTGAATAATCTTCAAAGGGCTGATCCTTACCCTTCTCATCAAAATATGCGCTTACGCGATCCTTTGCGAGAATTACTTTAACCGGCTCATATGTGTAGGGATTGAAGGTTTCAGCCTTAACATATTCAATATTTTCACCCACTGCCAGCGCTGTATTCCCAGCCAGCGTCCACGGTGTGGTCGTCCATGCAAGGAAAAAGAGATTATCCTCATCCGTTGCTTTAAACTGGGCAGTGACGGTTGTATCCTTCACATCCTTGTAGGTACCTGGCTGATTCAATTCGTGTGAACTTAGCCCGGTGCCTGCAGCTGGGGAATAGGGCTGAATGGTATACCCTTTGTAGAGGAGCCCCTTATCGTAGAACTTCTTCAGTAAGTACCACAGTGTCTCCATGTAATCACGATCGAACGTGACATATGGATCATCAAGATCGACCCAGTAGCCCATCATACGGGTGAGGTCATCCCACTCATTCTTGAATTTCATTACCGTTTCACGGCAACGCAAATTATATTCTTCAACGGAAATTTTCTTTCCGATATCTTCCTTTGTAATTCCAAGTTCCTTCTCAACCTGAAGCTCAACGGGCAAGCCATGAGTATCCCATCCTCCCTTACGCTTAACCTGGAATCCCTCCATGGTTTTAAACCGGCAAAAGATATCCTTCACGGTTCTGGCCATCACATGGTGAATTCCCGGTGTTCCATTCGCAGATGGAGGACCTTCGTAAAAGGTAAATGTGGGCTTACCCTCCCTGGTCTCGACAGATTTTTCAAAAATCTTCTCCTCTTCCCAAAACTTCAGGACATTTGCCGCCACTTCGGCATAATTGATCTGTTTATATTCCTTATACTTCACTTCTTACTTAAATCGTTTGGTTTTTGTTTTCCGGCAGTTCAACTGATCCGTTCCCGTTTGAGTTTTCATTTTCCAGATCCTGGTAAAACCCGTCATCATATTCCTCAATCAGCGGATGTTCCTGCGGATCACGCCTGCCATCATCAAAGGTTAACAGCAAAGATGGTAACAAAATTAAATTCGTAAACATTGCAATCATCAGTGTGATTGATGTTAAAATTCCAAGTGCGATCGTCCCCCCGAAATCTGACCATGCAAATATGACGAATCCTGCAAAAAGAATAACTGAGGTATAAATCATACTTGCGCCCGTTTCGCGTAAGGTTTTACTCACGGTAATGGGTACAGAAAACCTGTTCAGGAACAGTTCCTGTCGGTATTTCGCAAGAAAATGAATAGAATCATCAACGGAAATTCCAAAAACAATACTGAAGATCAGGGCCGTACTCGGTTTTAACGGGATACCAAAAAATCCCATGATGCCTGCCGTTATCAGGAGGGGAATAATATTTGGAAGCATAGAGATGAGAATCATCTTTAAATTTCCGAAAAGTACCCCCATGATCACGGCGATGAGAATGAATGCCAATATGAGGCTGAAGCGTAGATTCTGGATCAAAAATTTATTTCCCCGAATGAATAAAGGGGTAGTTCCCGTAATACTGATCTTAAGATCGGTACCGGCAACAAGGGAGTCAACTTCCGGACGGATCACTTCTTCTATCAGGGAATCCATTTTTTCAGATCCGATATCAGCAACCTGCATGGAAACACGCATCACCTGCAGTGTCGAATCCACGAAAGAATTGAATAGTCCGGTGCTGTCCGACTGATTTCGCATATACCGAAGTATAAATGATCTTTCCCGGCTTGAAGGCAGGCTGTAACGATCAGGATTGTTATTGTAGAATGCCTGTTTTGAAGCTTTTACAAAACTCACAAGGGAAACCGGAAGTGATATATCTTTCTGGCTGTGTAAAAATTCCTCAAGATCCTCGATCTTATTCAGGTTTTTAAGCTCCAGGACACCCCGGCGCTCGCCAGTATCAACTACCATTTCCAGTGGCATAATGCCGTTGAAATTCGCTTCAAAGAATTCAAGATCCGTTCGGATCTCACTTTTCTCTGGTATGTCGTCTACCATGAATGCTACCGCCCTCAGGCGTGTCATTCCCAATGCAGCCAATGCCACAAGAAGCCCGGTGATGAGATAGACAGTTTTACGGTGCGAATAGATCCATTTGTCCAGCGCACTCAGCACAACGTCAAGCGGTTTGAACTTCAAATGTTTGAGCTGTTGGGTATTCGGGGCCGGCAACCATAGAAAAACAGCCGGGATCAGGATAATTGACACGATGAATGTCGCCATGATATTCAGTCCGGCTACGATACCGAACTCCCTCAGTATCACAATTTCAGTGGTAGCAAGTACCAGAAATCCAATTGCCGTGGTAAAGTTCGTGATCAGCGTGACCACCCCGATCTTGCGGACGACCCTGCTTACGGCCATGACCTTGTTACCGTGCAGTTCATATTCCTGGTGATATTTATTCAGCAGGTACACGCTGTTCGGGATCCCGATAACCACGATAACAGGAGGTATCAAACCTGTAAGCATTGTGATCTTATATCCAAAAAGAACGAGTGATCCCAGAACCCAGACTACCACCACTCCGATGATCACCATGGGAAATACAACGGCATCCCACGTTCGGAAAAACAGGAAAAGGATGATCGCAGTTACAAGTACCGAAAGGATGAGGAACATCTCCATCTCCCTTTTCACCTTACTGGCGATCACAGAACGTACAAAAGGGAGTCCCGCATAATGCACAGTAATTCCGCTGTTTGCTTCAAAGAAATCTCCGGCAGCAACAATTTTCTCGGTAAGACCGATCCTTCTTTCCGAATTAAGAACATCCTTATCGATAGAGATGAGCATGAGGGTGGCTCCGTTGGATTCGTTCAGCAACCGCCCACTGTAAAACTTTTGATCGAAGGCAAGCTGGATGAGGCTGTCCATCTCAGCCTGATTAGTAATCTCATTTCGGAAAATCGGCACAAGGTTAAACTTCCGCTCAGCCGTATCCTTTTCAAATCTCTGAATTTGAGGCAACGAATACACCTCATTAACACCTGTGAAGGTTTTGATACTGTCGCTCAGGCGGCGAAACAATTCAAAATTATGCACATCATACAGACTGCTGTCCTTAACCCCGATGGCAATAAGATTACCATCCTCACCGAAGAGTGATTTGAATTCCATGAAGTTGATCATATCCGGATCATCCATGGGTACCGTTTTGGCGAAATCATAGCTCATTTCAGCCTTTCTGGCGTGGTACCCCATGAACACTGTAATGACACCGATCAATATGACCAGCGTCAATCGGTACTTCATGATGATATGGGAAAGTTTAGTCCACATTATGGCAAGCCACAAAGGTAAGGATTTTCATGTTTTAACCTATCGCCAGACAGTGGATTAACCGGGCAGAGAAATCCCTTTGATTCCGCGGTACAGGTGAATAGCATGACTGTCTGTCAAACCGGAAACAAAGTCATTGCATAGCATCAGAAGTTCGTATGTATCTGCGCACTCCTGCATTTCCCTCGTAAGATCCTCCGGAAGCAGCCTGAGAAGAGTCTTCCTGCCACTCGAAGGCTGATTTTTCTGGTAGACGTTGGCCGCGCTTAGAGTGATCTGCCCGAGAAGACCCGGCAATACCTCGAAACCTGCAACTTCGGTCTCCATCACCTGTCTTGAGCGATAGATATGTTCGATGGATATCTTTATGATCTCCCGGAGAATCTGAGCTGATGGTATGTCATCGGTAAGGGAACGGTCATTCTTACCCTCCCTAAGATCTGCTTCACGTTCAAGGAAAAGCTCCGTGCATTCATCGATAAGTACACCTATGGCCATGGCCCGGAGCGTACCTATACGTTCTTCACGTGATTTTATTTTTTCAAATTTTGACGCATTAAACCGCTCGCGCAGGATAAGCCGGTATAAATCCACTGTGTCATTGTATGAAACAAGACCAAGGCGGCAACCATCTTCCAGGTCTATCAGATGATAGCAGATATCGTCGGCAGCCTCCACAAGAAATGCAAGCGGATGACGGCACCAGGTTTCATCAGTAAGTGCAATAAGCCCCGTGGTATCTGCAACACGACGAAAAGCCTCCTTTTCTGCACAGAAGAACCCATATTTTTTCTGGCTTCTTCGCGTTTTATCCGGATTCTCCACCAATGAAGGCCGGGGATATTTTGTAAATGCAGCCAGCGTAGCGGCGGTTAGCTTAAGCCCCTGATACCGGGATTTATTTAATAGTCTAAACCCCTGCGCATTACCTTCAAAGCGGATCAGGTCTTCCCATTGTGCCGGACTAACATCGCTTTCGAAAACCCTTCCCTGACCATGGCGATAGAACTCACTGATGGCTTCTTCCCCCGAATGACCAAATGGCGGATTACCTATATCATGACAAAGGGATGCAGCGGCGACAATCGACCCGATATCCTGAACTGAAAATTCATCCAGTGAATAGCGTTCCTTTAAAACCTTGCCTACATTTTTCCCGAGTGAACGGCCCACGCTGCTTACTTCCAGGCTGTGGGTCAATCTGGTATGAACAAAATCATCCTTCGGAAGCGGATGAACCTGTGTTTTATCCTGCAGCCTTCGAAACGGATGTGAAAATATGATCCTGTCAAAATCCTGCTCAAAAGCACTCCGCGCAGGATCATGTGGCACAGATTTACCCCCCGCCCGTTGATTGGATAATAGTTTTTTCCACTCCATCAAAGCGCCCTGAGAAGTGTGTTGACCGAAACGAGTTCATTAACCCTGGACGCCAAATCGCTGATCGAAATTCGCTCCTGGGCAGCTGAATCCCTTTCCCTCAATGTTACTGTATTATCTTCCAGCGTTTGATGATCTACCGTGATACAGTAAGGTGTGCCGATGGCATCCTGCCGGCGATACCTTCTCCCAATCGCATCTTTCTCGTCATACTGACAGTTCATATCAAACTTCAGCTCATCGAAAATCTCCATGGCTTTTTCCGGCAACCCATCCTTTTTGATCAATGGCAGCACCGCAACTTTCTGAGGAGCCAGGGCAGCGGGAATCTTTAAAACCACGCGTTCACTACCGTCCTCAAGGGTTTCTTCGGTATAGGCAGCAGTTAGAACCGCGAGAAACATACGGTCCAGCCCGATGGAAGTTTCAACCACATAGGGAATATAGCTTCTGTTTTCAGCCGGATCGAAAAACTGGAGTTTCTTCCCGGAATGTTTTTCGTGTGCGGAAAGGTCAAAATCAGTTCTGCTATGAATTCCTTCCAGCTCCTTGAAACCCATTGGGAAGTTGAATTCAATATCACAGGCAGCATTTGCATAATGCGCCAGGTTCAGGTGATCATGGAACCGATAATTCTCATCGCCCATACCCAGGGTCTTGTGCCATTTCATGCGACGCTCTTTCCATTGTTCGTACCATTCCAGCTCCTCTCCGGGCTTTACGAAAAACTGCATTTCCATTTGCTCAAACTCACGCATTCGGAAAATGAACTGTCGCGCAATAATTTCATTCCTGAATGCCTTCCCGATCTGGGCGATCCCGAACGGGATTTTCATTCTTCCTGTTTTCTGAACATTGAGATAGTTCACAAAAATGCCCTGTGCCGTTTCCGGACGGAGGTAGATCTTGCTGGCGCCTTCTGCAAGGGAGCCTAATTCTGTGGAGAACATCAGATTGAACTGGCGAACATCGGTCCAGTTCTTGGAACCCGAAACAGGATCCGCAATTCCAAGGTCCTCGATCAGTTCCTTCAGCCCTTCAAGACGACCTTCATCCATGGCATTTTTCATCCGCTGATTGATGGAACTGATCTCTTCGCTATAGCCGACCACGCGCTGATTGGTACTTACAAACTGTTCACGGTCGAATGCATCTCCAAAACGCTTTTCAGCCTTGGAAACCTCCTTTTCAATTTTCGCTTCCACTTTAGCGATGTACTCTTCAATGAGCACATCTGCACGATATCGTTTTTTGGAATCTTTATTGTCGATCATCGGATCGTTAAACGCATCCACATGGCCTGATGCCTTCCAGGTAGTGGGGTGCATAAATATCGCGGCATCGATGCCTACAATATCCTCATGCAGCTGCACCATCGACTTCCACCAATATGCCTTTATGTTATTTTTGAGCTCCACACCCTGCTGCCCGTAATCATAGGTTGCCCCAAGCCCGTCATAGATCTCACTTGATGGAAAAATAAACCCATACTCCTTGGCATGGGAAACAATTTTCTTGAATAGGTTTTCGTCATTCGCTGCCATGGGTGCAAAGATAGAAAAATGATCTATTTAGCAGCGGTAAGTGTCAAAGGTATCGTAATAGTAAATTCAGATCCCTTTCCTTTCTCACTTTCAAGGGAGAGAGACCCCTGCAGATTTTCAATCATTTCACGGGCAATGTATAATCCCAGCCCCGAGCCATCAGAAGTTTCAGAAGCACGATAGAACATTTCAAAAACCCGTTCCTGCAGTTCCTTTTCAATGCCTGTGCCGTTATCAGCCACTATTATCCTTAGCGATCCATCCCCCGTTTCCTGGGAGGTAATTCTTATCATCGGATATTCTTTGCCGTAGTCATGATATTTTATGGCATTCCCGATCAGGTTATTAAGAATGATCTTCAGGCGGCTCTCATCGGAGGAGACGACGTGGGAAGGATCAATATTATTCTGTATATCAATCCTGTCCCGGTTATCAAGGTAGGCCAGGTTTTCCAGAATACCGTTCACCAGATCCCGGATGACGACCCTGTCATTATGATGTATTTCTTTCCGTGTGTTTCTCGCATATTCAATGATCTCCTCAATGAATTTATTGAGCTGATCGATCCGGCTCCGCATCATCCCCACACATTTCTTGACTTCCTCCAGGTCATCCGACATTTCCGTAATAGTGATCAGTCCAAGGACTGAACTGAGCGGTGACTTCAGATCATGTGATACGCTATATACAAAACGATCCAGCTCCTTGTTCGCCTTTTCAAGTTCCTCCTTCTGTTTTAACACCATCGATTCGGCTTTTTTCCGTTCCGAAATGTCAACAATGGACCCTACCATTCTCACGGGTTGCCCTTTTTCATTCCACTCTGCCTGGCCGGTATCCAAAACCCACATGAACTCCCCATCCTTTTTCCTGATCCGGAATTCAACCTCAAATTTGACATTACTATTCAAATGCTGATCCAGCTTTTCACGAACTGTTATCAGGTCATCCGGATGAAGAACCTGATAAAAAGACTGCTGGCTTGCGCCCTGAATATCCTCCTTCGTATAACCGAGGATCCTTGTAAGAAGAGGGGATAAGTATAAAGAATCGGTGAGCGGATCCCAATCCCAAATCCCTGCGGATGAGCCCTTGATAGCAAGTTCAAAGCGGTTTCTGCTTTCTGAAAGTTCATTGGTGAGCTTGGTTAGATCTTCTTCCTTCCTCCGCAGATCTGTAATGATCTGGTAATTGATCAGGATCATATAATAGATCATCATCACTGAAAGCAGAACCGCGGTAACAAAGTTGAGCCCGAAAATCCTGGTAGCAAAAGAGTTGGAAACCTCAGGAGCTTCAGCAATCTTGAAATCATTTGAAAAAATGAACAGGAAAGTTACGATCACCAGCGCCGAAAAAAGTATCCCAAGTGTAATGCGTTCATAACCAAATATGGTCATCGCACCGATGGTAATCACAAAATAGAAGAAATATACACTGGCATCCGTACGATCCAGCATAACAAAAAGGGACACCAGCAACAACGTGGTAAGAATGAGTACAACCCTTCCTGTTACGTACGAACCATTTCGCAGGATTAAGATTGAAATAATGCATGAAATACCCAGTGCTGCGTAGTAGGGAATAAATTCCGTGATCCCTTCCAGGTAACCCAGAATCACATTCAGTAGTGTGTAGAAAATTCCAAAAAGGGCAATCTGACCTGTCAGCAGAACGCGCTTGTAAAGAGTCCAGGAAGGAATAAAAGTATCTTTGCCTACAATTATGTTACGGAAGAGGTTGAATTCGGTGAGTTTTGACAATTCCGCTTTCATATGAGTTTTGCTTTCTGCCAATAATATTCCATTTCCTCCAGTGTCATGTCTGCAAGGTCCTTTCCATCAGCGCGGGATTCACGTTCAAGATATTGGAATCGCTTCAGGAATTTCTTATTAGTTCGCTCAAGGGCTTCTTCCGGGTTGATTTCTATGAATCTCGCAAAATTGATCAATGAGAACAGCAAATCACCAAATTCTTCAGAGGCGCGCTTTTGATCAATCTTTTCCGGATCTTCATTAAATTCATCCCCGAATTCTTTCAGCTCCTCCTGCACCTTTTCCCAAACCTGATCCCTATGATCCCAATCGAATCCCACACCCCGCGCTTTTTCCTGCATACGCATGGCCTTGATCAGGGCAGGCAAAGACCTGGGGACTCCTTCCAGGACCGACCGTGGCTGATCCCCATTCTCTTTAAGCTTGATCTTCTCCCAATTAGCCTTAACCGTCTCCTCGTCGGTCGCCACAACATCTCCATAAATATGCGGATGACGTTTTACCAGCTTATCACAAACGGAATTTAAAACATCCGCCATGTCAAAGGCATTCTTTTCGCTGGCGATCCTGGCATAGAATACATTGTGAAGCATGAGGTCACCCAGTTCCTTGCGAATTTCATCCAGATCCCCGTCCAATATGGAATCACTTAGTTCGAATGTCTCTTCAATGGTGAGGTGACGCAGGCTCTCCATGGTCTGTTTCCGGTCCCACGGGCATTTTTCCCTCAGCTCGTCCATGATGGTGAGAAGGCGGTCAAATGCGGCTAACTTTTCGGCTCTGCGGGGATCTGTGGCTGAACTTCCTTCACTCATATTATTCTGAGGATTATGGATTTATGGAAACTTTAATGAATTTCCTCTCGTTTCATGTTTGATTTGATAAATTTGCGTAAAATTTTTCAGGATGACGACTATATTATTAGGAATTGGTTTCATAGCAGTGTTCTTTGTGTTTATGTCTGTACGCCTGCTGTTTCTTAAAGATGGGGAATTTAAGGGTACGTGTGCCAGTCAGAACCCTTATTTGAATAAAGACGGAGAGGCATGTGGATTTTGTGGCAGGATGCCAGGTGAAGCATGCGGAAATGAGACTTCCGAAGTAAATAAGGTCATGTCTAAATTTGACTGACATCCGACAGGGGAAATATCATTCATTTTTCTCTGATAAACCCAAATCCTGCTTCTAATTTTTTAAATTTAACGCACATTAACGTGCTAACAGAGTGGTTTTAATCAAATCAATTTCAGGAATTCGAGGTACAATTGGCGGACAGCCAGGATCTGGCTTAACACCGCTGGATACCGTTAAATTTGCCGCAGCTTTTGGGGCATGGACCATGCGCAACAGCGATTCAAACAAAGTTGTTATCGGCAGGGATGCCCGTATTTCAGGGGAGATGATCTCTCAATTGGTAAGTCAGACGTTGATCGGCATGGGCATTGACGTGGTAGATCTTGGATTGTCTACCACTCCAACTGTTGAGATGGCGGTTACGATGGAGAAAGCTTCGGGCGGGATCATCATTACGGCCAGCCATAATCCCGGACAGTGGAATGCACTTAAATTACTGAACCAGGCAGGGGAGTTCATTTCAGATGAGGAAGGAAAGACCGTGTTGAAGATTGCGGAGGACAATTCATATGAATTTGCCGAAGTCCTTCATCTTGGGACCTATAAAAAAGATGATAGCTATCTTGATAAACATATCAAGGCTATTCTGGATTTGCCTCTGGTGAATACAAAGGCCATTGCAGAGGCAAAATTCAAAGTTGCCGTTGATGCCGTAAATTCAACAGGCGGAATTGCCGTTCCCAGGCTTTTACGGGCATTGGGGGTTGAACACATCAAAGAAATTTATTGTGACCCTACCGGTCATTTCCCGCATAATCCTGAGCCTCTTCCTGAAAACCTCACTCATATTTCCAATGAAATGAATAAAGGAAATTATGATCTGGGGATTGTCGTTGATCCCGATGTGGACCGGTTGGCACTTCTTCAGGAGGACGGTACACCCTTTGGTGAAGAATATACGCTGGTAGCGGTGGCTGACTATGTACTTGGCCACAACAAAGGAAATACCGTCTCAAACCTGTCTTCCACAATGGCGCTGCGGGTAGTGACTGAGGAAAAAGGCGGCAATTATTTCGCTTCGGCTGTCGGAGAAGTAAATGTTGTCACCGAAATGAAAAAACAAAATGCTGTAATCGGAGGTGAAGGTAACGGAGGAGTAATCTATCCTGAACTGCATTACGGAAGAGACGCCTTGGTTGGAATCGCTTTGTTTTTGTCGCACCTGGCTACGAGTGGCATGAAGGCCTCCCGATTGAGGGCTTCATATCCGAACTTCCATATTTCTAAAAATAAGATTGAACTAACGCCCGAGATCGATGTAGACGGCATTCTCGATAGTATCAGGAAGAAATATTCAAAGCGGCCTATCAATGCGATCGACGGTGTAAAAATCGAATGGGACGAAGAATGGGTACACCTCAGAAAATCCAACACCGAACCCATTATCCGTATCTACTCCGAGTCATCTTCAGAATCAACAGCGGAACACCTGGCGAACAAACTAATTGCAGATATCAAGGATGTAATTGCCGATATGAATTCAGTTAAGGAATGAGTATCTATCTCGATAATGCGGCAACCACACCAATTGACCCGGCTGTATTCGCCGAGATGGAACCCTATTTGAAGAATTTCTATGGCAATCCGTCTTCCATACACGCCATAGGACGGGAAGCAAAAGCAGCCCTGGAAACATCGAGAAAAACCGTGGCTGGTTTGCTGAACGCATCACCCATGGAGATATATTTTACCTCAGGAGGCACTGAAGCTGATAATACATTTCTTTGGTCTGCTGCCCGTGCTTTTGGAATCCGGCATGCCATAACCTCTCCTGTTGAGCATCATGCAGTCCTTCATACCCTCGGGTACATGGAGGATCTGGGCTTATTGCAGGTGCATTATGTGAAAATCGATGAATCAGGAAGAATTGACTTTGAGGATCTTAAAAGGTTGCTTTCAGCATATCCATCGAGCCTGGTAAGCCTGATGCACGGCAATAATGAAATAGGGAATTTACTTGATCTGGAACAGGCAGGTACACTTTGCCGTGAAGCCGGTGCCATTTTTCACAGTGATACAGTTCAGACTGTTGGTCATTTTCCCCTGGATTTGCAGGTATTGCAGGTGGATGGGATTGCCGCATCAGCCCACAAGTTTCATGGTCCGAAAGGAGTGGGATTCATGTATGTCAATAAGAACAGGAAAATTGACGCCTACATTCACGGAGGATCACAGGAACGCAATATGCGTGGAGGGACAGAAAATGTGGCGGGAATTGTAGGTCTTACCAAGGCCCTGGAGCTGGCGGTTCATCATATGGAGCAGGACAGCAACTACATTTTGTCGCTGAAGGGCCGCATGATCTCTCAACTGAAAGATGCGGTGGAAGGGGTCGAATTCAACGGTCTTTCTGCAGAAGCCGGTCAAAGTTTGTACACCGTCCTGAATGTGTCACTTCCGCCCTCTGATAAAAATGACATGCTTCTTTTCCACCTGGACCTGAATGGCATTTGTGCTTCCGGCGGCTCTGCCTGTGCCAGCGGAGCCACTACAGGATCACACGTACTTTCTGCTATCGGTAAACAGGAAGAAAGAGGTGCTGTGAGATTCTCCTTCAGCAAATTCAACACGACAGAAGATGTCGACAGGGCAGCTGCTGTACTCAAAGAATTTTATCAAAATTAGGCCATAAGTACGAGATCTTTCAGGCAACGGATCCAGAGTGGATGGTCATTCAGACTCTCTACGAGCTGAACCTTATCGCCCCCGTGTTCTTCAAATAATTCCTGATATTCATCACCGATCTCGATGATAGTTTCAAGGCAGTCTGCCGTGAACGCCGGAGAGAATACCAGCAATTTTTTAGCGCCCTTTTTTGCCTGGTCAATCACCACCTTGTCTGAAAAAGGCTCCAGCCATTTCTTGTCCAGTCGTGACTGAAAGCAAACAGTATAATGATCTTCAGGGATACCGAGTTTTTGTGCGAGTAAACGGGTGGTGGCATAGCATGTCGCCTTATAGCAGTACTTATTTTCATCGGTAATTTCATGCTCGCAATCACGATCTGTGCATAATCCTTCGCCATACACCTTATCCACCTGCCTTTCCGGCAATCCGTGATAGGAGAAAAGCACATGATCATATTCCTGATGATTGTAGGCCGATCCTCTTTCTACAAAGGCGTCGATATAGTCGGGATGGTCGTAGTACTGACTTACAATACGCAATTCCGGAATAACCCACCAGGAACTGATTACCCTCATCACTTCTTCCAGCGCACTTCCTGTACTTGCCGAGGCGTACTGGGGGAACATCGGAACCACTATGATCCTGTCGTAATTTGCCTTCCGCATTTCTTCCAACACATCGGGAATAGACGGGTTTTTATAGCGCATGGCCAGATGCACCTTGTAAGAAGGGTCCAGCTCATCCTGCAGCAACTGAGCGGCACGTTCGCTATAAATGATTAATGGAGATCCCTGTTCTGTCCAAAGCTCCTTATAAACTTTTGCACTCTTCGGTGCCCGGAATGGTACGATGATCAGGTTGACGAGAATCTTCCTGAGAATCCAGGGAATATCAATGACCCGTGGATCATTGAGAAATTGCGACAAATAGGAACGAACATCCCCTACCGACGGACTGTCGGGTGTTCCCAGATTAACCAATAATACTCCGGTTCGTTTCTTTTTTATACTTTCAGTCATAATATTTTTGTCATACAGGCTTGTTTGTCTGCCAAATTACCCAGGCGTACGCGGCAAAACGGCCGAAACGAGCTAATGATATCAATAGAAACCTCGAAAAGGGGTATTGTGTTCCGCCCATCAGCATACAAATTGCGGAAAACGGAACAGGCGTTACGGCTCCCACGAAAATAAGGAAGCCGCCATATTTATTAAGAAGGTTCTTGTACCGGCGCACGTTCTTTTGCATGAACGTTTGTGTCCATTTGAATTCCAGCAGATATTTCCCAATATGATACCCGAGTATTCCGGCCAGGTACGAAATAGTTGCCAGTAACATTACATTCAGAACGTAGCTATCAAATAGCCCGTTATTCAGGGACCAGATCATGAATAGTTCAGGCGGAATTATACCAAAGATGATCTCAGAAAGTATGAATACCGAATAAATAAGGATGGGCCAGTTACCCAGGTAGTTGATGAATTCATCAACTTCAGTATATCGCTGCAATAACTCATAAATGATCACAATCACTGCAAGCCAGAAGAGGCCCTTGAGCAGATTTTTAAGGAGAAATTTGCTGCGCCGGTTCATGTTACTGCATGGGAGCTCTTTTGAACTCCTTTGTTTCATCAAATAACTTTCTGTATGTGTGGTGCGTCTTTACTATATCTCCGCCCACTTGTTCCACCACACGGATCATCTTCGGGTTGAAATCTCCAATCCAGTTCATTTCTAGGTCATCGTACTGGGTATAGGCTTCCTGGACCATGCCTGCTGTGGCAATAACCAGGGCACCTTCAAGTCCTTTCCCCTGGTGTTCGGGAACCACGCCAAAGACAAGCCCCAGCATTTTCTTACAGGTCTTGAATGTCTTATGATAGAGAAATTTCAATTTTCCGATCCAGTTCAGCTTGCCATTTACATGTTTAAATATCTGGTTTACCTCGGGGAGGTTGATGTAGAAAGCAACGGGCTCATTTTCATAGTATCCGAACCAGATGATTTTCTCATCGATGATCGGCTTCATCTGTTTCATAATGGCTTTTGCCTGAAGAGAAGACATCTCGGCTACTCCGGTATGCCTGGCCCAGGCCTTGTTATATACAACTCTGAAATCCTCGGTGTATTTATCCAGGTTTTTGAGACGGAGATGCTCAAACCTGTAGCCTGGGTTTTCCATCGCTTTCTTTGCCTTCTCGTATAAACGGGGATGGAAAGGTTCGCGAACCTTCCTGCCGAAGGTGAATTGTTTGAAATAAATCTGAAATCCGTAGTCCTCAAAAAACTGCTGGTAATACGGTGGATTGTAATTACAATTATAATTCGGCTCAAGGTCAAATCCATCCACCAGCAGCCCCCACCATTTATCGCGCTCACCAAAATTTATCGGACCGTCCATGGCCTCCATGCCTTTTTCCTCAAGCCATTTCCGGGCCGTATCAAAAAGCGCAAAAGCAACTTCCCGATCCTCTGTGCACTCAAAAAATCCCAGACCTCCGGTTGGTTGATCATTGCCTTTCAAGGCCGTTTTCTTATTTACAAACGCCGCAATGCGGCCGGTAACTTTGCCGTCGGAATCCATCGCTACCCAGCGACAGCATTCGCCCGACCGAAATGCTTTATTTTTTTTCGGGTCGAAGACAGCCTCAATATCTTTGTCAAGCGGACGGATCCAGGTTTTGGTATTCCGGTAAACAGAGAGTGGAAAAAGTAAAAATTCCCGGGCAAGGGAGGAATCGGTGACTTCTACAATCTTCATCCTGCAATTATACGCTTTCTGCGCGGTATTTCCGACCTGAATTCCGGGATGCGTCCCTGATTACCATGAGGTTTTTGTATCTTTAATTGAGACCATATCCTATGAATTCAACAAAAATTTCTTTCCTCAATCAGCAGGGTCAATCCTTAATCGCGCGCCTTGAATTACCAACTTCAAAGCCTGAAGCATGGGCGATCTTCGCACATTGCTTTACCTGTTCAAAGGATCTCAATGCTGTAATCAACATCAGCCGATCGCTCAACCTGTCCAATATTGCCGTTCTGCGGTTTGATTTTACCGGGCTGGGAGAAAGTGAGGGTGATTTCAGCGCAACCAATTTCACTTCCAACATTAACGACCTTATCGCTGCGGCTGATTACCTTAAAACGGAGCATGGAGCACCATCACTTCTGATCGGGCATTCACTGGGCGGAGCAGCCGTTCTTGCGGCAGCGTATGAAATAGAATCTGTAAGGGCCGTAGCGACGATCGGTGCACCTGCAGATCCGGTTCATGTGGAACACCTGCTAAAAGACAGCCTGGAAGAAATTGAAAGCAATGGGCAGGCAAAAGTTTCAATCGGGGGCAGGCCTTTCAATGTCACACGACAATTTCTGACTGACATCCGGGAGAAAGATCTTGAGAAGATCGTTCCTAAATTAAAAAAGGCACTCCTGATTATGCACTCACCCCAGGATACGATCGTAGGTATTGATAATGCCAGGATTATTTATGAACGGGCTCACCATCCCAAGAGTTTCGTATCGCTGGATGGTGCCAATCACTTGCTCAGCGATAAGGATGATTCCATTTATACCGGTAAGGTAATCGCTGCATGGGCAGAACGATACCTCAGCCTGTCAAGGGGAGCATCACTTCCTGAATCTGATCGGCAGGTAGTAGTACGTACGGGAGATGACGGGTTCACCACAGAGATCCGGGCCGGAAGGCATTCGTTCCTGGCTGATGAGCCAGAATCTGTTGGTGGCAGTGACCTGGGCCCAACCCCATATGATCTCCTCATTTCGGCACTGGGAGCATGCACATCCATGACCCTTCGAATGTATGCTGATCGTAAAAGCTGGCCGCTCGAAGAAGCCATCGTTCATATTGAACATGACAAGGTTCATGAAAGTGATTCTGAGGATAGTGATGACCCTAATGCACGAATCGATCAGATTACCCGGGAAATTCAGCTGATCGGCCCGCTGGATGAAAATCAGAAAGCAAGGCTTATGGAAATTGCGGACAGATGTCCGGTTCATAAAACCCTTTCAGGTAAGATCAGGATTGTGACCGATACCTATCACGGAACAACTACATGATCTATACCGGCAAGATCCCAGTCAATAACCAAACCCCCGGCCAGTCCGATTGCCACTTCCCTGCCGTAAAGTAATTCACACAGATAAAGGGCCGGGTCATACGATTTTGCTCCACCGGCAGATGTGATCAATTTTCCGTCATGAACAAAGCTCACTCCACTGAGAACATCCAGATCAGGATACATTTCTTTGTAGGCCTGGATATCAGACGGAAAGGTGGTTGATTTTCTGCCATCAGCAAATCCTGCTTTTGCCAGTACGAACGCTCCGTCACATAAAGAAATCACATAACGGGCAGTTGTACCTTTGTCACGGACAAAACCAATAAGTGCTTCATTTTCCAGGTCTTTATTCATGCTGTGTTCAGCACTGGGCACAACAAGAATATCGATAGAGGGAAGATCCGAAGATGAAAAGGAATAGTCGGGAAGAATCCGAAGACCCTCAAAAGTTGTAATGACAGATGTATCCGGCGCGACAGTAAATACTTTCATGGCCGGATCTGTATGAAATATAGTATGATGAAATATGTCCATCGGTGCGACCAGCTCAGAATTATAAACGCCATCAACCAGCACAAATGCCACATTGAGCTCTTTTCCAGGCAATTGAGGAACAACGTCATAAATCACCTCCTGGTCCGTCTCTGATGATCCGCATGAAGATACCAGAATGGACAGAAGCAGTACTTTTATTATCTTTAGCATGGAGCCAATTTAAAATAAAATCCAGGTATGTCTGAAAATTCTGTTTTAAAAAAAATGAGAAGACAGGACGGTCAAATCCTGCACCTGATCGATCAGCCTGAAAACTATCCGGCCTTTGCGGATGAATCCTCTTCCAGAGAATGGCCTGAATCAGGTCCCGGGCTGGCAATTGTTTTTATCGAAGACAAACAGAAACTTGTAAAATATCTTCCGCAGCTAATCACATTGCCTTTTGACACTGTAGCATGCTGGATTGCCTATCCAAAAAAATCCTCATCCATCAAATCAGATCTCTCCAGGGATATCATCTGGGGCATTTTGGGAGCAGACGGTCTTGCTCCTGTTTCACAGATCAGCATAGACGATGATTGGTCAGCACTCCGCATCCGACCCGATGCGGATGTAAAAAGATCTGAAAAGACATCGGTTAACATTCCGCAAAATTTAATGGAAGTATTAAAAACGGATGACAGCGCCTTATCGTTTTTTATGAATCTATCGGCCACGAACCGAAAGGAATATATCCGGTGGATCACCGACGCCAAACGTCCGGAAACGGTTGAAAAACGGCTCAATACGATAATTTCCCGCCTGCGTGCCGGACTCAGGAATCCATCAGAAAAGCCGTCATGATACCGGCTGATACAGCCTGCTTTCGATCATTCCGTGGTAAAATGTTTGAACGGCGGTAAGCCGAAGTGAATTAGCCCTGAAAACCGTATCATAATCCGGAAGCCGGTCATTAGTCAGCCCTGTGGTCAGGCGAAAAAATAAATACATAAACCGGATGAGTGCACGCTGCCATTTGCTCTTTGTCTCAACAAAATCAGTAAAACACCAGAGCCCGTCACTTTTGATCAATCTCGTCAGGCGTCTTATCACAAGCTCCAGATCGGCCTTACCAAAACAATCCAGAAAGAAGGGTGTAATGATTACATCATAATCAGAACCATCCCTCCAGGTCATAATATCACATTGATGGAAATTAACATGGATATGATTAAAGGGAGCCCGACGCTCGCTAAGTGAAACCATGACAGATGATAATTCCACATAGTCGATCATAAAACCCGCACCGGGTTTATCCAGATCCGTAAGGATTGTTCCCGTGCCCCCACCGACGATGAGAATTTTACTATTAGAAGGAATAAAGGAGTAAGTCCAGGCGGCAGCTTCGTAGAGTGAATTTCCAAATACAAGTCTTGACAGGGAATCATAGACCGGCGCTATGACATCGGCATTCATAGAGATGAAAATAATAATGCAGCTAAGGGAAGAAAGAACAGCGCGTCTCCCACAATCCGATAACGCGAACCTGCCTCCCAATAAACGGGGCTAAGAGCAGGAAAAATCAGGATCGCGGCCATCAGCATCCATATCATTTCAAAAACCGGGAAAAATCCCGATATCAACAGGCTACCTGCCAGGAAAATTTGAAAAGCAGGAAGTGCGAGCAGCAGTCGGCGGCTGTTGATTTGTCCGACCCGTTGAATAATTCCTGTAAAACCTTCTTTAACGTCCACATCGCGGTCAAACCAGGAAAACAAAATCAGATTATTGAACGCGAGAAGAAACAGCTGAATAATATGAATCAGAAAGCCGTCGGGTGGGGTTCCACAGGCCAGTGGTCCGATCACGATGCCTGCTGTATAAAGCAGCGCTATGGAAACCTCCTTCACAGAAATGCCCGTCTTTAAAAAGTACAGGGAAAAATAATAGGCCATAACCAGGCATGACAGGGCAGAACCAAAAAGAACCAGTCTTAGCGGAAGCGTAAAAAGCAATACCCCGGAAATGATCAGCATCAGGATACTTACCAATACCAGCGGCCTGTAATAAGTTCTGTGAAAGTTTCTCCGGGAGGACAAACCCGGCATTTTAGTATCCCTCGCATCTTTAATATGATCGAAAGTATAAATGACCCAAACAATCATGGCGAGCATTGGAGGAACTGTTAATGGAAGTTGAATATTCCACAGGCGGGCCAGAACTATGGCCAGGGCTGCGGCACCAAGTGCAACATCGATGCTCAGAATATTCACTAAACGCAGGAAACGCATGTCTTATAAACGAAAAAAGCGGACGATAGGTCCGCTTTTTATGAAATATCTGATATTATCCCAGTGCCTCTGCACCTGCAACAATTTCAAGGATTTCCTTGGTAATGGCTGCCTGACGGGTTCTGTTATAGGTAAGGCGAAGTTCCTTCAATAATTCACCAGCGTTTTCGGTCGCCTGATCCATGGCCGTCATCCTGGCGCCATGTTCCGCGGCATTACTATCCAGGACAGCTTTATAAACCTGAATTTTCAGCGATTTGGGTATCAGGTCTACAACGATATCTTCACGTGAAGGCATGAAAATATAGTCGACCTCAAATTTATTCCCCGCTTCAACTTCAGCAGGCTTCACCGGCAGAAACTGCTCTGTTTGCAATACCTGCGTTGCCACGTTCTTGAATTCGTTGTAAATGATTTCAACATGGTCGAAACGTCCTTCCACGAATCCATCCATGGCAAACTGCGCAGCCTCGGAAGCTTTCTCAAAAGAAACCGGGCTGAACATATTCCAGAAATCATCAATCATTTTGTATTCACGACGACGGAAATAATCCAGTCCCTTCTTTCCGATGGGCATGATAGTAACATTTCCCACATCGAACTGTGCCTGATATTTTTCCTTGATCTGTCGGAGTGTTGCTTTAAAGATATTACTGTTAAAAGCACCGCAAAGACCTTTATCGGAGGTTACCACCATCAGGAGGATCTTTTCGGCCGGACGCTGAACGGCATATTTGCTCGATTCTTCCTGTTCGCCATCGGCAGACAGATTTTGAAGCAGCGATGCAAGTTTTGCGGCGTACGGACGCATACGGGTAATATTATCCTGTGCACGTCGCAATTTTGCCGCCGCCACCATTTTCATGGCCTTGGTAATCTGCTGCGTCGAGTTTACCGACTGAATTCTGTTTTTAACTTCCTTTAAATTCGCCATAGGTTTCAGAATACCGGACCGGCTAAGCCGGTCCGAAGGTTCCTCTTAGTTTGTGTATTCCTTGGTAAGGTCTTCAGCAACCTTTTTCAATACATCTGTAGTCGCATCTTCCAGTTTTCCTGCACGCAGTGATGCAAGTGCATCACTATGCTTAGACCTCAGAATGTCAAGGAAGTTACGCTCAAATTCACGCACCTTTTCTACAGGCACATCATCAATATACCCATTGGTAGAAACATAAATCGTAGCTACCTGCTCTTCCACCGGAACTGGTGAAAACTGAGGCTGTTTCAGGATTTCCAGGTTTCGGCGTCCACGTTCAATAGTAAGCTTCGTCGCAGCATCAAGATCGGATCCAAATTTCGCAAATGCTTCCAGTTCACGGAACTGCGCCTGGTCAAGTTTGAGCGTACCAGCCACTTTTTTCATGGATTTGATCTGAGCGGCACCACCAACTCTTGATACGGAGATACCTACGTTAATTGCCGGACGAATACCGGAGTTGAACAGGTTCGTTTCGAGGAAGATCTGACCGTCAGTAATGGAAATTACGTTGGTAGGAATATAAGCCGAAACGTCACCTGCCTGTGTTTCAATAATAGGCAATGCGGTCAGGGATCCTCCCGCTTTAACAATGCTGGTGAGTGATTCAGGAAGATCGTTCATCTGCGATGCGATTTCCTGGCTTTCGGTAATCTTTGCTGCACGCTCTAAAAGACGCGAGTGCAGGTAGAATACGTCTCCGGGATAAGCCTCACGTCCTGGAGGACGACGGAGAAGTAGTGACACTTCACGGTAAGCAACCGCCTGCTTTGAAAGGTCATCATAAATTACCAAAGCGGGACGACCTGTATCACGGAAATATTCCCCGATTGACGCACCGGTAAAGGGCGCAAAGAACTGCATAGGTGCAGGATCTGAAGCTGCAGCGGAAACTACAACTGTATAATCCATGGCTCCGGCTTTTTCAAGTGCAGCCACAACACCGGCTACAGTCGATGCCTTTTGTCCGCAGGCTACATAAATACAGTAAACCGGTTCACCTTTTTCATAAAATTCTTTCTGATTGATGATGGTGTCCAGTGCAACAGCTGTTTTACCAGTCTGACGGTCACCAATGATCAATTCACGCTGGCCACGGCCGATTGGAATCATGGAGTCGATCGCCTTGATACCTGTTTGAAGCGGTTCATTTACCGGCTGACGATAAATAACACCCGGTGCTTTACGTTCCAGGGGCATCTCGTAAAGGTCACCTTCGATGGGGCCTTTTCCGTCGATCGGTTTTCCGAGGGTATCAACCACGCGGCCAAGCATTCCGTCACCAGCCTTAATAGAGGCAATTTTTCCGGTACGCTTAACGGTATCGCCTTCACGGATGTCCTGTGATTCACCCAGTAGTACGGCACCCACGTTATCTTCTTCAAGGTTCAGTACGAGTGCTTTCAATCCGTTCTCGAATTCGAGGAGCTCACCAGACTGAGCTTTAGAAAGCCCATAGATACGGGCTACACCATCACCGACTTCCAGTACGGTACCTACTTCTTCTAATTCAGCTTCAGTTTTGGCTCCTGAAAGTTGTTCTCTCAGTATCGCTGAAACTTCATCGGGTCTTACGTCTGCCATGATATTTAGCTATTAAATTTAAATTTCTTTGATATAATGATTTTGGCTGAATCCTTTCGCCAAGGTCTTCAATTTTGTCCGAATGGAATCATCGATTTGCTGATCACCCATTTTAAGGATGTATCCGCCAATGATTTCCTCGTTTACAATTTCTTTCAGATCGATATCCTTCTTACCGGTAATTTTTACCACAATCTCCTTCATATCTTTGCGAAGGGTATCTGTAAGCGGGATAGCCGTTGTTACACTGGCTACTCCAATCTGTTTAATAATATTATACTGGTTATGAAATTCGCGGGCAATGGCGGGCATAATTGCTTCCCTGTTCTTACGAGAGATTATGTCGAAGATCGCCATTGTAAGAGAATGCACCTTTCCATTGAAGATGCTTTCCAGGATCGCCCTTTTCTTGTCGTGCTTAATCACCGGGTTTTTCAGCATCAACCCAAAATCCTTATTCTGGTTGCATACCTTGGTGAAAAGAAGCATATCATTATGCACCTCTTCAAGCACCCCTTGTTCGTTTGCCAGTTCCAGCAGTGATTTTGCGTATCTTGAAGCAGCTCTGAAGTCTGACATGATCTTTAATTAAGGTTTGCGTCTTTAACGTACTTCTCAATCAGCGCGGTCTGGGCTTTATCATCCTGAAGTCTTTCACGCAGAATATTTTCAGTAACCTCAAGAACAAGACCTGCCACCTGATTTTTAACATCCGACATAGCTGCTTGTTTTTCGGTATTGATAGCCAGTTTGGCATCCGCAATCATTTTTTCAGTTTGCTTAGCCGCATCATTTTTAGCTTCTTCCTTGATGTTGTTAGCAACATCACGGGCTTCTTTGAGGATCGCATCACGCTCCACACGTGCTTCATCCATCATTTTCTTATTGTCAGCCTGCAACTTAGCCATTTCATCCTTAGCCTTTTCGGCAGCATCCAATGCACTTTGGATAGACTCCTCACGAATTTTGAGTGAGCTCAAAATTGGTTTCCATGCAAATTTCGCCAGAAGGAAAAACAGTAGCAGAAAGATGATCGTCTGCCAGATAATTAAGCCGGTTCCCGGGGTTAGTAATTCCATGTGTTATATCTTATGCCTTGTAAAATCAATAATAAAAATGGCTCCGCGGCCTAACGCCGCGGAGAATCCATTTATGCTTTGAATGAGATAAGCAAACAAACTACAACACCGAAAAGCGCAATTACCTCAATAAGGGCAGCGATGATCAGCATAGCAGTCTGTACTTTTCCAGCAGCCTCAGGCTGACGGGCCATGGCTTCCATTGCGGAGCCACCAATTTTACCAATTCCAAGACCGGCGCCTATCGCAACCAGACCAGAACCGATGCCAGCACCCATAATGGCCAGGCTCATGTCTACTAAAATCTGTAATAACATAGTTTTATATTTATTAATTGAACAAAGGTTCCTTATGCCAACCCGGTGTCTACATCATGCTCCTCATGGTGATGATCCTCCGTCGCCAAACCAATGTACAGCGCAGAGAACATCGTAAATACGTAGGCCTGAATCGCCGCAACAAGAATTTCAATCAGGTTAATGAAAAGCACAATCGCTGTACTTCCAATACCCACGAAATAACTGCGGAAAATAAAGACCAGGCCAATAAGGCTGAGGATAACAATGTGACCGGCAGTGATTGCCACAAAGAGACGTATCATCAGCGAGATAGGCTTGGTAAAAATACCTATGATCTCAACCGGTACGATGATAATCTTTAACGGCAATGGTACTCCGGGTGTATTA
The DNA here is from genome assembly GCF_020328055.1 of Fulvivirga sedimenti. Taxonomy (NCBI): domain Bacteria; kingdom Pseudomonadati; phylum Bacteroidota; class Cytophagia; order Cytophagales; family Fulvivirgaceae; genus Fulvivirga; species Fulvivirga sedimenti. Next base: position 466,068 of record NZ_JAIXNE010000005.1, read on the forward strand.
AATATGTGGTTCCAATAATGTTTGTTACCACTGAAATTAGTAATCAGGAAGGTAAGGATCGCCAGGACAAAAGTAACGGCGATGTTACCTGTCAGGTTTGCTGCTCCGGGAAGCAGGCCAAGAATGTTTCCGAAAAGGATAAAGAAAAACAAGGTAAGTAAATACGCCGTGTATTTCTCATATCCTTTGCCAATGTTCGGCTTGATCACCTCATCCTTGATAAAAAGGATAACAGGTTCGAAGAATGACTGGATTCCGGAAGGTGCCTGCCCTTCATTTTTCTTGTATGCGCGGGCCACGGAAAGAAATACCAGCAGGAGCAAGGCCGCGTTAATAAACAGCATTGCCACATTTTTCGTAACCGAAAGGTCAAGAACGGAAGCACCACTCTCTTCAATTGTTATGTGCCCGTGCTCGAGAATATAGCCGTTGTAGGGCTTGAGATTATGCTCTTCATCGTAGAAGTTCGATGAAGAAAAGATATCGAGACCCTTTTCTTTCGAATATACGATCACCGGCAGATATAAGGTGCCGTAATGACCATCAGCAAAATGCCAGATGTGATCATCCACAACGTGGTGCATTATCATGTCACCAGGGTTAAACTCCTCACCCTCACCTCCTGCCGCCTGGGCAACGGTTACACTGAATGACAAAAAAGCAATGACCGCTGTGAACATCATTGCTATCTTTCTGAATGAATTTCTTACGTGGCTATCAATCATTTATATACTTGCAGTCAGGGTCCTCAAAATTCGACTGCAAAGGTAGATAAGAATGCCCCAAAAAAAAATAATTTCGATTTAATTTCTGTGCCTATTGCTGAGACTGGCGTATATACCGAAACAGACTGGTGATTTCCAGGATTGTGAATAGCACATATCCCACAAAGAAGAACAGGACATTGGCCAGTGCATGGCCCGGATCACTGTAAATCATATAAAAATTATACGCACCGAAAAGCAGGAGTTTTACCGCCGTTCCGGCGATGACAATCTGAACAAACAACTGGGGTGTAACAGTAAAAAGACTTGTGAGATAGATCAGCAGGATCACCAAAACGAGGACGAAAACAGACAGGTAGGGATAAGTGACCTCTTCCAGTGAGGGCCATATGTACTGCAGAAGGAGGAACGAAACCAGAAAGAGTAGTGCCGTAGCGCCAAGCAACAGCGTAAATCTCCAAAATGCCTTTTTATTCATCCGATGTCCTTTTGATGAGCAGGTAGATCGACCCGGCCAGGGCGATCATCAGGAAAAGAAGCAGGAAAACAGGGAATTGCCATCCGATCCATTTATCAATGAAATACCCTCCGGCCCCGGCGAGTGCCAGCGTGACAACCAACTGAAGCCCCAGATTGGTAAACTTAAGATACTGGTTGGCGCGTTGGGTTGCTTTGCCCTGTTTGTTGGGGTTTTCCATTATCGTTGGGGATTGTACTGTTGGCTGTTACACCCATTCTGCAGGCACCGTTGAATGCGGCTCCTGACTCTACGATCAACTTATTGGTGGTAATATCGCCATGAATAAGTGAACTGGGTTTCAGGATCAGGGTGTCATATACACGAATATTTCCTTTCAATTCACCTTCGACCTCAGCATTTTGCGCTGTTACGTCACCCTCAATTTTAGAAGATCCCCCGAGGACGATTTTGGCTTCAGTTTTAACATTGCCCTTTACTTCGCCTTCAATCCGGATATTTCCATTGGTATCCAGGTTTCCCTCGAGCAGTGTTCCCTTTGTGATAATATTACTGGTATTGCTCTGAAGCTCTATATTGCGCTGGTCATCCTTGGCGTTAAACATGGTTCTTCTGTTAAAAGGTTACAAATTCCTCGGGGTTCACTGAATTCCCGTTCAACCAAAGTTCGAAATGAAGATGAGGCCCGTCGGTTAGATCGCCGGTGTTTCCTATGATTGAAATAATTTCACCCGCATTAACAAAATTACCAACTTTTTTCAAGAGTTCAGCATTGTGCTTATAAACAGAGATCAGGTTGCTTCTGTGCTGTACTGCAATCACATATCCCGAATCCTGTGTCCATGAGGCCATGATAACCGTACCATCTGCAATACATTTCACAGGTTCATTTTTCTTGGCTACGACATCGACCCCATAATGACCATCCTTTGCATTATATGGCGCAGAAACAAATCCGGCAATGGGTGAGAAAAGGAATACCTCCCGTAGTTCGCGATAGCTGCCTGAAGTATTAATGAGCGACATATCCGTCTGTTCGAACTCCTGTCGGAACATGGAGTCAACGGGGGATACCTCCGTAACATCGATATTCGTATTTACCGGAGGAGCACTACGCTGCATTTCTTCCACATCCATGAATACATCGGTTGTATCCCCGGAGAGGACACGCTTAAAATTATTGATGAAACGGTCCTTACTTTCTACTTCAAGAGCCAGGGAATCCACTTTCACAGTGAGTTCTGCAAGCCGGCGGCTTGCTTCCATCTGGGCATATCGGGGATCAAACCATTGATTGAGCACGGTCTTTACCAGGAACAAACTCAAAAAAAGCATGATCACAAAAAACACAACCGCGATTAGTATTACGCGGGCATATGTAAAGGAAAATGTAGACTTTTCGGCGAAATTCTCCTCATTACGGATGATCAGCAGGTACCGGTTGGTGAGCCAGCTGGATAATGTCTTTCTTGCCCTCAATATTCCATAAATTTCTTCCTAAATAACAAAATTATAGATTCCAGTCCATTATTGTATGAAATGAGGTACTTTTTACGTTTCCTCCTATGAACTTCCTTGCCATAATTTAAGTAATTTAGAGGTGGTATTTTTAAAATGCATGCATACGCTGTTCAAACCATTATTAATTTGATACGCAGCTTCGGTATAATTATTTGCTCCGGTGCTTTATTTTTTGCGCTGTTCCTGTTGTCAGGCTGTTCCGCGGAACGTAAAAACGTGATCTCAAAAGGTTATCACAATACGACTGCGCGGTTCAATGCTGTTTTTTATGCAAAGAACCGCATCGCCGAGATTGAATCGATCATTGAGGACAATCATGACAATAACTATGATCAGATCCTGAGAATCTACCCGCCCTATGATTCTGTTATGGCGCTTTCGTATAAGGAACAGAGTGATGATGCCATTAAAAAAGCGTCTATCGCTATCGAACGGCATAAAAACAGCAAGTTTGTCGACGATGCTTACCTGCTCGTTGGTATTGCCCGCATGTACGATACTGATTATGTAAATGCCGTAGAAACATTCAAGTACGTTTTTAAAAATGGAGAGGACAGGGAACGCGTACTGGCACTTGCCTACCTGATGCGTTCTTATACCGATGACGGGGAGTACAGAAACGGACTGGAAGTTTCAGGATACCTTGACAAGGAAAAGCTCAATAAAGAAGAAGCCAAGGTAGTCTATATCAATCGTGCATACATGTACCAAATGATAGACGATGAGAATAACATGGTACAAAACCTGGTGAAGGCCGCACCGCTGCTCAAACGCAAAGATGGCAAGGGCCGGCTTTATTTCATTATCGGCCAGGTCTATGAATCACTTGGTTTTGAATCTGAAGCATATGGATATTATCGGCAGTGCATCGGCAGCAATCCTGAATATGAACTTGATTTTCATGCGCGCATCCGTATGGCACAGGTTGCGGAACTGAAAGGCGCTTCAGATGTGAAATCGACCAGAAAGCTTTTCGAAAAATTGCTGACCGACAAGAAAAATAAACAGTTCATCGATAAGATCTATTATGAAATGGGCGAATTCGAGGCGAAGCAGGGCAACCTCGACCAGGCGATTGACAATTATAAACTGGCGTTGGGTGCCAGTACCCAGGCCAACCGCCAAAAGTCATTATCATACCTGCGTCTGGGGCAGATCTATTTCGACAGCCTGAAAAGGTATTCCCTGGCCAAGTCCTACTATGACAGCACAATCCAGATCCTTCCGAAGGATTTCGAGGATTATGAAAAGATAGCCCGGAGACAGGCGGTTCTGGCAGATTTTGTGGAACAGATTGATGCGATTCAATTGCAGGACAGCCTGCTCGTTCTGGCAGGCCAGGACAGTCTGAGCACGCGCAGGATGATTCGTAGTCAACTTCAGCAACAGGACAGTATCCAGCAGGAAAAAGAAGAAAGGGCTGAAAAAGAGCGGGAGAGGACAGCCAGGAGGAACAACAACATTTTACTGGGTAATAACACCGGATTCTCTTCGACGAACTGGTACTTCGACAGTCCGGCAGCAGTGGCACAGGGACAATCGGAATTTCGGCGTATCTGGGGTGACAGGCCTCTTGAAGACCATTGGAGAAGATCGAACAAACAGGTGTTTAAAAATTATGATGAACAGGCCGCCATACAGGCCGACGACGATGTTCCTGTGGAAATGCAGGATCCGGAAGAAGTGGCAGCCGCAATTGAGGCCCGGCTTGAAGACCGCACCAATGCACTTATGGAAACAATTCCATACTCAAAGCAGGAACAACTAGAAAGCCTTGGGATCATAGAGAATGCACTTTTCCGGCTTGGCAATATCTACTACTTTGATCTTGAGGAGGAAAATAATGCGACCCTGAATTTTGTTTCGCTCATTGAACGATTCCCTGAATCTGAGCATGTACCGGAAGTTTTATACCAGCTCATCCTGATACATGAAAAATCAGACCCGCAAAAGGCATCGGTATACAAGGAAAAACTACTGAATGAATTCCCCAACACCACATATGCACATTTGATAAGAAATCCGAATTACGACCTGGAAAATTCACAGGCTGTCGCTGCTGTAAAAAGGGTCTATGCGCAGGCTTATCAATTATACAACCAGGGAGAATATGCATTCGCCCTCGACAAACTGGACAGTGCACTTCAGGTTTCGCCGGAAACCAGCTTTACTCCGCAGATGGATTTATTGCGGATTTTAGTGCTGGCGAAAAATGAAAGTAAGGAAACGTATGAGGGACGGCTTGAATCCTTTATTCAGGAATATCCTGATTTCCCGATTACACCCTATGCCCAGGAGCTTCTTGAAAAGTCACAAAATTTCAATACGGCTGCATCGAGAAAGGAAGTGGTTTTCAGCGAAAACCGAAACCAGGAACACTATTTTGTAATGGTTTATGATAATGTGAACGGAGGTGAACAACTGGCCGTGACTGAAACCATCCAACTTTACAATACACTCAACTGGGATGAACAACAACTGAAGCTTTCCACGCTTCAGATGGAAGGGAACCGGAGGGTATCCATTCTGCGTTCCTTCGAGAACGGACGGGAGGCTTACCGGTATTTTAAAGAATTTGAAAAGAAAGGCGTAATCCCGCCTGCGACGCTCACAACTAAAAGTTATACATTTGTGATTACAAAGGACAATTTCGATATTTTGTATCAGTCCAGGGATTTGGCATCCTACATGCAATTTTTTGATAAAAACTACAGGAATGGAATCTACGAACAAGGCCAATAAAACGAAGGAACCGGTGTCCTCCAGGAAGGGAATTCTCGGCTGGATTATCCGAATAAGCTGGATCATATGTCTGTGTCTGCTGCTGCTTGTTCCCTTTTATGTTTATACAGTAAGTGTCGATCTGTTCGGACTCTATGGCGGAATGCCAAGTCTGAGGGCACTTGAAAACCCCGAAAATGACCTGTCAAGCGAATTGATTTCATCAGACGGACTGGTCCTGGGAAGATACTTCCGTTTTAACAGGTCACAGGTGACATACGAACAATTATCACCGGAGCTGGTAAATACCCTCCTTTCCAGTGAAGATCACCGATTTTATGAGCATTCGGGCATCGACTTCCAGGGGCTGATGCGTGCTGTGGTGGGTAAGCTTACCTTTAATTATGCCGGAGGCGGAAGTACCATAACCATGCAGCTGGCCGAAAATCTATTCCGGACAATGACAGAAAATCAGGGTACACTTTATTCGGTGCCCGGAGTTCGGGATATCATAATCAAGACGAAGGAATGGATCATTGCAGCCCAGCTGGAAAGAAACTTTACCAAGGAAGAGATCATCGCCATGTATTTCAATACGGTGAGTTTTGGAAGTAACTCATATGGTATCAAAACTGCTGCTGAAACCTTTTTTGGAAAGCAGCCTGATCAATTGAATTATCAGGAATCGGCCGTGCTTGTCGGACTGCTGCAGGGAACCACCACCTTTAACCCGATTCGAAATTATGACAACTCCCTTTCTAAACGAAATCAGGTCCTGCTGAAGATAGAACGGCATGGACATATTACCAACGCAGAACGTGATTCACTGGCAAATCTGCCCATAGACCTGACAAAGTATAGCGTTGCCAATCAGAATAAAGGTCTTGCCACCTACTTCAGAACGGTGATCACACGGGATTTGCTGGAATGGTGCGCCGAGAACAACCTCGATCTTTATGAGGATGGACTGCGAATTTTCACAACTATCGACAGCAGGATGCAACAGCATGCTGAAGACGCAGTAAATGAGCATATGGGGGCACTTCAGAAAATCTTCTATGATCATCTCGACGGACGGCAGCCATGGGTTGACGATCAGGGAAAGATCATTCCAAACTTTGTTGAAAGCCGTTTCAAAAGAACTGAACACTACCGGAACCTGGTTAAAAAATACGGTGAGGGAAGTGATTCCCTCCGGATTGTAATGACCACAAAGAAACCAATGACTGTTTTCAGCTGGGAAGGTGAGATTGACACACTGATGAGCCCGCTTGATTCGGTACATTATTATAAGCATTTCCTTCAAACGGGGATGATGTCGATGGATCCGCACACGGGACACATAAAAGCGTGGGTGGGCGGTATTAATCATAAGTACTTCAAATATGATCATGTACGGCAGGGAAAACGACAGCCTGGTTCAACGTTCAAGCCTTTTGTGTACGGTGCAGCTATTGAATATGGTTATCCTCCATGCTATGAGCTGGTCGATGCCTCACCAACTTTCCAGGTAGTGGGTGATCCGCCTACCTGGTCGCCGCCCAACTCAGACGGCACCTACGGTACAGGGGAAAAGCTTACCATACGCGAGGGGATGGCGCGATCCATCAATACCGTGACCGCACAGCTCATGCAGCAGATCGGCCCCGAAAATGTAGTTGAATTTGCCCACAGGGTGGGCATTGACAGCGATCTGGATGCCGTGCCTGCCTTATGTCTTGGTGTTAGCGATGTTTCCGTTTTCGAACTGGTAGGGGCCTATTCTACATTTGCCAACAACGGCCTATATACAGAGCCCTACTATATCACACGGATTGAGGATAAGAATGGCAACGTACTGGAAAATTTTGTGCCTAAAACACGGCAGGCGATCAGCCCCCAAACAGCCTACAAGATGCTCTATATGTTACGGGGTGGTGTGGAAGAACGCGGCGGAACCTCACAGGGGTTGAGTCTTGAACTCAAGATTGACAATGAGATCGGCGGCAAAACCGGTACCACGAATAATGCCTCTGATGGCTGGTACGTGGGGGTTACCCGTGATTTGGTAACAGGTGTCTGGGTTGGCGGCGATGAACGCAGCATTCATTTCCGTAACTGGAATTACGGACAAGGAGCAAAGACAGCGCGGCCAATCTGGGATATTTATATGCGCAAGATTTACGCCGATGATTCGCTCTCCTATGTGAAGGCTCCCTTCCAGCGTCCCGCTGAAGGTATCGATGTAGAGCTTGATTGCAGTCAGTACGGCACCGATGAAAGTGATTCAGTACAGGTGGAGGAACCGTGGGATCTCGAACAGATTCAATAAACAGCGATTCAATCGGAGAACCACGATTTAATGTGGAGGAGCGTAATAAGCTCCCCCACCAGCCCGGGGTTTATAAATTCTACAACCGGGAAGACGTGATGCTCTACGTGGGCAAAGCGAAGGATCTGAGAAAACGCGTTGCCAGTTATTTTACGAAGTCACACAACCTGAATCGCAAAACCCGAAAGCTGGTACATGAGACGGCCGCCATTTCCTTTACGATGGCCAATTCTGAGTTCGACGCACTTTTGCTGGAGAATAACCTGATCAAGACCCATCAGCCGAAATACAATATTCTGCTGAAGGATGACAAAACCTTCCCGTATATCTGTATTCTGAATGAACGCTTTCCAAGGATTATCAGTACCCGAAAATTCAGGCCTTCCGACGGTGAATATTTCGGTCCGTTTTCCAGTGTTGTGGCAATGAAGAGTGTGCTGGATCTGCTGAGGAAACTTTATACGATCCGAACCTGCAAACTAAATCTGAGCGAGAAGAATATTGAAGCAGGGAAGTTCAAGGTATGCCTGGAGTATCATATTGGGAACTGTCTTGGGCCATGCGAAGGACTTCAGAGCGAGGCGCATTATAATGAGGAAATCGAACAGGCGCGAAATATTCTAAAAGGAAATCTCTCCGTAGTGAGCCGTTATTTTCGTTCGAACATGCAGGCTGCAGCGGAAAAGCTTGAATTTGAACGGGCGCAGCGGTTCAAGGAAAAGTTGGATCTGCTTGAGAGGTTTCAGCTCAAATCGACAGTTGTTAATCCGAAACTTACGGATCTCGATGTGCTGGCGATCGTTAGTACCGACGACGTAGCATTCATCAACTATATGCAGGTAGTTAATGGTGCAATTATTCTTGCAAGAACGCTGGAAATCCGAAAGCGGCTGGAGGAATCCGATGCTGATATCCTGGCATTTGCGGCAATGCACCTGAGGGAGGAGCATGAAAGCAACAACAGAACCATTATCACCAACGTGCGCTTTTCACTCGAAGAAGAAGACGAGATCATTGTCCCCAAAATAGGTGACAAAAAGAAGTTGGTTACGCTGTCACTGAAAAACGCCCTGGAGATGAAACGGGAGCGTACGAAATCGGCTGAGGAGACAACAGCGCCCAGCGAAGTATTACTGCGAATGCAAAAGGATCTTCGCCTTTCTGAAGTGCCTGATCATATAGAATGTTTCGACAACAGCAATTTACAAGGCTCTAATGCCGTAGCGTCGATGGTTTGTTTCAGGAACGGGAAACCAAGCAGGAAGGAATACAGGCATTTCAACATCCGTACGGTCGAAGGGCCGAATGATTTTGCATCGATGCAGGAGATCGTTTACCGCAGGTATAAGCGTGTTTTGGAAGAAGAATCCGATCTGCCCAAGCTGATCGTGGTTGATGGCGGAAAGGGTCAGCTGAGTAGTGCCTGTCAGGCATTGAAGGACCTTGACATTTACGGAAGGGTCCCGATCATAGGAATAGCCAAACGGTTGGAGGAATTATATTATCCCGAGGATAGCCTTCCCCTGCACATCAGCAAGAAATCGCCGTCCCTGATGATCTTACAGCACCTGAGGGACGAGGCGCACCGGTTTGCCATTACTTTTCACCGAAATAAGCGTAGTAAAAATGCCTTTAAAACCGAACTGGAGGATATTGAAGGTATTGGCAAATCAACGGCCGACAAGCTGCTTAAGGCATTTAAATCAGTCAAAAAGATCCGTGAAGCGCCTATGGAATCTCTGGAACAGATCGTGGGCACGGCAAAGGCCAGGGTTGTTGCTGAACACTTTAGGGCAGGTGATAGGGAATAGGCTGTAGGGAATAGGACATTGATCAGGTGGTAGGGAATAGGCTGTAGGGAATAGGACATTGATCAGGTGATAGGGAATAGGCTGTAGGGAATAGGACATTGCCAGGCGGTAGGTAATCCCGTCCTGTCCCAACGGGATCCCTTCGGGGTAGGGACAGCGCATTGGTAGAAAAAGATGTTATGTAAATATACCGTGCCGTGCCAACGGCATCCCTTCGGGGTAGGTACGGCGCATAACCGGGTAACGTGGGCATACATAATAAAAAAAGGGAGCGGCAAAGCCACTCCCTTTTTTTTGAGATAATGATGAGTTTAAAGAAATTAATATTCCCAGAGATTATGCTCTTTCTCCATTAACTGCATCTCCCACCATTCGGAAGCCATAACAGCTTCTTTACGGTTCTGGTACATATCCACGATAGGATCGTTGTCGGGATTTTCATATTTGAACAACGAAGCGCGGAACAGACGGAGTGTAAACGCATCTGCAAAATTCTTGTTCTCAGCACTGTTATACCTGTTAACCCAGATTGCGGATTCAGGATGCTCACGGAACAACTTATGCAGATCCTTGTATTTAAATACTCCAAGGCTCAGTTCTACCTGATCAAGTGTTTCAGATCCAGGTACGATCAGTTCCATCGACTGGATTTTGTGATAAAGGCGGGATCTGCGTTTGTCAAAAATCACATCCTCCATTACCCTGATTTTACTGATCTGACGCGGCAGGAAGAAGGTTGCTGCACCGTATCCGGGTGTCGCTTCCCAATCGTCCGGAGATTCTGAAGGCACGGAAGTAATCTCATCGAAGATAGCCGTATAGGTTACTCCGTTATACCTCACGCGGTCTCCTTCATAATACTCAAAACCGTTCTGCCACTGTTCGATCTCAACACCTTCCTGGTAAACCAGGCGATCCATGAAATCTTCCTTGCTGATACGAGTAGTGAGTGAATCATTGGCGTAGATGTCTGACAGCTCGCCTGATCTCACAGAATTAATAATAAACTGTGTAATCTCACCACCACGGGCAAAGAAGCCCTTGTTTTGTTTTTCTTTCAGGTCAATCGTTCTCCATACCCGACGCTTGAATAAGTGCTCATAGCGAGGGATTGGATCGATGGAATTCGGATTGTACTGATCCAATTCACTTACCTGTGAGTAACCGGGAAGCGCCAGGGCTCCCAGGATTACTGCGGCAAAAAATTTCTTTAAACTCATCATGTTTCCGATTAGTTAATTGGAATAGTATAAATTTCAGTTAACGGACGTGCACGCTCATTTTCACCAGTAAAGGTTCTACGTGTAACACGTTCCACATTGATAATTATTGCATCACCGGGGCGAAGCTGGCTTCTCCACTGACGAAGGTCAATGTTCTCAGTAGTGAAGTCTTCTGTGCGCACGGCACGACCGCTTCGGGCCAGTTTTACAGTTACTTTATTTACACGGTAACGTGCATCTTTCGGCACTTCACGCTTGAAGTTCTCATCAGCTTCTGCGCTTACAGTAAGCGTACTGATTGCTGCAGCTGTAGCGCCATCACCTGTTACCGGCTTACCTCTTGAGGTAATCACGATATTCGGCGGCGGAACCTTCTTCACATCAAATGATTCCGTACTAAGCAGGCTACCGTTGTTAGATACATTCAGTTTTACCTTGCTGCGTCCTTTAGGGATCACGGTTACAAGTCCGGTACGGTTACCCTTCCTGACATCTGCGTCGTTAGACGAGAAGCTAGGATTGTATGACGTACCAAGCGCCGGAACCTGGATATCAAGTTCGTTACCGCAATTCTGATAAAGGGCCTGCAAAGCAGCTGATTTCACCTGTACCACGGGCTTGGCCACGAAATATTTGTGAACCATGTTATATGTGGTATCATTCAGTTCGATACTTGCTGTAATGCTCTGCTCAGACAAGAGTGTCTTAGGATCGTAATTGTTAGCGCTGGCGGTAAATTCGATCTTACCGAATTCAATGCCACCTTCAGTTACTCCCTTTTCTACTTGCTTGCCATTGTATTTGAATACAGGGTTGGCACCTGAAGCCGCTGCTGTAATAAACAGTTCCGCTTCAAATTTCGCACCCGAAGCCACAACGTTAGAGTTCGGACGGATCAAAGGAACGATGGTAGTGAATTCCACATCCTTTGCACCTACCTCCTCGGCGATCAGGCCAAGAGCATCTGCTTCATATTCAAGAACCTGCGTCTCAAGCTGGCTGATTGTTGCCATACCGGCTACCATCGGCGCATCTGCAAACGTAAGGGTGAGGAAGTCCTTGTTTTTCTGATCCGGGTTGTTTTTGAACATATCCATGTCCTTTGCATCCGGAGTCAGGGTAGGGAATTCCTTTCCTGTGAGTTCCTGAAGTTTTTTCACAAAGTTATCCAGATCAGCTTCGAACTGCTTGCCTTTTCCTTTATCAGGAGCAAGCATCATGGAGGCAACCTTTTCTACATCAGAGGCTGCTTTAAAGTTTCCATTTTCGTCGAGGCCACCTGTTTCCGATACGATTTGTTCCTTCAGACCTTCCATCTCTTTGATGAGGTCTGCGGTCATCGTACGTACTTCCTGGGCTTTCTTAAGAGCCTTGATATCGGCTGCCCGGTTTCCTTTTTCTGTTACCGTCGCCTGGATGTTGGCAACCAACTGGTTGTTTGCCGACGCTGACTCCTTTGCCAGACTTTCCAGGGTCGAATTGAAGATCGTGAATTTGTCCAGTACTGCGCTACTTACGTTGAGTGCAAGCATCGCGGTAAGTACCAGGTACATCATCCCGATCATCTTTTGTCTTGGTGTTTCTTTACGACCTGCCATTATTGCTAAGTTTTATTAAAAAATAAGTCTTGTTTAAAACGTTACTTCCGCAAATTAATGATTAGAAGCAGGACTAGCTCCACCTCTCATGGCAGTTAGCATGTTACCGTATACCGTGTTCAATGAAGTCAGGTTACCAGTAAGTTTATCAAGTTCGTTAGCAAATGCCTTAGTCTTTTCACCTGCACGCGTCATGCCGTCGAGGGCACCAGCCATGTTAGTGTAGAATTTGTTCATTGCTTTTACATGACTGTCTGCATCCTTCAGTTCCATTTCATAAACGCTGTTAAGCTGGCTTAGGTTCTTAGTTGCAGAAACAACCTGAGTATGATATTCCTGTGCATCTTTGGAAGCATCAGCAAATTGTGCCATTGCCTGCGCAGTTGTAGCATAGGATTTATTCATATTGATCAGTGATTCAGAAGCTTTCTTCACATTACCTGCATAATCATTAGTCGCTACTGCAGCGTCTGCAAGATTAGACATACGTGAAGCAGATTCTGCCATGCTCTTCATTCCTTTTCCAAGGCTATCGATCAATTCAGGACCGATCTTAGCATTTTCAAGCATTTTGTCAAGCTGCTGTGAAGCAGGAACACTTGATTTGTTTGAAACACGGGCAGGAACAGTTCCTTCGAAATCTTCTGCCAGTTCAGGATAGACTTTTGCCCAGTCTACTTCTTTGTGAGGCGGTTCAAACGCGCTCAGGAAGAAAATTAGGGCCTCCGTGCTTAGACCAATCATAAGCATTTCGTTAGCTCCGGGTAAGTGCAGGATCTTAAAAAGTGCACCCACGATTACTACTGCAGCTCCAATACCGTATATTTTAGGCATTACTGTTGAGAACAATAGTGCTGCAAATCCGCCTTTTTTAGTACTCATTTTATTAAAGGTTTAAGGTTAAAATTGAATATAGGTCAGTTAAAAAAATTTGTAGGTTGATTATTGTTTAGAATTCGCCTCCAGAAGAACGTCCCAGGTGCGTCATCGCATTCCTGAATCCGATATATGCTCTTGCCGAATCCTTGTATTCGTATGTTCTTGTACCAGTTTCCAGGTAGTAAGCCACATCTTTCCATGAACCACCACGAATTACCTTCTTAGGGAATATGTTGGGGTCATACTGTGAACTTGTAGGATCAGTACGCTTATCGATGTATTGCGGGTTCAAATCCCATACAACCGGAACAGAAGCAGGGTTGAAATCATCAAGTACCCATTCTGATACGTTTCCGGCCATGTCATACAGACCGTAGTCGTTCGCGAAATAACTCGCTACTTCAGCTGTATAGGCAAATCCATCATCATAATAGTTACCGCGACCAGGCTTGAAGTTTGCCAGCATACATCCTTTGGAGTTACGGATATACGGGTTACCCCAGGGGTATTTCGCCATATCTCGTCCACCGCGGGCTGCATATTCCCACTCAGCTTCGTTAGGAAGTCTGAATGAAGGCATAGGCACTTCACCGATGCTGCGACGGTAATCAGCCCAGTAGGCTGTTCTCCACTTGGAGAAGAAAGTCGCTGCTTCCCAGTCTACACCAACTACCGGATAATCATCATATCCCGGGTGCCAGTAATAGTAATCCTGGATCGGATCTCCCATATGATGCGCAAAGTCGCGTACCCAAACAGTTGTGTCAGGATAGTACTCCGTCATAATGGTCTCTTCACCGAGAACACTTACTGAATCCTCGAGCAGATGGTTGATAAACTGCCGGTATTCGTTGTTGGTGATCTCCGTATCGTCCATATAAAAGGAACCAATGGTGACCTGCTTGTTAAAATTTATTTGTGTGGAAGCCGGATCCTCATCTGCCTGTCCCATATGGAACGTACCAGCAGGAATCGGAACCATCCCGTAGGGTTGAACCATCTGCCAACCTTCTCGACCGGGAACGCCGACCAACTCTCCTCCGTCGCCGCCGCTACCACCGAGTCCGAGGAGCCCGCAACCTCCCAAAAAAGTCGCCGCTAGGAGCGAAAGGGAGTAGAACAAATGTCTTGAAACTTTACGCATAACACTTTATTTTAAAAAACTTTAACTTGTCGGTTTAAGTCAAATTCAGTTACTAATTAATCCAATTACAATCGAAATATATAAAAATTATTCTGCTCAATCTTAGAAGATGTATGTTTTTAGTGAACTTTGCAGTAAAACCGAAATGGTTAATTATCAGGTTTGTTCAGTAAAAAATACCTCTCAAACAGACCTAATCATGTCTGTACCTTGGCGTTCTAACAACACGTTTACTAGCTCCGGGGTTCACCGGTAATTGATAGCTAAGTAAGAATTCATGTGTCGTCGGTTGCTTCGCGTCCTGGTCTTTGACTACATAACCGAAGCTGTAGCCAAAGCTTAACGACTTATCCTTTAAAAAATTGTATCCAAGGAGGACGTTAATGTCTTCAGACTGTCGAAAGGTAACCCCACCCCACATCTGTTCCTTATAATAGGCCATACCACCCAGAATAAAACTATATTCATTGAAGTCGGTAGACACCATCACAGATGGTTCAAGGACCAGATCAAAATTTACCCGGTGAATATATCCGAACATAAAATAACCATGGGTCTCGAGTGCATTTCGTATTGGCACACCGAAGTCGAATTCTGAATTCAACAAATGGTTAAAACTAATGCCGGCATAATATTTTTCATTCCTCAGGTAAACACCTAATGCCAGATCAGGCCTAACCTGGGATTCCGAACTATTCAGGATCACCGGGTCGTCGGAATCGATAAAGCGATATTCGCCCTTACCGATCGATTGCGAGAACACCCCCATCCGAACACCAAAGCTGAGCTTCGAATTCTTGATACCGAGATGATACGCATACGACGCCTGGACCTCCAGATTATTCAATGGTCCCAGATTATCGTTTACAACATGTACACCAAATCCACTTTTGAATTTGTAAATCGGTGAGGTCACGCTAAACACCTGTGTTGTTGGAGCTCCTCCATCATCAAAGGTGCTGTTGTACCCCGCCCACTGTGTACGGTGCAACAACGTTATTTTGGTTAAACCTTCCGTACCTGCAAAGGCCGGATTGTAGAAAAGCTTGTTCATCATATAGTATGAGAACTGAGCATCCTGCTGGGCAAAAGCGGGTCTAAGGCCAAAAAATGTTGCCCCGAAACAAACAATAAAAATTAGTTTTCGCATAACATGACTCAAAAGCGAACTTAAATATAAAGTTTTTTCCTCATTACATTCAAGCCGCCCTAATTAAATGGCGTAATAAATTGTATTCGATTATACTAAAATTAACGAATAATTTACGCTATTTAATATTATTAGCCTTCTTAATGTACAATTCTATGGCTCCAGTCATCGACGGAGCGTTGGGAAGGGGCGCCTCAATATCCAGGACCAGTCCGGCATCACGCACTGCCTTGGCGGTCGTAGGACCGAATGCCGCAATTCGGGTGTTGTTTTGCTTGAAGTCCGGAAAGTTGTCAAACAGCGAATGAATGCCGCTGGGGCTGAAAAAAGCCAGAATATCATAGTAAACGTCCTCCAGATCAGACAGGTCACTGGCCACTGTACGATAGATTACCGCCTCACTGTATTGGTACCCATTCTCCGCAAGGAATTCCGGTATATCATCCTTCCGGATGTCTGAACAGGGGAAGAGATACTTCTCATTCTTGTGCTTTTTGAGGATCTCCAGCAGGTCAGAAGCCGTACGATGGCCGGTGAATATCTTGCGTTTTCGGATAACGATATACTTCTGTAAGTAATTCGCAGTTTGTTCCGAAATACAGAAGTATTTCATATCAGCCGGCATCTCAATTTTCAGCGCTTCACAGATCTTGAAGAGATGATCAACAGCGTTTCGGCTGGTAAAAATAATGGCTGTATGATTGAGAATATCAATCTTCTGCTTTCGGAATTCCTTGATCGATACAGGATCAACCTGAATAAACTGACGGAAATCCACTTTCAGATTATATTTTTCTGCCAATTTGAAGTAGGGGGAGTTTTCGTCCTTGGGCTCGGGTTGAGAAACTAGAATACTTTTTACCGGAAGCACTCTATCTTTCACTTTATCAGTCATAGCTATTCTTACCTTCACATTGTTTGATTAATACC
The DNA here is from genome assembly GCF_020328055.1 of Fulvivirga sedimenti. Taxonomy (NCBI): domain Bacteria; kingdom Pseudomonadati; phylum Bacteroidota; class Cytophagia; order Cytophagales; family Fulvivirgaceae; genus Fulvivirga; species Fulvivirga sedimenti. The sequence continues at coordinate 482,559 of NZ_JAIXNE010000005.1, forward strand.
CCATGACAATACAATTACTAAGGGTATCAATTCTGTGGCGCAAAGGTAGGAAAATAAATGTAAAATCGTATGTGACGATTCATTCATTAATTTAAAATAGATCAAAACCGCACGGAGCCCGAACAATATTAACACCGTGATCATGAGACCTCTGTAGAAGGAAGGATCCACAATATGCATGGTAAAAATGGCAGCAAACAGGAACAATGCAAGCACTGTATAAAAAAGGAGCCCGATCCTGATATAATTGTAAAAGTGACTGTTCAGAAATCCGGAGATATGGAATAGCGCCTTGAAGGATCGCACCAGCAAATATTTAAGCATTAATAATCCAAAAATAACCAGTGCGAGTCTTGCCCAGATAAAAAGTCCCCTGCCGAATCCTTCGAAATGCATGAAATTAAACCGGTAGTAGAAATCGGAATACTGAACCAACACGAACAGTACCCAGGCAGCCAGCATGCTTTCAAGTAAATAAAAAAACAAATTAACCAGCGAAAGCGGACGGGTCTTCATTAAATTCTCATCCAGCTCTCGCAAACTCACTGCCCGCGTAAGCCGAAAAAAGTCGCGCACCATTCTCGGATAATAGTAATACAGGACGGTAGCAAAAGCCAGAATTAGTAAAATGGTAAAGATCAACACGTTTCGGATATCTGATTTTTCCTTCGCATCGATAATTACCTGGTCGCTGCGTATCATCCGGGATGTCTGCACATCGGTAATCCGGTAAATTTCAGTCGAAATTGAATACGGATTCAGTCGCCTGTTATATAAGGTGTAAATCACCGAGTCGCCGTAAACTTCCCTGAGACTGTCAACATCCATCCATTTTTCGCCCTGAAAAAGCATCAGAAGCTTATCACCCTGGAAAATAGAAACTTCTTCTGCCGAATAAAGCCGCAGCAGATTGCCCCGGTATTCCGACAACGGAATGGGGATAAACAGGGAGTTCCCGGAAAAAGATTCAATATTGATCAGCGGAATGATGCCGTCACGTGATGAACGCATGCGCCATTCGGCCGACAAATCCTTAATTTTCATGGTATCCGTCTGAGCCCGGGCCGGCATTACGGCAAGAAGAAAGATTAGTCCGAAAAAGATTTGCTTCATTGGGGTGCAATTTATCAGAATTTGGCTTTATAACCGAAATGAAATTTCGAAAGACGCAAATCCAGCGGCTGATTTTGATCCCTGCCCACCGCATATGCAAGCTGTAACAGTCCGCCACCCGTCTGTAATGTGAGCCCGATTCCCAGTCCGGTGGGGTTGTCCCAATCACCAAGGGACCTTAAAACAGCCTGATCTGCAAAAAGAAAAATATTGGAGGACTCATCAAAAAACAGCTGCCACTCTATTGTATACAGGAAATATTGCCGCGCGAAAAACTGATTTTCATTGAATCCGCGAATAGAACGGAAACCCCCAAGACGATAGAGATCATTCAGAAAGAGACGGTCGCTGTCCAGCCACCCTCCCCGGGCATGCTGAAATAGCAACGACTTCTTTCCCGTTTGGAAACCCCACCTTCCAGCCGCGCGGGCACCTAACTGTATTAAGTCCAAATCAATACCGTCATAGACATCATCTGGAAAAGCGGCATTCCTGCGGATCTTTTTATTACCCACAGTGAACTCTGCAGAAAAATGAAGGCCCTTAAAACCCAGCCATCCCGCATCAGACCTGTCATACCGATAGCCCGCCCCATAATCATTCAGGTTAAAATCGGCTACATCCGGCAGCACCTCCACGTCGCTTCCGGTTTCCAGTAAACGTGCCGCACGAAACTGACTTAAAAAGGAAATGGTGTGCCGGCCGTTCCGGTAATCCACCTGCAGGTTGAAATCCCGGGTAACGAAAGTAGTATCTTCTTTCAATAGCTTAAACCCGACAAATACGTCGAGGTTGGTTCGCAGAAAATTGGGGTGCTGGTATCCGATTTCCAGAAACTGGGTTTCAGGACGCATCCGCTGCCAGTGAAAATCGAATATCTTCCCCGAATTAAAAAGATTCGCCAGGTGCAGCTCCGCCTCGCCGGTTATCCGAAGTCCTCCATCACCTTCTTCATTTGGCAAAAAACCTATGATTGCATCAATTCTGTTCGAAGGTCTTTTTCGAACGGGTATCGCAACACGGGCATTACCGGAACTATAATCAATCGTAAGCGGACCATCAAGTTCAACGAATTCAAGCGCGTCAATCCGCTCATTAAGATTGTTGATGTTACGCTGATTATAAATGTCGCCGGGTCGGATATCAAGATATGCAGCCATCCACTCCCACTTAACGAAAGTCGCATCAGGCAGGATCAGATCCTCATAGACCACCAGTTGTCCGGGCTCGTACTTGATTACGGCGTAAATCCCGGTATCCTCAAGACGGATAGAATCGAGTCGAACCGACGCGAAAGGGTAACCTGATATCTCCGATTCGCGAAGAATTCGTTTAAAAAGACGTTCGAGCTCATTCTGATTGATGGCACTTGTATTAAAACGGCCCGGCCGGAAACCAACGCGATTCTGAATGCGCAAAGGAAGATTTCCTTCTCCAAGATTGGTCCAGGTATATTTTGATCCGGGATTCAGAATAATTTTCCAGCCGGTCTCTGTTTTTTTCGAATCCTCAACCTGTGCCAGCAAATAGCCTCTCTGCTGCAAAAAGAGCAGCGACTCATTTATCTTTTTGCCCAGAGTTGCAGAATCTGAAGCTACGGGCAGTGCCTCCGTAATTTTTGAGTCAAGTTCCCCCCGAACCATCCATTGAATCTCCTGTCCGGCGCTTTTTAGACAAAAGCAGAAAAGACATAGGGAAAGTATAAGGAACCTGGACAATTTTCGCTTATTTTTATTACTAAGTTGTGAAATTATAGTCAATTGGCAGGTATCTACATTCATATTCCCTATTGCAAACAAGCCTGTCATTACTGTGATTTTCACTTCTCAACAATGCTGAAAAGTGTCCCGGAAATGGGAAAGGCCATTCTCGAAGAGATCCGGATGCGTGGAGACTATCTGGGAAAGCAATCCATTTCAACGATTTACTTTGGCGGCGGAACACCCAGCTTATTGCCGGCCGTTTACATCAGCAGCATATTATCGCTCATCCGGCGTTCCTTTTTTCTTACCGAGCAAACCGAGATCACCCTGGAGGCAAATCCGGATGACCTTTCACCTGAAAAGCTGAAGATGTTTTTCGACCTTGGAATTAACCGTCTGAGCATTGGTGTTCAGTCGTTCGATAATGAGGTCCTGAAGTTCATCAACCGGGCGCACAGTCGTGACCAGGCACTAAAATGTATCGAAGATGCACGCAAAACAGGTTTTCGGAATATAAATGTAGACCTTATCCATTCTATTCCCGGCAGCCGGCCTGATCGCTGGCAGCGTGACCTGGAAATTATACTGGATATTTTTCCAGAACATATTTCGAGTTATGGACTTACGATCGAGCCGGGTACCGTATTTGGGAAGTGGCACAAGGAAAAACGGCTGATCCCACTGGAGGAAGACCTGGCAGCAAGTGAATACGAGTTACTGATCAATTATTTGCAACGTGCGGGCTATGACCATTATGAGATCAGCAATTTTGCCTTACCGGGACATCGGTCCCGTCATAATATGAGCTACTGGCTTGGTGAGCACTACATGGGAATCGGACCTGGTGCCCATTCATACAATGGGACTTCCCGTCAGTACAATGTCACCAATAATGCACGATACATTAAGTCCATTCACCATAAGGAACTACCGGCAACACGTGAAACCCTCTCACGCCTGGACCAGGCCAATGAATACCTGTTAACCTCATTGCGCACATCATGGGGAATTGATCTGAAGGTATTACGGGAAAAATTCTCCTTTAACCTGCTGGATGAACAGGGAACATACCTGCAGCGTCTCATCCAGGGAGGTTTATTGCTTCAGCAAAATGAACACCTTATTCTTACCGATAAAGGCAAACTGCTTGCGGATCAGATCACTGAAGATCTTTTTTTAACCAGTCCGTAATTATAATTTTGATAATTTGTCTTAAAATAGTTTCTTACTGATAAATACCCGCTTTATGGACAGTGAAGAAAAAAAAGCATACATGCTTCTCAAATCCGTGATCTTTCACTATCACGGACTGGACCATGAAGAAATGGTGGAGCTCAGCCGCACGGCCGATGAGCTCGATGCACATGATGAACTTGCCTGGGCCAATACCTTTATTTCGGAAGATTATTTCAATTCTTTCGAACGGGCCCGTGAATATCTAAACGAGGTAATGGCTAATTATTCCCACGATAAACGGGTTTCCTATATTGAAATGGTCTGGCAGTCAAACCAGCTGAAAGGATACATCACAGAATTTGAGGCCGCCTCCATGATCAAACTTGCCAAAGACTGGAAAGTAGAGGATGCCCTCCTCCGGCACATCGAAGAGGTTACGAGAACAAAGAAAGAGTCTTAATCAAGCACACATATGTTAAAAGATCGTGGGTATAAGCTTGGCGTGCCGAAGGTACGCTCTGTATGTAGACATATTGTCGATTAAATAACGCGTGCCGAAGGTACGCTCCATGGATAAGGTAAGCCCGTAACAATCCGCACAATTTCTATTCATCTGATTTTCACACGATACGGATACCCGGCACCCATTCATTACAGCCATTTCCCTGTAAAGAAGAGACCTCTGCCTTCCGGAAAGCTCGGATGCCGTAGGTAGGGATACAACCATAACCCCTGACAGGGAGCGTACCTTCGGCACGCCTTACTATAATCAATATCCTGTTTTCTACACATGTGGCGTACCTTCGGCACGCTACCCATGTGCCGTCCATACCCCGAAGGGATGCGTTGGCACGGCACGGTTGCTTACATAATGCCGTTTGATACACATACTCCGTTCCTATCCCGAAGGGATGCCTTTGGCACAGGACGGGACACCCCCATCGTCATCCCTGCCAGACCGGGAGGGATACAACTGACTACCTGCTTGCCTGCCGGCAGCCAGGAAATCTAGGCCTGGCCCAAACTCGTCGGCCTGGCCTCCTCAGACACGGCCCAGGCCGTCTTCAATGTGGTAATCGCTATAACACCCACCGTCATCCTGAAAGAGTGAGCTTAGCGAACGATATTCAGGATCCCCAGATAATACTGACTACCTGCCTGCCGGCAGGCAGGCTGACTATCCCAAAGGGACCCCTTCGGGGCTGACCACTGACTACCATAAAGTTTGTTTACCAATTTATTTTTTATATATTTAAGTAAATTATATACTATGAGTTCAAATCAATACATAAAAGGAACGATAAAGCCGATTGTCCTGAAGCTGCTTTCAGAAAACAAGCGTATGTACGGGTATGAAATAACGCAGGAGGTGAAACGCCTTTCCGGCGGTGAGATCGAGATCACCTACGGGGCGTTATACCCCATCCTGTATAAACTTGAAAATGAGACCCTGTTAAAAACGGAGCAGGAAATTGTCGATAACCGGGTGAGGAAATATTATTCCCTAACCGAGAAAGGCAAGGAAGAAGCCAGGGTAAAGGTGGCAGAGCTGGAGCAATTCCTGGATGTAATACGTACCGTACTTGCGCCTTCTCCAAAACCCGGACTGCTGGCATGGGGAATCTAAGTTCATCACAGGCCGACATTGTAAATCTCTTCCTCGATGAGCAGGGCATTACATTCAGTCCGCTTCGCGAAGAGCTGCTCGACCATCTGATCTCCGATCTTGAGTCACGCATGGATTCAGGAATGTCTTTTCCCGAGGCATGGGAGTTGGTGCAGAAAGAAATATCGGGCCATCACTTAAAAACAATAGAACGCGAAACCATGAAAACAATCAACAGGAAAATCGATTTAACACGGCTTTTCAGTATCCTGTCAGTGATACTCCTCGCTTTAGCCACAACATTCAAAATCCTGCATTTTCCGGGCTCCGGAGAACTTTTGCTTGGTTTTCTGGCATTTACCAGCGTTTTACTGGTCACAAGTACTGTGCGTAATATTATTAATTACCCGGAATCACGAGGGAGACTTTTCCTTTCGCTCATTACGTTGACGCTTATCTTTTTCCTGCTGTATCTCACATTTACCATATTGCACCTGCCCGGCAGGTCGGAGCTTCAGATCATTTCTTCCTCAATGATGTTAATCCTGTTCCCGGCCATTTCCATCTATTTCTACCGATCCGGCGGAAAACTGAAGGATCATGTCATTATAGGATTACTTTCCCGGAACAGTTCCTTGATGGAAGCGATCGCACTAATGATGATCGGGTTTGGATTGGTTTTCAATTTTAGCTCATGGCTAACCGGGGAAACCGTATTGGTAGGTATCGTTTTCTTCATCCTGACCATTATCTGGACAGGCTTATATGCATATAGTTTTACCTGGCCGGCCTATCTCAGGGTGCCCCGCGAAAGAACCGAATTACCACTGCTGATATTCTCAACCACGGCACTGGTATTATTTATTCTACCCTTGTACGGTGAAAACCTTCAGCCTGAAATTCGTAATCTGGCAGCATTTATTGCCCCCATAATCTATATCGGGATCATTTTTTATCACTACGCACGGGTATCAGTTTCATCAAACCGCAAATGGATCCTCACTATGTGTTGTTTACTGGTATTATATCCAATACTCCGCCTGTCGGCCGGAATGGAGTGGTCTCCCATGGCAATTTCCATGGTACATTCGTTGACATTCAATATATCAATGCTGCTTTTTCTACTTGCCAACCTTGTGATTTTCCGAAAGGAGACCTATTTCAGAATTTTGATCATTTTCATGATTGCTATGCAAATGATCCCCAACTTTTAACCATGGAAAGGATCAAATACTGCGTTATAATATCTCTTTCGGAATAATTTTTCTGGTCCAGGTTTTTAGCCGTTTGTATTTGCTTACCTCGGAATCCGGATTGAAATCCAGCGTAGTCTCCCATGAATTTTCTGGTTTGAATTCAATTTCCATACCTGAAAGAACACCATTTGAAACTTGTTCAGAGTCCACAACCACAATACACTCGGTATTCAGATTTGCACTTCTTGGATCCAGGTTAAAAGTTCCGACGACCGTGATTTGTTGATCAATCACCATAGATTTCGCATGTAATCCGAATATTGGCGTATGATCCAGCGTTTGTTGTAGTTCACCGGTCATTATCCGTGTGCGTTCCGCCGCATCCGGCCGAAACTCAAATATTCTCACACCTGTCTTCAGCAATTCTTCCCTGTCCGTCTGGTAACTGCTGAATGCTTCCACATTATCTGTGGATGCGAGGCTGTTGGTGAGTATCCTTATTTTAACTCCTCTGGCCACTGCTTCAGCAAATAAATTCCGACTAAGTTCAGTTGTGATTAAATAGGGTGACTGGATATCGATGGATGACTTCGCATTTTTCACGAGCTCAACAAGTGCTGTGGTTGTTAAACCTCCACCACCAAGGCCTTCTTCTCCTTCATTTTTACCGGGCTTATCTGAAATAAATCCTATACTGTCAAGCCACACCAAATCCCCTGAGTTTTTAATGTTTTCAAAGGCTTCAGGTAATTGAGCGATTCTCTCCCGTATCTGGGGCCAAAAATTTTCAGGGTTGCAGGCATATTCATGAAGCCGGTCAAACGTGTCGGGCGATGATATCTTTTCCGGATCTTCATTGATAACCTTCATCACATCCTGGCTCAATTCGCTATTCCAGTATTCCTCAAAGGAATGACCAACATCTTTTACGGCCTTACCAAGCAGCAGTATATCGCGGTCCCGGAAATTGTATTCATGGTCATAATCAAAATATTCATCGGCGATATTTCGCCCGCCTGTAATAACCACTTTGCCATCCACAATGAATGTTTTGTTATGCATTCGCTGATTCGCAGATCTGAAATCCGAAGTGAATTTCCCGATCTTCTGAAGAATGTTTTTCCCGAGGTTAACTCCCGGATTATAGATCTTCACGGATATGTTCTCGTGGGAGCTGAAGGTGGCGATATCATCGATGTCGGCATCCACCATGATGTCATCGACGATGATCCTTACTTTCACGCCGCGGTCTGCCGCCCTGACCAGGTAATCACAGGCGATGAGTCCGATGTTGTCTGTAGAAAAGATAAAGTACTGTATGTCGATGGTCTTTTCGGCATATTCGGTGAGCCACGCCCGGGCGATCATGGAACCACTCCCGTCTTCCAGGACATAAACCCCGGTTTGATTTTCCATCTTTCCTGCGACATCCTCCAGCGCGGATGTGAGCGATATATCATCGTTGCGATGAATATTTTCACAAAAGTCCGTTTCTGCTGTTGCAGTTTCCTTCTCCTTGCAGGCGGAAAAAATGATAACCAATATAATGAGAAGATACAGCGGACCGGAAATGCTTTTCATTTGTAACGACATTGTTGTGGGATAGCAGATTGTTTTGTTAATACCATTTGTATCCGAATGGTGTGAAAAACTCTTACCTAATTCTAAAAAATAGCCAATTTCATGGTGCTCGGCTATGTAATATAGTGAAATTAGTTGTAGTTAATTAAGGCCTCCCAAACCATTGCCAAACTGTAAGGTATATTTCTGCAAATGTGTCATCCTGAACTTGTTTCAGCCTGCCGGCAGGCCAGGTTTTGAGCCGAGTTCAGTGATTTAAAAAATTGCAAAGACTCTGAGCTTTTATATAGTGCTGTAGGTAGTGCTAACTAATTTCTCTATTAAAATATAATGCTTTTTCAATCCAAAAGTCCAGGTCATCTTCAGCATCAAAACCTTCTGGTTCTATGAAAAAGAAGCCACGCATAACTTTTCCTGTAAAATCCATTTCCCTACTTCCTTTTTTGAAGATAAGTTGATCATGTCTTGCTTTACCAACTCTCACCATTAGTCGATCCCTGCCAGATTTTTTTTCAATATCTAAACCGACACACATTTTGTCGTTTACCATAAAAATGAGTCCGCCCATCATTTTCTTTTCTTCGGTTAGCTTGACTTTGGATAATCGTTTACGGATACGATCTGCCTGGTAATCAGAATAGGCCATGTTTATTCGTTTTCGGATACTTTTTTAAGTCCACCTAAAAATTCTTTAATCCCCGAATTCCATTTTGGTTTTAACATGGCAAACATCAATTTTCCCAAAACTCCATATTTCATTTGAATATTCATTTTTTGAGTTACTCTAGTCTTATCACCGACCTGTTCAAAGGAATAATCATGATGGAGTTTATGAACTGGAAAGGAGCAAGCCGTTAAGGTATAGGTAAGCGCTCTATTAGGCTCATATGTTGTGCAGGTTTCTTCAAACCAGTTTTTCCCATCTAGCATGTCTACTTTTCTACTGGCTCCAAGACCCGATTTGATTTCTGAAGTTGCCGTAGATTTTTTTACCGTTGGGTCATAACTGTCCAATTTCTCGGCAATTGCTAATGACTCCCATATTTTATCCAGGGGAGCATCAATTATTATTTCATTGTGTAGCGTATTCATTTTTCTAAACTATTATTCCCAAGAGAAATTTATTGCTCCATCTGGGAGTGGTTAATTTTAAATAGATTCTCTTCTAAATTCTTCAGCATCATAATACACTTTGATGCTTTTGATTTTTCCATTTTCAGTTTCATACCATTCACTCATGTCTAAAGTGATGGTTTTTCCTGTTGGCATTTCAACATCAATTGCGACTTGCGTGATCACATAATTATCAACCTCTACGGCCTTAATCATGCCTGCCCCTCTTACCATAGACATGAAGCCTTCATTCAATTTGATAAAATCCGATTTACCTGCGACTTGTGCTGCCGGACCAGTAAAGGTGATGTCATCGGCAATGAACTCTTTCCATGAATCCGTTCCAGAGGCCATACCTCCTCCGAAACCTTCTTGTACAATCTGCATGGGTGTCTTTTCCATAATAATAATTTTAATGATCAATAATTTAACTTGTAATTTCGAAGCTAAATTAATATATAACTTTGAAAATGCAAGTTAAATAGAATGATTTTTTATCTTTGAGTCATGGAAGTACGTTCGCATTGCCCAATTAATTATGTGCTTGAACACATCGGAGACAAGTGGTCTTTATTGATTATCAGGGACTTGATGTTTAAGAACAAACGTCACTACAATGAGTTTTTGGAGGGCGGTGAAAAAGTATCTACAAGTGTGCTCGGTACACGACTAAAGCAACTGGAAGAGGTGGGACTCATTTCTAAGGGCGAAGATGATGTTAAGAAATCCAGGATTAAGTACAGCCTAACTCAAAAAGGGATTGACATGCTTCCTTTCATGGTTGATATGATTTCGTGGAGTGGAGAATATGATAAAGAGACTGAAGCAGGAAAGGATTTCCTTGATCAGGCAAAGCATCACAGAGATGACCTTTTAGAATTCTTTCGTGAAAAGCTGACCAAGGAGCATCTATGAGACTCAACAAATTAATTTGGAAAGAGATGATATTCACCCCTTTCCTAATTTCAGGTTGTTTCGTACCTGGGTTTGGCTTTGATCTTTTCAATTCACCTATTGGCTAAGTTCAGGAGAAGAAGGGCTTGGTGTATTCTGTTTTCAATAATGATTCTCAGCATCAAATTATCTCACTCTTTAGGCAGACATCAATTACTTCCCGGCTGACGGAGGAGGGAGGGCATCGCCGGTGACATCGCAAGATTTTGCCTTGCCTGTATCGTCGTGAGATTTTGCGAGGCTAGAGGCTCATCATCTCCTTAAACTTCGCAGCCTGCCTTCGGCTCACTTCTACCTTGTCGCCACCCTTAAGGCGTACCATAAGTCCGCCGTTGAACCAGGGCTCGATGTTTTCCACCCAGCTCAGGTTCACAATGTGTTTGCGGCTTGCGCGGAAGAAGCTTCGCGGGTCGAGTTTCTGATCCAGCGCGTTCAGGGATTTATGAATCATCGGACGGTTTCCATCGAAATATACCTTGATGTAATTTCCATCTGATTCAAAAAGGCGGATATTCGACAGGCTCACAAACCAGCACTTATCCCCGTCCTTCACAAATACCTGGTCATTCAGGCCAAGCTTTTTTTCCTGGGATTCTACCGAAACGGTTTCTTCAGAATCAGACGGCTCCATACTCAGCTTGTTGATGGCGTCCGACAGGCGGTCCGACTGCACAGGCTTAAGAAGGTAGTCAAGCGCATTTACCTCAAATGCCTTTAACGCGAATTCATCATAGGCCGTGATGAAGATAACCTTCGGCACACGGTCGAGCTGCTCCAGCAGATCAAAGCCTGTACCTCCCGGCATTTGAATATCCAGGAACAGCAGGTCCGGATTTTTCTCCTCGATCAATTCCACCGCCTCGTCAATATTGGCGGCTTCACCAATCACCTCAATTTCCCTGTGTTCCTTCAGCAAAGAAGTTAATTCCTTACGTGCCAAACGTTCATCATCAATTATCAGCGCTTTCATATTCCATTCTGTTATAGGGCAACACAAGTTCTGTGCGAACCATTGTCCCGGATTCATTTTTTATTTGAAACGACGCATTCTTCCCATAAATCAGGTCGAGTCGGCGCCGGGTATTAATCAGCCCAAGTCCGCCGGGCTTTTTATGAGCCCTGCCATTCATCTTACGTAACTGTCCGCTGTTTCGGATGATCAACTGAAGATGATCACCTTTAACTTTGGAAGAAATTTTAATAACCCCGCCTTCCTTGAGCTGTGATATTCCGTGCTTAATTCCGTTTTCAACCAGCGTTTGAAGCATCAGCGGAGGAACCTGAAACTTATAGGATTCCGGATCAATTTCATAATCTACTTTCAACCGCTCCTCATAGCGAATACTTTCAAGCCCGAGATAATTCCTGACGGTCTTCAGTTCATCCTCAAAGTTAGCCAAACTATTTTGATCGGAAACCAGTGTACTTCTTAGTATTGTAGACAGTTGGGTGATGGCATGTTTTGATTTCTTAGGATCCTCATCCACGAGCGCACGTATGCTGTTCAGTGCATTAAAAATAAAGTGCGGGTTTAACTGGGATTTCAGATTGCTGAGTTCAATCTCGTTCATTTCCGCCTGCCGCTTCAGAGATAAATTATAGCGCTCAAAATAGTGGTAAGTCAGGTAAAAAACCGCCCATAAGAATAAAATGATTGTATAGCCGGTTACGAGAGAAATGAGCTTACCCGAGTCAAAAGCCGCGCTTGCGACAAAAATGTCAAGCGGTAATGATATGAGAAGCCGGATGCCATACATGACCATCGCCATCACAATTACACTAAAGACCACCCTTGGTATTAACTCCCTGAAATACAACGAAAGCCAACCCGACTTGATCAGCACGTATCGAAAGAAGTGGGTAATCAGCATAAAAGCAGCAGCTTCCGAAAGATAAAAATAGACCTGGGTCGATGTAAGCTCCTTTTGCTGGAATTCCACAAAACCGATCATCTGGAGAACTGCAAAGATAAGCCAGGCTCCAATCTGCAGACTCCAGTATAGACGTGCTTTGTTCATACTACAAAGTTAGCAAATCCAATGATTACACGTACTGATCCGTCCGGAGCAGAAAGAAGAACAGAAGAACAGCCAGGATTATTAACACCCAGCTTACAATGTTCAGGAGTTTCTTGTATTGCGGAAATGAATCCGACATAAGAAGTCCGATACTGATAAATGCCAGTCCGGCCGTGAGGTACAGCGAACTTTCCCAATAATTCCCAGCCAGGATCTGATAAATTCCAAACAGGACCATGGCCCCTCCCACCAGGTATCGAATGCCAGATTTTTTCATACTGTTTCCTCCGTCTTCAGCTTATTCTTCGGAATAAATTTACGAATGATGAGGCGGGTACCTTTATCATAGGTGAAGTAATTCCATACCCAGTTCGAAAATACGATCAGACGGTTTCTGAATCCAATGATGGAAATGAGATGTACAAACATCCAGATCATCCAGGCGATAAATCCGCCAAACTGAAGTTTGCCCCAATCAACAACAGCCTTATTACGGCCAATGGTCGCCATTGAGCCCTTATCATGATAAGAAAACGGCTCCATTTCACCACCTTTCAGCATTTTTTTAAAATTCCTGGCAAAGTGGCGTCCTTGCTGGATGGCTACCGGCGCCAGCATCGGATGCCCTCTGGGGAAGTCTTCGGTCTGCATCGATGCCACATCACCAATGGCATAAACATCTTCGCATCCCTTCACGCGGTTGTAACCATCCACGATCAGCCGTCCCCCCTGCTGTGCCTCCTCAGGTAAACCATCCGGATAATTGCCTTGTACCCCGGCAGCCCAGATAAGTGTATGGCTTCGAATCGAGGTGTCATTATTCAAAGTGGCTACATGCCCGTCATACCCCGTCACGAGGGTCTTTAACTGGATATCGACATCAAATTTTTTGAGGTATTGCAGTGCCTTTTCCCCGGAATGTTCTGACATACCATTGAGCAATCGATCGGAACCTTCCAGCAAAACGATCTTCATTTTTTCAAATTCCAGTTCCGGGTAATCATTGGGAAGAATATTTTTCTTCAGCTCGCCCAGCGCCCCTGCGACCTCCACGCCTGTTGGTCCGCCACCGACGATCAGGATATTCATCCTGGATTCGAGTTCAATCGGGTCGCGGGTAATGGTAGCCGCCTCAAAATTCTGGAGAATATGACTTCGCAGGTCAAGGGCCTGCGGAATCTGCTTCAGCGGAAACGCGTTTTGCATGACCGATTCATTTCCGAAATAGTTGGTTTTGGAACCCGTCGCGATCACGAGGTAATCATAACTCATGGTGCCAATTTCGGTCCGGATTAGTTTTTGATTCGGATCGACGGCAAACACTTCCCCCATTCGAAAATAGAAATTCTTCACCGGCTCCAGCTGTTTCCGAAGGGGATCTGCGATCGAATCCGGCTCCAGTCCGGCGGTCGCCACCTGGTACAGGAGCGGTTGAAAGGTATGATAGTTATTCCGGTCGAACAACACGATCTGAACCCGGCTTCCTTTTAATTTTTTAACCAGACTTATACCGGCAAAACCGCCTCCGAGCACCACTATCCTTGGAAAGGGTGAAGGTGTAACGGGAATCATATCATTGATCTGCTCCATGAAGCTAAAATTAGAACAACGAAGGGATAAAAGAAACTGGATGTACTATCGAATGATATTATTCTGAAGAATTATTATGCTGGTAATCTGAAGGTTTAGGGAAGAGATGGACATGGAGCGTACCTTCGGCACGCATCCAACTGATAAAATCCCTGCTACAGAAGGAGCGTACCTGTCGGCACGCAAAATATATGGACTATGGATTGGATCTGGCATGTGTGCCGATAGGCACTATCGTGTGTAACTGATTAGCAGATCCTGAAACCCCGAAAAGATACCTTTGGGACGGCTCCGGGTCAATTCCGGACGCTCTTCAGCCTGCCCTCCTACCTACGCTTTAGCTCCGGCAGGTAAACAGGGAGACGGGGATGACGAGAAAAAGGAGCAGCTCATCCCGTCCCATAGGGACGGCTTATGGGTAGCAAAAGGGATTAGGTTTGGAACCTGTGGCGTGCCAATAGGTACGCTCCGTCTGTAGATGATTGTGCAGACAGATAAAAGCGTGCCGATAGGTACGCTCTGTGTGTAGAAGATTACGCACGGATTACAGGGGGAACCCTGCCTCGCCGGCAAGCAGACCTAAACAAGCCTGGGTCAAGCACAGCCCATGGTTCGCGGGATGACATTTGGGCGGTAGGGAATGGCTCATCCCGTCCCATCGGGACGGCGTATGGGGTAGGATTAGGTTTGGAACCCGTGGCGTGCCGATAGGTACGCTCTGTGTGTAGAAGATTGTGCAGACAGATAAAAGCGTGCCGATAGGTACGCTCTGTGTGTAGAAGATT